>CANFCK010000009.1 GCA_947445035.1 Deltaproteobacteria bacterium
CCCGGTAAAACCTATGGATATCCCACATGTCGCGACCAGTGTCCCGGCGGACGATCAGCAAGATCCGCGCCTCGAAAGCCGATCGGCCTTGACACGAACTGGTAGAATTCGGTGGTATTCAACTGGGCAATACTGCCGGGACGGGACAAACTCGGCGCCCTCGACGCCGAGGTCGGCCTGGAGCCGGCGCAGCGCGGAAGCCTCGAGTCCACGCTCACGGCCGAGCGCACGCGGGGCTTCGAGGCGCTGGCCGAGCTGCGCCAGGGCCCGCGCCCGGGTGAGCCACTCCCCGACCGCGCGGCGATCGGCCGGGCCATGGAGTCGTCCAAAGCCACGGCCGAGGCAGAGGCGCGGGCGGTGCTCGACGACGAGGAGTACGCCGCGTGGACGAAGCAGCGGGCGCCGAAGCCGCGACCGTAGGCGCTGTCCGATGGCCAACGCGAGACCTTCCCGTAGCTCTCGCCCGCCGGCAGATTAGCAGCGGCGCCGATGTCTCGCCCTGCCGCCGTCCTCGTCAGCCTGTTGGTCCTCGCCCTCGTGAGCGCCGGTGGCGTCTACGCGTGGCAGGGTGCCGGCACCGACGAGCTGTCCTGGCGTACCGAGGCGGTGACCCGGCGTGATGTTCAGCGCGTGGTCTCGTCCACCGGGACGCTCCAGGCCGATCCCGCGGTGGACGTCGGCACCCAGGTCAGCGGGGTCGTGGCCGAGCTGCTGGTCGACTTCAACGACAAGGTCGAGAAGGGTCAGGTCCTCGCTCGCATCGATCCCACCTTGCTGCAAGCGGATGTCGCCTCGGCGGAAGCGCGGTTGAGCGAGGCCCGTGCCGGTCGGGATCGCCTGGCCTTGGGCTTGCGACGGATGGAAGCGCTCCACGAGCGGGCGGCCGCCACGGATGCCGAGTTGGAGGTGGCCCGGGCCGATGCGGCGGTCGCCGAAGCCCAGGTCACCAGCACCAGCGTCGGCGTGGAGCGGGCGCGCCGAAACCTCGGCTACAGCACGGTGACCGCGCCAGTGGCCGGCACCATCATCAAGCGCAACGTGAACCTGGGCCAGACCGTCAACGCGGGGTTCTCGGCGCCAATCCTGTTCACCCTGGCGTCGGACCTCACGCGCATGGTGATCCTGGCCAGCGTTGACGAGTCGGATGTCGCCCAGGTGCAAGCGGGGCAGGCGGTCACCTTCACGGTGCAGGCCTGGCCAGAGCGGACCTTCAGCGGCACGGTGCGCCAGGTGCGTCTGGACTCCAAGATCGATCAGGGCGTCGTCACCTACAGCACGGTTGTCAATGTAGACAATACCGATGGCGCCTTGTTTCCGAGCATGACAGCCACCGTCGAGTTCATCGTAGCCCAGGCCGCGATGGTGCTCTGCGCGCCCAACGCCGCGCTTCGGTACCGCCCCGAGAGCGATCTCCCGATCGTCGGGGAGGCGCCGAAGAGCGCGGACGCTTCCGGCGCCGAGGGCGGTCGCGGCGGTCGTGGCGGGCGCCAGAAGCGGGCAGAAGCCACGACGGGCGTATTGTGGACCCTCGACGGCGGCGCCCTGCGCGCGATTCCCGTGACGGTGGGTCTCCGCGGCGCGGAGTGCGCGGAGGTGGCGGGGGACGGGCTCACGGACGGGGTTCAGGTCGTGCTGGGCGTCGACCGGGGCGCGGAGTCCGGGGCGGGCAACCCCTTCGAGCAGAAGGCAGGGGACGCGCGGCGTCCCGGCGGCTTCTGATGTCCGTGCCGGTGGTGGCTCTGGTCGACGTCGGGCGTCGCTTCGAGGTTGGCGGCGCCGTGGTCAACGCGCTCGCCGGTGTGGACCTCGTGATCAGCCCCGGTGAGATGGTCGCCATCCTGGGCACTTCCGGCTCGGGGAAGTCGACGTTGCTCAACGTCCTCGGCTGCCTCGATCGTCCAAGCTCCGGGGAGTACCGCCTCGACGGCGAGGACGTCGCCACGCTCGACGATGACGCCCTTGCGGGGCTGCGCAACGCCCGGCTGGGGTTTGTCTTCCAGAGCTTCAATCTCCTTCCGCGCACCTCGGCGCTCGACAATGTCGCGCTCCCGCTCTTCTACGGCCGCCACCGACCCGGCTCCGATCCGTTGGTGCAGGCTCGGATTGCCTTGGAACGCGTGGGGCTCGGCGACCGACTCCATCACCATCCCAACCAGCTTAGCGGGGGCCAGCAGCAGCGGGTTGCCATCGCGCGCGCGCTCGTCACCGAACCGAGCTTGCTGCTCGCTGACGAGCCGACCGGGAACCTCGACTCGCACACCACGGTCGAGGTGATGGTCCTGTTGCAGTCTCTCCATGCCGAAGGAAAAACCATCATTTTGGTGACACACGAGCGCGATGTCGCCATGTATTGCCAACGGGCCATCACCCTGGCCGACGGGCGCATCGTGCGCGATGATTCGGTGAGTCAACGGAGCGCTGAGGTCGATCTTGTGCGGCTCGACGCGGAGCGACTGGCATGACCATGCTTCGGCTGGTGCAGATGGCGTTGGGGTCGCTTCGTCGCCATGTCGGGCGTTCGTTGCTCACCATACTGGGCGTGGTGATCGGCGTGGCGTCGGTGGTGGTGATGGTGGCGATCGGCAAGGGTGCCGAGGCGGCGGTAAACGCCAAGATCGCCGGCCTTGGGACCAATCTGGTGGTGATCACTCCGGGCGCGGCAGCCGGCGCGGGAGTCAGCGGCGGCGCGGGCAGCATGGACAGCCTCACCATCGACGACGTCCGGAAGCTCACGCAGGAGTCGGTCGAAGCTCCGCTCATCACGCCGGTCATCCAGACCTTCAGCATGGCGGTCGCCGGGAAGAACAACTGGCGAACCAGCATCTACGGAGTAGATGTATCATATTTTGAAATACGTAGATGGAATATAAGCTCAGGGCGTGTATTGGATGAGACGGACGTCCGAAACAGCCGCAAAGTCTGTCTCCTCGGGGCAACCGTCGCTCAGGTGCTTTTCGGTGGGGACGATCCGGTCGGAAAGACCTTGCGTCTGCGCGGCGTGCCGCTTGAGGTCGTCGGCCTCCTGGAGACGAAGGGCCAGACCGCCGAGGGCAACGACCAGGACGATGTCACCCTCGTTCCCTATACGACGGTGCGTTCGCGGATGGCGGGCCGGCAGTTCATCGCCCAGATCTTGATGAGCGCCCGGTCCGAGAGCGCCGTCCCGGCGGCAATGCGCGAAGCCCGCGCCATCCTCCGTGAAGCGCACGGCTTGAGCACCCGCGCTGAGGATGACTTCACCGTGCGAGACCAGGGGCAGATCGCGGCTGCCGCCAAAGGGGCCAGCGAAGTGATGACGACGTTGCTATTGGCGGTGGCCAGCGTCTCGCTGGTGGTTGGTGGGATCGGTATCATGAACATCATGCTTGTATCAGTCACCGAGAGAACACGTGAAATCGGTATTCGCCGTGCACTTGGTGCAAGACGCAGGGATGTGTTGCTTCAGTTCCTGGTTGAGGCGGTGGTGCTGTCCGGGGTGGGCGGGATCCTCGGCGCCGGTCTGGGCATGGCGGTCACCGCGCTGGTGGGTCGGCTCACGGGCTGGGCGACGGTCGTGACCGCGGACAGCGTGGTCGTGGCGCTGGCATTTTCGTTTGGCGTCGGGGTGTTCTTCGGCTGGGCGCCGGCACGCCGGGCAGCGGCGCTGGACCCGATCGAGGCGCTGCGCTCGTCGTAGCGGAGGCCATATAGGGATACTACTCCATCCTGTGGCACACTTCCCCCGTGCTCCTTCTGGTTGCCTGCACCGCTCCCGTTCCCGAGACATCCAGCTCTGGCGGGGCCGACTCGGCCGACGTCACCGATTCGGGGGCGGGCAGCGAGCTCGCCCCCGGTCAAGGCTGTCCCAACCCCGCCGACCTGTATGCGCCGGCGTGTGTCGTTCGCTACGACGTCGAGGTGGACGAGGACGATTGGGTCGCGATGCAAAGCGCGTACGACCGGGCGGCCGCCAACTGTGGGGACTCAGCGCAGGTGAGGGACAAGTACCCGGCAACGCTTACGTATGGGGTGGAGAGCATCGACGTCGGAATTCGCCTGAAAGGCAACGCCTGCACCTTCCTCGCCGGCGGGAAGATGCAGTTCCGCGTGGATATCGACTGGGTGGACCCCGAGGCTACCTTCCACGGGGTGACGTCGATCAACCTCGAGGCGGCGAACTACGACCCGACCGGGCAGAAGAACGGACTTGCTTACTCGGTGTTTCGGGACGTGGGGATTGTGTCGCCCGAGGCGAATTTCGCCACGCTCTATGTAAACGGTGAATTCTACTCCGCTTACGAGAACGTCGAGCAGATCAACGGGCACTTCCTCGACCGCCACTATGAAGACGACTCCGGCAACCTGTACTTTTTCATCTGGAACGGTCACTACGGGGAGCTGCGCACCAACGAGGACATCGGCGACGTGTCGCGTTGGACCGAGATGGAGGCGCTGGTGAACGCCACGCCCGATTCCGTGAGTTGGGAAGAATTCGAGGACCGCATTCCCACGCTGATCGATGTGGACCAGCTGCTCCTGGCGCTCGCGACCGAAGCCGTCGTGCCCCAGGTAGACGGTGTTTGGGCCGGCTCGGCCAACTGTTACGTCTATGACAACCCCTTGGGTTGCGGCGGTGCCGGGTGCTTCGAGTACCTGCCCTGGGACATGGACTCCGCGTTTGTCGCCCCGCCGCTCGACCTCTGCCCCGCCTGCGGCTCCTCGCCCGAGACCGAAACGGCCGACCCGATCACCTTCATCAGCGGCCGTGGACCGGCAAGGAAGTGGCGATTGTTCGACCTGTTGATGGCGCTCCCCGCCCGGCGGGCTCAGTTCGTCGATGACCTGGCGCTCGTTCTTGACACCGCCTACGATTCGGCAACCCTCGAAGCCCGGCACGCCGCCCGCTTTGCACAGCTCGACCCATGGGCGACCATCGATCCGAAGGTGGACTACGCCAGATTTGTGGAGAGCAACACCCAGCTATCGCTGTTGTTCTGGGATAGAAGGGCCTTTCTTGAGACCTGGATCGCGGCGAATCGATAGCCGTGGACGCTATTTCGAATACACCACGTTGTGTTGTCCATGATCAGCGCGAATATCGGCGAAGTCGCGAATGTGCCCCCAAATCGCTGATACGCCGCGACGCATGTAGTCCAGATCGTCGATCGAGCGGAGATTCCGCAGTTGATGCGCCAGGAATTTAGGGTGCATGTACAGCTTGTAGAACTGGCCGGCCATCCGGACGACCTCGTCCTGGCTCATGTCACTGAGCACACATGCCGGCTCGGTCATGTCGTAGCGGTCGTAGTCTTTGGGGTCGAAGCGGATCCACCCCATCTCCTGACACAACGTGAAAAGCGGTGTTCCGGGGTACGGCATCACCACCGTGGCCTGAAGGTGGTGGGCGTAGCCCTCGTTCATCAGGTACCGGGCCAGCCGCAGCGATTCGTAGGCGTCCTCTTTGGTCTCCCACGGGTAGCCGACCATCAAGGTCAGGTGCGTCTGAAGGCCCGCGGCGGCGGCCATCTTGCATCCCTCGACGATCTGCTCGCGGGTCAGCGACTTGTCGAGGATGTCGATGGTGCGCTCTGACGCGCTCTCGATGCCGAGGATGAGCTTGCGGAAGCCCGCCTTCTTCATCAGGTGGACGTTCTTCTCGGTGAAATAGTCAAAGCGGAAGTTGCAGTCGAAGACGATCTTCTCGTTGATCTTCCTGTCGATCATCTCGTGGCACAAACGGTTGAGCCAGTTGCCGGTGGGCAGCGCGCCGGTGTCGTCGAAGATGTTCTTCGCGCCGTGTCGGGCGATCAGCATCTCCATCTCGTCGGCGAGTCGCTCAGGTGGGACCACGCTGAACTTGGGGTAGGTGACCGTCCACGAACAGAATGTGCACCGACCGTACGGACAGTCGCGGCCGGCCATCGTCCACATAAACGGCAGGCGATACTTCCACTTTTCGAAGTACAGGTGCGCGTTGGTGAGGTCCCGGTCCCAGAACGGAAGCGACTCCAACGAGTGCTGGGCTTTGTAGGTGCCGCCATCCTGGATGGAGCCGTCGTCGGCCTTCCACCAGATGCCACTTTCGAGCGCCTTGCCCTCGGTCAAGTACCACACGATACTGCGCAGCGAGAAGTCGTAGTCACCGCCAGTGATACAAAAATCTGTATCAGAACACTCAAGGGTCTCTGCTGGGTTTCCGGCAATGTGGTCACCGAACATCACTACTTTGGTGCCGGGGACCAACACCTTGAGCCGGTCGATGATCTTCCAGTGCATCCGCACGACGGGCGACTTGGTCTCCATCGCGATGAGCTCAGGCTGGAAATCCTGAACCATCCGATCAAACGCCGCCCAGCCCTTCCGCTCGGCTATGCAATCCACCCACAGCACTTCGTGGCCCATGCTCTGCAACAACGTCGCCGCCGACGCGGGAATGCACGGATACAGGTAGCTCGGCTCGGTAAACCACTGGAACTGGCGGTTCTGGGTCAGCATGGGGCTGCCTTTGGCCGATTCGATGGGCGGGTAGGCCACCATCACGCGCATCGAAATCTCCCCAGTGCCGTAAAGGTGCCCCGAACTGGGCGCGACGTCAACGCTGAGCGGCGTAGCCGGCGGCACCCGCTACCGATCGGGCGCGGGTTACCCACGCTGATGCTCGACCGCGTTCATGGCACTGGCTTCTCCTACGACGTTCGCATCGGCTTTCACGAGTACGAACGACACATCCGCCAGCGTATCGTCATCGATTGGGAAGCCGAGACCAATTGGCGCGCCGCCGCCCAGGCGGATCGGGCGCGCGACATCGTCGACTACTATGAGGCGAACCTCAAGATTGGCGCGCTCGTCCAGGGGAAGGAGTACCGCTTGATTGAGGCGGTGGCGGAGGAGGTGGCGCGGCTCCTGGTGTGTGAGTTCCCCATCGACCGGGTGCGTGTCCGTGTCACCAAGGCGCCGTTTGACATGCCCAACGTCGGCAACGTGGCCGTGGAGTGTTGGCGGGCAAAGGAAGATTTTTCTACGTGATACATGTTGTGAGCAATACGGCTGTATCATTGGACGGCCGCATCGCGACTGCTCAGTACGACCACTTCGCGCTGGGAACGCGGCTCGATCGGGCGTACATGAGCGTGCTGCGCGCCCGGGCCGACGCTGTCCTCGTGGGGGGGCGCACCTTCCGCAATTGGCCGCTACCCTTGGTGCCGGAGGCTTCGGCGCTCGCCGAGCTGCGCGCCGCCACGTTCTTCGACGTTGACACCCCCGCGCTCGACGGGCGCAGGTGGATCAACGCGATCGTGACCCGTACCGGACAGTTGCCGGAGAGCCCGCGCTTCTGGTCGGATCCTCGGGTGGAGCCGGTGGTGTACTCGAGCGCGGGCGGGGCCACCGATCCTGCCTCGGTCGCCGCCGACTTGGAGCGTCGTGGGGTGCGTACGCTGCTTTTGGAGTGCGGCGGTGACTTGCTTTCCCAGTGGCTCGCCGCAGGCCTCGTGGCCGAGGTCTACGTCACGGTGTGCCCGATCCTGCTCGGTGGCCGCGGGGCACCGTCGCTTGTCGATGGGGCAGGCTTCAGCCATGAAAATGCGCCGCGGCTGCAGTTGGCGCACGCCCAGAAGGTCGGAGATGAGGTGTTTTGTCGGTATCGGGTGGTGCGGCCGATGCAGGAAGTGCACGCGCAGGCGAAGCTGAGCCCCTGACCATCGTCGCCGTGACCGAGGTCATTGATGTGGGTGGCGAGACGGTGGTGCGCTCAGAGCAGTGGCTTCCGGATTCGCGGTGGATGCTCGGTGGTCCGGTCAGGGCGACGCGCGGTCGGCCGGCGTCCAAGACCGCGCCAATGCCACACTCGACGCTCCACGCCGCAAGACCCGCCCGTCGCCGGCACCACGTCGCCCCCCTACTCCTCCACCCAAGCCCCCGCCGCCGACACCGGCTGCCCCACCGACGTCAACGCGGTGGCCAGCGCCTCGAAGCGCGCCGCCTCCAGCTTCCCGACGGTCCCGGTTCCCAATACAAAGGACCGCTGCCTCGAAAACACACAATCGACGCGACCGTTCCCCATCTCCGGGTTCTGTTTCACGATTTCCGTGTTGGCAACGGCAGGATCGACCAGGTAGTGCTCCCAGCCTTTGACGCTCGCCGAAACGAAGGCCTTCACCCACGGTAGGTTCTTGTCAGCCCCCCGCACGACCGCCAGCGACGCGTACGGGTTCCAGCCCGCGTCCCTGGCGGCGAGGAAGCCCACTGCCAGTCCCTGCGCCTCGGCGAGGCAGGGCTCACTGGTGACGTACGCCTGCTGTGCCAGCAGGGGGTTGGCCGCGAAAGGGGCAATGGTCCCGGTGGTGGGCAGCAGCTCCACCTTGCCCTCCCACCCGAATTTCGCCCAGATGAACTGCTGGTAGGGCGAGCCAGCCTCGGCCGCGACGGGGCCCGTGACCTCCTCGTAGCGCGCCGGCCCGGGCACGTGGACCAGGAGCCCCACCGGGGAGTCCTGGAATCCGGCGAAGACCGCAACCGCGTCGAGCCCTTTGGCGCGGCGAACCAGCAGATCGTCCGCACCCGTCAGCACGACGTCGCTGCGCCGTGCCGCCAAAAGCTCCAGGACCGGGGCGCCGGGACCGCCGGGAACGATGGTGACGTCCAACCCGGCGTCGCGGTACAGACCCCGGAGCGAGGCGTCGTAGAACCCGCCGAACTCCGGCTCGGGGTACCAGTTCAGCGCGAGGGAGAGCTTCTGCAACGCAGGCGCCGCCACGCTTTCGGCGGGCTTGGGCGCGTCGGAGCACGCCAGCATCAGCGCCAGCATGGTCAGTCGAACCTCCAGCCCACGCCGCCCCACGCCGCGTAGAGCGGCAGCGGCGTGTAGACGGGCTGACTCGCGTCGCGTGCCACCTCGATGCCGGCGCCGTACACCACATTGCCCACGACTTCGAGATCGGAGGCGACCGCGACTCGCCCTTTGAGGCCCACACCCAGGTACCACGGCAACATCGGGCCGAGGGTCGCCTGCACCCACGGCAAACCAACGCCTACGTGCGGGTAGACGAAGCTGCGCACAGCGCTGTCGCCGGAGGGGAGCTCGTGGAAGTCCCCAACGGAAAACTGCGCCGAGACGCCGGCGCTGGTGGCGAAAAGACCGCGACGGTAGGCCACGTCTACCGAGACCGCTGGCGCGACGGCGTTGACCGTGGCGGCGTCGTAGGGCGCCCCAGCATCGACGTTCTGCAGGAAGAAATCGCCCGTCGACACCCATCCCGCGCCCAGTGCGGCGTGCAACGAGATCGGCGGGACTTTGGCTTTTGGTGGCGCGACGAGCTTCATCATCTCGGCGGTGCCGCGATCGACCCGAGCCAGCTTCGGTCGGCCCGCACCGGGCAACGCCAGGTACACGGGTTCTTTGGCACCCGAGATCGGCATCATGGCCGCCTCGGAGACCGCCCAGCCCGCATCGGCGCTCTTCACCAGCGCGATCAACGCGTCCCGCTCCACGGGGCCAAAGGGCGCTTCCGCCCGCAGGGTGGCGCCCTCGGCCAGCTCGGCGTCGCCGGTCAAAAGCTCGGCACCGCCCGCGCGGACGCTGACGAAGTGTCGGCCTGGAACCATAAGTGTACGTGACCCCGGGGCCGCGTTCACCTTCTTCCCGTCCAGCCACACCTCGGCACCGCTGGCCAGCTTCCCGATCTCCAACGACGCCGCTGGCATCGCGTTCATCAGCGCGCGAACCCCATCGTACGACAGCCGCTGCGGCTTCTCCGGCAGGTCGGCCTCGTCCGGGTTGGCGGTCCCATCGAGCGCAACGGCATCCACCCACGCCGCGACCACGAGGGCCGGGCCGAGGGTCCGGGTGTAGGGCAACGACGCCGGGTCCAGGCCGAGGCGGTCGCCGAAGTACCGGTGCACCGCGTTGCCTTCGACCAGGAGCGCGTGTCGCATCAGTTCGGCGTCTTCGGGCGAGCGCAGGCGGGTGACGTCGGCGGTGCCCTTGCGGAGGCGCGCCATGATCTTGAGCTCGCCGTCGAACTCAGCGAGCAGCGGCCTCACCGCGGTCAACTCGGCGCGCAGCGCGTCGATGGCGGCGGATCCGTCACCGGTCGAGGTGCTAACGAGGTCGTCGAGCGGCATTGCCTTGACCCCGGGCAACGTCCGTGCGACGGCGTCGGTGTCGGCCGGCACGGGCGGCGCCACCCAGTAGACGCGGTCGGCGTGGGCCGCCGAGATGAGCAGCAGGACTAACGACATGCGAGTTTGCCCTCGGAGAGCGTGCAGTCGACCTTGCGGGGTTCGACGACGCTGACGGTGGTGGAGTCGCCCCCGGCGCTGACGGTGCAGCTGCCGGCGGGAAAAGCTTGCATCAAGACGTTGCCGGCACCTGACGCGCTCTTGTCGCCACACACGACAGACATGCGCTCGGTGCTGTCCACAAGCGCGAACTTGGCAGACCGAAGCCTCTCGACCGCAGCCGACTCGACGGGCGGCGGCGGCGCCAAAACGGGGAGCTTGGGGTCGTTCGGGGTGAGCTCGGGACGGTTGCCGCCCGGCGTAGGCTTGTGGGGAGCAGGGGACGGCACGACCGCCATGGTCGCGTCGGGCACCGGCGGCTCGATGGGCGCGAAGGGCTCCGGGTCCGGAGCCGCCGGGGTGACGACGGTCGCCACCACCTGGGGCGGGGGGACCGACTTCGGCTCGCCCGGCCGCATCGCGATCCAGCCAACCGCGACAACGATGCCGAGGGCAACGACCGCCCCCGCGATCCATGCCATGCGAAGCGGCCCACCCACCCTGGCCGGCTCGTCGTGCGACTCGAGCGTCAGCGTTTCCGAAGAGCGGGTGACGGTGGCGCGATCGGGGCCCAAGCCCTCGACCGGCAACACCATCGTGGCGGAGTTCACGCTCGGCTGCCCGGTGCCGTCGGACTCAGCGAGAATCCGCCCGCGGACGCTGGTGTCGTCGGGAACCGCGCCCGCCAAGAGGGGAACGGCGACGGCGCACCAAGCCGCCAGGTCGGGCTCACTCCGCGCACTGAACAAAGCGCGGGCACGGTCTTCGACCGAGTGGGCGCTCGGACGATCCTCAGGCTCGTAGGCCAACATGTCCCGGAAAAGGGTGGCGGTGTCGAGGCCGGCGATGGACTCAAGGAGCATCGCCCCCCGGCGCACCTGCTCGGCTTGGGGCTCCGGGGCCAGCTCGGAGCGGCCGTGGGTGGTCCGCGTCAAAATTTCATAGAGCACGACGCCGAGCGCGTACACGTCGCCCGTGCTGGTTTCTTCGCCGCCAAGCAGGCGTTCCGGAGACATGTAGCCCAACGACCCGTACCGCACACGCTCGGTTTTTGCTTCCCGCCCGGCGAAGTCGGCGCGGGCCACGCCGAAATCGAGCACTTTGAGATCGCCGCTCGGGGTGACCCGGATGTTGGTGGGTTTGATGTCGCGATGCACCACGGCCAGCGGGCGGTCGTCGCTGCCGGGGGTTTCGGTGGCGGCGCGGAGGGCGCTTGCGACCGCCGCCACCACCTCAAGCGCGGCGCGCGTCGTCAGCGTCGGAATGTTGGCATCGGGCGGAGGGGCGACCGCAGCTTCCAGATCGACGCCCTCGACGTACTCCATGACCAACGCCCAGCGCCCGTCCAGCCGCACGAGGTCGTCGACGCGGACGATGTGCTTGTGTTGAAGCCGGCCCAAGAGCCGGGCTTCGTCGCGCAGGCGCGTACTCGCATCGCTGGCCTGATCCCAGGTGGGATTCAGCAGCTTCAGCGCGACACGACGGCGGAAGCCGCCGGCGCCCTCCATCTCCGCAAGGTAGACGCTCCCGAAGCTGCCGACCCCGAGCGTGCGGAGCAGCTCGAAACGGCGTCCAGGGGTGGCGGCGCTGCTAGTAGCCGGCAAGTGGGATGCCGAGGTCACACTCCCCAGGGGTGACGTTGAGGACCAGCGTGTCCATGATGATCTCGCCTTCCGCGTCAACCAGCTGTTCGTGATCGTTGCCAACCGCGAAGGCCTCCACCTCGTAGAGCCCTTGCGTCGTTAGCGCGACAAGGCAGTAGGGGGTCACACACGGAGTGTAGAGCCCGTCGTAGACGAGGTGGTAGTGCCCTTGGCCGGGGGCCGGGTCTGGAAACAGGACGTGGTCCGTCAGGCGCAGGTTCGGCGTGGAGACCACGAACATCGCGCAGCCCGTGGCCGCGGTTTCGGGCCGGGGCCAGTCGATCGACAAGGACACGCCCGTGTCCACCGGCGCGTCGCCGGTGTCGTCAATGGGGGCGATGTACGGCGGAGGGGCGCAGGCAGTGAGCGAGGCGCCGAGGGCGACGAATAGGGTCCGCATGCCTCGAAGTGTAACGCACTGCCGCCGCGGGTTATGGTGGTGGTGGGTGGCTGACATGCTGATCATGGTGCTTTCCGCCTGCCTGCCGCCGATCCTGTCGGACACTGGGGTGGCGCCGGACGCCGGGGACACGGCGGATACGAGCGACTCTGGGGATCCGATCGACGGGGACGATGACGGCGACGGGTTCGTCGCCGACGATTGTGACAACGCCGACCCCGGCAGCCACCCCGGCGCCCAGGAGCTGTTGGACTTCAAGGACCAGGACTGCGACGACATCGGGGTGGAGACGGTCACCGATCACGCGGGCGCGGTCTCCCACACCGGCACCGGCTTCATCCTGTCGATTGCGACCTTCGAAGAGATGGGTGCCGGCGGCCCCGAAGTGGCGGCGGGGATCATCCGCGACGGCGTCGGTTCGGTGCAGGTGGCGCGCATCGACGACGTGCGCGGGGACCTGACCGGGGGGACCCGGCTCACCCACTCCGACGCGGCCAGCTTCGGCTTCGACCTCCTTGCCCAGGACCTCGATGCCGACGGCACGATCGACCTCGCGATCGGCGACCCGGCGATGGGGGCGTACATCTTTGTCGATGGTCGGCTGCTCGGGCCAGCGGGAGCGAGCCTCAGCACCGACGACTTTCCTAGGTTGGACGATCGGGTCGCGGGCGGGGCGGTGGGCTTTGCCTCGGCGCTGATCGGCGAAACCGTCGCGGCGTCCTACTCGGGGGTCGCCGGCACGTCGGTTTTCCTGTTTGACGCCGAGAGCCTGCTGACGACCGCGCAGTCCAGCCTCTTCGGCGCCGGCGTGATCGGTAGCACGCCCAGCACGGCGTTCGGCGCCAATCTCGCCGGGGTGCCGGTGGACGACGATGGCGTCGCCGACCTCGTGGTCGGCGCGCCGGCCGGCGGGGGGCTCAAAGGCCAGGTGTTCATCTTCGACGGTACGGTGGTGTCCAACGGCAGCCCGGTCCTGAGCGAGCCCGATGCGGACTGTACGCTGACTGGCGAAAAGTTGACGATCCGCCTGGGTGGCGGTGCGTTGGGCGTCGGTGACGCGGACGACGATGGTCACGACGATCTGCTCCTCGCCAGCTACGCCACCGGGACAGGCGCGGAAGAGCGTACCTGGTACTTTGTGCCGGGCGGCGCGTATTGCGGCACGCGGAGCATCGAGAACGCGGCGGTGTCAACCATCCGCGGTATCCGGCCGTATGTGCTCGATGGCACGGTCCCGGTGGGCTTCCTTTCCGCCACCAGCGCCAACCTGGACGGCGTGCCCGGAAACGAGCTGATCGTGGGCTCGCCCAGTGAAACGCCGGGTAAGGTCTATGTCTTCGCGGGGGCCACCTACGGAGCCGCGGGCAGCTACGATCTGAGCCACGCCTCCGCGGGCCTCGTGGGTCAGTCGGCCGACGACCTCTTCGGCGCCGTGGTCGGCGTTCGTGTCTCGGCGGGGGACGGCGCGCTCCTCGTCAGCGCACCGGGTCAGGAACAGGGTACCTTCTGGTCAGTCGATCTTGCCTTCTGAGGGTCCATGTCGTTTTTGAAGTCTCTGCTCCACGGTCGCCCGAACGGGCTTCGCGCCCGGCTCTTCGGCATGGGGGACCCCTCCGCCACGTCTACCTCCGCCCCCCGCCCGCCGGAGCCCGCCTTCGAGACTGGCGAAAAGTCGCTCGGGCTCCGAAAAGAAGCCCCCAAGAACGTCACGCCGCCTGATGGCTTTGAGGTGGTGCTTCACAAGGACGCGCTCCCCGACGGCCAGATCATCGAGGTCATCATGGGTGGGACGTCCGTCGCGGTGGCGCGGGTCGACGGCGTCCACTACGCCATCTCGAACACCTGCGCGCACGCGGGCGGGCCGTTGGGCGATGGCAAGCTCAGCGGTTCAACCGTGACCTGTCCGTACCACGGGTGGAAGTACGACGTGACCACGGGCGCGTGCCTCACCGACCCGTCCGTTTCGGTGCGGAGCTACCCCATTCAGATCATCGGCGACGCGGTGTGCGTGGCGCTTTGAGCCGAGGCTAGTGGGCGGCGAGGCCCTGGTCGCGCAAGAACTGACCCAAGGTCATCTTCCGCAGCGTCCGCAGCACGCGGGTGGACAGCTTCAACGTGATGAAGCGACTTTCTTCCGCGTACCACACCTTCTTCATCTGAAGGTTTGGAAGCTGGCGCTTCTTCGTCTTCACATTGGAGTGCGACACGTTGTTCGCGACGTTGGGGCGCTTTCCGGTCAGGTCGCAGCGTCGTGCCATAAGATCCTCTTGCTTCGAAGCCCCGGCGTCTACCCGGCTAGGCGTCTGCGCGCAAGGTCTTGATGCCGCGGCCCGCGCGTGTGAAGGCGGAGGAGCGTGTCCGTTGCCTCGACCATGTTCCGCTGGACTGCGGCCGCCACCGGCCTGGGGCTGGTCGCGGGCGGCGCCTGGGCCTGCGCGGAGGTCGTTGTGGTGGGGGTCGAGGCCGCCAACGCGGCGCGGGTGACGATGGGCTTGTTCTTCTTGATCGTGGGCATTCCGCTCTTGGTGCTGCCGGTGCTCGTCGGCTCGGGGGCGATTGCGGACCCGGCACGCCCGTGGGTCGCGCCGTTGATGCGGCTCGCGGCGGAGCATGGGCAACAGGTCCAGTCCGATCCCGCGCTGGGCGTGTGGTTTGACATCGTCCACAGTGGCCCGAGATTCAGCGTCTTCATCGACGCGCGAGCCCAGGTCCTGAGACTCGACAGTCCCAGGGCGGTCCGGCACGGCGTCGTCGTCGTGCGGCGGGGCGACGCCCTCGTGGGGGACGCGGCCGCGTGGTCCGAGGCGGCCCGTGGCGCGTCGTGGTCGATGCACACGGAGGTGGCGGCGGATGGCGCTCCACTCGCGCAAAGCCGGGATCTGGCACGGGCCCTCGACAATTTCTTTGCGTTCCGCGGCGCCCGGCAGGTCGTCCTCGGCGGGAACGGGCTGAGCCTCCAACTTCGGCTGCCGCCGCCAGACGCTGCGCCGGCTGCGATTCGTTCTGCCCTCGACGTTGCCCGGACGATCTGGCACGCCACCGCGGGATAGCCCCTTGCCGCGATGGACCCCGTCTACCACCGCCTGCCCGTCGTCGATGCGGGTGGGATGGAGCTCCACCTCCCCCTCGTGGACCTCGGTCCAGGCCCGCCACGGCTGTGCATCGTAGCCGGCATTCATGGGGACGAGCCGTCGCCCCTGTTGTTGGTGGACCGGATGGTGCTGGCCCTGCGAGAGCGAGAACTATCAGCCTGCATCCGCATCATAGCGGCAGCGAACATTCCTGCATTACTTCAGCGCACCCGGTGGAGCAGCTGGGACGACGAAGACATGAACCGCATCGGGGACGGCGATGGCGGCCCCGCCCTCACCCGCCGGCTGGCAGCGGCGGTGATTGCCGCGTGCTCCGGGTGCGACGTCGTCGTGAACCTCCACAACTTCGTGATGCGCACTCCGCTTCTGGCGGTGTGGCCGCCGGGCCAGAGCGCGGACCATGCAGCGCGCCATGAGCTGCTCCTCGCTGCGCTTGACCCTCATGTCGTCTGGGTTTTCGGGGACACGCCCGAAGACCAGCGGCTCTTTTCTGGTAGCTTGGATGCCGCGATCGAGCGTCGGGGCTCGCACGTCCTGGCGGTGGAGATGTCCGATCTTCCGGAGATGGACGAACCACTTTTAGCCCGCTCGGCGTCCGGGCTTCTGCGAATCGCCGCGCAAGTCGGGTGTCTGGTCGACACCGAGCGGGCGCCTCGCCGCAACCGGGTTTACGTGCATCGGCGGCTGGTTCGTGCGCCGGGAGCGGGCATATTCGAGCCTATCGCCGCCCTCGGTGGGCAGGTGGTCGCTACCGACATCGTGGGCGAGCTCATTCCCTTGGAGCGCCCCGGACATCGGGTGCCCATCCTGGCTGGCGACTCCGGCTGGTTGATTCAGCGGCTGGGCCGGCGTTTCGTGCGGCCGGGCGACATGATTTTCACCGTCGGGCATCCCGCCCGGTAGCCGAGCGCCCGTTCTTCAGATGTTGAAGTCGACGTCGACCACGCCACGCTCGACTCGATCCTCCGTGACCCCGACCGCGTCGGGCCGAGGGGGCATCGGCGCGGGGACCTCGATGCGCAGCGGCACACGAGCCTGAGTGGGCGCCTCGCGCTCGCGTTGGATTCGGTTGATGATGAACGCGTCAAGCATCTGGTGCCTCAGCTCGCATCGTCAGGCCCGGTCGGGTCACTTCCAATGGGAGTATAGCCACCACTCTTGACACCGGCAGTGTCGAGTGCGGTGTCGGCGCACAGAAAACTGATTCGTGCCGTCCCGGCGTCGTACGTGGGCAGCAGCGCCTGCGGGAGCGCCGCCCGGTGGGCAAGGATGGTGGCCGTGTCGCCGCGCGCCGCCGGTCCGGTCAAGGCGGCAGGCCCGGTCGCCAAGACCCGCACGAGGGTTGCCGTCGCGAGCGGGGCCAGCGTTTTTCGTGCGAGCTCGGGAGAGACCCCGGTTGCACTTGAAAAAAGTCGTGCTGCATCCTCGACGATCGCGCCGAGGTGTCCCGATACCAGGCACGCCGCGGCGTGGTAGCTGGCGCGGTCGCTGACCGGGCCGACCGACGTCCATCCGAGGCTCGTCGCCAACTCCTCCGCCAGGGCCACAGCGACCGGGTCCCCGTCGATGGTGCAGGGCACCCAGGCGCCCGTCGGGTGGGGAAAGGTCATCAGCGGATGAAGGACCGCGCCGGGACGATCGCCGAGCACGTCGGGAGCGAGGCTGCCGGCGCTGTGGAGGGCGATCGCCCCGGCTGGGAGCTTCGCCGCCGTGGCTGCGACCGCATCGTCGGGCACGGTCAGCCAGTAGGCATCGGCGTTTGGGAGGGGATCGTCGTGATGCGTGAGCGTCGCGGTTCTCCCCGCCGCCCCCAGCGCCGCGGCCACCGCAGTGCCGAGCCGGCCGGCGCCGACGATGACGAGGCGGGGGGGCTCCATGGGGCGAGGCTATCTCGCGTTAGGCTCTACCGATGAGTGATGTGCGGCCGATTCAGCGGGTCCTGGTCGCCGACCGTGGTGAGGTGGGCGTGCGCCTCTTGCGCGTTCTGGAGGCCAACGGGTTGGAAGGCGTCGCGGTCTTCTCTGACGCCGACGCCGACGCCCCTTGGCTCGATCATGTGGCATTCGCGGTGCGGATTCCGCCGTCGGGCACGCGGGACCCGTACATGGACCCCGCAGGGATCGTGAGCGCCGCCTTGGACAGCGGGGCGGATGCGGTCCACCCCGGGCTGCACGGGCTGGCGCGGAGCGCCGAGTTTGCTCGCACCTTGCACAACGTCGGCCTCACCTGGCTGGGTCCACGGATCGACGATCTCACCTGGACCGTGGACCGGGTCTTGGCTCGCGCCCGCGCCCGAGAAGCGGGCCTCGAACTCCTACCGTCGAGCCCACTTCTGTTCGATCCTGACGCGGTGGAAGCGTGGTGCGAACGCTTCGGCTTCCCGCTGGTCATGCGTCCGGGGCGCCGGTTGGCGATGCGGAGCCGGGTCGTCCACGACCGCTCGTCGGCGCGTCGTGCGGTGGCCGAGGCGGGTCAGGTCGGGGTCTTCGCCGAACGGGCGCTGCCCGAAGCCCGCCACGTGGCGGTCGCGGTCGTTGGGGACGGGTACGGAAACGCGGTACACGTCGGGGAGCATGAGCTCTCGTTGCTCGGTCCGGCGGGGGTCCGCCTCCGCGAGTGTCCGTCGGCAGGCGTGGACGCTGGGTTGCGGGCACGTATCGGGCAAGGGTCGGCGGATTTTCTGGCCGCGTCGCGGTATTTCGGGGTCGGGGCCGTCCACTACCTCATCGGTAGCGACGGTCTGGCCTGGTTCCTGGACGTGGAGCCCGGCCTGCCCGAGGGTTTTGCGTTGCACGACAGGGTTTACGGGGTGGACCTGATCGGCGCGCAAGTGGCGCTCGCTTCGGGCGAAGAGCTGGGTTGGGATCAGGATGACATCGCTCCCGACGGCTGCGCGGCCGAGGTCGCGATTGCCCTGACGCGTCGCGGATGCGCAACGCGGCTTGAATTCTCCGATCCTGGGTGCGTGGAGACCGCCGTCAGCGTGGGTCAGCGGGTGGACCCGGCGCGCTACCCCGTTCTCGCCCGTGTCCGCGTGTCGGCGCCTACCCGGAACGCGGCGTTGGTGCGCCTGCGGGCGAACTTGGAGAGCGCAGTGGTGGAGGGGCTGGAGTGCGATCTCGCCGCCTGCGTCGACCTGCTGGCAGACCTTGCGGTCTGGGAAGGACGCACGTCACGCCGCATCGCCGACCGGCGGTAGTAAGATCATCTCGTGCCGCATCTGCTGGAAGTCCTCATCGAGATTGAGTTGCCGACGGGCGACCTGGTCGCGGTCCACCGTCGGCGGTTCTCGGGCGGCGTCGGCCCGCATGTGGTGCTGGTTGCAGGAATCCGCGGGGACACGCCGGAGGGGACGCGGGTGCTCCACGCGGTCGGTCGCCACCTGGAGTCGGTGGCCGATCGCTTGACCGGGACGATCGACCTGTACCCCTGCCTCAACCCGCTCGCGGCCCACCAGGGGGCGCGAAATTGGCCAGGGCTCGACGTCGACCTGAACCGTCGGTTCCCGGGTCGCGCCGATGGCCACGCCCCCGATCGGGTGGCCGCGCGGTTCATGGCCGATGTCGCCGGCGTCGACCAGGTCATCGAGCTCCGTGGAGCGCACCCGGCGTTTCGGCTGGCGCCGCACGCTCGGGTCGGCAAGGACCAGCTCCTGGCGGTGGAGCGGGCCACAACCGCGAACGTACGCGCGCTGTGGACCTCCGCCGCTCCGGCGGGCGCGGGCTCGTTGGAGGAGGCGATCCCCAGCCTCATCGGGCTCTTGGGTGGCGTCGGCAATCGGCTCACCGATGGTGTTGGGCTCGAGCTGGCGGACGGCTTGCTCAACCTCATGGCGGTGATGGGCGTGATTCCGGAGGAGGACCTCCCGTTTCATTGGGCCGCGGTGCAGCGACCGGTGGTGGTGGGGGACGAGCAGGTCGCTGATATCCGGTCGATGCGAGGCGGCCTTTTCATCCCCGCGGTGGCGGTGTGGGCCGAAGTCGATGCCGGCGATGTCGTCGGCGAGGTGATCGAGCCCATCAGCGGCGAGGTGCGCGAGGCGCTCGTTGCCCCAGCCGCAGGGCGCGTCCTGGCCTTGCGCGAAGAGCCCGTGATCTATCCGGGAAACCTCGTCTGTCGGCTGGTGCTCGGATGACGGACACCCCGTTTTTTGAGCTTGAGTCCCCGTACCGCGGGTGGTACCGGCTGCACCGGCTGAGCTTCGGAAGCGGCGACCCGGTCACCACGCTGGTGGCTGGGATCCATGGCAACGAGGTCAACGGCACCTACGCGCTGAATCTGCTGGCCGGCATGCTCCGGCTGCAAACCCCGAACGGGACCGTTCATCTGCTGCCTTGTGTCAACCTGTTCGGTGCCGAGGAGAGTCGTAAGCGGTGGCCGTTTGACGATCGCGACCTGAACGAGGTTTTTCCAGGTGATGCCCAAGGTTCACCGGTGGAGCGTGTCGCCGAGGCGGTGATGAGAGCGTCGGTCGGACAGTTGTGTATCGAGCTGCAGACCGGCTCGGCGCTGGTGCACGAAGTCCCGCATGTTCGTTCTCCGATGGACCTGGCGTTGGGAGAGGCTGCGGGCCTGCCGCTTTTGTGGCGTCGTCCGGCGGAACAGCTCGACGAGGGGCTGCTCGGCGCGTGGCGAGCCGCGGGTCGCACCGCGTTGGTGGTGCGCGGGGGGCGGGGCGGTTCGCTGGACGTGGGCGATGCCCGGACGATGGCCCGGGGTTTGGTGAGGCTGCTCGCGCACGCAGGTCACCTCCGAGACCCCGAGCCGGCACCGCCGACCATCGTGAGCACGACTATGCTCGACTACCGCTGCGAGGTAGGCGGGTTCTTCGTTCCGGAGGTGCGTCCAGGGGAGACCGTCGTCGTGGGCCAGCTGCTCGGGACGCTACGGTCCCCGATCGGCGGTGAGGGGGTCGAGAGCGTTACCGCCACGGCGGCAGGGGTGGTCCTGGCCGTCCGTGTGTACCCGGTGGTGCATGGGCGAGAGCTCGTCGTGCGGGTGGCGCAGTCAACGACCTGACAACTTGGGAACCGATCGGCAGCACTGCGGGTCGGAGTTCTCAGCGAGGAGTGCAGCATGATGGCGGGGATCTTGTGGTGGGTTTGGTCGGCCTGGGCGCTCGAAGCCACGGTCGAGGTGGGTGAGATCACGGTCGCTACCGACGCCGCCGATACGGTGGTTCAGGCCGAGGCCGCGCTCAAAGGCGGGCGCTTCGTCGAGGCGGCCGGGTTGTACAAGGCGCTCGCCGAGGCGGGCGGGGGCGCGCAGGCTCGTTTGGCAGAGGCCGTCGCCTGCTACGAACTTGGAGACCTGAACGCGGCGAAGCGGGCGATCGACGCGGCGGTTCGCCTGGCGCCCAAAGACGCAGCCGTGCTCAATGTTCAGGGCCTGCTCCTGGTGGATGGGGGCCAGGTGCTCGCGGGGATCGAAGCCCTGAAGGCATCGAAGGCGGCGGCCAAGAAGGCCGGGCGCAAGGGCAGCGAGGCTCGAGCTGCGGTGAACCTCGCGCTCGCATACGTGGACCTCGGCGATGCGGCTGCGGCGACGGCGGAGGGGAAGGTCGCGGCGGGCCTGGCCGACGGGGAGGGGGACGCGGCGCTGGCGGCGGCCGCGCGTGCGGTTGACGGGCTGGTCGCGGCGCTGGCTGGCACCGATTCTGGAGTGGGCACGCTCTTGGGAAAGGGCCAAACCAGCGCCGCCCGAGGCGCCGCAGAGGCCGCCGTGAGCGCGGCGCGGACGCCAAGGCAGGAGATCACGGCGGCGCTGGAGTTGGCCGCTGTCGAGCGCGCGGAGGGGCGCCTGGAGGAAGCGGTCTCCCGCCTCGCCGGGGCGGCGAAACGTGCCCGCGAGCAGGGGCTGGTGCGGGAGCACGCGATCGGGCTCATCGACCTCGGCCTGGTCCAGTCGCTCGGCGGCCGCCTTGCGGTGGCCGAAGACACGTTGCGCGCCGCGGCACGCGCCGCGAATGAAGCCGGCTACCGGGTGGTCGAGGTGGACGCCCGCTGTGAGCTGGGGCTGGTCCTCGTCGCGGCGGACGACCTCGCCGGGGCAAAGGCGGAGCAGGGCGCCGCGGGGCTGCTCCTCGGCGGCATGCAGTACGCCCAGGGCGTCGCGCGGCAGGCGGAGCTCGGCGGCGTGCTGGCGGGGCGCAGCGGAGATCTGGTGACGGCCAAGAGCGCGCTCGGCAAGGCCGCCAGCTACTATGCAGGGCGCGGGCGCAATCTGGACGCGGCGCGCGCTGCGACCGCGCTGGCAGGCGCCTGGCAGCAGGGCGAGCCCGCCGGTGCCGGCGCTCCCGCCGCAACTGCGGAGGGGTACTTCCGCGCCGCCGGAGACAGGCTCGGGCCCGCGCACGTGCTCCTGGCGCGGGCCCTGGGCGACGCCCGCGCGAAGCGGCTGCCGGAGGCCCTCGGCGGCTTTGCCAAGGCGGCGGCGGCCGCTGAAGCGGTCGGCGGGGGTCGGGCGACGGCTCTCGCCAAGGTCGCCCGGCAGAATGCGGCGGCGGCCTTGGTGATGCTCGGCCATGACGCCGACCTGGCCAAGTTGGCCTCCGATGCGGGCCTGGGCGATCTCGTCAAGCGTGAGCAGCAGCTCAGCGGCGCCGCCGCGCGCTACGACGCGGGATTGACCGCGTATGGGGCGGGCCGCTTTGACGAAGCGAAGGCCGCCTTCGGGGAGGCCCGCACCACCTTCGAGTCCCTCGGCGAGGCCGAGTACGCCCTGCGCGCCCGCCGCTCAGCCGCGTGGTCTGGCTACAACGCCCTGGTCACCGTCCCCGCGGCGAAGGCGCTGCCGAGCTGGCAGGCCCTCGTCGTCGAGACCGGCGCCGTCGATGACCCCGAGCTGTATGCGCGGGCGTACGGCGCCGCGGTGATGGCATCGGTGACCCAGAAGGTGCCCGACCTCGGGGCGCGGCTGACGGAATGCACCCGCGTGGCCGAGAAGGCCGGCCTCGGCGACGTCGGCGCGCGCTGCCACGGTGCCCAGGCTGAGACCGCCGGCGCCGATCTGCGCGAACGGGCCTCCCACGCACGTGAGGCCTACCGCCTCGATCCGCGCGGCACGGCCGGCGTGTACGCGCTCTACGTCGTCGCGGTCGACGCCTACAATGCCGATGAGGAGGCGCTAGCGACGGAGCTGGCGGCGCTGGCGCGCCCCAACGCGGGCACGCTGGGGCCGGCCTTGGACGAGATGCTCCGGCTGATGCGGGGGGAGTGAACGGGGTAGAACCCGCCATGCCGACCAAACAGTCAGACCTCGACGCGCTCGCCGACGCCTTCGCCGGGGTTCGACCCCTGGGACAGCCCAGCGCAGGCGTGCCCCGCGGGGGCGTGCCCGGCGGAGGCGGGTCCCCACCGCGGGGGGCCCCCACGGCTGCGCAAAGCGCCCGAGCGTCCCACGCGGCCCCGTCTCCATCGCCGTCGCGACCCGGATCGCCCCCCCCGCCGGCACCGACGCCGAGCGAAGACGACGCGGCCGCCTTGCGCGAGGCCCTGCGCGGCGTGCGCCGACTCGACCCTCCGCCAGCGGGCCCCACCCGCCCGCTGGTCGCTCCCGTCCCTTCGTCGCTGACCCCGCCTTCCAGCGAGCTCCTGCGCCATCTGGAGCGGGAAAACGAGGTGCTCACGGCGCGGGTCACGGGGCTCCTGCTTGAGCGCGAGGCCGCCCGAATCAGCGCGCTGGGAGCGGTGGCGGAGGCGACGGCGGCCACCGCCCGCGTCGAAGAAATTTCCTCCCGACTTCGGGAGCTCGAAGCCGAGGGTCGCACCCTCCGCGACCGCGCCAGCGAGCGCTCCACCGGCGAATTCCGCACCCTCCTCGTCGAGCGCGGGCTGCGCAGCGAGGCCGAGATGGCCGCGGCGCTCACCGCACTGCTCGACGGCGGTCGGTTCTTGCCCCTCCTCTGCGGAATGGTCGTGGCACGGCGCGCCGAGCTGCTGGCGTTCTTGGAGGAGCGGCTGATCTTGCTCGCGGAGGGCGAGGAGGCGCCGGCCGGCCGCGCGGTCGTGCGGGTGCCGAGCGAGCGCAGTGAGGCGCGCGAGGACAGCGCCCTGCGCGCGGCCCTCGCGCAGTTTTCCAGCGCGTGCCTGGTCGGGGGAAAGCGCCGCGTGGTCTTCGTCGGCGGCTCGCCGGCCTACCGGAAGCAGCTCCGGGAGGGCCTCGATCGCCGCCTCGACCTACGCTTCGTCGAGGGCAACCAGGTCCGCATCCCGAAGATCGACGCCGATCTGGTCATCGTCTGGGGGGCCACCGAGCTCGATCACAGCGTCAGCAACCACTTCCCAGGCGCGATGCTCGTCCCCCACCGAGGGATCGTGGGCATGCTTCAGATGGCGTCGCAGCGGCTGGGCGCCTAAGCGCCCAAGCACTCCACCACCGCGCCCGACTCCGCCAAAAGCACCCGCGTTTCGGTCGCGTACCCCGGCGCAAAACGGAGGGCTTCACCCGGCGGCAACCCCAACCAGGCACACAAAAGCGCTCGGATCGGCCCGATGTGGGTGGTCACGACGACGCGGCCGGTCTCCACCCCTATTGCGAACCAAGCCGCCCGGACCCGCGCTGCGGCTTCGACCCAGGCTTCGCCGCCGGTGGGTCGGGCGTTCACGTAGTCGGCCCAGTAGGCCGTCACCGCGGCGCCATCGGCCTCGGTCAGCGCCTCCCAGGTACGTCCCTCCCACGCGCCCATGTTCTGCTCGCGGAGACCCGGCGCCAGTTCGATCGGCGCGCCGAAGTGGGCAGCGAAGTCCTGGCAGCGTCGCAGGTCGGAGCTGATCACCCGATCGGGGCGGCCGTGCTTGGCCAAAAAACGCGCCGCGGCCGTTTCGGACTGTGCCCGCCCCCGAGGGCTGAGCGGCACGTCGAGGTGCCCGCGGCACACCCGGGCGCTTCCCGTCTCGACCTCCCCATGACGAAACAGGTGAACGGTCGCGACCACCGAGGAGGGGATGATGCGCTGGGTGGCGTCGTCGAACACGGTGGGTTCGTATCCCGGGCCCTACAAGGGCGCTGAGCCCCCCTGATCGGTCGATGCCGCAGTCGCCATGGCGAAGTGAAGGGCGTACCCGTGACCCGGCTACACTGCGCGCGATGCTCCTCACCGTGGACGTAGGCAACACCAAAACCGAGCTTGGGCTGTGGCGGGGCGACCTGCTGGTATCGACCATGCAGGCGCCGACTCACGACGAGCGGGAGTGGGGAGCGTGGGTGGCCCATGCGTTGGAGGGCGCGGGTCCGGTCATGGGGCTGGCGCTCGGCGCGGTGGTCCCGGCGGCAATTCCGCGCTGGGCGGCGGTCGCCTCGACGTTAGGCGTACCCTTCCACAACATCGATGGGAACAACATTCCAGGGCTCCCGGTCCGACTGCGGGATCGCGGGGCGATCGGCCCCGATCGGGTGATCAACGCGCTCGGTGCGCTCAGCCTGGGGCCGGCGCCGTGCATCGTCGTGGACCTCGGCACTGCGACCACCTTCGACGTGGTCGATGCAACCGGGGCGTTCTGTGGAGGCGCCATCGCGCCGGGCGCGGGGACGGCGCTGGATGCGTTGGTGGCGATGACGGCGCGCCTGCCGAGGGTGCCGCTTCACGCGCCGCTCGCGGCGATCGGGACCGACACCACATCCGCGATGCAGTCGGGCGCGGTTTTCGGGTACGCCGGGCTCATCGAGGGTCTGCTCACCCGCATCAAAGGCGAGCTGGGCGCGCCCGCGTGGGTGGTGGCAACCGGTGGCCTTGCGCCGCTTTTCGCGCCGCTGTGTCCTGGGGTCGATAGAGTGGAGCCCGCGTTGACTTTGCGTGGCCTCCGCCGCGCGTGGGAGTTGTGTGCATGACGGATATTCCGTGGGACAAGTTGGGTATTCCTCCGAACCTGCGTGCGCTGGTCGGTCCTGACGCGGCGATGGTCACCCGGATGGCCGGCGCGCAGGGGGTCTTGCCCGCGGGCTGGGACATCCAGCTCGCCATCCTCTACGTGAGTGCGGCGATCGGGGACGAGGCGATTCGCGACACCGCCGTGGCCACGCTCCGTGCGTTGCCGGACGTCGCCGCGGGCATCAACTTCCGGACGCACACCAAGGTCTTGGAGTTCATCGTCGAATTTCGTCCCGATGCCGAGCTGGACGGGCTCCTCGCCCACCATCGGAATCTCAACGACCGCACCGCGGTGTTGTTGGCGGCGCGCGCCGGCCGGATCCTCGCCGAGGCCATGTGTGACGACCACGAGCGGCTGCTCATCACCCCCGACGTGCTCGTCGCGCTGCACGGGAACCCCAATACCGGGATTGCGCCGCTGGAGCGGGCGACATCGTTCTTGCGGATGGAGCGAGTCCTGCCGGAACTGCCGCCCGTGCGGGGGCAGAGGATGCCGCCCGTGGGCGCCACAGCGCCGGAGCCGCCGCCCCCCCCCGCCGCCTTCGACCTGGACGCTGAGATCGAGGCCGCTCTGGCCGGAAAGCCGTCGCCCGTGCTCAGCGCCCGGCAGACGCTCCGCGCGTTCAACGTCGCGGCGCCGTCCGGCCCCCGCACGGGACAGGTCTTTCAGTTCAACTTCGCCAGTGACGACGACTTCGGCATGGACTTGCTCGACGAGGGCTCGTCCGATGCGCCCCCCGAGATGCGCGTGAGCATCGAAAAGAAAATCTCGATGATGCCGCCCGGCAAGAAGATCAAGTTGGCCTACCTCGGTAACAAAGAGACGCGCGGCATCCTGATCCGCGACCGGAACAAACAGGTTGCGCTCGCGGTGGTCAAATCGGGCCGGCTCACCGAGAACGAAGCGCTCCACGCCGCGGGCAATCGCAATCTGGCCATGGACGTGCTCCGCGAGATCTCCGCCAACCGCGAGTTCATGCGGAAATATCCGGTGAAGGTGGCGCTGGTTAACAACCCACGTACGCCGCCGAGCATCGCGGTGCCCCTCGTCTCGCAGCTCCAGAAGCGTGACCTCGAAAGCCTCGCCCGCAACCGCAACGTCTCGAGTGTGCTCTTCAGCATGGCCGACAAGCTGGTCCGCCAGAAAGCGCACAATAAAGGTGGGGAAGGCGGCGGCGAGAAGTAGGGGGCTGGGTCCGCGTCATTCGACGCGACTAGCCAGCCGCCGCCAAGATGAACGGGAGCGCCGCCTGCGACAGCGCCAGGCTGGCGGTGCGTGGCACCCCACCGGCGAAGTTGGGTACCCCGATGTGGACGATGCCGTCCACCAGCACCGCGGGTGCCCCAAGCGTGGTGATCGGCGTGCTTTCGAAGGCGCCGCCGTCGGTGATCGAGAGGTCGACGATCACGGCGCCAGGCTGCATCAGGCACAGGTGGGCGCGGGTGGCCAGGCGCGGGGCGTTTCCGGCTTCGTCGCGGACCGCGGCGATGACGACGTCGGCGTGGACCAACGCCCGCTCGACGTGGTGGGCGGTGGCCCAAAGCGTGCGCACGCCGAGGCCGCGGAGCCGCTCCACGTCGGTGTCGAGGACCTCGACGTCGGCGCCCACCACAGCGGCCAGCCGCGCCGCCGCCCGCCCAGCGACGCCCGCGCCGAGCACCACGACGCGCGCCGGGGCCACGCCCGCGACGCCGCCAAGCAGGATGCCGCGCCCCCCGCTCGGCGCTGCGAGCGCGACCGTAGCCGCGTCAACGGCGAGGCGACCGGCAATCTCGGACATCGCCGCCAGCACCGGAGCATGGCCGCTGCCGGTGCGCATGCGTTCCAGGGCGAGGGGCGAGTAGCCCTCAGGGGGAGCGCCGGCGTGGAACGAAGCCGCCACCCGCTGGTCGGCGCGCAGGAGCCTCGTTTCGTGCACGGAGGGACGCAGCACCTTCCAGATGAGCTGGGCGCGGTCGAACACCTCCTCGGCGGTCGGTGCGATCTGCGCGCCGGCGCGGATGTACTCGTCATCCGAGAACCCACTCGCGGCGCCCGCACCTTGTTCGATCCAGACCTCGTGCCCGGCCTGTACCAGCGCCCGCACTGCGGAAGGCGAGGCGGCAACGCGGCCTTCACCGACCAAGGTCTCGCGGGGGATGGCGATGCGCATGGGCGTGCCTAACCTCGGCGACTCCAGGGCGACTCCAAACACGGTCTGGTGGGGCGTTGCGCTCTGCCTGACGGTGCCTATGCTCACGCCCGCCCGGCCGTTTCTTGATATCGGCCGCGGTCGGAGACAGCTTGGACCCCGAAATTGCGCCGGAGATCAGCCGGCAGATCGAGCTCGCGGATGCCGACGCCGCGCGTGAGCTGGTGGGCGAGCTGGGGCGGCACCTCGGCATCATCGCGCGTGGCACCGGTGCCAGGCTCTCTCAGCGCGGAAGCACCTTGCGAATTGTGGGTACACCCCCGTGTGTGGCTCACGCCGAATCCGTCGTGATCCAACTTTATGCGGTGGCGGGTACGGGCTCGCGTGTCGCGCCCGTCGATGTGGAGCAGGCGTGCCGGCTCTTGCTGGCCGAGCCAGCCGGGCGGCTGTTGGAGTACCACGCCGAGGTGGTCCTCACCGGCACCAAGAAGAAGGCTATCTTCCCGCGTACTCCCACTCAGCGCGCGTATCTGCATGCGTTCGCCAAACACGACATGGTCTTTGGCTTGGGGCCCGCGGGCACGGGTAAGACCTATTTGGCGATGGCGGTGGGGGTCTCGCTGCTCCTGAAGGACCGCGTCAAAAAGATCGTGCTCTGCCGTCCTGCGGTAGAAGCAGGGGAAAAACTAGGTTTTCTCCCAGGAGATTTGGCCGAGAAGGTGAATCCATACCTGCGCCCGCTTTACGACGCGCTCCATGACATGGTGGACGAAGAGCGCGTTGAGCGGCTCATCGAACGGGGCGTCATCGAGGTCGCGCCGCTGGCGTTCATGCGCGGGCGCACGCTCAACGACGCGTTCATCATCCTTGATGAAGCCCAGAACGCGACCGAAGAGCAGATGAAGATGTTCCTCACGCGGATGGGCAATGACTCGCGGGTGGCCGTCACCGGCGACCTCACCCAGATCGACCTTCCCCGGGGCACGCGCTCGGGACTGGCCCAGGCGGCGCGCATCCTGGACGGGGTAGAAGGGATTGCGATGGTGCGCTTCAACGACCAGGACATCGTGCGGCATCGCCTGGTGGGCGAGATTGTTCGGGCCTACGATCGGGATGGCGCCTTGCGCGGCGGGCGTGATGACCGTGCGTGAATGGTTCGCCGCGCGGCTGGGCGTCGAGACGCGGGCGCGCCGGGTTTTGGGGATGGTCATCTTCTGTCTGGCCGCTGCCGGCCTGCTGACCGAACTTCGCGCTGACCTCGGCGAGTCCTACACCGAAGGCTCCGTCGCGCCCGACGACCTGCTCGCCCCGTTCGCGTTCCCGTTCATCGATGAGACCGCCACGGAAGAACGTCGGTTCGCGGCGGCTGCCGCGGTGCCCCCGCTCTTCGATGCCGACGCCGACCTGCTCCGTCGGTTGCAGAGCCGCGTCGTCCAGGCCTTCGACATGGCGCGTCGCCGGGTCGAGTCCGGGCGGCAGGGCGGCCGTTCCGAGCTCGCTGCGGCCGACCGCAAGGCGCTGGTCGCCGACTTCGACGCCGCGCTCGACGTGTCGCTCCCGGACGACGCGATGGCGGCCCTGGTGGCCGACGGGTTCTCACCCCGCGCCGAGGTCATCGTCACCGAGCTCGTCGCGGTGGGCATGCGCCGCTATGTCCTGCGCGACCTGTCCGAACTCCCCCCGGCGGGCACCCCGATCACCGTCGTCGCCGGGACCGAGGGTCGTCGCGACGAGAGTGTGCTCCGGGACGTCACCACCGTTCAGTCGCAGGAGGACGCGCGGCAGCGCATCTCGCTACACGTGCTGGAGCAGTACGGCTCCACCGACAATCCGGGGCTCGTCCAGGCGTGCGCCACACTCGCGCGCGGGCTGGTGCGGCCGAACATCTCGCTCAACACGATCCTGACGGAGGAGCGGCGGCAGGCGGCCATCCGCACCGTCGACCCTGTTCGGGTCGAAGTCCGTCGGGGGGCCCGCGTCGTTCGGCAGGGCGACGTGATCGATCGTCGGCAGGCGAGCATGCTGACAACCCTGGGTCAGGCCGACCGTCAGACAAGCGCGGCGTGGCGGTACGTACTGTGGTTGGGTTTTGTGTCCGTGGTGACCATCGCGACCTTCACCTTCGCGCGCGGCACCGTTCGCAAGTTCGCCCGCAAGCAGGTTGAGCTTGAGGTGATGGGGCTCGTCGGACTCTTCGTGCTCGCGATGGCCCGCCTCGCCGTCAGCTCGTCCCAAGCAGGCTGGATGTCGGGACATAGCGACACCAGTGTGCTCGGTCTTTTGGTGCCCGTGGCCGGCGGCGCGATGTTGGTGCGGATCCTGGTCAACAGCGAAAGCGCCCTGGTCTTTGCGCTGGTGGCGTCGCTCCTGTGCGGCGCGATGATGGACCAGTCGTCGCTTTTTTCGGCCTGGTACATGGTGACGGCCCTGGTCGGTGCGGGCGCGGTGGGTCAAGCCCGAGAACGGCTCAACGTCCTTCGGGCTGGCCTTTTGTCGGGGCTGGTCGGGGCCGGGATGGTGCTGATCGTGAACCTCGTCGGTCGGCAGGGCGGGGAAGCGGGCCTGGCGGCGCTCGGGTGGGAAAGCGCGCTTAGCCAGGTGGTGGCGGCGTTGGCGGCGGGCTTGCTCAGCGCCATGATCACCCTGGGCCTGGTGCCGCTGATGGAGCTTTTCGGCTTCCTCACTGACTACAAGCTCTCGGAGTTGGCCAACCTCAACCACCCGCTCTTGCGACGGCTGATGTTGCAGGCGCCGGGTACCTACCACCACAGCGTCATCGTCGGTTCGTTGAGCGAGGCGGCGTGCGAAGCGGTGGGCGCCAACGCACTTCTGGCGCGGGTCGCCTGCTACTTCCACGACATCGGCAAAGGGGTCAAACCTCAGTATTTCGTGGAAAACCAGCGCGATGGCCAGAACAGGCATGATCGTCTGTCACCGGAACAGTCCGCGCAGCTCATCATCAATCACGTGCGCGACGGCGGCGTCTTGGCCCGTCAGCACAACCTGCCGCCGCCGATCTACGACAACATCTTCATGCACCACGGCACGGGAATCATCCCGTATTTCTACAATCGCGCCAAAGAACAGGCCGGTGGTCAGCCGGTGGACGAGGCCCTTTTTCGGTATCCAGGGCCGAAGCCCAATACTCGCGAGGCGGGCATCATCATGCTGGCCGACAAGGTGGAGGCGGCGTGCCGGACGATCAAGGAGCCGTCGGAAGAGCGGATGCGCGCGATGATCCAGGCGATCATCAATCAGGTGATGGCCGACGGTCAGCTGGAGGAGTGCCCGCTCACGGTCAGGGAGCTCTACCAGATCGCCAACTCCTTCGTCGCAGTGCTCCTCGGCATCTACCACCACCGCATCGAATACCCCGACACCCGCGCGATCTCCTCCGGTGGCAAGTTCGCGCCGGTGCCTCGCCAGGGGACCATCACCCTGGAGATCCACAACCCGCTCCTGCCCCCGCGTGTGGGTGGGCGCGATCCTGATCCCTCCGAAGACTACGAGGCCGTCGACGTGCCGCCGCCCGCCCGCGATCTGCCCGACACTGACGACGCGTAGATGGCCGTCGCCGTCCGCTGTCAGGGCGTTCGCTACGCCAGTCGCACTCTCCGGAGCGATGCCGTCGTGCTGCTCATGGCGATCGGGCGCCCGCGCGCCGAGCTGAGCGTGCTCTTGTGCGACGACGAGTTCATCTGTGGGCTCAACGCCCAATGGCGCCAGAAAGACGTCCCCACCGACGTCCTGAGCTTCTCGATGGGGGGAGGGGACCTGCTCGGCGACGTGGTGATCAGCCTGGACACCGCCAAGCGGCAGGCCGTGGAGCGAGGGCACGACCTGCACACGGAGCTCCGGGTGCTTTTGGTGCACGGGCTGTTGCACTTGTGCGGACACGATCACGAAGAAGCGGTGGACAACGCGGCGATGGCCGCCGAGGAGAATCGCCTGTTGGCCACGCTCGGGGTGGCGGGGGTGGGGTTGGTGGCGAGGGTTGGGGGGTGAGGGGGTCACCTCCCGGTGGCGGTGGGGCGTCGCGAGCCAGGGCCGGTCTGTAGAGCGGCGCGGAGAGGCGCGCGGTGAGCGGTTAGTCTCCCGCCGTGCTCCCCCTCCTCCTCGCCTGCGCCCCGCCAATCGCCGAAGACACCGCACCGGTCTATGACCCCGATCCCAGCGTGGTGATCGGGGGTGAGCGCCCCGCAGGCGTACAGCTCCCCGAGGGCTACACCGTCGATCGCGACTGGCCGCTGGTGGTGCTGCTGCACGGGTACGGCGCCACCTCCACGTTGCAGGAGGCCATCTTCGCCTTGAACCAGCGGGTCGATGCCCTGGGGTTCATCCTGGTGAAGCCCGAGGGAACGGTCGACAGCGGCGGCTCCCAGTTCTGGAACGCCACCGAAGAGTGCTGCGACTTCGACGGGGCCGGGGTGGACGACGTGGCCTACCTCTCGGCGGTCCTGGACGAGGCGAGGTCGCTGTATCCGGTGTCGACGGTCGCCTTGGTCGGCCACAGCAACGGGGGGTACATGTCCTACCGTCTGGCGTGCGAGACCCCCGATCGCATCGACCGCATCGTGGTCCTGGCCGGGGCCACCTACAAGGACGAGGCCGACTGCCTCGGGACGGAGCCGGTCTCCGTCTGGCATGTCCACGGCACCCTCGACGACGCGGTCGCCTACCCCTCCGACGACGCCCACGCCGGTGCCGAAGAGAGCGTGGGTCGCTGGGTCACCAAGGCTGGCTGCGATCCCGTGGCCGCGGTCCAGGAGCCCAGGGACTACCTCCGCGGTGACGACGGCGCCGAGTCGACTGGCCAGCAGTGGTCCGGCTGCGGAGACGTCGACCTCCAGTTGTGGACGGCGCAGGGTGGCGACCACTACTTTCTCTCGAATACCGACGCCTTCAAAGACGACGTCGCGCGCTGGGTCTCCGAATGAGGTACCATCCACGCATGCGTCGCTCCGCGTTCACCCTGGTCGAGCTCGTCGTCGTCGTCGCCATCATCGGCATCCTGTCGGCGATCGCCGTTCCGGCCTGGACCGTCGCGCAGCTGCGGGCCAAGCGGGCGGAGGTGCCTCCGAACGTCGAGGGCATGAAGATTGCCGAGCTGGCCTATTTTGCGGCGAACGACACCTTCGCCGATGAGGTCAGTTGGTACCCGGCGGCCCTGACCGGGTCGAGCGCGGACAAGTCCCCGCGGGCGTGGCCCGCGTTGAGCGCCGCGGGCGGGTTCACGGAGATTGGGTGGGGACCCAACGGGGAGGTACGTGGAAGCTACGCAATCCCGTACGGCGATGCCACCGGCTTCGAGGTCCAGGGCACCTGCGATCTTGATGCAGACGGGGACACCCCGCTGTACTGGTGCAGCGAGTCGGCGGCGTGCGGGTGGGACGCAGGGGACGAGACGGTCTACTAGCCGCAGGTTAGCCGCGCCCCATGGCCTCAGACCTCTCCGAACTGGTGCAGTCGCTCAGGGTGCGTGTCAACGCGCTCCGGGGGCATCTTTGACGTCGAGTCCAAACAGAATCGCGTAGACGACCTCGAGCGGCAGGCGGGGATCCCAGAGTTCTGGAACGACGCCCCGCGTGCCCGCGGCATACTCCGCGAAAAGACCACGCTCGAGAAGGTGATCCATCGTTTTGACAGTCTGGATCGCCAGGTGTCCGACGCCCAGACCCTGTTGGAGCTGGCGGAGGAACTGGGCGACCGCGCGTCCGAAAAAGAGGCTGCCGCGATGATGGCCGAAATCGACGCGCCTGTTCGCGCGCTCGAAGTGCAGCGCCTTCTCGGCGACGAAGCCGACGATGCCAGCGCGGTTCTGGAGATCAACTCCGGCGCCGGCGGCACCGACGCCGCCGACTGGGCCGACATGCTCAAGCGGATGTACCTCCGCTGGTGCGACCGCAAGGGCTTCAAAGCGACCATCGTGGACGAGCAGCCCAACGATGACGCCGGCATCAAGTCCTGCACGATGGAGATCGAGGGCGACTACGCCTACGGCTACCTCAAGAGCGAAATCGGCGTGCATCGCCTGGTACGCATCAGCCCTTTCGATGCCAACGCCCGCCGCCAGACCGCCTTCGCCTCGGTGGGCGCCTACCCCGACATCGACGACACCATCGAGATCAAGATCGACGACAAGGACCTCGAGATCCAGACGATGCGCTCCGGTGGTGCCGGGGGGCAACACGTCAATATGACCGATTCGGCGGTTCGAATCATCCACGCTCCTTCGGGAATCGTCGTCAAGTGCCAGCAGGAGCGCAGCCAGCTCAAGAACAAGGCGAAGGCGATGAAGATGTTGCGCGCCAAGCTCTACCAACAGGAGCTCGAACGGCGGCAGGCCATCACCGACGTCGCCAACTCCCAGAAGAAGAAGATCGAGTGGGGAAGCCAGATCCGCAGCTACGTCCTGAATCCGTACCGCATGGTCAAGGACGCCCGCACCCGCGTCGAAACCGGCGACACCGACCGCGTCCTCGACGGCGACATCCAGGAGTTCATGGACGCGTACCTGGCCGCCCGGGCCAACGGGACGCTGGGCAGTGGCGAGGCGGGGGGGGAGTAGCCCGGGTGTGGCCGCTCACCGAATCGCCATGCCCCTGCTCACGGAAACGTGGCCACCCCGAATCCGCGTGCGAGGTGCGCGGCATCGAGATCAGCACAGGAAGGCGGGTGGCCCACTCTTCGTGAGCACTACCCTGGCGATTTCGGTGAGCGGCGACACGTCAAGCCGCTGGCAGTTGCCGCCCCGTGGGCGGACACCGCCGTCGCCGCCCGCTTTCGGCTATTCGTCCGCCCCGGCAGCGCTTGCTTCCCGGCAGACTGCCGCCGGTGGACGGTGAGGTCAGATAAGACTACTATGGTCATCGAGGTCCACATGAGCACGATGATGAATCTTTCCGACGCGAAAGCCCGGCTCTCCGAGCTGGTCCGGGGTGTGCGCACCCGCGGGGAGGAGGCTGTGATCACGGTCGACGGGGAGCCTGCCGTGCGGCTCGTGCCGGTCCACACCGGCCCACGCTCACTGACCCCCGCGGAGTCGGCTGGCTACCGTGCCCTCATGGCGAGCTTGGGCCGGATCCCGCGGCCCACGTCGGAGTTCGACGCGGTGGAACTCGTAGGCGAGGGTAGGAGGTGAGCCCGGTCCTGGACGCATCTGTATTCATCGCGGCAATCTCTCCCACCGAGCGCCACCACCCCCGTGCCAGGCGGCTCTTCGAGAGCCACCCCGACACTGAGCAGTTCCTCGTACCCGAACTGTTCCGTGTCGAGGTGATCGCAGGGCTCTCCCGGCGGGGAGAGCCGGCGGACCTTCTGGAGACGGTGGATGCCCTGATCCGTGGGCCGCGGTTCCACGCCCGTCCGCTCGACGGCGAGCTGCTCGAGCGGGCCGTGCACGTCGCCCGGATAGCGCGTCTACGTGCCTACGACGCCGTCTATGTGGCGCTGGCCCTGATCTGGAAGGAACCCATCCTGACGCTCGACGCCGAGGTCGTCGAACGTACCCACGCCACCTTCGCGGACCTGCGGGTGTTCGGGTCCAGCTGAGCCCGAGGGGCTCAGTCACTGATGCGCTGGTGATTCAGCGGGTGCAACGCACGCTTTCCTACCAGTCCCCTCAGGCCCGCCGTGGGGTTCATGGGGACAATGGAGCGAAGCGATCGAAACCGCCGAGATACGGGCCCCACGAAGCCGAGCTTGAAGCCGTCAGATCGTGTCGTCCGATTCGGGCGCACGGTCCTCCACACGGTTCAGTGCCGCCTCGAACTTGCCCCGGTCGCCACGGCGAGCCCGTGCGGCAAGGTACTCCTCGGTCGCCCATGCGGCGAGCTTCTCGCCCGCGGCGCTCGCGATGAACTGGTTGATGGAGATGCCTTCCCGACGGGCGGCCTCGCGGATGCCATCGTGGAGGGACTCGGGAAGGCGGATGCTGATGGTGCTCATGGGATTTCTCCGATCTCCTGAAGGTACTCACGAGGCGTGAGAGTGCGGATTCCGAAGCGATCGACCCCGACGAAGTCGCGGGTGTTGAACGTCACGATGATGGGAGCGCCGGCATCGACGGCGAGCTCCAGCACCATGTCGTCCTTTGGGTCGGGGAGTGTCGGCCGCCAGAGGAAGAAGACGGGGCGGTGGATGGCCACCGCGCAGAGGTAGTCGAGGATGTCCGAGAGGTCGCCGGCCGAAACCGCGAGGTCGGCGAGCATCCGGTCGGCGACGCCCTGGTATTCGAGCACCAGCGGCACCGAGAGCGCGATGTCGAAGCGGCCGGTGCCGACGAGCGAGAGCAGCCGGAACGATGCGCCTCGCCGTGAGCGGAGGGCCGAGATGAGGACGTTCGTATCGAGGACGATCACCACTCTGGTATCATAGGCGATACCGAGTCGTCGGTCAAGGCCTGAATGATGCGGTCGGGGAGTCTCCGGCCGAGCGCCTCCGCCGCAGCGTGGGCGGTCCTTGTGGCCATTGCCGCGGTTGAGGAGCAGAGGTGCCATGGTGGGCCTGACGTTCGGATCGCCTGGGAGAAGCGTGAGGTTCAACAGGCACAGGCAGCGCCGCGAGGCGCCGGCGCATGGTGTGAACGCTTACACGAACCGCAGCATGCGGGTTCCGCCGAGACGATCTCTAATCCAGCTCATTAGTATCCCTGGTGATTGTAGTAATCATACTTGCTTGCGCCGTGGAGGTCGTGCAGACCCCTGCATGTGCCGCGTTCGTCACCTGCACTCAGGCGCGGGATGCCCAATTGGGTATTGAAACCGACGTTGCGCGCTTCGACGCTGCAGGCGATTGTTGGGGCAGTCCGGCAGGCCAGCAACTCTGCAGCGAGGCCTGCGACAACGGACTTACTTTCCTTCGAGAGCGCTACACCGCGCTGCCGGTCGAGTGTGCCGAATGAGGTGGGCCGCATTCTTGCTCGTCATGCACCCCTTCGCGCAGGCGCATCAGCCCACGAACAGTGGGGAAGGCAAGTTGGTGATCGCCGACCCGTACATCTCCTATGCGTACAACGCCACGTTCAAGACCGGCGAGGAGTTGTTCAGGATCGGGCTCACCTACGACCGCGGCTTTTCGCTTCCGTTCGAGCTTCTGGTGGAGGACCGTCCGGAGAACGAAGCGTTCCGCCCCGTTTACGCGGTCGTGGGACCGGGGCTGCCCGAGGCGAGCGCCGACGAACTGGCACTCCTTCCGGACTCGCTGCCCGAGGGCGCGGGCGTGTATGTAGACCTCAACGACGACGCGGCGCGCGGCTCGATATTCGAAAGCGTGATGCGCAGGGTGTACCTGACCACCGGCCCGGTCGCGCTGATCCTTCAGCCCGGTGAGTACGAAGTTTGGATCTGGTCGCCCGATGGCGACCTCGGTGATGTGGTCCTCGGCTTCGGTGTCGAGGAGGACTTCTCTGGTGGGTTCGGCGGCTTGTTCGCCGACTGGTCGACCTATGCCTATTGATGCCTTCGCCGCAGATCACTTCTCCATCGGGCTGCCGGCCGAGGTGAACCTCGTGGGGCTGGCCGTGGGCGTGCGCCCCGAGCTCCTCTGGCAACCGTTCGACGCGGAAGGTGCGGTGCAGCTTCGCTTTGCGGCCGGCTTCGCAGCGGGGCCGGAGCTGCTCTTCGTTCCGGTCGACCTCGGCGGGCGCGTGCGGTGGTTCCCGAAACATGCCGTGCACCTGCTCACTGGCGCCGGCTGGGAGCTTCAGACCATCCACGCCCCACACGTCGACTCCGTGGTGCGGTCCGCGCTGTACATGGAGATCGGCGTGGAGGTGGAGGTGGCCCAGGCGTGGTCGGTGGGCCTCATGGCCGAGGTGAACTTTGCGCCCCCCCCCCTCTTTGGCTTCGGCGCGGTGGCTCGGCTGGGCGCGACGCGGGACTTCTGACGCTCGCCCCGCGTGCAAGCGCGCTCAACGGTGAGCACCCCTCGCCGCGCCGCGAGGGCAGGCAGCCAGCGCCCTCCCCGAATTGGGGCAGACTGTCGCCGCTCACCGAAATCGCCAGGGTAGTGCTCACGAAGAGTGGGCCACCCGCCTTCCTGTGCTGATCTCGATGCCGCGCACCTCGCACGCGGATTCGGGGTGGCCACGTTTCCGTGAGCAGGGGCATGGCGATTTCGGTGAGCGGCCACAGGTTGACCCGATCCTCGATGAAGTGGATGAGCTTGCCGACTTCCATGTGGCCTTCACCGCCGCGAACGCTGTTGTCGTAGTGGGCCTTGGCGTCTTCGATGGTAGTTTCCGTCGCCTTCGACCGCGAGCGCGAGTTCGGCGCCCAGGCGGCGGCGGGGAAAGGAAGCTGACCCCACGTTTGTCACGAATTGTCACCCGCCGGAACTGCTGCCGGGGACTCGTCGCGACACGGCTAACGGACCCGTGCCGCAGGAGGATGGCAGGGAGAAGCCAGGAAGGCGATTTGGGGCTGTGAAACCACCACAAATGAGATTCAACATGCACTTTTGCCTCCCCCCCTCATCGTTCGTAACTGCCTATGCTACGCTCGTCGCGGGTTCTCAACCTCGCCGGGCGCGGATGTTCGGCTCGGCTACGGGCTTCGCGACCAGAAGCCAGGGCGCTCGTTCTAAATCCCTGCACCTGCTCCGGCTGCTGGGGCTCGCCGCGATCCTGTTCGCGCCGGGCGCGGCGTGGGCAGTCAACATCAACAACGTCACCTGTGCACCGGGGAGCAATGCCCTCCGGCTGGTGTGCACGGTCGAGACCAACGTGCCCGCGTTCTCGGTGAAGGTCCGCACCTGCGACGCCACCGTGAACGGCACGGGCTGTACCAAGGACTTTGACAGCCCCGCCGACTTTACCGGCAACTATCGATCGTCCGGCTGTGCCGTCGGCACGACCTGTTTCGATTACGACCTGACGACGTGGAACCACATCACGGGCAACACCATCGAGTACGACGCGGTCGCCACCGGTTCGCCGGGCGCGACTTCCGCGACCGCGAACACCGCCGCGGGGGCGCTTCCGGCCGGCCTGGCCGCCGTCGATGTAGCCGTGTCGGGCACCAGCGATTCGGACTACTTCGGGTTCAACTATGGGTGTTCGGCATCGGCCGCGACATTTGGCGACTACGCCATCGTGACCAACGCCGCCGGCGAGGTCGTCTGGTATGAAGATCCGCGCGGGGTGAGCGGTGGTAGTAGGAACACCATCACCGGGATCAAGTTCCTGGCCCACGAGGTGCTCACGATCATCGATCACGAGTGGGTGGCCAACTTTCACTGGAACGGCACGGTGATAGGGCAGCTTTCGCGGGCGGCGGGCGACTTCGAGGACGCCGATATGATTGACCGGTACGTCCATCACGACCTTACCCGGGACGGCTCCGGCAACATGTACGTGGTCACTGCGAGAGACCACACCCTGGACGACACCCTCGCCGACTGCGATGGCAACGCTGGCACGACCACGCTCGACTACGTGCTCGACGGGGTGATGAAGTTCGACAGCAGTTGGGCGCTGGTTGACGAGTGGTCGCTCGCCGATATTTACGACCCCACGACGTGCGAGCTCGGCTACAGCGCGCCCAGCTCGTACTGGTCGGGCGAGCTGGGCGGAAGTGACTGGGCGCATATGAACTCGATTCAACTCGATGGCGGCGGCGACTGGCTGCTGTCACTGAAGGAACCGGGATGGGTCATCTACGTCGACAGCTCCACCGGCGCGCTGGATTGGGAATTGTATGGGGACAACACCTCCTCCGGCCTCGGCGACTGGAACATCGTCGCCAGCCCCACCGTCGCCGTCGATGACTTCAACGGCCAACATCACGCGCGGTGGACCAACACCGGCACCATCATGCTCTTCGACAACCACAACGATGATTCCATCAACACCTCGTACTCGCGTGGCATCGAAATCGAGCTGGACGCGGGCACCGGCGAGTTCGACATCATCGCCGAGTACAACACCGGCGAGGACTGCCCGGTGACCGGGAGCGCGGTCGAAGTGAGCGCAGGTGGCAACGTCGTGACGACGTGCTCCGACAACGGGGCGCTGGGCTACGATCTCATCCAGGAATTTGCGGGTTCGGGGACCACCCCGGTGTACGACATGCAACTGTCCTGTACCGCGGGCATGAACTATGGAAGGCTCTACCGGGCCCGCCCACTGACGAGCCTGAGCCCCTGAAATGCCCCCGATCTTCCTTCTGGTCCTCGGTGGATGCACGAGCCCGGCCCCCGAACCGATCCCCGTCGTCGCCGACCCGATCGACGAGGACACCGCGGTTGACACCGCAACCGTGCCGCCAGTCGACGAGGATGGCGACGGGCACCCGGAGGACGCCGATTGCGACGACGGCGAACCCACCGTCCATCCGGGCGCAATCGAGGTGTGTAACGGCAAAGACGACGACTGCGACGCGCTGACCGACGACGAGGACGACGGCCTCGACCCGACCACTGCGGCGCTCTGGCACCCCGACGCGGACCTCGACTTGTTCGGGGCCGTCGACTCCTCCACGCTGGCGTGTGTACCGCCGATCGGCTGGCTGGCCGACGGCACCGACTGCGACGACGCCCTGGCCACGGTCTACCCGGGCGCGACCGAAAGCTGCGACACCCTCGATGAAGACTGCGACGGGCAGATCGACGAAACCTGTAGGCCGGCGCCCACCGGCGCCCACCGCGTGACCGAGTACCCGCTGAGGATCGTCGGGGAGGGGCCCTGCTTCGGCGGGTACCTGACGGGTTTGGGGGACGTGGATGCGGACGGCGCAGACGATCTGCTCATCGCGTCCTTAGCCGAAGGTGGGGGTGAATCGGGCGCTGGGGCTGCGTGGCTGCTGCGCGGCCCCGTCACGGCCGCCACCGACCTGAGCGCCGTCGATCCGATGTTCCGCGGAGACTCGAAGCACCAGCGCACGGGCAATGACTCGATCGCTATCGGCGATGTCAACGGCGATGGGGTCAACGACTTCCTGCTCGGAACCTACCTGACGCAGTGGGCGAGGCTCTACCTGGGCCCCGCGACCGATCCCACCGGCGAAGCCGACGCGATGATCACCGACGCCGGCTCGTTGTACAAGGGTGACCGGGCGCTTTCCGGCCTCGGGGACGTGGACGGGGACGGCTTCACCGACATCGTCGTCGGTGACCATTGGGCGTCGCCGGACTTCGATCACTACGCCGCGGGCGCCGCCTACGTCTACAACGGACCCTTGACGGGCTCGCTCGGCGCCGCGGATGCCGACGCCACGCTGCTCGGCACCGGGGAGTTGCAGCAGTTCGGGTTCTCGGTCGCGGGCATCGGTGATGTCGACGGGGACGGGGTCCCCGACCTGGCGGCAACGTGGAAGTCCATGTTTGGAAACTCGTACTCGGTCGGCGTTTACTTCGGCCCGTTCAGCGGTGTGCGCGACGGGGCGGCCGACGCCGACCTGGTCATCGGGCCCTCCGAGGTCGACGATACCACCGCCTATCGGGCTGCCGCCTGGTCGCCAGTCCTCAGCGCCGCGGCCATGGACGGCGACGGCGACGGGCGCCCCGATCTGCTGCTGAGCGGGGAGCGCGAGGGCAGCGGCGGGTCCGCGTTCCTGTTCACGTCCTTGACAGGCGCGTCCGTCCCTGACGACGCCAACATCATCATCACCGGCGACTCCGGCCGAAGTGGGGCAGCGGAGCCCACCTGGACCGGCGATCTGAACCAGGATGGCAACGCTGATCTGGCCCTGTCGGACGTCACCGAAAGCGACCGGGTGCTGGATGGCGGGGCGATCTACGTCTTCTACGGGCCGCACGCGCCGGGCCTCGACCTCACCAGCAGCGCCGATGCAATCCTGTACGGAGAGGAGCCGGGCTCGTTTGCCGGCTACACCGTCGCCCCCGGCGGTGAACTCACCGGCGACGCCTACCCGGACCTCCTGTTCTCAGCGCCCGTCGAGACCCTGGCGGGCACCGCGGATGGCGTGGCCTGGGTGCTCCCCGGCGGGCCGTGACGGCCCCCACCGCCCCAACCCCGGGGCTACGGGAGTAGCCGGCAACCGCGGTGAACGCGGCGCCAGCTGCTTTTCAGAACCAAACGCTCGTCGGGAGCCTACCCGACCGCGTACGCAAGATTCGTCGCGACCCCGGCGAACTTGTGCTTGGGCCGGAAGAAGGGGCTGTTCCAACGGCGGCTGCCGTTGACGCGCTTCTGGAAGGTGGCCTCGTCGATGCCGGCGAGCTTGAGCGCCTCGTCGAGCTCCGAGCGCGCGTTCTGGCGAGCGCGGAACAGCATCATCTGCACGCGGCTCTGCACGTTGACGGCGCCGTCCCCAGTGGTCTCGATGGGGAGGAACACCGCTTCCGGGTACTTGCTCTGGATGGCGGCCTGGACGCCGTCGCTGACGCCGCTGGAGGGCATGCAGCCGAAGGGCTTGACCGAGATGGTCATGTGGTTGACCCGATCCTCGATGAAGTGGATGAGCTTGCCGACTTCCATGTGGCCTTCACCGCCGCGCACGCCGTTGTCGTAGTGGGCCTTGGCGTCTTCGGCGACCTTGGCCATGTTCGGCAGGTGGTAGCCGTGTAAACCGATGACGTTGGCGTAACTCTGGAAGGTGGCGTGAATGCCGAGCTCCGCCGCTTCGAGCATCCACAACTTCTTGGTGGCGTCTTTGCCTTCGAGGCCCTTCTTGCCGCCGTCGTCCTCACGCAGTTCCATGCGCTTCTGGGTGTCGTGGCGGTTTTCCCAGACCATGAAGAGCAGCCAGTTGGTGACGCCCTGGACGTCGACTTCCGCGCCTTCTTTCTCCAAGAAGCGGAACAGATGGTAGTTGCCGTCGCCTTCGGTGGTCATGGCCCAGAACTCGCCGATGACCGAGACCAGGGGCTTGGGCTTGGTGCGGTCGAGCTTCACTTTCGACAAGACGCGGCGGGCCTTGTAGAGCCCGGCGAGGACGCTGCCCTTACGACGGAAGGTCTCTTCCAGGATGGTGCGGACGTCTTTCAGCGCGCGGTCGGTAGCGCCTTCTTCAACTTCGTAGGGGCGCATGCGGTAGCCGAGCAGGTTGACGACGTCGCCCGCGATGAGCGCGCGGACGATGCCGAACACGAAGTTCTGGTCGATTTCGAGGCCGGCTTCTTCGCCGGTGGCCTGCTTCACGCCGCCCTGCTGCTGGAAGAGCACCACGCGGAACCCTTCAAAACCCGCGTCACGCAGCGCCTTACGGTACTCGGTGACGTACATCCCGAAGCGGCAGGGCCCGCAGGCGCCCGCGGTCAGGAAGATGTAGTCCTTGATGATCTGCTCGGTCTTCATACCCTTGACGTCGCGCAAGGTGACCAGGTGCTTCACGATGTTGCCAACGGTGAAGTAGGTCGGATTGCACTGGCCACGATTGCCGAATTCCTTGCCGAAGGTCAGCGCGGCCTGGTCGGGAACGTCCAGCGGCTCGACGTTGTAGCCAAGGCCGCCGAGCATCGCGCACACCAGGGTGTCGTGCGCCATGGTCAGGCCCGAGACCAGCAGCGTGACCTTCGCCCGGTCCGACGCCTTGAACTCGTTGTTGGAGTGGATCGGCTCTACCCACTGTTCGCGGGTGAGCCCAAGCTTGCGGGACTCTTCCTCGGCGAAGGCGGCAAGCTCGGCGTCGATGTCGATGGGGGCGTTTTCGGTGTTCATGGGTTCACTCGGGGAGGTGGGGGAGAGGGAAAAACTATTTGGCGGCAGCGGGCTGGGAGGCGGCCAGCGCCTCCAGTTCACGACGACGTTCGGCGATGCGCCGGGCGAGCTCGGCGCGCTTGCGAGTGCGCTCACGAAGGTCTTCTTCGATGCGGGCCAGGCGGTAGGCGTAGGTCTTGACCCGGATGGCGATGCTGCCGCCGGGCTTGTTGGCATCGATGTCGTGGAGCGCCGACCACGGGGTCTTCGAGGCGGTGATGATGCTGTCGATCAGGCCGTAGGTGGGCGCGTCGTGGCCACACTTGAAGCTCGAAAGGTCGAGGATGGCGATGTTCGGGTGACGCGCGGCATAGCGGGCCGCCCACACCTTCTGCGAGCTGTTGGCCGAGTAGTTTTCGGGCCAGACCTCGTTGATCGACATCGGGTCTTCTTTGCCGAAGTACTTGGCCAGCCACGTCCTGTCGCGCGGCAGGCTGCGGATCGAAAGCACCGGGTAGCCGAGCACCTGGAACTCTTCCGGGATGCCGTGATTCAGCCCCGGATCAAGGTGGTAGGGCCGGCAGATCATCAGGATGGCGAGCTTGTCCTCGCGCTCCACCTGCTCCAGGATGGCCTTGCCTTTTTCCTGCATCATGGTGTCGAACTTCTCGAGGGCGGCGAGGCCTTCCTGCACCGCCCAATCGGTCTCGTCGCGGGTGACGCCGAGGCGCGGCCCCCACACCTCGAACAACTTTTGCTTGAGCAGGTTGGGCTCGGTGAAGGTGAGCGAGTCATCCACATACTGGATGCCGGCCTTCTCGAAGTAGTTGGACTCCTTGGTGAATGCGGCCTTGATCACGTTGGGGTTGCCGGCGACGATCGGGCAGGCGGTGGAGTCCATCGTGCCCTCGACCCAGCTCGGCACGTGGGTGAGGCAGGGGTACCAGATGTAGTCGAGCGGCCCCTTCTTGGGGTCTTTGTGCAGGTGGAACACCAGCTCGTGCACGTGCGACTGCGTGACCTTGCTCGGGAAGCAGGGGTCGATGCTGCCGTACCGACCGCCCTCGGCCCACATCTCCTCGGTAGTGGCGTTTGACCAGACGACGTTTTCCTTCGGAAGCCCGAGGACTTCGAGGAAGGTGCGGAAGAACGGGCCGGTGCTGTACATGTTGAGCACCCGCGGCATGCCGATGCGGATGTGCCTCAGATCGGCGTAGCTGCGCTGGAAACCACGGTTGAACACCCGGCGTGCAACCCGGAAGAACGGGAGCTTCTTGACCTCGACGTCCCGCACGTCGCTTCCCGCTGCTGGCATCGGCTTCGGGTCGTAGAAGTGGCGGAACGCGAGCGTGGACTCTTCCGCGACCATGTTCGGGAACTGGTCGCGGATGACCGCCCGGTTCTTGGCGAGGATCTTCAGCGCTTCTTTGCTTTCGACCGTGCCCTTTTCGCAGGAGAACCCCGAAATGTACCGGCTGGTGCGCCCATCCGGCGTTTCGGTGTCGATGAACGTGCGCGAACAGTTGTTCGGGCAGAAGTGGCAGGTCGTCGTCTCGTCGTTGCGGGAGACGAACTTCAGGTTGATCGCGGCTTCCATGCCGATGAAGGTGCTGGTGCCACGACGGGTGACCACGCGGAGGGTCTCCATCGCCGCGCCAATCGCGCCCGCCTCGCCGCAGTGGGGGTGCACGCGCACTTCGGCGTCCGGAACGCGCTGCTTGATGTAGTCGACCTGGGCTTTGACCGCGGCGAGGTTGCGTTGGGTGCCGCCTTGCAACACGTACCGGGTGCCGAATTGGGCGAGGCGGGGCACCTGCACCACATACTGCCACACGTTCTTCGGCAACACCTGCGCGAGGCCCGCCAGCATTTCACTGGCCTTGAAGCCTTCTTTCTGGAAGTTCACCCGGTCGGCGTCGAGGAAGACCGCGCAACCGTACGAGAACTTCGGCGCCATCGGGGCGGCAAACGCCGTTTCCGCGTACTTGATGAGCGGCACCCCGAACTGGTCCGCCATCGCCTGCAAAAGCATCCCGTTTCCGGCGCTGCACTGGTTGGATAGACGGAAGTCCTTCACATCGCGACCGCCATCTGCCGTTTCCCGCAGGAAGACCACTTTGATGTCCTGCCCACCGATGTCACAGATGACGTCGACGTTGGGGAAGAAGGCCACCGCCGACATCATGTGGGCCACGGTCTCGACGATGTTGACGTCGGCCTTGACCGATTCTTCCAGCACCGCTGCCGCGTACCCGGTCGCGCCAAAACCCATGCACTCGAAGGTCGCGCCGAAGCCTTCCACATAGCCCTGGATGTCGGCGAGGATATCCTTGGTGTCCTGGATGGGGTTGCCCTTGGACAGCCGGTAGCTCTTGTAGATGACCCTGCCGTTTTCGTTGACGACCACCGCTTTGGACGAGGTGCTGCCGCCGTCGAGGCCGATCACCCCGCGCACGAGCTGCCCGGGCGAGAACGTGTCGGGGATGAAGTCGGGGATGGTGTATTCGGAGATGAACTCGTCGAGCTCTTCCTGGTCCCTCACCAGCGGTTTGGCGGCGTTGCCCGCCATGCTTGCCGCCCGACCACCGGTCATGTAGGCGCGCAGCCCTTCGAGGCCCTTGTACTTGGCGAGGTCCGGATTTTCGCCGGTGTCGTCCGCCAACCCGTAGACCACTGCGCCGAACGCAGCGTAGTACTGGGCGTTGTCGGGGGTGTAGATCAGCTCGTTGATGTGGCGATCTTTCGGCCAGTCGAACCCGCGCTGCTCCCAGGTTTCGGGGATGCGCATCCGCCAGCACTCCACCAGGAAGGGCAGGTACACATTCGGGCCGCCAAGCAACAGAACTTCCGGCTTGAGCGTGTTGCCGCGGGTCAGCACCGACAGGTTCTGGTGCACGATCGCGTCGGCGAGGCTGTTCATGATCTCGGGCGAAGGAATCCCCGACTTCACGAGGTTGACGATGTCGGTTTCGGCGAACACGCCGCACTTGGCCGCGACGTGGTGCAGCTTCTTCGGGTCGAACTTCAGGTTCGACAGCTCCGACGCTGCCATTCCCACCTTGATCATGCACTTGTCGATGGTGGCGCCGGTGCCGGACGCACACTTGTCGTTCATCGAGGTAAGCGCCTGACGCTGACGACGACCATCTTCGCCGATAGTCTCCTTGAACATGATGATCTTCGCATCCTGCCCGCCCAGCTCGATGACTGAATTGACCGACGGGTGCAGCTTTTCGACCGCCAACGTCACCGCGTTGACCTCCTGCACGAAGCGCGCGCCGAGCGGCTCCGCAAGCGGCCCGGAGCCCGAGCCGGTGATGTAGATGCGGATGTCGTCGGCATCGGGAAAGGCGCCGCCAATCCGGACCATGAAGTCCATGACCGTTTCGGGCTGCCGCGTTTCGTGCCGCTGGTAGTCCGACCACAAAATCGTCAGCGATTCCGGGTCGACAACGGTCGCTTTTACGGTGGTGCTGCCTACGTCGAGGCCAATCGCGATGCGGGAGGACATGTGGAGGCTCCGTGACTGGGCAATGCCTGAACTGACACGCCAGTCTAGTGCGTGTGTGCACTATGCCGAGCCCACTGGCGGGCAAGTAAATTGTGGGGATTTTGTGTGGGCCATGCTGGGGCGCTGGCGGCGTGGCCGCGGGGGCGGGCTCGACCGCACCGCACTCCGATTGGCGACGGCTGTTTCGGCGGCGGGTTGAGGCGGTGTCGGCTTGGCCGGCGGGCGCGCATTACACTCGTGGCGTGGATGCGGATGTCGTCTTCGCCGTGCTCGGAGCGCTGCAACGCGAGGGCGTGCACTACAAGGTGATCGGGGGCGTCGCAATGAACCTTGTCGGCCTTCCGCGCGCCACCCAGGACCTCGACATCGTCGTCGCCGCCGACGACGCGAACGTCGCTCGTCTGCGGGTTGCCCTCGACAGCGTCTTCCACGATCCCGAGATTGCGGGAATCGTGACGTCGGACCTCACCGGCGACTACCCCGCGATCCAGTATGTTCCGCCGACCGGCACCTTCCACGTCGACATCCTCAACCGGCTCGGGGAGGCCTGGTCCTACGAAGACATCGAGACGGACGTCGTCACCGTGGAAGGCATCCGCGTACCGGTCGCGACGCCGAGGATGCTGGTGCGCATGAAGGAAAACACCGTTCGCCTTCAGGATCGCGCCGATGCCCAACGGCTGCGGGCGCGATTCGGCCTGGAGGACTGATGCCGGTGCGTCGCCTGAAATCACTCGCCGAAGCCGAAGAATCAGTATGGATGGCTCGCGACGACGAGCGCCTCATCGCGACGATCCGCGAGGTCTGGCGCCTCGCCGACCGGATGTGCCCGCCCCGGTTTCCTCCGGGCGTGTACCGCCATCGCTCCATCGAAGCCGCCAATGCCCAGACCGCTGCGTGGGCGCGCGCCATCGAAGACGCAGGATCGTCGGCGTCCCGGTAGATCGACTGACCTCGGCGGGCCGTGCGCGTCGAAGCCCGGCCGTGGCGCCGTTGCGGGAGTCGATCAGTTCACAGGGGATTCCCTTCGAGGGGTGCTGCCGCGTGCGCCGACCATGGCTCTGCGGTCGCGAGCAGAGCGAGCGCGGCGTCGGCACCGCAGGCCAGCGTGGTGGCGGGTGCGTTGGCGTGATTCAGCCGCCTTTCCCCAGCCAGACGTAGGCGCTTCCTTCGTTCCGCCCGCCCCAACCCGAGGCGCCGATGAGCAGGTCGCCGTAGCCGTCTCCGTCGAGGTCGCCGGGGCCGAGGTAGCCCGACCCGGCGTATTCGTTGGGCCCTTCGCCTTCGAGGAGCAGGTCGGCGTCGTCCAGGAACCGCGTGCCCGGAACGAGCTCGTAGAACACACCCAGCTGCCCCGACAGCCCAGGAACGTTCCCCGCCGGGGCGCTTACCAGAAGGTCGGCGGCCCCATCCCCGTTGAGGTCGCCGGCAGCCGCGGCCTGGTGAAAAAGCACGTTCTCGGCCGTGCCATAAATAGTGGTGGTTGCGTCGTCGGTGTTGAGCGACGCATCGAGGGGGCCGCTGTACACATGAACGGAGCCAGCCTGATACGCGAATTCTGCGGTGGACGCGTGGCCCGTGTACACCTCGTCGTAACCATCGCCGTCCAGATCCCCGACCCCGCCCGCGCCATCGATCGGGTCGGCGCCGCTGACCCCACCGAGGCTGAAATCCACGGCATCGGTCTCGATGTCGCCGGAGAAGGGCAGCTCCAAGAAGGCCACGCGGCCACTGCCGCGCTCCTCTCCCTCGGCATTCCAGCTCATCAGGAGCAGCTCCGGGAGGCCGTCACCGACGAGGTCCACCACGTCCATCTGCCAGCCCCAGAACTGTTCCTTCTGTTCGCCGCAGAGGCGGCCCGCGTACATCGTCGCTGCGCTGGGCAGTGGGCTGGTGTAGAACCAGGCGCAGCCGCGGCCGCTGTCGGCGCTGTCGTACCCGCCATAGGGGTCGCTGACGACCAACTCGTCACCCCCGTCGCCGTCCAGGTCGTCGACCGCCGCGAGGACCAGGCCAAAGTACCAGGAGGTGGACCGGGCCGGAAGCCTGGTGGTAGCGCTTGCGAGTGACGAGGTGCCGGTGCTGGACAGGGGGATGAGGTAGACCGTCCCGTTGCCGTCGTAGGGCGCGCCGACGACGAGGTCGAGGGTGCCGTCGGCGTCGAAGTCTCCGGGCCCCGCGAGGGCTTGGCCGGCTCTGTCTGCCGGGCCTTCGCCCTCCCAGGTGGCCGTCCACGAGGGGCTGGCGCCGTCGTCACGCAGGAACTCGGACAGCGGAGCGAGGTACACGGTGCCGGTGTTGAGATTGAGGTTGTCGGACACCGCGATCAGCGGGTCCCCAGGCCCGAAGTAGTCCGCGGCGCTGGCCCAGCTCGTGCCCATCTCCTGCCTGAACGCCGTGCCCCGGACGACGCCGTCGGCGCTGCCCAGCGACTGCGTCCCCGTCCACGCACAGCCGTTGTCGGTCCGGTCGCAGTCGTCGTCGAGGTGGTTCCCACACACCTCGGTACCCGCCGGGTTCACCGCGGCATCGGTGTCGAGGCAGTCGGCGACCGGCGCGGCATAGCCGTCCAGGTCCTGGTCCCAGTCGTCGCCGCCGGCGCAGTCTTCGTCCTCGTCGTCGTACCAGACCTCGGGCGCCCCGGGCCAGGCCACCGAGGAGGCGTCGTTGCAGTCGGTGTCGTCGGCCAGAAAGCCCGTAGGGGCGGCGCACGCGAGCAGGGACTGACCCGCGTCGCCCCAGCCGTCCCCGTCGCGGTCGGCGTACCACGAGCCGGGGCCCGCTACAGTGGCGTCGGCATCGTCACAGTCGTCGCACGCCAGGCGCCCGTCGGCATCGGTGTCGTCGGTGCCCACCAGCCCGTCGCAGTCGAGGTCTGCAAGCGCATCGCACGCCTCGGGGGCACCCGGCCAGACGGTGGCGTCGGCATCGTTGCAGTCACCCCCCAGGGCCACGGTAGTGCCGCTCTCGACACAGGCCAGGGTCGCGACCGAACCATAACCGTCCCCGTCGGCGTCGGTGAACCACGCGATCGGTCCGCCGGTGCCGGCGTCGGCGTCGTCGCAGTCGCGGTCGTCCGCCACGGTGCCGATTGCGGCTGCGCACGCGTAGGTGGGCACGCTGGCGTTGCCGAAGCTGTCGCCGTCCGCGTCCTCGTAGAAGGGGAGCGCGTCCAGGGCGTCGTCGTCCACAGCGCCGTCGCAGTCGTTGTCCTCGCCGTCGCACCACTCGTCGGCGCCGGGGCAGGAGCCGGCGGCGCCATCGTCACAGTCGCCATCGACCCAGACCAGGCCGGTGGGGTCGCAGGTGGTGCGGGGCAGGAAACCGTACCCGTCACCGTCGCGGTCCTCGTAGGCGACCACCGCGTCGGCGGCGTCTGCCTCGGTGCCGGTACAGTTGTCGTCCACCCCGTCGCACACCTCGGCGGCCCCCGGGTGCACCACCGCAGTGCTGTCGTCGCAGTCGCCACCGAGCAGGGTGTGGTCGGCTGGCGCCCAGCACGCTAGCTGGGTGGTCCCTTCGTCGCCGTAGCCGTCGTCGTCGCGGTCGGCGAACCAGGTGCGGGCATCGGCAGCGTCGGCGTCGATGCGGCCGTCGCAGTCGTCGTCGATGCCGTTGCAGAGCTCGACCGCGCCGGGGTGGATCGCCGGGTCGGTCTCCGCGCAGTCGCCTTCGACATAGCCGTCACCGTCCATGTCGAGGCGGCCGCTTTCCTCGGCGCCCGTGTCCGCCTCGCCAAGCACCACCTCGCCTGAGAACGCTGGCGCGTCATGCGTGGGGACGCCGTCCGCGGGCGCGCAGGCGGCCAGGAGCAGAAGCAGGGAACACGGGCGCATGGCCGTTGCCTCTTACAGCGTGCAGGGGCGGCCATATGGCCACCCCGCTTCGCAGTTCACGACCGCCGCCGAGCTCGGATACCCCTCGCACGCGTCACCGGTGGTGTCGGCCCCCCCGTCCTCGGCCTCGAACATGCCGGTCGCGCCGTACAAGGTATCGTTCGACGCCTCGTCGAAGAGCAGGTCCTGCTCGCTGTCGCCGCAGAGCTTGTCGTCGTCGGCTCCGCCGTGGATCTCGTCCGCGTCCGGACCGCCCGCAAGATCATCCTGCCCGACCCCGCCATGGATGTAGTCCAAGCCCGGACCGCCGGACACGATGTCGTTCCCGCCGCTGCCGGTGATGATGTCGTTGCCCCCCTCGCCGAGGATGGTGTCGTTGCCCGACTCGCCGTCGATGGTGTCGTTGTCGGCGCCGCCGTAGATCAGGTCTGGTTCCGTGCCTCCGGAGATGGTGTCGTTGCCGCTGTCGCCGAAACAGGTGCCCCCCCCCATCGTCGCCGTACAGGGTGTCGACCCCGGACCCGCCGTGCAGCTCGTCGTCGCCGTCGCCGCCATAGAGCGTGTCTCCGTCGCCCTCCCCGTACAACACGTCGTGACCCTCGTCGCCGTCCAGGGTGTCGCCGCCATCGCCACCCCAGAAGAGCTCGGTATAGTCGTTGGCGCCGTAGGTCGAGCCGAGAATATCGTCCAATCCGGCGTACCCGAACGCCCGGACGGTCAGGTTGACGGCGCCCGTCGCCTCCATCCGGAGCGCGGTCACTACGTCCCAGAAGCGGATCCAGTCGTTGAAGCTGCCGCCGAGCATGTCGAGGCCGGTAACGGGGCCGGTGCTGATGTTGTGCTCAAAGCAGAACGCGGCGCCCGTGTCCCCGTCCGTGCCCCAGACGCAGTACTCCTGAGCGCATGCCACATTGGTGGGGTCGTACACGGCGGTGACGGTCGAGGCGATGTTGTCACCCGTCGCCGTTAGCGTGCAGGTGATCACATCATTGGTGGCGTTGTAGCTGCAGATGGTCGTGCTGGGCGGCTGGCCGTTCGGGCAATCGGCGAAAGCCGGGGCCGCGGTCAGCGCGGCAAGTCCGAAGAGGAGACCGAGCCTGAGCGCCACGGGGGGGGGCGGGCGGTGAAAAGCGCATTACGAACCTAGACTATTTTGAGTTTAGTGGGCCCTTCTGGCACCCTTGGCGATCCTCCTGCGGCATCGGATCGCTAAGCGACTCGCGACACCGGGGCGTCGATCACTCCGGGCCGTGACATTTCGTGACAGCGGCGGATTCGCCGGTCTGCGGCGGCACCTGCCCGTGCCGCAAGGGACATGGTGAGCGCGACGATGCACCGCTCGGATCGTCCGTCGGACCCGGGCCGCTGGGGCCGCCAGCGTTCGGCGCGGTCCGCCCTGGCCCACGTGCATATTGAATGATAATCATTCCAAATGCACGGTCTCATCGATCGCGGCCTCTCCCGCCAGCTTGAGGAGGACCTCACGCAGTTCCCGGCGGTAGCGCTACTTGGACCGCGCCAGTGTGGGAAGAGCACGCTCGCTCGCCGGACCGTCGAGCGCCACATCCAAAGCGGGGGCAGCGCCATCCTTCTGGACTTGGAGCGACCGTCCGACCGCGCCAAGCTCGCCGACCCGGAAACGTTCCTCCTCCGGCACGCCGACGCGCTGGTCTGCCTCGATGAAGTCCAGCATGTCCCGGAGTTGTTTCCCGTCCTGCGGGCGCTCGTCGACCAGGACCGCCGGCCGGGACGCTTTTTGTTGTTGGGATCGGCCTCGCCCGCGCTGTTGCGCCAAGGGAACGAGACGTTGGCCGGCCGGTTGTCGGTGATCGAGTTGACCCCTTTTCTTCATGGCGAGGTGGTCACGACCGCTCGGGCCTCCGAGGCCGAACTGTGGCTCCGAGGCGGCTTTCCCGACAGCCTGCTTGCCAGGAGCGACGCCGCCAGTTTTCGCTGGCGCGAACAATTCGTGCGTACCTTTCTCGAGCGAGACATTCCGCAGCTTGGCTTCCGCGTACCGGCCATGACGCTGTCCCGCTTCTGGCAGATGTGCGCGCACCTGCAGGGGCAGGTGGTCAACCTCTCGGCGCTGGGACGCGCGCTTGGCGAGAGTCACACCGCGGCGCGACACCACCTCGACATCCTGGAGGCGACCTATGTACTGCGCACGGTTCCAGCCCTCGAGGCCAATCTCGGAAAGCGTCTGGTCAAGGCGCCGAAGCTGTATCTCCGTGACAGCGGCCTGCTGCACGCGCTCCTCGGGCTCCACGACATGGACGCGCTGGCCGGGCACCCGGTCTACGGCGCCTCATGGGAGGGCTTCGTGGTGGAGCAGGTGCTCGCGCGAGCGCACGGCTGGTCCGCCTCGTACTATCGGACCGCCAAAGGCGACGAGCTCGACCTTGTCCTGTCCAAGCGCGGACGCGAGGTGGGCATCGAGGTGAGGGCCAACAGCGCCCCAACGGTCAACCGCGGCTTCTGGACCGCGGTCGCCGACCTTGGCCTGCGCGAGGTGTATGTCGTGGCACCCGTGCGCCACGCCTTCCCGCTCGGTCAGGGTGTGGAGGCGATCTCGCTGGGCGGGCTGCTCGACCGGCTCGACAGCTCCGGGTAATACCGCCGTCGCATCCCATCCACATACGAGAGCAGCTTCTGATCCGATGCCGCCTGCTTCTGAGGCGTGTCCACCGGGTAGTCCTGGAGCTGCCAGAGGAAGCTCGACACCGTCGCGTCGAACGAGCTGGGCTCCTCCCCGAAAAGATAGGGACCGACGAGCAGGTCACGCACGGCGGCGACGTCCGCGATGACCTGGGCGGAGGCGGTCCCGCGATCGTGCCGGCCTGACCCCTGGAGCCAGTTGGCCTTGCGCAGCTGCGAACGGATCCGCCGGAGGAGCAGCGGCCCGACCAGCGGCGGCATGTGGGGCGAGAACGCCGCGACCTGCGCTGGCCAGCCGTCTTCCTCCAGCCAGCGGAAGCGCACGGAGTGGAAGTAGGTGGCCTCCTCCATCATCCGGCGCAGGGCGTGTCCGGTTGCACGTTTTTCAGGCGTCAGGTGGTCATCGAGCCGGATGTCGTGGCGCGCGGAGAGGGCCTCGATGATGAGCTGGGAATCGCCCATTTTACGGCCGTCGAGCTCGATGTACGGAACTTTCCCCTTTGGCGCGCGGAAGGGATTTCCCCCCCGATATTCGTGGGGAAGGCCGGCCATCCGGAGCCAGGTCAACAGCTTCAAGACGAAGGGGCTCACGGTCGGCATGCCCCACGCGCCGAAGGTGCCGTAGACGACGAGGGGAGGCGAGGCAGCGACGGCGGTGGGGTCGGACATCGACGAGGGCTATCCCAGCCGGCGCGTCGTCCACCACACCCAGGTGATCAGGACGAGTTGTAGCGGAAGACGTAGGTACAGACCCCACAAAGGCACACTGGGGAAGCGTTCCGGGTGGAGCGCCATGTTCAGGTTCGCAGGGAAGACCGCCACCAGCAGGGCGATGAGCCCAAGTCCAGTGTAGTACCTCGTGAAAGGGACGAGAATACCCACGCCGCCGAGCACCTCGAAGACCCCGCTCGCGTTGACCAGGAGCAGGTGCGCCGGCAGGTAGTCCGGCATCATCGACAGGTAGAACTTCGGATTCACGAAGTGGTTCACGCCGCCGGCGATGAAGAAGAGCGCGAGGACGCCGAGGGAGAGGAGCAGGAGCATGGGCGTGGGCTAACGTTACATTGCCGCCGTCGAACCCCTCCGTGAAGCCCCGCATCCACATCCTCTCGACCGGCGGCACGCTGGGCATGCTCCGGGGTGATCCCGGTCCGCTGGCTCCTTCTGAGGTGGCGGGGGATGTGCTGCGCTACGTCGCGGGGCTCGAATCCGAGGTGGACCTGACCGCCGAGGCGCTCTGGAACCTCGACAGCTCGGACATGGGTCCGGAGCACTGGTCGCGACTGGCGGTTACGATAGCCTCACGGCTCCGTGATGTTGATGGCGTCGTGGTGCTGCATGGTACCGACACGATGGCGTGGACGGCGGCGGCGCTTTCGTTTGCGTTGAGCGGGCTGCCAAACCCGGTCGTCCTCACCGGGGCTCAGCGTCCAATCGCGTGGGTGCGCACCGACGCCCGTCAGAACGTGGTCCACAGCGTGCTGTGCGCGGCCATGCCGATTCCCGAGGTGTGCGTGTACTTCGGGCGCTGGCTGTTCCGCGGCAACCGCGTCAGCAAGACCAGCATCGAGAGCTACGAAGCCTTCGAGTCCCCAGATTGCCCGCCGCTCATCGAGATGGGTGTCGAGGTTCGGCACATCGAGCCGGCGCGGCCTGCCGGCGGCGCTCTCCGGGTGGATGCGCGCTTCGACAGCGCTGTGGCCATCGTTCCCGTGATCCCTGGGTCGGACGGGCGAAGTTTGGATGCAGCGGTTGCGCAGGGGCTGCGCGGGGTCGTGGTCCAAGCTTTTGGGTCGGGGAATGTCCCCCAGGCAGGTTGGCCGGCCGCGATTCGCCGCGCCGTGGATGCTGGCCTCCAGGTGGTGGTGCACAGCCAGTGTCTTCGCGGCCACGTCCAGTTGGACGCCTACCAAGGTGGGCGCGCGGCGCTCGATGCGGGAGCGTTCGGCTCGGGGGCGATGACCTTGGAGTGCGCGACGGTGAAGCTGATGCACGGTCTGGGAATCGGACTCCGGGGCGCCGCACTTCGCGCCTGGTACGCCACCGACCTCGCTGGGGAGGGGGCCTGATGGCACGCGCGCAGTCCCTCGCGCCGGCGGAGCGCCGTGCCAGCCTCCTCGCCGCCGCCCGACAAGTTTTCGCGGCCCGCGGGTACCACGGCGCCAGCGTGTCCGATCTCATCGAGGCCGCCGGGGTGGCGCGGGGCACCTTTTACAACCACTTCGAGTCAAAACGCGACGTTTTCGCGGCGGTGCTGGTCGAGCTGATGTTGGAGGTGACCGCTTCGGTCGCTCCGATTCACGTCGAGCGGCCGATCCCCCCGCAAGTGCTCGCCAATCTCCGCTCGATCACCTGCGGTCTGGCTCGCGACGGCGACGCCGCGCGCATCTTGTTCACCGACGCGCTGTCGGTGGATGCCGAAGGCGAAGAAGCGCTGGCGGCGTTCTATGGCCATGCCGTCGATCGCATCGAGCGCGCCTTGCAGATGGGGCAGTCGCTCGGCATCGTGCGGCATGGGGAAACCCGGCAGACGGCGCGTTGCCTGCTCGGCCTTTTGAAGGAGCCGGTGGTCCAGGCGCGGCTGGCGCGTGAGCCGCTCGACGCGAACGCGGTCGCTGACGCCATCTTCGGGCTACTCTCGTGGGGACTGCTGGTGCGCGGAGCGGCCTGATGCGCGGGGGCGGATCATGGCTGTCGGCTCCATCGCGCTGGACGCCATCCGCGCGCTGAACCAGGAGCACGACGCGTACACCGGCCACGGTCGCGCCCAGGGCGCCCGCTACTGGACCGCGCCGGAGTGGGGCGCCGAGGTTGAGGAGGCGGCGGGCTGGGCGCCGTGAGTTAGCCGCCGCCCTATGTACACCTTCGACCCCGAGCGCCTCGCCAAGCTCGAAGCCCTCCGCGCCGAGGGCATCAACCCCTATCCGACCGGGCGCGCCCCCAATCTATCGGCCACCGAAGCGCATAAGCTCGGAGAGGGCCGCGAGACGACGGAGGCGCTCGCCGAGCTTGGCGCCGACTTCCGGGTGGCGGGGCGGTTGATGTTCAAGAACGACATGGGCAAGGCTGGTTTTGGGCGGGTGCTCGACCGGAGCGGTCGGCTGCAGGTCTACGTGAAGAAGGACCTTGTCGGCGAATGCGACTTCGCGGTGTGGAAGAAGCTCGATCTGGGCGACCACGTCGAGGTGGAAGGGTCGTTGATGCGCACCCGGACCGGCGAGCTTTCCCTCCAGGCTCGGTCGCTCCGGCTCGGCGCCAAGTGCATCCGTTCGTTGCCCGACAAGTGGCACGGAATCGAGGATCCCGAGGTACGCCGCCGCCAGCGCTACCTGGATCTCTTCGTCAACGAGGAGGCGCGTGACACCTTCGTCAAGCGCAGCCGCATCGTCAGGTACATCCGCGAGTTCTTCGAGGCGCGCCAGTTTCTCGAAGTCGAGACGCCGATGATGCACGCCATCCCGGGCGGCGCCACCGCTCGGCCGTTTGTCACCCACCACAACGCGCTGGACATGGAGCTGTTTCTCCGCGTCGCGCCCGAGCTGTACCTGAAGCGGCTCATCGTCGGCGGCCTGGACCGGGTCTTCGAGATCAACCGCAACTTCCGCAACGAGGGCATCGACGCGACCCACAACCCTGAGTTCACGATGCTCGAGTTCTACCAGGCGTACGCCACCTGGGAAGACCTCGTCGAGCTGACCGAGGAGCTCATCGCTGGCCTCGTCCAGGAGCTACACCACAGCGACTCCCTGACCTATCAGGGTCGTGAGATCTCATTCGCTCGACCCTTCCGTCGCAGCGGCTACGACGAGCTGGTAGCGGATGCGCTGGGCGTCTCGACCGACGCCGTCCACGACCTGGCCCAGCTCCGCGCTGCGATCGGTCCGACAGCCCCTGCCACGCTTGGCGCGTGCTGGGAGCGGGTCTTCGACGAAAAGGTCGAGGCCACGCTCGTCAACCCCACCTTCGTCACGCGCTTTCCAGTGGAAATCTCTCCGTTGGCCCGCCGAAACGAACTCGAACCCGAGATCGCCGACCGCTTTGAGTTGTTCATCGCGGGTCGTGAGATTGCCAACGCGTTCAACGAGCTCAACGATCCGGTGGACCAGGCCGAGCGCTTCCTGCACCAGGTCCGCGCCAAGGACGCCGGCAATCACGAGGCGATGCACTTCGACGCGGACTACATCGACGCGCTGTGTTTCGGCATGCCGCCGACGGCGGGTGAGGGGCTCGGCATCGACCGGCTGGTGATGTTGTTGACCGACACCGCCAGCATCCGCGATGTGATTCTGTTTCCGACGCTCCGGGGGCGGGGATAGGCGGGTTGGCAGGCTGTCGCGGATCGTCAGGGTTCTGACCGGGCTGGGGCCGATGGGTTACCCGCCGACCCGCCGGATGGACTTCGAACTCCTCATCGCCCTGAGCCATTTGCGCTCGCGCCGTCAGGACGCGGGGGTCTCGCTCATCGCAGTTCTCTCGGTCTTCGGCGTCACCCTCGGGGTGGGCGTGCTGATCGTCGTGCTCTCGGTGATGGAGGGTTTCGAGATCGATCTGCGGAAGAAGATACTCGGCAACCAGGCGCACCTTTTGGTTCTGGCCTACGGTGGGCCCCTCGAAGAACCCTCGGCGATCGCCCACAAAGTGGCCGCCCTCGAAGATGTGCAGGCGGTAACGCCGTTTTCTTATGCCGAGGTCATGGTGCGCAGCACCTACGGGGTGTCCGGCGCCATCCTCAAGGGCATCGACCCCGATCGTGCGCTCGCCGTCAACGACGTCGCCCATGACATCGAGGTCGGCCCGCGGGGTGAACCGGCCAACGATGACGAGCGCGCGGCCATCGTGCGCACGTTGCACACGCCCCTGCCGGCGCTGGCGCAAGACATCGGCGACGACGAGGTGATCCCTGGGATCATCCTCGGCTCTGGCCTTGCTGAAGTGCTGCGCGTCTACCCCGGCGACAAGGTCCACGTCATCAACCCCATCGGCACGCAGACCGGACCGATGGGAATTCCGATCCCCACCACGCGCACCTTCCGCGTCACCGCGCTGGTGCACTCGGGCATGTACGAGTACGACACCAAGTGGAGCTACATCACCCTTGGCGACGCGCAGGAGTTCATGTCGCTCGGCACCTCCGCCACCGGTCTCGAAGTTCGGGTGCATGAAGGGCGCATCTGGGACGTGATGGACGCGTCGGAGGCGGTCGAGATGACCTTGGGGCCGAAGTATTACACGCGGAACTGGCTCACGATGAATGAGGCCCTATTTCAGGCGTTGGCACTTGAAAAATGGGTGATGGGTATCATCCTGGCGCAGATTGTGTCGGTGGCGGCCCTGGGCATCGTGACCAACCTCATCGTGATGGTCGTGACGCGCGGTCGGGAAATCTCGATCCTCCGGGCGATGGGGGCCACGTCATCGATGTTGCGGAAGATCTTTGTCATCGAGGGGCTCACGGTTGGGCTGGTCGGCACCAGCCTGGGCGTGGCGCTCGGGTTAGCGAGCTGCGCCGTCCTGTCCCGCTACAAATACCCGCTCGATACCAACGTGTACTACATCGACTCACTCCCAGTCGTCGTCGTCCCCGCCACGGTGGCCCTCGTCGCCGTCGGGGCGGTCGTCGTCTGCTTTTTGGCGACGTTGTACCCGTCTTCCCGGGCGGCCTCGCTCCATCCTGTCGACGGGCTGCGGTACGAGTGATGGGGGTAGCCGTCGATGTCCAGTGCGTCTCACGCCACTTCGTGAAGGGTGGGCAGCGCATCGACGTCTTGCGCGACCTGAACGTCACGCTCGCCGCGGGGGATTGCCTGGCCGTCGTCGGCCAGTCCGGCTCGGGAAAGTCGACCTTCCTCCACCTCTTGGGCGGGCTCGAGCCTCCGAGCACGGGGGAAATCACCGTGGACGGCAGCTCGCTCTACCGGCGCTCCGCGCTGGAGGTCGACCGGTTTCGCAACCAGATGGTGGGTTTCGTCTTCCAGTTCCACCACCTGCTCCCGGACCACGACGCGCTGGACAATGCGGCGATTCCGGCGCTCATCGCGCGGGTGCCCAAGGCCGAAGCGCGCGAACGGGCGCGGGCGGCGTTGGCAAAGGTGGGGCTGTCGCACCGGTTGGGTCACAAGCCGGGCGAGCTGTCCGGTGGCGAACAGCAGCGCGTGGCGATTGCCCGAGCGCTCTTGATGGGACCGGGGTTGGTGCTCGCCGACGAGCCCACCGGCAACCTCGATCCGAACACCGCGAACGACGTGATGGCGCTTTTGTTGGACCTCAACCGTGAGGGCGGCGCCACCTTGGTCGTCGTGACCCACTCGTTGGAGCTGGCGCGGCGTTTTCCGCGGGCGCTGCGCGTCGTCGACGGCCGCTTCGACGTGGCGGCGTGATGCAGTGGAGCTTGCTTCTGGGGTTGCTGGCGGCCGGCGTTGCCGCTGCGCAGGAAGCGCCCGGTCTTCCGCCGCTGCCGGCCGACGCGGCTCGCGTAGCCCCCGGCACCGAGCCCGAGGTTGTCCTACCGCCCGGTGGGGGCGCTCCGGTCTACGCCACAGGGGTGGTCGCGCGCGTCCAGGTCTTCGGCCTGCGCCGGGTGGAAGAGGCGGCGATCCTCGACGCGGTGAGCCTGCGCGCCGGCGACACCCTCGCCCCATGGAAGCTTCAGCGCGACATTCGCGGCATCTGGAAGACGGGGTACGTCCAGGACGTCGTGGTGCGGGTCACGCCCAGCGCTACCGGCCAGATCGTCAGCTTCATCGTGACCGAAAAGCCGTCCGTGCGAGAGGTTCGGTTCTCCGGCAACAAGAAGATCAAGGACGAGGACCTCAAAGAAGCGGTGGACATCGTGCCGCTCGGCCCACCGCCCTCGGACCAGCGCTTGGCCCAGAATGCCAGGACGATTCGGGACAAGTATCTGGAAAAGGGCTTCTACCTTGCCACGGTCGAACCGGTGCTCACCCCGGTCGGCGACGACCTGGTCGACGTCGAGTATCGCATCGTGGAAAACCGCAAGGTCATCGTCCAGAGCATCGACATCACCGGCAACGAAGGCGTTCCCGACGCGAAGATCAAGCGCTTCATGCAGACCAAAGAGGGCGGCATCGTCCCCTGGTTGACCAGCTCGGGCAACTTCATCGAGAGCAACCTGGAGAACGACACCTACGTGGTGCGCTCGGTCCTGCTCGAAGAGGGCTACGTCGAGGCGCAGGTGGACTCCCCGAAGGTGTTCTTGTCTCCGGACAAACGCCACATCTTCATCACCATCCACGTCACCGAAGGCCCCCGGTACAAGATTGGGAAGCTCAGCTTCCAGGGGGACTTCGAAGCGAACGAAGGGCTCACCCAGGGTGCGGTGCGAGCGCTGGCAGAAGGCAAGAACCTGCGTGACGTGCAGGAAGCGTGGGAGCGTGACAAGGCCGCTGGGATCGTGGTCGGCGACGATTGGAGCCCGCGCGTCGAGCGGCGGATCCTCGACTTCTCCGGGCAGAGCACGCCGCTCAACGTCGGCGACTGGTTCAAGCTCACCACGATGCAGACGGTCACCCAGCGGGTGTCCGACCTGTACGGCGACCGCGGCTACGCCTTTGCCAACATCGTTCCGCTCCCGGCGCCCGATGCCGAATCGGGTGTGGTCGATCTGGTCTTCGACATCCAGAAGGGCGAGAAGATGCGCATCGGCCGCATCAACATCACCGGGAACAACCCCACCTTCGACAAGGTGGTGCGCCGGGAGATCCCGATCAACGAAGGCGAGCAGTACCAAGGCAGTCGCATCCGCGAGGCGCGGGAACGTTTGGAGAGGCTTGGCTTCTTCGAGACGGTCGAGATCAGCACGCCGCGGGCGACGGAAGAACGCACCCTCGACATGAACGTCGACGTCACCGAGCGGCCGACTGGAAGTTTCACGGTCGGCGCTGGGTTCTCGTCGGTGGACAGCTTCTTGTTGACCGCCAACATCCAGAAGTCGAACTTCTTCGGCCTCGGCTGGGTGGTCAGCATCGCTGGCAACATCTCGCGGCCCACGCAGACCGCCAACATCGACTTTTACGATCCCTACTTCCTGGACTCCCGCTGGACGCTCCGGGTCAGCGGCTTCTACAACCAACGGAACTACATCGAGAACGAGTATCAACGCGGTGGCATCTTGCAGATCGGCCGCTACCTCGACTCTCGCGACGACATCCGCTTGGCGCTGGACTACACCATCGAGGACAACGGCCTCCTCAGCCTCGACGAGTACAAAGAGCGGCTCTTCGGCGGCCAACTCTACCGCAACGGCGTCACCTCCTCCGCCGGCATCACCTTCGAGGTCGACAAGCGGAACAACCGCATCACGGCCACCCGCGGCGTCCGGTTCACCCTGTCGACCGAGCTGGCCGGTGGCTTCCGCGCCAACGACAAGGAGGTCATCTCTTTGTTCGGCGGGGACTTCAACTACTGGGAAAGCAAGGCCAACTTCCGCTTCTACCAGCCGCTCGTCAAAGACGATTGGTTGGTGTTCAAGTACAACCTGTCGGCTGGCCACATCATGACCACGGACGGCAGCATCGTCCCGTACATCCACCGGTATCGCGCGGGTGGCATCCTCAGCATCCGCGGCTTCGAACCCTACGCGCTGGGTCCGTCGATCCGCGCCACGGGCTACCGCGACTACTCGCAGGAGCGCACCTCCTTCGTTGGGACCGACGACCCGCAGGCCGCCGACGATCGTCTCGTGATCGGCGGCACCGAGACCCTGATCAACCAGTTCGAGATCGAGTCGCCGATCATCAAGTCCGCCGGCATCTCCCTCGTCGCCTTCTTCGACGCCGGCAACACCTTCGGCGACGTCCAGGGTGCCGGCGTCATCGACCTCGGCGATCTCCGCACCTCCGTCGGCTTCGGCGTGCGTTGGTTCAGCCCCATCGGCCCCCTCCGCTTCGAGTGGGGCTTTCCGCTGGCACCGCTCCCGGACGAGCGGACTGCGGTCTTCGACTTCACCATCGGCAGCGCCTTCTAGGCGTCCGGGAATCCTTCATGATCAAGAAACTCCTCCTCGTCTTCGCGGTCTCCTTCTGTCTGGTGGGTGACGCGCTCGCCGCCGAACTCAAGGTCGCGGTGGTCGACTTCCAGCGCGCGCTCAACGATGTCAACGAGGCCGCTGGCGTGCGGAAGAAGCTCGAAGGCATGTACGGCGAGCGGAAGGTCACGATCGAGAAATTGCAGAAGTCGCTCGAGGCCAAGAAGGCCGACCTCGAAGCGCAGTCCGTGGTCCTCTCCGACTCGGCGCGCCGTGTAAAAGAAGAAGAATTCATGAAGTCGCAGGCGGAGTTCCAGCAGACCTACGCCCGCTACGAAAGTGAGATGCAGCAGGCGTACTACGCGGCGATGCAGGACTTCATCGAGAAGATGAAGAAGATCGCCGTCGCGATTGGGCAAGAGCGCGGGTACACCGTGGTCCTGGAAGCGACCGAGGGCGGCGTGGTGTACTGGTCGGACAGCATCGACATCACCGAAGAGCTCATCAAGCGCTACAACGCGGCGAATCCGGCCTCGACGCCGAAGAAGTAGTCGGTGCGGCTCGACGAGCTCGCGGCGGCCGTTGGGGGGGGGGTCGAGGGCGACGGGGCGCTCCAGATTCTGGGCGTGGCCGGCTTGGAAGAGGCGGGGCCTTCCCATCTCTCGTTTCTGGCCAATCGTCGGTACGCCTCGCTCTTCCGGAAGAGCGGCGCGGGCGCGGTCCTGGTGAGCATGAGTGAAAACGCCTTCGGACGAACTGTCGTTCGTTGTCGCGACCCATACCTGGCCTTCGCCAAGGCGCTCGCCCTGTTCTACCCGGTCGCAAAGCCTCCTGCGGGCGTGCACCCGCTAGCGGTCGTGGAGGGGTCGTGCGAAGGCGCCACGATCCTGCCTTTTGCCTATGTCGGTCGCGGCGCGCTGGTGGGGGAGGGGACGATTGTTCAGCCCCACGTCTACGTCGGCGGCGGTGCGGTTATCGGTCGCGACTGTCTCCTGATGGCGGGGAGCGCCGTCATGGACGGCTGTGTTGTTGGGGACCGGGTCGTGCTCAATCCCGGCGCGGTCGTTGGGGGGGAGGGGTTCGGATTTGTGCCCACGCCCGCGGGGCTGGTGAAGATCCCCCAGACGGGTCGCGCCGTCGTCGGTGACGACGTCGAGATCGGCGCCAACAGCTGCATCGATCGTGCCGCGATGGGCGATACCACCGTCGCAACCGGAAGCAAGCTCGATAACCTCGTTCAGATCGGTCATGGCGCCGAGATCGGGGCTCACAACGTGCTGGTGGCCTACAGCGCGGTGGCGGGAAGCACCCGCACCGGCACCGGTGTCACCATGGCCGCGCGCACCCTCCTCCTCGGCCACCTCGACATCGGCGACGGCGCCACGGTCGGCGCGATGAGCATGGTCACGGCCGACATCCCCGCCGGCGGCAAGCGCACCGGCTCCCCGGCGATGGAGCATCGGGAGTGGCTTCGGTTGGTCACCGCCGCGAGGGAGCTGCCGGCGCTGTTGAAGCGGGTGGCTGCCCTGGAGAAGAAGGGCGGCGACGGGGGAGCAGGATAGAACGGGTCTGCCTATGGACATTTCCGAAATCATGGCGATGCTGCCGCATCGTTACCCCTTCCTGATGATCGACCGGGTGCTCGAACTCGACCCGGGCAAGCGCATCGTCGCGCTCAAGAACGTGACGATCAACGAGCCGCACTTCACGGGGCACTTCCCCAGCCAGCCGGTGATGCCGGGCGTATTGATGGTCGAGGCCATCGCCCAAGCGTGCGGCATCATGGCGATGAGCGCCAACCCGACGTTCAAGGAGCGCCCCCTGTACCTTCTGGGGCTCGACGGTATCCGCTTTCGCAGCCCCGTGCGCCCCGGAGATCAGCTTCGCATCGAGGTGCTCAAGCGCGCCGAGAAGCGCGGGATCTGGTTTTTTACCGCCAAAGTGAGCGTAGAGGACAAGGTCGTTGTCGAAGGGGAGGTGATGGCCACCGTACTGGTCGACAAACCCGGAGAGTCCCCATGATCATGCTTTTGAGCCTTTTCGCCTGCTCCACCGAGGAGGAAGAGGTTCCCTTCAGCAACTTCGCCGACATCTTCGAGCCGGGGCTGACCGTCAACGCCGGAGAAATCCCCCCGGGTGGGAAACGGTTGCAAGTTTTGGTGAGCCCCGCCCGTGAAGGCGCCTGCCGAGCGCTCCCGAAAATCCGCGCCGACATCGACGGCGTCCCGTTGACGCGGCTGCACGGCAAGGTGGACAACGGGGCCTTCAAGTACGACCGCGACTGCTTCGTCTACGAGTTCGAAGGCAACGCGGAACTCATCGCCAAGGTGTCCGCCAAGCCGGAAAACGTCGTCACGGTCACCGACGGGGTCACCACGCTTTCGCTTACCGCGACGAACCTCTTCGTCGAAACGACGATGGTTGTCGAGTCGGGCAAGGTGGTCGCGGGCGCCGAGGTCGTGCTCAAGCTCGTCCCCGGCGGTGACCTCGTGGACACCACCGTGCCAGTGTCGGTCGACATCCGCGCCGAGGGGCAGGACCTGGCCTCCGTCACCGCGGTGGTGACGGCCGATCGCCTCACTTTCGCGATGCCGGCCGATCGCAAGGGCAACGTCAGCGTCGACCTGATGGGGACCCGCGCCTTCCAGCCGATCCTGTCGGCCTGCGTCGGCACCAAGTCGTGCTCGGCCTCTCGGGCATTCCTGGTCCCGACGCTCGCGGTCGACGTGCTGTAGCGGGTGGTGACGCGTCCTCCAGCGGGGGTCATCGGCACCATCGAGTCGCTGGGCAACCGCCTCCCGGACCCCGTCGTCCTCTTCGGACTCGTGGCCGCCTCGATCGTAGCGGTGTCGATGCTTGTCGCCGGGACCGCCGTCGAGCATCCGCTCACCCACGAGCCGGTGGTGGTGCAGAGCCTGCTTGACGGCACGCTTGCCCGGCGGATGTGGACGGATGCGGTGAAGAACTTCGCCGGTTTCCCGCCCCTCGGCTCGGTGTTGGTGGCGGTGATGGGCATCGGCGTCGCTGAGCGCAGCGGCCTGATCGCGGCGCTCTTGGGGCGGGCGGTCGATCGGGTGCCCCCCCGGCTCTTGACCGCGGCGATGCTCTTCGTCGGCGCCAACGGAGCCTTGGCCTCGGACGCCAGCTTCGTGGTCCTCGTGCCGCTCGGGGCGGCGTTGTGGGCGCGCGTTGGCCGCCACCCGCTGGCGGGCATGACCATCGCCTATGCGGCCGTCAGCGGAGGGTACGGGGCCAACCTGTTGATCACGGCGTTGGACCCGCTTTTGGCGGGGTTGACGCAGAGTGCGGCGCAGCTGGTCCGGCCCGAGGCGACGGTCGCCGCCACCTGCAACTGGTTCTTCAACATCGCCAGCGTGTTCCTGGTGACGGGGGTTGGGGCCCTGGTCGCGCCTTCCGTCGAACGGCGCTTCGGGGCCTGGACTCGACGGGCAGAGGATGTCGAGGGCTCTGTCTCCGAACGGGTCGGTCCGGCCTTGCTCGCGGGGGCGATCACCGTCGTGATTCTGGCGGCGCTGGTGGTCGGGGTGTTGCGCGCTGACGACGGCGGGTGGGCGCCCGTCTACGACAGTATGGTGCCGCTCATCGCGGTTGCAGCCCTGATCCCGGGTCTGGTGCACGCGCGGGCGAACGGCCGGCTACGGGACAGCGGCGAGGCCGTCAAGCTCGCTGCGGACGCCGCGGGCGGGCTTGGCGGGTACATCGTGCTTGCCTTTGCCGCGGCGCAGTTCGTGGCGTGGTTCAACTGGTCGAATCTGGGGCTGGTTAGCGCGGTTCGTGGCGCCGACGCCCTCCGCGGCCTCGGCCTGGGCGGGACGGCGTTGTTGTCGGCCTTCGTGCTCCTCAGCGGGGTTCTCAACCTGCTGATCGCCAGCGCGTCGGCCAAGTGGGCGCTGATGGCGCCGCTCTTCGTGCCGATGCTGATGTTGCTCGGCATCGAGCCCGCCACGTCGCAAGCCGCCTACCGGGTCGGGGACGCCGTCACCAACGTGCTGACACCGCTGATGCCCTACATGCCCATCGTCCTGGCCGCCGCGCGCCGCTACGTGCCCGAGACGGGCCTGGGCACGGTGCTGGCGGCGCAGGTGCCTTTCGCGCTGGCGTGGGGCGTGTCGTGGACAGGCATGCTTCTATTTTGGGATGCGATGGGGTGGCCGCTCGGGTTGGGGTGAGGCGGAGGGCGGGGCCGGGGAGGCCCGCTCACGCCCGACCGAAATACCTCAGCGCGTCGGGGTCAGCGCTAAGCAGCTCGATGCCTTCGACCATCGCTTGTCCCACGAGCCGGCGGCGACCACGGGCACCAAACGCACCGCGGGGACCGAGCCGCGGGCGATGACCACCTCGTCCCCGCGTTCAGCCAACGCGATCAGCTCGGAGAGGCGCGCTTTGGCGTCGTGCACGGGGAATGTGGGCATGGACTAACCATGGTCCCAGTCGGTCGCGGTGGCAATTGGAATCGCCTCGCAGGTCGCGACTCAAGCCGCGTTGCGGGCCCGGACCCACCGGTCGTAGCCGATCATCAGCACGGTGCTCGCCAATCCGGTGATGACGAACGGCCACCAGACGCGACCGGGTTGGTAATGCTGGTAGAGGTGGTCTCGCAGCGTCGCGGGCGTGGTGGCAGAGCCATCCGGCAGGGTCGGAACGTTCGCCACGGTCCAGGTGATCACGTCGCCGCGCGGCATGGCCTCTGCGACCGCGGTCACCAGGGCCCGGTCGCGCAGCGACTGCAGCGCCTTCAACGCCTCGGCCAGCTCTTTTTTGTCGGTGCGCTCCAGGAGTTCCTTGAGCTGTTTTTCGTCGAGCGCGCCAGCGGCAACGGTGGCGACCCACGCTTCTGCCGACGCGACGCTGGCGGTGTCGGAGACGTAGTTGCGGGTGAGGTTCACCTTGTCGCCCTGCGTCTCGTAGGCGCTGCCGGCGATCAAGCTGCCCAAGACCCAGCCCACCCCGTCGGGCATGTTGGCATAGCCTAGGTACAAGGCCCGCTTGCCCGGCGGCGCCAGCGAGGACATGTACTCCTGACGCTTCGGCGAAGCGAGCATTTCCCCGACGGTGAACGCGGCGACGCCGGCCAGGAGCACCCAGACGTTGGCGGTGTAGACGAAGGCCACCAGAGCGAAGCTGGCGATGCCCATGCCCACGATGGTGCTGGCCAGGGTGCTGATCTTCGACGACAACCACGCGAAGATGAACATCGTGAACATGATCATGATCGCGTTGATGTTCAGCAGGCGTTCCTGGGGAATCATGACGCCCGCGGCGCCCTCGGTGGTCCACGTGGCGTTCCCAACCAGCTCGCCCATCGCCGACAACAGGACGCTGGAGTCGGTCCAGTCGTCGACGTAGTTCGGCAACATGTCGAACAGTTGATGAAACGCGAACCAGAACCCCGCGCTGATCACGATGAACGCCATCAACACTGGGTTGAGGAACAGCTCGCGCAGGCTGTCGAGCATGAGCCGGCCGACCGACCGCGTGTCCTTCTCGGTCTGGCGTTCGTCCACCGGATCGGTGTAGAAGAACAGGGGGATCAAGTTGGAGAAGACGATGAGGGAGCACGCGGCGAACACGCCGTGCCAGCCCAGACCCAGGTCCTCGCGTACGAACGCAGGAATAAACGCCGCCACCGCAGCACCGATGTTGACGGACTGGTAGAAGAGCCCCCAGCCCATCGACTCGGTGCCCGGGCTCTTGGCGATGGAGTGCGCCATCGTGCCCTGGATTCCCGGTTTGAACAGCCCCGTACCCGCAGCGAGAAGCTGGGTGCCGAGGACCATGCTCCAGAAGTCGTCCGCTGTCGCCATCAGGGCGTACCCGCCCGCCTTCAGGAACACCGAGACGGCGATGGTGCGCTTGTAGCCGAAGCGGTCGGAGAGGCCACCAGCGAAGACCGGCAGCCAGCTCTGCATTGCCGCCCACAGCGCGTAGATCGTGCCCTTCTCCGCGTGGCTGAGCCCGGCGCCCCCCTCGTTGGTCGCGAGCACGATGTACACCGGCGCCACGAGCCGGACGCCGTAGTAGGCCATCCGCTCCATCAGCTCCATGAAGATGCAGAGCCAGAAAACGTAGTCGAAAGCGCGGACCTGCCCCCAGAGGGAGCGAGCGGGGGGAGGGGACATCCGGTCCTGCTATCCCATGGGCGGCCGCCCGGTCTGGGTGACGGACGTCCGTCACCGACCTTCGTCACCCCGCCGACTTCCGTCGGTGATTTTCACCTAACAACTTGAAACTACTGAATCGTCACGGTGGCACAGGAGTTGAAGAGAGAGCGGGCAGCCCGAGCTGCCCGTGTTCCTTCACGCCCTTGCCTGCGCCGTGACCGAGACCCTCTCCCCCTTGACCCCCCTCGTCGACCCACCCGCCGTTCAGCACGCCGCCGACTGTGGCGACCTCGGCGTCGTGTACGAAATCTACGTTCGATCGTTCCAGGACAGCGATGGTGACGGCACCGGAGACCTCGACGGCGTCGCGTCGCGGCTCGATCATCTGGTTTCCCTTGGCGTAGACACCTTGTGGCTGATGCCGATCTTCCCGGCGTTCGGACCCGCCGGATACGACGTCACCGACTTTTCCATGATCACGGCTGAATACGGCGATCTGGACGATCTGGACGATCTGGTCGATGCGGCGCACGCCCGCGGGCTGACGGTGCTGGTGGACCTGCCGTTCAACCACGTCGACCGCGGGCATCCGTGGTTTGTCGCTGCGGAAAGAGGGGAAGCCGGGGCGCACCGACGCTTCGTATACGCTGACGTTCCTGCGGATGACGCCCGTTGGTTCGCGTCTGCCGCCGGCGGCTGGTTCTACGGCTACTTCGGCCGCGACCTTCCGGACCTCGACTACACCGACGCCACCGTGCTCGCAGAGATGGCCGCGATCTGGGATCGGTGGCTCGATCATGTCGACGGCTTCCGCCTGGACGCCGTGATCACGCTGGTAGAGGCGCTTGGCGTCATTGAGGGGTCGGCCGCCTCGCACGAGGCGCTAGCGACGCTGCTTGAGGAAGCGCGTGCGGAGCATCCGGACGCATGCTTCGTCGCTGAGGCCAGCGAGTGGGAGGCCGAAGCCGGGGTGAGTTGGCTTGACACGGAGCTGCAGTCCGGCGTCGAGCGGGTGCTCGACTTTGTCCGACTGGACGCGCTCACGACCGCGGCTCGCGATGGCGATGTCACCGAGCTTCTGGCGGTCATCGAGGCACAATCTGATGCGGGCGGCGTGTCTGGGATGGCAACGTTTTTGGGCTCGCACGACCTCTCTCGTCTTCCAACGCAGGTTCCCGATGCGGATGCCCGGCGCGCGCTGCGGGTTGTGCAGTGGCTCTTGCCCGGTAGCCCGGTGCTCTACTACGGCGAGGAACTCGACCTCGCCGACGCCACCAGCGCCACCGGGCAAGACCTCGCGATGCGCGCGCCGATGCCGTGGGACAGCGGCCACGCGGGCGGCTTCACGACCGGCACCGCCTGGTTCACCTTGGACCAGGGCTACAACAGCGGAGCCAACGTCGCCGACCAGGGCGCCGACCCGACGAGCGCGCTGGCCTTCACCCGCGCCCTGGGTTGCCTTCGCAAAGAGTATGCGTTGTCCGAACCCGATGCTTGGCGGCCGGTGCTCGGGCTCGACCCGGCGCTTTTGATGTTCCGTCGCAGCTCGTCCGCGGGCGAGCTCTTCGTCGCGGTAAATCTGTCGGCGCGGCGTGTTGACGGTGGGTCGGGCGGTCCGGATGGGCTCGCCGATCTTCGCGGGAATGCAGACGCGATCGGGGTCCTGGAGCCGTGGGGCTGGCGGATTTTCGGGTCGGCGGCGACGTCGTGTTACCCCGACCCATGACGATCGACGTCGCCATCCTCGGCGCCACCGGCATGGTTGGACAGCGTTTCGTGCAGCTGCTGACCGGGCACCCTGAGTTCCGCATCGCCGAGCTGGCCGCGTCGGAGCGCTCAGCGGGTCGCCGCTACGAAGACGCTGCGCCCTGGCGACTCGGCGGCGACAACCCGCTGCCCGACATGGTGGTCATGCCGTGCGAGCCCGGGAGGATTCGCTCGAAGGTCATCTTCTCTGCGCTCGACAGCGGGGCGGCGGCCGTTGTCGAGCCTGCCTTCCGCGATGCCGGCCGCATCGTCCTCACCAACGCCTCGCCCTTCCGCATGGCCGATGGCGTCCCGCTCCTGGTGCCGGAGGTCAATCCCGAGCACGCGGAGTGGATTCGTGGGCACGAAGGGGCGATCGTCGCCAATCCAAACTGTACGCATCAGGCGTTGACTATCGCCCTCGCCCCGCTGCATCGCCGCTTTGGTGTCGAGGCGGTGTGTGTCAGCAGCTACCAGGCCGTCAGCGGCGCCGGCTATCCGGGGGAGAGCGCGTGGGACATGCTGGGCAACGTCCATCCCCATGGCGGTGACGAAGAGGAAAAGGTGGCATCGGAGCCCAAGAAGATTCTGTCTGCGCCCGAGCTGCGCATCTCCGCCCGCTGCGTCCGCGTCCCGGTGCTCGATGGCCACTTGCTGGCGGTGCAGGCCAAGCTCCACGCCGATCCTGGTCTTTCCGACATCACCGACGCGCTCTTGACCTTCGTGGGGCCGTACGCCCTGCGCTCGTCGCCGCGCCCGCTCATCCACCTCGTGCGGGGCCGCGATCGTCCGCAACCCAGGCTGGACGCGGATCGTGGCGGCGGGATGGCGATCACCGTCGGGCGGATCGAGCGTTGCGAGGTCTTCACCGTGAAGTTCTTCGCGCTGGCGCACAACGCCATTCGCGGCGCGGCGGGCGGGGCGATCGCCAATGCGGAGCTGTTGCTCGCGAAGGGGCTGCTCCAGACGTGAGGCCTCAGGTCGCCCCCAGCCTCAGCAGCTCCGCGACGATACCCGGCTCCGCGAGCGTGCTGGTATCGCCGAGATCGGAGGTGTCGCCCGCGGCGATTTTGCGGAGCACCCGGCGCATGATCTTGCCCGAGCGTGTCTTGGGGAGGCCGGGGACCAGGGTGATTCGGTCGGGGGTCGCGATGGGTCCGATCTCGCGCCGGACCTGTTCTACGAGCGCGGCGACGCCGACGTCGTGGCCGTCCTTGAGGTGCACCCAGGCGTGAATGCCCTCACCCTTGACTGGATGCGGGAAGCCCACCACCGCCGCTTCGGCGACGGAAGGATGGGCCACCAGGGCGCTTTCGATCTCGGCGGTACCGAGCCGGTGGCCGGCCACGTTGAGCACGTCGTCCACCCGCCCGGTGATCCACAGGTAGCCGTCCTCGTCACGACGGCAGCCATCGCCGGTGAAATAGTAGCCGGCAAAGGTTGAGTAGTAGGTGCTGACGAAACGGGCGTGGTCCCCCTGGATCGTCCGCGCCTGCCCCGGCCAACTGCCCGCGAGCGCGAGACGGCCGCTTCCCTCGCCCTCGATCACGCGGCCCTCCTCATCGAAGAGCACAGGAACGACACCGAAAAGTGGCAGGCCCGCGGCACCGGGCTTCGGCGAGTGGACGCCGGGGAGCGTCGTCACCATGATTCCGCCCGTCTCGGTCTGCCACCAGGTATCGACGACTCCGCATCGGCCGCCGCCGACTTGATCGTGGTACCAACGCCACACTTCGGGGTTGATCGGCTCCCCTACCGAGCCCAGCAAGCGCGCCGTGGTCAGCGGTCGCAACCACTGGTCGCCCTCCCGCAAGAGCGCCCGCAGCGCGGTCGGAGCGGTGTAGAGCGTGGCGGCACTCACGTCGTTGGCCACCTGCCAATACCTCGACGCATCCGGGTAGTTCGGGACCGACTCGAACATCACCGTCGTCACGCCATTGCACAAGGGGCCGTAGACGATGTAGCTGTGACCGGTGATCCAGCCACAATCTGCCGCGCAGAAGTGTACCTCCCCCGGGCTGAGCCCGAAGACGGTCCGAAAGGTGGACGCGGCGTAGGTAAGGTAGCCGCCCGTGGTGTGCACCAGTCCCTTCGGCTTGCCGGTCGAGCCCGAAGTATACAGGATGAACAGCGGGTCTTCGGCATCCATCCACTCGACGGGGCAGACGGGGCGCTCGGCGTTTTCGGCGTCATCCAGCCACTCGTCCCGCCCGGCGCGCATCTCGACCCCGGCGCCCGTGCGTCGCACCACGAGCATGTGCTCGATCTGGTCCGCCGCCTCGTCGGCGATGGCCTTCAGGGGGATGCGTCGTGCGCCGCGAACGCCCTCATCCGCGGTGATGAGCACGGTGGCGCCTGCGTCGTGGATGCGCTCGCGCAGGGCGTTCGCGGAGAAACCGGCGAAGACGACGCTGTGGACGGCGCCGATCCGCGCGCACGCCAGCATGCACATCGCGAGTTCGGGCACCATCGGCAGGTAGAGGCACACCCGATCGCCCTTGCGGACTCCGCGCGCCTTCAGCGCGTTGGCGATTCGGCAGCTCCGCGCCTTCAGGTCCCCGAAGCTGATCTTCTGATATTCGCCAGGCTCGTTCATCGCCCAGATGATCGCGGTCGCATCGGGTGGGTGCCGGTCCACGCAGTCGTGAGCGACATTGAGCTTGCCGCCGGAGAACCACGCCGTGTCAGGGCTGCGACCATCGACGACGGAGCGCCAGGGGGCGAACCAGGTCAACGTTGCCGCCTCGTGCGCCCAGAACGAGGCCGGCGCCTCGATCGACGCGGCGTAGCGGGCTTCGTAGCGCTGCCGGGCGTCGGAAGCGGGCATGCTCAGCCCGTCGGGCGGGCGGCCACCAGGTCGATCTTGAGGACCACCTTGTCCTGGATCAAATTGTCCGGCTTGCCCGGGTAGACGATGCCGAAGTCGGCGCGGACGATCGCGAACTCGGCGTGGCCTTCGACGCTTGTGGGCGTGACCGTGAGCGTCGCGGGGAAGGTGATCTCCTTGGCGACGCCGCGGATGCTGAGCGTCCCGGTGACGGTGTGCGTGGCGCCGTTTTCGCCGCCGGCCACCAGCGCGGTGGAGGCGAAGTTCGCTGCTGGGAACGCCGAGGCGTCAAAGAAGTCGGGGCTCTTGAGGTGGCCGTCGAGCTTGACGCTGTCGGTCACCACCGAGCCGACCCGCACGTTGACCTCGAGTCCCGCCAGCGTGTCGCCGTCCAGCCGGATGTTGCCGTCGAAGTCCGAGAAGTTCAGCTCGTGGCTCTCGGTGATCTTGGCGCCGATGGCCTTGACCGAGGATCGAGCCCGATCGATCTGGAAGCCGGGTCCCGGCGAGGGAGCGGTCGGCGGGGTCGCGGGTGCGAGCGGTGGCGCTTCTGCCGCGGGGGTGACCGCGGCAAGCGGCTTGTCCTTGGCGACATCATCGGCACAAGCGAGGAGGAAACAGGCGAGGGTGAGCATGGGGAACCTCTGGGGTTCGGCCGCCTATCGCGGCGGGGCGTTAGCCGGGGCTCGGACGGCTGGCCCTCTCGGATGTGGCCTTGAAGCGTGCGTGCCAGGGCGTTGTCCACCGACGCGCCGGTGACGCCATCGACCCGTGCCAGGGCGAGGCCGTGGATCGTCGACGCCAGATAGCAGGCCTGCCGGGGGTCCCCGCGCGGCTGCCCCAGGCGGCGCGTTCGCCAGCGGATGGCCTCCTCCAGCGTGCGGCGGGGGGATGGGACCGCCAATAGGCCGTGGATTCCGTGACGGCCCGGGCCAGCGACATACCAGCCCTCCCCAGAGACCAGGCGGTACAGGTTGGGCTGGGCGGCCGCGAAGGCAACCCACCGGCGCGCCGCCTCCTCCACACGGAGTCGGCGCCCGGGCGTTATTCCCACCTCTATCTTGAGTAATTCGAGCGCCGCCTCGGCGACCGCGCCGCGCAGGCCCTCGAGATTCCCGAATTGGCGGACCACGGAGGTGGCGCTGACCCCGAGGTCGCGCGCGAGCCCCCGCAGCGTCAGCGCGGAGGGTCCGTACAGGCTGACGATCTGTCGCCCGCGGGCGAGCGCGGAGGACCGCAGGTTGCCGTGGTGGTAGGGGACCTTGCGGTACCACAGGTCGGAACCGGCGAGTCGCTCCAGGTTCCCGGCCAGGGCGAAGACCGTTCAGGCACTTCTCGTGGTTGATCCGCCCCCTCACGCCGCGCTTGCCGCCCGCGTGCCTCGAATGCCTTGGCACCGTCGCCCTCCGCGTCCGATCAACCACGAGAAGCGGCGGCAGCCGCCGAGCTTTCCTCGCGCCTAACGAATCCTCCCCTCTACGAACGGGACCTCCAGGCACTTCTCATGGTTGATCGGACCATGTCCGAAATACCCTTTCTCCCCGAAAAGCTCGCCGTGGTCGGCGGTGATCGTGATCCACGTGTTGTCAGGCACGAGGTCAAACAGCTCCTCGCACGCACGGTCGACCCACCGCACCGCGTCCACCTGGCGCGCGTGCAGTTCCTTCATCCTGTCGGCGTCGAAGAAGGTAGGGGCTTCTTCCTGATGAATCAGCCCACCAGCGCGAACGTGGTCGTCGAGATGCTTGAACACCCCGTTGACCCCCGAAATCCGAGGCCAGGAATTCTCGGGCTCGTCAGGGGTGGCGTACGGATAGTGCGTCTCGCCGGTGTTGAGCACGAAGAAGCTTGGACGGTCCTCGTAAAAGCGCATTCTCCGAAACATCGCGCCGACATCGTTGTGGTTCGGCATCAGCGCGTAGTCGTCGAAGTCGCGATTGACCGGCGTCGACGGGTTGAGCACCGGCATCGACACGTACATGTTCGTCCGGTAGCCGAGGTGGTGGCGGAGGTAGCTGGGCAGCCACAGCCCGGGCACCATCTTTCCGAACTCGATCTCCTCGACGTTGAGCCGCGCGCGGAATCGCAGGAAGTCTTCCTTGTAATACTCACTGGCGTAGACGTTCTTCGGGGAATTGTGCGGCAAAAGCCCGATGAGCAGGTTGTAGTGGCTGGGCGCGGTCCAGCTGGCGTAGCTCCACCGCCGCTCGACCGTCCCGAGCTTGGTCATCAGCTTCGGCTTGGCCTTCACGAAGCTGTCGAAGCGGCAACTATCCAGGATGAGGATGACGTAGTTGCTGGCACCCGGCGGCGGGTTGGGCCTCGTGAAGAGTGGAGCGGGCGCCGGCGACAGGGCAGGGGAGCTGTCTGTCTCGCCCGGGCGCAGCCGCCGCAGGAGGCGGTCGACAAGGGACATGCCGCCCGATATCCCGGGGCGCGCATGCCGATCCACGCCACTGCCGTCGTCGATTCGCGCGCCGAGCTCGGCGCCGACGTGGAGATCGGGCCGTATGCGGTCATCGAAGGCGCGGTGCACTTGGGCGACCGGGTCCAGGTCCACTCGCACGCGGTGGTGCGCGGCCAGACGACCATTGGCGCCGACAGCCGCATCTTCTCGTTCGCGTGCGTGGGTGGCGACCCCCAGGACATGAAGTACCGGGGCGAGCCGACAGCGCTCTTGGTGGGGGAACGCAACGTTTTCCGCGAGCACGTCACCGCCAACCGCGGCACCACCCACGGCGGCGGAATCACGCGGATCGGGAACGACAACCTGTTCATGGCCAACGCACACGTGGCCCACGACTGCGTGGTCGGCGACCACTGCGTCTTCGCCAACAGCGTCGCGATCGCGGGGCACGTCATCGTACAGGACCGCGCGGTGCTCGGCGGGCTCTCGGCCGTCCACCAGAACGGGCGGATCGGGCGGTGCGCGATGGTGGGCGGCGGCGGAATGGCCGCTCAGGACGTCCCTCCGTTCACCATCGCCCAAGGGGACCGGGCGCGCCTCGTGGGGCTCAACGTCGTCGGCCTTCGGCGTGCCGGCTTCACCCGCGAAGTGATGTCCGCGCTGAAGACGGCGTACCGCGAACTCTTCCAGGCCGGGATGCCGCTTCGAATCGCGGCCGAACAGGTGCGCGCCTTCTACAGCGACGTGCCCGAGGTGATCGAGCTCGTCGATTTCCTGGAGTCCAGCCAGCGCGGCATCTGCCGTTCGGTGGGCTCTCCGGACGCGGCGGACGAGTAGCTGCCGATGCGGGTCGCGCTGTACGGGCTGGGCCGGATGGGCGCGCACCACCTTCGGCACCTCACCGAGCTCGGCCACGAGGTCGTCGCCGTGGACGCGGCTCGCGGCCACCGCGGAGACCCCGCCGGGGTCCGTGCGGTGGTGGTAGCCACCCCGACCGCATCCCATCTAGCGGTCGCGACACCGTGGCTCGAGCGAGGCGTCCCCGTACTCGTAGAGAAGCCCCTGGCGGGATCGTTGGTCGAGGGAAGCGAGCTGGCTCGGTTTGAAACTTGCTCGGTCGGGCACGTCGAACGCTTCAATCCGGCGTTTGTTGCGCTCGGCTCCGTTGACGCCCGCTTTGTCCAGGCGGAACGGCTGGCGCCGTGGGCCGATCGGGGTCTCGATGTCGACGTGGTCCTCGACCTGATGATCCACGACCTCGACCTTTTCTGGAGCCTCACCCGCTCGCCGGTCCGCGAGGTGCGCGCCGACGGACTGGCGGTGCGAAGTGGTCGTTTTGATATCGTCCACGCCCGGGTCGAGACGGTCGGCGGGCACGTGGGCGTCTTCACCGCCAGTCGCATCAGCAGACGGCCCTCGCGTACGCTCCGCGTCTTTTCGCCGGGCGGCTACGCGAGTCTGGACCTACGTGCCCACACCGGCGTGCGGCTCGACGACACCTTGGCCGAGCGCCCCCTGGAGGTGTCGCCGAACGACGCCCTGCGCTCGGAGTTGTCGGCGTTCATCGACGCGGTCGGCGGTGGCGCGCCCTTCCCGGTACCGGCGTCCGACGCGCTGCCCGCGCTGGCGATGGCCGAGGCCATTCGCGACGCCTGCGTCCGATGAACATCCTGCTCAGCGCCATCGAGCCGAGCGCCGACCGGCTGGGCGCGGAGTTGCTCGCAGAGCTGGCTCGCCGCGGGGTGCGCGTCCGCGTTCGTGGACTGGGCGGCCCGTTGCTCCAGGCACAAGGGTTGATCCCGGTGGCGCCTCTGGCCCCTGCGGCGATGGGCTTCATCGAAGTTCTTCGCCATTTGGGCGCCCTGCGTCGGCAGCGGGCGGCCTTGGTAGCGGCCGCGGCGGCTGAGCTTCCGGATCTTTTCTTGTGCATCGACGCGCCGGACTTTCATCTTCCCATCGCGACGTTGCTGCGGCGACGCGGCATCCGCACGGTGGGCTGGGTGTCTCCGCAACTTTGGGCGTGGCGGCCGGGGCGTAAAACCACGGTCGCCCGCGCGTACGATGAGCTTCTCTGCCTCTTTCCGTTCGAGCCGCAGTTGTACGAAGGCACGACCCTGAACGCGGTTTTCGTCGGGCACGCGGCCATCGATCGGGGTCGGCCGCGCCAGCCGGAGCCTGGCACGGTGGCCATCTTCCCCGGTTCCCGACCCGCGGAGATCATGCGGCTTCTCACGCCATTTCTCGCGGCCACCCGCGGTTACGCGAGGGTTTTGGTGGCGGAGGCGCCCGGCGTCGACCTCGGGGCGCGGCTACCCCCCGACGCGCGTTTGGTCGTGGTCCCCGCGGACGAGGCGATTGCCCGGTGCGAGCGCGCCTTGTCCAAGTCCGGGACCGTGACGCTGGAGCTCGCGCTCGCTGGCGTTCCGTCGGTGGTGGCGCATCGTGTTCATCCGCTCACCTGGCTTGTGGGCCGACTTCTGGTGCGCGGCATCCGCTTCCTGTCCTTGCCCAACATTCTCCTCGATCGCGAGGTATTCCGCGAGTTCGTGCAGCACTTCATGGTGGCCGAGCTCTCGACCGCGCTCCGTATCGCGCGGCCGCCGCCAACTCGGGAACTCCGAGCCCTCGTGGGTCCTCCCGGCGTTGTGGCCCGCGTGGCGGACCGCATCACCCGAGGCGGACGGCCGTGAGCTTTTCTTGGAGATGGGCCGCGAAGCGCTTGAGGTAGTTGGAGGTGTCTTGCAGGTTGGCCTTGTCGGTGCTCTTTGCCAGCGCCATGCGGCCCCGTTTGAGTGCCTGTTCCGCTTCGGCAGAGTCTTGTTTGTGGAGCACTGCCTTGTGTTCCCGGATCAACGTTTCCAGCGCGACGATCTGCTTTTCGACCGTGAAGCGAAGTTCGGTGCTTTCCGAGGCCTTGTCTCGCCGATTTTGATGGGCTTCCGCTTCCGCTCGTGCCTCTTCGATTTCCGCTTTGCTCAGGCCGGTTGGGGCGCGGATGGTGATTTGATTGTGGATGCCGCGACCGTCTCGCGCGCTGACGCTGACAATCCCCGAGGCATCGATCGCGAACTTCACCTCGACGCGCGGCGCACCACGCAACGCCGGCTCCAGCCCCACCAACTCGAACTCACCGAGCGAGACGTTCTCGCTGGCCAGCGCACTTTCCCCCTGCAAAACGTGAATCTTCACCGTCCGCTGATTGTCGATGACCGTGCTCACCAGCTGGACCTTCTGGGCCGGAATCGTCGTATTCTTGGGAATAAGCTTGGCAAACCGCCGGCCCTCGACCTCGATCCCGAGCGACAGGTTGGTCACGTCGAGCAAGGTGACGGATTTGACCTCCCCCTCGAGGATTCCCGCCTGAACGGCGGCGCCGATGGCGACCACTTCGTCGGGGTTGAAGGCATGGTTGAGCGGCCGGCCGAAGAACTCCTTGACCAGCTCCTTGACCCGCGGAATTCGGCTGCTGCCCCCTACCATGACGATCTCGTCGATGTCCCCGACGGCCATGCCGGATTCTTGCAGTACCTTCCTGCATTCTTCGACCGTCTTGTCCAACAGCGGTCCCACCAGCCTCTCGAAGGTGGCGCGGCTGAGGCTGACCTGAAGGTGGCGCGGACCGGCGGCGTCGGCGGTCAGAAAGGGAAGCTGGATTTCCGTTTCCATCGCCGTGGAGAGCTCAATCTTCCCGCGCTCGGCTGCGTCTCGCAGGCGCTGCCGCACGATGCGGTCCCCCGACACGTCGACGCCATGCTCTTGGCGGAACTCTTCGAGCAGCCAGTCGACCAACGCCCGGTCGATGTCGGCGCCGCCCAGGGCGTTGTTTCCCCTCGTTGCCCGCACCTCGCCCACGTCGCGATTGATATTGACGATGCTGATGTCGAAGGTGCCACCGCCAAAGTCAAAAACGGCGATCGTCGCGTTCTTCTTCCGGTCGTGGACGTACGCCAGCGCCGCCGCCGTCGGCTCGTTGATGATGCGCAGGACATTGAGCCCCGCGATGGTGCCGGCGTCCTTGGTGGCCTGCCGCTGCCGATCGTTGAAATGCGCGGGGACGGTGATGATGGCCTCGGTCACCGGCTCGCCCAAGAAATCCTCGGCGCTCCCCTTCAGCTTTTGCAGCACGAAGGCCGAAATCTCCTGAGGCGTGTACAGCCGACCCGCCACCGAGATTGCCGCGTCGCCGGTCTTTCCTTCGACCACCGAGTAGTTCACCAGCGGGGTGTCCCGTCCGGCCTCCCGATAGCGCTTCCCGATGAATCGCTTGACGGAATGGATGGTCGCTTCAGGGTTGATGAGCATCTGCCGCTTGGCGATCTCGCCGACAAAGCGTTCCCCCGATTTGGAAAAACCCACCACGGACGGCGTGACTCTCCCGCCTTCCTCGTTGATGATCACCTTCGGCTCCAGGCGATCCATGAACGCGACCACCGAGTTGGTGGTGCCGAGGTCGATGCCGATGACTTTTCCCATTCCGCGGGAGCCTATCTTCGCGTTTGCGCCGCGCCATGCGTGGTCGTCGCAACCGTCGAGGGTACCCCGGGCGGGATTTGAACCCGCATTCCCATAAGGAGAGGGATTTTAAGTCCCCTGCGTCTACCCTTCCGCCACCGGGGCCCGAATTCCCCTAACCGGTCTGGTTCAGCATCAGCGGCCGGCCGAGCTGGCCCCGCCGGCCCCTCCCGGGGCCCCGAGGCCTAAAGCCCCTTCTAACGCGACGACATCGATGTTCCCGACGAGTCGAGCCAACTCCGCGCCGCCAGCAGCCACCACCAGCGTCACCGGAATGCGGTCGGGCCAGTCCTTGACGAGCTTCGCCGCGGTGGCGGAGGGGGTCGTCGACTGAAGGTGCACCAAGGGCAGGCGGAGGGACTGCTCGGTGGCGAAATGGGCCACACGCGGGGCGTCGCGCACCTCGTCCAGCGAAATGAGCAAGCCGCGCACCTCGGGGTGATTCAGGACCACGGTCTGGAGCGCAGGCAGCTCGCGAACACAGGGCGTGCACCAGGTCGCAAAGAAGTTCACCACCAGGGTCTTGTCCGAGTGGTTGGCCAAGAGCGCCGCGACCTGCGCTTCCTGCATCGCGACCGGGGCGCCGACCGCGGGCACACCGAGTGGCGAGGCCTGGAGCAGCGTGAGCGAGAGCGGTAGCATGCTCCCACCGTATCCAGGTTATCTCGGGTACTGGAGGTGCCCTTGCCGTTTCTTCTGTCCCTCAGCTTGGCCTTTGCCCTGGCCCCGGAGATCGACGAAAGTGAGGGCCTCGCCAACGTCGGTGACCTCCCGGGCACGCTCCGCGTCCTCGAAGCCTACGTCGCGACTCACCCCGACGATCCCGAAGGGCTCTGGCGCCTCAGCCGCGCGATCTATGAAAACGGCGAGGTCCTGGCGCAGTCGATTCCCGACAAGCAGCGGCTGGCCATCTACGCCCGGGCCCGCACGATCGCGCAGAAGGTGCAGAAGCTCGACCCCGAAAACGGTCAGGGCTACCTCTGGGAGGGCGTCGCCATGGGCAGGATCGCCACCGCCTCCGGCATCCTGTCCCAGCTTTCGACGGCGGACGACATCGAGCGGCTCTGGCTCACCGCGCTCAGCAAGAAGACCCGCTACCGCATGGACTCGGGCATCTCGTCGTTTCCTGGCGACGTCTACAACGCGCTCGGGCAGTTCTATCGGCTGTGCCCCGACTGGAAGCTGATGGAGTGGATCAGCGGCACCCGGGGCGACATCAACAAGTCGGTCAAGTATTTCCGCATGATGGTCGCCGACGATCCGATGCGCCCTGAAGGGCTCAAGGAGCTCGGGGTCGCACTCCTGTGCAAGGGCTACAAGCAGGGGGACGAAGCGGCCAAGGTCGAAGGGCGGAAGTGGCTCAATGACGCCTACGCCCTGCCTCACACCTACCCCACCGACGCGATCGATCACCGGCAGATCCCGGTCATCCTCGCGAAAGAGGCGGATGCCTGTGGATACTCCCGCGACGGCTGGGAGGACACCAGCGAGGGTGCCTACAAGGGCGGGTAGTGCTTCTCGCACTTATGCTTTTGGCCGGGTGCGTCCCGAAAGCGGCGCCCCCGGATGCGTTTGCCGCCGCCGTCGCCGATGCGGACGTGGTGTGGGAGGGGCGGGGGGCCGCCGGGGGCCTGGACGCCTCCGAACGAGCCTACACCGCGCTTTTAGGGCAGCATCCCGACTCGCCCGACGTGTTGTGGCGCCTCGCCCGCGCCGCGATGTCGCGGCGGCTCATCGACGGGGAGAACGCTGCGACGTGGCTCGAGGTGGGCCGGGAGCACGCCCTGCGCTGTCTGAGCGCTGACGTCGGCATCACCGAAGGTCTCGCCCGCGCCGGAGACCGTCTTGATTCGGAGGTGGTGCGGGCGGCCGCCGTGCCCCCCGAATGCGCGGCGCTCGCCGCCGCGCATGTGGTCGGGCTGGCCCGTGCCCGCGGGCCTGGGAGCGCCCTGGACCTCGAGGATGCCGCCGCGCTTTTGACTGCGCCTGCGCCTGCGGGAGTGGTGGAGCGGGCGTGGCAGCGTTGGGCGGCAGGCACGCTGGCGCTCACGACCGACGTGGTCGCGGCGAGGGCAGCGCTGCGCGAAGCCTCCGAGCTTGCGCCCGGACTTTTCTTCTTCCGCGAGGCCGCGGTACAGGCATTCCCGGACCTGGACGGCGTGTTGCCACGTGCAACCGCCGATCCGGCGTGGGCGCTGGAGAATCGCCGGGTCGAGTGACCCGGCGCCGGGCTCAACCCATCGGGCCGTTGCTCGGCGTGTTGCCGGCGGGCGGCGGCTTGCTCGGCATCTTGCGGTTGGCACGACGCGCGGCCTTACGGCGACGCTTTTCCGCCAAACGCTGCTTCAGCCGACGCTTTTCGCCTGGCTTCAGGTAAAAGCTGTTTTTCTTGATGTCCTTGCGGATCCCCTCCCGTTCCACCTTGCGGCGAAAACGGCGGAGGGCCTTCTCGAACGGTTCATTGTCGCGGACGGTGACCAGGACCACGCAGGGACTCCACAGAGCGGCGCCGTCTAAGCGAGCCCCTCCGTTCGCGCAAGGTTTCTGGCCTAGAAGACGACGCTGACCGCGCCGCCGCCGTAGAACATGTTGTGCAAGCCACCTTCGAGGCGGATCGAGGCGCGGTTGCTGATGTTGAAGCGCACGCCGACGTTGATGTCGACCCACGGAAGCACCGGCGGCAGGTCGCCGTCCTCTTTGAGCTTGGCGTCGGGCACCGCGCAGATGTCCCTGCGCTCAAAGGCGGGCGCGAGCGGGCCGCACGCGGGGTCGTTGTTGTTGTTGTTGCCCTCGGGGTTGGCCGGGTCCTCGCCCGCCTGCCACTCGTACAGATCCCCCAGCACGATGCCCGCGCCGAGGCCGGCCCCGAATAGGAAGCTGAGCCACTCGGTGGCGTGCACCTCGTAGGCGTAGTCGGCGCCGATGACGATGACGGCCAGGTTCTGCGGCTCTACCCACGAACCATCGTCGTCGTCGGGGGAACCGCGATCGGCGTCGTCCCAGTACCCCGCTTCGATCATCGGGTTGAGGTACTCGACGTAGAAGATTCCGTTCGCGGACGCCTCCTTGACCACGAACTCGAGCCCCAGGGTGTAGGCGTTGATGTCCGGGCGCTGGGGGTATGTGTCGTCTTCGTGCGCGTTGACGAACGGGTCCAGGATGCCGTTGGGAACGGTCATGTAGCGACCGCGGAAGCCGATTTCCATCAGGTAGGGGCGCTTCTTGGCGGCGGCATCCGCGGGCGCGTCGGGGTCGACGTCGTCGGCGTTGCGCTGGGCGGGCGAGAGCGGAGAGGGAAGGGCGGCCGCGGGCGTGGCCGCCAGCGAGAGAGGGGCGAGGAGAAGCAAGGAAAACATGGGAACCCCGAGGGTGGCTGATGGGCGGATGGTGCTTTATCGGGGCCGGAGTGTCAATGCTTCTGGTTGGTCTCTGGGGTTGCGCTGTACACCTGGGAACGGTGCCGACGCCGGGTTTTTCGCTTGCAGAATTGCGGGCGCCAGTGGTCGAGCCGGGCGTCGATGACGCTGTTCGTGGCGCGATCATCGAGGCGTTGGCCACGCGGCACGCGGCTGGATCCACGCCGTTGTCGCTGTCGATCGAGCGAGCGGACTGGCGCCCCGGCCGCCGTTCGGGTGACGTTGTGGTCTACGACGCCACCCTGAGCGTGCGCTTCGTCACCGGCGACCGGCAGCGCGTCGTCACCGCCACGGCGCCGTACGCCGATCCCGGCACGGCCGGTTCGGCAGCCACCCTACGACACGCAAGCTTCGAGGACCTCGCGCGGCGCGTGGCGGCCGAAGGGGTCGCGTGGCTGGTGCTGGGGCAATAGGCAGCGCCCATGTCCCCCCTCGACGAGCTGCGCCGGAGCCTGGCGTCCCCCGGGCCCGTCTACGTCTGCGTGGGCGACGAGGGGCTCTTTGTCGCCGAGGCGGTCGAGGCGGTGCGTGCGGCGGTGCTAACCGGCGGCTTGGCGGCGTTCAACCATGCGGTGTTCAGCGGCGGCGAAGAAGGCGCTGCGGGCGTCGCGGCGGCCTGCCGCCAGGTGCCTGTCATGGCGGCCCTCCGACTGGTCGAGCTGCGGCAGGTGCAGGACAGCAACGTCGCGACCCTCGATGCGCTCCTGGAGTACGTGGCCGCACCCGTTGACTCCACCGTGCTGTTGATCTCGGGGTTGAAGATGCCGGCCGCGGTGGGCGGAACCGACCGCGGTGTGCGCGTGATCAACGCCGTCAAGAAGGTGGGCCTCGTCGTGAAGCTGGACGGCGCCGGGATGGACCCCGCGGCGTTTGCCCGTGCCCGCGCCCGGCCCTGGAACGCCACCGTGGACCACGGCGCGGTCCAGGCCCTCCTGGATCTCGGTGGGGAGGACTTCGACGCGCTGGCGGGCAACGTGGAGCGCTGCGCGGCCTTCGTCGGGGAAGGCGGCGCCGTCACCGCCGCCGTGGTTCGGGAGGTGTGCGTCAGCACCGCCGAGGCCGACGTCTGGGGGTTGACGGACGCCATCGTCGCCGGGAATGTGGACGGCGCGGTCGGCGCCCTCCACCACCTGCTTGAGGACGGCGAACCCCCTCACCGGCTGATGGCGAGCATCGCTTGGCAGCTCCGGCAGGTGCTGCTGGTGCAGGACGCGCTACGCCGGCGGATTCCCGAGCGCGAAGCGGGGGTGCGCATGCCGCCCTTCAAGCTGCGTGCGGTGCGGGAAATGGTGGAGCGGCGACCGGTCTCGCCCAGCGGCTGGCTGGAGGCGCTCGCCGTCGCATCGCGACGGATGAACTCGTCGCGTGCGGGTGACCGTCGCGTCCTGGAAGCGTTCGTCCTCGGCCTCGTGATCCGAGGCTGAGACGACTTACTTCTTCAGGGCGTTGGTGGCTTTGGCAAGGCGGCTGATGCGCCGAGAGGCGGTCTTGCGGTGCAGCGTGCCCCTGCGAGCCATCTTCTGCAACGTCGACACCGTCTCGCTCAACTGGGCGGCGCTGGCCGCCGCGTCGCCAGTGGCGAGCGTTGCCCGCATGGACTTGACCGCGTTCTTTACGCGGGTGCGATTGCCACGGTTGCGTTCGTTGGCTTCTGCGCTGGTACGGATGCGCTTGATCGCGCTCTTGTGATGGGCCAAGGGGACACTCCTATCTGTCGGGCGGCGCGTCTAAATGGGGCCCGGGTGCTTGTCAAGGATCATCGCCTGCGGTACAAGGTTGGTCCCTCCTGTTGCCTCCCCGGCAGCGCCTCCGTTCCCCGCCCAACCTGACGGTCTCCCCTGATGCTGGCAACGCGCGCTGCAGCGCAGCAGCCCCGATCCGAGTTTTTCGCAAGAAAGGCCGAGCCTGCCGAACCACCGGTTCACATCGGCGTTTACGACGGTCCGCTCGACCTCCTGCTGTACCTGGTGCGCCGGGAAGGCGTGGCGCTGCGCGAGGTGCCCCTGGCCAAGGTGTGCGAGGCCTACCTCCAGCACCTCCACGGCCTCGACGACATCGATGTCGACAGCGCCGGAGAATACCTCTCGATGGCCAGCACCCTGTGCCTGCTCAAGGCGCGGGAACTCCTTCCTCGTAGCCCCAACGCGCCGGCCGAAGACGAGGAAGAAGATCCCCGTCGCGCGCTGGAACTGCGGCTCATGGAGTACGAGCGCTTCCGGCAGGCCGGCAGCGAACTCGGGGCCCGCCAGATGCTCGACCGGGACGTTTTTGCCCGACCGCCGCTACCCGTCCCCGCCAATGAAACGGTGATCGAGGCTGGCGCCGACGCCTGGGGCTTGGCCAACCTGTTCTACGGCCTCCTGGACCGCCGCAGCGAGCCGCCCCCGGTGCACCAGGTCGCGCTAGAGTCCTACACCATGGCGGAGACCGTCCGGCGCGTGCTCCAGCACCTGGAAGACGGGGAAGAACACACGCTCTCCGAGCTTTTCGTGGACATGCCGTTCCGCCGGGCCCGGCTCTTCACCTTTCTCGCGGTCTTGGAGTCGGCACGCTTTCAGCTCGTCGAGGTCTGGCAGCGCATTCACCTCGGCGCCATCGGGCTCCGCGGCAGGACCAAGGCCGAAGATGCCGACCTGTCGAGCTTCCAGGCGCACGAACAGGACGATGCGGAGGGCGCGTGATGGACGACGATGACGGCTTTCACGACGACGGCGGCGCGGATCAAAACGTCATCGCCTTCCCGGCCGCGGAGCCGGTGGTCGAGGAGTCCGATCCACGCGAATGCCCGCCCGAGCTCCTGGTGCAGGCGCTTGAGGCCTGTCTTTTTGGCGTAGGATCTCCAGTTTCGACTGGTGCGCTCGCGACGGCGCTCGGTGTCGCTGAAGTGGACGTGGTCGCTGGCCTCGGCCTGCTCCGCGATCGGCAGCTGCGCTCTGGCTCGGGCATTCGGCTGGTCGAGGTCGGCGAAGGCTGGCAGTTGAGGTCGGAGGCGCGCTTGGCCGGCTGGGTCACGGCGCTGCGGGGCGGAAAGCCGTTCCGCCTGAGTCGGCCGGCACTCGAGGCGCTTTCCATCGTCGCGTTCCGTCAGCCCGTCTCCAAGGGCGCTGTAGACGACATCCGGGGTGTCGACAGCGGCGGCATGCTGCGCAGCCTCCTCGATCGTGGCCTCGTGCGCATGGCGGGGCGCAGTGACGAGCCCGGGCGGCCGATGTTGTATGGGACCACGCCGGCCTTTTTGACCCTCTTCGGGATGCGCTCGCTGGCCGATCTCCCCACGCTGCGCGACTTGCGCGCGTTGCGCGACGACGCGCCAGATGGCGGGCCGGTTCCAGTTGTCCAGTTTCCAGGTGCCGAAGAAGATAGCTGAGCCCCGCAAGCTTGATGATTGCGCACTTTCGGCATAGCCCCCGCCCGCCCTCGCGGTGACGCGCGGTAGGAGTCGAAGATGAATGAGGATGGAACGGAGCGGCTGGCGAAAGTGCTGGCGGCGCGCGGCGTGGCCAGTCGGCGCGAAGCTGAGGCGATGGTTCTGGCGGGACGGATCCGGGTCAACGGGGTGGTCGCCACCAAGCCCGGGCAGCCCGTCCATCCGGACAACGACGCGATTCGTATTGACGAAGCGTTTCTTCCGCACGCGCCACGCCTCGTGTACTACGTGCTCTACAAGCCGAAGGGCTACATCGTCAGTCGCGCGGACCCCAACGGCCGCAACTCGGTGATGGCGCTTTTGCCCGAGCTTGCCGAGCGGGTGGAGCCCGTGGGCCGGCTGGACATCAACACCGAGGGCGCCCTGCTCTTAACCAACGATGGCGACCTTGCCCACCGACTGACCCACCCGAGCACAGGGGTGCCCAAGCGGTACCTCGCCAAGGTCTACCGCACGCCGTCTGATCGGACCGTGGCCCGCCTGGAAGCCGGGATCCAGCTTGACGACGGACGCACGGCGCCCGCCAAAGTGCGCGTGGTCAGCGCCACGGACAAAGAAAATGCGTGGGTGGAGATCACGGTGACCGAAGGGCGCAATCGCCTGATTCGCCGTATGCTCGCCGAGGTTGGGCACCCCGTGGCCAAGCTCGTGCGGCAGTCGTTCGCGACGATCACCATCCGTGGCCTCGAGCGCGGTGGGTTTCGGCCCCTCGCCGCCGACGAAGTCGACCGGCTCCGCGAGATCGGCGGGGGCACCCCGCCCGCCGCCGCCGGCAACCGCGGCAAGTCCACGAAGTTCGGCTTCGCGAAGGTCGACCCCAAGTGGTTGGCGCGTCGCCTCGAGGGCGGCCGCAAGCGCCTGGGCAAGAAGGGCTGACCCAGCGGCGGCTTGACGCCGCCGCTGGGTCGGTTAATGGGGGGCCACCTGACGCGGGATGGAGCAGCCAGGTAGCTCGTCGGGCTCATAACCCGAAGGCCACAGGTTCAAATCCTGTTCCCGCAACCAGCCTTGAAGACCGACTTTCGTGGAAACGCGGGAGTCGGTTTTTTCGGTTTTGTTCGCACTGCGATCGGCGCGTCGCTACGACGGATGGGCCCAGCGGCTGCAGCGCTGCCCTTCCTTCCTTAATCAATCCCTGACCTGAGCTTTCCACCATACGCCTGACCTCCGTCCTCCTCGCCCTCTCTGTCCTACCCTTGTCGTACGGCTGTGCGCCCGAAGGCGATGGTTCCACCGACCTCTCCGATATCGATGCGCGCTTTGAGGCGTTGGAAAGCGCCGCCGCGGCCCAGCGTGAAGAGATCGCGACGCTCGTGGCGGACGCGGCCGAGACCGACGCGGCCCGGCGCGAAGAGATCGCGACGCTCGAGGCGGAGGTCGCAGCGCTCGGGGGCAGTGTGGATCTCACCGAGCTCGACGTGGCGGTGGCCGATCACGACGCGCGTCTCGCCAGCGTCGAAGGCGCCGGCTACGCCAGCGAGATCTGGGTCACGAGCCAGGGCTAAGGCTACGCCGTCGATGTCGCCGCCCTCGCCGCCCTCGCCGCCCTCGCCGCCCTCGCCGCCCTCGCCGCCCTCGCCGCCCTCGCCGCCCGGCTGACCACTGCGGAGAGCGACCTCGCCGACGGCGGTGTCTGGGACTCGAGCCTCGAAGCGCTGTTCACCTACCTGACGGTAGACGACACGAGCGACACCGTGACGTTCAGCGGCGCGAACCTGTACGTGAACGACGGCTCCGGCGCGACCGCGAGCACCAACGGCTACGGCAACCTCGTCATCGGGTACAACTAGAATGGCTCCAGCCGTGCTCGCACCGGCTCCCACAACCTCGTGGTCGGGCCCGAGCACAGTTGGACGAGCTACGGTGGGCTGATCGCCGGGGAATATAACGCCGTCACCGGTCCCTACTCCAGCGTGAGCGTCGGCTACGGCAACACCGCGAGCGGCAGCTACTCCCGCGTGAGCGGCGGCGCCTTCAACACCGCGAGCGCCGACTACTCCTACGCGCCGTAAACCCCCGGTCAACCGCAGGGTGATCTCGGCGACTTGTCGTAGCCTCGGCGCTCCACGTTGGAGTTCCTGATGCCGATCCCCCTCCCGTCGTTCGACCACCTTCCTGGTCGCTGGGTGGCCAGCGACGCACGCCTGGTTCTCGCGCGCTCGCCACCAGCGGCCTGACCGTCGCGGAGTTTGCGCGCCGGACCGGCATCCCGCTGAACCGCCTGTCACGTTGGAGTGCCAAACTCACCGTTCCGGCGGCTGGACGCCGCGGCCCCGGTCGGCCTCGCGCCATGGTGCAGCCAGCCCGGCTGGTCGAGCTGGTAGCAGCGGCGACCGTCGCCGGGGTCCAGGCGCCCGCGTCACTCGTCGCCGTCGAGGTGCGAACGCCAAGTGGCTGGCGGCTCCGCGTGCCCGGGGAGCTGCTCGGCGAGCTGGTGGGCGCCTTGGCAGCGCGGCCGTGAGCCCCGCAGCAAGAGGGAGCGTGGCGCCCTGACACCGGCGAAGCCTGCGCCGCGAAGGTTGCGGGGCCAACGGCGCCGGTCCGGCGACCGCCCCACCATCATCGCTCCCTACTCCCCCCCCTCCACGACCGCCGGCCCCAAAACCGCTGCGGGGTAGACAGGAGCGGGGTCACAGGCGCAGGTGTCGTCGGGAGCCCAACATGCGCGCCCGCCTTCCACCAGCACCACGGCATCGTCGGCGCGGATGGCACCTGGGCAGACCACGCCGTCGCCGCGGGCCAGCACCGCCACCAGTCCGTTGCCTTCCCCCCGGGCGGCAAGCGGCTGATTGGCGCGCCCGGCATCGAGACCCTCCCCGGTCAGCGGACAGGCGGCGAGCACCGGGCGGATGAAGGAGACTTCCCAGGCGCTGGCCTGGAGGAAGGCGGCCACGATGGCGTCGGCGCGGCTCAGGCGGGCGTCGAGGCGTGCGCGCGCGTCGCCGGTGACCAGCGGGGCGACGGTGGGTTCGGCGGCAAGGGCGCGGATGCGGACGGTCTGCGCGCGCAGCGCCTGGGTGGCTTCTCGCCAGGCCGCGCCGAAGCGCTCAAGCCGCCAGCCGAGAGAAAGTCGCTCGTGATCGTCGCAAGGTGTCTTCGGCGGCTTGCCCTCGGCCCAGGCGGTCTGCAGTGACAGCACCGCGGTGGCCGTGGCCTCGGCGGTGGCCGACAGCTCCGCGAAGCGCGCTTCCGACGCGGCCAGCTCCTGGGCGCCCGGGGCCAGGTCGCTTGGGGAAGCTGCCAGGAGGAGCAGGAGGGTGATCATCGGTCGGCGCTGAAGTAACGTTCCTCGAGCGCGCCGCCGCGGCGGACCTCCACGATCCGCGCCCCTTCTCCCAGCAGGTCGCGCAAAAGCTCCGAGGTCGCCTCTGGGAGCTCGCGCGGGTCGTCAGGCGGGAGGCGCAGGTGGACGATGGCTTCACGGCCGGGGGGGAATGGAGGTGCGAGGTGGACGCACAACTCGCGGTCGCGACCGGTGACCGCGTCCATCCGATCGGCGCGCAGGCAGCGCCCCTTCTCCAGGATGACGACGTGGTCGCACAGCGACTCCAACTCGGGGAGGTTGTGGGACGAGATGACCACGGTCGCGCGACCGCGGCGGGTGGCGAGCACGTCGCGGAGGTGACGGGCCTGGGCAGGGTCCAGACCCGAGGTTGGCTCGTCGAGCAGGATGAGCTCCGGATCGCCGACCAGCGCGCTGGCAACGGTCAGACGACGGCGCATGCCATGACTCAGGGTGGCGACGCGTTGGTGGGCGCGGTCGCCAAGGAGCACCGAGTCCAGGCACGTGCTGGCCGAGCGGCGCGCCGCCCCGGGGTCGAGCCCCTGCAAGCGCGCCCAGGCGTAGAGCAGCTCAGCGGGGGTGCTCTCGGTGGGGAGCTCGGCGTCCTGGGGGAGGATGCCGACGCGCCCGCGGTGGGTGGCCACGTGGTAGGGACCGAGCCCAAGCACGTCCACGGACCCCGAGTCGGGTGTCAGAAACCCCGCGAGAATTCCCAGGGTGGTGGTTTTTCCGGCCCCGTTTTCTCCGACGAGCGCACAGATGCTGCCTTGCGGAACCGCGAACGAGAGGCCGTCGAGCGCGACCGCTCGGCCGAAGCGACGGTCGATGCCAACCAGCGTCAGCGCAGCGCCCTGACTTCGTTCCACGACCGGGGCCCCGGTCACAGGTCCCTCCGATCAAAGCGCCAGTATCCGAGCGCGACCCAGGCCAGGGTGACGACCACGGACCGCGCCGTCGTGAGCGCCAAGGCCAGCGGGTCGTCGCCCCAGACGTCGCCCCAGCCGGTGCCGGGCAAGAACAGCCGCGTGAGGTCGGCCAGGCGGCCGAGGAGCGTCGCGTCAGAGTAGGCGTCGAGGACTGGATTGGCGATCGTGACCGCCACCAGCACGATCATCGCCACCACGCGCGCCACGTTGGCGCGCGCCAGCCACTGCGAAACGCACAGGCCGAGCCCTGCGTAGGGGAGGGCGAAAACCATCGCTCGCGCCATGTGCTCAAGGCTTCCGATCGCCAAGCCAAGAGGCGGCACCTGCACCATCAAAATCAGCCCGACAAGCTCGGTCACGATGACTCCCGTAAGCCCTGCGAGCACGCCCATGACCAGCTGACCGACGAATTTGCCCAGCACGATGGGGAGGCGTTCGGTACGGAGCGCGAGGAATCGAATGGAGCGTGTCTCCACCTCAACGGACACGGTCGTCGAGGTCCCGGTCATCAAGAAAACTGGCAAAAGCACCATCGCCACCGCCCCGGACCAAAGGGCAAGCACCGGCACGTCCAGAAGGGCGTCCAGTCGGCTGCTGTCCCCGACGAGGTCGCCCAAAAAGCGTCGAAGTTCTGAGGACTTCAGCACTTCCGCGATCAGGATTCCGGGGCGTTCCGTACGCGCGACGCCCATCGCCGTGGCCGCCTGGCCTTCAAGCTCCTTGAGACCCTGGACAAAACCCCAATGAGCGACCCCGGTGGCGGCCGCGTACCCCAACAGAAGCACGATGAGCAGCCGCTTACGGAGGGCTTGCTGCATCTCATACGTCGCGACAACCGCGATGTCCGCGACGAGCCCCCGGCTCATTCGTCGGCCGCCATTTCTAACCGCTGCAGCGCCTGAAGGGTAGATCCGTCGATGTAGGAGAAGGGGTCGAGGGTTTCGTCGTCAAGCGCCGCCCGCGTTTCTTCGTCGATCGAAGCAGCAAAGACGTCGTCGGCCTCGATGACCGCGTCGAGTGCCTCGGCGGCGAACTCCATCAGCTCACGTCGTTCGGGCTCCTGGCCCCCCTCGACGGTCTTGACGAAGGCCTCGACCTGGGTGCTGAGTCGGGCGTTCATTTTTTCCAGCGCCGCGTCGATGGCGGCCAACTCTTCGTCGCTGGGATCCGCCTGCTCGATGAGCGCGGCGCGCGCCTGCGCAGCACGGGCGTCCAGCGCCGCGCGCATCGCCTCGGGATCCTCAAAGCCGGGCAGGCGGTCATCGTCGTCGTCGTTCGGCTCGATGACGGCGACGTCGCCAGCGGGACCGGCGCCGGTCGGGGCGGCGTGGTCGGACGTCGGTGGGACGCCGGTGGGCTCGGGATTGGCCGGCCGGTGAGCACCCCGCAGCAACTCGGTGATGCCTGCGCTCGCCGCCCCTCGTTTGCAGCTCTTCGCTTCGCGCACCAACTGATCGCGTTGGGCCCTGGATTCCAACAACTCACCGCGGGGTTGCAAGGCGCCGAGCATCGTGCCCACAACCAGCGCAAACACGGCGATCAGAAAGGTACGGCCCATCCGTCGGTCCTATCCCGTGAAAATTCTTTTCGCGGAACTCTTGACGTGCCAAGAGCAGGGTGAGACTCTGGCCGGACCTCTCCCCTGCTGGTCTCATTTCTCCCCGCTGCTCCGGCCTCCCCCATGATCCCCGACTTCCTCAAGAGCTCTCCGCTCGGTAAGCCTTGGTTGCTATACGCTTTCCTCGGTACGAGCCTCGTCCTGAATCTCACGCTTGCCTTCCAGGGCGACGATACTTCCCCGGAGCCGGCTGTCGCGACAGCCGCGCCCACCGAGGTTGTCGCTCAGGTCGCGACGATCGCGCCTGAAGCGCCGAACGTCGCCATTCCGCCCGAACTGGTCCCGCCGCTCCCCGAGCCGCTCGGGGTCACGCGCCGCGCTGGTACGACCGTCTTCTCGGCGCCGGTGCAGGGCTCGCTCAGCGCGACCTTCCAGAACGCGCCTTCCGCCTCGCCCGCCGCGCTCAGCGCCGTGTATTCGCGGCTCTTTGTCTGGGACATCGATGTTCGCCGTGACCTTCACAAGGGTGACCGCGTCGACGTGCTCTTCGAAGAAAACGAAGGAATGGAGCCGCTGGTTCTGGCCGCTCGCCTGACCCTGAACCCGGGTGCGGCCAACGAGCGTGTGGTCGATGCGTTCCGGTATCAGGCCCAAGGCGACCGCTTCGCGAGCTATTGGTCCACGGATGGAACTGAGGTTCCCCGCCGGCTCATCGACGGTCCGCTCGCCGACTACGAGCAGATCACCAGCCTGTTGAAGGACCGCCCCACCCACGAGGGCATGGACTTCAAGACCCCTATCGGCTCGGACATCCTGGCGCCCCGCGCCGCGAAGGTGCTCCGCGTCAACTGGAACCACGCCGCCAACGGCAATTGTATCGAACTTCGGTTCTCGGACGGCGCCACCGCCAAGTTCCTCCACCTCAACGAAAACGACGTGAAGGAGGGGCAGTTGGTCACCGCGGGCGAGGTGATCGGGCGCTCGGGGAATACCGGGCGTTCCACCGGTCCTCATCTCCACTACCAGATCGAACGGGGCGGTCGCGTCGTCGATCCTGTCGACTACCATGGCACCCTGCGGCGCAAGCTGCCGGCCGAGCTCATGCTCGATTTCGGGAAGACGAGCACCGAGTTGGCCGCCCAGCTCGAAACCGAGGTTGCGGCCGCGATCTAGCGGTTCATCCGGGAACGCAGGTGGGCGCGATCTCACGGGACCCGCCGGCTACTCCCGTAGCCCCGGATCCGGCCCGAAGCCCCCACCCCCCGGCGTCTCCACCCGCACACGGTCCCCCGCCTTCAGGCGCATCGGCTCGCCGTCCCAGGCCGACTCGACGTCGCCTCGCAGCACCGTCGCGCGGCCCGGCGCACCGCTGCCGCCGCCGCCAAGCCCTCGCGCCCCCTCGGGGCGCCATGCCGCCAGGAGTGCGGCGGTGGCGTGCTCGCGGAGCTCCAACTCCCGGACAAGGCCGTCTCCCCCGAGGTGCGTGCCGCGCCCGCCGCTCCCCGCGCGCAGCGAAAACCGCCGGACACGAAGCGGCAGCCGCGCCTCCAGGACTTCGGGGTCGGTCGCGCGCGTATTGGTCATGTGCACCTGTCCGCCGTCCTGACCCGCATAGTCGGGCGTGGCGCCCAGGCCGCCGCCGATGGTCTCGTAAAACGCCCAGTCCCGGCCTCCGAGGGTCAGGTTGTTCATCGTCCCTTGCGACGGGGCACGTGCGCCGAGCGCGGAAAAGCACAGGTCTACCAGGCGTTGCGAGGTCTCGACGTTACCGCCGACCACCGCCGCGGTGGCGGGTGGATCGAGCACGCCGCCCGGTAGCGTGAGGATGCGCACCGCCCGCAGCACCCCCTCGTTGAGCGGAAGCTCCACCCCGATCAACACCCGCAGCACGTAGACGACCACCGCGCGAACCACCGCCCGGGGCGCGTTGAGGTTTCCCGCGTGGGGTCCGCCGGTGCCGCGGAAGTCGAAGGTGCCTCCGTGAATGCGGACGTGCAGGCGCACCCCGTCGAGGTCGTCCTCGGCCTCCCCGGAGAGCGTCGGGAGCACGCGCGCCGTGGCGTCGGCCACCGCGTCGACCAGCCGCTGCATCCATCCTGCCAGCTCCGGGCCGGACCCGAGGGCTCGGAGCGCGCTGGCACAATGATCGGCAGATACAAGCTGCGCTTCGAGGTCGGCGGCGACGGTGTCTGGGTCGCGACATCCATCCAGCACCGGCAAGGAGACGCGGCCCCCCAGGCGCAGCGCAAAGCGGCGGAAGACCAACCCCTCTTCGGCCAGCGTACGCGAGCGCGGGGGCATGCTCCCGGGGGTTGTGCCGCCCACATCGACGTGGTGGGCTCGATTGCCCACGAAAAAGCGCACGCCGTCGAGGAGCACGCACCGCACCACCGTCAGGTCGGGCAAGTGGGAGCCCCCCGCCTGTGGGTCGTTGGTCAGCCATGCGTCGCCATCGGCGGGCGCCGCTACGTGCTGGACGATGTCCCGAACGGTTTCGCCCATCGCGCCAAGGTGCACGGGCACATGCGGTGCGTTCGCCACCAACGTGCCCTCGCCGTCAAAGAGCGCACAAGAAAAGTCCAGTCGCTCCCGGATGTTCACGGAGCGAGCCAGGCGGCGCAACACCTCGCCGGCCTCACTGGCGGTGGACATCAACCGAGCGCCCCACAGGGGAAGGAGCGCGGCTTCGTCCTCCACACCCGCCGATTGCGAGTCGTGCAGCCTTCGAAGTCGGAACAGGTCGCCATCCCGCTCGGCCAGCCAGCCCTCGGCCACCCACACCGACGTGCCGGGGAGGTCCAGCCGAGCGGGGCCGGCGAGCGCCCGTGGCGTCCCCTCCGGCCACGGGGGCGCGGGCAGCGGCGCGGTCGTGGGCCCACTCGCGCGACACCGGGCATTGACGACCTCGAGCGCGCGGTCCTGGCGGACAAAGCCAAAGCGGCGGTGATGCTCGATCTCGAAGGCGGCGACGGCCTCGTCGGGGCTCAGGGCCTCGATGGTCAGGGCGGCGTCGGTGCCGCGGACACGGAGGTCGACGGTCCGATGGAGCGCGCCGAGGGTCGGCAGCCGGGCGCCCATCGTTGCCCACGCGGCCTCCACCACCGGCCATCCGGCCACCAGCGGGGCCCAGATCGGCGTCACCGCCTCCTCTGCCTCCCGCGCGAGGGCTTGGCCCCAGGCGCTCAGCACCGGGGCGCACGCGTGCACCAGCACTTCGTCGATGCCGAGCTTCTCGGCGACCGAGCACGCGTGTTGACCGGCCGCGCCCCCGAACGCCACCAGCGCCGCGCGTCGGACGTCGAGCCCCCGTCGCAGGGCCAGCCGGCGGATGGCATCGGCCATCGACTCCCGCGCAATCGCCAGGAACGCGCCCGCCGGGCCGGGAAGATCGATTCGCTCCGGATGCAGCGCCAGCGGGAAGTTGGCGATATCGACCAGCCCTTCTTGAATCGCGGCGTCCGTCAGGGTGGGTGGGCCACCGCGCCCGAACGCTTGCGGTCCGGGATCCGCCCCGGCCGAAGCGGAGCCGACGGTATACCCCAGACCGTCGCGACCCAGGATCGACCCGCCACCGGCGGCGATGGTCTCGATCTCCAAGGCGGGACGGCCCGCACGGAGGCCGGCCACCCGCCACCCCGGCGCACGTCGCGCCAGTCGGCCGGGCTCCACCACGCACACGTCGGTGCTGGTGCCGCCCATGTCCAAGCCCACCGCCATCGACACGCCGGCCAGCAACGCGACCGCCTCGACCGCCAACGCCCCGCCGGCCGGCCCCGACAGCACCGCATCGGGCGCACGAAGCGTCGCCGCCGCCGTCAGGCTCCCGTCGGAGCGAATCGCCAGAGCGCTCGGCGGAATCCGGTCCGCGCGCAACGCCCGGCAGAGGACAGGCGAAACCGCCGCGTCCAAGAGCGTGGTCTCGATGCGGGCCAGGTAGCCCACCTCGGGCGAATGGCGGTGGCCGAGTGACACCTCGGTTCCGACGGGGAGCCCGGCGGCCAGGGCCAGCTCGTGGGCGGGGTTCCAGCACGAGCCGAAGAGCACGATCGCGACGGTCTCGATGTCGCGGAGGTCGAGCGCGGGCACCTCCAGCGTGTCCACCTCACCGCCGTCCGGACCGTGTCGGCCCTTGGCCTCGACCACGCGCGCGGCCAAGGGTCGGGGCCAGCGCGCGTCGGGTGCGAAGAGCCCCGGTCGGGCCATGTCCCCGATCCGGACGAGGTCCGCGAATCCCTCGGTGACGATCAGCAAAACGCGGACCACCCGCCGTTCCAGAAGGGCGTTGGTCGCCACGGTGGTGCCGAAGGTGAGGGTGCCGATCGCGAGTGCGCCGACAACCGCCTGGTCCGACGGCACCTTCCGCAGGGTGACGTCCCCCTTGCCGTCGACCGTCACCACGTCGGTAAAGGTGCCCCCGCGATCGACGAAGGTCCGTGGCGAGCTCACCCCGCCGCCGCCAACAGGATCGCGATCGAGCGCGCTAGAAGCGGCTCTGACAGCCCGCCTGGCGAGACCCGCCCGAGGTCATGAACCCGGATCGAGCGTCGCTGGGTCTCCGGGACCGGCGGCTCTGCCAGACCGGCCCCGTCGCCGTCCCGCGTCCGCAGCACGAACCACGGCGTCGTTCGGTCCAGCTCGGTGTCGAAGTCGTCCTGCTCAACGGGCGTGGCGGGATCGAACTCGGCGTCCACGAAAAGCAGAGCGCGGACGCGATCGCGACGATCGGGTGCCTCCTTGAGCGCTGCCAGCAGCGCTGTACCGTGCTCACGGGTGGCCAGCACGAAGCGCGTCGACGCCTGGATGCCGGGGCCGCTCATGGTGGTGAGCGTGACCGCGGGCGAGGCGAGGGTGACCACACCGGGAATCGCGAGCGGCGCCTCCCCGAACCAGATCAGTCGCACATCCTCCAGCCGGCGGGTGACCACCTCCGCGACCTGCGGCGCCCCCGCTGCCACTGCGTCCCACGTCACCCCGGCCCCGAGGCGCTCTTCTGTCGCGTAGTCGGCGCCGAGCTGATCGGGGTCCACCGTCCAACCGCCGCCCGGGGCGACGGGTCCAGCGGGGAGCGCCAATGCCAGGCGAGTTCGCCACCCCTCCACATCACCTCCGCCCGCCTCAACCTCGCCGCGCACCAGCGACGCGAGCACCACGTGGTGAAAGGTCACCGGGTCCCAACTTGGGGGCCGGGGCCAGGCGAAAATCAACGCCGAGGCCAGAAGCACGAGGAAGCATATCCACAACACGACGTCGGTCATTTGGGGCCCAAGCTCCACGCGGGTAGGGGAACTCCCGTATCCGCCGCCCGCCTCGCGACGAGGTGCAGCGCGGTGTACAAGCCCAACCACTCCCAGAACGGCTTTTCGTAGATGTTGAACTCCACGAAGGACCAGGCGAAATAGCCAAACATCGACGCGGGCATTGTCCACGCCAGCCCTTCGGCTTCGCTACCGCGCGTGTCCCGCACGGTCTGGATGGCCATGCGGACGATCACCACGACGAGGGTACCCAATAGCAGGAGCCCGAGCACGCCCGTGTGTGCCAATTCCCCCCAGAAGATGCCATGGGGGTAGCGGTACACGGAGTTGTACAGCCAATCGCTGTATTTTTGCAGGTTGTCCACGTAGCCGCCGGGACCGATGCCCACCCCGTAGGTGTCGGTGAACATCCCCCAGCAGGCCGCCCAGTTGGATCCGCGGATGTCGCGCTGGAAAAGGAACGTGAGGCCGCCGGCGATCCGGGTGAACCCCTTCGCGAAGTCGCCGAGATTCAACAGCACCACCAGGCCGATCAGCACGCTCGCAGTGGCCGCGAAGCGCACAAACCACTTCCGAAAAAGGGGCTGGCCCAGCGCCGCCACCCCCCCCGCGATGACCACGGACGCAGCCCCGCCGCGGCTGCCGCTGGTCATCATCGCCAAGAAGATGAACAACGACGCCGCCAAAAGTCCCCAGCGCAGCAGCGGACGCTTCTGGATCAGCCCGAACGCGGCCGCAGCCGGCACCGCAAAAGACAGGTTCATCGCAAACCAGTTGGGCTGTTGACCCAGCCCTGTCTCCCGACCACCGCTCTCGGAGGCCTGCCACTGCGTGGCGTAGTTGGTCAGCCCGATGGCGTCGCCGAAGATGGCGAGGATGCCGATGACCACGCTGGCGCCAATCCACCACCACAGCATCGCCCGCACGTGCTCCCAGGTGCGCACGAAGGCCAGGATCACGCTGGCCGTCGCCAGGATCATGCTGAGCCCGATGATCTCCTTGGCGCCGTCGCTGAACTTGTCAGTCCAGCCGAGCCCCAGCACTCGCCACAGGATCATCGATAGGAATACCGCCCGCCACGGCCATGACTGCCACAGCGTCCGCTGGTCGAAGACCGCGCGAAGCCCCAGCGCGATGAGCGCGAGAAGCAGCACCGGTTCGAACATGCCGATGGTGATCTTCCCGATGCTGAAGAAGGACATCGTTCCCGTCGACAGCAGGCGTGCTGCGAGCATGGCGCCGACTGCCCAGAGCGGGTTGTCGAGCAACAGCACCGTCACCAGAAAACCGGCCGCGAGCACCGGTGGTACCTTCCAGTCCACCAGGAACGTCAGCAGCAGCACCGTCTGCACCGCCAAGAGCGCCAGAATGCGCCACGGGCCGATCGCGAACAGGCGCCCTGCAACGCGGCTCAACATTGGCTGGCGATTAGCGCAAGCTCTGGGAACGTGTCAACCTTCGCAACCATGATGATCCTCCTTCTATTGCCCGCCACCGCGGCCACGCTCCAGGTTGGCCCGACCGCGACGTACTCCACGATCAATGCCGCCTTGGCGGCTTCGAATGCCGGTGATACGATTTCCGTGGCGCCGGGGACCTACGCCGAGTCCCTCGATCTGCGCGGCAAGACGATCACGCTCTCGGCCCAGGAAGGACCGTATTCGACGACGATTTCCACGAGCGCGTCGATCTACATGGACGGCGGCACGATCGAGGGGTTCACGGTTTCGCCGGCGGGCGCGACCGCGATCTCGATCAGCGGGGGCGCACCTGTCGTGCGGGAAATGGTGATCCTGGCGCCGAGCTCGTACGGTGTCGCGATTGGCGCTGGAACGGCCACGGTGGAAGAGACCTTGGTGGTCGACGCCGGCCACTCCGGCTTTTACGTCGGGCGGGACTCCCCCTCGATTCGTCGGTCCATCTCGATCGACGCGGTGAAGTACAACTTCTACCTCAAGGGCGGGGGGGCCCTCGCCAACTCGCTCAGCATTGGGGCGCCGTACGGCATCGTCGTGCAGACCACGACGGCGACGGTGCAGCACAGCATCAGCCTCGACGCGACGCTAGGGGCCCTGGTGGCAGCGGCGAACACCACCTTTGAGAATGGGGTTTACGCGAACAGTCCGTTTGTCGTGGTGTGCAACGGTGGCGAGCCGACATTCCCCAACGGGATCGGCAACGCGGTTTTCGCGGCGAAGTCTTGTGGCGCTTCGGCGTTGACTGGGCTCACCGACGTGGACCCGCGTTTTGCGGCGTGGACAACCGGCGGCGGACTCTACGACAGCGATTTCAGCCCTGGCGCGGGCTCGCCGCTCGACGACGGGGGGACGGGGCTTGATCTCGACGGTTCAGTGGCCGATCTGGGCTTGTTCGGCGGCAACACCGGCGCGTGGCGCGACCGGGACGGCGACGGGGTGCCGGTCGTCTTTGACTGCGACGACCACACCGACACCCGCTACCCCGGCGCGCCCGAGCTCGCCGATGGGCTCGATCAGGACTGCGACGGTGAGATTGATGAGGACATCATCATCGACACCGGGGACACCGGCGGGGACACCGGCGGGGACACCGGCGTCGACACCGGCGTCGACACCGGCACGGACACCTCCGGCTCGGTCGATATCGATCACGACGGCTTCACGGCCGACGTGGACTGTGGAGACCACAACATTGCCAGCTACCCGGGCGCGACCGAGATCCTCGACAGCGTGGACAATGATTGCGACGGGCGCGTGGATGAGGGGACGGCGGGCGGCGATGACGACGGCGACGGGTGGTCCGTGCTGGGCGGCGATTGCGACGACACGGATCCGTTCCGGAGCCCCGCGGCTGAGGAGACCCCTCGCAACGGGATCGATGAGGACTGTGACGGGGTCGACAGCTCGCCGAAGCGCCAGGACAACGACGACGACGGCCACACCGACGAAACCGACTGCGACGACACCAATGCAAGCGTGCACCCGGGCGCGGCCGACCCGACCAACGGAGTGGACGACGACTGTGACGGCCAGGCCGACGACGATGCGCTCAACGCCGACGGGGATGGGGACGGCGTGACGCCGATGGACGGGGACTGTGCCGACGCCGACCCCACCCGCCACGCAGGTGCCACCGACATTGCCGACGACTACATCGACCAGGACTGTACCGGTCAGGACAACTACGACGTCGATCGCGACGGGCATGCGTCGCCGGCCAGCGGGGGCACGGATTGTGACGATCTCCGTAGTACCACCTACGTCGGTGCTGCCGAAAACTGTGACGACGGGGTCGACAACGACTGCGACGGCGCGGTGGACCAGGCGTGCACCCCCGATATCGACGACGGGGGCGATGAAAGCTGCAATTGTGGCACCGGTGGCGCGCTGGCTTTCTTGCCGATGCTGGCGGCAATTGTCGCAGGAATTCGTCGCCGGCGCTGATCAGGCTCTTGACAAACCACCCCATTCGGGTTCAAAGTGCCGGCGTCCTCACGCGGGGTTGTCCCGAGGTGGTGGCGCAAGACCGATACCGCAAGAGAATACGTTCTCGAGGAGACACAATGTCCTTCATCAAGCCCCTTTTCGCCCTCATCTTCGCCGCCTTCGTCGGCGCCACCGTGGTCGCTTGCGACAGCAGCAGCACCGATTCTGCCGACGCCGCGGCGTAGTCAGACGCCTTCGGGCGATTGAGCTCCCCGGGTGCCTCTGGCATCCGGGGAGTTTCATTTTTGGGGATAGCAGCCGCCTCGATGTCGTCAGTGGTCCCCCTGCGCCGCCGCCTGCTTCGAGGAATCGTGGGGTCGCTCATCGTGGGAATCGCCGTGTGCTCGTCGCTCGCCGCCTGGCGCGTGCTGGCGCCGGTGCCGCTGGAGACGGCCCATGCAGCCTCGCTGGCCGACGTGCCGGCGCTGGTGCCGCCGGTGGTGCCAGCTTCCGGCGTGCCCCACCCAGCGTGGCCCGTGGTCGCCACTGCCAGCGTGGGAAGCTGCGCCGCGTGCCACGACCAAGGCGTGTCGGTGGCGGGGAAGCGCCCTGGGGAGACCGCTGAGGAGTGGCGGCGGACCCCAGCCGCCGCCGCGGGACGAGTCTGCACCTCCTGTCATCAGGCCCCGCTCGTGCAGGCCGACTGGGCGGCGGCGTTTCGGGCTGGCGTGAAGGTTTCGATCTCGCCCTCGGGGTGGGCGGTCGCGCAAGTCAAGGTCACCGCGACGGACGAGGTTGGGCACCGGCTCCCCACTTCACCGGGGGTGGAGCTCCGGGTTTCGCTCGCCCAGGTGGACCGCCAGGGTCTGGTGATCGAGGGGACGACGGTGGAGGGCGTTGTCGGCCGGCGCCTCGCCGACGCCGGAGAGCAGTTCGACACTCGCCTGCTTCCCGGGGAGGTGTACAAACTGCGCTACGAGAAGCGCGTGGACGACGAGTGTGTCTCGATGATCGCGCGGGTCCTCGTCGTTCCGAGGCGGGGTGGGGACCCCTTCATGGTTTGGGAGGAGCGGGTCGTGCTGCTGCCAGGGTGAGCCGCCGCGTCGCTACCGCCGCCGGACCGGGATGGGAATCGGGTCCGGTTCGGGCTGCGGAAACAGGCGATCGGTCAGCTCGTCCAGCCACTCACGGAGGCCCTCGCGTACCGTTCGTCTGCGGCGCGGGGTCGGCGGGGTCGTTGCTTCACTCATCCGGCGCTCCTGGTCGTCAGCTCTACGTTAGCACCCCATCGACCAATCGGGCACCGCTTTGAAGACCGGACCGTCACTCGGCCTGTGGGTCGCGCTCGTGCTCTACGGTGCCCTGGCGTTCGGCACCGTGCGCGCGGTGGGGGTGGTGGGCGAGGTGGACATCGGGTGGGCGCTCGCTTTGCCGCCCCGGGTGCTGGTGCAGTGGAGCCCCCCCGTCGAGAGTGAAGCCGGCGGCGCGTGGGGCGTTTTGGAGGCGCGGCAGACGCGCCCGCTGGAGTCGGTCGTCCTCGGTTCGGCGAGGATTCCCTTGGCGATCAATGCCTACACTGGAGGGGCCCCGGATTGGCCTGCCCGGCTCGCGAGGGCGGTGACCGAGGAGCGAGGAGCGGGCGTCGCGGTGCATGTGCTCCTCGGCGGGCTGCTCCTGGCGCTCGCCCACCGCTTCCTCCGATTTCACGGAACGGCCTCCGCCGCCGGGGGAGCGGCGCTCCTACTCGCGAGTGATTGGGTGTTCGTCTTCTTCAAGAAGGTGCTCGGCGGGACGGAGATCCTACTCCAGACTGCGGGACTCCTGGTCTTGTGGTCCTTGTGGAGCCGGCGGTGGAAAGGGGGACGACACGGGACCGTCGCGCTGGCCCTTGGGGTTGGACTCGGGCTCGGGGCGAAGCTGACCTTCATCGTAACACTCGCGGCATTCGGCATCGCTGCGATGCTGACGCGGTGGGATCGTCCGAACATGCGCCCCCCGGAGCGTGTGCGGCCGGGACTCCTCGTCGCGCTCCCGATTTTGTGCCTCGCGCCGCTCTTGGTAAGCTGGGTGCACCATCTGGCCGTCGGTGGGATTCCCGCGGTGATCTCCCACGACACCCTCGGCCTCCAACTGCAGCGGCTCACGACGGGCGCCAGCATGGGGCGGGAAGCAACGGTGAATCTTGCGCGCTTCGTCGGCAACCCGGTGGCTTGGCTCGGCGATGCGTGGGGCACCGTTGCGCTCGATCCCGTCTCGGGGCCGCGCCTCATCACCCTCGCAGTGGCCGCTGCGGGCGCCCTGATCGAGTGGCGCAATCGCACCCAGTCGCCCAGCGCGGCGCTCCTGCGCTTTTTGTCGTTGGCGGTACCCCTCCAGACGGGCTTTCTCTTTCTCCTCAACCACGATCTCCATCACCTTGCGCAGGCGACGGTTCCGTTCGCGCTCTTGGTCGCGTTGGGCGCCGATCGGGTTGCGGGAGAGGTGGCGCGCCCTCGCTCCACGCTCCGTGCCGTCGTCACCACGGCCTGTCTGGCGCCGTCGATCTTCGCGGGGGTGCAGCAGCTCCGCGAGACCGACGGCATCGTGCGTACAGCACGGGCGCATTCGTTCACCGCGGATGGCCAGACCGCGCTGGCGGCGCTGCTGCGCGAACACGAGGTCCGGCGCGTCGTCGTCACCAACTACGAGTTGTACGGCCTTTTGGAGCAGCTGGTCCCCGAGGTGGAGGTCGTGCACGGCTGGGGCGCCGTCTCTCGGAAAGACAAGGACCTCGAAGGGTTGCGCGCTCTTGGTCAGGGCGGCCACTATCTGACCGTACGACCGACGGCCCCGTTCATCTACGATTGGCACGCCGACGGCGTCGGACCGCGGATCGGCGCGCTCGGCGACGGAGAGCGTACCTGGGCAGAGCTCTTTCGCGTCGAATGATCGCCGGCGGGCTACCTTGTCCCTGTGCTCGTCTTCGTCGCTCTTGCCCTGGCCTACGATCCGATTCCCGAGGCGGTGGCCATTTCGGTGTCGGCGGCCGGCCTGGATCGGCTGGGCAACGCGCTCGCCGAGGTGATGCCCGAGTCCTTCGCCATCGGCTCGATCGGGTCGGAGCTGGTTTGTGATGAGGCCGACGCCACCGCGGTCCTTGGCCTCGAAGTGGACGCGCTCGACGTGCTGATCCACGTGGACGAACTCAGCATCGTCCCCAGCCGAGATCGTCTTGACATTGCGGTGTACGGTGCGATCGACAGCACACCCACCATGCTGGTTGCCAGTGGCTCGTGCCCCCCCCTGACCGACCTCGAAGAGACGTGCGCGGTCCAGTTGGGCACCACCCCGATCGAGGCCCACTTCGGCTTGTCGATGACCCTGGTCGACGGGGTGGTGGACGCCACGGTCGATGAGATCACCGTCACCCTCGGCACCATCACCAATCCGGTCGACGGGTGCGTCGTCGCCAGCGCCATCGGCACGCTCCTTGGCCAGAACCCGCTCGCGCTCACCAACATCTTGCAGGAGCAGATCGACCCGGCCCTGGCGGATCTCGGCCCCAGCATCGAGACGGCGGTGGAAGACGGTCTGGGCGCGCTTTTGCTCGACACTTCGTTCGCAATCGGGGTGGCGACGGTGGGGCTGTCCATCGAGCCGACCGACCTCGACATCGACGAAGACGGCCTGACCATTGTGCTCGGCGCCTCGGTCACCGCCAGCGGCACCTCGGATTGTGTGCCCGGCGGGACGCCGCCGACCGGGGGCGCGCCGCTCCCCGTCCTCGATGGCAACGGGCCCGGAGACCTCTCCTACGATGTCGGCGCCGTGGTCAACAAGGCGTTCGTCGACCAGATCCTCTATGCGGTCTACGAGTCTGGCGGGCTGTGCATCGACGCCGGTGCGATGGCCGGCCTCACCCTCGACACCGAGCTGCTCGGCGCTGCGTTCGGAGACGACTGGCAGGCGCTTTTCCCGGTTGCTCAGGCCGTGGACCTGTTGGTGCGCCCCGCCACGCCGCCGACGATCCGCTTCGAGGAGGACGGCGCGCCGGTGCGGCTCGACCTCAACGGGCTCGGTCTCACCACGTTTTCCGCGGTTGACAGTCGCAGCGCGCGCATCTTCGCCATCGCGATGAACGGCGAAGTTGGGGTCGACATCGCCTATGCCGACGGCCTGCTCACCCCGAGCCTGCTCCTCGACCCTGCCACCCTCGGCATGCATGAACTGGACCACGAGCTGATCGGCCCCGGGTACGCGCTCGGCCTCGAAGAGTTCTTGCCCACGATCCTCTCCGCCGCGCTCCCCGCCGATCTGCTTCCGGTCCTCACGCTGCCGACCTGGAACGGCATCGGGGTCGAGGCGATCTGGGCCCTGCCGGCCCAAGGTGGCGACTGGTTGGGGCTGTGGGTGACCCTGGACACTGCGCACGTCACCCCTATCGAGCTGCCCGGCTGCGAGGGCGGGGAGATCGGCTGCGATGGCGCCTCGGGTCCGGAGCTGGACCTGGAGTCGGCGCTCGGCTGCACCAGCGAAGACGGGGGCTGCGGCGGGTGCGGCGATACCGCCGGCTGCGGCGACAGCGGCAGTTGTGGGGGCGGGTGCAGCGCGGTGCCGGTGCGCCCAGTGATGTTTGGGGCTGCGGTGCTGGGCGCGTTGTGGCGGCGCCGGCGGCAGGACGGCGGCACATAGGTCCCATGCCCCAGGACGCGATGGACCGAGCGGTGGCCTACGTGGAGCGACTGCACGGTGCGGTCGACGAGCTCGTCGCGCCGATTGGTGCGAAGCTGAGCGCGCGACTGGTGTGCCGGCAGGGCTGCTCGGGCTGCTGCACCGATGATCTCTCGATCTTCGAGGTCGAGGCGGAGCTGATCCAGCGTCGCCACCCCGAAGCAGTTTTGGCTCCGCCCGCGCCGCCGGGCCGCTGCGCGATGCTCACGCCCGAAGGCGCTTGCCGGGTCTATTCGGCGCGCCCCTACGTCTGTCGGACCCAGGGCTACCCGCTACGTTGGGCGGAAGCTGAACTGGAGAAGCGCGACATCTGCCCGCTCAACGACGACGGCTCTGACCTGACCGCGCTGCCCGAGGCGCTTTGCTGGACGATCGGTCCGATCGAGAGCCGCCTTGCCTCGGCTCAGGCGCTGATCGATGGCGGGGAGGGGCGGCGGGTCGCGATACGGGATTTGTTTGGGGGTGGCGGCGGGATTCAGCGCCCGTAGGTACTGAACTGCGAACGCTCGACCCAGCGCCGGCTGGGCGTGAGCAGCCAGTCAGCGTAGTCGGGGTTTTGGAGTTGGGCGTCCGTGCGGCCGACCAACGCGCGAACGTCGCGAAAGATCGGGGCACGGTTGGTGGTGTCGGAGCGCATGGGCTGAGTCAGCAGCGCCCGTGGCGTGGTGTCGACGTGCGCGACGTCAGACAGCAGCGGGTGATCGCGGAGGGCGGGGGGCGGGGCGCGGGGCGGTAGCACGGGGGACGCGACCTCTCCATCCGCCACCAGCATGTCGAGAACGGATGGTTCGTAGGTGTACGTCGCCACTCGGCAAGTGTGCGGGACGCCGGCGTCTGTGTCGGCAGTGTCGTACGCGACGTAGAGTGTGTAGCCAACGGCGCTGATGTGGGGGCGGGTTCCCCGCAGGGTGACCACCTCCTCCGAAAATACCAACTGATCGTCGTTGTCGTAGATCAGCAGGACGATGGGGCTGCAGTCATCCAGCGAGGGGTCGTCCGGGGTGCCTTCGCAGTCCGGCTCCGACGGTCCGTCCACCGTGTCAATTCGCCGCACCGCGACCGCGCGGTGACCGTTCGGCAAGGTCACTTGACTCGGCATTCCGAATCCGTAACGCTGGACCTTCCTGCTCACCGAGTAGGAGTCGAGCATCGTACTGATCGGGAGCATGGCGCTCCAGTCGGCGTTGATTTGGACCAGGTAGATCGGATTCGGCGTACATGGGCTCACCTGTGCAGGAATGACGAGTTGGTAGGGAAATGGCTCCTTCTCTTCGACGTAGGTGGCGGAGCCCGTCTTGCTGAGGGGGACGACCCCCTCGCCTATTCCGGAGCGCGCCTCCTCCAGGTTCCCGTCCTCGTCGAGGAGCAGCACCACGAGGTCGGGTTCGACACCTGGGGTGGCCGACGATCGCCCGAGGCCAATAGCGAGGCCTCCACCCGGTCGCAGCACACACCACAGGTCCTGCGTTTGGATGAGTTGGACCAGCGGGCCCGCATCGTAGACCCGATGGGCGAACACTTGGTCCCCGCCCGCCGTGATCTTCACCACCCCGACGCCCCGGTTGGCGGCCTCGTCGACCAGGGTCACGGCCACCCAATGGTGGGTGCCGTCGAAGATGTGGGCGTGGTCCGGGATCGAGGAGGGCTCGTACGTCACAACATCAACATCAGCATCCGGTGGGAAGTCTTCCTTCTTGACATCTTCCGCAAATTTCGTCGTCGGCCAGGTGGCCGAGCCATCCGCGAGTGAGGTGGGGTCGAGTTCCCGGAATACAATTTCTGTACCCGTAGAGCCGGAGGCGATCAGGCGATCACCCGCAGGGACGAGGTACAACCACTGCCCGGGCCCAACGGTCGAGCCGAAGTCGACCTCCGCCAGTTGCGTGAGCTGCGCGGCGACAACATCCAGAGCTTTCACTGGCATTCAGCCCGCCCTCCCGCAAGTCATTCAAAAAACCATTCGATGGTGGCGCCGGAAACAATGTGAATTGAATAGTTTGCGAAGGCGAACGGAACGAACACCAGATCTGCCAGGCCGTCGTCGTCGAGTTGAAGCGGACCGGTCGCCACGAACGCACCGTCGAGTAGTACCTCGTGGGGATCGTCCGGGTCGGGTTCGACGCTGCCGGAGGCAGGCCCGGAGAGAATCCACGTGCCAGACGAGTTCGGCGCACCCAGCGCGTCGCCGTCGAACTTGACGAGCAGATCCGCCGCGCCGTCCCCATCGACATCGCCGCCACCTGACGCCTCTACAAGCAGGCCACACGCGGACCCGCTGCCATACCACTCGCCGGAGAGCTCGAGCCAGGCATCCGCGGCGGAGTACGTCCCGCGGTCGGTTGGGCTGAGCACGTATCCGACAGCCGTGCGCTCGCCCCAGCCGTCGTACGGGTGGGCCGCGATGACGTCGTCGCGGCCATCGCCGTCGAAGTCCCCCGCGGGCGAGTCCAACGAGAGTTCGGAGAAGAAGGTGTCAGCATCCGCGCTGGACTGCACGCCGACGAGCGGTCCGCGGAAGAGTGACGCCACGCCGTGGACCGTCACACCAAGGTCGTCGACCCCATCGCCATCCACATCGCCCAGTGGCAAGATCCACGTTGACGTCTCGGCCGGGTCCTCAGGTTCGATCCGCGCCACCTCGTCCCCCGCGGCCAACGCCCCGCGCGCGGTCCCGTCCAGGATGATGACCGCGCTCAGCTCCTCGACGCCGTCCTGGCCATATCGCACGGCGAGGTCAGCCACCCATCGCCGGTGTAGTCACCGGATGCCACATTCTGCGACCAGTAAAACGCAGATGCGCGCGGATAGCTCAGGATCGGCTCGTCGGCGTCGACCGTGAAGCGCAGGAGCTCCTCCGCGTCCTGCACCACCACGAAGTCATCGCCCCACGGCATGCCGCCCCCGAAGTAGATGGCCTCCGGCGGGCGCCAGCTCCGGTTTGCGCTGTATTGGATGTCGGAGTCGACCCCCATGGGGCCAGACCAGTGGTAGACCCGTTCCCGACCGAGCACCATGTCGCCGCCATGGCCGTATACGTACGGCCCGACCGCCATCATGCTGCCGTCGGCCCGCGCGAACGGCTGGAGGTACCCCCCGTTCTCTTCGTACAACTTGCTCGCGCAGGCCTCGATGGGCAACATCCTCGGCACCGAGGTATCCGCGCGCGCCTCCTCGCAGGCGGAGGGAACGCTGCCCGTATCGCCCGTGTCCCCAGAATCCCCGGTGTCACCGGAATCCCCGGTGTCGTCTGCCGCCGCCGAGTCCTCCGACGCGACCCAGGGCGCCGAGGGCGACGGCGGATGCTCACACGCGCCCGACACCACCAGGGCGAGGAGCACAGGTGAGGTCGGGCCAGCGCGCATGGTGCATCCTACCCGCAACTCTCGATTTCGATCACCATCGCCACACAAGCGATGTTCAGCGTGTTCGCGGCGCCGCTCTTGAAGAAGTTGCCGAAGCGGATGATCTGCTTCCCGGCGGTGGCCGCGCCGATGCTGGTGGTACCGGTCGGATAGGCCATGCCGTTGCCAGTCTTGGACTGCCCGAAGGCCACCGGCGCCTCGGGCGCGTCCTCGTGATCGGCCAACTGGTAGCCCCCGCGGAGCACGGAGTTCACATTCGAGTGATTCTTGGCCTCGAAGGTCACTCGTACCAGGTCGACACTGCTGGCCTCCCTCCCCGGCGTCCGCGGGTTGAAGGTCCCGTCGGCGTCGCTGGAGTTGCCGTGCACATCGCCCCAAGGAATGGACTCTTTTCTGAACTTAGCCATCGTGTGTTCCTGGTGAATGGAGGCTGTGGTCTCCCCCGCCCCCCCCCCCCAACGCAAGGCGATTTTCATGGAGTTTACACATTTTTGACACTATGCGGAGCTCGAATAACATGCCGTTGTCAGCGATCCGCATCTCGTGGTGCGACGGCTGCGCTCACCCCCCCCGCCCGCCGATACGTCTCCTTCCGGTCGGCAAGCGCAGGAAAACTCGCCCGCGCGCTCGCGACCACCGCGGGATTCACTTCCGCCACATAGACCGCCTCGACCTCCGCTCCCCCCGCCTGCGTCTCCCCCCATGGGCTGACGATCGCGCTGTCACCGGCGTAATGGAGCCCGTCGCCGTCGCCACAGCGGTTGACTCCCACCACGTACGCCTGCGTCTCGATGGCGCGAGCGCGCAGCAGCGTCTGCCAGTGGGCCCGCCGCCGCTCCGGCCAGTTGGCGATGACGACGAAGGCGTCCGTTTCATCGGCGACGAGGCGGAAAGGCTCGACGAAGCGCAAGTCGTAGCAGACCAGCGGCGTGATGCGCAGGCCGCCTACGCTCCAGGTGTGGACCTCATCGCCAGTTGCATAGTGCTCGGATTCGCCGGCGAAGCTGAAGGCGTGCAGTTTCCCGGCGCGGCGGACCTCGCCATCCGGGGCGACGAGGACCGCGCAATTGCGGGGCAACCCGTCGTCCAAGCGCAGCGGGACGCCGGCCAGTACGTGGATGCCCAGCCCGCGGGCGACGTCGGCCAGGAAGGTCTCCGTCGGGCCGCCGGGAGCCTCGGCGACACGCGCGCTGTGCATGGTGAACCCACACGCGAAGAGCTCTGGGAGCACGACCAGCGCCGCCCCGGCGGCGGCGGCCTCTTGAATACGTGCTTCCGCACGGCGGAAGTTGGCCGGCGCGTCCTCCCAGACGATGTCCAACTGTACGGCGGCAACGCGCATCACGGGCCCGTAATCGACCACCGGGCGGGAGGGGCGAGCGCGGCGCCAGCCGAGTCGATGTACAGGCGCGTCGGACCCGACGCGAGCCGTCCGGCCAGGGCCGGCACCACCGGCAGAGGACCTGACCAGCCGCCGTGTGCCACGTTCTCCAGCACCACGGAGCCCTCAGCCGCCCGCCAGTTGGCGAAGGCCCCCTGACCGACGAGAGCGTCCATGCCCGCAGGATCGGGGCGCACCCCGGCGGGGAGGCCGATGGCGACCGTGGCGCTGGCCGTCGAGGGGGTGGCGATGTTCACGCCCAGGTTGGCGACGACGCCGACGCGGGCGTTTTTTGGCGGGACGACCGTCACCTCGGCCGCGCCGACTTCCGCCGGACCCCACGGGGCGTAGCTGCGGGCGTGCCAGGAGTAGACCAGGCCGGGAGAGGGGCGGGTGGCGGCGACCTCGATGCGGGCGGCGTTCCCGGACCAACGGGCGCGCAAGGTGACCGGCGCGTGCCCCGTCGCGACCAGGCTGCCGGTGTCGAGGACGACGCCGTCGATCAAGAGCTGGACATCGGTGGCGATGGCGGCGTCCCCCCCAAAAACTTCGCCGAGGGCGCGGAGCACCATCAGGTTGGTGAAACCATCGCCCCACCCGCCGCCAGGCCGGCGCAGGGCGAGCAGCCCCGTCGCCAGGGCGCTGGCCAGCTCCTTGTCGTCGTGCATGGCGAGCGCCGCGGCGGCGGTGGCCTCTGCGACACCGATGGGAACGCCGTCGGGGCGGAGGTTGCCCGCGGGGTCGAGGTGCGCGCCGTTCTGATCGCGGACCAGCGCCGCCTTGACGGTGGCCTGGAGCACCCCGCGCAGCTCGGCCTCGGTGATCGCGCCGGAGGCCAGTGCCCAGGCGGCGAGGGTCGGGTCATCGAGGCGCGGCCGATTGCGCACGAAGAAACCTTCGGTGCGGAGGCGCACCCCGGCGTCGTCGCCGGCGGCGAGGGCGCAGGCCGCGGTCTGGAGGAGGGAGCCGTCCACGGTGGCGGCCCCGTTGGTCCATGACCCGTCGGGGGCCTGGGCGGCTCGGACGTTGTCCACCATACGGTCGAGCAGGAGCCCCTCAGCGGTGCCTGTCGGCGCGCCGCGCAGCCCCTCCGCCAGCAGGCAGGCGTCGCTCGTGCTCGGTGCGCGCCCAGCGCGCGCCAGCGGCTGCCAGGCGCGGATGCGCATCGAGCGGACGACGTCGGGATCGACGTCGGCCGGGTCGAGTCCCGTAGCCGCCTGGGCCAGAGCGAAGTCGTAGACGGACCCCGCCAGCGGCCACCGCGGCAGGATCGTGTCGTCGAACAGCGGGACCGCGCCGCCGCCGTTGAGTTCCTCTCGGATCACGGACTCCGCGCCCGACCACACCCGCACCACCAGCTCCCCGTCAGGACCCGGTGCCCCGGCGGGGACCGCGCTGACGCCGCCGCCGACGGCACCACTGCCGCGACGGTCGAGAGGGCGGCCGTAAGGCCGTACGGCCAGGGTGCGCTCCACCGAGTCGATCGCGCCGAAGCTGGCGAGGATCGTCGCCGTGCCAGCGTGATCCGCGACCAACTGCACCGCGCGCGCGGAGGTCCCCCCCGCGGACACCGACAACGACCCGCTTCCAGAGCCGCCCGCCCCTGTGATCCGCACGTCCAGCCGCTCCGAGAGGGCGCCGACGGTGGTGTTGACCACCTGTACCGGCAGGGAGAGCACGTCGCCGGTGTACAACGAGCCCGGCACCACCACCTCCACGTAGGCGGGCAGCGTCGACAAGACCTCCAGCGTCGCGCCCGCCTGCGCGCCGCCCGGGCTGAAACCCAGCCCGAGCACCCGCCAGGTGGTGAGGGAGTCCGGCACGGCGATGTCCACGGTGGCGATTCCGGTCGGCCCGATCTCGACCGCGGGCGCCCACAAGAAGCTTTCCGGGAACCAGGAGCGGGCGGGGGCCGGAGCCTCGTCGTCCTTTTCGACTTCTGGCTTGCGGTCGCGAAGGCCGCCGATGAGGCCGTCCACCCCGCCGAAACCCTCGGCCGCCCCTGGCATGGTCGAGGCTGGCGCACCAGCAGCCTGGTCCAAGAGGGACCGGCCCTTCGCCCCTCCGCGGCCAGCGGCCGCCCGCTGTTCCTCAGGGAGCGCGCCTACCGCGTGGAACGGCTCATCGTCCGTACACGAAAGCAACAGCAGCATCGGCATCATGCGGATCATCGCAGCTCCGTGGCCACGTAGAGCGGCCAGTTCTCTTCGTCTTCCGGCAGGTGGCGGGCGTCGGCGACCATGATGCGCGGGTCGGTGAGCACCAGGAGGTCATGGGGCAGGATGCGCAAGGAGAGCCGCCGCCCAAAGGGGTCGGCGGCCGGGTGTTTTGCGAGTGTCGCATCCCACAGACCCGTCATCGCCGCGGCGGTGAGGACCTCGCCCTCGGCCGCGTTCGCCTCCCAGGCCCGAACAGCGATGCGCGCCTCGGCGTACAGCGGCCAGAATGCAGCCGCGAGCGGCGTTTCGACGTCGGGCGTCCCATCCCCCCGGCAGGAGACGCTGTCGGCTCCCGGCTGAGCCGGCGGCAGCCCCGTGATGCGCAGGACGGTGGCCTGAAGCGCGTTGTCGCCGACAATCTGGCCGGTTTGCAAAAGCTTCGCGTCCAGGAGGCCAAACGCTGGTTGCTCACTGCGGGCCAGCACGGTGGTGTCGGCCCAGTCGGCCGCCCCCGGCAGCGGCGCCAGAGCGCGCATCGCGACGTCGACGCCCGCCAACGTGACCACCGCGGAGGTTGGACCGCTCCGCCCGGTGGACCGGACGGTAAGCGTGCCCTTTTCGCCGGGTTTCCAGGCCGTTTCGGCGGAGAGCGCGAGGTGGAGCTCTTCGGCTGGCCGCACATACATCACCGCTCGCGCGCCCTCCCACTCTACGCTCGCGAAGCCCGACACGCCCTCGGGTACGGTGAAGTGCCCGACGCGAGCCTCAGGAGCGAAGGTGATCTTTTGCAGCAGGCGGTCGCCCTGCATCAGCCGCAGCTCGTTGGGCACGGTCCCGGTGAAGCTCTTGCCGCGCACCGCCGTGAGTTCGATCTCATCCTTGGGCGCCACCACGACCTCCGAGAAGCGCAGCCGCAGCAGCGGGACCTGGCCGATGGGCATCCGCAGCAACGTGTCGCCCACGCCTTCGACGGCCACCACGAAGGCGAAGCCGGGCCAGCTTGCCGGGCTGGTTCGGGAGGAGACGGAGCTGGCGCCAACCTGATTCGTGATCGACACCAGGCCGGCCGCCCCGACGTCGGCGACCGGGACCCGGACGCTCGCCAGCGCACGCCCAACGCAGCTGGCCGCCTCGGCCAGCTCGTCGAGGCCATCGGCGTCCACCGGCTGCATCCGCACCGTGCTCGCCCCAGCCGCCACTTCCCAGACCCAGGCCTGGGGAAGCACTCCTCCCACGACCCCTGAGGAGCACTCCGGGTGATCGGCCAGCGCATCGTCCACGGCCACCTGCACGCCCCCCGCGTCGCCGGCGAAGGCGGACACCGTCGCTTCGAGCGAGGCGGCGCCCTGAGCGTCGAGCTGGACCGTCAGTTCCACGAGGCGGGGCCCTGAGCCGCGGATGCCGACGCGCCCCGCGGCGCCCAGCAGGCACCGTCGCAACCCAGGGCTCACCGCTTCGCTCCAGAGGTCGGTCACGCCGGCAGCCGACACGCGCAACGTCAGCGCTGCGGACGTCGAGCCCCGCCGTGCGCAGGGCGCCCAGGCCGGTGTGAGCCCATCGGCGAGGCCTTCGAGGCTGAGGTCCGCGCCGCCGGTCACTGCGTCGCTGAGCCCGAAGATGACCACTGCCTCCGGGGGCTTCGGGGGGCGGACCGGAAGCGTCGGCTCCGTCACCGTGATCGCCGCGCCGGGATCGAGCTGGAAGCGCGCCACGCCATCGGCATCGGCGACAGCCTCCACACCAGGATCGCGCTTGTCCCACTCTCGCCGCAACGTCACCCGTGCGCCGGCGACGGTGGCGCCCGCCGGCGTCGTCACCCGCAAGTACATCCGGTTGTTCGCGTCGGCGACCAGCCCGCCGCCAAGCTCGGTCACCGCCTCGACCGCGATCGGGTCCTCACTCAGGAGCAGGCTGGCGCTGGCGCCCGCCGTCTCGCCCGCGGCCTCGGTGACCGCCGCCGAAACCGCGACGGTGACGCGGCCGACCAGATCATCGGGCACCTCGCCGAGGTCGAGGTGGAAGCGACCCTCCCGGTCTGTCGTGAGCGCGAACTCGGTGGGCCAGTCGTTCGGCGGCGGCCAGTCGCCATCGGTGCGCAGGGTCAACCGAACCGGTCCGTCCTGCACGGGCGCACCGGACGTGTAGCGGGCGACGCCGTCAACGGCCACGCGCATCGCCGGGCCGAACCACGCCCGCTCCGGCGTCATCTCCACGGTGAACCGAGGCAGGCGGAACTCGCGAACCTCGAAGCTCCTGCGGGCCGTCACTTCCCCGGAGAGGAGCCCCACCATCCAGTTTCCCACCGGCGCATCCTCGGCGAGCGGGAACGTGAAGTCAGCGACCCCGGTGGCCCCAGTGTTGTCTTTCTCCTCGTACGCGAGGTCTCCGTTCGGATCGTGGACCTGCCAGCGGCCGGGGCGTTGAAGTGCCGGTGCCAACGAACCCGCCTCCAGCAGCACCGCCCGCGCCTTCACCACCTGGCCTGGCCGGTACAACGGGGCGTCCGTCAGCACGTGTTCCAGCGCGGGTCGGAAAAGCGGCAACGGCGCGTCTACCGTCATCTGCCCGCGCGGACCCTCGGCCCGCGCGCGGAGGATGTAGTCGCCGTCGGGCAGCGTGTCCGGCAGGATCACGGAAGCCTCTTGGAGACCGAGATCTGCCCAGTCCCAGCCGCTTCCCCACCAGGATTGCAGCACGTCGACCGGCGCTTCAACGCCGGCCGCGTCCACGATGGTGAGCGTGGGCTGGAAACGCCGGAGCGGCTGGACGTCGATGAGCTGGAACTGATCGCCGTACAGTTGCGCCGACGCCCGTACGCGCACGGTCCCTTGTACGCCACGCCCCAGCCGGTCCGCCTCGACACTGAGGCTGGCGATCGCACCCGCCGGGCAGGTGTAGACCACGACGCCATCGCGCCACCAGAGGCTCCAGCACGGACCCAGCACCCACCCGCACAGCCCGGCGGACGCGACGAAAACCGTCACGACACCGAGCAGCAGTTTCTTCGCCGCGGAGATCTTTGGAGCCGACATCAGGTACCTGGCGCGTGCCGACACTACGGCTCGTCGCCCGTTCCGGATATCACGCAACGGGGGGGAGGACGCGGGGCGCGCCCCCCCCTGCCGCGGCGTACGCTCGGGCCTTCAAGCTGCACTTTCCGGCCTGCGGTCCCGGGCGCGTTTGAATAACGCGTCGGGATCGGAAGAATCACGTCGACGTCGTCACGCGGTCTCGATCCCCAAAAGCTTGCCGAGGATCACCCGATCGCCCTGCAACGCCGTCCGCTGCATGTAGAACGCGAGGCCGCGCTCCCCACCGAGCTCTTCCCCGCCGCCGGCCCGGCCCGGGCCACCGTGGATGCAGTTGGGTAGCACCATGCCCGGCGCGATCACCTGATCGGCCACCTTGGACGAGGTCAGCATCATCCGGCCCAGCCAGGGCGCGCACTCCACCATCATCGTGCCCAACCAGGCCCGGTCGTCGCCGTAGACGGTCGACATCAGACTGCCCTGCCCGCGGGCGAGGGCCGCGGAACCGGCCTCCGCGCTGCCGTCGTACGGCACCAGGGAGACCGACGGGCCGAACACCTCCAGGTCGTGCACCGGGCCGGCGTCGGCGCTCGTCAGACGAATCACCGTCGGCGCCACGAAGTAGCCCTTGCCCTCCGGCGCGTGCTTCCCATCGATGCGATCGGGGCCTCCGGTCACAATGCGGCCGTGCGCGGCGATCTGGCGGATGCCGCCCGTCACATCGCGCAGTTGCGACGCGGTGCTCACCGGGCCCATCGTCACCCCGTCCACCACCGGGTCCCCGACGGTGATGACGCTGAGGCCCTCGACGACCGCCTCCTCGAACGCGTCGATAAGCGCGTCGGGAACCATCACCCGGCGGATCGCCGTGCACTTCTGGCCGGCCTTCTGCGTCATGTCGGTCACGACGTGGCGGACGGCGGTGTTCCACAGCTCCGAGCCGATCTCGACATCGGGGCCGAGCACCGCGGCGTTGAGCGAGTCGGCCTCGACGTTGACGCGCACGCCTCGCTCGGCGAAACCGGGGGTGTTGCGAAGCATGGCCCCGGTCGCATTACTTCCGGTGAACGCCAGGGAGTCCTGTGCGCCGAGTCGAGAGAGCAGATCGCCGGTCGAGCCGCAGATCAGCTGGAAGGCTCCCTCGGGGACCAAGCCGCTTGCGACCAGGAGCTCCGTCATTCGGAAGGTGAGGTGGGCGGTAGCCGTCGCGGGCTTGGACACGATGGGCGCCCCCGCAAGCCAGGCGACAGCGGCCTTCTCGAAGGTGCCCCACGCGGGGAAGTTGAAGGCGTTGATGTGCACGGCCACACCCTGCCGCGGCAAAAGCACGTGCTGCCCGCCGAAGCGCGGCGCACGGGTCAGCTGCGTCAGCTCGCCGTCAAGGAGCCACGGACGGTCGCCGATCCGCGTCGCGAGTGCTTCGCCAAACGCGGCGTAGGCGCCGAGGGTGCCGATGGCGCCGTCCACGTCGAACTTGGCGTCGCCGCGGGTGCTGCCCCCGTTGATCTGGGCGAGGTCCAAAAGTTCCTCGCGATGCGCGTGGAAGAGCTTCTGCACGCCCTTGATCATCGCCGAGCGTTCGGACCAGCTCCGCTTGCGCAGCACGGCGCCGGCCTGCCGCGCGTGGGCGAGGACCGCGCGGTGGTCGATGCCCTCGGCCGAGGTCTCGGCGATCACCGCTTCGGTGGCGGGATTGACGAGCTGCGCGGGCTTGCCGGCGCCGTCGAACCAGCCACCCGTGACGTAGGACTTCAGGCGCATCATGGGGGATCTCTGCGAGCCGGCGGGCTATTCCGAAACGACGGAGGCCGCCGGCTCACCCCTCGCAGATGTACCGGAACGAGGCCGTACACGGCTCGTCGTTCCAGGTTGTCGCCGGGTAGTAGCGCCCGAGCTGTGCACAATCCTCGTTGGAGCCGGAGTTGTTCGGCTCGCCCGAGGCCCAGTTGGTGTAGGTGGCGGTGTCGCCGTTGGCCCACACCCAGGTCCCTTCGGTGGCGACGTCGTTGTAGCCCATCCACCACTTGCCGCCGTACCGAAGGAAGGCTTGGGCGTTGATCTCGGCGTTCTCCGCGGCGTCGCTGACGGCGAGGAAGTCGTAGTCGTAGCTGAGACAGGCGGTCTCTCCGACGGTCCAGGTCGCCGCGGTCGTGCAGTACATGTAGACGCTGCCGCCGTACTCCTCGACGTCGCAGGGGCAAAGGCCGTCGTTGTCGCGGCTGCCGTCGCAGTCGTTGTCGAGGGTGTCGCAGACGTCGGACTCGCCGGGGTTGACGTCGGCGTCGCCGTCGTCGCAGTCGTCGTCGGTCGCGGAATACCCGCTCGGCACGGAGCAGGCGGTGGTCGTGGCGCTCGCGTCGCCGTAGCCGTCGCCGTCGGTGTCGGCGTAGTAGGTGGTGGTCACACCTTCGTCGATCGCGCCGTCGCAGTCGTTGTCGATGCTGTCACACACCTCTACGGCGCCGGGGTACGCGGTGGCCTCAGTGTCGTCACAGTCGGTGGCGTCGCTGGTGTAGCCGGCGGGCGCGGCGCAGGCGGTCGTGGTCGAGGTGGCGTCCCCGTAGCCGTCGCTGTCCGCGTCGGCATAGAAGGTCGTCGTGGCCCCGTCGTCGATGGTGCCGTCGCAGTCGTTGTCCGTGCCGTCGCAGGCCTCGGGGGCGCCCGGGTACACGTCGTCTTGGGTGTCGTCACAGTCGGTGTCGTCGGTCAGGTAGCCGGCGGGCGCGGCGCAGGCGTCGACCGTGCTCGCCGCGTCGCCGTAGCCGTCGGCGTCGGCGTCGGCGTAGAACGTCGTGGTGGCGCCGTCGTCAACGGTGCCGTCGCAGTCGTTGTCGACACCGTCGCAGGCCTCCGCGGCGCCTGGGTAGGTGGTCGCTTCGGTGTCGTCGCAGTCGTCGTCGTTGGTGACGGTGTCGGCCGGCTGCGTGCAGTCGATGATGGCGGTGGCGTCGCCCCAGCTGTCCCCGTCGGCGTCGGCGTACCAAGTACCCGCGTCCAACGCAGCATCCTCGTCGATGGCCCCGTCGCAGTTGTTGTCCACGCCGTCGCACATCTCGGTGCCGGCGGGGTTGATGCTGGCGTCGGTGTCGTCGCAGTCGTCGTCGTCCGCGACATAGCCACTGGGCGCGGAGCAGCTGTCCAGCGTGCTCCCGGCATCGCCGTAGCCATCGCTGTCAGCGTCGGCGTACCAGGTCGCGGTGTCGGCGGAGGTGTCCTCGTCGATGGTGCCGTCGCAGTTGTCGTCGATGCCGTTGCACAGCTCCACCTGGGCCGGATTGACGTCGGCGTCGGCGTCGTCGCAGTCGGTATCGTCCGCGGTGTAGCCGGCCGGAGCGTCGCAAGCGATCGTGGTGTTGCCGGCGTCGCCGTAGCCGTCGACGTCGGTGTCGGCGTACCAGGTGGAGGCGCCGCTGGCGTCGGCTTCGTCGACCGCGCCGTCGCAATCGTTGTCTTCGCCGTCGCAGAGCTCGGTGGCGCCGGGGTTGTTGGCGGCGCTGGTGTCATCGCATTCGTCGCATGCGGAGTAGCCGTCGCCGTCGGCGTCGACGTAGCCCACGCTGCCATCGCAATTGTAGTCGTTGGGGTCGGTGCAGTCGGACTCAGTGGCGCCTGGGTTGTAGGCGACATCGGTGTCGTCACAGTCGCCGCCGAGGGCGGAGGAGCCCGCGGGCATGTCGCAGGCGTAGACCGTGAGCGCGTCGTCGCCGTAGCCATCGCCGTCGGCGTCGGTGGTCCAGGCCGTGCCGGTGGTGGCGTCCAGGCTGTCGTCGGCGTCGTCGATCAGCGTGTCGCAGTCGTCGTCGAGGTCGTTGCAGACCTCGGCCGCGCCGGGGTTGATGTCGGGCCTTGCGTCGTCGCAATCGGTAGCGTCGGCGACCCAGCCCGGACCAGCTTCGCAGACGAGCTCTCCGGTGCCGGGATCGCCGTAGCCGTCGGCGTCCAGGTCCAGGTACACGGTGACCCCAGCGGCGGGGTCCAGGCTGTCGTCTTCGTCGTCGTAGAGGGTGTCGCAGTCGTCGTCGATGCCGTTGCACACTTCGAGCGCATCGGGGTTGATCGCGGCCTCGTTGTCGTCACACTCGGCGCACGCGGCGAAGCCGTCCGCGTCGTTGTCTTCGTAGCCGACGCTGCCATCGCAGTTGTAGTCGTTGGGGTCCTCGCAGTCTTCTTCGGACGCGCCGGGATTGTAGGCCGCATCCGCGTCGTTGCAGTCGCCGCCAAGGTCGGTGGTGCCGTCGGGCTGGGTGCAGTCCCAGACGACGTTGGCGTCGTCGCCGTAGCCGTCGGTGTCGGCATCGACGTACCAGGCGGTAGACTCGAGTCCGTTGTCGACGACACCATCGCAGTCGTTGTCGAGCTTGTCGCAGACATCAAGGGCGCCTGGGTAGATGAGGTTGTTGGTGTCGTCGCAGTCGTCGCCCACGGTGGCGTAGCCGTCGGGCTGCTCGCAGAAGCCGTCGCCAGTAGCGCCGTCGCCGTGGCCGTCGCGGTCGTTGTCGTAGTAGTACGTGGTCGCCTGACCGATGCCCGGGTCGGCGTCGTCACAGTCCTCGTCTTCGTTGAGCCCGTCGCCATCGCGATCAGGGATGAACTTCGTCTCCCCTTCCGAGCGGCAGGCAAGCGCGAACAGCGGGAGGGCGAGGAGCGAGAAAATGCGCATGGTCTTCCGGGGAAGGGGAGAGTGTACCCGCAATGCCCGGAGCGCGGCGCTTCGATCGCGTGACGTTAGAAGCGGCGCCCCGTGTTCTTGCACCGTCTTTTCTACGTTTTGCAGCTCGCCTCGATGGCGGCGTTGTTGCCGCTTTTGGGCGGGCGCTTCGAGGCTGCGGGCTTCGATGGGCTGACCATCGGCGGCTTGATGGCCACCTTTCCACTCGGGCGCCTGCTCGCGGCACCCCTCTGGGCGATCCTCGCCGACCGATACCGCGTGGCGGGCCTGGTGCTGAGACTGTCCTCGATCTTGTCCGGGCTGGCTGGAATGGCGCTGGCAAGGGCGGAGTCCATCCCGGCGTTGGCGGTGGCGATCTTCGTATTTGCAGCCACCCGCGCCCCGATCGGCTCGGTGCTCGATGCGCTGGTGCTCGGCCGGCTCTCGGCGTTGGGGCGTCCGACCGCGGAGTACGGGCGGATCCGTTTGTGGGGCTCGCTCGGGTTTCTGGGCGGGGTGCTCCTGGCCAGCAACTGGGCGGAAACTGGATTGCCAACCCACCTGCTCGCGGATGGAGCGCTTCTCGCGGCAGCGGTGGTGAGCTTCGGATTTCCGCTGCGCGGTGCGGGCGGCCCCGCACCGATCCTTCCCGCGCTTCGGGAGCTTGCTGAGGCCCCTTTCTTGGTGCCGCTCCTGGTGACGGGTGCGCTCCAGGCGCTCACGATGTCGGTCTACGACACCTTTTTCTCGGTCCACGTCGCCGCGCTCGGATTGCCGGAAGGGGTCGTCGGGGCCTCGGTGGCCCTCGGGGTGGGCTTCGAGGTGCTTTTGATGAGCTTCGGAAGGCCCTTCCTGGCTCGGGTGGGGCCGGCGCGGGGCATGCTGCTGGCCGCGCTGTCCGGACTGCCTCGATGGGTGGTGACGGCGACGGTGGCCGACCCCGTGGTGCTTGTCGCCACCCAGGCGTTGCACGGGATCGGCTTCGGCTTCTTCTGGTTGTCGGGTGTACAGCGCATGGCCCAGGCGGCGCGGCCGGAGATCGCCGCATCGTCACAGAGCCTGTGGGCTGCCGCGACCTACGGGTTCGGCGCGTTGCTCGGCGCGGGTCTGGCTGGCCTCGCACGTCGTGAGTTGGGATCGGAAGGAATCTTCTGGATGCTCGCTGGCGTCTCGCTCCTCGCGAGTCTCAGCGCGTTGTGGTTGTGGCGGGTGGATCGACCGTCAGAGTGATTTGCGGGGCGGCAAAAACAACGCGGCGAGCAACAGACCGGCAACGAGCGAGCCGGCGATGGCGGTCATCGTGAACGCCGCACTCACTCCCGCCTGCACGTCTTCCTCGAGCATCGCCCCGAAGCCGCGAAAGCCGATGCTTCCGGGCACCAGCAAGAGCAGCCCCGGAACCTGCGTCACCGCGGTCGGCACCCCGCGCAGACGGGCTTGCAAGTTGCTCAACAACCCCACCGCGAGGCCGCCGAGCAGCGCGCCAAGTTCTGGGCCGAGCCAGTCCTGGCCAGCCTTGGCCGCGAAGAACGCGAGCGAGGAGACCGCGAGAATGTAGAGATAGTCGCGTGGCCGAGCCCGGAAGGCGATCGTGAACGCCAGCGCGCCAAGTGGCAAAGCGAGGGCCGTCCAGCCCTCGTCCAACGGCAGGTTCGGATTGCGCAGGGCGCGCGGAAGGGCCTCCGCGAGCTTCCAGCCCATCGCGGTGCCGAGCCCCAACTGAAGAAAGGTGACGGCGGCGCCCATCAGCCTCGCCGTCCCGGCCGCCAGATGCCGCGTCGCCAACTCGGTAAGGGCCACCGTCAGCGTGAGCCCGGGTAAAAGGGAGATGACGCCGGCGAGGGTCACCACGGCAACGGGAAGGGGAACGACGCGAGCGAGCAGCGTTGCAGCACCCGCAACCAGCAAGGAAGCGACCAGCTCGTGGACCCGTGCGTACTCCGTCCACCGCCGAGCGACGAGGCCGAGGAGCCCGACCCCCAGCCCGAGCCCCGCGGCAACCATCACCGTCGTGAGTGATCCATGCAGGAACACCGCGGCGACGCCCGAGGATGTGGCCACGCCCACCAGATCGACTGGCGTGGGATACCGGTCGGGGAGTGCGGCCACCTTGGCGAGCGCACCGAGACCCTCACCCGGCTCGAGCTGTCGCCGCGCCACCCTGGTGCCGATGTCGTCGATGAGCACGAGCCGTTCGAGGTGGACCAGCCCCGGCTGCACGCGAAGCACTCGCGTGCTGTCGTCGAAGCCAAGGATGAGCGACGTGGGCTGCGCCAGGCAATCGAAGCGGACGCCGAGCGCGCGGGCGCAGTGATCGACCGCGTCTTCGAGTCGATGCGCCGGCGCGCCGGCTTCGTGCAGGCTGCGCGCGAGCGCTTCGAGGAAGCGGACTTTGGCGTCGGTCCCGTTCACTTCGGTGGCGTGGCGCGTTGCACGACCATCGCCAGGCGTTTTCCGTCGGGGCTGACGGCCAGGCGTTTGATCGCGCCGCCTAGGCCGGGAAGGTCCGCGAGGGTTTCCCAGGCGCCGCCGGGGCGGGCGCGCAAAAGCCGCGACCCGTGCGCCATCAGCAGCGAGCCGTCCGGGAGCAGCCGAACGTCCTCGCTGCGGGCGTCGTCGCCTTCGCCGGGGGCGTTCGGCGGCACGGCCGTGCGGACGGTCGAGCGAAAGCCGCGGCGCGCTGTGGCGACGAACCAGGCGTCAGGGAGGTGCTTGTCGACGTACAGCACCTGCCCGTCGGGCGTGCTCCCGAGCGAACGCCCAACGTTGGGCGCCAGCGGCGTGAGGGTGGCGGTGCCCACTTCAGCGAGCACGAGCGCGTGCGGTGGTTCCCCGCCCGGTCCGACGAGGACCAAGGCGACGTGGCCCGCGTCAACCCAGGCGTGGTAGCCCACCCGAAGGATCCCCGGAAGGATCGAAGACACCGCGTTCCCAGCGTCGTCATAGCGCCAGAGCATTTGCGATTCGGTGTACGCCTCGACCTCGGCCTCAGGCGCCGACACGCGGACGGCCGAGAAGCCGCCGCCGGGCAGGGGCGTGGGTGAGAACTCCGCCTCGGGCGTTTTCGTGACCCGGGTGCGTGCGCCGGTGGGGAAGGTGTAGCGGAACACATCGGTGGGGCCGTCCACGTCGGCCACGTAGAGCAATCCGCTCCCGTCCGGCAAAAAAGCCGGTTGATTGTCGTAGCCAGGCCGGTCGGTGATGTTGGCGGGCACGCCCACCTTCGCCGCGACCAGGTCGAGGTCGGCGACGAAGATGTCGGAGTCCGGCGGCGCCTCGGCGCCGATGGCGAGCGGGAGCAAGAACCACATCGCCCCGACGTAGCTCAGAACCACCCGGCCCGGGCCAGCGACACACACAGCCGCGCATCCATCGTGGCCCGGGTGGTCTGGGCGAGAAGTCGGTCCGCTTCGGCGCTGCGTCCCAGCTCGCCGAAGGCCCACGCCAGGTCCAGCGTCGAGCGCAGATCGTCGCCGGACGTCACATGCTCCCGATGGGGCTCGAGCGCCGATACCACCGCGAGTGCGTTGTTATTTGCCACACCCCGTCGGGCCCGACGGATCGCTTCGGAGAGGTCGGACATGGGGACGCCTGCCGGGGAGGACGGTAGCATGGACAACGGCCCTGTCGCGCGGTTTCCCGGTAGCCGTTTGTCGTCAGAATTCGGCGCGCACCCCGATGAAGGGACGGGTGGGCAGATGGGTCAGCATCGTGTCGACGCGCTCGCCGTCTTCGACCGATACGATCGGCAAGAAGTCGTTCTGCGCGTAGGTGACGTTGAGCACTTCCAGGTACACCGTCCATCGTATCTTCAGGAATGCACGTCGCCATTCGAGACGGAGATCGAGCTGGTGAAAGTTCGATAGTTCTTCGTCGTTGAGCCCGGTGAGCGCCACCGTACTGGCCCCGACCACCGCCACCGAGCTCATCGGGCGGCCGGAGTGGTAGTCGTAGCGCGCGCCCACACGCCACTCCGGTGCGACCTGTACCTCGGTGCTCAGGCCGAGCGTCAGGTCCTGGACGTGGCCCGGAACCGTCGTTTGGGCGACCTGCTCGTTGAGGGGGTTGGTCCGCTCGGCGCTGAGCCAGCCGGCGTTGAGGGTCGCCTCCCACCGGTCCCACCGCGTCGCGATCATCACGTCGATGCCGGCGTTATGTCCGGTTCCAGAGTTGGAATAGCCGGGCGTGCTGCTGGAGGCCGTGTCGGGGTTGACCACCAGGTCCCACATCCAGCTGTAGTAGCCCTCGACGCGCACAAAACTGCCTTGCCCGAGCGGCACGCCCTGGTCGAGCCCCACCACCAGATGAGCGGCCTTTTCTGAGCGGATGTCGGGATTGCCGTCGGTCGGGTCGATGACGAGCGGATCTTCGACGACGTGGTGGTACAGCCCGCCGGAGAGCTTGGGAATGGTCGCCGTCGGCAGCGGTATCGAGACCCCACCGGAAGGGGAAAGGAGCAGCTCGTCGGCCCGTCCGACGTAGGTCGCGCGCACCCCGGTTCGGGTGCGAAACGGGGTCGCCTCGGCGTCGTCACCGCCGTACCGATGCTCCGCGTACCCGCTCAGCGTCGGTGAGAAGTCGGTCTGCGACAAAGCGATCTGCGGCAGCCCGAAGTCGGCGAGCGGACGCGCGGCCCATGCGGGGAGGGTGCGGGTGTCGTCCACCGGGCCGTCAAAGGTTGCACGCCGGCCCAGCGCGCTGGCACCGACGAGTAGCTTGTGCGTGGAGCCCAGTCCGAGAGCGAGGTCGGAGCGCCCGAAAAGCTGGAGGCGATGCGTCGTCCGGTCGGCGGCGCCAGCGAAGTCGCGGAACATCGTGGAGTCGTCGGTCGAGACCGACAAGGTCGTCTGCACGCTTCCGCGCGCGCCCACCGGCGCCAGGTGATCCAGCGTCCCCAGGTACAGGACGTCGTCGAGGCGAAAGCTGCCATTGATGGTGATGGTACTTTCGTCGTCGGAGTCGACGAGGGCGAGGGAGTCGCTCGCCCGCATCAGGGTCAGCAAGAAACGGTGGCCGGGCGGACGCCATGCCGCGCGGGCGCTGATCTCGGCGTACTCCGGCGCGGCGATCGCCGAGTCCAGGAGATCCAGCGCCTGCATCGCGCCGAAGTAGGCCTCCAGGTAGCTGCGGCGCGCCGCGACCGCGAAGGTGAAATTGTCTCCAACCGGCCCCATCACCAGCCCGCGCACGGTGCTCATCGACAGATCGACCGAGCCGTCCAGATCGTGGGCGTCGTCTTTGGGGGCGCCGTCCCAGCTCTGGATGTCGAGCACGGCCGAGGTCGTGTCTGGGTACTCCGCGGAGGCTCCGCTGGCGTGGAAGCGCACTTTCTGGACCATGTCCGGGTTGAAGAGGCTGTTGAACCCGGCAAGGTGGTAGGGGTTGTCGAGGGGCACCCGATCGAGGAGAAAGATCACCTCGCCCGAGGTGAAGCCACGTACCGAGAACGACGAGAGCACGTCGCCATCGCTCGCGACGCCAGGAAGCTTGTGCACCGCCCGATTCACGTCTTCCAACGCGCCTGGCGTGCTCTCGATGTCGCGACGGGTCAACTCGTAGACGCCCGTCGTGGGTTCGAGGTCGGGCTTGCGCTCGGCACGCTTGACCTCCCGCCAGGAATGTCGCGACGCATAGATGACGACTTCTTCTGCGGGGCCGTTGGGAACGAGCTGGACGGTGAGCTCGCGGTTTTCACCGCCGTGGACTTCGAGCTCGAGGCCGGCCGGCGCGAAGGCCGGGTGGGACAGCGTCAGCTTCCACGTCCCGGTCGACAAGAAGGGCACAGTCGCGGTGCCGTCGTCGCCGACGTTGAGGTCGCGCACGGCCGTTCCCGGCCCGGTGAGGTGCAAGGCGACGTTGGGCACATCCAGCCCTTCGCCATCGATCACCCGGATGCGGAGTGACCCGGGCGCGGAGTTCCCGGTCTCGTCGGCGTGGTGCAACCCGAAAGAAAAGGCGTAGTCCACGGTGGCGGGGACAGGAGCGCCGGATTCGTCCGTGGCCGGGGTGAACGTCAGTCGGCGCGCCGCGTCAGCAGCGGCCGCGTCGACATCGGGTCGCACGGATTGGGTGACGATGACCTCCGTCACTTGCCCGTCGGCGCTGACCGACAGTCGTAAGACGACTGTGCCGCTGATCTTCTGCTGCACCGCCGATGCCGGGTAGATCGGGCTGGCCGAGCTCTTGACCACCGCGCGGGATTCGGCGAGGGCGAGCGCCCAAAGCAAGAGCGTCATCCGCCGACCTCCAGCCAGGCACCCGGGCCGGCGAGGTTTCCGACACCGGTCCGGACGATCGCCGCTACCGCTGCCGCCTCGGCGCCCACGCCGAGGCCAAAATGGTCATCCCACGCGACGCGGGCCGGCACGTGGTCGCGCTCGTCGGGCCACCGCTGGTGGCGGTGCCACGCATCGGCAGCGGCGGCGCCGTCGTGCCAGCGCAGCACCACGCCCGCGCCATCGCAGGGTTCAAGTAGAAAGGCGGCGGCACCCTCCCCCCAAGTCCCGCTCAGGCCCAACGCGGTGATGCCGTCGCGCACCTCGGTGCACAGGTCCTCTGCGATCACGACCAGCGCTGGCTTTCCGGACAGCACGACATGGCACATCGCGCGCTCCAGCGTCCGCCATAGCGTCGCGATGCCCCCCATCAACGTCTCCGAGTGGCCGCGCAGGCCCAGCTCGATCGACAGGTGGGCGGCCGGCGCGTTGTGCACCGAATTCTGGAAGGCGAGGGGACTGGCCGCCGCGGCACCGCCCAGCCAGTAGCTGCGTAAAAACGCCACCGAGGAGCCGAACTCCCCGCCGTTGAGCCCGACGAAGATCGCGGTGTCGGACCCGCGCTCGATCAGGGGCTCTGCCACCACCGCGACGAGACGGGCGAGCCGGCTGAGGCGACGCCAGCCACTCGCGGACCACGCGTGCGGGCGTTGGGGATCGGGCGCGAGGCGGAAGGGGAGGGCCGGACCGTCCGCGCCGTACGGGGGGCCGTCGACGGCGGGGAGTCCCGCGTCGGCACCGTGGCACGACCACGATCGGACGCCGCGGACGCGCACTTGTAGCGGCCGGATGGGCGCGCCCGTGCCGGGCCGCGGGAGTGTCGCGGCCGCGGCGTCGCCCGTGAGCACCAGCGCCACCGCCGCATTGTGGCCACCGAACGCAAGATTCAGCGACAGCCCCACCCGTTGGGGGTGCGCCCGCACCGCCGCGGACACGCCCGCACCGACCATCGGCTGGACCAGCCCCGCCACGGGCGGCACCACCCCCGCCGACATCGACTGCGCCAAGAAAACCGCCTCGATGACGCCTGCCGCCCCCAGGGTGTGGCCCGTCGCCCCCTTCGTCGCCGAAACCAACGCCTCGGGACACAGCGCCGCGAGCACTGCGGCCTCGGCCGCGTCGTTGTGCTGGGTGCCGGTGGCGTGGGCGTTGACGTGATCGACCGCCGCGGGGGACACCCCGCCTAAGGCGGCCAGGATAGCGGCGCGGAGCCCGCTCCCCTCGGGATCCGGCGCCGTGAGGTGGTGGGCATCGGTCGCGACGCCGACCCCCAAAAGCTCCACCGTTCCCCCGGCCCAAGGCTCGATCAACACCCAGGCGGCGCCCTCCCCGATGTTCATTCCATTGCGCGCCGCGGAGAACGGGCGACAGCGCTCCCGGTCGTACACGCCGAGCGAGCGGAAGCCGAAAAGCGTGGTCCGGCAGAGCGCATCGACGCCGACGACGAGCGCCCGTGTGGCTCTCCCCGCCCGCACGAGGTCGGCGGCCAACCCCAGCGCGACGGTGCCGCTGGTGCACGCCGTGGAGACCGCGAGCGCCGGACCGGTCGCGCCGAGGTGTGCGGCGATCGCCTCGGCCACGCCGTGCAGCCGTGCATCCCAGTAGAAGGCGCGCGGCGCCGAGAGGGGCTCGCCGCGGACGTACTGCCGGACGACAAGCTCGCCTTCCACCATCGCGCCAGCGGTGGTCGCGACCACGACCGCCAGCCCTTGTGGATCGAAGTGGCCGCCCGCGAGCGCCGCCAGGGCGAGGCTGACCCCTCGGGGCCGCGGCGCGAGCGCATCGACCGCAGCGACCGGCCCCAGGAGTGCGGCGCCATAGGCGTCCTTGAGCCAGTCGAGCCCCGCGGGCGTGACCTTCAGGCCGGTGTCACCCGCGCACAAGCGCGCGAATCCGGCGTCGGTGCCGCCGAGCGCGGTGAGCGCCCCCCATCCGCCCAGTTGCAGACGCATCGTCGCCGCCTATCCTGCGACCACGACAACCCGGCTGGTGCCGAGCCCGGTGGGGACGATGTCGACGCGGGCGCCTACGCGCTCCGCCAGGCCCGGTACGTGCGAGATGATGCCAATGATCCGGCCCCGCTGCTGGAGCGATTCCAGCATCGACAGGGCCTGGTCCAATGCGTGGGGATCGAGCGCGCCGAAGCCTTCATCGATGAACAGGCAGTTCACTGGCTGCCGCCGCGACGCAAGGTTGGAGAGGCCCAGCGCCATCGCCAGCGAGAGCAAGAAGGTCTCGCCGCCGGAGAGCGTTTTGACCCCGCGCGCTTCGTTGGCCCGATGCCGGTCGATCACCTGCAAGTCCAGCGGGCTCCGAACCAGGCTCTGCAGCTGGTACCGCGGCGCCAGCTCTTCGAGCACGGCATTGGCCTCCTCCAGCAGACGGGCGAGCGTGAGCGCCTGGGCGAAGGAGCGCAGCGTCTTGCCCGCGGCGTCGCCGATGGTCGCCTTGAGCTCGCTCCAGGCCTCGGCGTCGGCCCGTGCGTCCCCAAGGGCTTCGTCGCGCCGTTGGTACTCGTCGCGACAATGCTGGTCGGCGGCGAGCGTCGCCTCGGCGGTGCCGATGGCCACGAGCAACTTGGCGTGGTCGGCTTCGGCGCTGACGAGCTGCTCCGCGAGCGCGGCGCTGTCCTTCTCCGCGCCTGCGGGCGGCGCGTCCTCGAGCGCGGACAGGCGCCGGCGGGTGTCCTCCACGAGCAGCGTGGCGCGCGCCCGAGCGGCGACTGCCTGGTCCCATCGGCGCTGGCTTTGCTCGCGCCATGCTTCGCCCCGGGCCACGCTGGCACGCGCTTCCTCCACCGCGAGACCGGCCACCGCGAGCGCGGCGGTGAGGGCGGTCACCGCGGCGGACTCGGCGTCCTGAAGCGCCGGGTGGGCTCGGACGTGGGCGTCGAGGACGGCCCCCGCTTCAGCGGCCGCGGTGCGAGCCGCGGTCAGGCGTTGTCCAAGGTGGTTGAACTGTAATCGCGCGGTCTCGACAGGGCCCGCGAGCGAGAGCTCGAAGGCGTCGGCGTCTGCCGAAGCCAGGGCTGCTGCCCGCTGGGTCTGGAGGGTTGCCAGGGCTTCGGCTGCGCTTTGCACGTGGCCCGCTTCGCGTGCCTGATGCGCGGAGGCCGTCAGGAGTTCGCTCCGCGCGATCGCCACCGCGGTTTCCCCAGCGGTGGCCGCCTGGTCGACTTCGGCGCGTTCCTGGAAGCGGCTGCCGGCTTCGACGACCGCCGCGCCCAGCGTGCTCCTCGCCCCCTGGCTTCGGTATCGGGTGCTCCAGTCGGGGACGTTGCCGAGCTGTGTCGCGAGGCGCTGCGCAAGTCCGGCCGCACGTTCGACGAGCTCGGCCGTGCGCTCGGCGCGGACGCGGTGATCGGCGGTGAGCGTGTTCGCATGCTCCTGCGCCGTTTGGAGCGTGATGGTCGCCGCATCGGCGGCGACACGCGCGTCGTCGGCCGCCTCGTCCAGGCGCCGATAGTCCGCCGCGCGCTTACGTTGGGCCACGACGGCCGCCTCGTGGGCGACCTCGGCCGCGGCGAGGTGGGCGCGCGTGGCCGCGAGCGCTTCGGCCGATGCGGGCGCGCCGTGTTTCGCCGCCAGCGCCTCACGCTCGGCCGTCGCCCGCTGAATATCGGCGACGCCGATGCGCTCGGCTTCCTCTGCCGCATCGATGCGCGCTGCCTCGCCGCTGATAGCGCGTGTCGTTGCGTCGCGATCGGCCCTGAGTTCGGACAGACGTGCGCGCGACTCCGCGACGGCCTCGTCGAACCGCGCGTCGGCCGGGATGGAGTGATCGGCCGCGCCACAGAGTGGGCATTCTTCCCCAGGCTTGAGCGCGGCGCGGTGGGCGGCGAGGTCCTGACGGGCTTCGAGGGCGCGTAGTTGCCGCGCAGCTTCGTCGAGGCGCGCGTCGATCCCCACCAGCAGAGCCGCGGCGTCGGCCTGCCGCTCACCGGCGGCGCGCCCCGCGGTCGCCGCCGACGTCCTCGCTGTCTCCGCATCCTGCAAACGCCGCTGGAGCGCGGCCATTTCCTGGTGAAGCGCCTCGGCGGCGACGAGTGTTTGCCGCCGCGTCTGGAGCTGACCGGCCTCGGCGGTGAGGCTGGCCGCGAGCGCCGCCTCCTGCGGGTGCAGGGCGGCGTCACGTTCGCGACGCGCGCGTTCCGCGGCCAAGGTGGCAGCCTGCGCGGGCGCGCTGGCTGCCTGGGCCAACGTTGCCTGGGCCACGGCGGAGGCATGCACCTTTGCCGCGGCAGCCGCCTCGGATTCGGCTGTGCCCAGCGTGCCCGCCCAGTCCGTCAGGAGCGGCCCAGTTCCCGACCAGCCCGGAGCCAACGCGACCAACGAGGCGTTTTCCGCCAGCCAGACGTCGAGCCCGGACAGTCGCTGCGCTGCGGCCGCGGCGAGTTCACGCGCTCGAACGAGCCCCGTCTGCGCCTTTGCCAGGCCGATCCCCGCCTCCCGGAATTTGTCGACCGCGGCAAGGTGCCCCGCACCGGCGGCTTCGACGAGCGCGTCCAGTCGTCGCGCCTCCCTCAGAGGCGCGACGCCATCAGCCTGCGCGGCAAGGTGTGCCACCAGGTAGGTGTTCGCCTCCGCGAGCGCGTCGTTCGCCGGGGCGACGGCGTCGGCGGCGCGAACCTGAGCGCCCTCGAACTCGATCGTCGCGACCGCATGCCGCTGTAACGCCGCCCCGGCCTGCTCTGCAGCCGCCAGCGGGACCGCGACTTTTGCGGCCCGCTCAGCCACGTCGAGCTCGCCCCTGACCCCCGCGAGCGCGGCCAAGGACTCCGTGGCCGCGGCTTCGGTGTTCTCAAAGTTGGCCAGCTCGTCCCCCAACGCGGTCTTGCCTTCGTGCCAGGCCCTGGCCGCCTGGAGTCGCCGAATGAGCGCCGCTGACGCTGGCCGCCCCTCCCCGAGGGCCGAAAGGCGATCGGAAACCGCGCTGCGTGCCTCGTCGGTCATGCGGACGATGCCACGGAGGGCCGCCAACTCTTCTCGCAGGCCTGCCTCGACCGCGTTCGCCCGCTGGTAGGTGATGCGCGAGAGGTCGGAGTACAGCTCAGAGTGGGTGATCCACTCCAGCGCCTCCCCGCGCTTGTCGGCGGTGGCATGCAACAACCGCGCGAAATCGCCCTGGGCAAGGAGCACACTTCGGACAAAAGCATCGAAGTCCAAGCCCACGACTTCGATGATGCGGGCAAGCGTTTCCCCCTTTTTGCCCCCCTCGGTGGTGGACGAACCGACCCGGTGCAGGGTGACCGACGGATCCTCCAACCCGCCGACACGCGGCCGCCTCCGCACCGACCACCGCGCGAGGTACCGGACATCGTTGACGCCGGTGAACTCCACCTCGGCCCAGGCGACGGCTGCGCCGCGACGAACGAGGCTGCGCGCGTCGTGAGTCCGATAGATGTCAGCACCGTCTCCAACTTCGACGCCGCCTCGGCCGTGGAGCCGCGGCGTGTCGCCATACAATGCCAGACACAGCGCGTCGAGCACGGTGCTTTTACCGGCGCCCGTCGGCCCGGCGATCGCGAAAAGCCCGAGCTGGGCCAGCGGACCCTTGTCGAGCAATATCTCAAATTCATCCTCGAGCGAGGCGAGGTTTTGGCCCGCGATCCGGTGGAGGTTCACGACGGCCCTCCGCTGCGGGCGAGGTCCAGGACCTCGCGGAACCGGCTCAAAACCGCATCCCCTGGGGGGGCGCCGCGTTCACGTTGCCAGAAATCCAGGAAGATCGACTCGGGTTCGACCTCGTCCAGGCTGTCCTTGGTGAGGTGGGCCGGGAGGCCGCATGTCGTTCGGGGGGTGGCGTCCCACAGCCGGGCGAGGTGGGCGCCGCGGCCGACGAGCGCCTCATCGACCTGCGCGCGCAGGTTCGGGCTGCGCACGGTGTCGGTGACGACAACGTCGAGGAAGGGGAGGGCGCAAAGAGCCACATCCGGAGCGCACGGCGGCAACGCCCGCAGCTCGGCCAGCACCTCTATCAGTGAGGCGGCAGCGCGTTCCTGGGGCACCCGCCAGAAGGGGACGGTGCGCGGAATCGGGTGCGACTGGATGATCGCGGGCGCGCCGCCCCCAAGCTCTACCGACAGCACCTGGTGGGTGTAGGTGCGTTCGTCCAGCGCGAGCGGAATCGGGGAGCCGCAGTAACGCACATGCTCCCGCCCGCCGACGCGCTGCGCGAGGTGCAGGTGCCCGAGCGCGACGTAGTCCACGTCATCCGCGAACATCGCGGCGGGCAGGCCGGCTTCGTTCCCCAGCTGCACTTTGCGCTCGCTGCCGGCGCTGGCCTCCGCGGCCTCGAACCAGGCGTGTCCCATGGCGATGAGCGCCTGGCCGGGTTGTCGTAACGCGCGTGCGTGCGCCAGCGCTTCGTCGTACAGCGCCCGCACGGCCTGCACCACCCCCGCCGCGCTGCCGAGCGCCGCCGCCGGCAGGTCCTGTGGCCGGATGAACGGCATGGCCACGACCCAGGCGGCGACGGTCTTGGAGGCGTCACGGAGCGGCACGACCAGCCGTGCCAAATCGAGCGCGCCTGCCTCCGCGCGGGGCACCGCCCCCACCACGTGAACGCCCAATTCGTCGAGCAGTGCGCGCGGCGCGTCGAGCCGGTGGCCGGAGTCGTGGTTGCCGCCGATGACCACCACCGCGACGGCCGGCAGGGCCGCCCGCAGGCGCCGCAAGAATCCGTAGTACGCCGCCTGTGCGCGGGCGGAGGGGTTCGCGCTGTCGAACACGTCCCCCGCGATGAGCACCGCGTCGGCACGTTCAGCCACCGCCCGATGGACCAGCCACTCCAAAAATGCATGATGTTCCTGGTCACGCTCGCGATCGTGCAGCGTGTGGCCGAGGTGCCAATCTGAGGTGTGGACAAGACGCAAGGGCATGGGGAGTCCGAACTCCGACCCGCTATCGCCCGGGGTTGCCAGAAAATGGTTGGATCGGGGTCAGAGCGCCAACGCCCCCCTCACGGCCGCCACCAGCTCACCGTAGCGCTCCCCATTTTCGACCTCTTGAATGGCGAAGCGGTACAGCAGGTGGCCGTGACTCTGGGCCAGCTCCTTCACCACTGCGCCGACGATCATCGCTGGGCGATCGGGGGTGCCCAAGCGTAATCGCAACGCGCCGCCTTCGACGAAAACCAGGTGGAAGTCCGCCGGCACGCTCACCAGCCACTCGTCCGGGTGCAACTCCACGATGCGCACCGCGCCGTCCACCAGCGAGACCGGGCCGCCGGTCGGGGGCAGCGCCTCCAGGACGACGCGCGGACCAGTGCCCTCGGCCTTTTTCCACCCGTCGATGAACCCCAGGAGCACGCCGCCCTGGGAACGATCCGGCACGGGAACGCCGGACCGCAGCACGCTGGCTTCGAAGGTCCAGGGTGTCCCGTTCACGGTCATCCACACCCGCACGTCCGTACCCGCGGCCGGAGGGGTGGTGGCCAACGAAAGCACGACGCCGCCTCGCTCCACGCGCACCAGCTGCCCCCGCTGGGCAGCGCCGTTGCGCGGCAACACATCGACCGTGACCCGGCCCTCGGCAGCGGCTTCGAGGATGCGTCGCGGGTCGTCCATCGGACGGCGGAGCTATCCCGCCTGGGCTACAGCGTCGCCATGCGCGTGGCCCACATCACCGACCTGCACGTGGAGCGGACGCCGGGCGTGGGGGAGCTGTTCAACAAGCGCCTCGCCGGTGCGGTCAACCTCTACATGCTGGGCCGTCATCAGCACTTTTCTCCGGCGTCGCAGTTGGCGCTGGTGCAGTCGGTCGCGGCGGCCGGGCCCGACCTCGTCCTGTGCACCGGCGATCTGACCGCGACGGCGACGGCGGCGGAGTTTGCGTGCGCCGCGGCGCTGGTTGCGCCGTTGCGGAGTCGTTTTCCCTGGGTCGCGATCCCCGGCAACCACGACGTGTACACCGACGAGAGCGTGGGTCGGTTCGCACGTTCTTTTGGTCCGACCGCGCCCGTGCGGGTGCATACGGCCGGCGGCTGGGACGTTGTCCTTGTCGACGTCTGCCGTCCGGACTGGCTTTCGCGCGGATGGCTCGGGCACACAGGCCTGACTGAGCTGGAAGCGACGCTGGCTGGCGGCACGTTGCCGGCGCTGGTCGCGATCCACTACCCGCTCCGCAATCGTCGCGGTGAACGGTACGGGCCCAGCACGCGCGCCTGTATCGACGCCGAGGCAATCGAGGCCGTTCTCGTCCGTTTCCCGCGCGTTCGCCTCGTGGTGCATGGCCACGAACACCATGGCTACCGGACCGAACTGCCGCGCGACGGGGACCCCATCCCTTCGATCGACCCCGGCGCCGGCGGGTACGCACACCTGCCTCAACGCAAGCGCACAGCGCACTTCTGTGTCTATGAGCTCGATGGCGACAAGCTTTCGGCGGTGGAGCGTTATGCCTTCGACGGCGAGCGCTTCGTCCCCGAGGCCGGCGGCGCATTTCAATCGGGCGGCTGAATCCGAGCGCGGACCGTCGCCGGCAGCACGACCGGGCGATTCTGGCGGTCTACGCAAACCAGTTGCACGACTCCGTGCACCATCGCTTCTTTGCCCTCCGGCCGCCACACGCTCTGTGAAAAGACGGCGCGGTACTTGCTTTCCATGCGGACTGCCGTCCGGATCTCCAGGATGTCGCCGAGCCCCGCGGGCTCGCGGAAGCTGAGCTCGCACTTGTAGACCACGAAACCGATGCCCTCGTCGCGCCAGAGCCGGACCAACTCCGCGGGCCCGAGCAGATGCTCCCGGGCGCGCTCGAAATAACGCAGGTAGTTGGCGTGGTAGACCCAACCGCTCAGATCGGTGTCCTCGTAGTAGATCTGCAACGGGGTGACGTGCATGCAGCCATCTAACGCCCGCCTGGATGCCGCCTGGCGTGACCCTCTCCGCCTATTCCCCGACCTCGTCGCGAAGACCGTACTCCTTCATCTTGAGTTGCAGCGCCTTGCGGGAGATGTCCAGGCGCCGCGCGGTGCGGGTCACATTGCCCGATTCTTGCTCCAGCGAACGAAGAATGAGGTCGCGCTCCAGTCGGACCGTGTGGACGCGGACGTAGTCTTTCAGGCCGATCTCCCCGGGTTCGAAAGGCGGCAGCGCCGGGGTGCCGATCGCCGGGGCGACGTCGACCTCGGGTTCGGGCAGCACATCCTCGGCCATGTGGTCGCCGTCGGCGAGGAGCACGCCGCGTTCCACGGTATTTTCGAGCTCGCGGATGTTGCCAGGCCAGTGCCACTCTGTCAGTCGGGACATCATCGCGTCGTCGACGACGCTCACCGACTTGCCGAGCCGCTCGTTGAAGCGAAGGACGAAGTGGCGCACGAGGATCGGAATGTCGTCGCGACGTTCCCGCAACGGGGGGAGGCGGATCGGCACGACCGCAAGCCGGTAGTAGAGGTCTTCACGGAACGCGCCGCTGGCCACGAGGCTCTGGAGGTCGACGTTGGTGGCGGAGACCACGCGCACATCCACCTTGATGGGACGAGTGCCGCCGACCCGATCGATTGTGCGTTCCTGTAGCGCCCGGAGCAGCTTGACCTGGAGGTCGCGACCCAGTTCGCCGATCTCGTCGAGAAAGAGCGTTCCCCCGTCGGCGAGCTCGAACTTTCCCGGCTTGGCGCTGGCGGCGCCGGTGAAGGCGCCTTTTTCGTGGCCGAAGAGCTCACTTTCGAAGAGCGCTTCGGGGATCGCTCCACAATTGACCGTGATGAACGCGGCGTTTTTGCGGGAGCTCTGGGCGTGGAGGGCGCGGGCCACCAGCTCCTTGCCGGTGCCACTTTCCCCGACGAGGAGCACCGTGGTGGGCGAGTCGGCGACGCGCTCGACCAACGAAAACACCTTGTGCATCGACGGGGTGCGGCCGATCAGCTCGAAGCGGCCGATGTCGCGACCCAGCATCGAATCGTCGAGCCAGTTGCGCCGCCGCGCGCGCTCCACGCGCAGGGCCTTGTCCACTGCCTGCTTGAGTTCGTCGAGATCGAAGGGCTTGGTGATGAAGTCTTGCGCGCCGAGCTTCAGCGCTTCGACCGCGGTGTCCACCGTGCCGTGCGCGGTGATCAGAATGACTGGCAGGCCCGGTTGCTCGCGGATGCACCACGCCAAGAGCTCAAGGCCGCTGAGCCCTGGCATCTTGAGATCGCTGATGACGAGGTCGTACGGCGATGCCCCCAGCATGCCGACAGCGTCGGCGCCATCGGTGGCGGTGGCGACCTCGTGCCCATCGCGGGAGAGGTGGGCCTTCAGGACGGTCCGGATGGAGGGCTCGTCGTCGACGACGAGCACGCGTGCGCGCATAGCAGCGCGCTTAGTCCGCTGGGCCGTTCCCGGCGAGGTCAGGAGGTTGTTGCATTCGGTGACCATGACTATGCGTCGTCGCGCGTCTGGGGTAAACAACCCCCTCCCCCGAGGAGCTCCACCTTGCTTTGTCTCCGCTCCGTCGCCCTCTCCGCGCTCGCGGTCGTCTCCTTCACGCTCACCACGCTCGCAGCCAGCGGCGCGGCCAATGCTGGCGCCGCGACCGACTTCACGCTGCGGGACCTCACCGGAACGCAGCATCGACTTTCCCAATACAAAGGCAACGTCGTGCTGGTCAACTTCTGGGCGACCTGGTGCGGTCCCTGTCAAGTAGAGATGCCGCACCTCGAAGCGATGCACAAGGAACTCGGGGCGCGCGGCCTCGTCGTGCTCGGCATCTCCACTGACGACGCCAAACTCGACGCGATGGTCAAGCCTTTGGTGAAGTCCAAGGGGCTCACCTACACGATCCTTCGGGACCCGCAGACCACCGTCGTGAGTCAGTTCAATCCGGCCAAGACCTTGCCCTTCAACGTCCTGGTCGACAAGTTGGGGCAGATCGCCAAGGTGCACGCGGGCTACAACCCAGGGGACGAGGTCGCGCTCAAGGCCGAGGTTCTCGAACTCCTGGGGCGCTAGCAGATGCGCGGACTCGCTCGCTACCGCTTGCTTGCCTGGTTGGCGCTCGTCGTCAGCGGGAGCAGTGCGGCTGAGGAGCTTCCGGAGAGCCCAGTGGTCGCGGTGGAGCCCCGGGTCGGCTCGCTGCAAGGCGGCTCGGTGCACGGGTTGGAGGAGTTCCGCTTCCGCGCCTACCAAAGTGACGCGCGGCTCGCGGACTTTCCCGACGAAGCCGTCTTCGACTACCAGGAGGCGGTGCAACGTTTCTCCGTGAGCGGTGGCAGCTCGCTTTTGACGGCTGGTGTCCAGGTCGATGCGGTGGCGCTTTTCTCGAACCAGTACGTTTTGGACGGGGCGCTCACCGAGGAGCGGGTCCTTTGGGGTGAAGGTCTAAGCGGACCCCACCCAAACTGGTGGTTCGGCGTGGAGAAGTTCTGGCTGCAGGGCCGGGGGCAGACGCTGTCGTGGACGGTGGGTGACTCCTACGCGGCCTTCGGGCGCGGGCTGGCGCTCAACGTGGTGAAGAACACCGACATCGACGTGGACACGTCGTTGCGGGGCGTCCACGCTACGGTCGCCGCGGGCGATTGGGAGGTCAGCCTCGTGGAGGCCGTCGCCAACCCCCAGCAGGTACGGCTGGAAAATCCCAACGTCGGGATGCGCGCCGATCGGCCGCATGCGGTGCACGGGGTGCGGGTCGATCGATACGGCCGTGTGCACGTGGGCGCCCACGCCGCCGCCTACCAGTTCGTGCGCGCGCTGGACGGGGTCCAGTCTCCGCTGGCCGCCTACGCCGGAGACGTCGATGCGGGCGTGGTGGGCGCGACCATCGAAGCGTCGGGAGTCGGTCCGTTCGACCTAGGCGCTGAGTTCGACTGGATCGGGTACGGCGCCGACGACATCGGTGTCGAGAACGGGTACGCCGGATACGTGAGTGCATCGGCCTATCCGGGCGTTGCCAGCGTGCTCGTAGAGGGAAAGCTGTACCGGGATACCGAGTGGCTGAACCAGTTCGCGTCGCTCGACGGGTACGAGGTGTCCACCGGCCCTTCCCTCGAGTACGAGCGGGCGATCACCGAGGACAGCTCGGCGGCGCTCAACAGCAATGACGTGATCGGCGGGCGCGTGCGGTCGGACTTCGCGCTGGGCAAGGGCGGGCACGTGGTCACGCCCTACGTCTCTGCTGCGGTCCTCCGCGATGGGGACCTCGGCGGGGTGCACTTCAACACCACCCCCGAGACCATCGTCCACGGCGTGGGCGGCATCATCGCGGTGATCGGCGAGTTCCACGTCCTGGCGAACGGCGGCTGGCGGATGGACATGCGTGACGATGCGCCGGCCGCGAACGCGGGCGACACCACCGCGCACGCCGATGTTGCGTTGACCATCCCGTTGCCCCACCACTTGAGCATCGAGATCGCGCCCGGCGTTTTGCGATATCACTGGGGCCAAAATGAGGTGCAGCAGGCCGATTACACCGACATCTCCAGCACCGCGGCGCTGAAGATCGGCGTGCCGTGGGCGGTGCTGGTGTACGCCGACTTCAGCGACAATCCGCTCATCACCTCCACCGGAAACGTGAGCGAAAACGTCTACATGGCCGGTGAGGTGCAGTGGCAGCCCACCAGCGCCACCACCGTCAAACTCTTTTACGGCGCGTACCGGGCCGGCATCCGCTGTGCCGGCGGCCAGTGCCGTTCCCTTCCAGGCTTCGAAGGCGCTCGCGCGTCGTTCACGTCAAACTTCTGAGGATCTACCCCGATGATCTCCGCCCTGTTTTTGGCTTCCCTGGCGCTTGGCGCTCCGGTCAAAGTTGCGACCTGGACGGCTTCCACGACCTCCGCGCCCAACGATGCACGCAGCTTCGAGGCGACCAACCTCGGTGATGGCAAGCAGTCGACCGCATGGGTCGAGGGCGAGGACGGCGCCGGCCTGGGTTCCTGGGTGCTCGCCGACTTCGGGGGGCCCAAGACCATCACCGCGATCACCGTGTGGGGGAGCAGTTGGTATAACGTCGAGTACTTCGGCCATTACAACCGTCCGAAGACGGTGGTTGCCGAGTACGCTGACGGCACGACCGAGGAGTTCACCGCGGTCGACGCGCAGGCGCCCCAGGTGTGGAAGCTGAAGAGCCCCAAGAACACCCAGACGGTGAAGATGCGCATCAAGGGCATCTACGCTGGAAAGGGCGTGGACACCGCGATCTCGGAGGTGCGGTTCTCCGACAATACCAGCGATGGTCCGGTCCCGGTGGTGTCGGCGGTCGCTTCGTCGTCGGCGATCGCCGACACCGACGGCAGCTACGACGCGCAAAACGCCGCTGACGGCATCGCGGACTCGATGTGGTGCGAAGGCAACAAGAATAGCGACGGCACCGGCGAGTGGTTGGAGTTGACGCTCGGTCGCCGAAGCACCGTATCGGCCCTGAAGTTCCGCGCCGGCGCCGCCTTTTCGCCGGAGTTGTTCAAGGCGGTGAACCGTCCGGTCAGCGCGACGGTGAGCTTCTCCGATGGCGCGAAGGAAACCCTGACCTTCAAGGACTTCCCCTTCGAGCAGAATCTCAGCTTCGCGGCACACACCACCGACAAGTTGAAGATCCAGTTCACCAGCACCAAGAAAGGCGAGAAGTACGACGACCTGTGCGTGAGCGAGATCACGGTGGTGCCGTAGGCACAGCCTAGCCGCCTCCCACGCGCTTTCTTGACGTCTGTTTTCCTCTGACTGGCTATCTTGTAGATCGAGGTGCGGATGCGTCGAGTGTGCATGGTCCTGCCGCTGTTCTTGTTTGCGTGCGACACGGACGTCAGCATCAACCAGATCACGGTGTCCGACGAGTTCGATCAGGCGCCGTCCAACGCAGTGGACATCCTCTGGGTCATCGATGACAGCACGTCGATGAAGGAGGAACAGGCGGCGGTGCGTGCGGCGGGGGCGGACTTCCTCGCGGTGCTGGAGTCCGCGGACATGGACTTCCAGATCGGCCTCATCACCACGGACGGCGACTCCACCAACACCAAGTCGGGCGTGCTCCTCGGCACCCCTGCATTCCTCGACTCTTCCTGTCGGGAGGACGGAAACCCCGCGGATTGTACCTACGCCGCCGATCTCGAGGCCCGCTTCGAGCAGGGCACCGGAGGGAGCGACCAGGAAAAGGGCCTCGAAGTCGCGTTAGCCGCGGTGAAGAGCCCGCTCAGCGAAACCTTCAACTCTGGTTTCGTTCGCGACGGGGCGCTGTTGATGATCATTCAGCTCACCGACGAAAACGACTGCTCCGACGGCGGCCGGCTCGGCCCGACTGCGGTCGGAGAAGACTGCTACAACCGATACGACGAGCTGACGCCAGTTGGGGACCTCGTCTCGGACATCCGCGAAGCGAAAGCCTACGCCGGCGCCGGCGAGGTGCTGATGTCCGGCATCATCGGGCCCGACGCAGTTACCAACTGCTCGTTCGCGGTGCCCGGCAAACGGTATCGCGAGGCCATCGGGATGTTCGGTGGGGTCGAGGCGGACATCTGCCTGACTGACTACGCGCCGATCATGCAGTCGCTCGGCCTGGTCGCCACCGGCATCATGACCAACTTCCAGCTCACGAAGAAGGCGGTGTACAACGTGGATGATTCCACGACCGACCAGGACGAGAGCGAGAAGAACCCGGTGGTCGAAGTTGAAGGCAAAGTCGTGCCAGAGGGCGCCGAGAACGGGTGGACCTATGTCGAGGCGTATGCCCAGATCCAGTTCAACGGCGAGGCCGTCCCCGAGCGCGCCGAGCACATCGTCGTGACCTACTACAGCGCGGGACCGGTCCCGACCGGCGGGTGATACGAGTCGTCTGCGCCTGCGTGCTTCGGGCTGGTCGGGTCTTTGTCGCTCGACGCGGCCCATCGATGGCTCACCCGGGTACGTGGGAGTTCCCCGGCGGCAAGGTCGAGCCCGGTGAGTCAGACGCGGCCGCGCTGGTGCGCGAGCTCGCGGAGGAACTCCAATGGGCCGTGGTCGTCGCTGAGCGAATCGGGGAGGGGAGCACCGGGCGGGTACACCTGGTGGGGTACCGCTGCGAGGCCCAAGGTGAGCCGACGCTCTTGGAGCACGATGCTGGCGCGTGGGTAGCTGGCGACGGGCTCGCGGGGCTCTTGTGGGCGCCTGCTGACGGCCCGATCGTAGAGGCGTTGCGCCGCGGCTACTCGCTCACCGGGTGATCGAACTGCACGTCCGGGGGCGCTTGCGCGCGGGTGGCCGGCCCCCGACCGCCGTTGCCGACGAAGGTATACCCCCGACCGCCGAGCCAGCCCCACAGGCGCGCCTTCACGCGTGGCGCCAGCCAACGGCGGCTGGGCTGCCACAGGAGCAGGAGTCCCACCGCGTCAGAAAGATAGCCAGGCGTGACCAGCAGCACTCCGCCCACCAGCGCCAGCACCCCCTCTACGATCTTGTCCGCAGGGGGCTCGCCGCGGCGCAGGCCCTCGAAGAGCTCGCGAATCACCGTGCCCCCGGCGCGCTTGCCCAGCCACGCGCCGAGGAGGCCCGCCAGGACCAGCGTGAGCGTGGTTTGAACCGCGCCCAGCCGGCTGCCGACCTCGATGAGCAACCACGTCTCCAAGGCGGGCACCAGCGTGAACAGCAGGAAAAGCCCCGCGGCGACCTTCACGTCCCGCCGGCCTCGGCCGCCTTCACCATCTGCCACCACCGCTCGAGCTGATCCAGCCCGGCGTCGGCCGGTTCTATTCCCGCGGCGGCCGCGTGCGCCTCGACTCCGCGGAATCGGTGTTCGAAGCGGCTGTTGGCCATGCGGAGCGCGTCCTCACCGGCCACGCCGACGTAGCGGCCGACGTTGGCCAGAGCCAGGAGCAGGTCCCCGTATTCGTGGGCGATCTGGTCCGGGTCGGCGCTCTGGAGGGCCTCGGCCAGCTCGAGCCGCTCTTCGTCGACCTTGGCCATCACCCCGCCAAGGTCGGGCCACTCAAACCCGACGCCAGCCGCCTTTTCCGCGACGCGGTGGGCCCGCAACAGCGCCGGGAGGCCCACCGGCACTCCGTCGATGCGAGAGCGCCCCGCCCGCGCCTTACGACGCTCCCAAAGTGCGTGGCTGCCTTCGCCATCCGGCGAGCCACCGGCGTAGATGTTTGGATGCCGCTCTTTCATCTTGTCGGTGATGCCGCGCGCGACGTCGTCGAAGGTGAACTCGCCCCTGTCCTCGTACATTCGGGCGATCAGCACGATCTGGAAAAGCAGGTCGCCGAGCTCTTCGCGCACGTCAGCCGGGTCACCGCGGTCGATGGCGTCGAGGGCCTCGGCCGCTTCCTCCGCCAGATAGGGTCGCATGGTCCCGGGGGTTTGGGCTCGATCCCACGGGCACTCCAACCGCAAGCGAGCGACGAGGTCGCGGAGCTCCTGGACGGCGGCCACGGCTACATCGGTGCGACAGTGATCGCGACGGCGGTGAGGACGGAAAGTTCGACCTCACCCTGCAGGAAGGGCTGCCCCTCCATCGCCAGCAGCGTCCCGGCGAGCACCCATCCGGACTCCTGGGGGAGCGCCGCGACCCAGACGTTGACGCTCGTTCCGGTGGCCAGGCCGGGGTTGTAGAGTTGGAGCGTGCCCGTTCCCTCGGCCTCGAACTCACCGAACCAGATGACCTGCAAGATCTCGGTGTCGGTCAGCTCCATTGGGGGGCGGTCGCCGTCGTCTTCGGTGGTGGTCCACGTGATTTCGCCGACGGCTTCGTTGAGAGGGGTCTTGTACGTGCTGGTGCCCGCAGTCAGGGTGCCGATCTCGCCGATGCTGTGGACGCCGCTTTCGGCGCTGAGATCGATGGTGCCGGAGTGCTCGCGCAGCAGCACGTCGACGGTCCGGGTTTCGCCACCGGTCAACGTGAGGGGCGCGTAGGGCACACCGTAGGGATTCTCGCCGGTGGCGAGCACGTAGAACGACGCCACCTCGGCCGTGAGGCTGCTGATTTCATAGTTGCCGTCGGCGTCGGTCTTGGCGGTGAGGCAGAGGTCGCGACAGATGTTCACGCGGAAGTTTTCCGCTGGGGCGCCGCCGTGGATGGTGATCCGCCCGGAGACGATCGCCTTGGTGGGGTCGGGGTCGGTGTCGGTGTCGGTGTCCGAATCGCTGTCGCTGTCCGAATCGGTGTCGGTGTCGGTGTCGGCATCGGCCGCGGTGTCGGCGGTGTCCGTGGCGGAATCGCCGGTACAGCCCAGGAGGAAGAAGGCCAGGGAGAGCGGCAATCGGTACATCTGTGCCACGTACACGGTTCGGGCGCGGACCACAAGCGGGATCTGTCTGCGGGCGCGTTACGACTGGTGCGCCGCCGATGTCCACGCCGCTTCCCACCCCCGAAGCCTTCGGGCCGTACGAGTTGCTCGAGAAGATCGCGACGGGCGGAATGGCCGAGGTTTTTCGGGCACGATCGCACGGGGCGATGGGGTTCGAGAAGATCCTCGTCATCAAGCGCATTCTCGACCAACTCGCCAAGGACGAAGAGTTCCGCGAGCTCTTCAAGAACGAGGCGCGCATCGCCGCGGAGCTCTCGCACGTCAACATCGTGCAGGTCTTCGAGCTGGGCCAGCACGACGAACACCTGTACATCGCGATGGAATACGTGCACGGGCTGGACCTTGCTCGCCTTGCGTCTCGCGCCCGCCCTCTGGGGGACTTCCCAGTCAATCTTGCGCTTTTCATCACCGGCGAGGTGCTCAAGGCCCTGGCCTACGCACACTCGCAGACCGATGGCGAAGGGCGGCCGTTGCACCTTGTGCATTGCGACATCTCACCCCAGAACGTGCTCATCAGCTTTTCGGGTGAGGTGAAGCTCACCGACTTCGGCATCAGCCGGGCGGCCGCACAGAAGGCCGAGCAGAGCGTGATTCGCGGCAAGTACAGCTACATGTCGCCCGAGCAGGCGGAGTCTCGGGCGTTGGACGGCCGCAGCGATCTGTTCTCGCTGGGTACGATGCTCTATGAGCTCCTGACCGGTCGCCGTTTGTTCAAGGCGGCCAGTCGCGACGAGACGCTGGCGCGGGTGCGGCGGGCGGAAGTGCCGAGTCCGCGGCCCTACCGGAAGGAAATCAGCGAAGACCTCGAAGGGTTTCTGCTCAAGATTCTGTCGCGACACCAGGGAGATCGCTTCCGGGACGCGTACGAGATGCTGGAAGCGCTCTCCAAGCTGATCCTCACCGAGGGGCACCGCGGCACCAACAGCGACCTCGCGGCCTACCTTCGCGACGTGATCGAGGCGGCCAACGCGAACGCGAACCCCGCGGCATCGCCCCGTGCGGCCTCGGCGGGTCGGCAAGGCGTCCCCACCCCGTTGGTCGCGCTGGCTATCGAGGCGTCGCCCCCGCCACGCTCGATCGCCTCGCCGCGGCACTCGATCCCAGCGCTCACCCAAGAATGGCTGGCGGTCATCGAGGAAACGCAGGGCGAGGTGTGGGAACGGGGTGAGGGGAGCCTCCTGGTCGTCTGGCTGGCCGCCGAGGGGTTCAAGGAGGCGGTCTCGCGCTGCGTCCGCGCAGCCTCCCAACTGCAGCGGCTCACGGGCCAGGCCGGGTATCGCCTGTCCGCGGGCATCGCTCCCGGCGTGGCGCGGATTCGCCCCGACGACGCCCGCCCGGCCGAGGGTTGGGAGCTGTCGGGGCCGTTTTACCTGGCGCGGTGGATGATGAACCTCAGCGCGCATCGGGGCCGAATCCTGCTCACCGAAGTGGGCGCCAAGCAGATTGATCAGCCGACGGTGATGTTGGGCAGGATCCCCATCCAGGGCAACCGCTACATCAACCTGCACGAGGTGGCGTAGGTTCTTCGCTCACGATGCGCAGGCGGTCCACCCGGAAGGTGCGATCGGCGTCGCGGAGGTGGCACCAGGCGGCGACGGTAGACCGGTTGACCTTCTGGACGGTGATAAGGCGACGGGTGGCCGGGCGGTCCGGGAACTCCCCGCTGACGTAGTCGACCAAGAGCGACACCCGTAAGGTGCGAGAGGACTCCAGGCGCTCCAGGACGGCGTTGTGCTCTGCTCGCGAGCGCCGCCGACACAGCTGCTGGATCGTGTCCAGTCCAGCCTGGCCGGTGGGGTCGGCCACCCGGGCGAGGGCCTGCACCAGCGCCCATGTCGCTCGCGCGTCGTCCAGGGCCCGGTGGGCCTGTTCCCGTCGTAAGTCAAAGAGCCGACAGAGCGTGCTGAGCCGGTGATCGCCGATGGCCAGGACCCTCCGCGCCAGGCCGAGCGTGTCCACCACCGGGGGGGTTGGGGCGGCTCGGCCGACGAGCGCACACTCCGCCTGGAGGAAGGATAGGTCGAAGGCTGCGTTATGAGCGACGAGCACCGCCCCTTCAAGCCGGCGCTCCAGCTCGCCGAGCACGTCGGGAAATCCCGGCCGGCCCGCCAACATCGCATCAGTGATCCCGTGGATGTGCGTGGCACCGACGCGACGACCGGGGTCCACCAGCGTGTGCCAGAGCTCCGGCTCCTCACCCGGGCGCCCGCGGACAACGGCCACCTCGATGACCCGGTCCCCGCGCGCCGGAGAGAGCCCCGTGGTCTCAAAATCGAGGGCCGCGAGCGGAAGTTCGAGAAAGGGCGTCACCCGGGCTCGATCGGCTCGCGCATGAACTCGGGGATGCCCGGCGGGGCGATCAGCCCGTCTCCATCGACGTCGACGAAGATCGGGTTGGTGAGCGCGAAGGGGAAAACCGGGCCGTCGCGGGGCACCGGCACACCGGCGGAGAGGAAGGCGCCGACCGTCGGGACGGACGACAGGGCCTCGATCACGACGTCTTGAAGCTCGACCGGGGGAATGTCGACCGGGGAAAAGACCGGGGAGAGGTCGTCGTCACCCATCGCAATGATCACGAACCAGCTGTCTTTGGTGACCTCGACGTCGAGCGTTTCGCGCATCTTGATGACGTCAGGATCCAGCCCCGACCACTCGTGAATCAGCAGGCCGTTCTGGTACAGCTCGACGCGGTCGACCGTCATCCACGTGGGCGCCTGGATTTCCACGCTCAAGGTGACCACCCCGTCGTCCACGGTGACGGTGTCGCCTACGATCGCGCCGTCCTCGGCCTCAAAGCGAACGAACGGACCGTAGCTCGCGACGACGTGCCCCGCCTTGACCGCATCGGCGACGGCCTGCTCGTCGAGGCCGCCCGGCTCGTCGCGATCGACGTAGACGTAGTTTCGGGGGCAGCCCGCTTCGATCGAGAACCGGCTGTGGGTGTCGGAGTTGCCGAGGGCGGTGACCCGGATCCCGGTGTTCAGCATCGTGAACCAGTCGTCCACCTGGCCGTCGTGGCCATAGCCCAAGCGGTACACGTCTTGATCGAGGTCGATCTGCTCGGTGCCCGTGCGCTTCACCATGTCGTAGGCGGTGAGCGGCCAACCTTGCGCGTACGCGTCGAGCTCAGGCTGGGTGGGCGTCCGGATGATGTCGAAGCGTTTGCCGTTGAGCAGCTCCAACGCTTCGTAGGCGGTGGTGAAGTTCGCCGGATCCTTCAGGATCGGGTTGGCGAAGGCGAGGGTTGGCGTCGAGACCAGACCGTCGTAGGCGCTGAACCCGAACTGGTCGAAATAGCCGAGGATGCCGTCGCGGGGATGCGCCACGAACCGTAGCGGCTCATACCCAGCCTGGACGCCGAGACTTTCGAGCTCGGTGAGGATTTCGCCCGGGGGCATGCCGGTCCAGTCGAAGGCGCCGCCCTGGTCGAGGAGGGTGTCGTTGCCGAGGGGCATCCCGATGAAGTGACCGATCTCGAGGGTCGTGGTTTCGAGGCCGACCGCCGTCTTCACGAACCCTTCGAGGCCGAGCGCCTGGACCACCGGCGCGTAGTCGGTGAGGTAGTCGTGGTCCGAGCTGCTGAAGAACTCCACCCCCTCTGCAACCATGGTGACGACGCGGTTTTCGAGGGACACCCCGCTGTCGAAGCTGTTCGCCGCGTGCACGTGGAAGTCGGCGCTGATCCAGCCGTCGGTCTCCACGGTATGCAGCACCTGAAGCGTCAGGCTGGCGCGACCGTCGGCACCGATGGTGAACGGCTCCGACTCGTCAAGCTCGTACTCCAGGCCGCGGCTGGCGATGGCGCGGTAGGTGCCCGGTGGCAGCGTCGTTCTGCCCTCGCCATGGGGGAGGAAGAAGACGGCGGAGGCGCCGCCGTTGATGATGGTGTCGCCGTAGTCGGGGGCCAGCACGCTCGAACCGCTGTCTGGGAAAATGGTGACCTTGGCCGGGACGAGCCGGCCGGTCTCGTCGACGACGTCCACGTCGAGCTGTCCGGCGCGCCCGGCGCCGAGGACCAACGTCTGGGTCTTGCCTTCTGCGACCTCGATGCTGACGCGCTTCCCGTCGGGGCGCCCCTCCTGATGCACCAGCAGCTCGTAGCTGCCGGGCGGCAATAAACCGCCGAAGCTGCCGTCCTTCTGGGTGTCGTCGCCGACGTCACTTTCCCATTGGTTCCAGGGTTTGTCGCCCCCGGCTTCGAACACCAGGACGCTCGCGCCGGAGACCGCGACGCCGCTCCCTTCTTCGAGGACAAAGCCGTTGACCGTGCCGTGGGGCAGCTCCCGTGCTTCGATCAGCGCGTCCAGGGCGCTGCCGACGTCCCCGCGGCCGATCGCGAACCAACGGGTGTACTGGAAAGACTGGCCGCCATGGAAGCGATCGTAGTCCTCGTCGCCTTCGCCAGTGTCCCCCGAATCGGTGACCGCGCCGATCTGGCCGGCGCCGAAGGTGGCCGTCTGGGACGAGGTGAAGAGCGGCACGAAGAGGTCGCCGCCCTCCGCCATCGTGGCGTAGGAGACGCCATCGCCAACGCCGGCGAGGAACGCGTACCGGAACGGGCTGGTAAAGGTGTTCTTGCCGGCGTGCACGGCGTCGTAGACCAGTTGGTCCTCGTCAAATCCGCCGCCGGGTGCAAAGACATCGACGCTGCCGCCCTGAAGGTAGAAGTCGCCGAATGCGAGGCCGCTGACCATCGCGTAGTCGAGCAGCGGAAGCTGGGTCGTCGAGCCGGGCAGCTCCGTCGCGGTCGTGAATGTCGGGGTCAGCGATGCGGTGGTGACGATCTTCACTGCCGGCGAGCCCGGAGCGAGAATGTAGTCGTTGGTGATGGTGAATTCAGGCTGGTCGACGATGGCCCAAAGCGGCTGCAGCATCGTCAAAAAAGGGGTTCCGACGCCGGTTGCGCGAACCACCGCCGCTTCCGTGGCGCTGCCAGCCGACAGCACGATCACCTCGCCCTCGGTGTCGACCGCGGCGATGTTCATGTTGACCGTGGAGAAGAACTCCGCGATCTGGTCGTTTCCATGGCCGGCGGCGTACTTCGGGTCGGCGCGTCGGAGGTCGGCGTCGCACAGCGTCCCGCCGAACGGAGAGGGGCCCATCGAATAGCGAGGCCCGAGGATCGCGACGCGGATGCGGTCGTTTTCGAGCAGGAAGTCCCCCGGGCGCGCCGTTGCCTTTGGACCCCCGATGGTGTCGCTCAACGTTTCGATCGGGCGGGCCGAGGCCCATTCGGACGAGGTGGAGCAGGCGAACAGCGCGAAGATGAGCATGGTGTGGTGTACGATATCGCTCCGAGCACGAACGACCATGCCCCTCTTCATCGCGGCCCTCTGTTTCTCCACCGCACACGCCGAAGATGCGTCTCCGGCGCCCGCCGCCGCCGGGAGTTTCCCCTTCGCGGTGGACGGCGCGGCGGTCCGACCCATCGCCCTCGCGCAGGTCTGGCTCACGGCCTACGACATGGACGCCGACGCCCAGGCCGACGCCAGCGGCTACGGCGATCCTGAGGACGACCCGGGTTTGAAGATCAAGCGGGTTCGGGTGGGCCTCGCCGGCGACATCAAGAAGTGGAAATACCGGATTACCCTGGGCACCAGCGCCCCGTACGACGGCTTGGACGAGCCCGCGGAGCCCATCGAAGTCGTGGACGCGTGGGTGGGCGTAGAGCCGGTCAAGGGCCTCGATGTCCGCGTTGGCCGTACCAAGGTGCCTTTTTCGCGGGACCAGCTCATCGGCGCGGGCGAACTGACGTTCACCGAGCGCGGCGTCGCGTCGGAGCACCTGGTTCCGGACCGGACGTTGGGGCTTACCGCGGCGCTGAAGCGGGGCGGCGGTGCGGTCCATCTCGGCGTTTTCAACTCCGCTGGCGACCTTTTCGGCGATGTCACCCCGGGCAAGCTGTTTGCCGGGCGGGTGGAGTGGGATGTGGGCAAAGCCAACACCTACAAGACCTGGGGCGATCGGAAGGAGTTCGGGCTCGGAATCGGGGCCAACGCCTTCTACGAGATCGGCGTCGCGACCGATACCTGGGCGGTGGGCGGCGACATGATGCTCCGCGCTGCGGGCCTGTCGCTCCTGGTCGATGGGGCCTTCAGCCATCTGGCCCCAACCGCGACCTCGGTGGATTCGCCGGAGGTGTGGGCCGAGACCGACCGCTTCGGAGTGACGGGCCAACTCTCCTATCAGGCCGGTCCCATCGAGCCCGCCGTGCGGTTTTCGCTCTTCGACGACAGCACGCTCGGCCAGTACTCGCATCTGCTGATCGGCGGCGCCTGGCACACCGCAGAGGACCACGTGCGCATCGGGCTCGGCTACGAGATGCGCCTGGAAGGGCAGGACCCCGTCGACAACGACACCGCACGCCTCTGGGCCCAGTTTCAGCTGTAGCCATGCGCGTTCCCGCCCTCAAGGAGCCGACGTTTCGGACCCGGGATGGGCAGTGGGTGTCGTTGGACACGCTCGTAGCCAGAGTGGTGGAGCGCCTCGACGGCGACATCAGTCTGCTCGTCGCCAAGGGCATCATCCAGGTCGCGCGCACCGCCGTTTCGGTGCTGGAGACCGTGGAAATCGGCGTCTTGGCGCGGGATGTCACGCTGTCGCTTCGGCCCTCCCACATCGTGGTGACGCCACCGGTGGTCAACGCCGTGCTGCTGGCCTACGTGACCGAGGTCGAGCTGCTGGGGGTGGTCCAGATTGCGGAGGGGTGATGACCCCTACAACCCCACCGTCGCCTTGAGCGGCTTCATCGCGCTGCCATCGCGCACCTGGGCGCCGCTGGTGTCGGTAGCCGCAACGAAGTACTCGATGCCCCCCGCCATCGTGTCGTCCGCGCGCACGGCGGCGGCGTACTCGCCGCCGCCGAGGGCGTTCATGGGCTTGTCGCGGAAGGCGCCCCCGCCGACGGCCCGGTAATACAACTTCAGGGTGTATCGACCGCCGATGGTGGCGCCGACCGAGAAGTTTTCTCCCGGGGCCACGGTCGCCGGAGCGGACGTGCTGAGCTTCCCCGTCGGCAATTTTGGTACTACCGAAGCCGTCGGCGTCTCCACCGCTGCCGCCACCGGTACCAGCGGGGCCACGACGGGTTCAACTGGATTGATGGCTGCCACGACCGGCTGTCCCGGCACGCGGACCGACGGTTTCACCAGCGGCACGGCCTCGTCCAACAGCGGAGTCGGCGCGAGGATCGGCGGCTCGGGGAGGGGCAGGGGGCCCGGCAAGACCTGCGTCGCGACATCGGCCGGCACGGTCGAGGGCGGCAACGGCAGCTCGTTGCGCGCCTGACCCGGCCCCGCGACGTAGATCACCCCGGCGGCCACCGCGATCGCGACGCCGCCCGCCAGGATCGGCAAGAGCTTCATCGCGAAGCTGTCGCGACGGGGCTCCGGCCGATAGCCGTTGTCGTCATCGGCGACTTCATTGGCAATGGAGCCGGCGTGGTCCAACGTCTGCCCGGCGGAGCGTTCAGGTGGCACCATCGTGCCTTCGGCGGGTGGCCGGGGATTCGACGGGTTGTACTCCGGCTCCAGCTGCGCCATGGTGTCGGTCGCCGAGGCGTTGCTTTGGCGCTCGGGCGCGCGGGGCACGAGGTCGGGCGTGTCCGGAGGGTCGTCGGACAAGAGCGGCAAGACCGCTCGCAGCGCGTCCCCCAGGGCGCGAGCGCTGGGGTATCGCTCTTCCCGCCGATAGCGCGTGGACTGGCGAATCACCGCGGCCAGGGGGTCGGGAATTCCCTCGAACCACTCCGGCTCGGCTTCGGTCATGAACAGTTCGGGCGGGGTGTCGTTCTTCAAAAGCGACCACAAGGTGCCGCCGATGCTGTAGATGTCGGCGCGCGCGTCGACCTGCTTGGCGTTGGTCTTCTGTTCGGGGGCCATGAATCCCCAGGTGCCGAGGACCGCACCGGTGCGGGTCATGCCGGCATGATCGTCGGCTTGTACTTGGGCTATGCCGAAGTCGGTGATGCGAACTTCGCCGTTTTTGGTCAGCAGCACGTTGTGGGGTTTGATGTCGCGGTGGATGACGCTGGCTTCGTGCGCGGCGTGGATCGCCTCACACAGCTCGATCGTCACCAAAGTGGCCATCTTCGGCGGGAGCGCGCCGTGCACGCGGACACGATCGACGAGCGAGCCGCCTTCGATGAGCTCCATCACGATGTACACGCGGTCGCTGTCCTCGCCCATGTCGAAAATCCGCACCACGCGGGTGTTTTCGAGGTTGGCCATCGTTTGGGCTTCGCTGAGGAAGCGCCGGCGGAGGGCGGGGCGCTGGGCGAAGGCCGGACTGAGGATCTTGATCGCACGCGGCCGCTGAAGCCGTTGGTCGTAGGCCCGATACACCGTGGCCATGCCGCCCTCGCCGATCACCTCGATGAGCTGAAAGCGACCCTCGGCGAGGGGCTGGGGCCGAACGGTAGACATCCGCGATTGATGATATCACGCGCCATGGGTGACAGGTCAGCGGCCCAGGAGCCCCGCGCACAGCTCGTCCAGGCGCAGCGCGAAGGCCCCGGCCCGCTCCGGCCCACCAACGTTGCTGCCCAGGTTTCGGACCCGATCGGCGTGCTCACGCAGCGCGCCCCCGAGCTCGGCGATGTCCTGCACCACCAAAACCCGGTCGGCGATGCGCGCCGCGAACCGGACCTGGTGGTCGTCGACATGCTCGCCAAAACGGGCCTGCCTGGGCACGACGACCGGCACCTTTCCGAGCGCCAGCGCCTGCATGATCGAGGCTGGACCGCCGTGGGTCACCACCACCCGCGCCTCCCTCATCCGCGCTTGCACCCGCTCGAACGGCATCATCCGTTCCACGCTGCACGACGGCGTGGCGACGGTGCTGTACCCCGACTGCAGGTGAACCGGCTCGGCCAGTTCGCCGCTGGACACCAGCCGTTCCAGCTCAGTGCACAGCCGGTCGAAGGGGTCCTCGTGGGTGCCGACGGTCGCGAAGATCACAGGACCGAGCCCAGGTTGATCCCTTCGGGGTAGAACGCCTTCTGTTCTTCCCATTGCACGACCATCTTGTCGAGCACGGGGCGCACCAGGCGCCCGGTCAGCGTGGGCGAGTCGATGCGGTCGTAAACCTCGATGTACACGGTGCGGCAGCCGAAAAGCAGCTTGCCAATCCAGAAGAAGGGCACGGCCAGGCCGGCGCCGTTGCTCACCAGGATGTCGGGGCGCTCCTTGAACAAAAGCCGGATGGCCAAAAACGCGTTGCGCAGCGCATTGACGACGCTGCGGTTGGTGGGATGGTGGCCCCAATAGGTGCGTTCATCGACCAGCAGCGAGCGCGCATCGGGCTTGTCGAAAGTGACCCAGAAGCGGTCGTGTTGGCGCCACCAAGCATCCAGGCAGTGCAGTTGCGCAAGGTGCCCGCCGGAGGAGCAGATGATGCCGATGCGGTAGCTGGCCACGTCGCGAAGCTATCCGTGCAAGCGGACTGTTGTCAGCAGCTTTTCCAGCCGCTCACAGCGGGCGCCGCCGCCTCCCGGCGGCTCGACCGTCAAGAACTCGTGTACACTCCGGCCCATGGCACGATTCCTCCTCCCGCTGGTGGTTCTCCTCTCGGCCTGCGAACAGGACAACTCGACCGACAAGGTCAACGACATCGATGGCGACGGCCTTTCGGGGGCGGAGGACTGCGACGACACCGACGCTTCGGTGGGCGGGGTGACGCCCTGGACCGTCGATGGCGACGGCGACGGCTTCGGCAGCACGGTTCCCCTGGAGGCGTGTGCCCGGCCCGACAACACGGTCGAGGTGGGTGGAGATTGCGACGACACCAACTCGGCGGTGAGTCCCGCCCAGGTCGAGGTGTGCGACGGTGTCGACAACGACTGCAGCGGCGTCGTCGACGACGGCGTGGGGGAGCCCTGGTACGCGGACGCTGACGGGGATGGTTTCGGCGTCGCTGGCGCGGTCGTGGCCTGCGAGCAGCCGGTGGGCATGGTCTCGAACCATCTGGACTGCGACGACGGGAACGACCAGATCTACCCGGACGCACGGGAGCTCTGCAACGACGTGGATGACGACTGCGATGGGCTCATCGACAACGGCACCGCCGACGACTTGGAGTGGCACGCCGACCTCGACGGCGACGGATCTGGCGATCCTGGGGATGTCATCATCTCCTGCCACCAGCCCGAGGGCCGGATCGAGGACGCCGGTGACTGCGACGACGGCAACGCCCTCGTGAATCCCGCCGCCGCCGAGCGCTGCAACACCATCGATGACGATTGCGATGGCGAGATCGATGAGGCCGACGCGGTCGATCCTTCGGTCTGGTACGCCGATGTCGACGTGGACGGGTACGGCGATGACGCCGTTTCGGTTCTTTCGTGCGAAAAACCGACGGGGTACGTTGCGCTCGGCGAGGATTGTGACGACACGGATTCGCTCTACAACCCTGGCGCCAGCGAGCTGGACTGCACCGATCCGAACGACTACAATTGCGATGGAAGCACCGGCTACGCCGACGCCGATGCCGATGGCTGGGCCGCCTGCGCGGAGTGCGACGACACCAGCGCCGCGAACTTCCCGGGCGCCACCGAAGTGTGCGACAGCGTCGACAATGACTGTGACGGCACCGTCGATGAGGCAGACGCTGTCGATGCGATCACCTGGTACGCCGACGCGGACGCCGACCTGTACGGCGATCCCGCTACCTCCTCGGTCTCGTGTTCGGCGCCGCTGGGCTACGTCGTCGATGGCAGCGACTGCGACGACACCGACAGCGCGGTGAACCCCGCTGCCGTCGAGGTCTGCAACACCCTCGACGACGACTGTGATGGGGCGATCGACGAAGACTCCGCCGCCGACGCGTCCGACTGGTACCTGGACGACGACGGGGACGGCTACGGCGACGGCTCGACCCCGACGCGCGCCTGCGACGCGCCCACCGACTACGTCGCCGACGCGACCGACTGTGATGATGGCCGCCGGCTCACCCACCCCGGCGCCACCGAATACTGCAACACCGAAGATGATGACTGCGACGGGGTCATCGACGACGCTGCCGCCGACGCCCGCACCTACTGGGAGGACGCCGACGCGGACACCTACGGCAATGTGGCGGTCTCGGTCGACAGCTGCTCCACCCCGCTCGGCTACGTCCGCGACGACGACGATTGCGACGACGCCGACGCCGCGGTGAACCCCGCCGCCACCGAGACCTGCAACGCCATCGACGACGACTGCGACGGCTCCGTGGACGAGGGCATCAGCGTGCTGACCTGGTACGACGACGACGATGGCGATGGCTACGGCGGCGCCTCCGACTCCGGCTGCACCGCCCCGGTCGGCAGCGTCGACAACGGCTACGACTGCGACGACACCGATGCCGCCGTGTATCCGGGCAGCGCCGCCGCCTGCCCCTGGTCGAGCTGTCTGGACCTGCTCGCCGACGGCATCGCGACGACCACCGACGAGTACTGGATCGACTTCGCCGGCACCGCTACCTTCACCACCTGCGACATGGACTACGACGGGGGCGGGTGGACGCTCCTCTTCGAAGACGACATGACCGCGGCGGATCCGACGTGGAGCACCACCACCACCTACTCGTGCGGCGCATGGGGCACGATCTTGGGGGGCTACGGGATCATCGCCGGTGGCACGATGGACATTGACCTTTCCACCTACGCAATCACCCACACCGAATCGTGGGTGGAACTGGTCTACGTCGCTCTGGACAGTTGGGACGGCGAAACGGCCTATGTGCAGGTGGATGGCAGCACCTTGTGGAGCACTGCCGTGAACAACCACAGCTCCAGCTATAGCGAGGTGTGCGGCTGGAATCGAGGGTCCAACGGCTCCTATGACAGCCGCCACGACGTCGATGAGACCGCCGCGCATAGCTCGGGAACGCTCAACTTCGCGGCGGGGAGCACCCTGAATCAGGGGCCGACGGACGAGTCGTTCGGTATCGACGACGTGTACGTTTGGATCCGCTGAATCCGCAGGCCGAGCGCTTCGAGGCGGTGGTCTGGCGATGGCCGACGCCCAAGGGAATCCTGATGGTGACCGTGCCCGCCGAGGTCCGTCCTGCCGCACTCGCAGCGTTTGGTCGTACGCCCGTGGTCGCGACGGTTCGGGGCAAGGCCTGGCGCACGAGCATCTTCGGCAGCAAAGGCCACGGGGCGATTCTGCTGATGCCGAAGAAGGTGCTGGGCGGGGGCGGGGAAGGCGACGTCGTGGAGGTGAGCTTCGTCCTGGATGTGGCGAGGGTTTTGGAGATGGGGTGAATGGGTCGCCGCGGGCCCACTCCTCTCCGCCTGCCAGCGGCTCCCCGTCCGGCCACGTTGCCGCGGTGCCCGTGCGCGTCCGAGCAGGCAGCCGCGGATCGAGGGGCACCGGGACGGCACCGCACGTCACCGAGCGGAGGCTGGGCTCGTGCAACCGCTCGTCCGCCCCCAACCGATTACGGAGCCTCCAGTGTCGGCCGCCCCCTCCATCCTGCGCGGCGCCGGCCTCATGGTCCCCGCCACGCTGGTCGGGTCGTTGCTGCTTTTGGGCGTCGACGCCTGGGCCAACGCGCATCTGAGCCTCGCTGACTACGGGATGTATGGGGCCCTGCGCCGCTTCGTTCAGATTGCGGGCTTCGTGGTGCTGCTGGGGATGGAGAACGCGGTGATCCGGGCGGTGGCGCGGGCGCCGGAGGGCGACGCGGCGCGGGCTTCGGTGCGGACGGCGCTGGGGGCGACGGCCGTGGTGGGGTCGCTTCTAGCGACGGCGCTCTTCGCGGCCGCGCCGTGGATCTCGGCGCGGATCGACCCCGGAGAGGCCACCGAGACAGCGCTGCGGATCGCGGCGGTGGCGTTGCCGTTGTGGGGGGTGCGAACGGTCGCCGTCGCCGCCTGTCAGGGCTGGGGTTCGCTGGCGCCACGGGCGCTGGTCACCTTCATCCTGTGGCCCGTGGTCCAGTTCGCCGGGCTCTGGGTGCTGGTCGGGTCGTTGGGGCTGGGCGCGGTCGGCGCGGTGGCGGCGTTCACGGTGGCGGTCGGCCTGGGCGCCGCGCAAGCCCTCTGGCACCTGCACCGGATGCGTCCGGCGCTCCTGGCCCCCCTCCACGATCCCGGTGAGGGCGTGCTCACAGCGATGTTCGCCGTGTCGTGGCCGCTGTGGCTGCACGGGGTCAGCATGGCGCTGTACACCTGGTGGGACCAGATGCTCTTGGCGGACCTGCTTGGCCCGCGAGAGGCGGGGCTCTACGGTCCGGTCGCTCAGTTGGCGCCGCTCTTCGGGCTGGGGCTTGGTGCGCTCAACAGCGCCTTCGCGCCGATCATCGCGCGGCGCCACGCCGAGGGCGACAACGTGGGTCTCGCCGCGCACTATCGGCTGGTCACCCGATGGGCGGTCCTCCTGGCGGTGCCGGCGGTCGCGCTGGCGGTGGCGGCGCCGATGAGCGTCTTGGCGCCCTGGGCGCAGGCCTCCAAAGAGACGGCGCAGGCCTTGCAGATCACCGCCGTCGCCCAGCTTTTGTGCACCGCCGTCGGGAGCGTGAACTACCTGCTCATCATGTCGGGGCGGCCCCGCGATCCGCTCTACAACGCGATCCCCGCGGTGGCGGTGTCGCTGGGGGCCTCGTTGATGCTCATCCCTCGCTACGGGGTGGCTGGCGCCGCGATGGCCAACGGACTGGCGATGGGGGTCGCGAACGTCGGGGGGCTCTGGCAGGTGCACCGCCACCTGGGGATGCACCCCTTTCACCTCGGCATGGCCAAGCCGATCGTGGCAGGGGCCGTCGTCATCGCGGTGACGCTTGCCGCGAAGGCCGTGTGTGGGGATGGGTGGTTGACGCTGGGAGTCGGCGGTGCGGTGGGCGGGCTGTTTTTCCTGTGCGCCGTCGCTGCGTTGGGATTGGACGAGGGCGATCGCGCGGTTCTGGCGGTCATCCGGAAGAAGGTGGGCCGCTGATGTGGCTTTTTGTGGGCTGTTTGGGAGCATCCCAGCCCTCGGTCGTTGTGGCCCCGTCTCCGGGGGTCGAGCCCACGTCGGCACCGGTCTCGGTGCCCCTGGCGCTCGATCACGACCTGTTCACCGAGTTCGGGTCCGGGTCCGCGGGGGTGGGGCACCATTTTCGAGTCACGACGTGGCCGGCAAGCGTTGCCGCCTGGCCGGTGCCGCTTGCCCCGCGCGCGAGCCCCGACGCGCTGGCGATCGTGGGGGAGGTGACCATTCCCGTGGGGCTTGCGGGGCGTACCCTCTACGTCGTGACCGCGGGGTACGGGGGGCTCGACAGCAAAGGCGTCGCTGCCGAGCTGGACGTTGTCTATGCAGGCGGGCGCACCGACAACACGCGTTTTCTGGTCGGTGAGCACACCTGGCCGGCGTGGGCGGGGGTCACCGGTCGGAATACGAATGCGTTGGTATTGGGCCGAAATACAGGCGGCGACGTGCTCACCGCGGCGGTGCGGGCGATTCCGATCGAGCCGGGTGTGTCCGTGGAGCGACTGGTGCTCCGGCCCCGCGGCGGGCTGGCGCTGTACCTCCTCGCGGTGGCGATCGACGGGGCGTCGCCATCGGCGGGGCATTCGGCTGCTGATGAGGGGCCGCCCGACGGCTACTCTTTCGCGGTGCCGCTCGGGCGGGCTCCGGCGCTTCCCGGCCGGTCCACTGCCCTCCGCGGCGCCGTGGCCGCGGCCGGCGAGGCGCTGGTGTTTCCGGACGGCGCCCCTGCACGTTTCTGGGGCGTGAACCTGGTCGGGAAAGGGGCGCTTCCGGCGCCGGAACGTGCGGACTCAGTCGCGACCGGACTCGCGGCGCGAGGCTTCGACCTGGTCCGGCTCCACCACATCGACACCGAGGCCACGCTGCTGAACCCACGCCGGTTGGAGGTGGGTCAGCCGCTGGTACGCCCCGACGCGCTCGACCGGCTGGACCGGCTGCACGCGTCGCTCCGTGCCCAGGGCATCTACCAGTACGTCGAGATGTGGACCCAACGGGCGTTTCGAGAGGGGGAGGGGGTGCCGGGGCCCGAGGGCGTCCCGGTCGGCAACAAGTACGTGGGCTACGCGTGGCCGGCGTGGCGCGCGGCCCAGAAGGCATGGTTCCGCGCGGTCTGGGGCCGCACCAACCCCTACACCGGCCTGCGCTACGCCGACGATCCCGCCGTCGCGCTCGTAGAGTTGAGCAACGAAAACAGCCTCTTGACCGGCTGGTCCTCCGGTGGGCTCGAGAAGTTACCCGCGCTCCACCGCCGCCGGTTCGACCAGCTGTGGAACGGATTCCTGACCCGACGGTACGGCTCTGACAGCAAGCTGGCATCGGCCTGGCAGGGCTCGAGCCGCTCTGGCCTGCAAGAGGGTGAGACCCTGGTCATCGGCACGGTGGCCCGCGAACCGGCCACCCGCGCTCGCACGGAGCTGTACCCCAGCGGCCGTAGCGCCGACCTCATGGCGTTTTACACGGAGCTGGAAGCTGCCTACTACGCCGAGATGCGCACCTTCGTCCGCGACGAGCTGGGTTTCACGGCGCCGTTGGTCTGCGGGACGTCCCTCGGCGTGCCGATCGCCGACCGACAGCTGGCCGCTTGCGACGTGATCGACGTCCACGGCTACTGGGACCCCATCAGCGAAAGCACGGCGTTTTACGACCGCTCGTTGCTCGGCGAGCCCGATCGTTGGTTCGAGCGGTTGGCTGGATGTCAGGCGGGCAAACCCTGCACCCTCTCGGAAATCCAGCACTCCTGGCCCAACCGCTACAGCCAGGAGGCGCCGCTTCTGTGGGCCACGGTCGCCGCACGCCAGGGCATCGACGCGGTCTTGTGGTTCGCGTGGAGCCACAGCGACCCTCGGGACGCCCCCGATGGCCCCGACGGCGCCCTGGACCTTGAAGGTCGCTTCGGTGCCGACGTACAGATGGAGCCGGCCCGGGAGCTCTACCGCCGCATCCCCGAGGCCACCGAGACCTACACCCGGTGGTGGAGCGACGATGGCCTGGTCCGCGACCTCGCCGAGCCGTCGTCGCTGTGGCAGCCGGAGACTGTCGGCGTGCGGAGCTGGATCGATCGTCGGATTCGGGTAGCGTTTGACGGGGAGGGGCCGCCGGCGCCGACGATCCCGCCTTCGTCGGCCCCGGTGCGCGTTTCGTGGTCTCGGGGACGCTTGGCGGTGGAGGGCGAGGGCTTCGCGGCCGTGGTGGGCAGCACCCGAGCAACCGCCGACGCCCCCGACCCCAAGGCGCTGGCGTTGGTCAGCGATCGCTTCGTCGCGGCCTCGCTCGTCAGGGTTGGCGAACGATGGTTGCTCACGACCGTCGGGCGTACCGATCGGGTTGGGAGCCGCTGGAGCCGTGGCGTCCCGGGCATGGCGCTTTTGGGCGGCGGCCCTGCGCTCTTGGAGCGGCTCACCGGCACCGCTCGGGTGGGGGTTTCGGGGACCGGGTTGCCGACGCGCCTGGGACCGGACGGCCTGGCCAAGGGAGCCGGTGGCGCCCGGCGCGTGGACGGATCGTGGTTGGTTGACCTGGGTGGCAATACGCCTTGGGTGCGTTGGGGGGCTCGATGACATGGCTCCGCGGGCTTGGGTCGGCGATCATCGGCTTGGTCCTGGCGTACGCCTTCGTTGGGGAGCCCTGAGCGCTCGCCACGGGGCTCGGACCGGGCTACCGCATCCCCATGCTCATGTCGTTCCTGCTCGCTTGTGCGAGCCCCTTCCTCCCCGGAGGCGTCGTGTCCCCCTCAGTCGCCTCCACGCCCCATCCCGACTGGTACAAGGACCTCGCGCTGGTCGCGCTCGACGAGACGCCGCTGCCGCCCGAAACCGTGGCCGGAAAGGTGGTTCTCGTCGTCAACGTCGCCAGCAAGTGCGGGTTCACCACCCAGTACGACGGGCTCGAAAAGATGTACGCGAAGTACAAGGATCGGGGCCTGGTGGTCCTCGGAGCGCCCTGCAACCAGTTCGGTGGGCAAGAACCCGGAAAGCCCGAGGAGATCGCCAGCTTCTGCCGGCTCACCTACGGCGTCAGTTTCCCGATGCTCAGCAAGCAGGACGTCAACGGGCCCGCCCAGTCGGCGCTTTTCAAGTGGCTCATCGGCAGCCCGGCGGGCGGCAGCTCGTCGGTGAAGTGGAACTTCGAGAAGTTCCTGATCGGGCGCGACGGAAATGTGATTGGACGCTGGCGTTCGGTCACCACGCCGGACAGCGCCGAGCTCATCGGTGCGATCGAAGCGGCGCTGGGCGTCGCCGGCTGACCCCGCCTACTTGGACTCGCGACCCTCAGCCCACTTGGTGACCACGAACTCGATGCGCTCGTTCACCGCGCGCGCCGCGGGCTCGATTCCGGGCACCAACGGCCGCATCCCGCCGTACCCGGCGGCGTAGAAGCGCTCCCGCGAAAGGCCCGCCTCGGACAAGAACTCCAGGACCACGCCGGCGCGCTGTCCGGCGAGGCCAAGCTCGTCCGATGGGTCGCCCGCGCCGCTGGTGTGGCCCTCGACGCGGACCGACTCGATCTCGGGGTGGCTTTCCAGGTAGCGTACGATCGCGTTGAGCTGCGCCGTCCCGGTGACGGTCAGCGCGGCGCCCTCGAAGGACACCGGGGAAAACAGCACCAGCTTGGCGCCGGAAACCGCGACCGGGTTGGCGGCGGAGACGGTCGATGCCGGAGGCGCGACCACGACGGCGGGCGGCGCTGCGACCACTGGCGGCGGCGTCACCACGACGACGGGCGGGGGCGGCGGCGCGACCACGACGGCGGGCGGCGCTGCGACCACGGCGACCGGCGGGGGCGTCACGACAGCCACCGGCGCGGGCGCTGGCTTGGCCGCCGCCGTCGGGGCTTGCGCCGGCTTGGCCACCGCCGCCGGGGCTTGCGCGGGCTTGGCCACCGGGGGCGCGGCCACCGGCTTGGGAGCCGGCGGCGGCTGGACCGTCGCGACCGTCGCGACCGTCGCCGCCTTGGCCTTGGGCGGACCGGAGAGCCACGCCACGCCCGCAACGACGCGGCCGTTGGAGGCGCCGATGCCGCTGTTGATGCCGTGGCCAGCGCCGAGTGAGACCCGGACGTGATTGCTGACGCCTACCCATCCGCCCAGCATCAGCTCGACGGGGGCACCCGCGGCGTTGCCGAGGTCACTCCACGTTGCGTAGCCGGCGAGGTCGGCCGACACGCCCCAGCGGTTCTCCGGAGAGAAGCCCGCGCCGAGCCGCCAGGCCAGCTGGTCCCCGACTTCGATGCTCTCGGCGTCGACGGTGGGCATGCCGCGCGTGCCGATGTTGGCCGCCACCAGCACCGGGCCAAACTTCCGGTCGGCGATCACCGACAGCTCGTAGGCGAAGCCGTCCGCGGCCAGGGGGACCGCGGTCGAGGCGGTCGGCAGGTCGGCGCGGAAGGCGATCGCCAGCCCCACCGGCGCCTTGTCCCGGGGGAGAACCACGCCCTTGACGTCGAGGGCCACGTCGCCCACCCCGCCGCCGCTGCCGGCGTTGCCGCTGGCGAAGGGGTAGATCGGCACGTCGAGCCCGACCCGGACGCGCCAGAAGGTGTAGGCCGCGATCAGATCGAGCCCGACGGCGTCGGCCACCAGGGGCACCCGCTCACCCGTGTCTTCCCACACCCAGACCACTGGTTCGTGAACCCAGCCCACCACTGCCCCGGCGCGCATACCGGGCGCGAGGCTGGTGTCGTCCGCCCAAAGGGTCTTGGCCGCGTCGATGGGCGGGCGGTACAACTGCCCGTCTACCGCGACATCAGGCACCACTTCCGCGGCGTAGGCAAGGGCGGCAAAGACCAACATCAACGGCTCCGGCGGGTACGAAGGCCGAAGGCTACCAGACCCAAGCCCAAGAAGGGGACGGTACTGCCGCAGCCGCCGTACAGTCCGCCGGTCCGCGCCCCGACCAGGCCGCTGTCGTCGCCCTCGTCCACGTCGTCACTGGGATCCAGCGGATCCGTGCCGGCATCCACCTCGTCGCCATCGCCAACCCCGCCGCCATCGGTGTCGGGGTTTTGCGGGTCGGTACCCAGGATGCCCTCTTCGGTGTCGGTGAGGCCGTCACCATCGCTGTCCACGAGGATGTCATCGGTGGGATCGAGGGGGTCGGTGCCATCGACCAGAACCTCAGCGCCGTCGCTGGCACCGCCGCCGTCGGTGTCGGGCAAAAGCGGCGAGGTGCCGCGCGCAGCCTCGTCCCCATCTGACAGCCCGTCGCCATCGGTGTCGGCGTTGTAGGGGTCCGTGTCCCAGGTGGTGCGCTCGTCGTAGTCGTCGAGCCCATCTTCGTCGGTGTCGATGCCGTCGTCGGCGAGCCCGTTGCAGTCATTGTCGACTTCGTCGGGAAGCTCGGGGGCGCCGGTGTAGGTCGTCGCATCGGTGTCGTCACAGTCGTCGGCGACCGCGGCGCCGTCCTCGGGAAGCTCGCAGGCGTACAGCATGACGTCGGCATCGCCGTGATCGTCGCCGTCGGCGTCGGCGTACCAGGTCAGCGCGTCGGTGGCGTCTTCATCCGAGTTGCCGTCGCAGTCGTTGTCGATGCCATCGCACACCTCGTCGGCGTCGGGGCTGATGGCGGCGTTGCCATCGACACAATCGCCGTCGAGGGTGCTGCGGCCCAAGACCGGATCACAGGAATAGACCACGTCCGCGGCCGAGCCCCACCCGTCGGCGTCGGTGTCGACGTACCAGCCGATGGCATCGCTGGCGTCGTTGTCGACCAACCCGTCGCAGTTGTCGTCGATGTCGTTGCACACCTCGGTCACGACCGGGCTGATGGCGGCGTCGTTGTCGTCACAGTCCTGGTCGTCGAGCACGTTGCCAGCTGGGATGTCGCAGTCGGTCGTGGGCGCTCCGGCATCGCCGTAGCTATCGCCGTCGGTGTCGGCCCACGAGGTGATCGCATCCAAGGCAGACTCGTCGGTGGCGCCGTCGCAGTCCTGGTCCACGCCGTCGCAGGTCTCCGCGCCCGAGGGGCTTACGGCCGCGTCGGCATCGTCACAGTCGGTGGCGTCGGCGACGTAGCCGGTGGGCTCGGTGCAGGAGAGCGTGCTGGCGCCGCTGTCTCCGTAGGTGTCGCCATCGTCGTCGAGGTACCACGTGTCGCGATCGATGGCATCTTCGTCGGCGGTGCCATCGCAGTCCTCGTCGTCGCCGTTGCAGACCTCGATACCCGCGGGGTTGTCGGCGGCGTCGGTGTCGTCGCAGTCGGTGGAGACCGAGGCGGTGTAGCTGCGGGTCGCCGTACACACGCAGACCGAGGCGGTCGTGCCGTAGGTGTCGCCGTCGCCGTCGTAGTAGAAGGTGGTGCAGCCGATGCTACCGACGTCGTTGGTGGAGCTGTCGCAGTTGTCGTCGGCGGTGGTGCTGCAGTCCTCGGTCTCGCCGGGGTTGACCGAGGCGTCAGCGTCGTCGCAGTCGGTGGTCGAGGTGGAACCAGCCACGTAGCCATCGCCGTCGGCGTCGGCGTCGCAGGCGTCGCCCACATTGTCGCCGTCGAGGTCGTCCTGTGTCTCGTTGTCGATCGAGGGGCAGTTGTCCTCGTAGTCGGGGATGGTGTCGGTGTCGGCGTTGGGAAGCGTGACCAGGACGTCGTCGAAATAGCAACCGCCGTTGCCTTTGCCGTTGTTGTAGCAGTACAGCCCGACCTCGCCCGTGGTCAGGGTGGTGCTGGTGGTGTCGATCAGGTGCTCGCTCGACGCGAATACGCCATTCCGGTTGTTGTCGACGTACACGTCGATGTCGCTTCCGTTCGCTACGATCTGCACATCGACGCTGTAGTAGCGGGTGAGACTCGTGGTGCTGCTCGCGACGAGCGTCGCGCTGCCGGCGACCACGCTGTACAGCCGGGTGCCCGAGCCGCTGCTGGAGCTTCCGCCGGTGCCCACGCTCGGGTATTCGTCTCCCCCTGGGAAAAGCAGCAGGTAGAAGTTGCTGTTGTCCTGGAACCGGAAAACCAGGCCGATGGTGTCGTCGTCGCCCTGGTACAGCGTGACGTCGAAGGTGAAGTCGTCCCAGCTGTCGCCGGTGTAGACGAGGTGGTTGTTGATCGCGCCGCCGCTGCCCCAGGTGCCGCCGTCGTCATCGGTGGTGGCGTAGACGCCGCCGTAGGTCGCGGTGGACCAGGTGTCGCTGGCGTAGCTCGACACCCACGCCGTGCTGCCCGAGAACGTGCTGTCGTTGGAGCTGAAGGGGTCCGTCAGCGCGGTGATGTCGGCGCCCAGGGCCATCGCGGCGAAGAGGAGGGGGGTCACAGGATTTGTCTAACGTGCAGGGCAGCTCACGGCGTCTCGGTCACCGTCACTTGCCGCTCCGCCGTCAGCTCCGTCCCACAGGTGTCGACGAGCGTGGCGCGCAATGTCCCGTCGATGTCGCCGATCTCCTCCCAGGCCGTGCCCGTCCCGACCACCTGATCGCCGAGGGTCTCCAGGGTGCCCTCCGCGTTGGGCCGGAAGAAGTGCGGGTAGTCGTAAAGGCCGGCCACCTCCGGGTAGGCCGGGTCCGTCGGCGTGTCGTCGATGAGCACGATGGTGACGATCGGGTTGTTCGGATCGGCGAGACTGTCGGTCCAGCCCTGGGCGATGCCCACAGCCTGCAGGCTCACATAAATGTGCCGGCCCCCTTGGGACCCATAGCTCCAACCGACGCGGTCCCCGTCCGCCAGCGGCTCCCAGGCGGTCTCTCCGGTGCCGACGTCCAGGCTGGGCGTCGTGTTCGCGGCCTCGTCGCAGGCGCTTTCGCTGGTGTCGCAGGCGAGGAGCGCGAGGAGGGGAGCGAACGGCATCGGGGGTATTGTAGCGTGGGCGAGCGGTGTTTCCAAGCGCTTGACATTCCCCCGGGAACCCAGGGGCGTCGGCGAAGTCAGCCCTGAGGCGTTGGGCCAACCGGCCGCGCAGGAGCTGACATGACTGCGCTCATCGCGGTGTGGGTGTCTTTTTGCCAAGCGGGGGCGCCCGGCTTTGACGACCCTGTCCTCTATCCGGCGGAGGTGTTCGCCGGAGAGGAGGCTGGCGGCGGACAACTGAGTGCGGACACTCCGGACGACAACGGGGTCACCAGCGCCTTCGTCGTGAACCACACCTCGATCGTCGCCGAGGTCACCGCGGGACTGGCTCGGGTGACGATGGTGCAGTGGTTCCAGAACCCGTAGGACGATCCGATCTCCGCTACCTACCGGCTGGCGCTGCCCCAGGAGGCCGCGGTCGACCGGATGGATCTGGTGTGTGGGGATCGACACATCGACGGCATCGTGCTCGAGCGCGGAGGTGGGGGAGAGCACCCTCGCCAACACGGTCGTGGAGAGCTGCATCGTCGACGGGATCCGACGGCTGGCGTTTCCCCCGGCCGCGGTGGTGGCATCGTTGTCGTCAGCTACCCCTTCGCCTTTTCGCCCGGCGAGGCCAAGACCACCAGCGGCGGGGCCCCCCCGGGACCGGCGGCGCCGCCGGTGGCTCGTTGGCCGCAGCGGATGAACGGCGCAGGTGCGGCCAGTCTGGGTCGCGGGCCCGGACGTGGTGTGGCCGCCGCGATACGTCGCCCCATGCGCTCGCCCCTCTCCTGGCTCGGCGGTCAGCTGCTCGTAGACCATCGGCGCCGGAAGGCGGGGCTTCCGCACGACCCCTCGCGGCGGAGCGCGCTCAAGGGGTTGGCGGCCGGTCCGCTGGTCGGCGCGCTGGCGTGTTCCGGCGCCGCGGCTGACCCGACAACAGCTGTGCGCCCGGAAAAGGTGGTCGTGCTCGGCGCGGGCCTCGCCGGCCTCAACTGCTGCCGGCACCTCGTTCGGGAAGGGTTCACGGTGAGCGTCGTCGAAGCCCTGGACCGGCCCGGCGGCCGGGTGTACAGCGTTCCCGGCCTCTTCCTGAGCGCCCCCGACCGCGTGGCCGAGCTGGGCGGTGAGTGGATCAACTCCGCCGACACCGACCTGCTCGACCTCGTGAAGGAGCTGGGGCTCACCCTCATCGACCTTTACGCCAGCGCCTACGACGAGCTCGTGTGGCTGCGAGGCGAACGGATGCTCCCTCGCGACCTGTTCCGGGACCTGGAGCCGCTGGTGACCGCGATCGACGAGGCGCTGGGCACCTTCTCCACCGATCTCATCTCCTACGCAAACCCCGGCGGCGCCGAGGCCGTCGACCACACGTCGGTTGCAGACTGGATGGGTCCGACCACCGACGGCACCGTGGCCGGCGAGTTCCTGCGGCTCTTGATCACCACCGACTATGGGCTTGAGATCGAGGACCAGTCGGCGCTCAACCTTCTGTTCTCCCTGGGCAGCGGCGTGTCGGAGTACGACGAACGATATCGGATCCTGGGGGGCAATCAGCAGGTCGCCGACGCGTTGGCGACCCGTTTCGCGGACCGGATCCGCTTCGGGACGGCGGCCGTGGCCATCCGGGAGGCGGACGATGGCCGCCTGCGGGTGGAGTATGCGGACGGCAGCGACGAGTTGGCCGACTACGTCGTCTCCTCGCTCCCGTTCACGGTGCTCCGCAAACTCACGCTCGATCTCGCGCTTTCGGACGTGAAGCTCCGCGCGATCAACGAGCTGGGGTATGGCACCAATGCCAAGCTCCTGCTCCCCTTTGCCGGCCGCCCGTGGGAGGCCACGGGGGAAAATGGGCTCCTGCTCAGCGACACTGGCCTTCAGAGCGGTTGGGACACCTGGGACCAACAGGCGGGACCGGAGGGCGGGTTCGCCAATTTCACCGGGGGAGCGCGCGGCGAGGCCCTCGCGGAAGGCACGCCCGAGGCCCGTGGGAACGAGCTGATCGACGAGTTGGAGCCAATCTGGCCGGGAACCCGCGCGGCCTGGACCGGGGAGGCCGCCCGGCAGTCCTGGCCTACCGAGCCGACCGCCCTTGGCAGCTACAGCTGTTACCGGATCGGGCAGTGGACCACGATTGGGGGCGCTGAAGCGGAGTCGGCGGGGCGGCTGCATTTCTGCGGCGAACACACCAGCGCCGAGTTCCAGGGCTACATGAACGGGGCGGCGGAGTCGGGCCGGCGCGCCGCGGAGGAGATCGTGGATCGCGCCAACGGTGCCGAGCGGCGGGCAAAGACCCCTCGCGCGTGCATGAGACGCCCGTGGGTGCGGCCCCGGTAGCGGGCGCGCCGCGATGCGGTCCTGGTGCCGGGTTCTGAGGACGTGGAAAACGTGGGTCGTACCCAGTTTGGACGTGATGCGGCTCATTTCCTCACGGTTACAAGGATTTGTTCCTTGTGCGCCGGCCACGTTAGCTTCCCGTCCGGAGCGACCATGCCGACCGAGATGGAGACCCTGATCGAGCGCATCGCCGAGCGCGTCCGTGCGGAAATGTCGGCGACGGAGACCATGAAGTTGGTGCCACCCCTTGCTGAGGTGCGGGGAACCTGGCAGGACCAGTCCTCGCTCGACAAACACCTCGGCGGCGCCGATCGCATCGGGACCGACGGCACCAGCCCCGAGGTCAGCAATGCCGAGGTGGCCCGACGCATCGATCACACGCTGCTCAAAGGCGACGCCACCCGCGCCGACCACGTGAAGTTGTGCGACGAAGCACGGAAGTACAAGTTCGCGAGCGTGTGCATCAACACCACCTGGGTGCCGTTGTGCAAGGAGCTGCTCAAGGGCGCCGGCGTCATGACGATCTGCGTGGTCGGTTTCCCGTTGGGCGCGATGTCCAGCCGCGGCAAGGCCGCCGAAACGCGCGACGCGATTGCCAATGGCGCCGACGAAATCGACACGGTCATCAACCTTGGGCTGCTCAAGGGCGGCGACCTCAACGCCGTTTTCGAGGACATCCGCATGGTGGTCGAGGCGGCGAGTGGCCGCCCGGTGAAGGTCATCCTCGAAACCCACATGCTCACGCGTGAGCAGAAGGTGGCGGCCTGCGCGATCTCCAAGGCGGCGGGCGCGGCGTTCGTCAAGACGAGCACGGGCTTTTCGGGGGGCGGCGCCACGGTCGAAGACATCCGCCTGATGCGCCAGGTCGTCGGTCCGGAAATGGGCGTGAAGGCCTCGGGCGGGGTGCGCAACACCGCGGATGCCCAGGCGATGCTGGGTGCGGGTGCCACGCGACTCGGCGCCAGCGCGTCGGTGGCGATTGTCACGGGCGGAACGAGCAAAGGCGGGTATTGATGCGAACGGTCGCGCTGGTCGTCGCGGACTCGTTGGGGGTCGGCGCCATGCCCGACGCTGCCCAATACGGCGACGCGGGCAGCGACACCCTCGGGCATATCGCCGAGCGTACCTCGCTGCGGATACCCAACCTCGCTGCGATGGGCCTGGCATCGATCCGATCGGTGGTCGGGGTGCCGGAGCCGGTAGTGGTTTCAGGCGCCTTCGGCAAGGCCGCCACGGCTGGCGTCGGCAAAGACACCATCGCCGGCCACTGGGAGATTGCCGCCTGCACCGTCCAGGAAGCCTTTCAGACCTACTACGGTGGTTTTCCCGCAGAGCTGATGGCCGAGTACGCGGCCGCCACCGGTGAGGGTTGGCTCGGGAACGAAGCGGCCTCCGGCACCGAGATCATCCAGCGGCTGGGCGATGAGCATGTCGCGACCGGCAAGCCGATCGTGTACACCAGCGCCGACAGTGTCTTCCAGGTCGCCGCGCACGAGTCGGTCATCCCCGTGGACCGGTTGCACGCCTTGTGCAAGACCAGCTTCGAGGTCGTTCGGACGTGGGGCATCGCCCGGGTGATCGCGCGCCCGTTCGTCGGGACTTCTGGCGCGTATGTGCGCACCGAGAATCGCAAGGACATCGCGCTCCAGCCCCCGCGGGACACGGTCATGGACCGCCTCGTCGCTGCCGGCATCCCCACCACCAGCATCGGCAAGATCGCCAGCATCTACGGCGAGCGTGGGTTTTCCCGTTCGGTCAAGGCGGGCAACAACACCACCATCACCCAGGCCATCCTCGACGTTCTTCGTGAATCGAAGGGCGGGCTGGTCTTCGCCAATCTCGTCGACTTCGACATGCTCTATGGTCACCGTCGTGACCCCTTGGGGTACGCCCGCGCCTTGGAGGCCCTGGATCAGCGGCTTCCGGAGCTTTTGTCGTGTCTGGGGTCGGACGATCTGCTGCTCATCTGCGCCGACCACGGCAACGACCCCACCGCGCCGGGTAGCGACCACACCCGCGAGTACGTGCCGGTCCTGGCGTGGCGCCGCGGCATCGGCCGCATCGACCTCGGCACGCGCACCACGCTCGCCGACATCGGCGCGACGGCAGCGGAGTGGTTGGGGGTATCGGCACCGGAGGGGACGTCGTTTGCGGGGCGGCTGCGGGGGTGACGGGGGCGGCCGCCCGTTCCGGGCGCCAGGCTCTCCCTCCGGCCCAATGGGCCTCCGCTCGATCCTTGCCGCGGCGCGCTCGTAGGCTGCCATCACCTCGTCTGCTCGTATGTCCCGGACGCGACCCGAGGCTTCACCGGATACAGTTCCGGCCGCTCCCGGAAACGCCCATGCCCTCTCGTCGCCATCTCATTCAGGCCGCTGCCGCCGGCATCGGCGTGGTCACCATGCCCGGCTGGCTCGCCGGGTGTGCGCGCCCCAGCGCGGCGGTCGATCTTGCGGCGCCGCTGCCGACCAATCCGTTCGCGACCTGGTTCGGGGTGGACGAGCCCCTTTTGGCGCGGCTCCTCACCGAGCTCGGAAAGAACGGCGCCACCTTCGCGGACGTCTACCTCCAGCACACGCGCAGCGTCAGCATCAGCCTGGAAGATGGCATCATCTCCTCGGCCAGCGCCAGCATCGATCAGGGCGCGGGGCTGCGCACGGTCATGGGCGACCAGCAAGGGTACGCCTTCACCGAAGAGCTGACCATCGAAGCGATGCTCGGCGCGGCGGGCACGGCGGCCAGCATCGCGCGGGGGACGGCCGCACTTCCCAGGCAGCCCTTCGTGGTCAACGAAGCGTCCAAGGCGCTCTACCCCTTGGCCACCTCCTGGGGTGACGTTGGCATCGATGCCCGCCTGCCCATTCTCACCGCATTGGAGCGCCACACCAAGGCGCTGGATCCGTCGATCACCAAGGTCACTGTGAACTGGGGCGACAGTGAGGAGCGCGTGCTGATCGCGACGCTCGACGGCCGCATGCACGTCGATGTCCGGCCCATGACGCGGCTCTGGTGCGTCGTCACGGCCACCAAGAACGGACAGACGGTCTCCAACAGCGCCAACCTGGCCGGTCGTCGCGGCATCGACTGGTACACCGACGAAAACCTGAAGGCCCTGGCCAAGGACGCGGTGGACCGCACCCTGGTGCTCTTCGACGCAAAACGGCCGCCCGCCGGTGAAATGCCGGTGGTCCTCGCGGCCGGCGCCAGTGGCATCCTCCTGCACGAGGCCATCGGCCATGGATTGGAGGCGGACTTCAACCGCACGGGGACCAGCATCTACAGCGACCTGGTCGGAAAACCCATCGCCTCTGATTTTGTCACCATCGTGGACAGCGGGGTCGAGGCGAATACCCGCGGCGCCATCGCGTTCGACGACGAGGGCAACCCGACCGAGTCCACGGTGCTCGTGGAAAAGGGCATCTTGCGCAGCTACCTGCACGACCAAATCAGCGCCAAACACTATGGTGTGAAACCGACGGGCAGCGGGCGTCGGCAGTCCTTTCGCTTCCAGCCGCTCCCCCGTATGCGCGCGACCTTCATGGAAAACGGTCCCCACTCGCGCGAAGAGATCATCGCGAGTGTCAAAAACGGCATCATCGCCGAGACCTTCACCAACGGCGTGGTGCAGATTGGGGCGGGTGACTTCACCTTCTACATCAAGAACGGTTGGCTGGTGGAGGGTGGCAAGATCACGGCCCCGATCAAGGATGTCAACATCATCGGCAACGGCCCGGACGCGCTCAAGAAAATCACCATGGCAGCGGGAGATTCCAAGCTCGACGCCGGCGGCTGGACGTGTGGCAAAGACGGCCAAGGGGTCCCGGTGAGTCAGGGATTGCCGACGGTGCTGGTGTCTTCGATGACCGTTGGCGGCGTCAATGGATGAGGCCACCCTGGTTGAGCGGGCGCAGGATGTGGTCGAACGCGCGAAGCGGGCCGGAGCCCAGGAGGTCTTTGCGGTCGCGGGGCGCTCGCGCTCCGTCGAGCTTCAGCGTCGCGACGGCGCGACGGAACGCCTGAAGGAAGCGACCTCGCGCTCGGTCTCCGTCCAACTCTGGGTCGACGGACGCTATTCGAGCCAAAGCACCACCGACCTCCGTCCCGAGGCGCTGGACCGCTTTCTGGCCGATGCCGTCGCGCTCACCCGCGCCCTTCAGCCTGATCCCGCCCGGCTCATCACCGATCCGGCGCTGTTTCCGAAGTCCGTGGTGCCGCTCGAAGTCGAAGACCCAGCGCTGGTCGCCGGGCTGGACGCCGCCGCGCGCGAGCGCTGGGTCGAAGTCATGGAGACGGAGGCGCGCCGCAACGACCGGGTGATCTCCTGCACCAGCAACTTGACCTTTCGCTCGGCGACCGGCGCCTGCGCCACCAGCAACGGCCTGCTGGGCCAGTCCGCCAGCACCGACATCTGGCCGAGCGTCGAGGTCACCCTCCGCGACGAAGGCGACAAACGCGCGGCCGACGGCGACGGCTATGGCGCTCGCTTCCTCGGTGATCTTCCCGATGCGGCGACCATCGGAAAGAATGCGTTGGCCTACACTGTGGCCCGGCTGGGCTCGGCCAAGGTGAGCACCCGAAAGACGACCATGGTGGTCGACCGGCAGGCGGCCGGCTCGCTGGTTTCGCGGCTGCTCTCGACGGCGAACGGCGCGTCCATCCAGCAAGGCCGCTCCTTCGTGGCGGACAAGCTCGGTAAGGCCATCGCGTCGTCCAAGCTGAGCATCCTCGACGATCCGTTTTTGCCTCGCGGCCTCGGCAGCCGGGCCTTCGATGGAGAAGGCATCGCCGCGCGTGCGCTCCCGATCGTGGACAAGGGTGTGCTGACCAATCTCTACGTGGACACCTACTACGGAAGGAAGGGCAAGCTCGCGGTCACGACGGGAAGCGCCTCCAACCGGGTCGTCGCCCTGGGCAGCAAGGACCGCGCCGCCTGGATCGCAGCGGTGGGGGAGGGGATCCTGGTCACCTCGTTCATGGGCGGTAATTCCGACGCCAACAGCGGCGACTTCTCCTTCGGCATCCGCGGGCACCTCATCAGCAAGGGGCAGATCGGCGCCCCGATCGGGGAGATGAATGTGACCGGAAACCTGCTGTCACTCTTCGCGGGCCTGTCCGGCGTGGGCAACGATGCCTGGCGGGCGAGCACGATTCTGACGCCGACCTTGGTGTTCGACAACGTACAGTTCGCCGGGGTCTGATGCATTCGCCGCCGCCCTCGCGGCCGCTGTACGAGCGCTGGCCCTACCCCGACATCCCGCTGTCGGCGTCGATCGCGCGGCCGCAGTTGTGGCAACTACACTTGGATTGGATGCGCTCGGAGGCGGGAGTCGGGCCGGGTCCCGAGCGACCACGCATCTGGGTTGCCGGTTGCGGGACGTGGCAGGCCTACCCCATCGCACGCGCCAACCCCGCCGCCGAGGTGCTCGCCACCGATGTTTCAGAGGCGAGCCTCCGGCTGACGGCTCGGCGCCTTCGCGCCCACGGGGTCGACAACGTGCGTGCGACGTACGGCGACCTCGACGACGAATGGTCCTTTCCCGACGGCCCCTTCGATTGGATCGAGTGCTTCGGCGTACTGATGAATCTGTCGGACCCCGCGGCGACACTGCGAGGCTTCGCGGAGCGTCTGGCGCCGGGCGGCCTGGTTCGGCTGATGGTCTACCCCTGGTTCGGTCGGCGGCGGGTGTTCCAAGTGGCGCAGATCGCGGCGCTCCTCGGGCTCGGGTACGCAGACGAGCGGCACCCCGGCTGGCTCGCGGCGCTGATGACGAGCCTACCGGAGCACCATCCGCTCCGGTTCACCTTCGAGGACTACGCCGACAGCGCCAACCCGGCCGGCGTCGTCGATGGCTTCTTGCATATGTCTGGGGTGGCATTTTCGGCGCACGAGCTTTTCGCCATGGTCGACGCGGCGGGCCTGGAGTTGGCCTTTGTCGTCCACCGCCCATGGGGTGACCCCTGGGTGATGGGTCCCCGGCTCGGCCTTGATTGGGACCCTTGGGCGGTGCTGTATTGGCTGGACCTGTGGCAAGAACTCAAGTCGAACTTCATGGTGGTGATCCGCCGGAAGGGGGAGGGGACCGTCACCGCTGCGCCGCGCCTGCACCCGCTCTTGAATCCGGACCTGCCCATGAACTGGACCGACTCGCTGCGCCTTTTGGGCGGGCGCGCCGTGGGGCTGTCGCTCCAGGATCGACAGAGTGAGTCGGGCCGCCTCAGCATGACGCGTGCCGAGTACGAGGCTCTGGTGGCGCGGTCAAGAGAGGGTCGGCTCATCGAACCCGGCCCGCTGGTCCTCTTCGGCGAGCGCGCGACGCGGCGCCCGGCGCGGGGCTTCGCATTTCCGGGGGAGGTGGAGTGGCGTCGCCCGCGCCTGTACCGGGGGGCGGCGGTTCCCCACCCCGCCTGGGACCATCATCTCCGTGCGCGCACGTTCTGCAAGGCTGCCGGACTGTCGCAACCCGCGGACCCGTTGGCCTCCTGGGAGCCGCACGCCAACCCGCTAGAAGACGATCTCACGCCCTACGGCTTTTCACCACTCCGCACGCTTCAGAACCACGGGGCGCGCGTGGAACGGTGGCTCGGCGCTGCGCTCCCCGAGGCAAGGTGGGACGAGGTGCGGCTGCCGGACGAAGCCGCTTCGTTCGAGGAGGTTGGTCGGTGGGCGAGGACCGTGGCTCCGGAGCTCGAGACTCCGGTGAACGAGGCCGCCCAGCGCGAGCTTTGGGCCCTGACCTTCGGGTATCGACAGTTCGTGCTCGATACGGCCGCCGACGCTCCGGCTTGACCCATGCCGGTTGACCGGGTAGCCCGGCGCATTCTCGGTGCCTCATGCTTCTCGCGCTCCTTTTCGCCTGCAACGCCGACGCTCCTCCGGCCCCGGCCGTCGCGGCGGTTGAAGCCGCGGCCCCTTCCGCGCCCGCCACCCTCGTGAACTTCGGTAAGCCCCCCGACGAAGCCGCCGCCATCTCACTCGACGAGGTCCTCGCCAATGCCGCCGCTTGGGAAGGCAAGTCCGTCGTCGTAAAGGCGGGGATCGCGGTCGTCTGCGCGAAGAAGGGCTGCTGGCACCGCCTCGCCACCGCGAACCCCGACGTCACGGTGATGTGCAAGGACAAAGAATACGAGGTCTTCCTGCCGCTCGACGCCGCCGGCAAGACCGCGGTGGTGGCCGGCGTCTTCCACCAGGAGGTCCTGTCCATCGAGGATGCAAAACACTTCGCCGAGGACGCTGGGAAGGATCCCGCCACCGTCACCACTCCGGTCACACAATACGCGATCGACCTCGATGGCGTAAAGCTGCTCTGAGCCGCGGCGCTACGGGATCGCGGAGAGCTCGTCGGCCGCGTGGGCATACGCGAAGGTGCTGCCCAGGGGATGTGCGGCCTCCCAGATCGGCCGGTGCTCTTCGTCGAGGAGCGTCGCCCGTCCCGCGGACCCCCAGGCGACGAGGTGCCCACCGCCGGGGACTGGATCGACGTTCCCCAGCATCAGCGCGTGGATCGTCTGGTCGGCGTCGTAACTCCACGCGCGGGCGTAGGCGTGTGCCTCATCGTCCAACCGATACTCAACCGCCTCGCTGTAGGCGTCGGTCGACCCGAGCGCGCCATTCTTGAACAAGAGCACGCCCGCGGCGGTCGCGATCGGCGCGTGCTGGGGGCCGAAAGCCCCATCGTCGGCCCCGTGGTAGTCGGCGTTTCCTCCTCCGATCTTCGCAAGCAGCTCGCCGCTGTCGGCATCCACCCTGTAGATGGCTCCGAGGCCGTAGCTCGACAGCCAATACGCCCCGTCGGCGAGGCTCAGGCTGTTGAAGTGACTCCAGTCGCGCGCTCCGGAGACCAACTCTCCCATCGACTCGATCCCCAGCGGGCGTTCGTGATCCCAAACGGTCCAAACTGTGCGCGAGCTGCCGTCGGGCTCGAACTCCACCAAGGCGTCGCCCTGCACCGCGTAGCCATCGACGGTGCGCACGTCCGCCACCAACGTGGCATAGCCCCCACCGGCCAGCTCCACGAAGTCGTGGTGAGCGCCTGGGGTGATCACCACCTCGGGCTCCCCGCCGTGGATGGGGTAACGAAGAATCGCGGGCGCGACGCCTTGGTCAGGGTCCTGCGCCATCGCCATGACGGTGCGAGCGTCGAGGCTGAGCCGGGCCTGCGTGGCGGCCGTCGGCGGAATGACGCTCGCCTTCGTCACCCACGGAATCCACCCGCCAGTGCCACGTTCGACGGCTGTCGAGGCCGGCCAGCACCGCGGCGTGCTCGAGCCCGTCTTCCGAGGACCAGGCAGCGCGCTTGGTCCCGTAGTCGCTGTCCGGACCAAACTCCGACCACGCGTCGGCCGGGACTGTGGTCGACCAGGTGACGGTGACCGTCATCTCGGAGGCGTCTTCGGTCTGGATGGTCAGCGTCTCGCCGCCCAGGCCTATTGCACAACCGAGGGCGAGGGGGAGCAGCAGCACGGACGCATCATCGGGGCAAACGCTCCGAATATGTGGGCCATCATGACAAGACTGTGTCTGCTTCGTTCAAGCCCGCGCGTGCTTCGCCCAACGCCGCGCCAACACGCCGATCGTTGCGCTGACCGCGAAGAAAACCGCGATTCCCGCCAGGCCGAATCCGGCCTCGGTCAGCAGCATCTGCCGGGGGCCGCCCGCGGCCACCGCGCTCGCCAGGACCAGCCCCATGTAGGTGATCGGGGTGTTGCTGAGCGACGCGAAGATATTGTACTTGGTGGCTGCGGCTCCGGCGCCGATGGTCTGGAGGACCAGCCCGGTGAACGCCGCGTAGGCGAGGCCGGTGACCAGGGCGTAGCACAGGCCGCCGACGACGAAGGTCGTCGGGGTCGGGGGCGCGAACGCCATCACGGTGGCCACGCCGGCCATGGCCGCTCCGATCGCCGCATAGACATTTCGCGGCTCGAAGCGCCTGCAGATTTCCCCGCCGAACAGCGAGCCCACCGCCATGATGACGCCCGCGAAAACGCCGTTCACGAGCCCCACGTGGCTGGCGTCGGCACCCCACTTTGCAGCGATCTCGGCCTGGGCCAGGACGCTCGTCGCCGCCCCGGTCCCGATGGGCAAGAAGCAGATGAGCGCGGCGAGAAAACCCTTCCGCGAGGTCACGATCACGAAGAAGTCCTTGACCACGTCCCACACCGCGCCGACCGGACCGCGACCGGTTCCCTCGCGCGGCACGTCGGGGAGGAAAAACGCCGGAATCCCACACAGGGCGAAGGCCAGCCCCAGGATGGCCCCCGACATCCAGGGTGCGGGCAGATTTTCGGCCATGAACAGCCCAAGTCCGCCGCCGATGCCGCTTCCACCCAGATTTCCGGCTTGGAACCAGCCTCCAGCCCGCCCGCGTTCCTCGGGGGGGGTGAGGTGGGCCATCTGGCCTTCGACCGCCATGCCCAAAAGCGTGGTGGCAAGGTTGACCGTGAAGATGACCCCCCGCATCAAGTCCAGGGTCGATGGTCCCAGGGGCACCGCCGCCATGGCTACGATCCCCGCAATGCAGGCCGCAGCGGACAGAAGGTACCAGGTCCGTCGTGACAGCGTCATGTCGACAATCGGCGCCCAGAGGAACTTCACCGTGTGCGGGAGCATGCCGACCGCGACCAACGACGCGCCTTCGACGACCGTCAGGCCGCGCAGCGTGGCGAGGTAGGCGAGGACCACACCGGTGAACCCGCTGACCGCGCCGAAGGGCACGATCATCAGCAGCCACAGGACGGGGTGGAGCTTCTTGGGCGCTGCGTGAATCGGCGGCATCGCGCCTTCTACCATGGGGGGGGCGTCACCCCGGCGACGAACTCCTCTACACCAATCAGGAGGCTGACCTCAGCCGCTCCGCGAGGATCGCCGCCACGGCGGCGGCGTCCGCGCGCCCCCCCGAGAGCTTCAGGACCTTGCCGGTGAAGAATCCGGCGAGCGAGGCCTGGCCGGCCCGATAACGCGCCAGTTCGCTCGGGTGAGCAGTGATGACCTCGTCCACCCAGGCCGTGATCTGCGCGGGGTCGCTCACCTTGTGCAAGCCGAGTCGCGACACAATATCTGCGGGGGCGCCGCCTTCCGTCAAGAGCACCTCCAGGACGCGTTTGCCCTGCGCGGCGCCGAGGGTGCCGCAGTCGACGAGGGCGACGAGCTTGCCGATCGCGGCAGCGTCCACGGTACCCGGGGCGCGGTTCGCCAGCCGCAGCTCCCCAAGGAGCACGTTCGCGATGAAAACCGCCGTGGCCACCGGCGGCCCAGCGGCGGCGGCAGCTTCGAAGAAGGCGGTGATCTCCGGCGTGGCGGCCAGCGTGCGCGCGGCCGTGTCGGGAACGGCCCATCGTTCGACCATCCTGTCGCGACGCTTCGCCACGTCGGCGTCGAGGGCGCGAGCGGCGCCTGCCTCTCGGGTTGGCGCGCCGACGACCGGCTTTGACGGCGGAGCCACGACCTCTGCTTTCCACCCATCCTTCAGTCCCGTGGTCCGGTTGAAGACGAGGCGCCCCTCGGCGGCGGCGACCGGGTCGCGGAAGAAGTACCCGACCCGCTGGAACTGCCAGTGCGCCGTGTCAGGGGCGTCGGCCACGGCACGCTCGACCAACCCCTGCACGACCTCCAGCGAGCGCGGATTCAGCTCGTCGATGAAGTCGTCGGGCGACGGCTTTTCCACGCGCACCAGCCGGTCGTAGAGACGCAGTTCGGCAGGAACCGCGCTCGCCGCGTCCACCCACTGCAGCGTTCCTTTGGCCTTGGCGTCGCCCTCTGCGAGCACCCGGCAACGCAACTCGGTGACGCCATTGGCGTCCTTGATCACCTCTTCACAACGCACGATCGGCCCTGACACCAGCCGGACGGTGCCACCCGGACAGAGGCGGTGCCAACCGGGCGGCGGCACCTCCGCGAAGTCGCTGGCGTCGATGTACAGCGAGGGGCCCATCGTGAGCCGGCGCACATTTGCCTCGCCCGCGTATCTTCGGGGAGCCTGCACTTCGGCTGGGAACCAGTGCCCCGTAAACTCGGTCGCGACGTGGTCCAGGAGGGTCACCTTCAGCGGACGGAGCACGGCCATCGCCCGCGGTGCGCGATGGTTCAGGTCGTCGCGGAGCGTGGTCTCGAAGAGCTCCACCTCGACCGTGCTGTTGGCCTTGGCGACGCCGACCCGCTCGGCAAAGTGACGAAGGGCCTCGGGGGTCACGCCCCGGCGGCGCAGTCCAGCGAGCGTCGGCATTCGGGGGTCGTCCCACCCCTCGACATGGCCCTCGTCGACCAGGCGCAGGAACCGCCGCTTGGACATCACCGTGTAGGTCATGTTGAGCCGCGCGAACTCGTGCTGGTGGGGCGGGTCGGGGATGTCGCAGGCGGCCAGGATCCAATCGTAGAGCTCGCGATTGTTTTCGAACTCCAGGGTGCACACCGAGTGGGTGATCTTCTCGATGGCGTCGGACAGACAGTGGGCAAAGTCGTAGAAGGGGTAGACCTTCCAACGGTCGCCACTGCGGTAGTGATGCGCGAACTTGATCCGGTATAAAAGCGGGTCGCGCATCTTGAAGTTCGGATTCGTCATGTCGATCTTTGCGCGCAGCACCCGGCTGCCCTCGGCGAACTCGCCGGCTTGCATCCGGGCGAAAAGGTCGAGGTTCTCATTGATCGAGCGGTCCCGATACGGCGAGTGCGTTCCCACCTCGCTGACAGAGCCGCGGGTGCGGCTGATCTCGTCGTCAGGAAGGTCGCACACGTAGGCCAGGCCTTTCCGGATCAGGTGGTTGGCGTAGTCGTAGAGTGGGCCGAAGTAGTCGCTCGCGAAAAAGACGTTCGGGCGAGGATCGAAGCCCAGCCACTGGACCAATTCTAAGATTTTCGCGACATACTCCTCGCGTTCCGTCTCGGGGTTGGTGTCGTCATAACGAAGATGACACACGCCGCCGAACTCTTGGGCCAGCCCGAAGTTCAGGCAGATCGATTTCGCGTGGCCGATGTGCAGGTAACCGTTGGGCTCAGGCGGAAAGCGGGTGACGACCCGGCCCCCATACGCGCCCCGGGCGACATCGGCGGCGATGAGCGCGCGGAGGAAATTCGGCGGCGCGGTGAGATCGGGGGTGGACATGGTGGGCCGGGCTAACGTGGCGGGGCGCCGGTCAGGCGCGGAGCGCATCTGCGACCCTATGGTTTCCCGTCGTCCCCGTCGGCCACCGCGTCGAGCTTCGGCTGCCAGCTGCGTCGCGCCAGCTCCAGCGCGTAGCCTCCCCAGAACTCGCCGGCGGCAGGCCCGCCGTGGCAGGTGCCATCGGACTCACCGGGGCGCTTGACCCACAAAAACGCGTCGCCGTGGGGCAGGCCAGGCGCGGTCGTCGGCTCTTCCCCGACCCCGCGGCCGAAGGGGTTGCACCAGTCGCCGTTGGCGCCGCGGCCGTTCCGGCTGGTGTCGATCACGTAGGACTTTCCGCCGAGCAGTCGCGACACATCCTCGCCGTACTCGACGTTGTCTTTGGTGGAGACAAAGTTGCTGACATTCAGCGCGAAGCCCCGCGCGCCTTCCACTCCCGCCAACGTCAATCGTTCTGCCATGACGGCCGCGGGCTGCGAGTTCGGGTGGCCTCCGTCGAGGTAGACGCGCACGCCGGGGTGCGTCGCCAGCGTCGCCACGGCACGACGCAGCATCGCCAGTCGCTCATCCAGCCCGTGGTCGGTAAGGCAGTGAACCACCGAGAGCGAGTCCGGCTCGAGCACGACGATGGCATCGCGCGCGCCGATGCCGGCGGCGATCGCGCCGATCCAGGTGTCGTAGCTGTCCGCCTCGCGCAGACCGCCCGCGGAGTGTTGGCCGCAGTCGCGATCGGGGATGTTGTACGCCACCAGGACCGGCAAGGCGCCCGCTTTGGCCGCCGCCGAGACGAGGGCGGAGACGGTCTTTTTCGGGTCGCGCGTCCAGCCGCCGAGCCACGCCGCGGTCGGAACCGCGGCCAGCCGGTCCAGGAGGGCGGCGTCATCGGGGTGCTCAGCGCGGAGCGCGTCGGCATGGCGCAGCGCCGGCGAACCGGGCTGTAGCCACAACGGCCGTGGCAGGGGGTCGGTCGCCGGCAACGTCGGCTCCTGGGCCGTCGCCAGCGGCACGGCGCGCGCCTCCAAATGCTCCGCGCCGCGCCGCGCCGGAGGCTCCCCACAGGCTGCCGAAGCGACCAGAGGGGCCGCAAGCAACAGGCCGGCGAGGGGGAAGCCGACCGCACAGCGTTGGCGTGGTGTCACGCCCTCCGGGATCGGATCGGCGCGGTCGGGAGGTGAGTGGTCATCGGTATGCATGCACGTACGCCCTTCCACGTATCGTTCTGGTAGTATCGGCGCCCATGCCCAGCCCTGTCTTGCTACTCCCCCCGCCGCTACGCCCCGCTGCGCCGGTTCCGCGGGTCGTGCGCTATGGCGCCCCCTCGCTACGCAAGAAGAAGCTTGACTGGCACACGAAGCTTTTCCTCGGAATGATCCGCAGCGCGATCAAGAAGTGGAAGGCCGATCTTCCCACCGTCGACAAGGTGCGGCCGCCGCATGCGTGGGGCGAGATGAAGCTGGCCCGCCTACCCTTCAGCACGGACGACGCCCAGCTCTTCTTGCCCAGCGGGGACGAAGACTGGCCGGCACCGGACAAGAAGCGTAAATATTTCCTTATGTTTTTGAGAAATCAGTTCATTTTTCCGGTCAAGGATGACGCCACCGCCTGGGTGTCCCCTGAAGAGGCGCGAGACACCTTTCAGGAGGTGCTGCCCCTCGGCTCGATGATGTCGCGACCGTACCACTATTGGTCGGAGATGCGCTCGGACGCGGCCATGTCGCGAATTGCGTTCGCGGGGTTGGGCGCCCTTCGGCTCATGCCCCACGCGCAGGCCGCCGACGAGCCCGCAGCGTTGGCGGATGCGGCGTGGGAGCACGACCTGCGTTTCCTCAGCGGCTACGAGGTCCGAGAGGGCTTCGAGCACTACGGGGCCCGCGCGGTTTTCGACAAAGAACAGCGGCCGATTGGCATCTACTGGTGCCATGGCCGGGCGTGGGTCTTCCCACCCAAATCTGGGGAAAGTGACGCGGCATGGATGCACGCAAAGTGGGTCTGGCGGTGCTCCCTGATGGTGGGCACGACCGTCGCCGACCATCTGGTCGGCGTGCACTGGCTCATCGCCAACTACGTGGCCACGGCAGCGCGGAACAAGCTCCCGCCCACCCACTACTTGCGGCTCTTGCTCAAACCGTTCACCTGGCGCACGGTCACCATCAACTCCGGGGCGGTCGAGACGCTTTGCCCCGAAGCTGGATTCGTTCATCGGGCGTCGGCGTTGACCTATGATTCGCTCACCCGCGCCTTCGCAGACAGCGTCGGGCTGATGCGCTTTCACACGGTTCGGCAGCTCGCGGCGCGCAAGGGCGCCGAAGGCATGGGGGACCGCTTTCCGTGGATGACCGACGGGTTGGCGCTCTACGACGTGATCCACGACTTCGTCGATGAGTATGTCAGCGCCTACGCGACGGAGGAGCAGGTGGTCGCCGACATGGAGCTCAACGCCTTTTGGAGCCATCTCAGCACCGCGCCCCGCACGGTCATGTTCCCGGCTCGGTCCCGGGCGGGGCTCATCGAGGTGCTCTCGCAGTTCATCTGGAGCGTGACCGGCCTCCACGAAGCCGTGGGCACCGTGCACGAGTACGTCCTCGACCCGACCTTCGTCGGGACCAAGATCCGGCCCGGCACCGAGATCGCCGATGTGCAAGCTTCGATGCAGTACCTGCTCATCATGGCGCTCACGGGCCTACAGATGCCCAAGCTCCTGGACATTGGCGATGCGGCTGGTGTCTTCGATGGCGACATGCGGGGGCGCGCCATCTTTGGTCGCTTCCAGGCCCAGCTCCTCGCGCTCTCAGAACGGATCGACGTGGCCAATGCCCGCCGCCTGGCCGATCCCGAGCGGCCTTGGCCGTGCGAAACGTTCAATCCGAAGAATTTGGAGACCGGGGTCAGTATCTGAGCGGTGTGTGGGGCGCGGAGAGCGACTACAGCCGCACCCACTTCAGCTCGCCCGGGTCCACCCCGTCAAACGCGTCCACGTCCGGTTCCGGCCACGGATCGAGCTTCCAGTCCAACGAACGGGCGCAGGTAGCGGCCAGTGACTTCCACAAGATCGACGCCACGCCGTTTTCGGCGCCAGCGCAACCGTACGAGTTGCGCGCGTCGGGGGGCGGACCAAACGCGTAGACCTTGGCGCGTAGTTCGGGCCTCCTCTCGTAGCGCTGCGGGTCGAAGACCGAGGCGTCATCGCCCCAGACGGTACGGTCCTGGCGCGCCACGGTCGCGACGAGGCACAGCGTCGTACCTTTCTTGACCCTGACCGAGGCGCCATCGCTGGTCGGGATGGAGATGTCGACCTTTGCGCGCCGATAGTAGTGCCGTGGCCGGCCGAAAAGCCGCATGACCTCAAGGAAGAAGTCCTCCAAGAACGGCAGCTTGTTGAGCTCCCACAACGAACCCGAAAAGCCGCGCAGCTCGGCGGCGAGGCGCTCACGCGTGACCAGGTCAACCGACAGCTGAGCCAACCCGGGGAAAAGCGTGGTCCAGGTCCCGCCCGTGGCGTTGAATGCTGCGGCAAACAGCAGGTGGGCGGCCACCTCGGCTTCGGGCACGCCGCGCGGGCTCCCGCAGCATCGGGATGCCGTAGTCGTGCACCTTCTGGCACGCCGGGATGAACTGATTCCGTCGGAGCTTGACCGCCTCTACGATCAGCGCGCGGGCTGGCCCGTGGGTGGCCGAGTGGGCCATCAACGCCGGCACCACTCCGTTGAGCATCTGGTGCCGATTGAACGACAGCCCGCCGAAGCCCGCTTCTTCGTCGTCGAGCCGGTCGAGCTCCTCGGGTGCGGCGCCGAACACGAACTCGAGCCCGGCCATGTCGGTGATGAAGGTAGACTTGATCCCTGGGTGGCCCTTGAACACCGGCGTGCCGTGTTGGTGGCGCAGTTCCTTGGTATAGTCGTCACAGGCCTGGACGAAACGCATCGCCTCCTTGAGTGGCCGGAGCGAGAGGGGACCGTGCCAGTCGCCGGGGATGTCGGGGTTGTTCGGTTCGTCGGCCATCCGCGTTCCAAGAGAGCGAGGATGCTACCGCACCCTACGTGGAAACACCAGCTACCCGAGCTGGAGCCGGATCAGCCGTCCGTACTCGCCGCCCTCGGCCAACAGCGTCTCATGGCTACCTCGTTGGACGAGCCGTCCGTCCTTGAGGACCACGATGAGATCGGCGTTGCGGACCGACGAAAGGCGATGCGCCACGACGAAGGTGGTTCGTCCGAGGCTCAGCCGCTCCAAGGCAGCGTTCACCGCGCCCTCAGACTCGCTGTCGAGGTTCGAGGTTGCTTCGTCGAGCACGAGCACGGGCGCGTCGCGGAGCACCGCCCGCGCGATGCAGAGGCGCTGGCGTTGCCCGCCTGACAGCCGCATGCCGAGCTCGTCGACGCGCGTCTCGTAGCCCTTCGGCAACGCCACGACGAACGGATTCGCGTCAGCCGCTTCGGCCGCCCGCCGGACCGCCTCCACCGGCGCGTGCGCGACCCCAAATCGGATGTTGGCCGCGACCGTGTCGTCGAACAGGAACGGTTCCTGCGTCACCACCGCGAGCCGCGCCCGGAGCGTCGCCAGCGAAAACTCTCTGATGTCGCGACCGTTCCACTTGATGCACCCCGCGCTGGGATCGCGCAGCCGGGTGAGCAGGGCGAGCAGGGTGCTCTTGCCCGCGCCGCTGGCGCCCACGATGGCGATCCGCTGCCCGGCGATGACGGTCAGGTCGATGTCGCGGAGCACCTCGCCGTCGCCGTAGTCGAAGCCGACCCCGCACAGCTCGATGGTGTCGGGTGCCGGGGCATCGAGGGTGCCTTCGTCTCGGAGCGCCGCCGGCGTGTCCAAAAGTCCGAAGACGCTGTCGGCGGAGGCCAGCGCCCGTTGGACCAGGCTGTTGATGAGCGCCACGCCCTTGAGCGGGTCGTTCATCAGGCCGAGGGCGACCAAGAGCGCGATCAGCTCGCCCGGTTGCACCCGCTCCTCCATCACCTGCTGCCCGCCCACCCAGATCGCCGCGCCCACCCCGAAGGCGGCGACGAGCTCGACCACCGGCCCCGGCAGCAGCTGCGCCGTCGCCGACGCGATCTGCGCATCGTGGTGCCGCTCGTTCTCCACCGCAAAGGCCGCCTGCCGCTCCGCTTCACCCCCCGAGAGTTGCACGACGCGCACACCGGCCAAGGTTTGGTGGAGGTTGCCAGCCAGCCGGGCACCTGCGTCCAACGCCGCCCGGGTGGACCGCCGGGCCCACTTCCCGAAGCGGTCGATCGGGATGGCCACCAGGGGCAGAATCAAGAGCGCCACCAACGCCAGCTCACGGTTCATCCACAGCGCCGTGGCGATGAGCCCCACCAGCGTGATCGGCTTCTGGATCGCGGTGACGACGCCCGCCACCGCGTATTGGAGGTTGTTCACATCGACCAGCGCTCGGGCCGCCCGCTCGCCCACCGGGGTGCGCTGATGCCACCCCACGTCCAACCGCAGGAGCGCGCGGTGCAGGTCGGCGCGTAGATCGGTCACCACGCGCCAGGAGACGCTGCGAGTCAAAAGCGAGCGCGCCACCGTGACGGTGCCGTTGAGCGCGTAGAGCACGACGATCCCTGGGGCCAGAAGCGCGAGTGCGTCGCGATCGCGGCGAATCAGCACGTCGTCGAGCACCCGTTGGATCACGAACACCAGAACCGACGGCAGGGCACTGGCGACGAGCACCAGGGCCGTTGCAGCGGCGAGACGGCCGCGGAAGGGCCAGAACCGCGCGAAGAGTCGGCGAGCGACCTGCGCGCTCATCGGGTCACCGGAACCGGACCCGAGGGGTCGCAACCCCACACCTCGTAGACCTGCCAGCGCTCCAGTGCCGTCCCGTCCTCGTTGTACTCAGAGACTACGTTGGGCCCTCCACGTTCGGCGCAGAAGGACTCGGCGGCGGTAGTCGGGCCTCCAGACCAGGGGCGGACGAAAAGGGCGTGCTCCGCTGCGGGTCCCGGAAGGACGAAGCTCTCCACGCCGCCGTGGTACGCGATGAGCGCGGCGTCCTCGACGCTGCTGGTGTACACCGGCTCGACCCCCCAGGCCTCGACCGCACGGCCCAGATCCGCGCCCACGCCGAGCCGTGCTGTGGGATCGCCCTCGAAGAAAAGCAGCGGGCGGTAGCTGTGGGCCACCAGCCCCGCCGACACCAAGAGCCCGAGCCCAGCCGCGACCCAGCTTCCTCGACCCAGCTGGCCCACAGCGAGGCTGGTTCCGAGCGCCAACGCGGCGTACCCGGACGCGCTGGCGTTAGTCGGGACGAGGACGAGGCCCACCGCCAGACACAAGAGCGTTGGAGACGGTCCCGTGTCCACCCCCCGTCTACGCAAGGCGACGATTCCGGCTGCCGCAGCCACGAGCAACAGCCCCGGATTGCCGTAGAGCAGCGCGAGCGGCACCTCTGCGAGTACGCTCCCATCGAGCCCATCGCGTGCTTGTCGGACAAAGCTGGGTCCCGTCGCGAGCAAGGACAGCGCCACCCCCGGGAGCATCTGCCGCCAGCTGCCCGGCGCGGTCATCCAAAGGAGTGGCCACAGCGCGAGCGCGGCCAGGTCTCCGAGCGCCGCCATCGCGACGCCCGCACCGGCGAAAAGCCAGCTCCCGCCCAGCGCGCCTGACACCGCCGTGCACCCCCCGGCGAAGAGGAGGGGGCCATTTCCCGCCAGCAGCCCTCCCCAGACCAGCCCTGGCAGACCCAGAAGCAGCATCGCGAATCGCAGCGGATCCGTACAGTGTCGCAACAAGAGCAGCGGGGCAAGTCCAGAGATCACCACCCCGAGCGCCCGGATTCCGAGCGCGGTCTGGCCAAAGGCGTCCGTGCTACCGGTCACCAGGAGGGCCGCCGCGGGAACGTCGCCCTCAAGGACGCCGCGCGCCTGCGCCCACAGCACCACCTCGGCCTCGGTCAGCGGCAGCGTCCCTGCCAGCAGAAGTCGACCGCAGAGCGTCCCCAGCACAACCAGAACCGCGCCGCCACGAGCGTTGACGGCGAGCATGGGATTCGGTGCTAACTCGGATATATGGTCTGAGTGCAACTCGACGCCGACGATCTCCGCGACCTTGCCCGCGCTTGCGCACGCCGCTTCCCCGGTGCCGAGGCGCAGCGGCGCTTCGCCCAGGGGTTGGACATGCCGGCCGAACCGACCAGCCCCGGCGATCCCGAGGCGGCGTGGTCGGTCATCCTCGCCTCGTCTGAACGCAAGGGCGCGCTTGGCCGGTTGGCCCGGATGCTGGCGGCAGAAGCGCCGGGGGATGAAACATTCGCGGCGTTAGCCCGGACTCTTGGGGTCATCGCCGCCCCGCCCGCGCGTCGCCCTTGGTTGATGCTCGGCGTCGGTGCCGCCGTCCTCGCCGCTGGGCTGGGCGCCTTTCTTCTGGGGGGGGAACCCGCTGCGCCTCCGACTGCGAAGAAGCTGGCACCGAAGCCCGTGGTCGCTGCTGTCGCGCCCGCGGTCGCGGCCCCCGAGGACGTGACGGCCCCTCCGGTCGACGTCGCCACACCAGACGAAGTCGCCACACCAGTCGAAGCGGCCGCTCCTGTCCACGCGACCCCAACGAGGGGGACCGCTGCTCCGGCGGCCGCCGCTGGTGCGCCTCGTGGTCGGCTCCCCGTCGGCTGCACCGGCGCTCCCGCTGGTGAGGTGGTTGGCTATTGGTACGCCGGCACCAAGGACCCGGGTCCGCAGGGCGGAAGCCTCACGTTGGACCGGGACGCCCGGGTGCGCGCCGACTACCCGCGCGCGGAGAACCATCACAACGCGGCGACGCCCGAACGTTGTGTGCTCGCCCGGGGAACCCGCTTTTCGCTCACGGCTGCGCCCATCGAGGTTTCACGCGGGCACTGGTGGGTCCCGGTGGTCGGCGGTCCGTGATCGCTCCCCCCGACGGCGATCAGCCGGCGTGAACCCGGCACAAGTCGGCCAGGCGGGGCATCGCGGAAATGACGTGCTTGACGCCTTCTGGCCGTAGGCGCTCGTATGCGCTTCGGGCCGGGCCCTGACCCCGCCGCGCCCGGTCGTCCGTGATCGACAAGAGCGCGTTGGCGATCTCGGTGCCGCGTCGGGTGAAGTAGCCCCGCGGCTCCTCCTTCTTGTCCTGACAGTCTTGCCAGAACGGATCGATCTTCCCGGCGAAATCGTCGATCAAGTGGTTGAGCGCCTGCGGGACGAAGCCGGGTTTGAGCCCTTGGACGAGCTTGAAGGTGCCCTTGATCGCCAGCCCCGAAAGCCCGGACTTGTCGGCCACCTCTTGCTCGATCACGCGCACGCCGGCGTCGACCACCGCGCGGCGTTTGCCGGCGTCTTTGAGCGCTTCGACCAGACTTCCCATTTCCATCTCCTAGAACGTGATTTCGCGGCCGCCGCCGCCGCCGCTGCCAGCGGGTTGGTCGCACCGACGCGGCACCGCGTTTTTGCCGCCCAGCTCGTGGAACCAGTCGTTGATGTAGTAGCGCTGCCCGCAGCCCTTGTATCCACCCGCTTTGAGCGCCTTCTGGACACAATCGTAGGACCGTTCGAAGTCACGGTCATTCTGCGCGAAAAGAATGTCCGACGGCCCTTCGCGCTCCGGGGGATCGTCGCCCACATAGGTGCGGATCCAGAACGGAATCGCGTCGCAAAGCGTGGCGGCTGCCGCGGGCGCGGAGGTCTTCCGCAACGTCAGGAGCAGGGCGCTGCGCACGCCGGGGTCGGTCTCTTCCTTCAACATTTGGGTGCGCAAGCAGGCCAGAACGGGCTCTTCTCGGGTACCGCTCATCGTGGCGGCGGCGGCCGCACGAACGCCCGAGTCGGTGTCGCCGGCCAGCGCGGAACAGGCCACGTCAGCAAAACGAGGGCTGCCCTTGAGCGCGGCGATGGCCGCCGCCCGCACCCCGGGGTCGGCATCACTGGCTGCGATTGCGAGCGACTCGGTCGCGGCTTCGATTCCCGCTAGCGCGTTGGCTGCGGCGACGCGCATCGCGGGGTTGGCGTCCGACAGGGCAGCGGTGACCAGGGCGAAGGCGTCGGCATCTTTGGCTGGGCGGAGGATGGCCATCGCCGCCGCGCGGACCAGCGGGTCCGCGTCATCGCGGGCGGCTGCGGCGAGGCGGGTCTGCACCGCCGGCGCCTTGATTCGAGCGAGCTGATTGACGAGCCCGGCCCGGTCAGCGAGCTCAGGTCGATCCAATAGCGCCGCGGCGCACCCCCCGTGCAGGTCGTCCTTGGCCTTTCCCATGCTGCGAAGGACCGGCGGATCCCAGGCGCCATCACGCACCAGGCCCTCGCACAGGCAGGGCTCTGGCGGCTCGACCGTGGCCAGGATGTCGGCCGCCGCGCCCCGCGTGCCGTCGTCCTTCATCTTGAGGCCGCCACAGATGATGTGGGTGTCCCCGTGGACGTACGCCTTCTCGATCATCTTCTTGTCGATGTAGGTCGGCATGGGCGGGTCGCAGGCCAGCAACAGGGCGAGAATCATCGGGCGCCGGTTTAGCTCACGCCGGAACCTGCCGCACCCCGCGAAGCTCCGGCATCTCTTCCAGGAGCATCCGCTCCACGCCCATGGCCAGGGTCGCCGTGCTCGACGGGCAGGTCCCACAAGCGCCGATGAGGCGGACGAGCACCACCCCGTCCTCGATGCCCAAAAACACGATGTCGCCCCCATCCTGGGCGATCGCGGGCCGGATGAACTCATCGAGGAGGGCGAGCACTTTTCGCGACATCTCGTCGGTCGGCACATCGACGGGCAGCCCCTCTTCTGGGACGGCCATGTCACCGCTGTCGAGGAAGTCCCGGATGGCGTCCTTGATGCTAGGGACCAAGAGCGGCCACGGGCTGTCCGGCTCTTTGCTGACGGTCACAAATCGGGGGGCCACGAGCACCGAGGCCACGCCGGTGATGTCGAAGATCCGCCGTGGCAGGGGCGCGTCGGAGGCGTGGGCCGCGGCCTTGAATTCGTAGGTTCCGACCGGGACCAGCGTCTCTTGGACCTTGAACATCAGCGCGTCGGGGTTCGGCGTCGGAACGGTGTCGATGCTGTGGGGGGAAGTCATGACCGTGGGCTAATCACGCCTCGCCGGACCGGTTAGCAACCAGCCCCACCAGGAGCCCACATGTCCATCGACTTCGGTCTGAGCGAAGAGCAGCTTGCCCTTCGCGACCTCGCCCACGACTTCGCGCAGAACGAGATCCGGCCGGTCGCCGCACACTACGATCAGACCGGCGAGTATCCCTGGGCGGTCCTGGCCAAGGCCCACGAGGTCGGCCTGCTCAATACCCACATCGCTGGCGAAAACGGCGGGATCGGGCTTTCGGCGATGGACGGCATGGTCATCGCGGAAGAACTGGCCTGGGGTTGTTCCGGCATCGGCACGGCCATGGAGGCCAACGGGCTCGCGCAGCAGCCGGTCATCCTCGGTGGGTCTGAGGCGCTCAAGGCTCGCTATCTCACGCCCATGACCGAATCGCGAGCGCGGCCGAGCATGTGTGCCTACGCGGTGACTGAGCCAGGTGCGGGCTCTGACGTCCAGGGGCTCAAGACGACCGCGGTCAAGCGTGGCGACAAGTGGGTGCTCAACGGCACGAAGATGTGGATCACCAATGCTGGGGTCGCGGACTGGTTTTTCGTAGTTGCCGTGACCGACTCCACCAAGCTCGCCCGCGGCGGCATGACCGCGTTCGTGGTCGAGGCCTCCTCGCCCGGGCTGAGTGTTGGGAAGAAGGAGTACAACATGGGCCAGCGGTGCAGCGACACCCGCGGGCTCACGTTCGAAGAGGTTGAGGTGCCCGAGGGCAACGTCGTAGGCCAGGTCGGCGACGGTTGGAAGCTCGCGATGGCGGCGTTCGACTACACGCGTCCGGCGGTCAGCAACTCGGCGATCGGCGTGGCCCGCGCGGCGATGGAACACGCGATGCAGTACGCGACGGAGCGCAAGGCCTTCGGCCAGCCCATCGCCAATCACCAGGCCATTCAGTTCATGCTGGCCGACATGGCGACGGAGGTCGACGCGGGCCGGCTCCTATGCTGGAAGGCGGCGTGGATGAAGGACAATGGGCAGCGCAACACCAAAGAAGCGGCGATGGCCAAGGCCTTCTGCGCGGACGTCGCGATGAGGACCACGACCAACGCCGTGCAGATCTACGGCGGCTATGGCTATTCGCAGGAATACCCGGTCGAAAAGCTCATGCGTGACGCCAAGATCTTCCAGATCTACGAGGGCACCTCGCAGATTCAGCGCATCATCATCGCGCGCGAGCTGCTGGTCCGAAACCGGTAGGCGCCGTGCCGCGCACCTTCCTCACCGGAGCCACGGGCTTTGTCGGCGCCAACGTTGCCCGCCACCTGGTGGCTCAGGGGCATGAGGTGGTGTGTGCGGTCCGCAAGCCGAACCTCTGCACCGAGGGTCTCCCGGTAACCCTGGTATCGCCCTCATTGACCGATGAGGACGCGCTCGTAGAGGCGATGCGCGGGTGCGATGGCGTGCTCCACGTCGCCGGAATTTTCGATCCCGGCCCCGGGGGTGATCGGGCGATGTGGTCGCTCCACGTCGATGCGACCCGGTCTTTGCTGGCCGCCCGCGCACGACTCGGGATCTCCCGGTTCGTGACGTGCTCGTCGTCGGTGACGGTGGGCTTCGGCGGTCTTGTCAGCCCGGGTGGCGAATCGAGCCCGATCGACCCCGACAGTGTCTACGGGAAGTCGGGTGGATTACGCTCTTACTACGAGAGTAAACTTGAGTCGGAGCGCCTCACCATCGAGGCCGGCGCCGTGGTGGTCAACCCCGACTACGTCCTTGGTGCCTGGGATGTGAAGCCCACCAGCGGACAGCTGCTGCTCTCGGTGGCCCGCGGGTGGGTGCCCGTGTACCCGACCGGTGGAAAGTGTTTCATTGACGCCGATGATTGTGCGATCGGGCACATCCGCGCCCTGGAGGTCGGCGCGCCCGGCCAGCGCTACCTGCTGGGGAACTGGAACCTGAGCTACCGGGAATTCATGGCCTCCTGCGCCGTGGCCGCGGGCACTCGATCGCCCGTGTTTCCGGTACCGCGCCTGGCGCTGCGTGCGGCGTCGGCGGTCGGTACCGTGCTCCAGCGGTACGACGCCCACCGCTTCGTCGGCCTCGATCGCCACGTGCTCTCCTCGATGATGCAACACCGCTACCGCACGGGGCGTCGGAGTTGGGACGAGCTGGGCGTGCCGCGCACCCCCATCGAGCGCACGGTCGAAAAGAGCCTGCGCTGGTTCCGGGACCACGGCTACCTGTGAGGGGAGGGGATCGGTTAGCGATGGCCGGTGCAGAAGCAGATCACCATCCTCGGGCGAAACTACACCTTGCGCGCGGACGACGGGGATGAGCTTGAAGCCGCGGCCAACGACGTCGACCGGCGGATGAAGGTGCTGATTGGCCGCACGCCGGGCGCTGAGCAGTACACGGTCGCGATGTTGACGGCGCTGAACCTTGCCAGCGAGCTTCGCGGCTTGCGCCGGAGCATGCGCGAGCGGCTTGACGGAATGGAACGAGAAGCGGCGGCCATCGAGGCCGTACTGGCCGCAGCCGTGGCCGAGGAGCAAGAATGAACGTGGACACCCTTTCGGACCGGGTCAACGGCACCATCGACCAGATTGGCCGCTGGGTCGACCGGCAACCGCCCCTGAGCCTCAACCGAGGGGTGGGCGCGGTGATCGGCGTTCCCGCGTGGAGCGTTCTCGGGATCGCCAGCTGGCTCACGCCTTCGCCGAACGGCTACGGCACCCACCTGCAGTTGGGGTTGGGAGAGTGCACGATGCTGCACCTTACCGGCTTCCCGTGCCCGATGTGCGGCATGACCACAACCTTCACGTTGTTCGCCCATCTTCGGCCAATCGACGCCTTCTTGAACCAACCGTTCGGGGTCGTCCTCTTCTCCTGTACGCTGGCCGGGGCGGCCATCGGATTCGCCGACGTCGTCACCGGCCGCGGATACTGGAGGAAGGCGCTTCGATGGGTGGATAAGCGCGAGTCAAGGGCCGCGGCCGTCCTGATGTTTGGCATGTTCTTCGGGTGGGTCTACAAGGTCTTGGCCATGCACCCCGAGCTGCGCTTCTGGTAGCTGGCGTCGAGCAGAAAGGCCTTGACCGCACCCACCCCCCACCATAGAAGGTTGGCCCTCGGAAGGCCCTGCGGCCTCCCGGAGCGGGTGGAAAAGCGGTGGCCCCTCCTTGACGGCTGGGCCACCATCAGATAACAGCCGCGGCGCCGGAAAGACCCTCAAAAGTCCCCGTCGCTACGCAGTCGAAAGGCCGCGTCGATCTTTGAAAAATTGGTAGCAGTTCAAAAGTTC
>CANFCK010000010.1 GCA_947445035.1 Deltaproteobacteria bacterium
GATGAGCGTCGTGTCGTCATCGACGACCGCTTGGATGCGGCCGAGCACGCTGTCGAGGTATTGATAGTAGTCGGGGACCCATCGCCCTGCCTCGCCAAGGTCATCGCCAGTGAGGCCCTTTTCTCCCCAAGGGGGCACGGCGCGCGTCGGATGTCGACGCAGCAGGACGTCCACGGCTCGCTTGTGGGCGGTCGGGTCGTGGCGAATGACCCTTTGGGTCTCCGGGTCCTGGAATGGCCAGTAGGCATGGCTCACCTGGTCCGCACCGTTGACGTAGACACACCCGAAGTCGGCGTCCGCCTCGGGCCAAAGCCGCTCGAACACCCGGACGTGCAGCTCGTCCCGCCGCAGCGGATGCGACGGGGCCCCATATTCGGCGACCTGGTAGCCCAGCGGGGAGGCGGCGAGCCACGCCGCATCCGGCAGCAGCTCCGTCGCCACCACGCCGAGCGCGTCGGGAAACGTCGTGACCTTGAGCTGTTCATCGACGGCGGGCTGATCGGTGCTGCGCGACATGGGGTAGGCCCACACGAAGCGGTCGGACAGCGCCTGTCCGGCGATGATCGGCGCCGGCCAGGTCATCAACCATCCCGCCAGCACGCTGCGGCGGCCGTCTCGGGTAAGCGCGTCCCACACCCGTTCGACCTGCACGTCAGCGCCGGTAAACGACTTGCCGCGACCGTTGGTCCACCCGCCGATCCCGTGCACCTCTGCGGGGTACCCCGAAGCGATCGTGGTCCAGAGGATGGGCGACATGATCGGGCTGGTCACCTCAACCTCGGCGTGTGCCCCGTGTTCGAGCAGGGCGCTCAGGTTCGGTAGGTTGCGCGCGTACCGATGAAGCGCCGAGTACTCCAACCCGTCCATGCCCACCACCACGACCCGGTTGCGTTCGGGCGTGGGAACGCAGGCCACGAGCGACAAGAGCACCAGAGCGAACGCCGAACACAGCCGCTGCCGGCACCCAGTGAGGGCGCAATCGATGTCAGGACCCAGTGAAGCCATGTGCTCGTGCTGAACGCCCCGTACTAAAGGCGCGGCGCCAAGGGGTCCAGGATGCTTCCACTCGCTTTTTTCGTCTCGATCGCCAGCGCGGGCGAGGCCGACCAGCCCGCCGACGGGAAGTTCACCATGCCTCAGTCCGGCTTCACGCTCTCCGCGCCCGGTTGGCACATGGCCCGGTGGTCCGACTGGGACTGGAAGGGTCGTACTGGCGATTCGGCGGTTTTCGGCCGCGCGTGGTCGACGGCCTACCAACTGGTGCTGGACGCCGAGGTCGCCAAAGCGCTGACGGGCGAGTGGAAGGCCCTGATCGAGAGCGAGGAGGGCGGGGCCGATGTCGCCGTCGCCTCGGTGAACGTGGAGGAGGTGGCCGGGCAGAAGCGGGTGCGCGCGACGCTCACCTTCACCGCACGCGGCGGGCTCAAAGGCGTTTGCCACGCCGCGGCATTCGCAACGCGGGGCCTGACCGCCCAGGTTTGGACGATCGCGCCGGCGCAGGGGTCGGACCGGGCCATGAAACAACTCGAGCTGCTGCTGGCCCAGGTCGAGATCACCTCGCCGCCGGCCGCGCTCGGCGCCATCGAGACTCTCAGCGACGACGCTGGCGAGTTGGTGCTGCCGAGTGGCTGGCGGCTGCCCCTGGACGCCGAGGGCACGGAGGTCACCGCGCTGTACGGCAAGACCGGCGCCAAGGACAGCCGGCTCTGCACGGCGGCCATCCATCCCTATGTGGGGGGCGTAGCCGACGTGCTCCTGCTTTGCAGCGAAGCAGGCAACGCCGTGGTCGTAGACGAGTTCAGCTTCGCCGACGAGGCCATTCTGTTTGGTCGGAACCTCTTCGGCAAGGCGGCGGACAAGCTGCCCCCCGCCGAGATGGTGGTGCGGGGCGAGGGCGAAGTCGCCATCCTGTTCCACGCCAACACCGGCTTGTGGGCAGGTGGGGTTGACACCTCCACGGGGACGGCGGTGGTATGGGCCAGCGGTGCGGAAGGGCACGACAGCGCGCTCGGCGACACCGCACGCGCCGCGCTCAAGGGGTTGAAGCTCCACGAGGATGCGCAGCCGAACCCCGGCCTCGGCGCCCTGATCTTCCACCGGATAACCTACCAGCCCACCCATCCGATGGTGCTGGTGCCTGGCGTCTTGATGCTGGCCATTCTCGGCGGAATCATCGCGATGATCCTGCGTTCGACGCCGAAGTCGGGCTCGGACGACCCGCACGGATAGTATCCAGCGTTAGCGAACGCGGCCGACGCTGTTTTCCACCTCGTCGTCGAAGGTCGCGCGCAGCACGATCAGGGACTTGTGGGTGCCGCGCTTCGGCTCGTAGGCCACAATGCCACTTGGGCCCCCCGGGCTGCCGCTGACGCGCGCCCCCTCGTATTCAACGATGGTAACGGCCTGAAACACCTGTCGCTGCGCGGCCGTCTCCGGCACGACGTCCGTGGACTGGGCGAGAGCGGTGGTGAGCGAGAGCAGAACGAGCATGATGGATGACCTCGACAGGCTCCGACAGCGACGAGGAGGCGCGGTTCCAGCGAACCTTGGGCGACCGGGAGGGAGCGGCGCACGGTGCCTACGGAGACGCCTCCCGCCTTCACAATTTATCCGCTGAACTCGCCCAACTTGCACATGCGCGCCCACTGTTCGGCGGAGAGCGGAATCACGCTGACCCTGCCCTGCTTGACCAGCTTGGACTCGGCCAAAACCGCATCGGCCCGGAACTGAGCGAGGCTAACCGGCTTGGGAACCGGCGCTACCGGAGCGAGGTCCACGCACAACCAACGAGGATCACCTTCCGCCGTGGGGTCTTCATATGACTCACGCATGACCGTCGCGACACCAACGACCTCCTTGCCGAGGTTGGAGTGGTACCAGGCGACCCGATCACCGACTTTCATCGAGCGGAGGTTGTTCCGGGCTTCGGCGCTACGAACCCCGGTCCAAGCCGTCTGCCGCTCGGCGACAAACGTGTCCCACGAGTACACATCGGGTTCCGACTTCGCCAGCCAGTAGTTCATAGGTACTTCCTCTTGAGTCTGTCGTGTTCGGCCGCGTTCTTGGACGGATGGATCGTTCCGGTCGCGTCGTGAAGGTAATACCAGTACTCGGTGGTCTCGGGGTGCAGGGCGGCGTCGAGCGACCTCAGGCCGGGGCTACCGATGGCGGTGGGCGGCAGGCCAGGACGGAGTCGGGTGTTGTAGGGCTCCGCGGGATCGAAGAGTTGCTTCAGAAAGGATTTTTCGTCGTTCCAGTCGGTCAGCGTGTAGCGCGAGGTCGCGTCGATGCCGAGGTTCCAGTTCGCGTCGAGCCGCTTCCACATGATGCCGGCAACGAGGCCGCGGTTGGCGGGGCTCGGCTCCTCCCGCTCGATCATGCTGGCCACGATGACCACCTGCCCAAGCGTTCGGGCGCCGGTGTCCGCGCTGTTCGCGAAGCGTTCGCCCAACAGATCGAGTTGGCGTTGCACGAACGCTTTGGCGGTAAACTCACCCGGCGCGACGAGGTAGGTCTCCGGATAGAGGAAGCCCTCCAGCCCCCCGCTTGGGAGCGTGTAGCTGACCCGGTACTCACTACCCCGCTGCGTCGCCTCCAGGTATTCACCTGGTTTTACAAGCCCTTTTTCCACCAACGCCGCATCAATGTCCTTGGCGCGCCAACCTTCGACCACGGTAAACGGCACGTCGTCGGCCACCGGCGGGCCGCACAACGTCGCGAGCAGCTCGCCGGCGGTCATGCCGGGGGTGGCGCGATGTTTCCCGGCTTTGAGGCATGAACCGTCCGCACCCAGGCGCAGGAACCACGCCCAATTCGACGCGCTCGTGACCAGCCCAGCGGCGGCCAACTCGTCGCCGATTCCCCGGGCGCTCGACCCCTTCGGCACCTCGAACACCACCATCGTCGTGTCCCCGGGGGCAGGGGCGGCATCGAATGAGCAGGCAGTCAGCCACACAAGCGTGGCCGCGACGACAAAGGCGCGCATCATGGCGGGGTATCACGCGGCCCCACCCGAGCGATCCGGCTACGCTGGCGCGTGCGACTGAATCCGCGTCTCGCCGCGCTCCCGACGTACCCGACCGTGATCCTGGACCAGAAGCGCGACGCCCTCCTGGCCGCGGGCCGACCCGTCTACGACTTCGGTACGGGCGACCCGACGGAGCCCACCCCGGCCTTCATCCGGGCACGCGTCGGCCCCGCGATCGCGGACAACTGCCGGTACCCGACGGTACTGGGAAAGAGCGGCGTGCGTGAGGCTTTTTCCGGCTGGGCCGAGCGGCGATTTGGGGTGACGCTTGACCCCGCGACCCAGCTCCTGCCAAGCTCCGGGAGTAAGGAGGCGGTTTTCCACCTGCCGCTTTTGGTGGTCGATCCCGACGCGCCCGACCGCGCGGTGGTCTTCCCGGATCCCGGCTACAGCGTGTACTACCGGGGCGCCGTGCTCGCCGGTGGTGAGCCGGTGCCGCAACGGCTCGACGGGGACTTCCGCCAGCGGCCGTGGGACTTGCCGGAGGAGCTCTTGCGCCGCACGCGCCTCCTGTGGATCAACTCGCCCCACAACCCCAGCGGCGCCGTCCTCTCGCGGGACGACCTGCGCCGGACCTGGGAGCTATGCCGCGACTACGACATCCTCCTCGCGTCCGACGAGTGCTACGCCGACACCTGGTTCGAGGAGCCGCCGCCCAGCATCCTCGAGGTCGCCAACGAGGGGGTCATCGCGATTTTTTCGCTCTCCAAGCGCAGCGGGATGACCGGCTACCGCACCGGGATGATCGCGGGTGACGCCCGCTGGATGAAGAAGCTCCGCGAGCTTCGCGCCAATCCTGGCCTTGCTCCTCAGGATTTCGTAAACGCCGCGGCCGCGACAGCCTGGGCTGACGACGCGCACGCCGAAGAGCGCCGCGGGCTATTCAGGGCAAAGCGCGACCTCCTGGCGGCATTCCTAACCGGGCACGGCCTGCAAATCGTCGCCAGCGAAGCGAGCTTCTACCTGTGGGTTCGGGCGCCGAGCGGCCACACCGGGCAGAGCTACGCCGAACTGCTCCTCGACGCCGGCATCATGACCAATCCCGGTTCGGCGTTCGCAGTGACCGATGCAGGCGACCCCTACATCCGACTTGCCCTGGTGCCGGACCTGGAGACTTGTCGGGCCGCCTGTCAGGTCTGGGCCAGCGTCCGCTGATGCCGATGACGACCATCGTTCAGGCGCTCATGATCATCGTCGGTCTGGCCCTGGGGGCGCTGTGGCCTCGCGGGGGCCGGGCGCTGGCGGTGTTTTCGCGCGACGCGCTGATAAACGTCGCGACCGGTGCGGCGTTGTTTCCGGTCCGGCTTGGCCTGACCATGCTCGGCGTGCGGCTTGCCCAGGGCGCCGATCCCGGTTTGTCCGGGTTCATCGACCTCGGGTCGCTCCGCGCCCCGCCGCTCCAGTTCCTGTTCACCTTCGTGCTCTTGGACTTCAGCAAATACTGGCTCCACAGGGCCCATCACCGCATTCCCTTGTTGTGGAGCTTCCACCGCGTGCATCACAGCACCGAAAGCATCGACGCCACCGCGGGCCTACGTATGCACCTCGTCGACTTCCTCCAATTGACGGCGGTGCCGGTGCTGCTTTTTGGGGTGCTCTTCGACATCACCGCCTTCGCCCCGTGGGTGCTTCCCGTTGCAATTTGCGTCGGTATCGTCGCGGACACGTTCTCCCACATGCACGTCGAGTTTCCGCACACCAACCCCGTCTGTCGGGCGCTGTTGTACGTGTTCAACAACCCGCTTTTCCACAGCTGGCACCACACCCGTGACGGGGTCCTCCGCGACGGCAACTACGCCAACGCCCTGCCGGTCTGGGACCTGCTTTTCCGCTCCGACGTCACCCAGCATGAGCCGCCGGCGCTGTACGGCATCGGCGGGGATCAGCGCCTCGTCAACGACGTGCTCGGCTTGCAGCTCTTGCGCCCACGGACGGACTGACCGTGCGCCTTCGCGTTGCAGCGGTCATCATCCTGACGCTGCTGTGTTTGGCCTGGGTGCTCTGGGGCGTCGATCTCGAGGCGGCCATGGCGGGCGTCTCCCACTTCCGTTGGAGCTTCATCGCGCCGATTTGGGGCCTTTACCTGCTGGCGCACCTGATGCGCGCCCAACGTTTCCGCATCCTGTTGCCGCGTCCGATCGACTACCGAGCCAGCTTCTCGGCGTTGTCCATCGGGTATCTGGCCCTTCATGTCTTCCCGTTCCGCCTGGGCGAGCTGGTGCGCCCCTACCTCGTGCGCGAACAGCGAGGCGTGGCCTTCGGCGACTCGCTGGCCGTCGTCGTCGTCGAACGGATCCTCGACGTCGTCATGCTCTTGTTCATGATCCTGGGCACGAGCTGGTTTGTCCCGCTGGCCACCCAGGTCGAGGTTGGCGGCGTCGACATCCTCGCCTTGGCGAAGTCCGCCGCCGGCATGGTAGCGGCGGTCGGGACCGCCGGACTTCTGGCGATGATGTTTGCCGGAAGGCGCCTGCTGACCCTCGCCGACCACCTCCCTGGCGGGCCTCGCCTGCGGCCCCTGCTAGAGCGCTTCCACGCCGCTCTGGTGGCCCTTTCAGCGCGGCCCGCCGTCGCAGCGCAAGCCGTGGTCCTCAGCGCCCTCATCTGGCTGGTCACCCTCGTCGCCGTACAGGTCCAGCTTGTCGCGACCGCTGGCGTCCCCACCGACTTCGGCGCGGCCCTCGCCACCTGGACCGCGACCCTCTCCGGTATGGCCGTGCTCCCCACCCCGGGCTTCTTCGGCGGCTTCGAGGCCGCTTGCTCGACCGCACTCCAGTTGCTCGGGGCCACTCCAGAAGCAGCCGCGCCTTTCGCGATCCTCCTGCACCTCACCCAGTTCGCGTTCACCATCGTGCTCGGGGCCGCCTTCCTCGCGATCGAGGGGTTGGGCCTGCGCGAGGTGGTGGCTAAGAGCCAGGCCGCCGGGTGACGGCCAACGGCGATAGCGGTGTACCCATGCTCCTAATTCTGGCCGCGTGCGCCGGCCCCACGTCAACCTCCCCGGCGGACACCCCGACCGATTCGGGAGACACTGGGGAGTTTCCCGGCGGCGCGGAAGCGGACGTGGTCTACGATATCGCCGTGCTCCACGAGGTCGTGGTCACCCTGGCGGACGCCGATTGGGCGGCGCTGCGGGTGCAGGAGCGCAACTTCTACGAGCTCTTCGACGAAGGGTGTATGGACGGGCCCTGGGGGAACCCGTACACCTGGTTCAATGCCGAAGTCCAGATTGACGGGGAAGGCCTGGGACCGGTGGGCGTGCGAAAAAAGGGCCTTCTCGGGTCGGTCACTCCCGATCGGCCGAGCCTGCGTATCTCGGTCGACCATGTCGTCCCGGGTGCCACCTTCCACGGCCTGGAAAAGCTGGTGCTCAACAACGGACGGCAGGATCCGAGCCGGCTGCGCACCTGCCTCGCGCACCAGTTCTTCTCAGACGCCGGGCTCGTGGCGCCGCGCTGCGCGCTGGCTCACGTCACCGTCAACGGCGAGGACCTCGGGGTCTACGCACAGACGGAGGCCATCGACGAACTTTTGGTCGCTCGCGATGAGGGGGTGCTGCCGGCCGCGCTCTACGAGGGCACGCTGAGCGACTTCCGCGAGGGTTGGCTCGCGACGTTCGAGGCCGAGAGCGTCGGCGCCGACGGGATGGAGCTCACCGCGGTGAGCAACGCGCTCTTGGTCGACGACGACGGCCTTATGGCCGCGCTGGACGAGATCGTCGACCTCGATCGGTACGTCACCTTCTGGGTCGCAGAGTCGCTGGCGGGCCATTGGGACGGGTACAACGGCAACACCAACAACTTCTACGTGTACGCCACCGGTGTGGACGGGCGGCTCCGATTCATCGCCAGCGGCCCCGACTCGGTGTGGGATTCCCGCACCCCATTCGGCGCCGGGGCGCCGCTGTGGGTCGCGACAGCGAGCGCATTGTCCAATCGGCTGATCCAACACACCGAAGGCCGCGAGCGGTTCTTGACGGAGACGCAACGCCAGCTCGATGATGTGTGGAACGGAGACGCCCGCGTCGCCCAGATCGACGCCTGGGCGGAGCTCGTCGAGCCCGTGGACGACTCCACCCAACGCGAGGGCATCGCGTCATTGCGGTCGCTGGTTCGCCAACGCGGCGCCGATCTGGCGGCCAGCCTCGGAGGTCGGTTCGAAGCACCGGCGCTGCGCGGCGAGCTGTGCTGGAGCGACATCGGCGTGGTCAACGTCGACTTCGCCACCACCTGGGGCAGCTACCCCGACGGCGACCTCTACACGGGCGGGGTTGCGGAGCCCTATTTCGAGCTCAACGGCGCCGAATACGTCGCGATCGAGAGCGGCGCCTCCACCGGCTGGGCGGACGAAAGCGACGCGCTCTGGCTCACCATCAGCCGGATCGCCGAGGAAACCTGGCTTGCGCCCTACGTTGTCTTCGATGAGGCTCTTGCCATCCCGGGCGCGGATGTCCCGATCGACGGGGTGGCGGCAACGGCGATGTTGCTCTACAGCTCACCCGAGACCGGCGGCGCTTGGACCAACGCCGCGTACCTGGGCAACGGCACGCTGCACTTCGACGACGCGGGGACCACTACCGGCGACGCTGTGGTGGGCAGGCTAGAGGTTCACGTGCTCGGCCAAGCGGAATAGCTCGGGTCCGGTTACCACCAGCGGCTTGTCTACCGCGCCTCCGGCCCCAGGCCGCCTCGTCCTCGCCTACGACCCCTCGTTTCGCGCCACCATGATGGTGTCCGCCGATCGGGCAGACGATCCTGTTGTGCTTGCGGGCCTCGCCCAGGCGCTGCCGCCGGAAAACCGCGGCCTCGTGGACCTGCTGATGCTGGTCGGGGAACCGGGCGAGCCGGTGCCGGAGCGCCTGCGCGAACGAATCGCAAGAGACGGGGGGCCGCTTTGGGCCGGCGCGCTGCTCTTGCCCCGGGCCTCCTCCTGGAGTGAGGGGGGCCTGCACCCGCAACACTACGCTGGCTCGTGTCGGCTGAACCCCGGACTGCGGGGGCTGCCGTTTTCGCTCCCCGGCGAACCCCTCGATGCTCAGCCCAGCTTTCCCCCGGCCGAGGTGAAGTGGGACGCGGTGGTGGTGGCCGCCGCGCTGGAGCAGACGCCCGCCGCGCTGACCCAGGATGGAAGCGTGCGCCGCGATGTCGAGCGCCGGCTGTACGGCGACCTGGGCAACGACGATCATCGATGGTCGCTGGCGCTCCGCTACGCCCGCGCCGCAGGACTGGTGCGGCCCGGAAACGGAAAGCTCCACGGCTACCCTGATGCGCATCCCCGCCCATTGTCGGACGTCTCCGCGTTGCTCCACGGCGGCGTTCCAACCGCCGCGGCGGCGCTCGTGCTTCGGTTGGCGACGGAGGCGTGGACTCGTGCTTCCTGGCTGATTGCGCTGCTCAAGAGCACTGGCCGCGAGACCTTCTATTCACCGGTCGCCAACGGGTACCCGGCACGAAACGAGTACTTCGACGACGACGGGTTCGCGCTGGTGGAATTGCCCGCGGTCATGCTGGCGCTCGACGTCCTTCATCGCGCCGGCGCCATCGATGCCGTGCGCGACCACGAATCGGTCGTGGCCTTCCGGCGGCCGACGTCCCGGCCCCGCGGCCAGGGCGGCTTCATGCTGACCCCCGACGGCGACATCCTCTGTCACGTCGCCGAGCTGCGACTCGAAGACTATCGGCGGCTCGCGCGGCTCGCCCCGTTTGTGGAGGGGGACGCGCTGCGTCGACATCGCCTCTCGCGGGAAGGCATCACCGCCGAACTGGCCGCCGGCCACCGCGACACGCTCGAGTACCTCGCCGAACACAGCCGGACCGGCGTGCCTGCCAACCTCCACGACCAGGTGCGCGAGTGGCAACGCTCCGCCACTCGGCTCTCCATTCTGACCGGCGTGGACGTCGTAGAGGAGGAAGACGGACGGCTTCGGGTGGCGACGCCTGCCGACCAGGGGCGGGTCATCGACTACACCACCCGGCCGCGCGCTCGGTTCGTGGCGATGCACGGAAAGCTCCACGTGCCCGACGGCTGGGACCCGCTCGACGTGCGCGTCACCCTGGCACGGGTGGCCCGGCCGGGCGGGCGAGAAGGCCAGGCGTGGGTTTACGAGCCGGAGCTACGCCCCCAGGCCAACCCCCAGGCTTTGTTGGCCCGCCTGCGCGAGTACCACGGCGGCGACCTCCCGGGCGAACTGGAGACGATTGTGCTGGCCGGGGGCGGCGTCCCCCCGGCTTTGGCGATCGAGGCCGTTCTCGTTCGGCTGCCGGCCGAGGTGGCGGACCCTATCCGCCGCGACCGCATCGCCGGGCCCATCCTCCGCCGGTCGGTTTCGGCAACCGAGTGCATCGTCCCGCGCGACCAGCTCACGGCGTTGCGCGGTCGACTCGCGGCGCTGGGCGTGGCCTGGGAAGGCGTCGAGTAGGCTGCCTACAGGTAATAATCGGCCATCAGGTCGACACCGCCCGCGTAGAAGCCCCAGTAGTTCGCCGCGTAGGGGTACACGGCGCCCACGCCCATGTCGACGCGCCCTCCGCCCTGCTCGTTGTCGGGCTTGCGCGCGTTGAACTTGATGCCGAAGGTCGTGGTGAAGAAGCGGAAGCTGTCGTCCACGTCGGGATGGGCCAGATACTTGGCGTCCCAGCTCCACTCCCAGAAAAGCGCGATGACCTCGTTGGGACGGTACTCGGCGTGGAGGCCCGCGTTCCAGCGAATGTCTGAATCGTCGCGCGCCTCAAAGTCGGCGCTGATCTGAACCGAGAGGTCCAGCCCGGACCCAACCCGAAGGCGCTGACCAAAGCCAATCATCGGCCGAAAGGCGACGAACGTGGGCGACGTGTTGATTTTGACGTCCACCCCGCCGGTGAGCAGGGTGCCCGTGCGGGACGACTTCAAGAGCGCGTACTTCACCCCGGGCTGCACCACCGCCCCGGCGAAGTCCCGGCCCAGGAGCACGTGTCCGCTCATCTGCCGAAAGAAGGCGTACTCCACGTCGACCTTGCCGCCGAACCAGCTGGGAAAGCCCCATTGGATACCGCCCGAGATGCGCGAGCGCGTGTCGATCGACGACAAGGAGAACGGCACCGCGAAGTTCAGCTCGCGCTGGACGGCGTCGAGGGTGCGATCCCCCTTGTCGCTGTCGGGCACCCGATCCCCGAACATGATCGCGCTGAGCTCGTCCTGCCGTTCCTCGATGCGCTTGAGGAAAAGCGTCTTGGGGTACTTGCGTACGTAATCCTCCCAAACGATGCTTTCTTCGTCGGGAGTCATGTCCTTGCACTTCTTCTGGGTGTCCCGGTACAGCTGGGCGGTGTCTTCGCCCGGCTGCCGCGGCTTGACGGACTCCTGCCCGTCGTCGTCCGCGAACTTGATGTCGTCTTCATCGACGTCGTCGTCGTTGAAGTCGAGTTCGTCCTCTTCGGCATCCGGGGCCTCGTCCTCGACCCGCTTCGGGGCCGGCGTGGTCTCTGGGGGCTCTTCCTTGAAGTCACTCTCGTCCACGCCCAGCCCGTCGCCCATGGGAATGTCGTCGTCGTCGGTGGCAGCGGCCTTCTTTTTCTTGTCGGCTTTCTTCTTTGCCGCGTCGACAGCCGTTTCTTTGTCGTCGTCGCCGGCGAAAACCGGCGCCGGCACGAGCAGGGCAAAGACGGCGCACAAGAGGGACAGTCGACGCATCGGGCTCACAGGAGGGAGGCGGAGGATAATACGCCGCGCTCGCATCCGCGAAGGGTGAGGTCCGGGCGCGCGCGGGGGTTTGGTGGACGGACGACTAGAGCCAGATGACAGCGCGCTCGCGGAGGCCGCCGAGGCCGTGCGCGCGTACCTGGTGTGCGCCCGCGGGGGCGCTCCGCTTTTGTCCAGCGCGGACGCCCGGCAGCTCCGTGACTGGCTGATACGCGGCGTACGTGTTGGGGCGATCGTCCGGGCGATCGACCGAGTGGCACAGGACCGGTTGGCGCGGCGGGTGCGCTCGCCGTTGTCGCTTCGCAGCTGCCGGGCCGAGGTCGAAAAACAGCAAAAGCACGCGGGAGCGTGGGTTCGCGCCGGGGGTACTTCGCGCGTGAGCCCGACGGCAGCCGAGCCGCACTTCGCGGAGGTCGACGCGCTGTCCCTGCGCGCAGAGGCCGACATCGCGTCGTTGAGCCGCAGCGACCCGGAACGACGGGCTCTCGACGCGTGCGCACGCGCGATTCGTTTCTTCGAGGAAGCCTGGGAGCGAGGTCCTCGCGAGCTCCTCCTTGCCGAAGCCGAAGGCGACCTGACCTATGCCCGCGGGCTCTACGACGATGCCGAATGGGAGCAGATGCGCGAGTGTTGCGCGCGTGATCGGCTCCGCCAGCGTTATCCGACCCTCACCGCCACCCACATCTGGCAGGAGAGCGCGCTTGGAGTGGACTGAGGGCTACACGGTCAGCGAATCCGGGGGTCTGGCCGTCGCCAGGCCCACCGCCGGACCACCTTGCCCATTCTGCGAGGGTCAGGGACGCCGCTCGTTGGCCGTCGAGGGGGTCACGCGGGTGTACCGGTGTCGCTGCCAGAAGATGCCCGATCGCTGCGCTCTTTTTGATTCGGTACAGCTCCCGGCACGCCACGCCGCCTGCACGATGGAGACCTTCAAGGCCGAGTTGGCGCGGCCAACTTTCGTCGCCGTCCGCCGCTGGCTCGACGCCTTCCATGGCCGCGGCGACCAGCCGGGCTTGGTGCTCAGCGGCGAGCCCGGCCGCGGGAAAACCCACCTCCTCGCCGCCGCCGCCCGGGAAATCACCTTCCGGTACGGCGTGGGCGTGCGCTTCGTGGAGTTCTCCCACCTGATCGCCAGCATCCGCGAGGGCTACGACCGCCACGTCGGCGAGGCGCGGCTGCTGGGACCGCTGGTGCAGGTCCCCTGCCTCGCCATCGACGAGCTCGGCAAGGGGAAGGGCACCGACTTCGAGACCGCGATCCTCGATGAAATCGTGAGTCGCCGCTACAACGCCCACGCGGGGCCGCTACTGGCGACCACCAACTTCCCGCTCCGCACCGCCCGCGCTCGTCGCGACAACGACTCGCTCAGCACCAACGCATTGCCCACCCTCGCTGAGCGTCTCGGCGACCGGGTGTGGAGCCGCCTCCAGGACTCATGCGTGTTCGTCGAAGCGGTCGGCGACGACTTCCGCGTTACCCGCGGAAGGGGATGACCCCGGGTAGGGGCTGGGTGTCGATGTCCTTGCGGCCCTTCTTGACGTCGTAGTCCCCGATCTTCAGGCGCCGGTCGCGCATGTCTTCGGCCCGACGGCGGCTGAGCGCACGGCTCGGGTCGGCCTGGAGCGCCGCGCGGAACGCGACGTACGCCGCCTCCCAGTCGTGCTCGGCCGCGGCGGCCACGCCTCGGCCGTCGAGGGCTAGACCCAACGGCACCCCGACGACCGCGATACCGAGGTTGGTGGGCGACAAGAAACGCGCCTCCGCCAGCACCGCCGCGGCAGCCACCGGATCGGGCATCCCCGCGGCCCGCGCCACCAGGCAAGAGACGACGGCGCCCAGGCCCGCATCCGCGTTCTTGGCCTTCCACTCGGCCGTGTGCACCGCATGACGCTTGGCGTTGCGCCAGTCCCGCAGGCCGGCCTCACAATCGCCACCCGATGCTGCTGCAACCGCGCCCGCAAGGACCCGATCGGCCTCTACCAACGCCTCCTTGCTTCCGACGATGCGCACCGTCTCAGGGAGCAGGACTTCGCCCGCCATGTAGACGGCGGGCGCCGACGGTTCGGGGGTCATCGGCGCCGCCGCGACTGCTCCTTCGGCCGACCCAGGCGCGCCCTCGTCGCCCCACAACGGCTCGCCACCCACGCCCCTCCCCTCGACGGGCAGCACCGCACCGGTCTTGCTGTCAAGCACGACCAGCCCAAACTGGTATTCGCCTTCGCCCAGGGCGCGCGGCAATTCCACGCTCCAGTTGCCCTTGACCTCTTCCCAGGGCTGCCATTTATCCGCTTCATACCATCCATATCCAGGAGCAACCTCGCCGCTCCACGCGACCTTGCCGCCCGCCGCAAGGAACAGGATCACGCGGATGGCGCCGTCCCGCTTGCCAGCGCGCCAGGAGGTCTCGACGAAAAGCTCCGAGTTTTTGGCGACGACAGGCGCCGGCAACGCCCAAGTTTCCATCCGCACGCCCGAGCCGAAACGCACCTGACGCGACGCGTCCGTGGTGACCAGCTCAGTCGCGACGAGGTCCTTGCGGATGTGATTTCCCAGGTGGAGCGACCGTTTCCCGGTGGGGTACCCGGGAATTTCCAGATACTGTTCCTTCCACTCCGGATGCGAACCGACCTTCAGGGTGCCGGCCCAACTGCCGTGGGCGTGGGCGAAACTCGGGCGGACCTCCTCGAAGAGGTACTCCTTCACGAACGCCTTTTGGTAGTCGTGCTGGGCCATCGGCACGTCCACCAACCCGGCAATGTCGGCGATGAACCAGTCGCTCCACCACAGGTGCGCGCCCATGTCCACGTCCAGCAGCGTCACCCGGTCGAGGTCCAGCCGATTCTGGACCCAGCGCATGTACTCAACGCGCCGGTGCACGTCGCGCGGCGCCGTCTCGGGCCGAAGGACGAAGGTGGAGGCCCACCCGATGTTCGCCACCATGATCGCGACCATCGGCACCAGCACATAGATGGGGCCGAGTCGCACCCGGCGGGTGACCCGCTCCAGCGCACCGGGAAGCAGCTCGGCCAGCGTCACGGCACCGATCGTGAGCAGCACGAACTGGGGGATGCTGGTGAGGCTGTACCAGCGGTAGGCCTTCATCCAATCGCCGGTCGCGAGGATGGTGTAGAAAAGCCCGAAGCTGTAGCAACACCAAAGCACACCGCGCGTCAACCAACCAGGCTGCCCGAAGGCGAGGACCCCGATCAGGGCGGCGCCGGCACCCAAGACGCCCGCCCGGATCGCGCTCCAGTGGCTGCCGATCCACCCGGTGGCCTTCCCTTTGAGCGAAACGAAGGTGACGGTCTCGAACTTGTTGTTGGTGAGGCCAGGGACGATGCACACCAGCCCCACGAGCAAGGCGGCGCCCAGCAGAAGTGGCACGTGCCGGCGCCGAACGAAAAGCGCCGCGACCAAAAGCGGCAGGGTCGCCAGAAATGCGATCTGGTAGGAGCCTAAGACCAGCTTGCCGTCCCAACCGGCCGCCGACGTCATCAGCACCAGGACTGCCAGCACCACCCACTTCCGCCACCGTGCGACCCCGGTCACCGCCACGGCGATGAGCGGCGCCACCCACAAGATGCCGTAGTTCCAGGTGTACTCGCGCATCTGCTTCCAGCCGAGCTGGTTCCAGTTCGTCGGGTCGAAGTTCTTCTTCTTGGCGTACCAGGTGTTGGGCCACTCCCACGCGAAGGTGTCGAAGCGCCAAGCAAAGTACCCGGCGTAGGGCACCGAGAACGCAAGCAGCCACCACAACCATGCGATCCACTGGCGATGCCAGACCGTCCCCATCGTTCGCGCCAAAAGCCCAATGCCGGCGTAGGCCAACCCGTCGGGACGCGTCATCGTGAGCAACATGAACGCGAGCGCGCTGTAGGGACGCGGATCGTCCTCTTCCACCTCGACGATCACGCGGTACAGGCCGGCGCCAAGGAGCATGCAGAAAAGCGAATTCTCCAGCCCGGAGGCGTTCCATAAGGTGAACTGGACCGAAGCGCCAAGCAGGAACGGAGCGAGGACCGCCGCCCACTTCTGGCGCTCGGGCAACGCTCGGCGCGCGATTCCCCAGGCGAAAAGCTGGGCGACACATCCGAAGACCGCGCCCATGATCTTGGCGGACGTCCACGGCGTGATGCCGATCAGGTAGAAGAACCCGAGAAGAAAGGTCCAAAGAGGATTGCTGTAGCCCTCGATGTGCTCTCCGCCGACGAAGGGCACCAATCCGTAGCCATCCACCCAGTTTCGGGCGTAGGCGAAGCTGATGGCCGCATCCTCGATCCACCAGGGCTGCGGCAGGCAATAGACCAGGTAGTGACCAACGTGCAGGGCGAGTGCCAGCACCACGAAGGACAATTGCAGGCCGAAGCCTGCCGGCTTGGCGGCGAGCCACCCGGCAAAGCGGGCGCGTAGTCTGCCGAAGAGCGGGCGCATGATCGGGCGAGCCTACAGCGTCTTTTTCGAGGCCGCGCCCTCGGCGGCCGCGGCCCCCGCCGCTTGCTTGGCCGCGTGCATCTTCTTCAGCTCGTCCAACTGCGACTTCGCCTGGGTATCCCCGGTCTTTACCCGAATCGCCTTCAGCCTGGCATCCAGCGAGTTTTCCTTCAGTTCGCTGGATACGTCCGCCTCGGCTCCCAGCTTCTGAATGTGCTCCCGTACGTTTTCGAGCGCCTTGACGTCGGCATCCGTCGAGAGCCCGTCCAGGGAGCCTTGGATCTTGATGCGCGCCTCGGCGGTGGCCTTCTTGGCGAGCATCTGGTCGCGTTCGCGCTTGAGTTTTTCGATCTCTCCCTGGAAGTCCAGCAGGCTGCCCTTCGCCTCTTCGGCCTGGCCCGAGATCTTGGCGAGCTCGGCCGTGAGCTCCTCCAGCGCTTTGTCCAACTCGTTCTTCTTCTGGAGCAAGAGCAGCGCCACCTCGTCGTCACCCGATTCGATCGCCACGGGCAGTTGCGCGTTGACGTCGGCCAGGTCCTTGGTCTTCTGCTCGCGGTCCGCCTCAAGCTTGTTGCGCAGGTACACGATGCCCGCGACCGCCTTCTTCAGCTCGCCGTGCTGCTTGATCCGCGCCTGGATGGCCGCTTCGTAGACCGCCTCGGGGTTCGACTTTTCCGCCGTGCCCACGAGGTTGCTGAAGAACCCGGAGATGACGTTGACGATGCGGTCGAAGATGCCCATGTGGAACCTAGCTTGCCCGCCGAGCTAACCGATTGTGGTCCGAGCCGTGATAGCGCCCGGCGAATGCTGGGCGACGCGCCAGAACAAGGCGCGAAACGAAACAGAGGCCGCGGCGCGTCGCGGTCCCCCGCCGACAATTTGGGTCGCCGCCTCGACGCTCTGGCCGCCACCGTCGACCTCGGCGCCCGCGTGGCCGACGATCCTCTCCGCTTCCCGAAGCGCTACCGCGACCCCGGCGACGTCGAGGTTGCCGGAGCCTTCGCCGCCTGCCTCGCGTTCGGACGCGTGAGCCTGTTCGCACCCGTGATCGCGGCCTGCCTGGACGAGGCGGACGGACACGGAGGGCCCGCCGCCTACGCCGCGATTCTGGCCGACGCGTCCACCCGGCGGGCGTTCACCGGCCGCTACTACCGCTGGCTCGACGACGTCGACCTCCGCGGCCTCTTCGCCACGTTGGGCCGCGCGCGCGCCCGGCACGGCGCGCTGGCGGCCTGCTTCGTGGCCGGGAGCGCGGCCCAGACGCTCGAAGGGGGCATCAACCTCCTACGAAAGGAGCTCCCCGACGACGCCTCCCGTGCGCTCCGTTCCCTTTTCTGTCGACCCTCCGACGGCTCTGCGTGCAAGCGCTGGTGCATGTTCTTGCGCTGGATGGTTCGTCGTGGGGCGCCCGACTTCGGCCTGTGGACGCACCTGGACCCCGCGGCGCTGGTCATCCCGCTGGACACCCACGTCTTCCGCGTGGCCGGCTTCCTCGGCCTCGTAGAGGGCCGCACCCCCAACTGGCGCGTCGCCGTCGCGCTCACGGAGGCGTTAGGCCGCTTCGATTCCGCCGATCCGGTGCGCTATGACTTCGCGCTCGCGCACCTCGGCATCAGCGGCACCTGCCGCGGGCATCGCGACGCGGAGGTATGCCCCGCGTGCCCGCTCGACGCGATCTGCAAGGCGCCCGCTGCCGCTACTTCCGCCGACGCGTCGCCGCGATCGCCGCGAAGGCGCTGATCAGGAGGGCCGGGAAGGCGGCGCCGCTCTGGCAGCCGCAGCCGCCGGCGAGGTCGCCGCCGGTGTCGCCGTCGATGGTGCCGGTGTCATCGCTCCCCTCGACCACGAAGCTGCCTGCGACGGCCCAACCGCTTTCGGCGCCGAATTCGTCGACCGCCTGCGCCGACCAGTACCAGGTACCAGCCGCCAACTCCGGCGTCACCGAGGCGCTCACCGTGCCGGTCATCGTGCCCGCCACATCGCCCGAGAAGACCGGCGCCGACAGGTCTGCCGAGGCCGAAACCACCATCTGGTAGCTGACCACGTCCCCTTCCGCGTCGGTGGTCTCGGTGGCGGTCAGCACCGCTGCGGCGGCGCTGGTGGCGCCCTCCTCGGGCGCGACCAACTCGGGGACGCCGGGGGCGTCGTTCTCACCGCGCACGAACACCTCGATGACGGCCCAGGCGCTGGGCACCGTGGCGGGATCTTCGGCGCGCACCCGCAGGAAGACGTCGACGTTCTCGGGGAGCGCCTCACCGGCCGCGGCCATGTCCAGGCTCGTGCCCGGCACCGTCGCCGACTGCAAGTCGGCGCTGTCGAAGCTGGCGACAACGTCGGCCTCGACCGTGTACGAGACCGTCCCACCCTCGGGGTCGATGCTGGCGGTCCAGGTGAGCACCGGGCTCACGGTCAGCAGCTCTTCCTGGTCCAGCGGGCTGACCCAGACCACGTCCGAGGGCGCGGCGGCGGCGGTCGAGGCCAAGAAGCTCTCGGGCTCCGCCCACCCGCTCTGGTTGCCGAGCGAGTCCATGGCCCGCACGGTCCACAAATACCAGGTGTCCTCGGCGAGGTCAGGCCAGGCCATCCACTCCCCGTAGGCATCGGTGCCGTCGTCGGTGACCCCGGCGATCTCGGTCACGACGGTGGTGCCACCCGCGTCCCAGACCTGGACGTCGTAGCTGAGGGCCTGGCCCTCGTCGTCGGACGACAGCGTCCACGTCAGGTTCGGCGCGAGCGTCGCGGCGATCTCGCCGTCGACCGGGCTGAAGGGCACCGGCACCGTCGGGGTGCCTTCGACAGTGTTGACGAAGAACGGCTCGACGTCGGTCCATGCGCCCGCGACGAGACCGTCGCTGGCCTGGGCGCGCCACCAGTACATGGTGTCGTCGGCGAGCGCGAGATCGACGGTCCAGGACGAGCTGCCGCTGCCCTCGGCGACGGCCCACCCGTAGGTCGTCGTCACCGTCATCGCCTCGTCCTCGTACACCTCGAAGTCGTACGTCAGCGCCAGCCCGCGGGGACTGGTGGCGTTCTCGACCATGAGGTCCGGCGAGAGCGACGCCACGTACTCGCCGTCGATCGGCGACCACGCGACCGGCGCGCTCGGTCCGTCGAAGACGTTCGGATCCGTCCCATCGATGGCCTCGTCGCCGTTGGCGACGCCGTCCGCGTCCACGTCGCCCGCGGCATCGGCGGGGTCGTTCTTGTCGAAGCCGTTGGCATCTTCGTACCCGTCGGCCATGCCGTCGCCGTCGGTGTCGAGCGCGGTGACCGTGACCATCCAGCTTTCGCTGTCGGTGGCGCCGTCGTCGTCGGTGACCGTAAGCGTGAACGAGGCCGGCGTGGCCACATCGGCGTAGGCCGGGGTCCAGGTGACGTTGCCCGAGGCGTCCACCGACGCGCCCGAAGGCGCGACATCCAACGCCCAGGTGTGGGTGTCGGCCGTGCCCGGATCGACCGCCGAGGCCGGGTAAGAATAGGCCACGGCCTCGCTGCCGGTGGTGGTCGCGACGGAGGTGATCTCGGGGGGCAGGTTGCCCACCGTCACCAAGACGGTTTCGCTGTCGGCGTCGCCCGCATCATCGGTGACGGTGACCACCACGCTGTACACGCCGTTGTCGGCGTACGCGTGGGCGGCGGTCTCGCCGATAGCGGTGGCGCTACCGTCGCCGAAATCCCACTCGACAGTCAGCAAGTCCGCCGTGCCGGCGTCACTGGCGGTCGCGGCGAACGCGAGGGCGTCGCCTTCGTCGCCGTCGGTGCCAGTGGCCGTGACGACCTTGGGCGCGAGATTGAGCACCTCGATGGTGAAGGCCTCGGTATCCGTCGCGACGCCGTCGGATACGACCACGCTCACAATGTAGGTGCCGTCCTGCTCGTAGGCGTGGCCCACGCTGTCGCCGGTGTCGCTGCTGCCGTCGCCGAAGTCCCACGAGTAGGTCAGCGCGTCGCCACCCAGATCGCTTGCAGCGACGGCGAACGACGTACTACCGCCCTCGTCCGCGGTGGCGGCAGAGCTGGTGGACGAGATCACCGGAGCGCTGTTGCCAACCACGACGCTCGCCGAGGCCGTGCCCGAGCCGCCGTCGTCATCGTAGACCGTCAGGGTGGCGGTGTAGGTGCCGTCGGCGGCGTAGGTGTGAGACGCCGTCGCCCCCACCGCGGTCCCGCCGTCGCCGAAGTCCCAGCTGTAGACGAAGGTGTCGGCCGTGCCGGCGTCAGTGGCCGAGCCGCTGAACGAGGCGGCGACGCCCTCGGAGGCGGAGGGCGCGGTGAACGAAGGGGCCGGGTCGGCGTTGCTGACCGTGACGGGCCCCACGCCACTGCTGGTGTCGGAGCCGACGTCACCATCGTCGACCGTGACCGTCCAGGTGTAACTGCCATCATCGACGTAGGTGTGGGTCGCCGTGGCACCGGTGCCGGTGCTGCCGTCGCCGAAGTCCCAGGTGTAGGTGAGGGTGTCGTCGCCGGGGTCGTCGGCCGCCGCGGTGAAGGTGCTGGCGCTGCCTTCGACGCTGTCGGTGGCGACGGCGACGGCGATGTCGGGCGAAACGTTGTCGACGACGACGGTGACCGTGTAGCCGGTGGCAGCGACGATGTCCGAACTGGTGCCGCCGTCTTCGTCCGCGGCGGTGCAGGTGAAGATGAAGGTGCCGTCATCGGCGTACGTGTGAGCTTCGTCGGTTCCCGAGGTGGTTGTTGTAGTGTCACCATCACCCCAATCCATGGTGATCGAGACCGTGTCATCGGCCACGTCGCTCGCTTCGCACGCCATCGTGAGCGAGTCAACGTCCCCCTCGTCGATGTCGGTGACCGTGTAGTCGTAGCCGGAGAGCGCGATCGTCCCCGTGGTCGACCCGTACCAAGTCGCAGCCGCCGGTGCGACGTTCGCGACCGTCACCGTGGTCGTGTCGCTGTCGCTGAGAATGCTGTAGAGGTTTACATCCACCGTCGCGACGTAGCTGCCGTCGTCGTCGTATTGGCAGTCGTAGCTGTCGCTGGTCGAGGCGGTGACCTCGTAGGTGCCGTCGCTGTCGCAGTCGTAGTCGTAGGTGAGCCCGGCGCTGGGCGCGCCGGAGGAGCCGCTGGCGTCGATGGTGATCGCCACGCCTTCGTCCCCCGAGGCGGCGCTACCCGCGTCGGCGACGGGAACGTTGTTGGGGTGGATGAACTCCACGGTCTTGTCGTCGGTGAGGTAGGCGGCGCTGTTGTGCGACAGCTGGGTGTAGTACCCGGTGGTGGAGCCGCCATCGATGCCGACCGTGGCGCCGAGCCCGAGCGAGTAGAGCGCGCTGCCCTCGAGGGTAGCGTCGTCCCAGACGATGCGGACGTTCCCGTTTTCGTAGAGCTGAACGGCGAAGGTGATCTCCCCATAGGTGGTGCTCGAGTACTTGTTGGCGCGGTACCACAGGACGGTGACCACGCGATCTGGGGTGGTGCCAGACGTGTACGAGTAGGCGTTGCTGGTGGTCGACAGCCCCATGTGGAGGTCGTCCCAGAAGGGCGCGACCATCGCAATGGATGAGCTGGAAAATGCGGCGTTGCTGTACGTCGTCTGGCTGCTGAAGCTGAGGTACCCGTTGGTGACGGCGTACGCGGTGCTGTAGCTGGTGCCGTAGAATGGGAAGCTGAACGGCAAGGCCACGCTGGTGTTGCTGTCATCCGATCCGCTGGTCCCGCTGGTGGACGTCCCGAGCAGGGTCCCCGACGCCAACGCCGTGCTGATCACCGTCGAGTCGTAGGACGGCCCACCCGAGGTGCCGCTGTCGATGTAGTAGTACCCGTAGCTGTCGGGACCGCCGCTGGCGGCGAAAGCCTGGGTGGCGAGCATCAAAAGCGGAGAAAGGGAGAGTGCGCGCATGAACCACCGGGGAGGAAGTTGTGGCAAATATGTCACGGGACCGTTGCGCGCGCGCCATCACTATTCCCAATTCCCGTCTCCGCCTGCGACATCGCATCCGGTGATAGAGCCACCGCGAGAGAGGCGTCGTGATGCCGTCCGAGCCCGGTGCCGACATTCTCGTCGTCGACGACGACCCCCGCCTACGCGAACTCGTCCGGTACACCCTCACTCGTGCGGGCTTCCACGTGCGCGAAGCAGGTAACGGTCGCGACGCCTTGGCCACGGCTCGCTCACGACTGCCGGACCTCATCTTGCTCGACGTGCTGATGCCGGAGCTCGATGGCATCTCCGTGTGCCGGGAGCTGCGCGCCGAGAGCGCGGTACCGATCATCTTCCTGAGCACCCGGGCCGAACAGGTGGACCGCATCGTCGGGCTCGACCTGGGTGGCGACGATTACCTCGGCAAGCCCTTCGCCCCCGCCGAGCTGGTCTCGCGTGTCAACGCCGTTTTGCGACGCACCCTCCGGAACACTGCGCCCACCACGATCGCCGAGTCGGCCGCGGTCCGCGTGGACCTCGTCCGCTTTGAGGCGCAGGTGGGCGGGCTGGACGTCGCGTTCACCCGGACCGAGCTGCGCATGCTCCACGCCTTGATGGCCGCACACGGGGCGGTGCAGACGCGACGGCAGCTGGTGGCGGCCGCGTGGGACGGGCCACACTTCGTCGCCGATCGCACGGTCGACAGCCACGTCCGCGGCATCCGCAAGAAGTTGCGCGACGCGGGCCATGACCACGTCGAAACGGTGACCGGCGTCGGCTGGCGCTGGCGCGCGTGATGTTCGGCTGGCGGCCCCCGATCCCGCTGGCCGCTGCGCTGGCAATGAGCCAGCTGGGCTTGTTCCTTCTGCCCGCCGTCCTGCTTCTGGCGAGCGGGGCGCTGGCTCGCAGCGAGGCCCAACTCGTTGACGCCGAGTTGCATCGGGAGACCGTGCTCATCGAGGCGTTGGTCGCGGCCCGACCGCCCGACCTCGACCGTCAGCTCGACACCATCGCGGCCGAAACGGGCCTGACCATCTCCCGCGATGGCGATGGCGCCTTGCACTTGGCGCGCCCGGCCCGGGGCAACCTGGAAATCCTCGCGTCACTGGCGCGCGAGACGGGCTGGTTCTTCACCACGCTCGGCGCCGCGATCCTCGGGGTCGCGGCCTGGGCGGCATGGCGAGTCTCCCGTTCGCTCCGCGCGCTGGCCCGGATCACCCTCCACGTCGACGACGTCGGCCCCGCGGGCGAGCACGCGCGCTGGTTGCTCGACAGCGTGCTCGGCACCCGCATCGCCGAGGTCAGACAAGTGGCCGGTTCCTTCGTGAGTACGCTCCGACGACTGCGCGACCGCCTGCGTGACAACGAAGAGTTCGCCGCCAACGTCAGCCACGAATTCCGCACCCCGCTCACGACGCTTCGCGGCACCGTGGACGTGCTCATGGACGACGCGGAGATGCCGCCGGAGCAGCGGCGCCGGTTCCTCCAGAACGCGCGCACCGACGTCGACCGCCTGCTTCGGATGGTACAGGGGCTCTTCGACCTCGCGCGGGTCGAGTCGACCAGCCGCCGACAGCTCACCGCGCTCGATGACATCGCTGCGGACGTGCTCGCGCGGTACCCGACCGTTGGGCTCGTGGGACACGGGGCGGCCATCGACGCCGACGCTGCCCAGGTGGAGCTCGCGATCGGCAACCTCGTCGACAACGCGCGGCTGCACGGTGGCCCCCCGGTGTCGGTTCGTCTCTGGGTCCACGGCCCGCGGACCGGCGTCGACATCGAGAATGCTGGGCCTGGCATTTCGGCGGCGAACCTGCCGCACATCTTCGATCGTTTCTTCACCACTGGCGCCGACCGGCAGGGCTCCGGCCTCGGCTTGGCGATCGTACGGGCGGTCGCCCGCGCCCACAGCGGCGACGTGGAGGTCGAGTCAGCGCCCGGGCGAACGGTGTTTCGGCTGTGGATGCCCCGTGCCTGAGGGCGGCGATGCTACGCTCCAGCGGTGCAAACGTACGTTGTGCTACGTACTCCCGACGGACACGCGGTCGAGCTGACGCCGGGCGACGTCATCGGGCGCTCCGCGACCGCTTCTTTGTCTCTCGACGACGGCCGCGTAAGCGAGGCGCACGCGATGGTCAGCCTGCGCGAGGGGCAACTGCAGCTCTTGCCGTTGCGGGGCGGGCTCGCGCTCAACGGCGAGCCTGTCTCCCACGTCGTCTTGCGGGCGGGGGTGGTGCTCGAGCTCGCACACGGCGTTGCCATCGAGGTCGCAGAGGTTCACCTACCCATCGACGTGCTCGGCGTTGAGGGCGACGGGCTGCCCCGCCAGATGCTCCCCGCCGTCGCTTCCTTGCTCGCCGAAGGCCGCCTACGGCTGGTCAGCGGGTGGCGGGAAGACGCGGCCGCCCAGCTGTGGACCAGCGGCGAGGGCTTCCGCGTGCGCGCCGGGGGAACCACGTTGAGCGTGGCCGCGGGACACACCCTTGATCTGAGCGGAAAGCGCGTCTCGTTCGTCGCGATCCCGCTGGGGGAGGCTGGCCCGCGGACCACCCGCCGCCTCGGAGACTTCGCCGATCCGCTGGTCCTGACCTCGCGCTTCGACACCGTCCATATCCATCGCCAAGGCCGCGCACCGGTGATCTTCAGCGGCATGCAGGCTCGGCTTTTCTCGGAGCTGGTCGCGGTCAACGGACCGGTAGGCTGGGGTGCGATATCCCAGGAGATGTGGTCCGACGAAGATGACGCCTCGGTGCGCCGCGGCCGCCTCGACGCGCTGCTCTTGCGCATCCGACGACGGCTCAGGGCCACCGGCCTCCGTGCCGATCTGGTTCGTACCGACGGCGCGGGCACCCTCGAGCTGGTCCGGTACCCCCACGACACGATCGAGGACTTCAGCTAGCATGGCACGCCCCGTCGGCTCCGGAGGTCCGCTGGTCGTGCACAGCGGCGGCGCCCTGAGCACCGGCGCCGCCGCGCCGCTGGGACGGCCCTCCAGCCTGCCCTTCGACCTCGGTGGCGTCCTCGGTCGGGGTGGCATGGGCGAGGTCCGGACCGCCTTCGACCCTCGACTCGGGCGGGACGTCGCGGTCAAAACCGTCGCGCCGGGGGACAGCTCCAGTGCCGCGCGCCTGGCGCGAGAGGCGGTGATGACCGCGCGGCTGGAGCACCCGGGCGTAGTTCCGGTCTACGAGGCTGGGCGCGGCGAAGACGGGCGGCCCTGGTACGCGATGCGCCTTTTCACCGGGCGTAGCCTCGACGACGGCATCCGCGAGGCCCCCGACCTCGCGGCCCGGCTGCGCCTGGTGCGGCACGTGCTGGACGCAGGCAACGCGGTTGCGTACGCGCACGGCCAGGGCGTGCTGCACCGCGATCTGAAGCCTGCCAACGTGCTGACGGGGCCGTTCGGCGAGACCATCGTCGCCGACTGGGGCCTAGCGTGCACCACCCACGAGGCAACCCGCGGCGAGCCCGGGATCGGAACGCCCGGGTACATGAGCCCCGAGCAGCTCGCCGGCCTGCCGTTGGATGGGCGCACCGACGTCTACGGGCTGGGCGCGATGCTCGCCGAGGTGCTCACCGGCGTACCGCCCACCGAAGCAGGCTTTGGGGACACCCTGCGCGCGACACCGGGCCTACCGGCCGAGCTCGTGGCCATCGCCGAGCACGCGCTCGCCGACGACGTGACCGACCGCTACGCCGATGCGAGCGGATTTGCAGAGGACCTCCTGGCGTGGTTCGAGGGCCGACAGGTCCGCGTGCACGACTACACCACCACCGAGCTCTTGCGGCGGCTGGTCAACCGGTGGCGCGTGCCGCTGACGGTGGCCGGCATCGGGGCGCTGGGCATGGGCCTCGCGATCGCCGGAGGGAGCATCCGGACTGCAGAGGAATACGACCGCGCCGAAGCGATGGAGGCCGAGGCCGCAGCCGCTCGAGAGGACGAACGGGGGCATTCGCATCGGCGCTGCGCGTGCAAGCCGCCGCCGCCGCCGCCGAAGGCTTCGTGATGAACGCCGAGGTGCTCGCGGCCCACGCCGTCCGCCGCGAAGACAGCCCCGAGGCGCGTGGCGTGCTCGCGGCGGTCTATGGCCGGCCGCGTTGGTCCACGATCCGCACCGAGACGCTACCGGGCTGTCGGCGCGCTTTCCTCTCGGCCGGCGGCAGCCGCGCCCTCTGCGTGCGGGATGACGACGCGCTCATCCTCGATGAGCGCGGCAAAACCCTCCACACCCAGCCCGGCACCTGGCGTCGTGGCGCCTTCGCGGGCGATCTCCAGCATCTGGTGCTGATGGATGAGCGTGCCGCCCTCTGGGCCTGGACGCCGCCCGACGTCGCCACTGCGCTCGGCGCCTTCGGCGCGGTGAGCGGGCCTGTGGCAGCCTCCTCGCTGCCGGGCACCCTGGTGGTGGTCGGGTCCAGCAACGAAGTGCTCGTAGACGCGGTTGGGTCGCGGGCCACGAGCTCCCGAAGCTGTCCCGCGAACAGTTCGGAACAGTCGGGCGCCATCACCCCCGACGGGTCGATGCTCCTGGCCTGCTGGTCCGGTGCGATTGTCCGCCGCGTCGACGACCAGGTCAGCACCGTGTACGAGCTCGCGGCCGAACGCGGCCTGCCCTACCTGGTTCAGCCCTTGGAGAGCGGCGATATCTTCGTGGGTTCAGTCACCGGGTGGGGCGTCGTCCTCGACAAAACCGGCACCGAGCGCGTCGCCCGGCGCCTCGGCGAAGAAGCTGTCTTCACGGCCGCAGAACACAACGGCCGGGTCCTGGTCGGCCTGACCGGCGGCGACCTCGTGGTGTGGGACCTCGGGACCAATGCCATCCAGTTCCGCACGCGCCACCAAGGGGTGCAGGCCGCGTGGGTGGGCGACGAACGCATCGTGCAGCTGGGCAACACGCTCACCGAGCGCGTCGCGCCTCGGGAGCCGAGGCCCCATCGGATTCCCATCGGCGTCGGGGTCGGCGCGCTCACCTGGTCGCCCGATGGCACCGGGCTCATCGCCGCGTTGGGCAGCGGTGACGTCGCGGTGCTCGACCCCCGACGCGGCGGCATTCGTTACCAACGGCACGTCGCCGAGGGCGTGGCCAAGGACATCTCCTTCTCGGTCGACGGGCGCCGCTGGGCGGTAGCGGCAGCCCATCCCCGCCAGGTGGTGTATTCGTGGCCGGATGGTGCCGAATTACGCACCTTGATCGCGCCTTCGATGCGTCGGGTGGCGTGGTTCCGCAGCGCCGGCATCCTCTACGCACCCTACGCGCGGTCGCTGCGACTCCTGCCCGACAGCCTCCTCGGTGAGCCGGCCGTCCTGTCGATGACTGGCTTTCAGGACCTTGAGGTGAACCCGGAGGGGACCGTCGCGGTTGGCCTGGACGACGCCGGTGTGATCTGGCGGGGAACGGACGGTCCGGAAGTGACATGGACGGAGCTGCTGCGGGTTCCTCATTCCTCCGGCGTCGCCGCCGCCGGGTCCAACATCTTCGTCAGCGACGCATCTACGCTTCGCCGCTTCCACCCCGATGGCACGATCACCTGGACGGTGCCGGTCACCAAGAATGTGACCGACCTCGCGGTCTCACCGGACGGGCGTTGGGCCGCGACCGGCGCTCTCGACGGCTCGATCGTGGTGTGGAAGGTCGGCGAGACCAAGCCTAGAGCGAAGATGACCGCCCATCGAGCGCGGGTCTCCGCGCTCTCGTTCTCACCGGACAGCCTGTGGCTCGCCAGCGGCGGTTGGGACGGCGAGGTCCTCACCTGGTCAACCGAAGCCCTCAGCGCCAGCGCCACCAGCCTCGTGGAGGAAGTGGAGGCGGCCTGGGGCGTTGGATTGGACGCGGTGCTGTCACCGACGATCGTCGCCGACGGCCGGTAGGGGATAGCCACCGGTGGATGGCTTGGACGGTACGCTTCGATGGCGGCACCCTCGTGCTCCATGGAGCCGACAAGGACGCGCTCCCTGACGGGTTCGAGTGGGATGCCCGCGTCGGCGCCGCCCGGGCTCCCGCCTGCGCGTACGCCTCGCTCGTCGACCGCTGTCGCATCGACAGCATCGACCTGACAGACGAGGCGCGCGGCTACAACAAACTCCCCGACTTACGACATCTCGGCACGCGGACGCCGCGGGAGTACCAAAGGGAAGCCGTTGCCGCCTGGCGGGCCGCTCGCTGGCGGGGGATCGTCGTGCTCCCCACCGGCGCTGGCAAGTCCTTCGTGGCCGAGACCTGCATCGCATTGGCCCAGCGCAGCACGCTGATCGTGGTGCCGACCCTCGATCTGCTGAGCCAATGGTACGGCAACCTGCAGGCGGCGTTCGGGCTCGAGATCGGCGCGCTCGGCGGCGGGCGCCACGAGATTCGCGACATCACGGTGACCACCTACGACTCCGCGTGGATGCACATGGATAAGTACGGCGGGCGCTTCGGGCTTGTGGTTTTCGACGAGGTCCACCACCTGCCGGCCCAGATGTATCTTCGCGCCGCAGAATCCATGATCGCCCCCCTTCGGCTGGGACTCACTGCCACGTTGGAGCGCACCGACCTTCGCCACGAGCTGCTCACCGATGTGGTCGGACCCGTCGTTCACCGTGTCGAAATCCCCGATCTCGCGGGCGACTACCTCGCGCCCTACCATGTCGAAGTGGTGAGCGTGAAGTTGTCGGCCGAAGACGAGCGGCAATATGCCGAGCTTCGCGGCACCTATCGGCAGTTCGTCCAGAGTCGCGGCATCCGTATGAGCGCGCCAGACGGTTGGACGCGTTTTCTCATCGAGGCAAGCCGAAGCCGCGAGGGCCGCGCGGCGTTCAAGGCGTTCCTCGCCGCCAAGGCCATCGCCCACGGCGGCCCGCGGAAGATCGCGATGGTCCGCCAGATTCTCGCCGAAGAAGCCGGACGGCGCGCCATCGTCTTCACCAATGACAACGCCACCGCCCTGAAGGTGAGCCGGGAGCTGCTGGTCCCCTGCATCACCCACCACACCGACGTGAAAGAACGCCGTTGGATTCTCGAGGCCTTCGCGGCCGGTGACGTGCGCTGCGTGACCACGAGCCGCGTGCTCAACGAAGGAGTGGATCTTCCCGCCGCCGAGGTCGCGATCATCGTGAGCGGGACATCCACGGTTCGGGAGGCGGTGCAGCGGCTGGGTAGGATTCTTCGGCCTTCCGGAGACAAGCAGGCCGTGCTGTACGAGCTCATCTCCGAAGGCACCACCGAGTCCGCGGCCAGCGAACGCCGCCGGGAGCACGATGCTTACCGGTGAGCTGGTCCGCGCGACCGTGAAAGACTCCAAAGCCCGTCCCGGCTTCATCTCGCACGACCAGGATCGCTACCGCGAGCGTGCCGAAGATATTCTGGCCTGCGTGGGCGCGAGCCTCGGGAAGCGGCGCGCCGACATCGAGGAAGAGCTGGAGGGGATCCTCGGCGACGGCGTGGACCGCAAGCTCTTCGACGGCCTGGCGAAGCTGACGTTCGACGCCTGTGAGTTCGCGGTTCAGTCGCCTGTTCCTCCCCGCGAGCTCCGCCAACGGGTGTGGTTGGAGAGCGCAAAGCGGGGCCCGCTCTCCGTGGTGGACGTCGAGGGCGCGCACACTACCGCCTCCGTTTTCGCGGCCGTAGCCGCCGAGCTTGGCGTCGATCCCGGTCCGCTGCCGGATGCGCTCTACGCCGATCACCCCGCTGAGCAGCGTCTGACCGCCTTCGAAGCCGGCGACAGCCGCTGGCTGGTGGACCGCTACAATCTCGCGCTGGTCCAGGCGCTGCTCTTCTCCGCTCCCCGACTGGATATTCGCCTGAAGTCGGCGACGCCGGCCCGGGTGCGTCAGGTCCTGCGCGCGGTGAAGTTCCACCAGCTCTGCTTTGTCGCGAGCCGCGTGGGCGAGGACCTGCATCTGGAGTTGGACGGTCCCGCCTCGCTCTTCAGCCAAAGCAGTCGCTACGGGCTGGCGCTGGCGCGGTTCTTACCGACGTTGGTGCTTCAACCAGCGTGGTCGCTGACCGCGGTGGTTTCCGTTCGTCACTTCAAGCCAACGCTCGTGCTCGACCAAGACAGCGGGCTCCGTACCGACCTCAAAGATGTCGGCGCCTACGAAACGCGCGAGTCCGAGTGGTTCGCCGAGCGTTTCTTGGCGCTGGACTCCGGCTGGAAGCTGGAGCGAGACCCCACTCCGCTCAATCAGGGCGGCGAGGGCGTCGTGGTTCCTGACTTCAGCTTCCGGAAGGGAGGAAAGGTTGCCCACCTGGAGATCCTCGGCTTCTGGCGCAAAGGCACCATCGAGAAGCGACTCGCACTACTGAAGAAACACGGCCCTCGAAACCTCGTTCTCGCGGTGAGTCGGCGCTATTGCACCGAGAAGGCGGCGGAATTGCCCGAGCAGGTGGTCCCCTTTGCCGAGGTGATCCCGGCCAAGCTGGTCTTGGAGCGGGTGGAGGCGGTGGCGACACGGGGGTGAGGCCCGGCGGGAACGCGACAGCACCCCCCGAGTAGGGGCGCCGCGCGCCTGACCGACGGGAGCTGCGACTATCCCAGCATCGCATCAAACACATCTGCCAACGCCCGATCTCGCTCGGTGACAATCCGCCCCTGATCGTGCGTGGTCAGGGTGATCCGCACGTAGCCCCAGCCAAACGCGATGTCCGGATGGTGGCCGGCCGCTTCGCTGGGCGCGACGAGGGATTGCACCATCGCGAATGCGCTGACGAAGTCCTTCGTCCGAAGCTCACGCACCAGGCATCCCTCTTTTTCGATCCACATCGGGGAGCGCTATCGTGCGTCGTTGAGCCGCGCCGCTTCCGTCCAGGCCGCAGTTGCGCCCGCGGTGTTCCCCTTCTTGGTGAGCAGGTCGCCCTTCAGCACCAGGAGGTTGCTCCGGAACACCGTGTTCTTCGCGTTCCTGGCGAGGCCGCGCTCGACCAGCCCAAGGGCGTAGTCGGTGCGCCCGGCCCCCGCTGCGAGGCTGGCAGCGCGCCAGAGCGCGTCCTGCGCGACGCTGGTGTCGGCGTCCGCAGCGAGCGTCAGGTACCGGGCAAGGGCGCCCTCGATGTCGCCGCTGCCGCGGATCGGCTCGACGGCGGCGTACACCGTCGCAACTCGCTGCAGGCCCACGTACCAGTTGGGCTTGTAGTCGCTCGGCAGGGCCGCCCCCCGCGCGTCGTTCGAGCCGAAAGCACGCTGGCTGGTGGTCGTGCGACCGGTGCTACTTGCCTGGGCGCTCGGCTCCTCAGCTGGTGCCGAGGCGGCCTGGGCGGGCGCCTCGGTGCTCGAAGCGGGTTTCTGCGGCGTGCTCTTCGCCTTCTGCTCGACGGAATCCGCGGGCGCCTGCGCGTCATTCCGCCGAGGCGATTCGACCTCTTCTTCGTCTTTGTCCGCGACCTCGCGCGAGGCAGGCTCTTCCTTCGCGCCTTTGCCGCTGCTCCAGCCCCAGGAGTCGTCTTCGTTCGTCGCGGCGCCGCCGGTCGTCGGGCCCGCGGAAGCGGACTCGTCGCGCACCGCCGCGCCGACCGTTTTTGCGGGCGGGGGCGGTGCCGGGGAAGTGGGCGGGACCGGCGCAGCCGAGGCATCCCCCTTCTCCAAGACCCCCTGAGAGCGCGCTCGTTCCTCGCCCGCAGCGACCTCCGCGCCCAGTTCCCCGGCCGAAACCGTGGAGGGAGTCGGGGGCACGGCGACCACTGGTGCGACCTGCGGCCCGGCCTCGGCGATGAGGTCCATCGGCGGCGCCGTCGGCGCAAAAGCCGGCCCGGTCGTGGGCTCCGCCAGCATCGGCGCCGGCGCCACCTGTTCGCTCCGCGCCGCCTCCTCGACCACCTTGCTGCCGCTGAACCACAGCCCCGCAGCGGGAATGACGATGACCGCCGCCAGCGCCGCCGTGATCCCGACCCCAAAGGCCGGCGCCATCCACCACGGCCGCCGACGCCGCGCCGCCTCGGGCCGGACTCCGACCCCCCGCGCCGTCGCACGCTCGCTCCCAAGCTTCGGCCGGGCCGTACTCGCAGCGAAGGGACCCGTCGTCACCGTGGCCAACACGTCGTCGATGGTGACCCGCGGGGCCGGCGCCCGATCCGGCCGCATCGCGTAGACCGCCGCAACCACGTCGGGCGACAAGCCCTCGGGCGGAGCCGTACCCGGCGGAGTGGACAACCACTCGGCAAGGAGGCGGGCTTCGGTCTCTTCAGTCGTCATCGGGTTGGAAGGCCTTTTTGAAGGCGGCGGAAGCGCGGTGGAGAATCACGTCGAAGTTGCCGATCGTCACGCCGAGTTTGGCGGCGCATTCTTCACGGTCGAGGTCATCGAACATGCGAAGGCGGAGGGCTTCGGCGTAGCGGGGGCTGATCTTCTGGAGGGCGGCCTCGACCTGAGCGCGGGTGTCGTCCTGGTCCGTACCCTGGTCGGGCGCGGGCCCCGCGTCCTCCGGGTCGGCCTCCGCGACGAGGGCATCCTCGAGGCGGCGGACGCGCTGGTTGGCGCGGTGGACGTCGATCGCGCGGTTGATCGCGATGCGGCGGAGCCAGAAGTAGATGGAGCGGTCGGAGTCTGGTTTGTAGGTCTCGGCCCGCTCCAGCACCGTGCGGAAGGTGTCCACGAGCACGTTCTCCGCCAACTCCCGGTTCGGCAGCCGCGGCAGGATCACCTCCCGAAACAGCGCATCCCCGTACCAGGCGTAGAGCATGCCCGCGGCGTTGCGGTCACCGCGGAGGAGTGCCTCCACGATGGTCCGCTCTTCCGCGATGGGTTGGAGCTCTGCTTCGTCGACCAGGGAGCCCTCCTCGGCACCCCCACCCTACAAACGGATGGGGAGCGGAGAATCTTACACGTCGGCTACGGGCCGGCCGCGGACACGAGCGGGTTGAGCACGCGAACAACTGAGAAACGGGCGAACTCGGCCTGATCGACGGCGAGGTACCGGGATTCGGGTCCACCCTGCCATCCCCGCCCCGATCCCCGACGGCGACCCGCTAAAGACCGGCGATCAACCATCATGGCGCGGCGCTTGCTCAACGATCTGGCACCGCCGGAGTGACCATGCTTTCGCTTCTTCTTCTCGCCGCCTGCAACACCGACACCGAACCCGCTGCCTGCACCGACCTCTTCGCCTACTCGGTGACCGTCGATGTCAGCTCGGAGTCCGGAGGCGCGCTCACCAACGTCGTCGGCACCTACACTGTCGACGGCGGCGCGGTCGCTGACTGCCAGGCCATCGTCGATGGTCAGCTGTGGTGCGGCGGCGAAGAAAAGGGACACTTCGAGATCACCATCGAAGCCGACGGCCACGTCGCGCAGACGCAGGAGGTCGACGTCGAGGCCGACGAATGCCACGTCATCGGCGAATCGCTCACCTTCGTGCTGGCCCCGGAGACGGCGGGCTGCACCGAGGAGCTCCGCCCCAGCGTGCTGGTGAACCTGTCCAGCCAGCTCGACGCGGCCGACTACGCGCTCACCAACGGGTGGGTCAGCTGGAAGGACGCCAACTCCCAGACCGACGAGGCCCCCGGCCCCTGCGACACCGCCGACCAGCTCATCTGGAGCTGCGGCAGCGAGTTCGTCGGGGACATCAACATCTGGGCAGGCGCCGACGACCATGAGACCGCCACCCGCACCGTCACCACCGTGCTCACCGCAGACGAGTGCCACGTCGACACCCAGGAGGTCGACATCGTGTTGGAGTACACCGCCGCCCAGAAGAATGCGAGCAGCGCGGCCGCAGCGCCAGCGTGTCCAGGACGCTGAACCTGTGGCCGCACCGAGCGCCCGCTAATCCTCGAGCGCTTCCTTGCGCGACAGGCGGATCTTGCCCATGCGGTCGATGTCGATGACCCGCACGAGGACCTCGTCGCCTTCCTGCACCACGTCGGTGACCTGGTTGACGCGTTCCTTGGCGAGGTGGCTGATGTGCACCAAGCCATCGGTACCCGGGAAGATCTCGACGAAGGCGCCGAAGTCGACGATGCGCTTGACCACGCCGACGTACAGCTTGCCGATTTCGGCCTCCGCGGTGATCTCGCGGAGCATGGCGATGGCGGCCGCGGACTTGGCCTGGTCGTTGCTGGCGACGTCGATCTTGCCGTCGTCGTGGACGGTGATCTTGCAGCCGGTCTTGTCCTGCAGGCCACGGATGACCTTGCCTCCGGGGCCGATGACGTCCTTGATCTTCTCGGTCTTGATCTGGATGGTGGTGATCCGCGGCGCCCAGGGCGACATCTCAGCGCGGTGAGTGGAGATGGTCTTGCCCATCTCGGACAGGATGTGAAGCCGGCCCTCACGCGCCTGCTGCAGCGCCTTGTTCATGATCTCGCGGCTGACGCCGGAAATCTTGGTGTCCATCTGGAAGGCGGTGATGCCGGCGGTGGAGCCGGTCACCTTGAAGTCCATGTCACCGAGGTGATCTTCGTCGCCGAGGATGTCGCTCAGGACCGCGAAGTCGTCGCCTTCTTTGATGAGGCCCATCGCGATGCCGGCCACGGGGGCCTTCATCGGGACGCCGGCATCCAAGAGCGCGAGGGTCGCGGCGCAGACGCTGCCCATCGAGGAGGAGCCGTTGCTTTCGAGCACGTCGCAGCTGGCCCGGATGACGTAGGGGAAGGCCTCCTGTGCGGGGAGGACGTACTGGACGGCGCGGTGCGCGAGCACACCATGGCCAATCTCGCGGCGCTTGGGCCCGCGGAGAGGGCTGGCCTCGCCGGTGCAGAAGGGCGGGAAGTTGTACTGCAACATCCAGCGGCGGAAGGCGCTGGTGGCCCCTGCGAAGTCGATGCGCTGGGCCTCATCGTCGACACCGAGCGCGACCGTGGCGAACACCTGGGTCTCGCCGCGGGTGAAGACCGCGGAGCCGTGGGCGCGCGCCGAGACGCCGACTTCGGTCCAGATGGGGCGGATCTCGTCGGTGGCGCGGCCGTCGATGCGCACGCCGGTCGCGATGACCTGGCCGCGCATGCCGACCTTCACCAACTTCTCGACCACTTCGAGGGCGGTTGCGCCCGCGGCAGCCACAGCGGCGCTGTCGGCGAGGCCCGCGCTGGCGGCGGCCACGGCGGCGGCCTTGGCGGCGGCCATCGCATCCTTGCGCTCTTGCTTGCCACGAAGGCCGAGGGCAGCCTTGACGCCCGCACCGGCGGCATCCTTGACCTTGGCGACCACGGTCTCGTCGTGCTTGACCGCTTCCGGAATCGGGCGCTTGGCGACGCTCCCCGTGAGCTCGCGCAGCTTGTCGATTGCGGTGCAGATTTCCTTGATGACGCTGTGCCCGAGGTCCATCGCGTCGAGCATCTGGGCCTCGGAGACCTCCTTGCCCCCGCCTTCGACCATGCAGATGGCGTCGGCCGTGCCGGCGACCACGATGTTGAGCTCCGCACCGTCAGCCTGGGCGCGGGTGGGGTTGACGTAGAGCTGCCCACCGAAGCTGACGACACGCACCGCGGCGGCCGGCTGCTTCAGGGGCACGTCGCTGATATGGGCGGCGGCGGCGGCCCCGCAAACCGTGAGGACATCAGGGTCGTTGTCGGTGTCGAACGACAACACGGTGCCGATGATCTGGGTCTCGTAGCGCCAGGTCTTCGGGAAGAGCGGGCGGATGGGACGGTCGGTGATGCGGGCGATGAGAATCTCACGCTCGTTGCTGCGGCCTTCCCGCTTGGGGAAGCTGCCGGGGATCTTGCCGTAGCCGCCGGTGCGGTCCATGTACTCAACGGTGAGCGGCAAGAAGTCGAAGCGCGCGGGGGTGTGTGCGGCGACGCAGGTGACGAGCACGGCGCTGTCGCCTTGACGGACGACGACGGAGCCCGCCGACTGCTTGGCGTACTTGCCGGTTTCGATGGTGAGGGTACGGCCGCCGACTTCGACGGAAACAGAATGGATGTTCATTTGTGCCTTTATCTTGGTGAAAAAGCACCCTTGACGACCCTACTCCATGAACCGTGGACCTGCTCGGAGCGAGCGTGCCCCAGAAAATCTGGAGGCGCTCAGTCCGCGAAGACCCGCGGAGGCGGGACGCGTTGGGGTGCGGGAGATTGAAAGAACGGGAGGAAAAGCGCGACGGCGGCCCGTTGGCCGCCGCGAGTTCAGGAACGAAGCTTGAGTTTCTTGACCAGGACCGCGTGCCGCGAGGCACTCTCGGACTTCAGGTACTTCAGGAGCCGCCGGCGTTGGCCGACGAGCGCCAGGAGTCCACGGCGTCCGTGGTGGTCCTTCTTGTGGGTACGGAAGTGCTCGGTGAGGGTGTTGATTCGCTCCGTCTGGAGCGCCACCTGCACTTCGGTGCTGCCGGTGTCGGTTTCGTGGGTGCGGAATGCGGCGACGATCTCGTCCTTCCGCGTGTGATGCAAGGCCATGGATACTCCGTTGGTTTCGTCGAACCGCTTCCGCCGGGCATGGCACTCGGACGGCACAGAAACGACGACGCGGCGTCTATCGGATTGGGGTCCTCGCGTCAACCGACGGCGGGCGTTACCGAGTCCGGAACATGGATCTCGGCCCGGTCGACGCGCGCCTGCTTCCCGTCCTGCCGCTCCGTGAAAGCTGGGTCGTCCTGGCCGAGGCGCCCCCCGAGCGCGCGGCGGGGACGCCGCTCCTGCTTGCCAGCAGCGATCCCGCGGCGCCCGTGCTCGCCGGGGTTGAGATCGACGGCGGCAACTGGATCGGGGCGACCATCGCGACCGCAACGGGCGCGGGTACGCGCTGTGGCGGCACCATCGACCGGATTGTGGAGGCGGCCTGGGTCGAGTGGGCCTTGCCTCCGTGGTCAGAAACATGCCTGAACGCCGGTAGTTGCCCAGGCGTGGTCGCCGACGCCGCCTGGAGCGTGCCGGGACGCCATCTGATCGTCGCCCATCTCGTCCACAACCGCCGCTGTGGCAAGCCCCTGAGCTGGGCGCGCGCGGCGGGGTTCGGCGAGTTTTCCCCACGCCCGGCGCTCCCCTCGGACAGCGACTCCCTCACCAATCTGGCGCTGGCGTCGTTTCGACGGCTCCCCGCGTGGACCGACATCCAGATCCGCTTTCTTGGCGAAGCCCAGCCCCTCGACGCGCCGGAGTGGGACACCAGCGGCGGCGGCTACCCGGACGTCGCTCGATTCGACGTCCCTGGCGAACCGGTCATCACTGTCGCCGGGCAGACCGGCGGCTGTCCAGGTGCGTTCACCGCGGAGCTGTCGGCGGTCTTCCGCACGCGCGTCACCAGCGGCGTGATCGAGCTGGTGCCGGTCCAAGGATCGGGCGTTCTCAACGCCGGCTTCGCGCCCCGAATCCTGGATCTGCTCGACGGCGGGCTTCGATTTGCTGACGCCCTCCGGACGGGGGGCGCGGGCCTGGTGGGCGTGGATGCGCGGCCGCTGCGGCCAGATGGGTGTTGAGGCACGCCGGTTGGCGCCCCTACGGCCGAACCGTCACCGCCGAAAACACGAACGAGCCCGCCGTCAGCGCGCTCAGCGCTATGTTGACGTCCTCGTAGTCATCGGGATGCGCGTTGACCAGTCCGGCCACGCCGACGGCGTACACGCCCGGCTTCGAAAATGCCGAGCCCGGCACCTCGACGACCAGCTCGCCGGCCGCGTGCGTCAGGCGATACAGCGCTGCGATGTCCGTGGGCATGGAGTCGTAGACGGTCTCGCCGTCCTCCAAGCGCACTACGGTAACGACGATATTGTCGTACGCCGCGCCGGTCAGATCGACCACGAGCGGCTCGGCCTTGGCCTGCTCCGCCTCGATGGCCGCCTTGGGGGCGTCGGGCGTCACCAGCGCCAACCGGTGGGTGCCGTCGTCGCGCTCGACCGCCAAGCTCACCTCGTCGCCGGCGTCCCAGCCCAGCCCATCGGTGGTGTCGGCGACCCAGGCCCCCTCGGCTTCCGCGCGCAGCGGCACCGCACCAACCTCCATCTCCAAAACGATCGACGCATCCGTGATCACCGGGGCCTCGTCAAGCTCGTCAACGTTGCTGGCATCGGCCAACAGCACCCGCGCGGTGCTCCCCGAGGCATAGGCGCTTTCGCCCAGCTCCACGCCCGGCGGCAGCGGCTCAACGCCCATGTACACGCTCTGCACGACCAGCGGGTTGGTCAGGTCGTCGAAGGCCTCGGAGAGCGCCAGGAAGTCGGCACAACCGACCAGAAGGAGCAGCATGGGGGGCGGAGCCTCGATTCCGTGATCGGATCGTGCTGCCCCCGACAACAGGGCCAAGACCAACGGCGGCCGCCTGCGGCGCCGGACTTCCCGGCGCCGGGTGTTCGCTCTGGGCCTGCAGCGCTCCACTCCCCCCGGGTCCCGCGGACCTGCCGCGGGGCCGCCGCGGCGTCGTGTTGCAGAACGCTGGTCGACGCGGGTCAGTCGTCAAGAAGGTGACAAAATCCTGGCCAGAGAGAGAGAGTACCGCACCAAACGAGGTGTACGATGTTTCGTCGAGGATTTTCCCCTTCGCATGTGTTTTTTCCCGCGGCAGCACCACCGAGCGTTTCTTCCCGGTCTCGGTCGCCGTGCCGACGGCGGCGGTCAAGGCGGTACGGGCGATGATGGAGGTGTTGAACCTCACCGCCGACCAGGCGCCCTGGCGCTTCCCCGACACGCCGAACCTCCAGACGTTGACGAATGGCGATCTCGATGGCGACGGGCTCGCCGACCTGGTCGCCGATGGGGTCGTGTACCTGGGTGCGACCCTCGGCACGGGTGGGACATTCGAGCCCTCAGACGGCGTGGAAGTAGCGGGGCTCGTCGACTACGCTGGAGACGTCGACGGGGACGGTCTCGACGATGTGTGGTTGTACGAGCACGGCATCAGCTGGTCCTCCGGCACCATCACCATCCAGGCGCACCGCAGAGCGTGGTCGGCGCCCCCCATGTGCTCGTGACCATCTCCGATACCCCGGACACCGAGCTGCCAGAGATCGCCGGCTCGATCGGCGATGTCGACCGCGACGGACGGGGCGACTTCGCCACAGGCGCCGTGAACGTGCTGATCAAGGCGGAAGACGACGAGGAGAAGCACTATCGCGAAGCCCGCCTGTTCCGCGGCGCGGCGCTCGACGGAGCCGTGCTCATCGACGATGCCGAACGTCGTATCGGTTACGATGTTCTGAGCCTGGACCACTCCGATCTGACCGGCGACGGCGTGGAGGATCCGTTCCTGAGCAGCTTCAGTGGTGGGATCGGCATCATGGACGGCGCGAGCGTGTTTCCGTAACGACGGTTTCGGCCGTCCGTTAGTCGTAGAGCCTGTGCTTCGGCTCGACATCGGGAGCTTCGCGGCCTCTCCGAAAAGAGCTGTCCCCCACAACCGCTGCGTGCGGGGTCATACAAGACGATGGTGATGGTCGCCCCCGCTCCCCGCACCCGTGCCGAGCTCGACGACGAGCTGGTGAGCACGATCCAGGCGGAAGCAGGGCGCGCCTTCAACCTCGCACGGCGCCTCGTGGGCGACGACGCCGACGCTGCCGACGCCGTGCAAGCCGCCTGGCTGCGTGCGTGGCGTAATCGCGACGCCTTCCGTGGGGAAGGTCCCGCGGCGGCATGGCTGCGCGCCATCGTGGTCCGCGAGAGCCTCCGCACGCTGCGGTGGCGCTCCCTCCGCCGGTGGTTCCCCGTCGGGGATCGGGTCCCCGACGTCGTTTCAGAGGGTCTGTCGGGCGACATCGCCATGGATGCTGCGCGCGTCCGACGCCTCGCCGCGACGCTCCCCGCCCAACAGCGCATCGCGTTCACGCTGCGCTTCGATGAAGGCTGGACCGTGCCCGAGATCGCCCTGGCGCTCCAACTCAGCCCCGAAACCGTGAAGACCCACCTCAACCGTGCGCTGGCCCGTGTTCGCCACACCCTCGGAGTCGACCATGCGCTGTGAATCCGTCCAGAGCGCGCTCGTAGACGGGCGCCCGTTGTCGGCGGCTGACGACAAGCACCTGCCCGACTGCGCGGCGTGTGCCCGGCTGGTGGCCACGCTCGGTGTGTGGCAGGCCGCGCCGCTGCGCGAGCGCGACGAGCTGGCGGCTCCTTCCGTCACGGCGCTGCGTCGCGGCGTACGGGGCCAACGCCTGCGCGAGTTCGGCCTGGCCGCGGCAACCATCCTCCTCATCGGGCTGGCGCTGCCGCAGCTCCGGACGCAGGAGCAACCGGCGCTCTTGGCGATCGGCACCCTTTCCGGCACCACCTCTGACGAAGGGGTCGAGGCCGTCGCGTCCGAAGCGGCGCTCGTCGCGACCGAGCTGATCGCGGCCGCCCGCCCGGAAACCGGCGCCGACGAAGCCCTGCTGCTCGCGATGGTCTCGCTCGACCGGATGGACGCACCCGCCGAGGGGCTCCCCGACACCGACCTGCTGACCCTGCTCGACCCCTACGACACCGATCCCGACCCGCTCATCACCTTAGGAGACCTCTGATGCTCACCATCCTTTTCCTCTGCCTCTCGACCGCCTTCGCCAGCCCCTTCGAACCCCTGCCTCCCGGCGGTCCCGACCAGGGAGAACACGGCGGCGGCGGGCGCGGGAACGAAGGCGAAAAACTCATGAAGAACTTCTCGAAGCTCTCCGAGCGGCTGGGCCTCTCTGCCGAGCAGAAAACGGCCGTCGAAAAGCTCTACTTCGACAACAAAGCCGCCGGCATCGATCTGAAGGCGAAGTCCGACAAGGCGCGCTTGGAGATGGAGCGGCTGATGATGGCCCCGACCGTCGACGAAAAATCCGCGATCAAGGCATTCGATGCGGCCGCCGGCGCAGAAGTCGATGTGCGCCGCAACGACCTGAAGCTGATGCTCGGCATCCGCAAGACCCTGACTGCCGAGCAGTGGTCGCAGCTGGACAGCATGCGCGACGAGGCCAAGGGCGAGCGGCGTGAGCGCCGCGAAGAAAAGCGCGACGGCGGCCGCGGTGAAGGTGAGGGCGAACGCAGCGAAGACTGAGGTTGGGGCGGCGGCTTCGAGGCTCCCTCGGAATCAGTAGACGCCCGGCAAAAACCGCTTCGTCCGCGCCATGTACGCCGCGTAGCGCTCACCGAACGCCGCCAAGAGCAACCGCTCCTCGGCCCGCGCCCGCAGATCGCCCACGATCAGGTTCAGTACAAATCCCGCCACGGTCGCGACGTTGGGCGTCACAAGCAGCGTCGCGACCCCCACCAGCACCAGCCCGGTGTAGATCGGGTGGCGGACCACCGAAAACGGCCCCTCGGTGCACAGCTCGTGCGCCTCTGTCAGCACGGCGCGGAGCCGCCAGGAACGGAAAACCACCAACACGCGGATCATCGACCACGTGCTCGCCAGCATGACCGGGACCGCGAGGAGCTGCACTGACAGTGGCAGCACGGCTTCACCGCCCCGCCAGACAGCCCACCCGGCGCCGCCGTACAAACACGCGAACGCCCCGACATGCGCCCACACCAACATCGTCGCGCGGGGGTCGGCGTGGGCCGTCGCCCCATCGCGATGGCTGCCAGAGGCCCGATCAAGCTGGCCGCGAATCAGGAACGGCGCCCAGAAAAGCGCCTGGAGGGCAAAGTAGAGGACGGTCATCGCCGCGCACGCGAGATCACGAGGTCGATCGCGGCGATGATGCGGTCCGCCTCGTCGGCAAGGCTGGCGACGCGCTCGCCCAGGCGGTCGACAGCAATGGAAACAATCTCGAGCGGATGTAGCACCACTTCCACGGCATCAACGTGAAAGCTCGGATTCAGGTTGGGCTCGGCCGCCGGGACCGACGACGCCAACACCAGCGGGATGACGACGCGCCGCCGATAGCCGTCCAGCCGTTGCGACTGGACGATCACGACGAATGGAATGTCGTGACGATGGGCTCCAAGATTCCGATGTACGTCAAACTGCGCCATCAGAGCGTCGAGTGCTCATCAGCGAACGAGCCGAGCCGCTCCCCGAACCCATTCCAGGCCGCTACGGCGACGGCGAGTGAGCGGTCGGCCTCGACACGTTTGGCGTACTCCGCCTCGAGGTACTCCGATAGCAGCGCCTCAACCCGCTCGGACAGGTTTCCGGTGAGATCCCGCACCTTGAGGACCAAATCCTCGTTCAACGACAGGTTCACCGCCCGCTTCGCCGCCCGCGCGTTGTGCACCGACATCAACACCTCGTGCGCATCGTATGCGCATGACGCGCGGGCGGCAAGGCTCAGCCGCGAACCGCCTCGTACTCGGCCAGGGTGCCGATGTCCGTCCAGGCCCCCGCGTGCAGCAGGCCGCGAACCTTCCCCAGGGGAATCAGCGCCTTGTAGGCGGTGCGGACGATGCAGCTCTCGCCCGACGGCGGCACGAGGTCCAACACATCGCGATCGAGCACGTGTACGCCAGTGAAGTGGAAGCCAGGATCGCCGACGCCCACCACGCGATCCAGACCTCGGACCACGCCCTCTACCAGGGATAGTCCAGTGTGGATCGGCTCCGCCTGCCGCCGAACCGACATCACCGCGGGAGCCCTTTCCTCCCACAAGGCGGTCAGGTCCACGTCACTGAGGATGTCGCCGTTGACGATACAGAAGCGCTGCGCCAGCAGCTGCCGCGCGTGTTGCAGACCGCCGCCCGTGCCCAGGATCGTCGGCGCCTCTACGATCACGGTGACGCCGGCCTTGCCGCGAGCCCACTCCACGATCTGATCGGCCAGCCAGAAGGCGTTGACCACCACCTCGTGGTGACCATGCGCCCGCACATGGTCGAGCACATGATCGAGCATCGGTCGGCCGTGTACTGGCAAGAGTGGCTTTGGCTGCGACAGGGTCAGCGGGCGCAGCCGGGTGCCGAGCCCGGCGGCGAGGACAAAGGCGGTTGCGGCCATGAGGGAAGGTATCCGGAGCTGAAGACGCTTAGCGGCTCGCGCGCAGCGCCTGCGCCTCATCCTCGCAGGGCGCGTCGGAGTCATCAACCAGGATGTCGGCTTCACCATGGGCCTTTTTGCTCTTTCCTTCGTCGGGCACGAAGGTGGTGTCAATCGTGACCCGAGCGCGGAAGACCTCGCACTCGACAGTCAGCCGCTTCGGAGGCAAGAACAGGAGCCCAACGCCGGTGGCCGCCGTCAGGCCGCCGGTCACGCCCAGGGGAATCATGATGGGGTTCCAAGAACTATCGTTGCTCGCGTAGAGCGCAGTGAGTGTCGCGACCGAGCTGCCCGTGACCATCATCGCGATCGGCCATCCTTTTTTTCGGGGGACCGAGACTTTGCGCGACTCCAAAACCCGGTCGATCCCGGCCTGGGCGATTCTCACGATCAGCCTATTCTCTGCTTCCTCGTCAACCCGACCACCGGCCAGCGCCACGTGCGACTTGATCTCCTCGGCGATGAACTCTCCCAGGTCGTCGTCGGACATCTGCAGCACTCCCGCGATGTCCAGGGCAACTCGACGACCAGCAACCGCCCTGAGATCAAGCTGCTCGATGGCTTCCGCGACGGCGCGACCGAGGTAGCGCTGCTGGGCTGCGATCGGGATGGTTGCGGAGCCCCGGTCCACAGGAATGTCGAGGGTGCGGACCGGAGCGGCGGCGGCGGCCAGTACAGAAAGCAAAAACATCTTCACTCCAGGGTTCCTGGCGTTCTACGCGCCTCGGCGACGTTTGGCAATGCGTCGTGATCCGGTAGTGGACGGCCACGCGAAATCGCCGGTGGAGGATAAACGCCGCCCCATGTCCGACCTCCCCGCGCGCGTCGCCGCCAACGACCCTGACGCCATCCGTGAAGTCGTCGCGATGCTCGACCGCGGCGAGCTCCGCGTGGCCGAGAAAGTGGACGGTGAGTGGATCGTCCACGCCTGGATCAAAGAAGCCATCCTCGCCTTCTTCCGGCTGTCGACCATGGAGGTGATGGAGGTCGGCCCGTTCGAGTTCCACGACAAGATTCCGCTGAAGAAGGGCCTCGCCGCCGCGGGCGTGCGGGTCGTGCCTCCCGGGGTGGTCCGCTACGGCGCCTTCGTCGAGCGCGGCGCCATCGTGATGCCCGGCTACGTGAACATCGGGGCGTGGGTCGGCGCCGGCACGATGGTGGACACCTGGGCCACCGTCGGGAGCTGCGCGCAGATCGGACGCAACGTCCATCTGTCAGGCGGCGTCGGCATCGGCGGGGTGCTGGAGCCGGCGGGTGCGCGCCCGGTCATCATCGAGGACGGCGCCTTCATCGGCAGCCGCTGCATCGTCGTCGAAGGCGTGGTCGTCGAAGAAGAAGCGGTGCTCGGCGCGAACGTGGTGCTCACCGCGAGCACCCCGATCCTCGACGTCACCGGCCCCACCGAAGTGCGCCACGTCGGCCGCGTCCCCGCACGCAGCGTGGTGGTGCCCGGCGTGCGGAACAAACGTTTCCCCGCCGGCGAGTACGGCATGCCTTGCGCGCTCATCATCGGCACGCGGCAGGCCAGCACCGACAAGAAGGTCTCGCTCAACGCGGCGCTTCGTGACTTCGGGGTGTCGGTATGAATCCCGACGCGCTCGTGCAGCGAACTCTCGACTTGTGTCGCATTCCGAGCGTCACCGGAAACGAAGCCGCCTGCGCCGACTATGTCGAAGCTACGCTGCGGCCGACGCCGCTCGCGATCGAGCGTCACGGCCAGACTGTCCTCGCCCGCACCCCGTCGCGAGGCCGACCGCTTGTTCTGCTCGTCGGCCACCTCGACACCGTGCCCCCCAAGGCGACGGACGGCCCCACCCGCATCGAAGGCGACCGCCTCTACGGCCTCGGCGCCAGCGACATGAAAGTGGGCGTGGCCGCGATGATGGAGCTGGCCCTGGCGATGGGCGACGGCGCCCGCTCGCCCTACGACGTCGGCTTCGTCTTCTACGACAAGGAGGAGGGCCCCTGGGCCAAGAGCGGCCTCGGCCCGGTCCTCGACGACGTGCGCTGGCTGCACGAGGCCGCGCTCGCGTTCTGCCTGGAGCCGAGCGACAACGTCGTCCAGGTCGGCTGCCTGGGCACGCTGCACGCCACCGTCACCTTCGTCGGGCGCGCCGCGCACTCGGCCCGTCCCTGGCAGGGCGACAACGCGATCCACCAGGCCGCGCCGCTGCTCGCCGCGCTGGCCGCCCGGGTACCGCACGAGGTTGACTGCGACGGCCACCTCTTCCGCGAGGTGCTCAGCGCCACGCTCGCGTCGGGCGGCGCCACCCGCAACGTCATCCCCGACCGCTTCACGCTGAACCTCAACTATCGCTTTGCGCCCGGCCGCTCCGACGACAGCGCGGTGGCCGAAGTACGCCGCTTCTGCGCCGAGGCCTGCCCCGCCTCGCCGCCGCAGATCGAGCTCCACGAAGTGGCTCCCAGCGGTCGGGTGGTCCTCGACAACGAGGTGCTCCGTGCTTTCCTGGCCTGCAACGGCAACCCCGTCACCGCCAAGCAGGCCTGGACCGACGTGGCTCGGCTGTCGCGCGCCGGCATCGACGCGGTCAACCTCGGACCGGGTGTGGCCGCCCAGGCTCACCAGGCCGACGAATACGCCAGCATCGCGCTTTTGCACGAAGGGCACGCCCAGTTCGCCCGGTTTCTTGGGATCGGGTGAAGAGGCCAGGCGGCCGCAACTTCAGAAGGACTCGGCCACCGACCCTTTGCGCAGGCCGCCAGTGTAGCGCACCGCGCCCCGTCCTGTGCCCATCGGATAAACCGGGGCACCGGTGACCACCGAACCAGCAAACCCCGCCCCCGTCGGCCGCTGGCTGGTCGGCGCCGCCGTCGCCGTCGCGGTGATCGCGCTGGGCAAGGACCTCGCGATCGACGAGGAGAGCTACCGCTGGCTTGGCCGCGTGGTGCGCGCCGCCGCCCCCTACGACTGGTCGCGCGCGTGGCAGGGTCACGACGGGTGGCTGTACGCCCACCCCCCGCTGTTCTTGTGGTGGTCGAGCGCGTGGAGCGCCGTGGAGTCCCTGCCGCTGGCACGTCTGTCCGGGCTGCCGTGGGTGGTCTTGTGGGCGGCCTCGAGCGCACTGTGGATCCGACGCACGACCCACCACCCGGAGGTCGCCGCCATCGCGTGGTTGGGCTCGACGACCGTGGTCCTGGGCCTCCAAGACACGCTGATGATCGACCTCCCGTACGTGGCGTTGAGCACCGCCGCGTTGGCCGCCTACCGGGAGGGCCTGTCCGACCCCCGCCCCCGCTGGATGCTCCTCGGCGGGTTGGCGCTCGGCGCCGCGATCGAGACCAAGTACCCGGCCGCGCTACTGGTCCCCGTCCTGGTTTTCCACGCCTGGCGCAACCGCGTGGCCCCCCGCGCGTACTTTGGCGTCGCCGCCGCCGTCGTCCTCGGCATCGAGAGCTGGCTCTACACCCAGCACCAGGCCTGGCACCCGCTCGCCGTGTGGCAGAATCGTGAGATGATCGCGCATGGGCCCTTGGCGGGGAGGGTGTTGGGAACCCTGAGCCGCGCCGCGCTCTTACCGGCGACGGCGGGGCTTTTGTACCTGCGTCCGGCGCACGCTGCTGTGGGGCTCGGCCTCGGCCTCGCAGCGCTGGCCTGGGCGCGGCCGGCGGGGCTGGAGCTGGGCGGGCTGCTCTTTCTGCTCGGAGCCGCCGCCCTCGGCGGTGCCGCGCTCTCCCGGGGCGTCGGCGGCCTCCTCGCCTCGTCGATGCGCCGCCGAAAGGGGGACCGCGATGACAGCCTGCTCCTCGGGGGCACGGTGGTCGCCACCTTCCTCGGGGTGTTCTTCCTCCACAACTACGCCTCCGCGCGCTACCTGCTCCCCGCCGCCACCCCGCTCGCCATCCTGCTGGCCCGCGCCTCCGAGGAGGTCGCCCACGGAAAACGGGTCCAGCTCGCCGTCAGCGCGCTCGGCGGGGTGCTCGCCGCTGCCCTTGCGCTCGCCGACGCCCACTACACCCGCGCGGCGAAGTCGGCCGCGCTCCAGGCCATCGACCACGCCCACAAGACCGACCCTCGTCCTGGTCGCTTCCTCGCCGAGTGGTCTGCCCGCGCCGCCCTCGAAGACGCCGGTTGGCGCCCCCTCGGCGACGCTCGCGACGCGGTCTCCGGCGAAACCGTGATCGTGTTGCGCCACTCGGGGGGCCGGGTGCCCGAGTCCTGGGAGCCAATTGCGGCGTTTCCGGTGCAGGGTCTCCCCCTCCGCGTCGTCGACGTAGACGCGCAGATCGGGCTCTACGCCGAAACGCTCGGAGCCTTCCCGTTCGGGCTGTCGGGCCGCCCGGTGGAGACGGCGGTAGTCTACGACGTCCGCCCGTGACCGACCCCACCACCGAACGCAGCTGGGAACGGGCCGAAAAGCGCCTCGATTTCTACCTGCGCGACCGCCCCCGCGGCACGCTGTTGCTCTGCGGGCTTTTGACCTTCGCCTACGCCACGAGTTGCGCGCTCGACTACATCCGCGGCCAGCCGGCCTGGAAGGTTGTGGGCTGGAACCGCACCCCCGACCTGCTCACCGACCTCGGGGGGCGGACCATCCAACTCGCGCAGCACGGCGAGTGGGACCGCCTCGTCGAGTACGGGCTTTTGCACTGGAACCTCGGCCATCTGCTCATGAACGTCGCCGCCATCTGGGCGGTGGGCGAAGTGCTGGAGGCCGTCTACGGTCCATCGCGGGTCTGGCTCATCTTCTGGGTCGCGACGCTTACCGGTGGGCTAGGGTCGCTTCTAGCCGGCAGCGAGCTCACTGTCGGGGCCAGTGGCGGGGCGTTCGGGCTGCTTGGCGCGATGGTCACGTTCGGCTGGCGATGGGGCGCAAAGCTTCACCCCAAGACACGGCGCTGGTTCGGGCCGCTTTTGTGGCCGTGGGTGGCCGCGAATCTCGGCCTCGGCTTCATCCTTCCCTTCATCGACAACGGCGCACACATCGGCGGCATGCTCGGCGGCATGGCCCTTGGCGCGGGGATGGGCAATCGCATCACCGACAACAGCGAGAGCGGCGACCTCGTGCGCTGGCTCACGCGGGCGTTGGTCGTGGCCTTCACCCTGCTCGCGGCCTCGCGCTTTTTGCGGTAGACGGCACCCACCGGAGTCCCCATGCCCTCCCCCCTCGGCCTTCGTCGCCGCCTCAAAGCCCTCTTCGGTCTCGACGACGCCCCTGTCACCGCCGTTCCCGACATCCCCAAGGTCAGCGTCACCCTCGTCGGCCCCGATGGCGCCGAGCAGGTCACCGAGACCTTCGCGGGTTCGACCCTCGTCGGCGCCGGCGCCAAGCTCAAGCGCCCCATCGCCACCGGCTGCTCGGAGGCCAACTGCGGCACCTGCCGGGTCGAGGTGCTGGAAGGCGCCGAGAACTTCAGCGAGCAGACCGCCAAGGAGCGCGCCACGCTCAAGGAAAACAACTTCTCGACCAGCTACCGTCTGGCCTGTCGCGCCGAGCTGATCAAGGGCTCCGTCAAGGTGCGAGCTTTCGAGCTGATCTAGGAAAAGCAGGTGGGCGCAGGTTCACGGGGGGCGCCGCCCGCTCCCGCGGGCTCGAGGGCGGGGTAATGACCAGGTCGAGGCCATCGACCTCGCTGTTCGGGACCAGCGCGTAGAAAAAATGTGACCAACGCGCCAAACACAAACGCAGTTGTGCTACTATCGCGACAGGTAGGAGTGCAAATGCGCCCCCCCACGAGTTGTGAAGCTTGTAGCGGCACTATTGATCGGCATGACGTCGGCGTCGGCGCGCGCCGCCTGCTTCAACGACCCTGACGCCGACGGATATGGCTCGGGGGGCGGGAGCTGTCCACCGGTCGCCGACTGCAACCAGATGAACGCAGCGGTGAATCCAGGCGTACTCGAAGATCTCGATACGGTGTACGATGACAACTGCAACGGACGCACCGGGATGTCGACGGTGTTCAGTGCAATTAACTGGGTGTTCACCGGTTGGACCGCATCCGGGCAGACGACGCTGTTGAGCGATTCCGCCCGGCTCGGCGGTCCTGCCGGGTGGAACGCCGGTAGCCTCACCCGCACGGGGCTGAGCATCCCCCTTCGCCACCGGATCGTGGCCGCCCTCGACGTGTCCAATCGCTCCGGCGCCGGGTGTTCGCTCAACTTGTACACATCGGCCACCCCGACGGGTGTGGTCATAGCGGCCCCCCCTCAGTTCGTGACGGGGACGGGCGTACAGTTTCTCGACTTCGCCGGGCTGATCGCGCCCGGACGTACGCTCAGGTCGGTCACCCTGGACTGTTCTGCCCTCAGCACCATGACCTTCGATTGGCTCCAACTTCAAGACGCCCTCATGGAGTTCGCGCCCCCCAGCGAGATCAGCATCGACTGGCAGGACACCCGGCTCCCGGGCGGAGGGCACAGCGTCGCGCTGGTCCGGGAGGACACCTTCGGCATCCTCTCCATGGGCAGCGATGTCGGCGGCATCGCCCGGTACGAGGGGAGCGGGACCGGCTGGCAGGTGTCCAACGGCGAAGGCGCCACCAGCATCCTCATGGGCGGCACCTCCGGGGTCACCGAGATTTTGCCGATGACCGACGGCAGCGGCGAGGTCTACGTCCTGATGGGGGACAGCAACAACAGCGACAACTCCGGCGGCCTGTGGCATAGCCTCGACTCGGGAGACTCCTGGACCCAGTTGGGGTCGGCGGTGGACGAGTGGCCGACGGGCGACCACACCTATGGCACCACCGACGACATCGCGGGCAACCCGCGGGAGACCAATTGCGACGAGTGGGTGCAGGCGGGTGGGCGGCTGATGCAAGGCGACACCATTCCCGGCGGCACGTCGGGCGACATCATCTACATGGCCAATGCGGACTCCGACGCCCGCGGCGTGAGCATCTACGACGGCACCACCACCTGCGCGCTCCCCAATTCGGGCGACCCGCTCCCAGCGGACTACCTCGGCGCACTGCTGCGGGTGGACGTGCTCCCTTATGGGACGCCGGTGCTCGTCGTCGGGTACAAAGCGCGGCTGAACCTCGGCGCGAGTGTGTTCGTCTGCACCCTCCCCGGGGGCGGACTCAGCTGCTCGGGAACGGCGACGGCGGACTGCCAGGAGGTCACCGTTGACGACGGCGGTGTCGATGTGCGCGACCTGGAGTGGAACTCGTGGCTGACCAACGTCGCCGAGGTCACCGACGAGACCGGCGTGCTCATCGCCGACGGTGGCGGCCGACCGGTGGACGCGAATTCCGATGGGCTCCCCGACGCGACCTGCACCCACTACGGCGGCAACGTCAGCCAACTGCTCTTGAGCGACACCGGCGGCTATGGATCGGTGTCGGTGGCGGTCGAGAACGACGTGCTGACCGGCGTCGATGTGCCCGACATCGCCGGCGGAATCGACCTGACCGGCATCAGCCTGGACCTGGACTCTGAGTACCTGTTCCTGAACACGCCCGCCGGGGGCAATCAGCGCTACGCGGTTGACCGTTTGTATCGTGTGGGCGCCGACGACCTGTTCGACGCCGCCGTGGTGAGCATCGAGACGCTGAACCACGGCGACTACGGGGACATGAACCTGGAGGACTACTGGGAGTGGCTCCGGCACGAGTATGACATGGACATGGGCGGCGCCTGGCTCGAGTCCACCATCAACGGCCGCGCCACCGTGTTTCCGGCGCGGGCTGCGCCTGGAGACCTGCCTGACCTGATGTGGCCGGACTTGGGCGAGCTTGCGTTCGGCGGCGACTATGCCATCGGCATCACCGGGTTCGGAGCGTGGCTCGTCTGGGGCCTCACCAGTCCGTGGCTCGACAACGAGCCCTACGAGGGCACCTGGTACCCCAGCGACACCACCGCGGACGCCGAGTACGACGTGAAGTTCTTGTTCTGGCCCGACATCGACGTGGTGGACCATCGCACCTTCCAGACGGCCTCCACCTGGGACGCAGCCATCGCTCCGGACGGCCACGTCTGGGTGGCCAACGGCGATTCGGGGCTGCAACACCTCGACGCCACCATCCCCGCGACGTCGAGCGACCCCTACGGCGCCGAGGTGGACTGCCTGTGGGCGGGGTGGAACGCCTCGGTGAACAGCCTTTCGGTGGTGGAAGCCGTCGACACCGAAAATTACACTTACCCCGTCGTGTGGGCAACCATGCGGGATCAGAGTGATGCCGGGATCAACAACGAAACCGGGGTGATCCGTACCATGGACAACGGCGCCACCTGGGAGTACGCCGGGGCGGGGTTCATGTACGACGACGGAACGACGCCCTATGATTCGATGGTCCCTGATAACTGGGTTGAGACCGAAGCCGACTACGGCTATCGCGCCTGCCGAAACCTCTATTCCGACCATGTCGCGACTCCATTTGCAGATGCGGACCCTACCGATTTGGCCGTACCCGCCCACGCCTTTTCCAGCAGCGACGATCCGGACGACGCGCGCCGGATCACCACCCCCAGCCTCGGCCAGACGGGCAATATCGAGGCGCTGAACGAATACGTCGCGGTGGTCCTGCTGCGGCCCGATGCCGACGGCGGTGGTGACGGCGGTGGTGACGGCGGTGGTGACGGCGGGCTCTACCTCACCACCAACGGCGGCAGCACGTGGGAGCTGCTGGACTTCGACGGCGGCGCCGGTGCCTGCGCGGCCTCGACCACCTACGGCGGCGGCGACTTCCACCTCATCCACCCCGGCGGCGACAGTTGGTGGGACCCCAACGGGACCGACCAGGGCAACCTGGAGCTGCTGTACTCGGTCGCGACCGTCGCCCCTTCCTCAAGCTGCGCCGTGGCGCGCGTCCAGGTGCTCGACGCCGGCGCAGGCCTGTCGACGACCTGGTCCTGGCTCGACCTGCCCCAGGTAGCGCCGCCCAGCTCGGGAGCGTGGTGCGGTGTCAACTACGACAACTTACTGGGCGCCGTACCGGCGCCTTGGTCCGACGAGGCGATGATCTATGCCTCGTACGTCCGAAACTATGGCGGCGGGGGCACCTGGGCTTCCGCGGTGTACGGCGGCGCATGTCTCCTAGACCTGAACACCGGCGCCACCACGGTAGTCGTCGATCCCCGAACCTACGCAGGCGGCATTCGCGTCGCGACCCCGCATCCGCAAGTGGCCGATCTGTGGGCGCTCCTCCCCGAGACCGAGGGCAGCTACCTGGAGTGCTCGACCGTCCAGTACGCGGCATCCGATCCGCTGGCACTGCCGTGCCCGATCCCCCTGCCGATACTGGTCAAGGGCACCGCCGCCGGCTTCCAACTCGTCACCGTGGAAACCAGCTATCCGCACTTCGGCCCCGTCGCGGCAAGCTGGTCCGACATCGGCGTGTCCGACGACTCGGCCGATGGCCAGGGCACGTGGCTGATCGTGGCGACCTCGGGCGGCGGCGCCTGGCGCGGAGAACTGTCGTGGTAGCCATGGTGCTGGTCGCGACGGTGGCCTGCGACGGCAGCCCCGTCGCCGCCCCCCCCCGCCGAGAACACGGCCACCGACACCGCACCAGACACCGCCGATACCCCCGATACCGCCGAAACCGCCGAAACCGCCGAAACCGCCGAGGAGGACACCGCCGGTGACGCCGACGCCGACGCCGACGGCTGGACGCCCAACGCCGGTGACTGTGACGACACGCTGGCCCACGTCTACCCGGGGGCGCCCGACTACTGCGATGGGCTCGATGCCGACTGCGACGGCGAGCCGATCCCCAATGGCAGTTGCTCCGAACCGGGCGACCCTGCGGCGATGTGGCGGTGGAGTTTTGAGGGGTCCAGTGGGCACGAGGGGGGCGTCGGCGGGGCGATCGGCGACATCGACGCCGACGGGCGTGGCGACATTCTAATGGACCTCCGAGAAGGCCTTTCCGGGCCGCTGACCGGGGCACGGCTCGAGGAGCTGCCGCCGAGCGGACCGTACCCGCCGCTGGCCTGGGACGATGACTTCCCCCGCTGGGCCGGGGGCTCCCCCTACGCTGCGGGCGACGTCGATGGTGACGGCATCGATGACGCCTGGGTGGCGTCGGTGGGCAGCGACCTTTACCGCGGGGGGGTGTTCCTCTTCCTCGGCAGCAGTACCGGCTTTCCCAACGACGGCACGCCCATCGATGTCGCCGCCGACGCGATGTGGACCGACGACGACTGGCTCGGCTACGAGGTGTATTGGGCGGTGATTCCCGGCGCATCCCGGCCCACCGGGGAAACCGCGTTGGCCTCGCTGCCCCGCCTCGCCATCGAGAGCCGAACGACGCGGGACCTGGTCAGCAATCGTGTCCTGCCTGACATGGACGGCGATGGTATGGACGAGGTCGCCACCAACACCCAGCGAGAACACGACGGCTGGCAGATCTTCACCGTGGTGGAGGGCGAGGACCTTGGGTCCGACGGCAGCGTGGTCGATGTCGGGCATGACGCATGGCACGAGAGCAGCGGACCCAATGCCACCACCTTCGGACAATATGAGGGCGGGCTGGGCGGAGACATGGATGGCGATGGCCTTGGCGACCTCGTGCTCAACTTCGGCGAAGATGGGGAAGCTGCGGACTCGAGGTTGTTGCTCGCCACTGGCGGGGTGCCAGACGGCAGCATCAACGACCTCGTGTACGCGATAGTGAACTCCGACGCGGGCGACACGGTCTACGCCCACGCATGGACCGAGGATCTCGACAACGACGGCGCACGCGATTTCGTCGCCGGTCGGAACTGCCTGCTGCCCTCCTCGAAAATCCGAGAGGGCGGCCAGCTCGACCTGGCTGACGTGGGCGGCCCCTGCTTCTACCCCGACGGTTCGTCGTCCCTGATCGCCGCCGTCACCGACATGACCGGCGACGGCCTCCCCGAGTGGATATTCAACGAGTTCTACTGGGTTCCCCCCGAGGGCGGCGACTACGAATACAATCGCGCGCTGATCATCGAGGGGTTCGCGATCCCGTGGGACGATCCGGCCAAGTGGTAACAATGGTGCTGGTCGCGACGGTGGCCTGCGACGGAGGCCCCGTCGCAGGCGACCCGCCCGGAGGTGAAGGCGCCGACACCGACACCGGGGCGGACTCCGCGCACGACACGTCCGATAGCGACGTTACGGGTGACACCGCCGATGCGGACACTGCCGGCGATGCCGACGCAGACGGTGACGGCTGGACGCCCAACGCCGGCGACTGCGACGACACCCTCGCGCACGTGCACCCGGGGGCGCCGGACTACTGCGACGGGCTCGACGCCGACTGCGACGGCGAGCCCATCCCCGATGGCAGTTGTTCGGAGCCCGGCGACCCAGCGGCGATGTGGCGGTGGAGTTTTGAAGGGTCCAAGGGGCACGAGGGGGGCGTGGACGGGCCGATGGGCGACATCGACGCTGACGGGCGGAGCGACATTGCAGTGGACCTGCGAGGGGGCCTCGTCGGTCCGCTGACCGGGGCGAGGCTTGAGGAGCTCCCGCCCAGCGGGCCCTACCCGCCGCTGGCCTGGGACTATGAGTTCCCCCGCTGGGGCGGAGGCTCCCCTTACGCTGCGGGAGACATCGACGGAAACGGCATCGACGACGCCTGGGTGACGTCCGTAGGGAGTGACCTCTACCGAGGGGGACTGTTCCTCTTCCTTGGCCGCGTCGGCGGCTTTCCCAACGACGGCGCCCGCATCGACCTCGCCGCTGACGCGATGTGGACCGACGACGCGTCGATTCGCTACCCGGGCTTCCTGGACGCCGGCGACCTCGACGGAGACGGCCTACAGGACGCCGCGATCTACCTCACCGACCCAGATTTTACCGCCGACGGATTCGACATCTACTGGGCGGTCGTTCCCGGCGCCGCCGGGCCGACCGGGGAGACCGAGCTTGCGTCGCTCCCGCGCCTTGCCCTCCAGTACGACACCACTCTCCCGCTCGGGGGCGGCCGCGTCCAGATCGACATGGACGGCGATGGCATCGACGAGGTCGCCCACAATACCCAGCGCAAACGGGACGGATGGCAGGTATTCACCGTGGTGGAGGGCGAGGACCTGTGGGCCGACGGCAGCATACTCGATGTCGGGCATGACGCGTGGTACCAGAGCAGCGGAACCAACGACAGCTCGTTCGGCCTGGGAGTTTCCGGACCGGTCGGCGACATCGACGGGGACGGCCGAGGCGACCTCGTGCTCAACTTCGGCGAAGATGGGGAAGCTGTGGACTCGATGCTGTTGTTCGCCAGCGGCGGGGTGCCGCACGGCAGCATCAACGACCTCGTGTACGCCACCGTGAGCTCCGACGCCGGCGACACGCTCTACGCCCACGCCTGGACCGATGATCTCGACAACGACGGCGCACGCGATTTCGTCGCCGGTCGGAACTGCCTGCTGCCCTCCTCGAAAATCCGAGAGGGCGGCCAGCTCGACCTGGCTGACGTGGGCGGCCCCTGCTTCTACCCCGACGGTTCGTCGTCCCTCATCGCCGCCGCCACCGACATGACCGGCGACGGCCACCCGGAGTGGATCTTCAACGAGTTCTACTGGGTCCCACCCGAGGGCGGCATCTACGAGTACAATCGCGCGCTGATCATCGAGGGGTTCGCGATCCCGTGGGACGATCCGACGAAGTGGTAGAGGGCGCCCCGGCACCCGGATAGTCAGCGCCCCATGTCCGACCTCCCCGCGCGCGTCGCCGCCAACGACCCTGACGCCATCCGTGAAGTCGTCGCGATGCTCGACCGCGGCCAGCTCCGCGTCGCCGAAAAACTCAACGCCCGAAGAATTCGCCGGACCAGCGTTGCTCGTCGGGCTCACCGACCACCACAGCTGGGGAGCGAGCATACTCGACCTCGACCAGGACGGCGCCGGCGAACTTGTTCTGCAAGAAACCCGAGCCGACGTGGACCAGCTCAATCAAGGCCAGGCGTGGATCCTCGAGAACTTCCTGTTGCCCGGTGACCACCCCGAGATCTGGTAGAGCCATGCTCGTCCCGCCCGCCCAAGCGGCGCGAACGAGGCGGCAACCCGCGGGCGCGGGTTCACGCCACCGGAAGCCAGCCATCGTACAACTCCGCTACCGGAATGCGGATGTCTACGCCCGCCACCCGCCACCGCGAAGTCGCCTTCAGAAACGCCCTCCACATGCCACTCGTCCGGACCGAGACGCGTCCAAACGTCGACGCGCCGGGTACGGCTGTCGACGAGGACGATTGCCTGCACCGACGGACGGCGGCGGTAGTGGTGGAGGCTCGGTCCGCGGTCGTAGCCTTCGGTGCTTTCCGACAGGACTTCGACGATGACGGATGGGTTCAACAGACTTTCTGGCCGCGTCGGAGCCCACTATCGCAGCGAACCCAGAAACCCCGCGCGGCGCTTGCCGGGCGGGGCGTGGGGGCGTTCGCCCGCCGCGGTCGAGCTTACAGCCCGATCGCGATGACGAAGGCGAGCAGGACCAGCGACTCGATGAGCGCGAGGCCGATGATCATCGGGGTCAGGAGGTTGCCCGCTTGGGGGTTACGCGCCATGCCTTCGACCGCAGAGCCGGCGGTGCGGCCCTGGCCGATGGCGCCACCGAGCACCGCGAGGCCGATCGCCATGCCGGCGCCGATCGGGCTCCACTCGCTCTTGGCGCCTTCTTCGGCGGCGTAGGCGACGGTGGTGGAGAGGGCGAAGAGCGCGACAACGCGCAGGGAGTTGGCGAAGAAGGGCTTCATGCGTGATCCGTAGAGTGAGATTTTTCGTGGTCGTGATCATCGTGGCCGTGGGACATGTCGGCAGTGGACAAGCCCGCGTACACCGTGGAGAGGAGGCTGTAGACGAAGGCCTGCACCAGGCAGACGAACGCGCCGAGAACATAGAAGGGCACCGGCGCCAGGACCTTGCCGATCGGCCCGATCATGTCGCCGCCGACGTCGCGCACCGCGCCGCTGACCATGTGGTCGGCGAACATGTTCGCGGTGAGACGCACCGTGAGCGAGAAGGGCCGGAGAAACAAGCCGAAGACTTCGATGGGGAAGAGCAGGAAGCCCATCAGAAGGATGGGGCCCCACAGATGCTTGATGTAGGCGAAGCCGTTGCGGGTGAGGCCGGCCCAGTTGAACATCACGAACACGCAGAGCGACATCGCGAGGTTGCTGGAGAAGTTGCCGGTGACGGGCGCGTTGCCCGGGATCAGCCCGAGGAAGTTGGACACCACGGTATACAAGAACAAGGTGGCGATGAAGGGGAAGAAGTTCGGCGTTTCTTTGGTGCCGAGCACCCCCTCCACCAAGCCCTGGTAGCTCTCGACCAACATTTCCATCAGGTTGCGGGGGCTGAGCCCGGAGTCAGGAATGAACTTCTCGGTGCCTTCGCGGGCCATCGCGCGGTTCAGACCCATCCGCGCCAGCATCGCGAGACCGAGCACCAACGCCACGGTGAACCAAGCCGCCGGCACCACCCAGCCGTCTGCGGGGTCCCTCAGGTGCAGGGCGCGGCCCAGCGCACCGTCGCCGATGCCGGGCAAGAAGTGAAACCAGTTGAAGCCGCTGACGAGAGGCTGGAGCGACTGCTGCAGCAGCGACCCGATGAGCTCGGTGATCATGCGACCCTCGCAGTGAAAAGGCTGGTCAGGACGGGACGGGCAGCGAGCCCCACGAGCGCGGCGCTGAACCCCACGAACGCGGGCACGCCCGGGAGCCAGCGGTTGAGCGCCCACACCATGCCCACCGCGGCGAAGAGCTTCAACGGCAACGAAGCCTGACCGGCGCTGCCTTGACGCAGACCGTTGGCCGCGAGGAGCCAGAGCGCCACGTTGACCACCCCCGCGAACGCGCCCACACCGGCCTCAAAGCCCACCTGACCATCCACGCACAACGCGCCCAGGGTCACGACGAGCGCGGCCCCGACGGCGTCACGGAGGAGGCGGAGGAGTTGGAGGTGGGGGTGGATCATGCTGACGGTCGTACGGATTGCCCCGGACCAGTTGCCGAGCCCCTGCGACCAGCCCTGCCAGCGCGCAGATGCAAAGGAGCACGGGCGCGGTGCCAAAGCTGCGGTCCAACCACAGGCCGATGAGCACGGCGCCGAGAACGAGTCCGGTCATCGTGCCCACCTGCGCCATCGCGGGGGCGAGCTGCCGCCAGATGCTCGGATCGACCATCAGGCAGCCATCAAACGGGGTTCGGGAAAGAGCGCCGGAGGGGGGGTACCCCCGCGGGCCCGCGTCGTAATCCCGGGTTCATGGGCTGTCAACGGCCCCAGGAGTTCATCAACCAGGCCAGCCAGCCGATGCCGAGCATCTGGCCGAGCGTGGGCTTCTCGATCGGCGGCGCATGGCGAATGTCGGCCGCCGGGTACAGGCGGAAGGCGTTGCGCATCCGCTGCTGCGGTCCCTCGGCGATACCGCTGAAATCGAGCCCGGCGCCACGTTCACGGGCGACGGCGGTCACGATTCCACTCACGATGCGCTCGTCGGCCACCACCGCCCGCACGTCCTGCAAGAAGCGGATGGGCACGCGGCCTTTGACCACAAGGATCTCGCCGTTGCGGATCGAAAGCTGGAAAAGTTGCCGCTGGCTCAGGAACCACCACAGCGCCACCGCGCCGACGATGACCAAAAGCACGATCACCGGCAGTTCTCCCACAGCCCGGCGTCGGCCTGCCGGGCGGCCGCGACGTCCTCGGCGATCTCTCTCTCGAAGGTCGTGTTGGGGTCGACCGACAAGGCCGAGGCGTAGCCGTTGCGCGCCAAGACACGGTTGTGGAAGCCCGAATCTCCATCGCCACGAATCAAGTAGGCGAGCGTGCGGTCGTAATAGTCGAGGCACTCCGCATCGAAGGTGAGCCAGGCCAACCGGTCGAGCAGCTCGTCGCTGGTGAACGCCGTGGCCTCGGCGGAAAAACACTCGGCAGGATCAGGAGAGTGTTCGATCTCTGGGGTGTCGATGCCGATCAGGCGCACCTTGAAGTAGGCGCCCCCCTCTTCCGGCTCGACGTTGACGGTGTCGCCATCGGTGATGTACGTCACGCGCACCAGCATCGGCGCCTGGCACTGGGAATCGCCCCCGGGCAGCTCGGTCAGCGCCCGAACCCGGGCGTCGTCGGCCGCCAGCTCGCCCGTGTCGACCTCCCCCGAATCCTCCGCAAGACCGCTGTCATCGGAGTCACCGGCGGTATCACCCCCTCCGAACCAGTTCGCGCAGGCCGCCAGAAAGACCAACACTCAGAACACCATGTAGATGAACGGCGCCACATAATGGATGCTCTGCAAGAAGAGCAGACCGATAGCGACCAAAAGCAGCACCAGTACGAGCGGCACCATCCACCACCGCTTGCCGCGCCCTAGCATCGCCACGAGCGCCCCGGCCGTCCCGAAGCGTAAAAGCCACGTTTCCATCGCCGACGGTGCGCTGGGCTCGCTCATCTCGGCCTCTCCACACGCAGCCCGTCCACGTAGAGCACATCGAGCCCTGACCGGGTGAACGACGCCATCGCATCCACCGGCGTGGAGACGACGGGCTCACCTTTGAGATTGAACGACGTGTTGAGCACCACGGGGACTCCGGTCAGCTCGCCGAAACGGCTGATGAGCCGGTGGTAGTCCGGCGAGCTGTCGGCGTCGACGACCTGCACCCGCGCGCTGCCGTCGACATGGGTGACCGCGCCGAGCTGCCCCCTGGCCGCATCGCGCACCGGCGCCGTCGAGAGCATGAACCGGACTGGCGCCGACGCCGCTGCCGGAATGTCGAAGTACTGATCGGCCGCTTCGGCGAGCACCGACGGCGCGAAGGGACGGAAGGGCTCGCGGTACTTGATCCGTTGGTTCACCAGGTCGCGCGTCGCCGCTTGGCGAGGATCCGCGAGGATCGAACGATGCCCGAGCGCGCGCGGACCCCACTCACAGCGGCCGTTCATCCATCCGATCACCCGACCCGCCGCGAGGTCCTCCGCGGCGCGCTCAGGAGCGCTGTCACCGACGTCCTCGGGACGGCCGCCGAGGTCCTCGAGGATTTCGCGGCTGCGGGCGATGGGCGTATCGCGACCAATATCCGCCCGCCGGAGCGCGGGCCCGCGCGGATTTCCCAACACCGAATGCCACACCCACAGCGCCGCCCCGAGGGCCCCGCCCGCGTCGCCCGCAGCCGGTTGAACCCAGACGTCCGCGAACGGGCCCTCAGCGGCCAGTCGATGATTGGCCACCGAATTGAGCGCCACCCCTCCCGCAAGGCAGATGGCATCGCCCCCGACCGCTGCTTTCGCGTGCCGGGCGAGGTGCAGAACCGCGTCCTCGATCTGGTCCTGGGCCGTCGCCGCGATGTCCGCGTAGCGCTGACACTCTTCGATCTCGCTCGGGGAGCCGTCGTGAGGGGCGGCAGTCGGGGTGAACGGCGTGCCCGGAAAGCGCGAGGGGCCGAGGATTGCCTGCAACTTGGCGCCGCCCGCTTCCGACGCGTGCCAATGCCACGAGAACTTGTCCATGTCGATGGAGAAGCCGCCGCCGGGCTCCAGGTGCAGCAGCGGGTCCATCTCAGCACGAAAGCGGGGCACGCCATAGGCCGCCATGCCCATGACCTTGAACTCGCCCTCGTTGACGGCAAAGCCCAGATGCGCGGTGATGGCGCTGTAGTAGAGCCCCAGCGAGTGCGGCCAGCGCACCTCTGCCACGGGCTCGATCTCGCTGCCACGGCCGCGCCACAGCGAGGTCGTCGCCCATTCCCCGACTCCGTCTAAGCAGAGGATCGCCGCCTCGTCGTGGGGTGAGCAGTAAAAGGCGCTGGCGGCGTGGGAGAGGTGGTGCTCCGAGAAGAGCACCCGCTCCGGGCGGACGCCAAAGGCGGCGCAGAGGTTGCCGCGCAGCCATAGTTTGTCGCCCAGCCAGGCCCGCATCTGCCGCGGAAAAGCGCCGTAGGATCGTGGGAAGGTCGCGACCGCGTTGGTCAGGATGCGCTCGAACTTCCGCAGCGGCTTTTCGTAGAAGACCAGCCAATCCACCTGTGCGGCGGTGATTCCCGCTCGATCGAGGCACCATTTGGCCGAGCGCACCGGCAGCGAGGCGTCGTGTTTGAGTCGCGAGAAGCGCTCTTCCTGGACCGCGGCCACCACCACCCCGTCGCAAAGCAAGGCCACCGCCGCGTCGTGGTAGAGAGCGCTGACGCCCAGCACGTAGGTCGGCAACGGCTAGCCCTCGGCGCGGGCGGCCGCGAGGCGATCGACGCCGGGCGTGGCGGCCGGCTGCCAGCCCCCCGGCTCCGTGCGCGCCAAGAGCCGAAACGGCGCGAGCACCACAAAGTACAGGATCGTGAGCCATATCCCGCTCATGAACGAGCCGACATCGCGGGAGAAGCGGAGGTACCGCTCCCACACCCTCGCAAGTCGAAGGTCGCGACACATTTTGTCGACCGCTCGGCCCTCTTTGCGCAGCTTCTCGACCTCGGCACGACTGTAGGCCACGTGGAAGACCTCGTCTTTCAGGATGGTGCGCAGGGTCGCCTGGGTGGCGTCGTCCGGCAGGCCCCGCTCCAAGTAGACGTTGAACTGCTCCACCGCGTCCGCCTCGGCGACGTAGACGAACGCCAGGAACTTTTCCTCGCCGAAACGCTCGAAGAGCGTCTGGCCACCGACGATCCCGGCCTGCAACAATTGCCCGCTGTCTTCCAACGCGGCGTCGGCGCGCCCGGCCTGGCCGAAGTCCCGAACGCGGTCTGCGAATATCTTCGCGTGACGACCCTCGTCCAAGGCGTGGACGAAATATTTGCGCCGCATGTCGCGACGAGTTGTCGCCTCGACCGCCGCGAGCATGTCCATCATGCTGCCACGTTCAGCGAGGGAAAACGCCGCGAGGAGGCGCTGTGGCCGCCCCGGCATCCGCCACGAAAACTCGCTGGCCACCGTCAGCCAGGCGCGGCGGAAAACGCCCAAATGTCTACACTCGGGGGGAGGTCGCTCGCCGCGCCCTCCCCCTACCGGGGCATTCCCTCCGGCCGTCGCGCATGCCGATGGGCCGGTTGATGTCGGCGGTTGCGGCGGCGCGCGGCATGGCTGACGATACACTCCTCTCGGGCCGTAGCATAACCCAGCGTCGGCGATCAACGCCCTCCCGAGTCAAGCGGAGCCGCCGCGCACATCCACCTTCTTCCGCCAGGTGTTCCAGTGCGGACCCACGCCCTCGTAGCCATCGGCGTCGGCATCGATGCCTGCGAGCGCGCGCAGCAGCGGCCGCCCCGCGGCACGATCGTAGTGGTACACCAGCTCTTCGGGCCCGTAGTGATGCTCGGCCCCTTTGGGGCAGGCTCCACGCGCATCGCAGGACGAGTCGCATCGCCGCGACGCCTCGTGAAAGGCGGAGCACCGGTCAACGCTCCACGCGCCGTCCACGAAGGCGTCCCCCGGGCAGGTGGTGATGCAGGGTGCTGGGCATCCGACGCACGGATCGACCTCGATTCGCTGGGAAAAAGGAAGCGCCAAATCGGTAAAGCAGGCCGCCCGCAGACCCAGCCAAAGGCCGAATTCCGGGTGGAGCAAAAGGCCCATTCGCGAGCGGCCGCCGAGCCCGGCCAGGTCGGCGAGCATTCGGAAGTCGAGGTGAAGTTCGGCATCCCCCGAGGCGAAAAACCAACGGCGGCGCGCGCCTCCAAGGTGAGAATCCGCCCGGCTGACCGCGCGGCGCGCGTACGCGTCAAGCGGATGCGCCTCCTCGCAAAGGTGCTCCGGATGGGCGCGGAGGTCGTCGAGCAAGGCATTCCACAGCGCCGGACCCCCACTGCCGAAGACCAGGATCGAGCGCGTCCCCGGGAGCAAATGCTGCGCTTGCCGCTCGCGTCCGGCGCTCACGTCCCAGCGCGCCGGATCGGCGACGCCGAAGGCGTTGAGCCCGATCCCGGCCAACTCAGAACGGAGCGCGTCGACATCCACCCCGCGAGCGTACCACCCTGCCCGCCCCTGGGCAGGGTGGCGCCCAGCGTGTGACAATGCGGCCGCGTGTCCGCTCCCATCTTCATCATCGGCACGGAGCGATCGGGGTCGAACCTCTTGCGCCTGATCCTGGATGCGCACCCCAACATCGTGGTGCCGCATCCCCCACACGTCATGCGCTACTTCGGCCCACTGGAGGCCGGGTACGGCGACCTCGCCGAGCCCGCGCGCTTTGGCGCGCTGGTGGCCGACGTTCTGGCGCTGGTGGCCTCGCACATCCATCCCTGGCCGTGGGTCCCGAGCGCGGAGGCCGTGCTCGCCGCCGCCCCGGAGCGCTCGCTTTTCGGCGTCTACCTGGGCCTCCACGACGTGGTCCGCGGGCACGCGGGCAAAGCGCGCTGGGGCTGCAAGAGCACGTTCATGGTCGATCACGTCGACCTCGTGCGCGCCGCCCGCCCCGACGCCCGCTTCTTGTGGTTGATGCGTGACGCGCGGGACGTCGCCGCGTCGGCGAGGGAGTCCGTCTTCTCCTCGTTTGCGCCCGCTTTCTCGGCGCGTCTGTGGAGCGAGCAGCAGGCCAAGGCGCTCGCCGCCGAGGCGGGGGGCGGCGTCCTCCGCGTCCCCTATGAGTCCCTCGTGGCCGAGCCGGAAGCGCAGGTGCGGCGGATCTGCGAGTTTCTCGAAGAAGAGTTCGACCCCGCGATGCTGCGCTGGTTCGAGGGCGAGGAAGCGACCAAGTCGGCCTCCCTCTCGGAGTCCTGGAAGAACACCGCCACGCCGATGCAGACCAGCCGCCTTGCCCGTTACCGCAAGGACCTCAGCCCCGAGGACATCGCTGTTGTCGAGGAGATCGCGGGTCCGATGTTGGTCGCGTTGGACTACGCGCTGGACCTTCCGCCCCGCCCCACCCCGACCGGGCTCGCCGCTCGGTTGCGGGAGTTGCGCTGGTCGTTGAGCGATGAATGGTCGCGATTGCGAGTCGAGTGGCGATCCTTGTGGAAGGACAAGAACGTGCGCCGGCGGTGGCGTCGTGAGTGGCTGATGACGACGATTCGATGGCGGCTGGTGCTCCGTGGCCGCTGATCTCGCCGCGGTCCGCGAACGCGTCGCCCGGTTGCGGAGCGGCCTCCCCGCGCTCGACGTCGCTGCGGCGGCCCGCGAAGTCGTCGTGATCGCATCCAGCTCGCGCGGCGGGAGCTCCATCTTCGCCGAGGTTTTGCGGCGGAGTCCATCCCTGCTCCACTGCCGCGCCGAGGTGAACCCGCAGCTCCGGCTTTTCGGCTGCGAGGGCGACGACGACGACACCGTCCCCGGGGCGCATCCCGTCCCACCCGGCCTGGGACTCGCGCTCGGCGCGGACTGCGGCCGACCCACCGATCGGCTCGACGATGACGCCGCGGTCGAGGCGTTTGCCCGCGAGATCGCCGCCCGCCTCGTGCTCCAGTGGCCGGAGCTCCCCATCCAACTCGAGCCGGTGCTCGCGGATGTCCGCACGTCCCTTGCGCCGGGCAGCTTCGGCGATGCCCAGGCCTTCTATGCGAGGTTCTTCACCCGCCTCGCCGCCCGGTGGCCAAGTTTCCATCCCGGCGCCTACGACCTGGACCGCCGACGCATGGGCGGCATCGGGCCGACGGCGCCTTTCGTACCTGTGGGGCCAATCGAGGAGCCCCCCTACGTGCTGCCCCTGCCCTGGAGGCACGCAACGCCCCACGAGCTCGCCACCCAGCCGCTGATCATCAAGACGCCGAGCAACGTCTACCGGCTTGCGTGGTTGCGCCGCCTCTTTCCGAATGCGCGGGTGAGGGTGCTGCACCTCACGCGCAACGCCGCGGCCAGCATAAACGGCCTGTACGATGGGTGGCGCTTTCCCGGCTTTCATAGCCACGAGGTCGGCAATCTTGCCATCGCCGGCTACTCCGACACCACGCCCGGAGGCGAGCGCTGGTGGAAGTTCGACCGGCCCCCCGGATGGCGAGACTACACCCATTCGCCCTTAGAGCAGGTTTGCGCCTACCAATGGACGTCCGCCCATCGAGCCGTGCTCGCCGATGCGGCCGCCGATTCGTTCTCGCTCCGGTTCGAGGACGTCCTCGGGTCGCGACAGGCGCAGGACGATGCCATGGGTCGGCTGTCAGACTGGCTCGGCGTGCCAGTGCATGACGAGCTTTCGGGGGTGCTGGCCAAGGGACTCCCCTTGGTCATGGCCACCGAACAACCCCGCCATCGCCGCTGGTTTGCACGGATGGAGATGCTGGGCCCGGTCTGCGCGCTGCCCGAGGTGCGCGCGGTGCTCGACGCGCTGGGGTACGTCGGCGATCCGACGGGGTGGGAATAGGGAACGCAGGTGGGCGCGGACTATCAGGAAACGGGGGAAGACGCTCGCCGCGTCCTCCCCCTACCGTCGCCTACCCTCCGGCCTCCAAGCTACGCTTTCCGGCCTGCGGCGGCGGGCGGCATGGGTAACTCACCGGCGCCGCCGTCCGCTCCCGCGGCCTCGAAACCACAAGCGACGCTCACATCGCGTCGGGATCGAGCCCCAGCGCCCTGAGCCGCGCGGCCATCGCTTCGGCCTTCGCGCGGGCCGCATCACGCTCGGCGGCGGCCGCATCACGCTCGGCGGCGGCCGCATCACGCTCGGCGACCGCCGCATCGCGTAGCTCCTCCATCTCGCGAAGCGTACGAAAAGGGGTCCCGTCGGGGCGGAACATGTGAAGGACGTTGTTTTTCACCTCAAACCGAACGCCGATGATCGGCGAGGTGAACCCCTCGCTGACGTCGACCGGCTCCAGGCCGTCGCCCACCCGGATGAACGCCGCAAAGGTACGTCGCACCTGATCCCATGAGTAGAACTCCCGGACCCCGTGCCGATCGTAAAAGCGCAGCTTCGCGAATTCTTTCGGGAATGTGGAGTTTGGCGACCACCACTCGAAGACCACCGTCAGCGGGACAGCGCCCTCTTCCCATTGTCGGTACGAGCCGCGGGGACCCTTGGGACGACCGACCGCCACATACACATCGGGCGCGGCCCGCACTTCGGGGTGGCCCTCAACCGGGTACCAGAGGTGATCGCCGGCCACGAAGTCGTCGCGAACGGCGTCGAGGTTTGCCTGCACCAACTGGATGAAGGCGAACTGTTCGGTATTGTCGGCCATGGGCTCCCCGTCTGAGTCCGGGTAGACCACCGGGCCGGCCGGAGCGTGCAACAAGGCGGCGGTGGGGGACATTGGGATAGTGTACTCCGCCACGATGCTCCCCTCTACTCTCAAGGGTCCCGGCTGGCTGGATCGCACCGGCTCCCACGCCGCGGACGTCGCCGCCGGCTCACATTGGGCGCCGTTTCGGGTCTCCAACAGCGTAGGCCGCCTCCGCGCCGTGCTGTTGACGTGGCCCGGAGACGAACTGGCATACGACGGAGCCCCCGCCGACTGGCTGATGGCAGCGCGCCCAGACCTCACGGTCATGCGTGAGGAGGCGACCAACATCGCCAATTTCTACGCGTCGGTCGGCGCCGCGGTGCACTGGATCCGCCCCGCCGCTGCGGCGCCTCCGAACCTCGTCTTCGCGTGCGACCTGTTCGTGATGACGCCGGAAGGTGCCATCCTCGGGCGGATGGGGGCGGGACAGCGCGCGGGCGAAGAGCGTTGGGCCGCCCGTGCGCTGCTCGACGCTGGCGTGCCGATCCTGGCGACGCCACGGGGGACCGCGACACTGGAAGGCGCCGACGTGCTGTGGGTGCGTCCGGACCTGGTCCTGGTCGGGCTCGGCAACCGGACGAATGAAGCGGGGTTTCTGACGGTCGGCCGGGTGCTCGCGGACCAGGGCGTGCGCTGCGTCGGCGTGCAGCTGCCCCCGACGGTGCAACACCTCCTGGGCAGCATCAACTTCGTCGACGACGACCTGGCCGTGGCCTACGATGCCACCCCGTCGATGCGCGCGGCGCTCGCCGACGCCGGAGTGCGCACCCTCGATTTTGTCGATGTGGCCGAGGTGACGGAGGCGCGCGCGCTCAACTTCGTGGCAGTGAATCGTCGTGAGATCGTGATGCCGGCGCGGGCGCCCCACACCCGCGCCCGACTCGAAGCCGCGGGGGTGCGCTGCCATGAGCTGGTGGTCGACCAGTACCTTGGCGCCGAGGGCGCTCTGGGCTGCCTCACCGGCATCCTGTCCCGCGACGACTGACCGCTCGGGACGCGTTAGCTCCCGCGGCGAGGCATATCCATGACCGCTACGCTCTTGTACGCCCTGCTCGCCTGCAACACCGACGCCCCGGCTCCCAAACTGCAGGCCCCCGTCGCCGCCCCCCTTGGGCCGAGCTTCGATTACGCGGCCGAGCAGAAAAGCCTCAACGTGATCCTCGTGAGCATGGACTCGCTGCGTGCCGACCACACCGGTCTGGGCGGCGGCTCGTTCACGCCCAACCTCGACGCCTTCCAGAACGAGGCCGTTGCGTTCAAAAACGCCACGGCGGCCGCCCCGTGGACCGTACCCTCCCACATGTCCATCTTCACCGGCCGCTGGCCAACCCACCACGGCGTCGTCAACAAGCTCATTCCGGATCCGGCCGGTGGAAAGGAGCTGATCTTCGACAAGCTCGAGGACTCGATTCCGCTCTTGCCCGACACGCTGATCGCCAATGGATGGGAAGCGGTCGGCTTCACCGGAGGCGCGGGCGTGTCCGGAAAGTTCGGCTACAACCGAGGCTTTACCAGCTATCTCGACGATAAGACCTTCGCCGGCATGGACTACAGCGGCCCCCCGGCCATGCAGTGGCTCACCGACCACAAAGACGGCCACTTCTTCATGTTCTTCCACGGCTACGACACCCACGGCCAACATCCCGTCATCAAGACGGTCAAAGAGATCGACCCCACCTACGCCGGCACCCTGGATGGAAGCATCGAAGAGCAGGCCAAGCTGCGCGAGGCGGGCCTGGCCCAGATTGTCAACCCCGGGGACCCGCCCAAGGGCGACGTGTCCCCCGAGGACGCGGCGCTTTTGCTGAAGGTCTACCAGGAGAAGGTGCGCGAGGCCGACGGGCGCCTCGGCCTGTTCTTCGATCGCGTCAAGGAGCTGGGCCTCTACGACAAGAGCATCATCGTGGTGCTGGCCGACCATGGCGAAGAGTTCATGGAGCACGGGTACGTCGATCACGGCGCTACGCTCTGCGAACACCAGCTGCACGTGCCGCTGATGATCCGGTTCCCCAAGGGCGAGGGTGCCCGCGTGGTGGACACGCCGGTCCGCACCATCGACACCTTCCCGACAATCTTCGATGCGCTGGGGCTTCAGACCCCCGCGAACATCGACGGCAAGAGTCTCATCCCACTTTTGCGAGGAGAGGCAACGGACCTCCCCATCCACGCCGAGTCGGACTACCGACTTTTCGTGCATCTCCGGTCGAGCCGGGTCGGCGACAAAAAGCTCATCCTCGACCTCGAAGACGGGCAGCGCTCGCTCTACGATCTGTCGGCAGACCCCGGGGAAAAAACCGACCTTTCCACGACCGACGCGCGCACCACCTACGAGGTAGAACAGGACGTGCGCGGGTGGATGGGCACCATGAAGAGTGACCCCAATGCGTTCCTCGGGGTGAAGGAAGAACACATCAAGCTCTTCTGATCGCGATCTGGCTCACAGATCAGAGGCCCCCGATCCGATTGACGGGAGGGCGCCTATCCGGTACCCTAGCCATACTCGTCCCAGGACCCTTGATGGCGTACACCCCGTCGCTCGATCCCAGCCTGTATGCGGTCGCCAATGGCCGCACCGATCAGGAGCTGATGGACCTGATGGCCCAGCAGGATCGCAGTCCCGTCACGACGGACTCCCGCAAGCCACGCGTGGCCCTCGTCGTAGGACCGTCGCCGTTTTCGATGCCGCGCGGCTGGGAGTTCTTCCTCACCTCGCCCTATGAAGGCGTCAGCTACATCGCGACCGTGCTGCACAACGCCGGCTACCCGGTGCGCATCATCGACGTGCGCTACGACCCGACCCCGTTGCAGACCGCGCACCGGCAGATCCTTGAGGGCTGCGACGTCCTGGGCCTGGCCACCTATGAAGACTGCTACCCCTTCCTCGAACAGCTGATCCGCGAGGTCAAGTCCAGCAAGCCGCGGCTGCCGATCATCGTCGGCGGATCGCTCGTCACCTCCGTCCCTCACGTCTTCATGCGCGAAACGCAGGTCGACGTCGCGGTCATCAGTGAAGGCGAGTTGACCATACTCGAGGTCATGGAAGCGTTCACGGCGGGGCTGTGGAGCAGCCGCCTCCCCGAGATCAAGGGCATCTGGTACCGGGATGCGAAGGGTGGCGTGCATGCGACCGCGCCCCGCGGTCAGATGCCGAACCTCGACTCATTACCGACGATGAACCTGGACCTCTGGCCCCAAGCGCGTGACCCGCGCGGCTTGCAGCCTCAGATCATCGCCAGCTACAGCCGCGGCTGCAAGATGGACTGTTCTTTCTGCTACCGGACGACGCCGCAGGAACGGGTGAAGTCCCCCGAGAAGCTCGAACGTGAGCTGACGACGTACAAACAGAAGTACGGCATCGAGTTCGTCTTCTTCGTCGACCTCACCTTCACCGCGCACAAGAAGCAGACGCTCCAGTACCTCGACGTCATCCGCGAACAGGACCTCCGCTGGACCTGCCTGACCCGCAACGCCGACGTCGACGCCGAAGTCGGCAAGGCGATGGGCACCGCCGGCTGCGACATCGCGCTGTTCGGCGTCGAGACATTGAGCGCAGCCGCCCTGAAGAGCTCCCGCAAAGGGAGCACGGAGAACCTCGTCTACAAGGCGCAGAAAGCCACATGGGATGGCGGTGTGCGCTACGGCGGGTTGACCATCGTCGGCCTGCCCGACGAAAGCGACTCGTCGCTTGACCATATGTGCGAATGGGCCGAAGAGAACCAGCACATCACGCGGGTGAAGTACCTTTCGGCGATGCCGGGCACCACCGTCTACCGGGACTCGCTCAAGAGCGGCGCGATCAAAGACGAAGTGGAGCACTTGCGTTGGTTGGCGGTCGAACAAGCGCTCCATCGCGACGAGTACATCAACTACAACGCCCTGCCCGACGAGACGATGCGCGGCGCGTACAAGCGGTTGTACGACTCTTACCAGCCCGGCCCGGTCATGGAGTTCAAGCACTTCCCTGAGCATTTCGCCTACTTCGATCCCGAGCCCACGACCGAGTGGCGGGCCGAGTTCTCGTCCGCCGGTGGACACATGGACCCCTGCGCGATGGAGTACAAGGGGCTCTACAGCGCCGCTGAGGGCGTGACGCTGACGCGCGTGAATCAGGGCGAGTTCACGGTTCAGGTCTGAGTTACAGCTAAGCGTGGCCGAATCGACCCTCCCGGCAGCGCGGTACACGCCGCCCAAGCTCGACGACACCCTCACCCGGGAACACCTCGAGGCGGCGCTGCGTGACGAGGCGGTGGCGGCCGTCGAGGCCTCGTGGTTCGCGCGGATCGCGGAGATCGAGGGCGAACCCGAGGCCGCCCGCGCCCTGCGGGAGATCGCCGAACAACACAACCTCAACGCGCGCGGCACGCTGGACCTTCTCCTGCGCGCGCGGGAGCCGCTGACCGGGCGGGTGGTGGGCGCCACCGCCCAGAACATCGCCGCGTTGGAGCGCTTCTACGCTGAGGACGCGCTGTCCGAGGCGCGGCGGGCGTCAGCGGCGCGGCGCGAGGGGTTCTCCGACATCGGCAGCTGGTTTGAAAGCGTGGGCAGGCTACGCGCGGCCCACGCGGCCCGCCTCGCGACGATTCGGACCGGGACCGACTGATGGCTGACCCTCGGGAAACGGTCACCCGCTACGATGCTGACAGCATCGTGGTTCTGGAGGGGTTGCAAGCGGTGCGGATGCGCCCGGCGATGTACGTCGGCAGCACCGGCTCCGAAGGCGTGATGCAGCTGGTCGTGGAGGTGCTGCAGAACTCGCTGGACGAAGCGCTGGCGGGCCACGCGGCGCGCATCGAAGCGTCGGTCGACGCCGATGGCAACTGGGTGATCGCGGACAACGGGCGCGGGATCCCCATCGGTCAGCACAGCTCGGGCCGGCCGATCCCCGAGGTGGTGGTCACTGAACTCCACGCCGGGGGAAAGTTCAAGGAAGGCGCGTACCGTCTGCCTGGGGGCCTCCACGGGGTGGGCCTGACCTGCGTGAACGCCCTGTCGTCGAGTTTTGAGTTGGAAGTGCGCAGAGGCGGCGGGCGGTGGCTGGGGCGGTGGGCCGCTGGCGCGGCCGTGGCGCCGTTTCAGCGGGTCGGGGATGCCGCGGACGTGGGCACCATCGTGCGCTTCACTCCCGACGCCGCCATCTTCGGTGGGGCCGCCGCCGACGCCGCAGCGGTAGAGCGCTGGCTGCGGGCTCAGAGTTGGCTCACGTCGGGGCTGTCCTGCAGCTTCCGCCGACCCGGGGGCGAGGTTCGGTTCTCCTCGGATGAGGGTCTCGGCGGCTTTGCACGCTGGCTCAGCGACGGACAGGAATGGGTACACCCTGACCCCGTGGTCATTTCTGGCGAGGCCGTCGGCATTCAGGTCGATGCGGCGCTTTTGTGGACCCGCGCCTTCGCCGAGCACGTGGACTGTTTCGTCAACCACGTGCACACGCCGCTGGGTGGCGCGCACACCGACGGGCTCCGCGCCGCAATTGGCCACGCCCTGACCCGCTACGCCCGCGACGCGGGACTCATCGATGCCACGGAGCCGCTGCAGGGTAGCGACACCATGGAAGGGTTGATGGCGGTGCTGTCGGTGCGGATGCGCGACCCGCACTTCGAGGGCCAGACCAAGACCCGCCTGCTGGATCCAATCGCGGGCCAGGCCGTCGAAAAGGCCGTCGGCATCGCGCTGGCAGATTGGTTGCGCGCGCATCCGGCAGACGCTGCAGCGGTGGTCGGGCGGGCCATAGAAGCCGGCCGGGCCAGGATGGCGTCCCGGCGTGCCAGCGAGCGCGCCCGCTACGAACGCGTCGAGCACCTGGTCGACAAGGACATCTACCGCCAGCAGTTCGGCATCCGCAGCAAGAACTGGCACACCTCGGCCGACTGGATCACCAACGCCGGACTGCTCGGTCTGCACGGCGGCTCCAGCCAGCTCGCCGAAGACGCGGTCGTGCTGGATGTCTGTTGCGGCTCCGGTGTGGTCGGCAACAGCTTCCGTGGAAAAGTCGGCAAGATCATCGGGCTGGACCTGACGCCGGAGATGGTGGCGCTGTCGCGCACCCGACTGGACGAGGTGGTCCAGGGGGACGTGTACGACATCCCCTTCCCCGATGCCACCTTCGACGGGGTGTGCAATCGCGAGGTGCTGCACCTGCTTCCCCAGCCCGAACGTCCGCTCTCCGAGATATTCCGTGTCCTGAAGCCCGGGGGGCAGTTCGTCGTGGGCCAGTGGGTGCCCTTCTCCGCGATCGATGGCCCGTGGATGTTCCAGGTGGTGAAGAAGAAGCAGCCGCTCTTCGTGAACAACCTCTACGACGAAGACATGCGCGCGCTCCTTGCCCAGGCCGGCTTCGAACGCCTCACGACGCAGGAATACCTCCAGTGGGAAGACATCGACAACTGGATCGCCACCTGGGAAACACCCCAGCTTCACCGGCACCAGATTCGCGACCTGTACCACCACTGCCCGGCCGAAGTGCGCGCGGTGCACCCCTTCGAGATCTCGCCCGCCGGCGCCATCCGAGACTGTTGGCGCTGGGTGATCTACTCGGTGTTCAAGCCGGGGTAGGCGGCCGCTCCATCCGCCCGTCGGCGTGCCGGGCGAACCGCCCTTCCTCCCGCGGATGTACCGGGTCGGACGCTGGCCAGGGCCAGCCGCCGAAGCTGGTGCGACGATAGTCGGCGAAGGCCTGCTGTATCTCCGCGGCGGTGTTCATCACGAAGGGGCCGTGCTGGGCCACGGGCTCGCCGATGGGGCGGCCTTGCAGCAAGAGCAACTCGCAGGCCGTTCCCGCCACGAGCGTGGCGGGAAGCTCACTACGGAGCTGCAGTGCGTGATTCGCTGGCGACGCGATGCCATCGAGAGTGAGCGCGGAGCCCGAGAAGAAGTAGAGCACCCGATTGAGGCCGGCCCCCGCCGCCGGGATGGTGAAGGTGGCGCCGGCGTCGAGGCGAATCGTCCAGATCCAGACCTGGTTTGCGGCGTCAGCGGCCCAGGAGTGCGGGGGCGGGGGCGGGGGCTTGGCGTCGCCAAGCGCCCCGGCCACCACCGTCACGGTCGCGGCGCGCCCGGTGGGTCCGGACGCCACCACCGGGATCGACTCGTTCCACAACATCGAGAAGTGGGGCGGCACGCGCTTGGAGCGGCCCGGAAGATTGATCCAGATCTGGAAGAGCTCGGCGGGGTTGTCACCATCCTGGCGGACGAGGGGAAACATCTCGCTGTGTACGATGCCGTCGCCTGCGGTCATCCACTGGGCGTCCCCGCGCCCGAAGCGGGCCGCAGCCCCCAGCGAGTCGGAGTGATCGATGTACCCGCTGCGCGCGACGGTGACGGTCTCAAACCCGCGATGGGGATGCGAGGGGAAGCCGGGCACGGTTTTCCCGTGGTACATGCTCCATCCATCCTTGCCGGCGAAGTCCTGGCCCAGCTCCCGACCCGCCAAAGAAGCAACCGGGCCCATACGCTCGTTGCCGGGCGGGTAAGCGTCATTGTGGTGGACGCAGAACAGGAAAGGATCAACGGTGGGCCATGGCGGGGCGCCCAGCGGCACGGTGCTTAGGAGCGGGCTCATGTGCGTGCTTAGCCCGCCGGCGAGATGATCACCGGTCGCCCACCCGTCTCCACCAAGACCGCACAGGCCGGGTCGGTCACCCAAGCGCGTGCCAACCGCCCATCGACCACGAACCAGCCGTACCACCCGAAGCCGCCGTTGATCGCGAAGCGGTCCGTCCCCACCCCGCCGATGGGCGCTTCGGCGAGCCAAGGCACCCTGACGCGGCGCAGACGGGTGACCACCGTCAGCGAGTCGCCATCGCGCTCGTAGCGAAGCGGCGCGTCAGCGAGGACCCACAAGAGCGACGCCCCGACGACGACAAAAAAGCTCGCCGCGATCCACGGGGGGCGGCCGGCGAGGACGTCGCCGACCAGGGCGCTTGCGGCGGCGAGCCACAGCGCGACCGCCGTCACGCCCAAAACCCTCGCGCGCAGCGGCAGGGCGGCGGGGAGGAGCGTCACGGGTGGGGCAGCTATCCCCACCAGGCGTTCATCGGTGCCCCTGCGCCGCAAGCGTCCACTCCGATGCACGATCTACACGTCCTACACGTGACGGGTCCCTCGGTCAAGCGCCGCCGAGCGCGGGTGACTCCTCCGGCAGCCGACGCCATCCTCGACCGCCTTCGCCGCCGACGACACCCGGATCACGACCGCCCCCGGCCCGCAGACGACGACCGAGCGGGAACCTCGATTTTCGCTCCTGGCACGCCCATTGCACTACCGCCTGAGCAGTTCCCCCGCTACCCTGGAGTTCCCCATGTTCTTGCTCCTCTCCCTCAGCGCAGCCTTCGCCGACGTCACCGACGTCGCCGCCCCCGAGATGTGCATGGCGGCGACGCCGTCCCAGACCTTTCCGGGCAACGGAGCGACCAACGTGCCCCTGGACGTCGTTCCGGCCGTGGTCTTTACCGACAACGGCTGTGGCAACAGCGAGTGGGTGCTGACCCTGACGCGGGACGAGGATGGCGAGGTCGCCGGCACCGTGAATGACGCGGCCCCGGACTTCCTCGCCGAGCTGGCGCTGGACGCCGACCTGGACGCCGACACCGCCTACACCCTGACGATCAGCGGCACGCAGGAGGCCATCGTCACCTTCACCACCGGCGCTGCCCTGGTGCAGCCTCACGGACTGGTGCCCGAGGTGCTCGACGTGAGCGCCACCTGGGAGGATGTGACCCAGCAGGTGGTGTTCAGCGGCAATGTCCTCAATGGAGCTTCGGCCGGCCAGGACCTCATCGTCCAATGGCAGACCGCCGCGCCCGGGGGTGGAGACGAGCTGAAGAACACCTTCGTCGACGCCGCAGGCACCCAAGCGGAACACGTCTATGTGGCCGCCGGCTCGATCGACGCGCCCAGCGACTGGTGCCTCACGCCGTCGATTCGCAAGGACGACGGCACCTGGAACGTGGGCGAGGAAGTTTGCGGCGAGGTCGACGACCAGAGCAGCGACGACCCCTTCTCCTGCAGCACCGGCGGCGGGAGTTCGTCGGCGTTTGCCGCGCTGCTGGCAAGTGCTTCCCTGCTGGCTCGCCGGGCCCGACGCGCATGATATGGTCGCGACGAGCGGCGCTGGCGCTCCTTGTCGCGCTCCTCGGCTGCGACGGGGCGACGACGCCCGACCCCACCACGTGCGACCTCGCCAACGAGCAGATGGGTGTCACCGTGTGTGTGGAGTCCGTCGCGACCCGAAGCGTCTGGGAATTGCTTTCGTTGGACGCGCCCCAGGTCGATATCGCCAACGCGCTGAAGTACCTCGTGCCCACAGACGACAGCGTGCCGTTGCCGGCGATGTTCGTCAACTCCCGGGGTTTCAATCTCCACTACGACTTCCTGCTGGCGGTCTTTCCCGAACACTATGCCGCCTTGACCTGGGCCCAGTACGTGGCGATGGTCATCAGCCCGGCTGACCGCCAGTATTGGGGCGGCGACGTGTCCGAGTACCTGGAATCCGGGGGGAAAACCCGGTTCGGCTTCATCGTCTGGGACGACCCGGCGGACGAGGCGTCGATGCCCAGCTACGACGACGTGCTCTACGTGTGGCGTGAGCTTCAGCCTCGATTCTCGCTGGGTGAGCTGATGTTCGTCCCCGCGTCACAGAACCAGCGAGATGCAGTGGCCGCCTGGACTGACGCGCCATTTGCCATCCGCGGCGAGGACCACATCACTTACGAGCCGTACAACGAGGCGGTGGGCTACGGAACCCTGCGCTTTCAACCTTTGGAGACGCTGGAGGCGGACAGCCTGGCCGGGGCCTTCGGCTACCAGGACCTGCTGGTGCTCGACGAAGCGCCCATGGACCTCGGTCGCGTGGTCAGCGGCGTGGTGACGGGAACCCGACAGGCGGCCTTGAGCCACGTCAATGTCCGCATGAGCGCGCGCGGTACGCCCAATTGTTTCACCGCCGAGCCGTGGACCAAGCTGGCGGGCTGGGAGGGTCAGCTCGTCCGGCTGGAGTGTGCCGAAGACGCGCTCCTCGTCAGCGCGGCCAGCCCAGAGGAGGCGCAGGCCTGGTGGGAGAGCATCCGGCCTGATCCCGTCACCATCGCGGCCGCCGACACCGAGTGGACCGCGCTCGTGCCCCTTCTGGACGCCCCGACCGACACCGAAGGAGAGCGCCATCAGAACTTCCTCCGCTTCGGGGCCAAAGGCGCCAACCTCGCCACCCTTTACCAGCGCATCGATCCCGGCCCCCAGTTCGACGGCTTCCTGATTCCGTTCGCCTTCTACAGTCGTTTCCTCGAGAATCGTTGGGATGCGCCCGTCGCCGAGGGCACCGAGGCGCTCAGCTTCGCCGAGACCATCGTCGCGTGGCACGCGGAACCCGAATTCCTGACCAACGCCGCCCTGCGATCGTCACGATTGGCGGCGCTCCGGGCTGCCATGCTCGTGGCGCCGGTCGACGCGGAGGACCTCGCAGCCATCGGCGAGAGGGTGGAGACCGAGTTCGGCGGTGCCGATGTCATGGTGCGCTTTCGGAGTTCGTCCAACGCGGAGGACGGCGTCGAGTTTTCGGGTGCAGGGCTCTACGACAGCGTCAGCGCCTGTGTTGCGGACGACCTCGACGACGGGACTACCGGGCCGAGCCTCTGTGACGACGACAAAGATGAGGAGAAGCCGGTCTGGGATGCGCTCCGGGCCGTGTGGGCGAGTGTGTGGAACAGTGGCGCTTGGGAAGAGCGCGCCTGGTACGGCATGGAGCAGACCGATGTCGCGATGGCGATTTTGGTGAATGACCAGTCGGAGCGCGAAGAAGCCAACCTCGTCGCGTTCACTGGCAACCCGACAAACGCCGACACCCGCTGGCTCGTCGAGGCGCAGGCCGGCGATATCGACGTGGTCGCGGCGGAGGCCGGTGTCTCCCCGGAGCGCACCTTGCTCACGGTCATGTTCGACGCGGTGACCGGTATCGAGCGGGTGGACGGCTCCAGCGAGGTGTCGGACGGGGAGGTCGTGCTGTCGGACGCGCGGCTCTACGAGGTGGGCGCCCTCTTGCTGGAAGTGGAGGCGGTCATGCCCCACGACGGCGCGCTCGACGACGTCCCCTTCATGTGGGACACCGAGCAGAAGATTCTTGAAGACGGGCGGTTGGTCATCAAACAGGTGCGCCCGTTCGCGCGGGACGAGTAGCTACTCCGCCGGCCAGGTGTATTCGGCGCCGGCTGAGAGGTGGCCATCGTCGTCCATCGCGTAGAGCTGCACCGTCCCGGTGAGGGTGCAGGACTCCTCGTCCTCGGTGGACGTCCAGCTCGACAGCAGTGCTCCATTGGCAAACACCGCGGGCTGCTCGTCGCCAGGACGGTCGTTCTGGACGATGACGGCGAAGTTCTGCGACACGGTGATGTCGTCTTCTCCCTGCGGATCGGTCGCAGTACCGTTGACGATCCAGGTGGGCTCGGCATCGACGTTCACGGCGCAGGAGACCGAGGTGATCTCGACCACCGGCGCGTTGACGTCCACATCGGAGTCGGAGTCGGCGTCGCTGTCGGCGTCGGCGTCCGCATCTGCGTCCCCTTCGGCCGAGTCGCCCAGGCCGACGGGATCCCCACAGCCTACAAGGAAGAGCGAGAGCGAGAGGGAAAGCCGAAGCATGAGCGACTCCTACGAGATGCGAGTGGAGTATGCCTCGAAATCGGTGACGAGGCGACGCAGTCGGGTTCTCGACTCGGGCTCGTGGCTCAGCTCTTCCACAGGATCGACGCCGGGGGGCAGCGGGCGGAACTCCGGTTCACCGGCGAGCGTCGAGACCTGGGCGCCCAGCCAATGACCGTCGCGACGCAAGAACCGATCGTTCCCGTTGACGAAGGCGAGCTGGTTGTACTTGTAGCGCGGTAACGTCTTGCCCTGGGAGTCGTACCAGGCGCTCTCCAGGACGCACTCGCTGCGCTCGGGCGCGCGCACGATGCTGGGCGGAACGTCCGCTCCGGCGGCTTCAAGCACCGCGCCATGAACGTCCCGCGCGCTCACGGGACGCTCCACGATCTTCGACGCGCCGCCGGGCTCGAGCCAGAAGAGCGGGACACGGTTGCCGCCATCGGTGACGTTGTTGAAGTGGTAGCTCCACCCCATCTCGCCGAAGCAGTCGCCGTGATCGGAGCCCACCATCACCGTCGTGTCGCGACCCTCATGAAGCTCGCACACAAAATCGTCGACTTGACCGGCGATGCGCTCCCAAGCGATGCGCTGTCGGGACTTGATGCGCCCCATCGTCCCCGGACCGAAGGGCTGCTTCCCCGTGGTCATGAAGGTCTGATTCACGAGGTGGTACAGCGCGACGACCTCGGTCACCGCATCCAGTCCGCGCCCGAGCGGCTCGAAGATCGGGGCGACGTGGTAGGGAAAGTGCGTCTCCATCAGGTTGATGAACAAGAAGGTGGGCTGGTTCTTTCGTTCGTTGTGGGCGAGGATGCGCCGGGCCCGGTCGAAGATGTCCGCCACCGTGTCCTGGAGCCAGACCTTGCCGGCCTCGATGTCCTCCGACAACTTGCCGCGAATCCAATCGGTCGACAGGACCTTCTTGCGAAGCCGCGGCTTGCCCACGAGCACCATCGCTTCGTGGAGTTTGCGGTGCTGCGCCGGCACCTCCTTCCAGATGCGTACCACCTCGTCAAAGCCTCGATCCAGGCCGAATATGTCGGTCGTCGCCACATTGGCGGTGACCTGATGGGTAGAGTACCCCCGCGCCCGCAGCCGCTCGGCGAGCGTCGGCACCGAAGGATCGAGGCCCTGGCGGCTTTGGGTGTCCGCGCCGTGTTCATGAGGGAGGAGCCCGGTGAACATCGAGGCCGTGGCCGGGAGCGTCCAACAGCCGGCGCTTCGGGCCCCCGTAAACTGTGTGGCATGGCGAACAACGTAGGGCAGACGAGGACCGTCACCGCCGTACACGGAGTCCCATCGCAGGGAATCCGCTACGAGCATCACGATGGCAGCAGGCCGAGGCAAGGTCGCGAGCGCTATCACGCTGCGGGGCCCGAGTGACGGACTCGGCGCCGCCTGTACCGCCGCCGCGCTCCGGCCGGGCGCGCTGGTTAGGCATCAGCGCGCTGATCCTCGTTGGCGTCGGGATGGTGGCGGTTCTGGGCGAGGACGTCGCGTCCACGGGGGCGGCGCTCCTACACCGGGCCGTGGGCGGCGGCCGTCTCTACTGGAGCCAAGGTGACAGCCCGCTCGTAGAGCTTCCGTTGGCATTGCAGTTACGACGACACTGGGGGCCCACCGACGCCGTGATCCACCCCGAATGGAGTCATCCGGCACCCGGTTTGGCGCTTGCAGAGCTGCGGTTTGAACGGCCTCCCGACCCCCGCGCGGTGACCGTGGTGATCGCGGACCTCGACCCGGCTCTCTGGCGGTTTCGGGTTTTCGGTCGCACGGATTGGCGCCGCGACAGTGTCGCCGATCTGGCGGATGAAGCCAAGCTGTCCGTCGCGATCAATGCCTCGTACTTCGCGGAGGACGGTCCACTGGGACTGGTGGTGAGCGACGGGACGGTGAGAAATCGGCAGGGCAGCCTCCGGGCCGCGCATTTTCTGGTCGACGGGCCGTCGACGGCGCCGCGGATCGTGAATGAACGAAGCGCGGAGGTCACCGGCGCTTACCAGGGTTTCCAGGGCTTTCCCGCCATCATGTCCGACGGACACACCTTCGCGTACATGCGCACCGGCGGGCGGGGATTCTCGGTGCGCGACGTGGATCGGCGCTCCGCGGCGTGCACCGACAGCCGGGGGCACATGCTCCTGCTGGCCACCGACACCTGGACCAGCGGGCTGTCGTTCAACGACCTCGCGACCGTCCTCGGCGCCCTCGGTTGCGTCGACGCGATGGCCTTCGACGGGGGCGCGTCGACGTCGATGTGGATCGATGTGGGCGAGGTGCGGCGCAACGTGGACGGGCTGGAGGGGGTGCCGGTGATCGTAGGAGCGTCCCCGCGCTAGGGTGCGCCAGGCAGCAAGAGCTGCGGGGGCGGCGCGAGCGTGGGCACTCTGGGCTCCAGCCGATGGAAGTCCCTGACGTTGAGTGTCAGCAACGCGTCGCAACCCAGCCGCTCCGCCGCTACCAGGTGAAGCGCGTCGAAAATCGCGCCAGAGCGAGAGCCGAACCGCGCGCAACGTGCCGCCGCCGCCTGGTAGTCCGTCAGCAGCAGCGCCTGGGGCGGCTGGACGGCGACCAGTGATTCCAGGATGGCCGTAACGGCCTCAAGCGACAACCTCGTGGCGAGCGGCAGGCGCGTCAGCACACTCCAGGTCTCGGCGTACGCATGCGTCGACCACACCGCGGACACCACGCCGCGGTCGGCGGCGTCCAGCCAGAGCGATGCCCGCTCGAACTCTGGGTGCGCTTCGACCAGGCCGGCCACGAGAACGGACGTGTCGAACGCGATCTTCACCGACCGCCCAGCGCCACCGCCCGCTCCTCGCGCAACTCACGGTGGTCGGGAACCGCGCCGATGAGCTCCCCTCGCGCGACCAGCAGCCTACCCCTGCTCGCCAGCGACGCGGTGCAGGTCGGGCGCAAGTGTACGGTTCCACCCTCGACTGCGACCACGAACTCGGCGCCACCCACGAGCGCGAGCTCGCGCCGGATGGCCGCGGGGATGACGAGGCGGCCAGCGGCGTCCATCGAAATGGTCAGGGCTTCATCCATGAGGGATGGTACACCCCTCCACCTTGCCCGTCCACCATGGCGTTATCCCAGGGGTGCCGCCAGCCCAAACGTGAAGAGCCCCATCAGCTCCGGCGTCGCCGCCGCCGGGGCCCGCGCTCCGCATCTCGCGCAGCACCAACCGCGCCGCCACGATTGCCGCGACCAAGAAGGAGCTCATGGACCGCGCGCGGCGCACCAAGGCGATAGTTCCCGCCGCGTGAGCGAAGCCTTCGTCAACCCGGAACGCGTGGCGCGTGTCGCCGCGGCGCTGGAACAGCGCGTTGGCAGCGTGGTCGCGGTGTGCGAAGCCCTGAACCGACGCCACAACGTCAGCGCGGTTTTACGCAGCTGCGAGGCCTTCGGCATCCACGAAGTCCACCTCATCACGCCGAGCTTCCGCCCGGCCTACGGGACCGCGCGCGGCGCCGAACGCTGGGTGGTGCGCACCCGCTTTGAGCACGTCGCCGACTCGTTCGCAGCGCTCCGTGCCCGCGGCTTCCGCGTGTTCGCCGCCGACCTGGACGTCGGTGCGTTCACGCCGGAAACGGTGCCGGTCGACACGCCCGTGGCCGTGCTCTTCGGCAGCGAAATGCTGGGCGTCAGCGCCGAAGCGCGCGCCGGTTGCGACGGGGTCATCCGGGTGCCGATGGTGGGCCTGACCGGCTCGCTCAACGTCAGCGTGAGCGCGGCGATCATCCTGCGGGTCCTGGCCGAGCGGCGGCGGGCGCTGGTGGGAGCGGACCTTTCGAGCGAGGAAAAGGCACGCTTTTTGAAGGAGTGGCTCGACGCCGAGGAGCGTGCCGTGAGGGGGGAGGCGGCGCGAACCGCTGCGGTTCACCGCGAAACGTAAAACCGAGTCGCATACTCCCCAACCATCCGGTCGGTATGGAAAGCCTGCAGGCAGGTCTCCAGGCTGCGCCGCATGCGCTTGAGCCACGCGCGGGGGATGCCGTGGGAGTCGCGGTCGAAGAACTCCGGGACGACCTGGTCTTCGAGGATGGAGAACAGGCTCTGGGCGTCGGCGGCGTCCTGCTCGTCGGCGCTGGCGTACTCGCGAGCTTCTCCCACCGCAAAGCCGTTGGTCCCGTCGTAGGCCTCGGGCCACCATCCGTCGAGCACGCTGGCGTTGACGCCGAGGTTGAGCGGCACCTTCATGCCGCTGGTGCCGCTGGCTTCACGGGGGCGCCGCGGGAGGTTGAGCCACAGGTCGACGCCCTGGGTGAGGCGACGGCCCAACTCCATGTCGTAGTCGGGCAAAAAGACGACCCGGCCGCGGAAACGTTCGTCGCGCGTCCAGGACAACACCTCGCGGATGATGGCCTGCCCCGCGGCGTCGCGGGGGTGGGCCTTCCCGGCGAAGAACAGGTGGATCGGGTGGCGGAACAGCAGCCGAGCCAGGCGATCCGGGTCAGAGAAAAGGAGGTTTCCCCTCTTGTACGGCGCAAAGCGTCGCGCAAAACCCATGCACAACGACTGGCTGACCAGCGTCTTGTGCCCGGTGCGGCGGCGGGCGTAGCCAACCAGCTCAAAACGGAGGTCGTTGCGTAGCCCCCACAGCTCGTGATCCGAGATCTCGGCAAGGGAAACCTCGCCACCGGTGCGCCAGCCGGGGCTGGCCCGATCGAGCATGTCTGCGATCCGGGGATGAATCCAGCTGGGCACGTGAACGCCGTTGGTGACGTGCTGGATTGGCACGTCGTCCTCCTTCAAGTCGGGCCACAGCCCCTGCCACATGGCCCGGCTGACCTGCCCATGCAACGCGGCGACCCCGTTGGCCGAACGCGAACCGCGCAGCGCCAGCACGGTCATGCACAAGGTCTCGCTCATGTCGCCGGGCTTGACCCTACCCAGGTCCATGATCGCGCCCTCAGGTAGTCCCATCGCCACCCGCATTCCCGCCAACGCCTCGTTCTTGAGTTCCCAGCCGAAGCGGTCATGACCCGCAGGAACGGGGGTGTGCGTCGTGAACACACATCGTTTGCGCGCCGCTGCGAGCGCGGCTTCACGCTTCAGGCCGGCCTCGATGCCCTCGCGCCACAGCTCCAAAACCGCGAAGGCGCAATGGCCCTCGTTCATATGAATCACCGCCGGATCCACCCCCAGCGCGCCCAGAAGTCGAACCCCGCCGATGCCAAGGAGCACCTCCTGTCGGATGCGCATGACCTCGTCGCCACCGTAGAGCTGTCGGCTGAGCTGCCGATGCTCGGGCGGGTTCTCGGGCAGGTCGCTGTCGAGCAACAACAGGCGCACCCGGCCTACGTTCACCTCCCAGGCGGTGGCCAGGTAGTAGCCTCGGCCGTGGGGCACGCGGATGGTGACGTCCAGCCGCCGCATCGGCATCAGCTCCAGCGGCACCTTGGGGTACGCGGCGACCTGCCCGCCGTACTCGATCACCTGCTTGAAGTAGCCCTCGCGGTACAACAGCCCCACCGCCACAAAGGGAAGACCAAGGTCCGAGGCGGACTTGACGTGGTCGCCGGCGAGCACGCCGAGCCCCCCCGAGTAGATGGGCAGCGACTCGTGCAGCGCGAACTCCATGGAGAAGTACGCCACCGGCGATCGCAGCTCGGGCACGTTCTGGGCCGCCCAGGTGTCCCCGCTCTCCATGTACGAGCGAAAGTGATGTTCAACGGCTTCGAGCCGAAGAAGCTGGGTTCGTGCCGCGAGAGTCTCGTCCGAGAGCTCGGCGAGCAAATGCACCGGATTGTGATGCAGTTCGGCCCAACGTTCGGGGTCCAAGCGGCGGAAGATCGCGCCCGCTTCGGGATTCCAACACCACCAGAGATTGTTGGCGAGGATGTCGAGTCTGGCGCGGATGGGAGTCATGCCGCAGCAAGGTCGCGCGGCGCGGGCTTGGCGGCAAGCTAGCGCTACGATCGGGGGTGGCGATCCGGGTTGATGGGAGAGTCGCCGCGGCGACGAAAAGGCCGACTGTATTTCGTATTATAGGTTACATTATTCCGCCTCTGTCGCGACGCGATCGCTGCTATTGTCGCGACATGATCAGGCGGTTCCTTCGTGTGCTCGCCATCCCCAGCGTTCCCGCGATGCTGGCGCTCGGTTGCGACGTCGACACCCACACGTCACGAGTCGCCGACGTCCCGGATCCGGAGCCCGGTGTGAGCTACCTTGCCTTCCTGTAGAACAACGGCAAGACGGGAGTGCCCTTCGTCGGCGGCGCCGCAGGACTGGTCGAGCTGGCCACTGACGGCTCGGGAGCTTGCGACGGCGGGGTGCGCGTAGCCGTTTTCGTCGAGCCAGCCCTACAAGCCCGACGATTCTTCGGCGCTGAGCACCACGAAGGTGTACCCGGCCTTGGAAAAGCTCGACTCGACCGTCACCGAACCCTAGGCCGATTCGCCGTCACCGCCATCGCCAAGCCGATTGTCGAGCGAGTACTCCGCGCAGCCCATCACCGCCCCGCAGCCACCGAGCGAGTATTCTACGCTCACGATGTCATCACAGGTGTACGCCACCTCGCGCGGCACCGACCACGCGTCGTGCCGGGTGATCAGCGCCTGATCCACGGCGCTGACCGACTCCGCGGTGAGCACGTCGGGCACGGGCAGGATCAGCGCAAAGTCAGCGGCGTCCCCGCGGTAGTCCATCGCCAGGGTCAGCGTGGTCATGGAGCCGGTGTGGGCCAGGACGACGCGACTCTCAGTGTTGGCGAGCAGCGCGCCATCGCCACCGACGAAGGTGCCGCAGAAGGCATGGGCCGGGGCCGCGAGTAGGAGCACGAGCATGGTCACCGCAGGTAGAAAACGCCGCGAACGTGACCAATGTGACAGCTCGGACGCGACGCGCCCTGCCTCCGTTCGCCCCAACGCGGCCAGCGCCGGCGCGTTGCCCCGATCACGCCCCCGCAAGCTCGCGAAACAACCACGGCAACGACACTTCCATCCGATAGTCGATGTCCGAGTGGTCGTCGTCGAACTCCTCGTAGTGGTGCTGCACCCTATAGCGGGTGAGGCGCTCGTGCACCATCCTCGCGCCATACAGCAGCATGTACTGGTCTTTTCTCCCGCAGTCCACGAACAGACCGCGCTTTGGCAGGGTCGGCCCCCGCGCGTCGAGCATCCGGACCGGGTCGTGTTTGAGCCAGGCCTCCCACCGCTCGGGTCGCAGCTCGCCGGTCTGCGGATCGAAGGGCAGGTGGAAGCGTCCCGCAACGGCGTCGATCGGGTCGTAGGTCGCGGCCATCCCGAGCAGCATGATCCCCATGATCTCGTCGTGAACGAGCTTTTCCTTCTTGTGGAGCGAAGCCAGATAGCGCTCCGGATCGCCGTCGTGAGGGGCGAGCTGCCGCAAAAGGATCGGAAAATCGCGCTGATACACGTATTCGAAGTAGGCATCGCCCGAGTGACAGACCGCCGCGGCCCAGATGTCAGGTCGCGACATCCAATGCACAATCGCCCCGTAGCCGCCGCTCGACTTGCCGAAGACGCCTCGCTTCCCAGTGCTGGGGAATCGCGACTCCACCAGGGGCACGACCTCGTCGCACAAGAAGTCCATGTAGCGGCCGACGGCGGTGCTGTTGATGTACTGATTGCCGCCGAAACGGGTGAAACAATCGGGGAGCACCACCATCACATCCCCGATGGCGCCTCGTTGATGGAGGCACGCCATCCGGTCGGGGATGTTGAGACCAAATGGTTTCCAGTTGAGATGACTGTGGCCCGTGCCGGTGTAGCCCACCAGATCACAGAAAAGCGGGAGCGGGGTGCGGCCGTCCCAACGCGGTGGCGTCCAGACCACGATGTCGCGCTCCGAGGGGTCGCCCGCCGCGTTCCCCCGCAAAGCGCCGAAGTCGTGCCGGATGCGGTGGAGGGTCCCTTCCGGGACGGTTGGCGCGCGCCGCACTAGCCCTGGCGCCCTTCGATCGCGAGGAGGAGCACGACCAGCGCGATCCCCAGCCGAGAATCGAGGGCCGAGTTGTTCCCGCCCGAAAAATCCACGTCGTAGGACAGCTGAAACGGGTTGAAGCGCTGCCGGATCGAGCCGAGCTTCGTCCCGCCGGCGTCTTTGACCGTGAAGCGCTGCGGTAGCCAGTTCTTGAAAATCATCCGCCGCAACATCGCCATGAGCATGCTGTCTTCTTCGCACTTGCCGATCACCGCATCGCCCTGGCCGAGCACCAGCCAGCTGTCCCGGAACATCGACTTGAGCCCCTCGCGCTTGCAGGCGCCGACGGCAGTCCCGTCCGTCGCGTCGGTCACGTCGTACGCGCTGGAAAAGTCGGCCCAGCTCCTCGCCTTGATGGTGAGCCGCTTTTGGGTCTGGCCCTCGTCCGCGAAGACGTTGAGCTCTTCTTTGAGCTTGAACGCCTTCTGCTTCACGAAGAACTGGAGAGCGCCGCTGGTGTCGAAGATGCGGAAAGTGCCGCCGAGAAAAGAGAAGAGCGCCTTCTTGGCCAGGAACTGACGACCGACTTCCATGTTTCGATCCAGGGTGCGGGAGCTTACTCCGCCAACGCATCGAGCGGGAGCCGCGCGCGATAGGCCGGCCCCATGATTCGGCGCCTCGACCACATCGCCATCGCCGTTCCCGACCTCGCCCGGGCCATCCAACTCTACTCCGAGGATCTCGGGCTGACGTTGGCGGGAACGGAGGACGTACCCACGGAAAGCACGAGCACCGCGTTCTTTCCGGTCCAAGGGACGCGGATCGAGCTGGTGCACCCGATGGCAGGCCGGGGCCCGATCGCGAAGTACCTGGACAAGCGGGGCGGCGGACTTCACCACGTCTGTTTTGAGACCGACGATCTGGATGGCGACGTCTCGCGACTGAAGGGGCGGGGCTGGACGTTTTTGAGCGACTCCGCCAAGCCCGGCGCGCACGGCAGCCGGGTGATCTTCGCCCACCCTCGCTCCTGCGAAGGCGTCCTCATCGAGCTTTCAGAGCCGAAGAAGGACCAAGGATGAAGGTCATAGGGCTCACGACCAGCACCGCGGATCGAAAGCGCAGGGCCGGCCAACGACTGGTCATCGGGCTCGCGGGCACCTCGATCTCCGAAGAGGAGCGGGCGTTCATTCGCGAAGTGCGCCCCGGTGGCTTCATCCTCTTTGGACGAAACGTCGAGGACGCCGCGCAGGTGCGGGAACTCAACCGCGAGCTGCGATCCCTCCTGCCCGAAGAGCTGCCCCCGGTCCGCACCGTCGACCAGGAAGGCGGGCGGGTACAGCGGATCAAAGCGCCGGCGACGCTCTGGCCGCCGATGCGCCATCTAGGAAATGTCCAGGATCGGGAGCTGACTCGTCAGATCGGGGCCGCACTGGGGCGGGAGGTGCGAGCCTGCGGGTTCGACCTCGACTTTGCCCCCGTCGCCGACGTCGACTCAAACCCCAAGAACCCGGTCATCGGCGACCGGGCCTTCTCGGCAAAACCGAGAGACACCGCCCGTCATGTCGCGTCGTTCATCGAGGGGATGCAGGGCGAAGGCTGCATCGCTTGCGCCAAACACTTTCCCGGTCACGGAGACACGACCGTGGACAGCCATCTGGACCTACCGGTGGTCGAAAAAGACCCTCCCGACCTTGATCAGGTGGAACTTCCTCCGTTTGCAGCCGCCATTCGGGCCGGCGTCGGAACGGTCATGACCGCACACGTCGTGTACCCCGGGTGGGATGAGGACCGGCCGGCCACGATGTCCACACGCATCGTGCGCGGACAACTGCGGGAGCGGCTGCGCTACGAGGGCGTGGTCTTCTCAGACGACATGGAGATGAAGGCTGTTCGCGGCCGATATCCACTTGACATGCAACTGCGCGAAGCCACCGCCGCATCGGTGGACATCTTCTTGATGTGCAAGGATCTGCAACTGGCCCATGAAGCCTGGGAGCTGCTCGTACGCATGCAGGAAGACGACAAGGCCCACGAAGACGCCGCGATCGACAGCGTCAAACGCTGGAACCTTCTTCGCGAGCGCTTTTTCATCGATGCCTCTCCCCAGCCGGGGTTGGACATTTTGGGCTGTCCCGACCATCAACTGCTCGCCGCCCGCATCCGCGCGCAGGGAGGCCAATCGTGAGGCTGCTCGTCGCTACGATGCTGACGCTGACGCTGACGTGCTTTCCGGGCGCCGGCCACGCGTGCGAGCCGGTCGCCGAGGTGGGTGAAGCGCTCCAAGTGGCCTGGATCAGCAAGGTGCCCGCCACGGCCTCGAACCAGACGTGGTTGCAGGTGGTTCAGCTTGGCGACCTGCGCTCGCTCATCACGCGCTCGACACGCGACAGCGGCGCGGCGCTGCGCGCGTTGGGGCTGCTCGGGCGGCTCCAGAAGCCGCGCGCCGCCTACAAGGTGACGGTTTTCGAGGTGCCTCGGAGCGCGCTGTGCCGACCGATGGAGGGCGTGCCGGGTACGGTCGTGGCGGGCGTGCCGATCTGCGACACGCCCGAGCAGCGCGCCGGCGCCGGGGTCAAAGCGGGCTCCTACTCGTCGTGCGGCTATGGCACCCATCTCGGGGCTGGTGTCCGCGGCCTCGACGTTTTCCGGATTCGCTGGGCAGACGCGGTGACCAAGGGCTTTTGCGTGCTCCCATGGGAGCGCATGCTGGCCGAGGGTTGACGGCTACTCGTCGACCCCGTTGCCGAAGCTCGCGCCAAGCTGAACCATCATGCCCCAGGTGACGATGTCCGCGTCGTTGAGTACGTCCGCACCGAAACCCCGATACCCGCTGGCCTCGATGGCGAAGAGGCCCCGTGTGCCGGCGTCCAACGGCGGCCGCCAGGAGATACCACCCCCGTACTGGAGCCAGGGATAGAGCCGATCCCCGGGGTTGTAGACCGGGTTTACGGTGAGGCCGGCGTAGGGCCGAAGGTTGGCGCCGATGTTGCGGGAGACCACCGCGCCCCCATGCAGCCCGAACATCAGGCTTTCCCCGTGCGCCTGCCCGTAGGCGTCGATGCCGCCACGAACGCTGACGGTCACCGGCGCTTCGCGCAGCACGCGGCCCTGCACCTCGATCTCCATGACTCCGGTCGGATCGTTGTCGAGCGAGGCAACGGCAAGTCCCCCCGAAAGTTGCACCGCGACGTCGCGACCAAGGCGTTGCCGACCCTGGAGGCCCACGCCGGTCGTGTCCAGCAGCGAGAGTTCGTCGGAAGCGGCCCCGGGGAACGCCGCACCGACCGCGGACAACTCCGTGTTCATCGGCATCGAGCCGTCGAAGCGCAGCCCGTAGACGGCCGCGGGAACGCAGGCCAGGACCAGCACCAACATGCTTCTGACGCTAACCCGCTGGCCGATCGCGTCCGGTTTGCGTAAGCTCCACCGTCGCGCCAGCGTACAACGTCGATGCTCCTCCTTTCGCCCGCCCTCGCCGCCACCCTCGCCGTGCTCCCGCTCGACGGGCGCGGGGTCACCGCCGAAGAGGCGGACGAGGCCACCGAGTTGCTCCGTGATGCGCTCGCCGCCGATGGCCGCTTCGATGGGCCGCGGGGCACGGCCATCGGTACCGCTCTCGCCGTCGGACACGAGACAGAGCTTCGCCAAGCTCGGGAAAAGGCGGCCGCCGGGCGCGCCCTCCTGGGCAAGGGAGACGCGCGCGGAGCGCTCACCGCGCTGGACGAAGCGGTCCATCTGCACATCCCCACGGGATCGGGCTGGGCGCGCCGAAGCGAGCTCGCGGACGTCGCCTGGGCGATGGCCGACGCGCACCTCCGCCTCGGCGACACGCTCGCCGCACGGGACGATCTCCTCGCCCTGGCTCAGCTATGGCCGGGGTACACGCGGTCGCGCACACAAGCCAAGGGCACCGCCGCCAAGATGTTCGCCGAGATCGAGCTCGGCGCGGCGAAAGAGACGTGGGAGCCACCCGGGGACGGCCAGATCGCCGCGCTCTTTGCCGCCCTGGGTAGTGACCACCTGCTTTTCGGCGCCCTCGACGGGGCCGGCACGTTGCGGCTTTCCCTCCGCGACCGCGACGGGGACGTCGAGAACCTTAGCACCACCGTGACTTTGCCCCTGGACGCCCTCTCCGACGAGTGGACGGACCTGGCGAGCGAAGTGGCCCAGCGGGCGGGCGGCGCAGGCCGCGCACCGGCGCGCGGTGGTACCGACGACGACATCGACGAGGACGAGCTGAATCTCGACGAACCCGTGGTGATCAAGCCGTCGGCGCCTGCCCCCGCGTCGCGGCCATTGAAAATTCGCGAGGGTGGGGGCGGCTTGCGCTACGACGAGGGCCCGATCACCGGCAAGTGGTGGTTCTGGGTGGCGCTGGTAGGGGTAGTCGGTGGCGGCACCACCGCCGCCATCGTCGCCAGCCAACCGGCCGAGGTGGTGACCGTCTACGAAGCACCGCTGTGGAGCGTCACGGTTGTTCCCCCGTGACCGGATTGATTGACAAAGGAACGCTGAACCCGTAGGCTCGGGCGCTCTGTTTCCCCTGGGACAACGAACATGCGCGTCGTATGCGACAATTGCGGTGCTTCCTACAAGATTCCCGACTCCAAGCTCACCCAAAAGGTGAACAAGGCCACCTGTCGGAAGTGCGGGAACCCCATCATCATCAGCCGGCCCGACGCGGCTCCGGCCCAGGGGCCCTCGACAGAGGAGCTCGCCGACGAGCGAACGCTGATCACCACTCCGGCCGACCTCGAACGGCAGGCCCGCAGCCGGACGGCCGCGCCGGCCGATGACGGCAGCGCCGACCCTCGGCCCACGCAGGTCTCGCCCGACAACTCGGGCGCGGAAATGACGGTCCCACGGGAGCCGGTTTCCATGTTGGATCAGGCGGCACCGCCCTCCGGCGATGCGCCTACCATCGCATCCGTAGAGCCAGCGCCCCCGCCCGTATACACGCCCCCGCCCGCGATCGCCGCGTCGCGGCAGGTGCCCAGCGCGCTGCCGCCGCCGACCGCCACACCGCCAGCCCCGCTCCCGTCCGCAACGCCGCAGCGCGTCGCCGCCGCCTACGATGCCGCCGCCGCCGGGCCGCCCCCGCCCCGGTTCTCCGACAAGCCCCCGTACGATCCACGGGGCGACCTGACCTTTGCGGCGCTTTTGGCACTGCTTGGGATGGGGGGCGCGCTGTTGAACCTGGTGGCCGCGTGGTTGGACTTCTCCGCCATCGCGTCCGTCGGGACCTTCATCACGGTCTTCGGCTCTGCTGGGGCCGCCCTGGTCATCCTCACCGGGGGTCGGGGTACGCGCCCGGCCAGCATCGTGCTGGGGGGGACCGGCGGATTCTTCCTGGCGATAATCCTTGGTGTTGGCCATTTTCTGGCCGGCGGCGGCTTCGCCGTCGTCGCGCCTCCAACTGCGCCGGTGCCCGTGCCCGTGCCCCTCCCGGTTGCCCCGCCGATCGAGCCGCCGCCGCCGGTCGAGCCGCTCGTCGCGCCGGCTCCGGTCCCGCCAGCCGCCCCAGTGGCCCCGGTCGCGCCGAAGCCCGCGGAGACCAAGCCGGTCGCTACCAAGCCGGCCGAGGCCAAGCCAACACCGGAGCGCATCCCGCCCAAGCCGACCGAAACTGCCAAGGCCAAGCCTGCCCGGGCCGAAGAGGGTGGCAGGACCCTCCCCGTCAGCGTCATCGACACCATGATGAAGAGCAACAAGGGCGTGAAGATCTGCTACATCAAAGAGAACAAAACCAGCGGCGAAATGCCCAGCAACGTCAAGCTGAAGATGACAATCCAGCCCTCGGGTTCGGTGTCATCGGCGAGGATTCCTTCGGGCGACTGGAAGGGCACCGACTTCGACTCTTGTCTGTCGGCTGCCGCCCAGTCCATCGACTTCCCTGAATTCGACGGCGAAGCGCTGAGTATGACCTACGCGTTCCCGAACTTCTAGCCAGTTCTTCGCGCCATGGTTGCGCGCACGCTCGCCCCGGGTGAGACGGCGCCCCCCTTGGAGCCACCGTGAACTTGCGCAACCTCGCCATCATCGCCCACGTCGACCATGGCAAGACCACTCTGGTGGACTTTCTCCTGAAGCAGGGCGGGACCTTCCGCGCCAACGAACACGTTGCGGATCGGGTCATGGACTCCATGGACCTGGAGCGCGAACGCGGCATCACCATCATGGCCAAGGTCGCGTCGATTCACTTCGGCGACACCAAGATCAACATCGTCGACACCCCAGGCCACGCCGACTTCGGCGGTGAGGTCGAGCGGACCCTGAAGATGGTCGACGCGGCGATCCTCCTGGTCGACGCGAGCGAAGGGCCGTTGCCGCAGACCCGCTTCGTGCTCCGCAAGGCGCTGGAGCAGGGCCTCGCGATCCTGGTCTGCGTGAACAAAATCGACCGACCCGACGCGCGCGTTCAGGAGGTCGTCAACGAGGTGTACGACCTGTTCATCGACCTGGGCGCCGACGAAAAGCAGATCGAGTTCCCGATCTTGTATGCGGTCGCACGTGACGGCTGGTGCACCACCACCTACGGCGAAAAGACCGACAGCCTCCTTTCGATGTTCGAGGCGATCGTCAAGCACGTGCCGCCGCCGAAGGTCACCATCGACGGCGACCTTCAGGCGATGGTCAACCAGCTGGACTACGACAACTACGTCGGCCGGCTCGCCATCGTCCGCGTGGCGACCGGCGCCATCCGCGAAAAGACCGACGTGGCACTCGTCGGCGTCGACGGCATCCCCAAGAAGGTACGCGTTTCCTCGCTCTTCCAGTTCGAGGGCATGAAGCGTGTTCCGGCGACCGAGCTGACCGCGGGCGATATCGGCGCGATCGCCGGCATCCCCGACGTCAACGTCGGCGACAGCTTCTGCTCGTTGGAGGACCCCAAGCCGCTGCCGCGTTTGAAGGTCGACGAGCCCACGATCGGCATGACCTTTTCGGCCAATACTTCCGGCCTCGCCGGACGCGAAGGCAAATACGTCACGGCTCGCCAGATTCGTGAGCGGCTCGAGAAGGAGATGATGATGAATCCGGCCCTCAAAATGGAGGAGACCGGCGTGGTCGAGGCGATGCGGGTTTTCGGCCGGGGCGAGCTCCAGCTCGGCATCCTCATCGAGACGATGCGGCGCGAGGGCTTTGAGCTCTCGGTCTCCCGTCCCGAGGTCAAGATGATCCACGAGGATGGCATCCACAAGGAGCCCTACGAGGTGGCGCAGCTGGACTTCCCCGAGCAGTTCATGGGCGTCGTCACCCAGAAGATGTCCGGCCGAAAAGGACGGATGACCGAGATGAAGATGGACGGCAGCGCGCGCGTGCGGCTGTTCTTCCGCATCCCGTCGCGCGGCCTGATCGGCTTTCGCGGCGAGTACCTCAACGACACCCGCGGTCAGGGCCTGCTCAACACCTTGTTCGACGGGTACGACGTGCACGCGGGCTTCATCCAGAGCCGCAGCAACGGCTCGCTGATCTCTGACCGCACCGGGGAAGCGACGACCTACGCCCTCTTCCACCTTCAGCCCCGCGGCAGGATGTTCATCCACCCGCAGACCCAGGTGTACGAAGGGATGATCGTCGGCGAGAACAGTCGCGACAACGACCTGAACATCGACTGCACGCGTGAAAAGCAGCTCAACAACATCCGCAGCGCCGGCGCCGACGAGAAGCAGATCCTCGTTCCGCCGATCCAGATGAGCCTGGAAAAGGCGCTTGAGTACATCGCCGAAGACGAGTTGGTCGAGATCACGCCGGGCGCAATCCGGCTGCGGAAAAAGGAGCTGCGGAAGAACCATCGCAGCGTCGTCCGCGGCGAGCGCGACTAGTCATGATCGTCGTCGACAACGTCTCGAAAAGCTTTGGAGGAAAAAAGCTTTTTGACGAGGTGACCACGTCGTTCGGACCCGGAAAGCGCTTCGGCCTGACCGGTCCCAACGGCGCGGGGAAGTCGACGTTCATGAAGATCCTCATCGGGGACCTCGATCCAGACACCGGTCGCATCTCCAAGCCAAAGCGTCTCGGCATCCTCCGCCAGGACCACACCATCTACGACCACATGCGGGTGATCGACGTCGTCATCGCCGGCAGCCCGCGCTTGTGGGAGGCGATGCAGCGCAAAGAGGTCCTGCTCGCCCAGGACGAGCAAACCGAAGACGAGGGCATGGAGCTCGGCGAGCTCGAGTGTGTCGTCGCGGAAGAGGACGGGTACAGCGCCGAGGCCGATGCCGCCGTGCTTCTGGAGGGGCTCGGCATCGTCCAGGGCAGCCAGGACAAGCCGCTGTCCGAGCTCAAGGGTGGCTTCAAGTTGCGGGTGCTCCTGGCACAGGCACTTTTCGGCCGCCCCCAGGCGCTCTTGTTGGACGAACCGACCAACCATCTGGACCTTGAATCCATCGAGTGGTTGGAAGACTTCCTGCTTTCCTTCGACGGCGTGCTGGTGGTGATCAGCCATGACCGGCACTTCCTCAACGCGGTGTGCACCCACATCGCCGACATCGACTACGAGTCCATCCTTCAGTACACCGGCAACTACGACGACATGGTCCGGGCCAAGGCCCAGGTGCGCGGCCAGGTCGAGTCGTCCAACGCCAAGAAGATGGAGAAGGTCAAGCAGCTGCAGGACTTCATTCAGCGCTTCGCCGCTGGCACCCGGTCCACCCAAGCCGCCAGCCGGAAAAAAGAACTCGACCGGCTGCGCCCGGACGAAATCAAGCGGAGCAATATCGCGCGGCCGTTCATCAAGTTCGAGTTCGACAAGCCAGGCGGGCGCGACGTCCTGGAGGTCCACAAGCTCGCATGTGGTTACGACGGCACGCCCATCTTCAAGGGACTCCACCTTGCGCTGACCCGCGGCGACAAGGTGGCGGTGATCGGGCGCAACGGCGTAGGCAAGACGACCCTCATCGAGACCCTCATCGGAAAGTTGCCGATGATCCAGGGTAATATCAAGTGGGGTCACGAGGTCGACGTCGGCTACTTCCCGCAAGAGCACGAGGGCCTGATCCCCCCGGGACACAAGATCTTCGATTGGATGTTCGAACAGAAGCCCTCTGCCGGCAAAGAAGGCGTGCGCAGCGTGCTCGGCCGCATGCTCTTCTCGGGCGATGACGGCGAGAAGCCGACCACCACATTGTCCGGCGGCGAGCGCGTGCGGGCGATTCTGTCGCGACTCATGCTGCTCCGACACAACACGCTGATCCTGGACGAGCCCACCAACCACATGGATCTGGAGTCGATCTCGTCGTTGCGAGATGGCATCTCCGGCTTCCCAGGCACCTGCGTTTTTGTCACCCACGACCGCGACCTCGTCGAAGGCGTGGCCAACAAGATCATCGCCATCGAGGACGGCCGCATCGACGTCTTCCCCGGCGGATGGGCGGAATACCGGCGGGCGAAGGCCAAGGCGTGAGCGAGTGGGGCACGGATGCCCCACCTGGGACATCGGCTCCGCGATCGAAGTGCTCGGATTTCCTTGTGAAATCGATACGTTTGCGGTAGCCTGCATGGCTCTGTGAGGTGCGTGTGCGTCCTTCGATCTTGGTACTGTTGGCGCTGGCGGGCTGCGGCTTCGGTGGAACCGAGGGGGGAAGCGACGATCCCAACCAGCTCGTCTCGTGGAAGGACGAGGACGGGGACACCATCCTTGACCTGGACGAGGGCTATGTCGACCCCGCAGAGGTCGACTCGGCCGATGAGCAGGCCGGAATCTCGACCGACAGCGACGAAGATGAGACGCCTGACTACCAGGACCTCGACAGCGACGATGACGGCATCGACGACGACATCGAAGCGGGCGACGAAGAAGTCATCACGCTCCCTTGGGACAGCGACCTGGACGGCACGCCCGACTTCCGCGACCTCGACAGCGACGACAACTGCATCGACGACGAGGACGAAGGCCAGAAAGACAGCGATGACGACGAAGTCCGCAACTACGCCGACCTCGACGACGACGGCGACGGCATCCTCGACACCATCGAAATTGGCGCGGACTGCGCCGTGCTCGACTCCGATGGCGACGGCGACCCCGACTACCTGGACGAAGACAGCGACAACGATGGCGCCAGCGACGCGATCGAGTCCGGCACCAGCGCCTGGGAAAGCCAGCCCCGCGACCTCGATGGCGACGGCACCCCCGACTACCTGGACCAAGACAGCGACGGCGACGGCTTCTCCGATAGCGACGAATCCGGCGGCGGTGACAACGCGCTCGACACCGATGGCGACGGCATGTGGGACGGCGCCGACACTGACGCCGACGGCGACGGCATTCTCGATGCCGACGAGGCCGCGCACGGCACCGATCGGCTCAACTCCGACAGCGACGGGGATGGGTTCACCGACGGCGCCGAGGTCGCGGCAGGCACCAATCCGGCCGACGCCGGCAGCGTGATCGAGGGCATCTACGTCACGGTCCCCGAGCGGACCAACGTCGAGGAGACCTTCGAATTCACCCTCAGCGTCAGCCAGGGCGACATCGGCTTCCTGCTCGACACCACCTGCTCGATGTCGACCACGCTCAGTTCGATGGCGTCGCAGTTTTCGACGATCGTCACCGAGGTCTCGGCCCAGGTTCCTGACGCCCAGTACGGCGTCGCCACCTACGACGACTACAACTACGGTACATATGGCACCAGCGGCGACCTGGTCTACTCCCTGGTCCAGCCCGTCACCAGCAGCACCTCCCGCGTGCAGACCGCGCTCTCCGGTCTTGGTATCCACAACGGGGTGGATGGCCCAGAAGGCTCGATGGAAGCAGTGTATCAGGCGCTCAGCGGCGCAGGCTACGACATGAACTGCAACAGCAGCTTCGACTCGTCCAAGGACGCTCGCCCATTCATCGCCAGTGGCGGCGACCCCTTCAATGGCGGCGGCGGACAGAACTACGACGCCGGAATTCCCGGCATCGGCACCGGCGGCGGCATGGGCTTCCGCCCCTACGCGCTCCCGGTCATCGTCTACGTGACCGACAACTACATGCGCGACCCCGAGGACGGCTACGGGAGCCCGGGCGGCTGCCCAGGTGACGCCGGCGAGAGCGACGTGGTCAGCGCTGCGGGCGCGCTCAACGCCACCCTCATCGGCATCGCAGTTTCCGGCTCGTTGCCCGTCGCGCAGATGAACTCGCTCGCCACCCGCACCAACAGCTACGCCGACACGGATGGCGACGGCGCTGCCGACGACAAGCTCGTGTTCCAGTGGTCGGGCAGCTCGGCTACCCTGCGCACGACCATCGTTGACGCGATCAGCGATCTCGTCGACAGCGTCCAGTTCTCCGAAGTGACGCTGGCCGTGGACGGAGACGAGTACGGTTTTGTGAAGTCCATCGATCCAGAGACCGTCGCCCTGTCGTCGAGCGCCAACGGCCAGGTGCTGGAGTTCGATCTTGTGTTCCGTGGTGCCGTCGCGGCGGCCGAGGCCGACCAGACCTACAAGCTGACACTCAACGTGCTCGGGGACGGGACCGTGTTGCTCGACACCCTCGACATCTTCGTCGTCGTCCCGGGGAGGACCTACTGATGCGCACCCTGCTTCCTGGATTTCTAGTAGCGTTCGCCGCGTGCGAGAACGAAAGCAATCTCGCCCGCGTCCCCGACATCTATGGGCACGGGGACGGCTCGATCGCCGGCCGCGTATGCGACCCGGAGCGCTTCGTATGGCTTGAGGGTGCGACGGTCTACACCCACGTCATCGATACGTCCGGCGAGTTGCGCGACACCCGCAAAACCGAGTCAGATGAGGATGGAAGCTGGGTTTTGGACGGTTTGGCGGACGGAACCTACACCGTCTACGTGCAATATGGCTCCACGACCGTCGACATGTTCGACGTCAAGGTGTTCAACGGCCGGGAAACCGAGGTTCCGCAGGGAAGTTGTGCCGGCTCCGGCGACGTGGAGGTCGCGGTCATCACCGGCGACTTCGACGACTTCGATGCGGTGCTCCAAGCAGCAGGTGTCGGGGGCGCCCACGAGGTCAACGGCCAGAGCGGGGCCGAGCTCCTGCAGTTCTTGGAGAACCCCACCGAGATGGACGGCTACGACGCGATCTTCTTTGCCGGCGGTCACTTGGAGGACGGCATCTTCTACTCCACCGACGGCTCCGCGGCGGAGACGGTGACCCTGGTGAAAGACAACCTCCAGGCCTACGTCAACGCGGGCGGCATCGTCTTCGCCAGCGACTGGAGCTACGACGTCATCGAAGAAACCTGGCCGGCGCAGATCACCTTCCTGGGGGACGGCGGTCCAGAGACCGCGCAGGTCGGGGAACCTGAGCTTTTGAAATGCGACGTCAACAACGCCGACCTCGAAGACGAGCTCGGCAAGGAGACGGTCAACGTTGACCTGGACCTCGACGCCTGGCCGGTTGTCGACGCCGTCGGTGACGAAGCGAAGGTGTTCTTGTCCGCGGACGCCACCTGGCGCAAGGGCATGGAGACTGGGACCGAAAAGAACTCTCCAATGCTGGTGGAGTTCGAGGTCGGCAAGGGCAAGGTGGTGTTCACGCCGTGGCGAATGAGCGCCAACATCGATGACGCCAGGCTCAAGGTCGTGCGCTGGATCATCGGCCGCGAGCTCGAGGAGTGAGCTTTCGGCGGTGAGCAGCGGACTGCTGGAGTTGTTTTCTGGCATCGGGGCGGCGGGCCGCGCCTGGGGTGGATCGGTCGTTGGCGCGATCGACCAGAATCCCCACGCGAACGCGACCTACCGGGCCAATCATGGCCTCGCGCCTCGCGCTTGGAACCTCGCGGGCGTCACCGCGGCCCAACTGAGCGCCTTTCAGGCCGAGCGCTGGTGGTTGTCGCCGCCGTGCCAGCCGTTCACGGTGCGGGGCGCGCGGCGCGACCTCGAGGACCCCCGCGTCAAGCCGCTGCTCCGCGTCCTCGCCATCCTGTGCGAGCTGCGCCCGCCCGTCGTGGCGATGGAGAACGTGCCCGGGTTCGTCGCGTCCGCAACCCGCGGAGAGCTGCGCGCCGCCTTGATCGCAGCGGGGTACACCCTCGACGAACGACTCCTCTGCCCGACCTCGCTGGGGGTGCCGATGCGACGCCAGCGCTACTACCTGGTGGCCCGGCTTGGCCGCGATGGGGGCCACCGGTCCCAGTTCGAGACGCCCGCAGCCGCCCCGCCGGCGCGCCCGCTCGTGGGCTTTCTCGACGAGGTCCCGGAGCCCGCCCTGTACGTCAGCGAAGCGCTGATTTCGACGTGGGGGCACTCGGTGAACATCCTGGAGGCCAAAAACCCTACCGCAGTCGCGACCTGCTTCACCTCGGCCTACGGGAGGTCGCCGGTACGTTCGGGCAGCTACCTCCGCGACGGCGGCGGCGTCCGCTACTTCTCGCCGGAGGAGATCCTCCGACTGATGGGCTTTCCCGGCGGCTTTGCCTTCCCGGCCGGGCTCGATCGCCACATCCGATGGGACCTGGCGGGCAACACGCTCAGCGTCGACGCGGTGCGTTCGCTGGCTCTGGAAACTTGACGATCGGCCTGTACTCGGTAAGAACGGCCGCGCTCTGAGGCTCCCATGTTGTCGCTCGTCGCTTTCCTCCTCGTCGCCTGTGAACCCCCTCCTCCCCCGATCCCCGGCACGATCGAACGCAATGGCGAGGTGGTCAAGGTGATCAACGGCCAGAACGTCACCCAGGGCATGATCGACGCCCAGTTGGAGCAGTTGCCGGCGAACGTCAAGGACGGTCTGGTGGCCCGCGGACAGCTCGACAAGGTCAAGGATCAGGTCATCATCGGCGAGCTCCTCTACCAGGAAGCACTGAAGAAGAAGCTGCACGAAGACCCAAAGGTCAAGGCCGGAATCGGCTTTGCCGAACGCAATGCGCTCGCCACCGCGCTGATCGAACGCACCATCACCGAGCGCTCCACCGACGACGCCATCAAGAAGTACTACGACGACCACGCAGTCGCGTTTGCGCGGCCCCAGGTCAAAGCTCGCCACATCCTGATCAAGGACAAGGCGGAAGCGACCGAGATCTTGGCGGCGGTCAAGGCCGACCCCAGCAAGTTCTCGGCCATCGCCACCGAAAAGAGCGTCGACAAGGGCTCGGCGAAAGAAGGCGGCGAGCTCGGCTGGTTCGAGAAGGGCCGCATGGTTCCGGAGTTCGCAGATGCTGCCTTCGCGGCCAATAAGGGCGACATTGTCGGTCTGATTGAGACCAAGTTCGGCTTCCACATCATCGAAGTCGAAGACAAGCGTGAGTCGGTTCCGGTGGACGAGGTCAAGGACAAGATCAAGGAGCAGCTCCGCAACGAGGTCATCGAGGCGTACATCGAAGAGCTGAAGAAGGCGGCGACGATGACCGACCCTGTCGCCGCAGCCGGCGGTGCCACCGTCACCCCTCCGGTCGAGGGCGCTGCGCCCGTCGCCCCCGCGCCCGACGCTCCGGCCACCGAAACCACGCCGCCGCCGGCACACTAGGCCCGATGGCCGCCGTCGTCATCCTCGGCGCCTCGTCCGGATTCGGCGCTGCGGCGGCACGCGCGTTCGCCAAAGCCGGCTTCGACATCGTCGGCGTGCACCTCGATCGGCGCGGCACCCAGCCCGCCGTCGATGCGGTGATCGCCGACATCGTCGCCGCCGGGCGCGTCGCTCACTTCTTCAATCAGAACGCCGCCGACGACCAGGGGCGTGCCCAGATCGTCGCCACGGTGGCCGAACGGGTTGGCGCGGGCGAGGTCCGCGGGCTCTTGCACTCCCTCGCATTCGGCTCGCTGGCGCCATTCGTCGGGACCAAACAGGTCACCCGCAAGCAGATGGAGATGACCCTGGACGTGATGGGGACCTCGTTGGTCTACTGGGCCCAGGACCTCGTCACCGCGGGGCTGCTGGGGGCCGGCGGTCGGATCTGGGCCATGACCAGCGCTGGGTCCCACATGGTCTGGCCCGGGTACGGTCCGGTCAGCGCCGCGAAAGCGGTGCTCGAAGCTTCCTGTCGCCAACTTGCGGTCGAACTGGCGCCCCACGGCATCACCACCAACGCGATTCTCGCCGGGGTCACCGACACCGCCGCTCTTCGCAAGATTCCGGGTTCGGAGGAGCTGATCGCCAAGGCGATCGCGCGCAACCCTTCCCGTCGGCTCACGACGCCCGAAGACGTCGCGGATGCCCTCGTACTCTTGTCGGGGCCGGGGGCACGCTGGATCAACGGGAACGTGCTCAACATCGACGGTGGCGAGGACATCGCCGGGTAGCGCGGGCCGATGCGCATCGGTGGCGGCATCGCCGCGAGCGTCGGTATCTGGCCCTCCTGCCAGGGCGAAGGCGAATGTTGATCACACTTCTGATCGCCTGCGCCGCGTCCATTTGGCCGAACAATCGGCAGCCGGGGGATGAGGACGACGCCCCGATCGACACCGCGGAGTCCGGGACAGCGCCAGCCGCGGCCGACGTCCTGTCGGCGCTGGCGGCGAATCCGCACCACGCGCTTCAGACCTACGCCGACACCGATGGGTGGCCCGTACACATCGCCGAAGGCTGGCTCTTCGCCTATGCGCAGTCGGGCCAGTGGTCGGTCGCAGGAGAGTTCTCGTCGTGGGCCGAGCGGCCCATGTCCTGCGCCAACCAACTCTGCACGCTCCTCATCGCCGACGTTTGGGACCCGGACACCATCGGGCTCCTGGGGAGCTCGCTGGGAGGGCTCATCTCGTTGCACATCGCCGCCCGGCACCCCGCAGAGTTCGACTTTACGGCGTCTATGTCGGGCACCCTCGGCTGGGGGAGCATTGAAGATCAAAACGAGACAATGATCGCGCGCTATCGCGATGCGGGTCACCGCTCGACGGCCCTGTACCTCGACTCGGGAGGCGCCGGACCCTGTCGCGATAGTGATGGCGACGGGACCGAAGACGACGACCCCGTCGCGAGTGACAACTACTGCGAGACCGTCCAGATGCGGACTGGGTTGGAAGCGGCCGGGTATGCACATGACACCGACCTGTGGCATTGGTGGGAGCCCGACGCTCCCCACAACGAGCCGGGCCTGGGCGGCTCGTGTTGGCCGCCCTCTGGCGATCTTCGCGGCCCTGTAGCGGCAGGCATTGGCGGCGCGAGGTTAGGTTCTCGCGATGAACGTCCTGTTCCTCGCCCCGAACTACCCCCCCGAGATGCAGGACTTCACCCGCGGCCTCAGTCAGGTAGGCGCAACGGTGTACGGCATCGGCGATGGTCCCGCCGGGACCCTCTCGCCCAAGGTACAAGCGGCGCTCGCCGGATACCGCCCCGGCCGGCTCCACGATCGCGACGAGACCCTGCGGGCGGCCCGCAGCTTCGGCGTCGCCTTCGACCGCGTGGAGTGCCTCTGGGAGCCCTTTGTGGAGCTGGCCGCCGACCTTCGCGAGTGTTTCGGCATTCCGGGAATGTCCCTCGACGTTGCGCGCGGCTTTCGGGACAAGGAGTTGATGAAGGAACGCGTGGAGGCCGCTGGTTTACGCGTCCCCCTTCACGCCCGCGCGCGAACCGCGGACGAGGTTCGTGCGGCCGCCGCCAAGATCGGCTTTCCGGTCATCGTGAAGCCCATCGCGGGCGCCGGGAGCGCCGACACGTTCCGCTGCGACGACCAGGGCGAGTTGGAAGCGGCCCTCCAGAAAACGCAGCACGTCGATGAGATGAGCGTCGAGGAGTTCGTGGAGGGGGAGGAGTTCACGTACGACACCATCTCCATCGACGGCCGCCCCGCGTTCGAAAACGTCGCCTGGTACCGCCCGCGCCCGCTCATCGCCCGCAGCAACGAGTGGGTGAGCCCGCAGGTGGTGGTGCTCCGAAACATCGACCAGCCCGACCTCGCAGAGGGTGTTGCCCTGGGGCGCCGGGTGCTTGGCGCGCTGGGAATGGGCACCGGCTACACCCACATGGAGTGGTACCGCAAGGCCAACGGTGAGGTCGTCTTCGGCGAGATCGGCGCGCGCTCTCCCGGTGGCCACCTGGTCGATCAGATGAACTTTTCCAGCGACGTGGACCTGTTCCGCGAGTGGGCGCGCGCGGTCTGTTGGAAGAGCTTCGAGGGTCGGATCACCCGCGACTACAACGTGGCCATCATTTTCAAGCGCGCTCAAGGAAAGGGCAGGATCACCAGGATCGATGGCCTGGCCGAGTTTCTGCTGAAGTACGGCGCCCACGTGGCCACCGAAGAACTGCTGCGCCCCGGAACCCGTCGCCGGGACTGGAAACAGACCCTCCTCAGCGACGGCTTCGTGGTGATCCGGCACCCCGACCTCGCCGCCACGATTGCCATGGCTGACGAGTTCGGAGCCAACGTCCAACTCTTGGCCGAGTGAGTCCGAGGATCAGTCCCCGCGCTCCATCTTCTTGACCACCATCTGCACGTATTTGCGAATGTTCGGGATTTCCGGGTCCAGAGCGTACGCGCGCTGAAGGTCCTGGAAAGCCTGACGATAGTTCTTCCGGTAATAGTGGCTGATTCCGCGCCGGCAACGCGCCATCGCGTGGCTGCCGTCCAACTCCACCGCCTGATCGTAAAACTCGATCGCCCGCCGATACTCCTTCCTGGCGAAGTACAGGTCCCCCGTCGCGACGTGGGGTTCGGGGCGGTCGGGATGAAGGTCTTCCGCCCGTTGAAAGTCACTCATCGCCGAACTGTAGTCGCCGAGTTCCAGGTAACAACGACCCCGACCGATCGACGCGTCGCTGCGATCGTGGCGCAGGTCGAGCACGTCGGTGAAGCACTGGATTGAGGCCTGCAGGTCACCGCGTCCCGCCGCGGCCACCGCGTCATCCATGAGCTGAGCCACGCGGCCGTCGTCGCCGGCCGGCCGGATGCTGGGGGTCTGGGTCTGGGTGACCGGCGCGTCGTCCGCGTCATCGGTCAGGCGCGGCGCGGCCTCCTCCGCACTCCGCCCGCCACGCCGTCGGGCAGCCCCACCGCCAAGGCGTATCCCGCCCCCGGGAGCCGCTACTCCCACCCCAAGCAGCGCGTCGTCGTCGTCGCTGTCGGTGGTCGCCGTGACGTCTTCGTCGACGATGGCCGGACCCCCAGCGCGCACCCCCACCGGAGCCACCGCCCGCGGTGCCGGCGCCAAGGCTTCCGGCACGATGGTCTGCTCGTCGACCAAGTCGTCCCCTGAGCCCATGACCGAGACCGCTGCGACATGACGAGGCGGCGCCGGCGCGCGCGGCGGCTCTACACGCTGCGGAGCCACCTCGGCGACCGGCGGGAGCGTTGGCCGTTCGATCTCCGTGGGGGGCGCGGCGGCCGCGCCGGCCCCGGGAGCCAGCGTCGGGCCGCGCGAGATCGGGAGCTCGAGCTCGCCAAGCTCATCGTGTTCTTCGCCCGCCGCCGAAGCGGACAGGGCCAAGTCGGGATCCGGAGCAGCAGGCGCCAGAGTTTCCGGGGCGGGGGTCTCGGGGGCGGGGGCCGGAGGCTTTACGGCCCGTTCGGGCTCAGGGGCGGGGGTTGGCGCGGCGGCCAGTCCCCGCCGCTCGTTCGCGCGCGGCGCCGGTACCGCCGTCGCCACTTCCCGGGTCCGCCCCATGGCCATGTGGCGTTGAAGTCGCGACGGCGACGCCGCGGACGCGCTCGGCGGGCTCACCCCCGCGGAAACCGTGTTGGCATCTCGCGGCGTGGCATCATCGTCGCTGCGCTCACTGGGGGGGCGCCCAATCCGCGCCCGAAAGATATCGACCCGCCGATCGAGCAGCCGCTGCGCCTCGCCGATGCGGAGAACCTCATCGTTGACGGCGATCGACACGGCGGTAAGGCCCGAAAAGCTCAGGTGGTCGGCGGCAAGCCGAAGCACCGCCGCCCGCCCCGCGCCGAGGGTTGCCAAGAGCCGCTCCGCGGCCTGGAGCGTGGTGGGTTCGGCCATGGGTGATCAGTCCTTCAAGCCAAGTGCGGCCATCTTCGCCTTGAGCTCCGCCTTGAGTTTGTGGACCTTCTCTACCTCATCCTCTTGGGATTGGATCTTCGCGCGCAATCCATCGTTGTCGGCGCGTTTGCCCTCGACTTCAGCGTCCAACGCTCGCGCACGAGCGCGGAGGCGGTCCGACTCACCGCTGCCGTCGCGGGCTTCACCTTCGAGCCGCGCGACATCGGCGCGGAGCTTGTCGCGTTCGGCGAGCAGGCCCCCGTGGGCGGTACTGACTTCGTCCGCCCGGACGCGCAGTGCGGCAGCTTCCTGCTTGATTTCCGCGGCCTCCCCGTTGAGGGACTGCTGCAGCTGCTTGTACCGAGAAATCTCCAGCTCGGCGGAGATGATCTGGCGCGTGACCGCCTCGGTGGTGCGCATCGCCGCACCCAGCTCGGTCAGGCGAGCCTCGAGGATTCCGTTGAGCTCAGCGGTGATGGAGCTGATTCGTTCTGCATCGTTCGACATGGACATCCAGGGGCTACGGTCGCCGCTAACGCTCTGCCCGGGCTAAGCCAAGATGATGGGCGCACGCCGCCGCCGGTTGCTGCTTGTCGATCCCGACCTTCCGTTTCGCCTCAGGGCCATCGCCACGCTGGCGGAGGCCTTCGAGGTGACCGTGCCCGCGGTCGGGGACGACGTGGTGCGGCTGGCGCGCGCCGTTCGGCCCGAGGTGGCCCTTTTTGCCTCGGGCGGCCGACTTCGTGTCGATGCGATGCGCGTGACCCGGGTGCTGAAGACCGACGTCCGCGTGGTTCCGACGATCGCCCTCTACTCCCGTCGCGGGGAAGCGCTTCCGCCGCGCCCTGGACTACTGGCGGTCCTCGTCGACGCCTACCTACCGGATGCTGGCCCTGACGACCTCGGCCCGTTCGCCGAGGCGCTCGGCCGGGGCGAGCGGCCATGGCCTGATCCCTGGCCCGACACCGACCCCGGCTTGCTGCGCCGCGCGTTGACCCGAGTGCTCGGCCGGTGAGGCGTCGCATGGGGCCAAACCGCACAGCTACGATACCGCTGCGGCAGTGAGCGAAGCAACCCTCCCCTCCCCAGTCGCGTCCCCGGCGAGCTTGACACGAGCGCTCATGCTGCTCGCCTCCGACGCGACCGTGGCCTCGGCCACCGTCGGCCGCGGTCAGCGCGTGGTCGCGAACCGCCCGGGCCGCCCGCTCAGCAGGGCGTCGGTGGCCCGTTGACGCCGGGCACGCAAGAGCTGATCGACATTGCCAGGCGCAACACGTCGCGACTGGTTCGTCTCGTGAACGATGTCTTGGACCTCGAGCGCAGCCGCTCGGGCAGCATCTCCGACCACCCCGCGCGCCACGAGGTGCGGCAGCTGGCCGCGGCAGCTACGGAATCGGCGTTGCTTTTCGCACACCAGCGTGATGCGCGAAAGGCAACAGCGCGGACGCGGCGCCGGTCGTGGTGACGGATTCAGACGGGGTGGAACAGATACTCTCCAATTTACTGATGAATGCGGTTGGACACTGCCGAAAGGGCGGTCGCGTCGCCGTAAGCCAAAGCGGTGCGCGAACGCGATCACGGTCACCGACGACGGCCCGGGCGTCCCGGACTCGTTAATTCCAAGGTTATTAATGCCTTTCGCGCAGGCCGCCCCTCACGGTCCGGCGCCGGGCTCGGCCTGTCCCTTTGCCGAGCGCTGGCCACGTCACTTGGTGGCGAGGTAGGCTTTGATCGTGCGGGCCCCGTGGGCGCGGCACTTTGGCTTGAGCTCCCCATCGGAGAGGAATGACCCGCCGCCTCACAACCGTACTTTGCGTCGATGACGACGCCGACATTCTCGCCGTCGTGTCCCTGTCGCTCCGCACACTGGGCGGACTCACGGTGCACGCGGCTAGATCCGGCGCGGAAGCGCTTGCGGTGCTGCGGCGGGAACGGGTCGACCTCGTGCTGCTTGACGTGATGATGCCGGTGATGGATGGGTTGGAGACCCTCGCCGAGATGCGAAAGGACCCCGCGATGGCAAAGGTGATGGTGGTCCTGATGACCGCCCGCGTTCAACTTTACGAACGCGCAGAGGCGCCCGAAGGCGTGCGAGCGGTGATCGCCAAGCCGTTCGACCCGGTCTCGCTCCCAAACCGCCTCCAGGCCCTCTGGGCGCGCGCTGACGCCAGATAGCGGCGAGCAGGCGCCCAGGGCTGGATGGCGCCGATGGATGGTGGTCGACGGCGCCGGGATGCTCGCGCTGGCCGCCCTGCCGCTGATGGCCTGGTCCCGCGAAGGCGTCGTCCGCGCCGAGAGGCAGCCGTGGTGGGTGCTCGACTCCGACCAGTACCTTTTCGGACCCGATGCGGCCGCCTGGGCCCAGAACGCGTTGGCGCTCAACCAGGGCCGCCTCGCCGACCTGGACCCCCACCGGCTTCCGACATGGACGATTTTTACCTCGTGGGCGATGGACATCGGCGGTTGGGACGTCGCGCTATCGGGTCATCTCGTCAATCGCGTGGAGCACGTCTTGCTCGGGCCGGTGATGTACCTGCTCGGTCGCGCCCTGGGCCTCGGGCCCTTTGCCTTTGCGGCCGCCGCGATCGCGACGATGCAGCCCGCGCTTCTGGCGGCTGCCTGCCACTTCGGCATCGACCCGACGGTGACGTTCTTGCTCGGGGTGATGCTCCTGGCCAGCTGGGCGGCCGGCCGGAGATGGTGGTTCGCACCCGTGGCCGGGGCGGTCGCGGCGCTGACCATGGTCTCACACCTCACCGCCCTCGCCTTCCCGCTGTGCGGACTGGGATTGTGCCTGACCAGCGGAAAGGGGGTGGTTCGGCGAGTCCTGGCCGTGCTGTTGTACGCGGGCGCCGGCGCGCTCGTCTTCCGGCAGGTCTTCAACGTCTTTCCGATGTTGCCCCAGGACTTCTTCGCGAACGCCCTCGCCGAGGGCGTCACGCCGACCGAAGGCGGGATGTTGTCACAGGCCGCGTCCCAAGAGGCCGTGTTAAGTGTGGTGCGCCAAAATGCGAGCCAGGGCCTGGATGGCGCGCTGCGCTTCATCGCCGAGGCGTTCCGGCCTGTCGGATTGCCCTGGCCCGCCACGATCCTCCTGATTTGGCTTGGGTTTATTGGTCCCAAGGCCTTCCGACGCCCGTTGGGCGAACGGCGCCGCCGAGGACCGGTGGTGCGTCGAGGATTGCAGTCGCTGGCAGAAGGCTTCTTCCTCGCCTCCACCTGCGCGCCCCTTCTCGCCTTTGCCGCCGCGAAATCACCGGAACGATACAGCGAGAACTTGCTGCCTGTCGCCGCGCTGCTGATCTGCAGGGGCGCCGCGACCCTGGTCTCGGCGGGGGCCTGGCTGGCGGAGTACGTGCCCGCGCTGGCGGAGAGGCGGTGGCGGCTCGAGAACGCAGTCGCCGCCGCCCTCGTAGGGGTATGGGTTGTCGGTGAGTGGCAGGAGCCGCACCAGCGCGCGGGTGTGCTCGCGCCCGCCTGGGAAAAAAACGCGTTGCTGATCGGCCGCTCGCTCGCCGAAAACTTTCCTGCGGGTGGCGGCGCCGCGAGCTCGCTGCGGGAAGCCTTGCCTTACGCCGGCCTTTTGTACTGCCCCTCCACCGTCTGCCCTTTCGCCGACAGCGTGCCGAGCTTCCAGCAGTGCGTGGCGATCATCCGCGAAGAATGCGCTGGGACCGGCGCAATCCCCTTGGTCGTGACCGACGGGCTGACCCTGGAGCAACGCCCCGTCCTCCGGGGCCAGTTCGAGGCCTGGGCGGAGACGCAGCTTCAGCCGATCGCGACGATCGGCGGGTCGCGCATCTACAGCATCCCGCGGGCCGGGGAACTCTGACCGGCCTGGGATACGCAGCGCCATGCCGCTCACCGCCGTGGTCCTCGCTGCCGGACTGGGAACCCGGATGCGGTCGCCGTTGGCGAAGGTCCTCCACCCGCTTTTGGGCCGGCCGATGGTCGGGTGGATCGTGCAGGCTCTCCAGGATGTCGGCGCAGACGTGGTCGTGGTGGTGCATCACCACGAAGAGCAGGTTCGCGCAGCCCTCAGCCCGTGGAAGGTGCGGTTCGCGCGCCAGGAGTCGCCCCGAGGCACCGGCGACGCGGTCTCGGCCGCCCTGGCCGAGCTGCCCGCCAGCGGAGCGGTGGTGGTGACCGCGGGAGACACGCCTCTCCTGACGGCCCGCAGCATTCAACGGTTGATCGAGGCGCATCGGGGCGAGTGCTCCGTGGCGGCCTTCGAAGCGCCGGATCCCACCGGATACGGCCGTATGGTTCCTGGCGTCGGCATCGTCGAGGACGCGGCCTGTAGTCCCGAACAGCGTCGTATCCGAATCGTGAACAGTGGCCTCTATCTCTTCGACGCCACCTATCTCAAGGCGCAGCTGCCCCGCCTGCAGCCTCACCCGCCCAAGGACGAACTGTGGCTCACCGACCTCGTCGGGCCCAACGCCCAGGTGCTTGCCGACTTCCCACCTGACGAGTTCCTTGGGGTCAACGACCGGGCGCAGCTGGCCGAGGCGCGAGGGATCCTCCGACGCCGAGTGAATCGGGTGTGGGCGGCCTCCGGCGTCGACTTCGCCGACTTGGACAGCGTCATGGTCGATGTGTCGGTCACGTTGGCGCCGGGCGCGTCGCTCGCGAACGGCGTGGTCGTGACGGGAAAAAGCCTGATCGCCGGGGAGGTAGGCGCCCACTGCGTGCTTCACGACACCGTCGTTTTCGCCGGCGCTCGGATCAACCCGGGGAGCATCTGTGATGGCGCAGAGGTCCACAGCGGCGCGATCGTCGGGCCGCTCGCACGGCTGCGACCGGGCGCCGACATTCGCGCCGGGGCGCACGTCGGCAACTTCTGCGAGGTCAAGAACACCATCGTCCACGAAGGCGCGAAGGCCAACCACCTGAGCTACCTTGGCGACGCGGACATCGGCGCCGGCGCCAACATCGGCGCGGGCACCATCACGTGCAACTACGACGGCGTGCGGAAGCATCGAACGACGATCGGCCCAGGCGCGTTCATCGGCAGCAACACCTCCCTCGTCGCCCCGATCACCGTCGGGGATGGCGCCATCGTCGGGGCGGGAAGCACCTTGACCCAGGACGTGCCGGCTGACGCCATCGCGGTGGAGCGCTCGCCGACCAAGCTGACCCTGGCCAGCGCCGACCGCCTGCGCGCCGTCTACCGTCGCCGGGGGGCGAAGTGAGCGCGCCCTGTGCGCTCCGCCACCAATCCCCCACGATCCCGGCCCGAGCCCTTGCGATCATGGCCCCTGACGCGCGAAACTGAGGTGTTGAGGTTTTTTCCATGCGCGTGATGCTCATCCGCCCGCCCGCCCGACACAGCGTGGAGAGCGAGGTGCCAGAGGCAGTTTCCGCGGAAAACCTTAGTTATCCGCCGTTGGCGCTGATGTGCATCGCGCAGTTCCTCAAGGAGCAGGGCACCCACGAGGTGCTGATCCTCGACGCGCAGCTCGACGACCTCGACTACGAGGTCATGGCCCAGAAGATCCGCGCCTACCAGCCCGATGTCGTCGGGGTCACCGCGTTCACCGTGCAGCTTGTGGACGTGCTCAAGACGGTCAAGACCGCCAAGGCGGCCGGCGTCAAGTACGCCGTGGTGGGCGGACCCCACGTCAGCGATTTCCCGCGCGAATGTGTGGGCCTGCCGGGTGTGGACGCAGTGGTCAAAGGTGAGGGGCAAAAGCCCATGTTGGACCTGTGTGATGCCTGGGCGCGCGGCGAGACCCCCAAGGGCATTCCCGGTACGATGTGCCACCCCGACGATCCGATCCCTGAGCAGGACGTTTACTTCAGCAACAACCTCGATGACTACCCGATCGTCGACCGCACCATGGTCGACTACAAGCGCTATTACGACGTCATGGGGAAAGGTGGTATTTTCACCACGCTGATCTCCAGTCGCGGCTGCCCATACCGCTGCACGTTCTGCAATACGCCGCGCCATCGGTACCGCGTGATGAGCCCCGGCCGGGTGTGCGAGGAAATAAAGGCTTGCCTCGACCTCGGCATCGAAGAGTTCTACTTCGTCGATGACACCTTCAACATCACCAATCAGCGGGTGATCGACCTCTGCGACGAGATCATCAAGCGGGGGCTCAAGCTCCGCTGGACCGTGCGTTTCCGGGTCAAGGGCGCCACGCGTGAGCTGCTGGAGAAGATGAAGGCGGCCGGATGCCATCGCATCCAGTTCGGCGTCGAACAGGGCACCGAAGAAGGCCTGCTCCGGCTCAAAAAGGACGTCACGGTGCGCGAAATCGAGAGCGCCTTCCGCCTCTGTCGCGAAGTCGGCATCAACACTGTGGCCTACTTCATGATCGGCACGCCGGTCGAACGTAGTCGCGACGATGTGCTCGACACCATCGCCTACAGCATCAAGCTCGACCCCGACTTCGTGATGTTCAACGTGCTCACTCCTTTTCCGGGCACCACGCTTTACGACGAGGGAGAACGCGATGGCGTGCTCGACGTGACGCCGTGGATGGAGTTCATGCGCAACCCGCGCGAAGACTTCAAGGCGCAGGTGTGGGACGAACACTTCACGCGTGCCGAGCTCCGGGAAATGCTGGACCTCGCCTACCGGCGCTTCTATTGGCGGCCGAAGTTCGTCATGCGCAACGTCACCCAGATTCAAAGCCCGAAAGATTTCATGCGTAAGGCCACTGCTGGCCTCCGCATGCTCACCGCGTAGAGGTACCAGGTATGGCTGAGACTCCCCGAGCCACCAAGCGGTTCTCCGTTGTGCTGCTCACGATTTACTCCGTGGAGAACGCCGGCATTCGCTACGTCTCGGCGGCGCTCGACCGCGAGGGCTTCGACACCACAATCATCTTCCTTCGTGACTGGCGCCACAACGCGCTCGACATGCCCACCGAGAAGGAGATTCAGCTTGCGCTGGGCGTAATCCGCGAAAAGAAGGCCGACATCGTCGGCCTGGGCTTCATGTCCTCGCTCTTGCCGATGGCCATGGAGGTCACCCGCCGTATCCAGGCGGCCTTCCCGGAAACGCCAGTCCTGTGGGGTGGCATCCATCCCACGAGCTGTCCAGAAGAGTGCATTCCCTATGTGAATTACCTTGTGGTCGGCGAGGGCGAGGTGGCGGCCATCGACCTGTGCACCGCGTTGCGCGACGGCACCGACACCACTAATATCCCCAACGTCTACGCCAGGATCGACGGCAAGATCCACGTCAACAAGCCCCGGCCGCTGATCCAGGACATGGACTGGCTGCCCTATCCGGACGTGCGCGACGAGAACAAATACTACATCGAAGCCGACAAGATGACAGTGGAGGAGCCCTGGAAGCGGGGTGCGGAGTACCGCATCTATTTCAGTCGCGGCTGCCCCTACAATTGCAGCTACTGCTACGTTTCCATCCTTCGCGACGTGTACGACGAAAAGGGCAAGGACTTCTACCGGGCACGCTCGGTCGAACACATCCTCGGCGAGCTCGAGTTGATGAAGAAGACCTTCCCCAAGGTCGCGCGCATCAAGGTGGACGACGACACCAGCTTCGCCTTCGGTCAGCAGTGGATGGACGAGTTCCTCGAGAAATATCCTAAGCGCATCGGGATTCCTTTCGAGTGCCTGCTCATTCCGCCGATGTTGCGCGAAGACATGCTCATCAAGCTCAAGGCCGCCGGGCTCATCCGCGTGCAGACCGGCATCGAGTCGGGCTCCTCCAAAGAATCGAAGGAGATCCACAATCGTTCTCCTGGCAACGCCGCGATCCTGAAGTTCGGGGAGTTCAACAAGACGCTGCAGATGGACATCGTGTACGACGTCATCATCGACAATCCGTATGCAACCGAAGAGATGAAGCTCGAAACTGCCGAGTTCCTACTCGAAGTGCCGAGGCCCTACAGCATCTACTTCTACAGCCTCAACTATTTTCCACACACGACGCTCACCCGCAAGATGCTCGCGGACGGGCTTTTGGACCCCAACGAGGTCGAAGGACGCGCCACCAAGAGCTGGAAGCAGTTCCGGGTGTCGATGGACTGGCCACGCAGCGATGAAGATAGGTTCTACCTGGCGGTCTACTGCCTCGCCTCGAAGAATTTCGTCCCCAAGAGCTTCATCCGCAAGCTCATCGATGAACGCGAATACTGGAAGCGCCCGGAGAACCTGGAAAAGGTCTTCTACCTGGCATGGGGCGCCAACTATGTGCGCATGGCCCACGTCGGCTACCAATACTGGCGGCGTGGCGAACTGACCTGGTTCAAGGTGAAGCAGTACAGCAACCTGAAGAAGCTGATTTCCCAGTAAAGGTTGGGCGATTTCCCAGTTCGCCGCAGTTCTCGGCCCGGTCGTCGTTGCCGGGACGACGCACTCGACCGCATCGCGGCGTGATCAGGAGGGACTGGCCTCGGCCTCACGCGCGCCGCGGAGCGCGAGCACCAAGCCGACCGCCAGAACCGCATAAATCAGCGCAAAGCTGGCCTTCTGGAGGTCCTTCTGCACCTCGACTGGGAGTTGGAACCAGCCGTAGGTGCCCCCGCCGGCCACGGCGGCCAGCGCCAAGAAGGTGATAATCGTGGGCTTCATGGGCCCGGGCTAACCGGTTAGGCCGGGAACGAGGTGCCCGATGGGCTTGCGTGACTTGGCGAAGCGGGCGATCGGTCGGGCAATCAGCGGCGGCGCGGCTCCGTCATCGCCCCCTCCCGCACGGGCCGCAGCGGCGGCCGCCGTTGCGCCGACTCCTCCGCAGCGGGCTACCGCCGCGGCGCCCCCACCCCAGGACGGCGAAACCGATCGTGCCGCAAAACCGTGGTTCCTCCAGGATACCGGGGATGTCGACGGCTGGGACGAGACCAACCCCGGCCAGGAGCCGGGGCAGAAGAATCTGCGACCCTAGAGGTTCACAGACGGTTTTCGGCTACGAACGCCGCAACTCTCCCTCGAATCTCGTCGCGGATCGCACGCACCCGTTCCATCGGCTGGCTCTTGGGGTCGGGCAGCGCCCAGTCGTCCCTGGCAACGTCGGACGCGGTCGGACAGGCGTCGCCACAGCCCATGGTGATCAACCAGCCGGCGCCTTCCAGCAGCGCCGGACTGAGCTTCTGCGGTCGCGCCGAAGAAAGATCGATTCCTACCTCCGCCATCGCGGCGACCACCTCCGGATGGAGTCGGGCGCCGGGCTCGCTGCCGGCCGAGATGGCCCTCGCGCGGGCCGGGTCGCACCGCTGATTGAAGAACGCCGCCGCCATCTGCGAGCGACCCGCGTTGTGGACGCATGCGAACACAACCGTGGTCACGACGACTGCCTTTCGGCCAGCATCCATCGCGTTCCCAGGAGCGCCAGCCCACCGCCCACGAACTGGACCACCACAAACGCCGGCACATCCCCAAGGCGGACGCCAGCGAAGCTGTCCGTGAAGGCTCGAGCAAAGGTCAGCGCCGGGTTGGCGAACGAGGTCGATGACGTGAACCAATAGGCGGCGACGATCCAGGCGGCGACGGCGTAGGGCACCGCGGCGGGCGTGCGGCGAGAGACAACCGCGATCGTGGCGACGAGCCCGGCGGTGGCAACGACCTCCGCCAGCCACTGGCCGGGCCCCGTACGGGGGTGGCCGGAGAAGGAGATCAGCGGCAGATTGAACATCCCGTGGGCAACCACCACCCCGCCCAGGCCGCCGACCACCTGGGCCAGGACGTAGGCAGGGACCTGCTTCCAGCGCAGGCCGCCATCCAACCCGCTCACGACGGTCACCACCGGGTTGAAGTGCGCGCCCGACACCGGCCCGAAGGTCAGGATGAGCGCGACCAGGCCCGCCCCAGTGGCCAGCGCGTTGCACAAGAGCGCTACGGCCTGGTTAGCCCCGGCAAGGCGCTCGGCCATGATGCCAGAGCCGACGACGATTGCGGCGAGCAGCGCGGTGCCCGCGCACTCCGCGACTGCACGGCGAAGCAAACTCGGCGCGGGAGTATCCACCGGCCCTCACGTAATTCGATGTGCATCCTTTTGGGCGCCGCCCCGTCTTTAGGGGTGGAGAGTTCATGCAACCCAACCCCGACATCATCCGCCAAACCGTCCGTGACCTATACGGCGCCATCGCCCGCGAGGGCAGCAGCTGCTGCGCCCCGTCGTGCTGTACGCCCGGCGCCACCGCCACCCCGGAAGGCCAGCTCCTCGGCTACTCCGCCGAGGATGAGGCCGTGGTTCCCGCCGGGAGCAACCTGGGCCTCGGCTGCGGCAACCCGCAGGCGATCGCCAGCCTCCAGCCGGGGGAAACGGTCCTTGACCTGGGCAGCGGCGCCGGGTTCGACTGCTTCCTCGCCGCCCGAGCGGTGGGGCAAGCCGGCCACGTCATCGGCGTCGACATGACCCCGGACATGCTCGCCCGCGCCAGGGCCAACGCCCAGAAAGCATCGGTTGCCCATGTGGAGTTTCGGCTCGGGGAGATCGAGCATCTCCCGGTCCGTGACGGCGAGGTAGACGTGGTGATCTCGAACTGTGTGGTGAACCTGTCGCCCGACAAACCCGCCGTCTACCGCGAGGCCTTCCGCGTGCTCCGACCGCGAGGCCGGATCGCGATCGCGGATGTGGTCGCGCGGGAGCCACTCGCGGCGCAGTACCAAGCCGACCCTTTCTGGCCGGGATTCCGCCGCTTCAGGCAGAGGCGGTGCGGCTCTGCGAGCTCGATGGACTCACGCAGATCGAGGCGGCGGCCCGCGCTGGGGTCCCGCTGGCGACGATGAAGGCGAGGGTGCAACGCGGGCGGCGCGCGCTCAGGTTGGCCTTCGACGTGTGCTGCGACACGTTGCAAGACCGCCGGGGTGCGGTCGTCGAGGCTACGCCTCGCTGCGGGTGTGCCTAGCCCACCCGTACGCGCCCGTCGGCGATCTCCCAGCGCTCCGCCGAAAACGGCTCCAGGTCCCGCTCGTCGTGGGTCACGAGCAAGGTGGGAATACGACGTTCGGCGCACCAGGCCGCCACCTCACCCGCGAGACGATCGCGAAGCGAGCGATCCAGCGCCGCGAAAGGCTCATCCAGGAGGAGCAAGGTTGGCCGCGACAAAAGTGCCCGCCCCAACGCCACCCGCTGCCGCTCTCCCCCCGACAGGTTGCGCGGCGCCCGCGTCAGCAGCGCCGATAACCCCAGGAGCTCAGCCACCTCGGCAAGCCCCTGCCCGTCGGCATAGGCCAGGTTCTCCCTTACGCTCAGGTGAGGAAAGAGCGCCGCGTCCTGCGGAACCCAGCCCACGCGACGTTGCCAGGGGGCCACAAATACGCCGGGTCCCTGCCAGCTGACGCCGAGCGCCTTCACGGTGCCCGCGGCCCGCCGCTCCACCCCGGCCAAGACCCGCAAAAGCGTGGTTTTTCCTCCGCCCGACGGGCCGACCACCCCGACCGCAGCGGCCGAGGTGGCCAAGGACACCTCCAACGCGCGTGCTCCCAGCGGCACCCGCAGGGAGACCTGGAGCCACGGCTCAGCCATCGTCGAGCTCCAGGCGCCGGCGTTGCCACCGATTGAGCAGCTCGAAGCCGACGAGGGCCATCACTGAAAGCCCGACGCTGACGGCTAGAAGGAGGGTGAGGGCCGACTCGCCATCGGGCGCCTCCAAGAGCGCGTAGACCGCCAACGCGATGGTGCGGGTGCGGCCCTCGATGTTCCCCGCGATTACGGCGGTGGCGCCGAACTCGCCGAGCCCGCGCGCAAAGGCGAGTACCATCCCGGCCGCCACTCCAGGCAGCGCCAGCGGCAGCGTCACCAGGAAAAAGGTCCGACTCGGCGTCGCGCCCAGGCTCGCCGACACTTCCTCCAGGCGAGGATCCACCGCCTCAAAGGCGCCGCGAATCGCGCTGACGTAAAGCGGGAAGCCCACGACGGCGGCGGCGATCGTCGCCCCGGTCAGCGAAAACGGAACGGGCCAGCCCACTGCCTCCAACCACCGCCCCAGCGACGACGCGCGGCCGAGCAGCCTCAAGAGCAGCAGGCCGGTGACGACTGGCGGGAGCACCAGCGGCGCCAGGACCAGGGCCGACAGGACCGAGCGCCCGAAAAAACGCTTGCGGGCCAACACCCAAGCCGTCGCAACCGCAATCGGCAGGGTCGCCACTGTCGAGGCGGCCCCGACGACCAGGGAGAGACCGACCGCGCTCCACGGATCGGGCGTCACGGCGCGGGCTGGAGGAAGCCGGCAGCGGCGAAGATCGAGCGTGCCTCCGCCGACCGGCAGTAGCTCAGGAACGCGGCGGCGTCCGCTGCATGCGCACCGCCGCGCACCAGTGCGGCCGGGTACTCAATCGCGGGGTGGCTGCCCGAGGGGAAAACGAAGGCCGGCCGCACCCTCGGCTCGATCAAGGCGTCCGTAGCGTAGACGATGCCAGCATCGACCTCGCCCGTGGCGACCCACCCGAGCACCGTGCGAACGTTGTCGCCGGAGAGCACCCGCGCGGCCACCTGCGGCCAGATGCCGAGCGTCGTCAGCGCGGTGCGCGCGTATCGGCCTGCGGGAACGTTTTCGCCGGCGAGACCGAGCCGCTTGACCACCGGCGCGGCCAGGTCCGCCGCCGTCGTGACCCGCAGCGTCGATGTGGACGGCACCACCGCTACCAGCGTGTTCCCAACGAGGTCGAAGCGGGTCGCGGGCTCAAGCATGCCCCCTGCTTCCAACTGGTCCATCCACTCGCCGTCAGCCGAGATGAAGGCGTCGGCGGGCGCGCCCTGCTCGATCTGCCGCGCCAGCCGCGACGAGGCGTCGAAGCTGAACTCCACGGAAGGGTGACCCCGCGCGGTCCATTTCCGGGCGATCGCCGGGAGCGTCTCGGTAAGGCTGGAGGCCGCCAGCACCAGGACGGCGGCCGCGGCGGCGATGGTCATGCCCCCGACTATCGCTTCGTGCTACGCGCCGACATGCAATCCCGCTGGTTCCATCGCCCCCGGCTGCACGTGGCTCACCACGGAACCGCCAAGCGCGTCTCGTGGCTCGAGCTGTTCTACGACCTGGTCTTCGTGGCGGGGATCATCCAGCTCGGCGATGGACTGCAAAGCGAAGGATTCGCGATGTTCGCGCTGCACTTCGTGCCGCTGTGGATCGCCTGGACCGGGTTCTCGTTCTACGCCAACCGGTACACCATCGACGACCTGAGCCACCGGCTCGGCGTCCTCGCCAACATGTTCGTCGTCGGCGCCATGGCCATCGCCGCGTTGCCTTCGATGCGGGGTGAGCCGGCCGCGTTCGCCGTCGCCTTCGCCCTGTCCCAGTTCATCATCGCCGGCTTCAACTTCCGGGCATGGAAGCACCTGCCCGAGGCGCGGGACTACGCCGCCTACTGGGGCGGCGTCTTCGCGATTTCTGGCGTTCTTTTCGCGGTGTCCGCCCTGGTCCCGGTGCCGTGGACCTATCTGCTGTGGACCGCCGGCATCGGCATCATCTTGCTGGCGCCGATGTCGCAAGCCGCCCGCGCGCTACAGGACCGCTACCCCTTCGACCAGGAGCACCTTTCAGAGCGGTATGGCCTGTTGACGATCATCGTGCTGGGGGAGTCGTTTGTGAAGGTGCTTTCGCTCTTGGCGTCCACCGATGCCGGACTCGACGCCCAGCTTCGCGGCTTCTTCAACCTGACCATCACCTGCAGCGTCTGGTGGATCTACTTCGACGACATCGCCGGAGCCGAGGTGCGAAAGGAGCGCGGAAGCTGGCTGGTGTGGCTGTTGTCGCACCTTCCGCTGACCCTGGGGATCACGTCGCTCGGTGTCGCGGTGAAGAAGGCCGCACTCTTGGAGGCGGGCGCACCGGCCCCTGAGGGCGTTCGTTGGCTGCTCGCGGGGAGCCTCGTGCTGATCTTCATCTCGATCGCCGCGCTGGACTCCGCGACGGAGCGCGCCGACGTGCAGGTCTCGGAGCGTATGCGCATCGCCAGTCGGGTCGTGGGGGCGGCCTTGCTGGCCATCCTGGCCAAAGCCGGGGCCGGCATGTCAGGCGATGCCTTTTTGGGCGTCGCGGCCGTGCTCTGCGTCGCGCAAGTCGTCGTCGACCTCATCATCGCACCGACCACCACGGCGAACACCCTCGCCGAGACCGTTCCCACCGCGCAGATCGCGGCCGAGCGCCGGGATGGCACACCCGTGACGCCGCCGCGCCGCGCCCTCGGGCAGGCGGTACGCGTCGGCGCGCCGCCGGAATTCAGGCGGGATCTGTACTTCTTCTTCCTCGAGGGCGGCTGGGCGAGGCTTTTCATGAGCTTCGTGGCGGTGTACCTGTTGTTGAATCTCTTCTTCGCCGGGCTGTTCATGCTCGAACCGTCGGGCGTGGGGGGCGCCGAGAGCCCCGACTTCGCCGACGCGTTCTTCCTGTCGGTCCAGACCCTCGGCACCATCGGCTACGGCGTCCTTCACCCGAAGTCGGAGTGGGCCAATCTCGTCGTCACTGCCGAGGCGGCGGTAGGAATGTTGTTCGCTGCGCTTGCGACGGGAACGGTGCTCGCCAAAGCCGCACGACCGCGATCGGCGGTGCTCTTCGCTCGCGATGCGGTCGTCACCCACCGCAACGGCGTCCGCACCCTCCAGATGCGTATGGCCAACGCCCGAGGCAACGAGGTGGTCGAGGCCAGCGTCAGCGTCGCCGCCATCATCGACGAAATCAGCAGCGAAGGTCGCCACATGCGCCGCGTCGTCGATCTCGACCTTCAACGGAGTCGACAGCCGATGTTCGCCCTCAGTTGGACGCTGATTCACCCTCTCGACGACAAAAGCCCGCTGACGAAGATTGATCTTCACGACGCCAACGCCTGGCTCGGGGTGGTGGTCACGCTCATGGGTCACGACGCGACCTACGGCCAGACCACGCACGCCCGACATGTGTACTCACCCGACAATCTGAAGTTCGACCACCACTACGTCGACGTCATCGGTCAGCTCCCGGACGGAAGGTTGGTCCTCGACCTCACCCGCTTCCACGACACCGAGGCGGACGAGTAGCCGAGCCCTACATCGCCCCGGAGTGCGCGCCCACCAGGGCGATCTGCTCGACGCCAGCGGCCTGAGCGGTGCCGAGCACCCGCTGAAGTCGGCGCCACGGCACGGAGGCGTCCGCGTGAATCTCCGCGCGCTTTTTCGGTCGCGACTGCAAAAGCATCTGATACAGCGGCTCGATCGTCCCCTCCTCGCCGATGTGGGCCCACGCCGCGATGCGCTGGCCGTTGACGTGCACGGCGTCGACCGACAGGAGGATCTCGATCCCCCCGCGTCGCGCATCCTCGGAGTCGGTTCCAGCCAACGCAAACGGACCGGCCGTCGGCGCCGGAGCCACATCGGTGGAGTACGTCCGCAGCAGGAAAACCAGCAACAAGGTCATCATGTCGACCATCGGGGCCAGCGCGCCCACGTCGAGGCCCACGCCCGTCTCGGCCGAATGGCGAAAGAGGCCGCGGCGACGTTTCATCGGAGGCTCACCTTCGGAAATCTGGGCGCGTCGGCGACGCCTCGCACGATGTCCACCACCTGGAGCACCGTCGCCGTGGAGACGTCGGGACCGGGCTCCACCTCCGCTTGCTCTTGAGAGCGATCGATCTCATGCACAGTAGCGATGGCCGCGCTCAGGGCGACGCCATCGAGGATGCCGTCACGCTCAGGTACCTCGATGCGGCGCAGCTCGCGGGTGGTGGACGACGCACCGATGTCCGTGGTCGCGACCTCGAACTCCACCGTGGCCGCCCGCTCACCCAGGGTCACGTGGACCGACTTCACCAGCCCGGAGTGCGGCAACGGGGGCGCCTGACCGGGCGCGGCCAGCCTCAGGTCGACCACCGCAAGCCGCTGGCCAGCGCTGGTCGACATCAGGAAGAACAACAGAAGGAACAACAGGGTCACCACGCCGAGAAGCGTCGGGCGGATGTCCGCCTCCACCATCGCCTCCTCCCGGAACAAACGCATCAGCGCGACGCCGCGCGGCGTAGAACGTGCACCTTCCCCGCCGTCGCCTCGATCTCCGCGAGGAGACCGCGCGCCCGAGCCTCGAGCGCAGAGTGCGCCGCCAACGCCGGGATAGCAACGAAAAGGCCAAACGCGGTGGCCGCCATCGCGGTGCTGGTGCCTTCGGACGCCCGGGCCGCCCGCTCGGCCGCCGCGATTTCCCCCATCGCTCCGAAGGCCTGAATCAGGCCGTACACCGTCCCCAAAAGCCCGACCATCGTCGCGATCGAGGCGACCGCGGCCAGATACGGAATCCGCCGCCGGACCCGCTGCTCCGCATCCACCGCGGCAGCCTGCATCGCCTCCCAGCCAAGCTCCGGATCGGCCTGGGCAAAGCCCGCCGCGAGCACGGTTTCGAGGGGCGTGGGGCCCCAGGAAGGCGCCGCACCGTCACGCACCGCCGCCTCCGCGCGGCGCAAGACACCCGGCACGTCCACCAGGCAGGCCATCAGCGTGACCGTCCGCTCGATGCAAACCGCGATGGCAAAGGCGAGGATGGCAAGCAGCGCGTACATGAAAGGGGCCGCGGGGCCACCGAAAGCATCGAGGAGGTAGCGGAGCATCGGGGCCTACTGGGTGACGAAGGCCAGGCACTTGGTCCGGGCTTCGGTGTTCTGGAGCGATTCGCAGATGGCGAGCTGGCGGGTGGGGTCGCCGCGTTTGAGTTGGTTGGCGACGCCGTGGCGGCAGTTGTCAGCATAGTCGCCGAACGCCGCACAGCTGGCGAGAGCCTGATCGACGTCGCGCTCGGCGCCGCCCCAGCCCACGCCGTGGAAACACTGGGCCTGCCACGACGGCGTGGCCTGCGCGCAGGCGGAGGCAGCCTCCGTCATGTCGCGACGAGCCAGATATTTTCCTGCGCCGTGCCAGCAGGTCTTGCGCGTGAGGGTGTCGCCTTCTTCGCGGGCGCAAATCGCCACCGCCGCCGGAAGGTTGACCATCGCCATCTCACCGACAACGTCATGCCGACAGAAGGTTCTGAACGCTTCCGCATCCTGACACCGGGCGATGGCATACTCCGGGTCGGTCTCGGCCAGCGCCAACCCGATGCCGAAGTGGCACTGCCCCCGCCACTTCACCATGGGGATGCCCTTGCAGATGTCCTCAGCCAGGCCGCGATTTGTGGGCGCCACCGCCTCGCCGACGTCGGATTGACACTCGACTTCCAGCTCGGGCGTCGTGAGTCGCACGCACACGCGCAACGCCTCCTCCGGGTCCGCCGCCGCCGTTTGCCGCGCCAACGCCTGCCAGCAGGTGTCCTGCAACTTCGGCGACATCGCCTCGCAGACCGAGGGCGTCAGCGCCGCGTCACCCTCCCCGTTGCCCGCGGCTCCCGCGGGCGCCAGACCGCCGGGTTTCGGCGGCACCGCCATCGTGGCGCTGATTTCGCTCGGCGCGTCAAGAGCCGCCACGCCCAACGCCGGCAGGCCGAACTCCAGGCCAAAACGCAGCCCCAGCAGGCCGGTCAGACAGGCGAGAACGAGGAGGCTGAAGGGGAAGGACGCCACGTGGACAGGGGTCAGTCGACGTAGCCGAGCTTGCGCATCCAGTCCTCACGTTCTTTCTCGGTCATCTGCTCGAACGTGCGCTCGTCCAGCGGGATCACTGGCGGCGGTGGAGGCGGTTGCAGGGACCGCCACGTGGCGAACCCGGCGAAGGCCAACGCCACAATCGCGGCACCGGCAAGGACCATTCGACGCATGACAGCAACTTTATCGCGGGCCGCGCCGCCTCGCGATAGACTCGACCGTCTGTGACAAAGGGGTCCCTCATGCGCTTCCTCAGCCCGGTCCTTGCTGCTGCCCTCGTTGTCGGGGGCGTCGCCCTCGCAACCGATGCGACCGCCGACACGCCTCCCCGTGCCGACATGAGAATCCAACTTCGCGAAACGAAGATCGTGCTTTCCGACTTCAGCTTCCCCAGCGGCTTCCGCGTGATCTTCACTGAGGATCACAGCCAGCCGGTTGTGGCGCTCACCATGATGATCGATCACGGCAGCCAGGACGATCCCGAGGGTCGCGAGGGCATCGCCCACCTGATCGAGCACCTGTGGTTCCGCTCGGTGCACACCGGGACGGACGGCAAAGACCTGCCGAAGATCATGGACTTCATCAAGCAGATGGGGGCCTCGTTCAACGCCACGACCAGCGCCGATCGCACAAACTACCTCACTGCGGTGCGATCGCCGCTGCTGGAAACGGCGATGAAGCTCGAGGCGCTACGGCTGCGTGACGCGGTCCGGAAGGTGACCAACGAAAATGTGCTCGTCGAGCGTGAGGTCGTCCGAAACGAGCTCCGGCTCGGCTACGAAAACGGCGGTCAGGCCGCGTTCGCCTATCTCTACGACAAGCTCTGGCCGGTCGGCCACCCCTACCACCACCTCACCATCGGCACCCACGACTCGCTCAACGCGGTCACCCTCAAAGACATCCAGGACTACGTCACGAAGTACTACCTTCCCAGCGAGTCCACGCTGGTGGTCGTCGGCGACCTGAAGCTCGCCGACGCCAGCAAATACCTCCAGGTCTTCGGCATCGACCAGCTCGCAGCGCCGGACGACCCCGAAGGGAAGAACCTCACGCTCGTTCCCCCGAAGATCCGCATCTCAGGTGCGCCAATCGAGCCGCCTGCGATGCCCGCGACGCCCATCGAGATCAAGGGGGATGTGACGGGGCTGCAGACGTACCATGCCGCAGTCGACAAGCCGAACGTCGTCATGGCTTGGACGCTCCCTTCGGCCTTTGGTCCCCAGGACCCCCTCATCGATGCGGCGGTGTTCCAGCTCGGCATCGCGATCAACCAGGAGTTGTTTCCTGCCTGGGAATACAAGGACGGGGAAGACCCTCCGGGCGGGGGCGGCTGCTTCGCCGACCGCGGCCGGTACGGCAGTTCGGCCATCTGTTTTGTGGAGTTCAAAGACGCGGTCGACGCACCCAAGATCGTCGAGAGTGCGCTCAACGGCGTGTACAAGGTCTACGATCGGGGCGAAAACCTGGCGGCGATCCAGAAGCTCTACTTCCAGTACGGGCAGCAGGACGGCATGGCGCAGACCCTTCAGCTCGTCGATGACGTGGCCAGCATCTGGGCCGGGCGCTCTGCGGTCATCGCGGATTTCGTGCACTACACCGGCGACCCGTTGTTCTACACCCGACAGATCCAGTGGGGCGCCGCGATCACCATCGACCAGGTCCGCGACTTCGCCGGCAAGTACCTCCGCCGGGAGCGTGCCGTCGCCATTGCGATCGAACCCTACGAAGAAGGGGACCTCACCCTGGACAGCAGCGACTCGGCCTACCGCGGCCAGTCCCGCGACCAGAGCATCCTGACGCTCTTCAACCCGGATGAGGTCACCCCGGCCGCCATCAAGGAGACGATCGTCGTCCCCGACACCAAGAAGATCGTCCAGGAGACGCTGCCCAACGGCATGAAGCTCTTCATCATGCCCCACACTTCAGGTCCGCTGGTGCAGGTGGGCGTTTCGTTCGCCGGCGGCTCGAGCAGCGTCCGCATGCCCGGTGATCTGGAGGGGGTCGGAATGGGCCCCAACACCTCCTTCTCCCACCCGGGGGTCATCGACCCCCTACGAATCGCCGGATACGACGAGCTCTCATTCAGCCCCCTCAACGGGCAGGTGCTGGTGAACGGGTCCGCGGCGAATGTCAAGGACGCGGTTTTCGTCGCGCGATACCGCCTGGACGACATCATTCCCGACACCAACGGCCGGCTCGCGTGGATCAAGGGCGGCAAGGACGCCACGCTCAAGTGGATGTCCCCCGGCAAGGCCGCCGAAGCGGCGGGGCACATCCAGAACGCGCTCCTTTTCCCGGGGCACGATTACGGCCAGTTCAGGGACCATCAGGGATGGGACAGGCTTGACAAGCAGGGCAACGGCGAGATCGCTGCCAGTCTTGCAAAAATGTTGCGTCCGAAAAACGCCGCGCTGTTCATCGTCGGCAACATCTCGGTGGAGGAGGCTCGGGAGGCCGCAAAGACCTACTTTGCGGGCTGGACCGGGTGGGGCCCGGAGCCCAAGGACTGGACGGCGCCAAAAGCCGAGTACGCCCCCGCACCGCCGCCGCCGGAGCGGAAGGTGCTGCTGTTCGACAAGCCCCTGGCGACCCAGACCGGCATCAACTACGAGTGCCAGCTGGCGCCGATCACCGAGGAGAACGAGTGGGCCGCCAACGTCATGGCCGACGTCGTCAGCGACGGGCTGTGGCTGGCGCTCCGTGAGCAGACCGGCGCCAGCTACGGCGCTTACCCGTACCTGAACTATGCCCCTGGTGGTGTCGGTAGCTTCGGTCAAGCCGTCAGCGCTCAGAACGACCAGGTTGGCTACGCGGTCAAGGTCTTCCTCGAAAACGGCGAACGCACCAAGGCGGGCAAGCTCGACGACCGGATCGTGGCCACCCAGAAGTTCAACAACGCGCAGACCTACGTGCTCGGGCAGGTCAGCACCTACGATATGCTCTTGCGACTCATGGGCCGCTACTCGCGCGGCCACGGCATGGACTACTTCGACAAGATCGCCGAGCGCATCGGCAACGTGTCACAGAAGGACTTCCCCCCCCTCCTGGAGCGCTGTGTCGGGCACGAGATCGTCACTGCGGTGGGCCCGGTGGCGATCATCAAGCCCCAGTTCGACAAGCTCGGCATCCCGGTCGAGGTGGTCGATCTCGACGCCTACCGCAAGGACTACCGGGTCCGGATGGGGCTGAAGCCCGAGAAAGAGAAGAAGGACGCGAAGAAGTAGTAGATCGCGGGGGCGGCGCTCAGCGGAGCTCGACCAGCTCGACGTCGAAGATCAGCGTAGCGTTGGCGGGAATCACCCCGCCGGCCCCCTTCTGGCCGTAGCCGAGCTCCGGCGGGACGTGAATCTGGCGCTTTTCGCCCACTTTCATGTCCATGACCGCCTCGTCCCAGCCCTTGACCACCTTGCCGATGCCGACCGGAAACGTGAAGAGCGTGCCGCGATCGACTGACGAGTCGAACTTCACGCCGGTGGTCAGCCAGCCGGTGTAGTGCACGGCGACGGTCTGCCCCTGCTGCGGCGACGCGCCCGCGCCCGGACGAAGCACAAAGTACTTCATCCCCGAGGCCGATCGTTGCTCGACAAGGGCAGCCACGCTGCTCGGCGCAACGGTCGCAGGGTTCGCCGCGGCATTTCCGCCGCAGCCGAAGAGGGAGAGCAGGAGCGACAGGGTGAACATCCGCGTCGGCTATCCCGCCGGGCTACCTTCCGGCCCCCGGGGAGTGGCAGGATGAGCAGGCAAGCGTGGCGGGACCTCGACCTGGGACTCGAGCTTGATTTTCAGTTTGCCGGCGTGGACGACACTGGCGCTGCGAGCGCGCTGGCGCCGGTGTTTCAGGAGATGGCCGCGCTGGAGTCCGGGGCGATGGCCAATCGCGACGAAGGGCGGCAGGTTGGCCACTACTGGCTGCGTGCGCCTGCACTTGCCCCGGGGGAGTTCGGCGACCAAATCGTGGGTGTTCGGGAGCTTTGCCGTACGCTAGCCGCGGCCATCCACGCTGAGCGCCGCTTCGAGACCGCGCTGGTGCTCGGCGTCGGCGGCTCTGCCCTGGGGCCGCAGCTCGTGGCCGACGCGCTGGCCGAACCCGATGACCGTTTGGCGGTCAGATTCCTCGACAATACCGACCCCGACGGCATGGCTCGCGTGCTCGGGCGGCTGGACCTCGACACCACCCTCGTGGTCTGCATCTCCAAGAGCGGCGGTACGCCGGAGACGCGCAATGCCCTGGTCGAGACGCAGGCGGCGTTCGACCGTGCGGGGGTTGCCTTCGCTCCGCAGGCGATCGCGGTCACCGGTGAAGGCAGCCGCCTGTGGACCGAGGCGGAGACGTGGCGGGCGCGGGTGCCGATGTGGGACTGGATCGGCGGCCGGACGAGCGTCACCTCGGCGGTCGGGCTGCTCCCGGCGTTCCTCCAGGGCATCGATGTGGACGGCTTGCTGGAGGGGGCCGCCCGCATGGACGTGCTTACGCGCGGTCACGACTACGCCACCAACCCCGCCGCCCGAATGGCGTGGGCCTGGCACCAGCTTTCCGGGGCAGGAAAGAACCGACGCGCGCTGGTGATGTTGCCTTACCGCGACCGGCTGGTCTTGCTCAGCCGTTACCTCCAACAACTGGTGATGGAGTCCGTCGGGAAGCGCTACGACCGCGATGGCAACGAGGTTCGCGCGGGGCTCACCGTCTATGGAAACAAGGGTAGCACCGACCAGCACGCCTATGTCCAGCAGCTTCGCGACGGGCCGGACGACCACGTCGTCACCTTCGTCCACGTACTCGACGACGGCTGGTACGGCGCCGAAGACGTCGAGCCCGGGGTCGACAGCGGCGACTACCTGCAGGGATTGTTCCTGGGAACGCGGCGGGCGCTGCACGAAAGTGGCCACCCATCCATCACGCTCTCGCTCCGTCAGCTCGATGCGGTGCGGCTCGGCGCCGTCATCGCGCTGTACGAGCGGGCGGTCGGGCTCTTCGCGGCGCTCATCAACGTCAACGCCTATGACCAGCCCGGGGTCGAAGCCGGGAAGCGCGCTGCGGGGGAGGTCCTGGCGCTGAAGCCGGTGCTCCTGGCGGCGCTCGCCGAGGGTCCGGCAACGGCGGCCGAGTTGCTGAGCCGGGCGGGGCGCGAGGCGGATGCGCACGAGCTTGCGGCCGCTCAGGCGCTCTTGTGGCGGCTCGCGGTCAACGAGCGGGGCGTTTTTGTTGAGCCGGGAGAGTCCGCGGCCCATGACCGCTTCGGGGCGCCCTGAGGCCAGTCACTCCGGCCACGCCACCGTGCTGGGGCTACCCCAGCGAACAATCCCGGCCGTTTCAAAACGAGCCTGAACGTCGATCAGCCAGCCCTGAAGGCGTGCGGCTTGGCATTCCTCTCCGGACCACAGCCGCTCATCGCTGCGCACACACGCGTCGGTGTAGTCGAACTCCTCGATCGCGGGCAGGTGCACGTACCAGGTGCTTCCTCCTGAGTCGGGACGGTTCGCCGCCGCCCTATGCAAAAGCAGGCCGGCTACTTCGATATCGTCGTCTTCCAGCATTTCACCGCCGCCAAGGCCCATAAAGCGACACTCAGCCTGCAGGGCCCCCGCACATCCAGAGAGATTGAACATGGCCAGGGTGCTGCCCGGGAGCAAAAGCAGCTTGCCCGTGGCATCGTCACGCTCAGCGTCCGCCGCCGAACTCACCCTCCAGGGGGTGGCCGCCGCTTCGCCAGCCCACGGCAGCGCGTCCTTCGCCCGCGGGTCGGTCATCGCGACATCAGGAAGCGCGGACATCCCTACGAAGCCGTGCCGATCGAAGCCTACGGCGGCGAGGGCCTTGACCCAGTCACCCCCACTTTCCCAGCCAGCAGCGCCCGCCACCCAAGTGGGAGAGTCCGTGAGGGTGGCGAGGTCAGTCAGCTCGTCCGCGAGGGCCGCATCGAGGCAGGCCTGATCGGCACAATCGGGCGGGTCGTGGAAAAGCACGCCGACATCGAGGCGAGGTCCGCCCAGAACCCCGACGAAGGCGTCCGCGACCTTGCAGCGATTGCTGTGAGGGCCGACGGGCGGAGATACCGCCAACGCAGTGGTGGCCGGCAGATCGGACAGCAGTACCCGGTTGGCGACGGCGCGTTCCGCCCGCTCAGCCATGCCCTCTTCGCTGCCCTCACAATCGACCTTCGACGACTCCTCACGCGGGTTCTCGATGAAACTCGCCACCCAAGCGTCGAGCGGCGGAGGACCCAGGAGCGCGGTCTCATCGACGTAGACGGTGAGCCGGCCGGCGTCGTCCAGCACCGCGATCTCGCCCGAGCCGTTCACGGTGATGTCAATGGCGCCAGGATGGGGGTAGCGCGTCACCTCGACGCCGTCGTCCAGGACCACCACCTCGCCGTCCGCGAGCGCGTACAGCCGCCCCTGGCGCGCATCCAATGCCATGGGGCCGGCCGGCCCGGGAAGGGGAAGGGTCAGGTCGACGACGCCAGCGCCATCGATGTGGTCGAGCCTCGCCGCACCCGGCGTCGCCGTCCACACCCCACCGGCGCCGTCGGAAACCAGCCTCAGCACCCCACCAAGGTTCGCCACCAGGCCATCCGACGACTCCACCGTGGTCTCGGTCGCGACCCAAACACGATGGGGGTCCACGACGAGTTGGCGGCCCGGCGAGGCGAACGTGCGTGCGGTCTCGCTGGACCCTTCCGGCGTCCAATACACGAGGTCGGCGGCGACGAGCCCCCACCAGCCGCCCTTGCCGTCCGGCGCGATCTGGACGGGGGCAATCCCGGCCTCCGTCATCAGGACCCGCTCCGCGCCCAGCCGCAGCCAGTCCCAGGGGTTGCCGACGCTCAGGTCGGTGTTCGCCGAGCGCACGCGACCGTCTGCGAGGAGCACGCTCACTTCGTGCCGCGCGGCATCATCGACAACCTGGAGGACGGACTCGTCGGCCGCGAGGTGCGTGCGGTCCAGCTGCACCTGCCCTGCGGCGCAGGCTCCCTGTCGGTCCGCCCCGTCCTGAGCGTCGGGAAAGGGGCTGGGATCCAAGCAGCCGGGCCCCTCCGCAATCCGATAGCGCGCGTCCAGGAGCGCGGCGCCGCCTGCGTTTCGGGGCCAGGCCGCCAGCGCAGGAATGAGGCTGACCGCGGCCAGCCGACCGTCGGCGCCCGTCCCAACCTCGACCGAGAGCATGGCGCGAAACGGGTCGAGCGGAGTCGTCAGGCCGGTCCACGGGACCACCTCCGGAGCCAGCTCCGCGCTGTCGGTGGCCGGCGTTTCACACCCGACCAGGGCGAGCAGGGTCCACATGTCAACCCGACATACCCCGAGATTTTTCCCCGTGCAGGCCGATCGTACTCTCGTTAGCACCCCGGCCATGTCTGACACCTCTGCCCGACGCCTCGCCCTGACGACCGCCACCAGTCGCCCCACCCGCACGATCGCACGTCAGGTGGATGCCGACGGGCGGCCGCAACGTGTCTCCCAGACGTTCGGGGCGCGCGTCTTTCACGGGGAGCGCATGAAGCAGCGCCTGCCCCCGGAGATCTTCGCTCGGTGGAGCGAAACGGTCGATCGTGGCACCCGCCTCGACCGCCCCGTAGCCGACGCCATCGCCCACGCGGTGAAAGAATGGGCCCTGGAAAATGGTGCCTCGCACTTCTGCCACTGGTTCCACCCGATGACCGGCAGCACCGCCGAAAAGCACGACAGCTTCTTGTGGTTCGACAGTGCCGGTCGGCCGGTCGAAAAGTTCACCGGCGCCATGCTCCTGCAGTCGGAGCCCGACGCGTCCAGCTTCCCGTCGGGGGGAATGCGCTCCACCTTCGAAGCGCGCGGCTACACCGCTTGGGACCCGACGTCGCCGATGTTCCTGATGGACGGCCCATCGGGACGCACACTTGTTATTCCGAGCGCGTTCCTTGGCTACCACGGCGAATCGCTTGACGAGAAGGCGCCGCTTCTGCGCTCCATGGAGTCACTGGGCCGAAGCGCCAGCAAGCTCTGTGGGCTGCTCGGAAGCGCTGTCGGGCGCATCACGCCGACGGTCGGCCCGGAGCAGGAGTACTTCGTCATCGACAAGGCCTGGGCCGCGCTGCGCCCCGACCTGATGGTCGCGGGCCGTACGGTGCTCGGCGCGGCCGCACCCAAGGGGCAGAGCCTCGAAGATCACTACTTCGGCTCGATTCCGCCTCGCGTCCTGGCGTTCATGGAGGAAATGGAGGAAGAACTGTACGCCCTCGGCGTGTGGGCCAAGACCCGTCACAATGAGGTTGCTCCAGGACAGTTCGAGCTCGCGCCCATCTTCACCGAGGCCAACGTGGCGGCCGACCACAACCAGCTCGTGATGCAGACGATGCGGAAAGTGGCCGACCGGCACGGGCTGGCGATGCTGATGCACGAAAAGCCGTTCGCGGGGGTGAATGGCTCGGGCAAACACGTGAACTGGTCGATGCAGACCAGCGCCGGCGAAAATCTGCTCGAGCCCGGGCAGAATCCCCAGGAAAATCTCCGCTTCCTTGCGTTCATGGCGGCGACCGTCCTTGGCGTTCATCGCCACGCGGCCGTGCTCCGCGCCGCGATCGCCAGCCACGGAAACGACTTCCGGCTGGGTGCAAATGAAGCTCCTCCGGCGATCATTTCGGTTTTCCTGGGCGACTTCCTGACCCGCATCGTCAATGGCATCGTTTCGGGCAGCGTCGCCAACCTGCCAGCGGGTCAGGCGATGATCGAGCTCGGCGTCAACCGGCTCCCCGCCATCGCCAAGGACAACACCGACCGCAACCGCACCTCGCCCTTCGCCTTCACCGGGAACAAGTTCGAGTTCCGTGCCGTCGGTTCCTCCGCCAGCATCAGCTTCCCGACCGCTTGCCTCAACGCGGCCGTCACCGACGGAATCGACGAGATCGTGGCGATGATGGAAGGCGGCGACGACGTCATGACCGCGGTCCGCAAGGCCCTCACCGAGTCCACCCCCGTGCGTTTCGACGGCAACGGCTACTCGGCCGAATGGGTCGTCGAGGCCGAGCGCCGCGGCCTCCCCCACGCCCGCAACACCCCTGCCGCCCTCGCCTTCCTCAACACGGCCGCCGCACGAACCCTCTTCGAGCGCACCCACATCCTCTCCCATGAAGAGCTCCACAGCCGCTACGAGGTGCGCCTGGAGCTCTACAACAAGAAGGTCGAGATCGAGGGCGACGTGCTCCGCGAGATGGTCGACACCTATGTCATCCCGTCGGTCCTCGCGGAAATTCGGGCGACCGCGGGCGTTCCCGGCAGCCTCGCCCAGGCGCGCCTGTCCGCGGTGCAGGACGCCGCAGACGGCATCCTGGCGCGTCGCACCGAGCTCGACGCGGCGATGGCCGGCGTGCCGGATGCCGGCGCGGCCGACGTCGCAGCCTACCTCTGTGCCGCCGTGGTCCCTGCGCACCACTCGCTACGACGGACGTGCGACGCCGCGGAACGCCTGGTCGCCGACCACCGGTGGTCGTTGCCAAAATACCGCGAGATGCTCTTCGTAAACGGCTGAGCGGCTGCCCTACTCTTGCGGTTGCCGCGCCAGCGCGCGGGCGCCCGTGATCACCGCGAGAACGACCAGCGCCACGACCGTGTACGTTCCCTGAGTGGCATAGTCTCCCTTCAGCGGCGCGCTCAGCATCTCGAAGGGAAAGTAAAGCTTCGACACCTCATTCGAGGCGTTGAACCACCAGACCCCGACGGCCACCCCCAGAAAGATGATCGGCGTGAAGAACCGCACGGCGCCTTACTGGACGGTGACGGACTTGACGATCGAGGTCTTCAGCGTCTCCCGAAGGGTCTGCTGAAGCTTGGTGTACATGCCGGGATCTTCTTCCTGATCTTCGCCCGGCGTCGCGTCGGCCTGAATGCGCTCGGTGTGCTTGTACAGATAAAACTCGGCCGGAGCGCCGTCATCAAAGGTGAACCGCCACTTGTTGCGGGTGATGATGTTCCCCTTGCTGCCGTCTTTAAGGTTGGCGACGCTGGTCGTGCGGATCGAACACTCGTACATGAACGGGTTGAAGTCGCTACTGTAGGTACAGTCGACGTCGTCGGGCATCTTGCCGGCGGCGATGCTGATCGACTTCACATCCGTCCAGGCGATGACTTTTTCGCCCTTGGCCGTCTCGATTTCGAAGGTGATGTCCTTGGCCCCAGACTCCCAGCCCTGATCGGCGTGGAAGTCGGCCGACCGCTCAATCCCCTTGACGTGACCGGAGCGGCTGCTGCCATCGGCGCGCGTGAGCGAAATGGTGAAGCTGACGTTGCGGGCGCCGCTGGGCTCTTCCGGCGGAGGGGGCGGAGGAGGGGGAGCCGGCTCGGGCTCAGCGGCTGGGGTGGGAGCCGCCAGCACAGGCGCGGGCGCGGGCTCTGCCTTCTTGGGCTTGGCAAGCGCAACCGCCGGCAGAACGAGGAACGCGAGGATGGAGAGGTGCATGGTGCCCCTCTAACCACCGGACCACGCCCCACCATTCCTTCTCCCGCAATCGGGCGGCCCCCTGGCTCAGAACGGCAGGTAGAAGGGCCAGCTCACCACGCGGGTGGGGACGATGCAGCCGGGTACGGCCGCGCCTTCGATGCTCATGGTGGTGCACTCGCCACAGAAGCCCGAGGGCGTACCCATCGGATTCGGCACCTCCAAGCCTCCACCGCCACCACCACCACCCTGACCAGAGTCCCCGGTGTGGAGTGCGCCGGTGTGTGAGGACTTCGGTGCGGGCGGTCCAGCCGCCGCTTCGTCGCCTCCGCCGGACGCCGCGGAGAAGGTGAAAAGTCCGTCGTTGGAACCAAACATCGCGATGGTGCCCGCGGCGTGCGATCCGTACGCACACCCGTTGGTGACGGACAGCGGGACACGATTGACGTCGACCTCGGCCGTTCCCCAGTCCCCGATCCCCACGGTTCCATACAGGTGATCGACGTAGAAGACCGCGTCGTAGAAGGCGTAGCCGCCCGTGGTCTCGATCCAGAAAACCTTTTTCTCGCCCGGGCCGTGGCTCGTCAGTTCGACCCGGCTCTCGACCCGCATGCCCTGTCCGGAGTCCGTCAGCCCCACCAGGAGGTTGCCAAATGCGGTCCACGGGCTGTCGACGCCCTCGATGGGACCGAAGTCCTCGAAGTTGAACGCGATGTCCCCACCGGCGGCGAAGGCCGCCGAGGCCTGGCCTCTCCAGCGGACGCCAGCAGAGTCCAAACATCCCTCTTCGTCAGGCCCCGCGTCGATCGCCACGCTGGAATCGTTGACGTAGACGAGCGGGCAGTCGCGGTAGTCCTCCTGCAAAAGCCTGGCGACAGCCAGCCACGGCAGGATCGGGAGGTCGGGCGAGGTCGCGGTGAGCAGATCTGGCCCCAATTCAGCCGTGATCTTGCCCGCACCGGCCGGGATGCTTTCAGGCCGGCTCGCGCACGAGCTGCACGCGGCAAGGAGGAGGAGCGTCACTTCTTGGTGTCCACGGTGGCGGTGATCGTCGGGATGCCCTTCTCAGCGTCCGTCGCGGCCTTCCGAGCATTCTCCCGAGTGGCCAGGGCCTCCGCACCGCCGATGGCGTAGGCGTCATCGACCGCCGAGGCCCGGTCGAGCGTCGCCTGGGTGGAGATCGCTTCGTTGTAGGCGCGTCCGTAGTCGTATTGGATGTGGGCCGGCTGGCCGCAACCCACCGCGAGGAGAAGTGAAATCATGGGCTGGTTTCCTTTAGGATTCGAGACAACGCAGGGATGGCCCGGGGGTGACCCGGCGCAATGGAGATGGCGCGTTCGTAGGCGGTGATTGCCGCCGCCCGGTCGCCGGCGGCCTCGCAGGCCGCTCCGAAGTTGTAGCGGGCGTCCGACTCTTCGCCGGCCGCGGCCCGGAAGGTCTCCATCGCCTCGTCATAACGATCGAGGCGGACCAGCGCGAACCCGAGGTTGTTGCGGGTGCGCGTCGAAGCGGGCTCGAGCTGGAGGGCTTCGCGAAGAACCTCGGCCGCCCCCGCGGCATCACCCTGCGCCAGAAGCACAAACCCAAGATTGTTGGCGATGTCAGCGTCGCGGGGAGCGAGGCGGGCTGCGCGTTTCAGCGACGTGACCGCCTCATCAACCTGGCCACCGTCGGCGAGGACCACGCCGAGCTGGGCCCACCCGTCAGCCTGGCCCGGGTACCGTTTGGTGACGACGCGAAGCACGCGCTCGGCGTCGTGGTGGAGGCCGCGTTGATGCATCGCGCGACCCTTGGCGATGTCGATCCTGGCGTCCTTCGCACCCTGTTTGTTCATCTCGCCGATCATGGCCAGGGCCTGTTCGGCCATGCCGTTTTCGAGCATGGTGTCGAGCACGTCGAGCTGCGTTGCGAGCCGAACGCGCGCGTCGCTGAGGTCGGGACCCGCCTTTGCCAGCGGCGTCGCGAGGGCGACGCTGAGCAAAGCGACCCAGATCATGGGGTGAGCCCCCTGTCCTGCGCGGTAGGCAAGAGGATGTTCTTCATCTTGATCGCAGCCGGGCCGAGGAGGACCAAGAGGAGCGTCGGCATGATGAACACGATCATGATCACCGTCAGCTTCGGGGAGACCTGCGCCGCCTTGGTTTCCGCCCGCTGCATGCGCTTTACGCGGATGTGGCCGCTGTGTACCCGCAGGGCGCGCGCGACGCTGGAGCCGAAGCGCTCGGCCTGGATGAGCACGTTGACCAACGAGGTCACGTCATCCAAGCCCACCCGTTCCTCCAGGTGGCGCAACGCGTCTACGCGCGCCACACCGGCGGTCACTTCATGGTTGACCAGCTGTAGTTCCTGCGCCAGCTCCGGCGACGCCACCTCGATCTCGTCCGCTACCCGTCGGAAGCCGGCGTCCAGGCCCAGTCCCGCCTCGACCGCCGATACCAGGAGGTCGAGCGAATCGGGAAAGGACTTCAGAATGGTCTCTTTCCGCTTCTGGACCGTGTTGTAGACGTAAAGATAGGGCCCGTAGTACCCGATGGCGGCCCCGACCACGAGTCCACCCAGGTATTTGGACAACGCCCGCAATCGGTCGGTCACCGGCATGCTCGCCTGCGCTGCCTCGGACGCCACGATTTCCGTCCCTTCCGTGCCGAAGCGCTGCGCCCACCAGAGGACCAAGAGGAAGCCGGCTAGCCCCCCGAAGACCAGGCCCAGGGTCCGGGAAGCGCTGTAGAGCTCCGCGGCATTGCGTCCGCGGATCCCCGCCTGACTCAACCAGCGCCGCGTAACCGCGACCTCCGAGTCCGTGCCCGACGACAGCGCCGCCGCGCGACGGGTGATGGTGTGCAGCTTGGTGGGCAGGCCGTCGCGATCGCCGCCGCCTGTGTACTCTGCGAGCCGGTCGCCAGCGCTCTTGTCGGGGTTGACGAGCTGCCACACCCCCACGCCGAAGCCCAGCGCGGCAGCACCGGTGACACCGATCGCAACGAGCACCGTCGTGTCCATCAGAGTTCAACCTTCGCGAGCTCGCGCATAATGAACACCCCGGTGCAAAACCAGATCGCGCCGCCGACGAGCATCAGCTTTCCCAGCGGATCGACGAAAAGCGGCGTGATGTACCCCGGGGACAAAACCGTGATGAGCGCGCCGATCACGAAGGGAAGACCGCCAAGAATATAGGCGGTGAACCTTGCCTCCGACGTCAGGGCGCCGACCTTCCCGTGAAAGACGAATCGTTCGCGGATGGTGTGGGCGATGCCTTGGAGTATCTCCACGAGATTGCCGCCCGTGTCGCGTTGAAGCAGCACTGAGCTGACAAAAATGCGAAGGTCGAAGCTCCGTGGGTTGCGGCGACAAAGGTTGTGGAAGCACTCCCGGGTGTCACGACCCAGGTTCTGTTCTTCGAAAACCCGGCCGAACTCAGACGCGATCGGCTCTGGCATCTCTTCCGCGACCAGCCGCAGGCTCTCGCCCAGCCCGTGACCCGCCTGGAGTGAGCGCGCCAGCAGATCAAGGCCGTCGGGCAGCTGCTCGGTCAGCCTTGCCACGCGCGCGGCGGCGGCCCGAGACAGGAGCATCACCGGGACGTAGCCGAGCACCACCCCGGTCAGCCCAATCGGACCCCGGACAACAACAAAACCGATGAGCATCCCGGCGACGCCCCACAGGAGCATGTTCCGGTACAACGCGTCGATGGTGTACGGCATCCCCGCCGAGCGCAACGCTTCGTCCAAGAAACCCGCCATCCGGTCGGTCGTCGCCCCGAACCGCAGGAGGGGAGCAGCCTGCCTGTCGCTCAGCACGCCGATTCGTCGCGACAGCTCCCGTTGGTCCTCTTCTTTTCTCGCCGACAGCGACCAGTACGCGAACTGCCCCATGAGCAAGACGGCGCCGATCAGAAAGGCGATCGCCAGCACCAGCGGGATTGTCGACGGATCAGACATCCTGCTCAAACCGGAAGAGCTCATGCGACAGCTCGATGCCGAACTTTTGCAGTCGCGATGCGAACCGCGGGCGCACGCCGGTGGCCTTGAAGGTGCCCCGTACCCGACCTTCCTCATCCACCGTGCGCTGCTCGAAGGTGAAGATGTCCTGGGTGGTGACGACGTTGCCCTCCATTCCCACGACCTCTGTCACCGCCAGGATGCGTCGTGTCCCGTCATTCATCCGATCAAGCTGAATGATCACGTCCACCGCCCGAGCGATCATCTCTCGGATGTTCTTGTCGGACAAGTTCGGCATGCCCATGCCGACCATGGTTTCCAGTCGGGAAACGGCATCGCGCGTGGTGTTCGCGTGGACAGTGGCCAGCGATCCATCGTGACCGGTGTTCATCGCCTGGAGCATGTCGATGGCTTCGCTGCCCCGGATCTCGCCGAGGATGATGCGATCCGGCCGCATGCGCAGGCAGTTCTTCACCAGGTCACGTTGGGTGACCTCTCCCTTGCCCTCGACGTTGGGCGGCCGCGTCTCCAGGCGCACGCAGTGATTCTGCTGGAGTTGGAGCTCTGCGGAGTCCTCGATGGTGATGATGCGTTCGCCGTCGGGGATAAAACCTGAGAGCACGTTGAGCAACGTCGTCTTTCCGGAGCCGGTACCGCCCGAGATGATGACGTTGAGCTTGCTGCGAACCACGCCGCGCAGCACCTCCATGATCGGGCGGGGGCAGGACCCCATCGCCACCAGATCCTCGCTGGTGATCTGCCGCGTGCCGAACCGGCGAATCGAGACGGCGGGACCTTCCAGCGCCAGGGGCGGGATGATCGCGTTGAACCGGCTGCCATCGGCCAAACGGGCGTCCACCATGGGGCTCGTCTCGTCGATCCGGCGCCCCACGGCCGATACGATGCGCTCGATGACCTGCATCAGGTGTCGGTTGTCGTGAAAGCGAGCATCAACCCGCTGAAGCAGCCCGCGCTTTTCAACCCAGACCTGATCGTAGGCGTTGACCAGAATGTCCGACACATCCGGATCCTTCAAAAGCGGCTCAAGCGGCCCGAGACCGAGAATATCGTCGAGAATCTCCTCGACGAGCCGCTCGCGCTCCATGCGATTGAGGGGCAGCGCGCGGCCTTCCACCTCGATCGTCAGGGTCTCGCGAAGCTTGTCCGCAAGCTCGTCCCGAGGGGTGGAGCCCACCTGTTCGAAATCGAGAGACTCGATGATCTCATTGTGCAGCGCGCGCTTGATGCGCTCGTACTCCTCCAGATTGGTGGAGCCCGGCGTCTGCCGGAAACGGGCCTGGGCCCCACGGACACGGTCGATGAGTCGGGAAGACACGGCTACCTCAGCGGCCGAAAAGCCGGCTCATTAAGCTTTGTGGTTTGGAATCGTCCGCCATTTCGTCGCCGGTGAGCAAGCCCACCAGCCGGCCGACGTCGCGTGCGCCTTCGCACTTTTTGTCGAACTCGCGAAGCAGAACCCCTTCCGCGACGGCGCGGAGGGCTTGCCGCTCATCACATACCGTCGCATCCACTTTCCACCCGAGGTTCTGCTCGATCTCCGCCAGGCTGACTTGCGCGGTCTTACGGTCCCACCGGTTCACGACCAGGCGGATGCGGTCCCGCTCCAGGCCGAGCTTGTCGATGAACTGGAGGCGGCGCCAAGCGTCTTTGACACTGGGGATGTCCGGGGTGGTGATCACCACGACATGATCGGCCACGGTTACCGCGGTGACTGACGCCTCGTCGAGTGACGCGCCCAGGTCGGCGAGCACGTACTGGTAAGAACGGGACGCCGCCGTCAGCACGCGCATCACCAAGTCTCCGCGCGGCTCCTCGCGCGTGTCCAGCTCTGTCGGCTGGCCCAGGACGTGCACCTTGCTGGCATGAATGGCGACGCTACCCGCCAACATGCGTTCGTCCAAGCGCCCGATGTTTCGAAACACGTCCGCGATCGACTGGTTGACGGTCAGGTCAAGGAATGCAGCGATGTCCCCCATCGCGAAGTCCAAGTCCACCACACACACGCGATGGACCGGGCTCAATTCTCCGGCGAGATTGACCGAAAGAAAGCTGGTTCCAACCCCGCCCTTGGCCCCCCACATCGCGATCACGTCACCCGCATCTTCGTCGCGGTCGCCCGACCACGTGGCCTCGTGGACGGCCTGCCGCAAAAGCTCTGCGTCGGCCGGCAATACGACGAATTCTCGATAGCCCGCCCGCATCGCCGAGCGAATCCGGTCCGGATCCGCGCCGCTGCTCAGCGCGACCAGGTGCACCTTGGATCCCGCCTCGGCAAACAACAACGGCGCCAATCGCACCGCCTCTTCGGGGTCGGCGTCAAACCCGGTGACGACCACGTCCGGGCGCTGCCGGCGCACCGCAGCAACCGCATCCTCGTACGCGACGGGTACAGCGGAGAGCACCGCCTCGGTCCCGAGGGTCTCTCGCACCTGGCCCATCGCGCGGGCATCCACCCCGACAACCAGGACGGACGCCGCGTTGGACGGCGAGTTGGGGTGAGTCGGCCGCATGCCTAGCGCTTCATCCCGTACGCCCCGGTGGGCTGCGCGCTACGGCTTCCCGACTCGGTCAGCTGGCCCATCATAAAGAGCTCGAAGTCATTCGGGTTGTAGCCCTCACTCGCTCCCGGGGGGGCGGGGACCTCGCCAGCGGCCATCGGTCTGACCAACGTCGGCGTCACGAAGACCACCAGCTCCGTCTCCTTCCGCTCGTGGCGGACGTACCGGAACAGGGCACCGATGATGGGGAGATCACCGAGCAAGGGAACCACTGCGCGGGTGGACTCGATGCGTTCATCCAACATCCCCGCCATCGCGAACGTCTTGCCGCTCTCGATGCGAAGCTGGGTCTTGATCTTGCGAGACTGCATACCCGGAATCTCGATACCGGCGATGCGGGTGGAGGTATTGGGATCGACGTCCGAGACCTCCACGTAGGTGCGTACGTCGATGAGCTCTCCCGCAAGCACCGTTGGAACAAACACCAGCTTGACGCCGTACTCTTTGTACTCGATGGTGATGCGGTTGCCGACCTGTGCCACGGGCACCGGAACCTCGCCGCCGATAAGCGCTTCCGCTTGCTGGCCCGACAACGCCACCAGCGTGGGCTGAGCGAGCGTCTTCGCCAACGAGTACTGCTCCAAAACCGAGAGGACGCTTGCGATGTTGACGGCCCCGGTCACCATTCCCACAATGTTGAACGCCTCGGCGGACGTCGCCTGACTGAGCCCGGAGTTGATGTTGGGCACGGCGTCTGCGGACCAGATCCGGGTGTCGTAGGCCGCAGTGTTCGTCGGCGTCTGGATGCCACCGAAGACCGTCCCGACCCCGCCGATCGCGTTGAGCCCCAACTCCCGGAGGCCCGACCGACTCAGCTCGGCAAACACCACCTTCAACTGCACTTGGTGATCGCCGGTAACGGCCATCAGGTTGATGAACTCCTTGTCGTACACCCTGGAGATCGCCGCGATCCGTTCCAAGGTGTCCATGTCGGACACCGTGCCTTCGACCACCAGTCGATCGCGAAGGGCATAGACCTTCGGCGGTTCCCCCCCCCGAACGGTTTCCCGAATGCGACGCTCCATATCGCTAAGATCATTGGTGACAATGACCCGATACGCCTTCGGGTGGGCTTCGTCACCACGGAACCAAACATAAAGATCGGTGTTGCCGATCTGGAGCCCGCGAACCTGGTATTGGCCCTCTTCGAGCAGGCGAATCTCCGCTACGGCCGGGTCGCTGAGCAGCACCCGGGCGATCACGCGGCCTTCGTTCTTGATGACGGACATCCCCACCCCGGCGTCAATGACGCCGGCGACTTCCGCGGCGTAGGCAGCCGGCGAGGCGAGGGCCAAAAGCGAGGCCGCGGCAACGGGACACCAACTCATTGATTCTCCCTCTTCTTCTTTCCGCCGTTGGTTTCTGTCGTGCCATCAGGACCAAACTTCACGTCCGTTCGGTCCGAGCCCTGGATGATCACCGCCCCCGGCCCCGTCGGGAGCGTTTCGGCGCGAATCACAGTCGGACGCACCGCCGCCGGTGCAGTGGGGAACGCAATCAACGTATTCGAGGTCTTAACCCCACTGTCCGCGTACGGCATGGTGTCGATGTCGCTACGCAAAACCACATAGATGTCGCCCTGTGCCACCGCCAAGGCCAGCTTTTCCGCCTCGTCCGGTGTCACCTCAAGGGTGATGCTCGGCTTCAGCCGCCGCGCAGCGTTGTCCTTGCCCTCCTTCTTCTTCAGTTCGACCTTCTTGCCGTCCGCGGTGTTGACCACCTTCTTTTCCGCGGTCGTCGTCCCAAGCGGATCGTTGAGCGAACCGCCCACCGCCAGCACACGAATCGACTGCAGAATGGTGTCGGTCACCCACTTGGCCGACGCCACAGACGTCTCTTCGGGCTTGATGGTCACGATAATGTCTACGTAGTTCCCCGGGTGCAAAAGCCCCGCCACCGCGTCCTCGGTGTTGGTGGCCACCGTCATCGCTCGTTTTCCGGGCTGAACGATGGCGTTGAGGCCGATCCCGGCGTCCGGACGGGCGATTCGTTCGTCGCGAATGGGCTCGCTGGTGAGAATCCGTTCGCGCGGGGTGCGCCCGATGACGTCCTCGAGTTTGGAGAACGTCGTTTCTTCGGGAACGCTGCCAGGCACCATGGGCACGACGACCACATCCTGTTCGGAGATCGGCAGACCGACCAAAAGGTCACGCGAGGCGACGACCACGTCGAGCGTTTCTTTGGGACGCGTCGCTTCGGTAAGCTGGTCCTGCTTCGACTTGATGATCCGAAAGACCAATCCCGACGCGACCAGCGCCAAAAGGACTGAGCCCACCAAGAAGAGGCCCGCCCGCGCGCGCCCTGGATTCTGCTGCCTCTGCATCTGCGACTACTCCGTAGGACGGGTGCCCACCTGTATCCCAAAAAAAAACAAGGGCGAGCGACCTTTCGGCCGCCCGCCCAGGTGGCTACGGCCGATTAGCCCGCAGCGCTGTCGACGGCGTCGGAGATTTGGGAGAACAGGCTGTCGAGGCTGTCACCGAGGGCGGTAAGCGCAACGATGATCGCGACGGCGACGAGGCCCGCGATGAGGCCGTACTCGATGGCAGTGGCGCCGGTTTCGTCCTGAATGAGCTGCTTGAGCATTGGGAGTTCCTCACGGGAGTTTAGTTGGAAGCCTTTGTGGCTGACTCAGCATAGCGCAGATTCTAAAAACCCAAAAATCGTAAACAAAAAAAAAGACCCAAAAGGGAGGACCGCGGTCGCGTGGCGAGGGCCTCAAACAAGGCGACCGCCACGCGCGATCACCTTGTTGCCTACCAGGAAATCCTGAAACGGACCCCCTAGCGCCGCCACCCTCCAGCCGACTGCAGCCGAACCATCAAGAATATGATCCACCTCACATTCTCGGCAAACGTACTCGGCGGCAACCCCCGCAGCCTCGCCAGAAATTCGAGCCGCGAGCCGAACGGCGTCGGCGTCTGCCCCGCGACGTGGGGCTCGGGGCGCAGCCGTCGTCGTTGCCCGCGCCAGGACAGCAAGCAACTCCTGCCCGTGCTGCCGCCACACCTGGGAAGGCATTCGCCGGTTTTCCCGAAACCCGTCGAGGGTGTCGGGCCGCCGGCGGGCCAGGTCGAAGAGCATCGCGTCCGCGACGACGTGTCCTGGCGCGTTGTCCAATGCCCGCGCCTTCGCCTCGCGCCAAGCCGCCAGTTCACAAAGGGCCGCGCGCTCCGGGGCCCCAAGCAGGTGGGCTCCAGGAATGCGGCGCCAGAGGTCGGCGTCGTCGGGCGGCGCCAGCGCGATCGTGAGGGATTCGCTGAGGGCCGCCTGTGCGAACGCGGCGTTGCCAAACGCGGCCACGCGCGCCTCGAGTCCTTGCGCGAGCGCGTCCAGGAGTAGGACGTCATCGCTCGCATACCGGAGTTGATCTTCGCTCAAGGGGCGCCGGGACCAGTCCGACAGCGTCGCCTGCTTGTCGATCTCCCGACCGAGGACCGCTGCCACGATATCCTGGAGTCGCCTCGGCCAGCCGAGGCCCGCGAACGCCGCGAGAATCTGCGTGTCGATCACACGGGCCGGGGTCGCCGCGCAGTGGCGGCGCAACAACTGAAGGTCAGCGGCGCCCCCGTGCATCAGCAGGGTTCGCGTGGAAAGTGCAGGTCCAAGTTTGGTCATGTCCACAGGGCCGAGCGGGTCGACGAGCAAGACCTCCCCTTCGTCCGCCCTGAGCTGCAGCAACATGATCTTCGGAAAATAGGCTTTTTCAGGGTGAAACTCGGTGTCGACCGAGATTCGTGAGCACGACTCCAGGTCCCGCAGATGGACTGCGAGTTCCTCGTCGGTTCGGATCAGGCAGGCCATGCTCCGCCACTATAGTCGGCGTCGGTATGCTGGGTCTCTCACTCGCTCTCGCCTTGGCCGCCGTGGTGGCGGGCGCGCACGCCTGCCTGCCCGATGAGGCGCCGGCGCACACCTCCCGTAGGCTCGGACGGGAGCGGGCGGGGCTGGTGACGTTCGCATTGGGGACACTCGGGGCAGCCGCGGGACTCCTCCACGTGAGCCACGAAAATCCGTCGTGGCTGCCCGGGGCCGTCGTCCTGGCCGGGTGGATGGCGTTGAGACTCGGCACGCGCTCGTCCAGACCTCGCCGATTGGTCCTCTGCGGGACCGCCAGCAACCTCGCCGCAATCGTGCTCGCGGCGGCGTGGGCGGGGCTCCGGTGAGCACGTTGTCGGTCGAGCGACGTGGCGTCCCGGTGCCGGGCTTGTTGGCCACGCGGGGCTGGTTCGATCCAGCCGTCGCCACGGCGGCGCTCGCGGTCAGCCCGGGCGCGCGCATTCTAGCCGTCTGCGGCGCCGGCGAGGTCGCGTTCGCCCTGGCGGCCGCAGGCGCCGACGTCCGCGCCGTCGACGTGCGGCACGCCCAACTCGCCTATGCCCGCCTTGCGTTGGCCGGGGTGCGAGCCCTGCCGCCGCACAGCACCCGCTCGCTCTTGGGCCTGGCTCACTTCGGCCGCCGGCTGTGGTTCTACCATCACGTTCGCGCCTCTCTGGATGAGGCCAGCCGCGCTTTCTGGGACGCGAACGAGGGCGCCCTGCGTCTGGGCATCATCGACCAGGGTAGCGTCGAGCGCCGTGTCGCGACACTCCGCGCGCGAGTGCTGCCGCTGGCGGTCCCTGCCTCCGTACTGGCCGCGGTCTTGGCCGCCACGACAATGGATCAGCAACGCCGCCTTTTCCGGGAGCGTTGGGACACGTGGCGGTGGCATGGGTCACTGAAGATGGCCTTCGGGCCGCTGGCGCTGGCCAGCGTAGGGCTCAACAGTCCGCGGCTCGCCGGGGTGCGGGCGGACTACTCGGCGCACTTCGCTCAGCGGGTTCGACGTGTTTTCGACACCGTCCACGTCGCACGTCACGGGGGGCTTCGATGGGCTCTGGCCGGGATCTCAGACGATCAGGGGGGCGGTCCGATCTGGCTCGACAACACCCGATACGAGCCGCTTCGCGCCGCGGCGGCGGCGATCACCTTTGTGCACGAACGACTCCTTGACGCGCTGCGAGACCCTCCGGAGGGTGGATGGAACGGCTACTTCCTCGCCGACGCGCTGGACGAGCTTGCGCCGGGAACCGCCTCGGAAGTGCTGGAGCAGGTGGTGCGGTCGGCGGCGCCGGGTGCCCGGGTTGTGACTTGGCGCCTCGGCGGATCGTACGACCGCCCCGCGGCCCTCGCGCGTCACCTCGTTCGCGACGAGGAGGCGTCCGCCCTGGCGTGCGCGGGCGAGCCGATTCCCGCATGGAGTGGCGTGGACGTAGAAACGGTGGTCCGGCCGAGTTAGACGCCCGACCCCATGCGCTACGTCCCTGAAAACCCGCTGATTGTCCAGTCCGACCACACCCTCCTCCTGGAGACGATGGGGCCGAACTTCAAGGCTGCTCGCGACGCACTGGTCCGCTTTGCCGAGCTGGTGAAATCGCCGGACTACGTTCACACGTATCGAGTCACGCCGCTGTCGTTGTGGAACGCTGCCAGCGCGGGGTTCACCGTCGAAAGCGTGATGGCCACGCTCGAAAAGTGGGCCAAGTACGACATCCCGCCCAACGTGCCGGTCTCCATCCGGCAGACCATGGGCCGCTGGGGGCGGCTCAAGCTCCACAAGGACCCGCGCGGGCTGCGTCTGGACGCCGACGAAGCGGTCCTGATGACCGAAGTGTGCTCCCTGAAGCCGGTGATGCCGCTTTTGGGCAAACGAATCTCGGACTTGTCGGTGCTGGTCGACCCCGGGAACCGTGGCGAACTCAAGCAGGTGCTGACCCACGCCGGGCTGCCGGTCGAGGACCTGGCGGGCTACCGCGACGGGGCGGTCCTGGAGTTGGAGATTCTCCCGGAGACCAAGTCGGGCATCCCGTGGGGGCTGCGGGAGTACCAGCGTGACGCGGTCGATGCCTTCTTCGGCGACAGCGTTGCGCAAGGCGGCAACGGGGTGGTGGTGCTGCCGTGCGGTGCCGGCAAGACGATGATCGGCATCGCCGCGATGGCCCGTCTGAGCATGAAGACGCTCATCCTGTGCACCAACGTCACGGCGCTTCGTCAGTGGCGGTCGGAGATTCTCGAGCGCACGTCGCTGACCGTGAACGACGTCACCGAGTACTCGGGCGAGCTCAAGGACATCAAGTCGGTGACGCTCTCCACCTACCAGATGCTGACCTTCCGGAAGTCGCGAAACGAGGAGTTCGTTCACTTCGGCCTGTTCGACCGAGAGAACTGGGGGCTCGTCATCTACGACGAGGTCCACCTGCTCCCCGCACCCGTCTTCCGCGCCGTCGCTCATCTCCAAGCACGGCGTCGCCTCGGACTGACTGCGACCCTCGTGCGAGAAGACGGCAAAGAAACTGATGTTTTTGCCCTTATCGGCCCGAAGCGCTTCGACGTGCCCTGGAAGGACCTCGAACACCAAGGCTGGATCGCAGCGGCGGTCTGCACCGAAATTCGCGTGGAGTTCAGCGACGAGGATCGTCTGCGCTACGCCGTCGCCGACGATCGGGAAAAGTTCCGTATTGCCAGTACCAATGCACGGAAACTTCCGGTCATCGAAGATATCCTGGGCCGCCACGACGAGGACCGGATCCTGATCCTCGGCATGTACGTCGACCAGCTGGACTGGCTCTCGAAAAAGCTAGGGTTCCCACTGATCGAGGGAAAAACGCCACAGAAGCGTCGCGACGAGCTCTACGACCGCTTCCGGCGCGGAGAGGAGCGGGTGCTGGTGATCTCCAAAGTCGGCAACTTTTCGGTCGACCTTCCCGATGCCAATGTCGCGATTCAAGTCAGCGGAACCTGGGGCAGCCGACAAGAAGAGGCCCAGAGACTCGGCCGAATTCTGCGCCCCAAGGGCGGTGAAAACAAGGCCAGCTTCTTCAGCCTGGTCACCCGGGACAGCGTCGAGCAGACTTTCGGCGAAAAGCGTCAGTTGTTTCTCACCGAACAGGGGTACGCCTACCGGATCGAAACACGATGACCCACGTCATTCATCGAAATGTCGCGCTGTTGCGCGTCAGCGACAAGGGCGCGCTCGACGAGCTGCGGGCCGTCGTGAACCTTGACGCGCACGTCCTGGGCTGGCTGTCCGACTCCGAGGCGGTCTTGGACCCCCACACCCTGAAAGAGCTGCTCAGCGCCTTGGAAGCGCGCGGACTGTCGGCGTTGGTCCGGCGTGTTGGGGGCACAGGATAAAGCAGGTGGGCGCGGGCTCACCGCAGCCTCGACGCTACCGCGAGAAGAAGCCCTGAAGCACCTGATCGAGGGCGGTCTCCAGCTCGGCTTTGGCCACCCCGATGGCCGCCACGTCACCATCGGCATCGACGACGAACGTCGTCGGGAACTGACGCACGCCATAGCGGGAAACGACGATGCCATGCGCATCCCGGAGCACGGGGAAGTCGAGGTGCTGCGTCTCGACCCAGTCCGACACCGAGGCAATCTCGCCGGGACCCGCGAGGATGGCGATCGTTCGGACGCCCTTGGCGTTGTATTTCTTGTCGAGCCGAGCGAGCGCTGCGAGCTGCGTCTCACCCCCTGCCTTCTGCAAGAAGTGAACGACCACCGCCTTGGCCGGAAAGCCGGGCGTGATGCCGGTGAAGTCCGCCAAAGACACATTGGTGCGCGCAACCGCATGCAACGCCGCGTCTTCGTTGATGGCCTGCAGGTTGAAGAGCAGCGCCATGTCGCCCACGTGAAGCGCGGGACCGGGGACGCCGGCAAGGGTGAGGCCGATGAGCGGGAGCAGCATGGCGATCAGATAACACCGGGTGCTACGAGGCCACAATGGGCAGCCAACGCGAGACACGACCCCAGGTACCGGAGCGCGTCGGGACGCTGCTGCGCGCGATCCGAGACGCCGGGGGGCGTGGCCTCCTGGTCGGGGGCTGCGTGCGAGACGCGCTCTTGGGGCGCCGCTGCAAGGATCTCGACATCGAAGTCCACGACCTCGACGCGGACTTGGTCCGCATCGTACTCAAACGATTTGGCCGCGTGGACGAAGTCGGCCGCGCGTTCGGCGTGTTCAAGCTCCGCCTAGGCGGGATGGAGCTGGATATTGGCCTGCCTCGCCGGGACACCAAGGTCGGCGACGGCCACACGGGCATCCGCGCGACGCCTGACCCGGCCCTAGGCCTAGCCGAGGCCGCGCGCCGTCGCGACCTGACCATCAACGCGATCTCCTGGGACCCCCTCACCGACGAACTGATCGACCCCTTCGACGGCATCTCCGACATTCACGCCCGGCGCCTCCGCGCCGTCGACGCCACCACCTTCGCCGAGGATCCGCTGCGTGCCCTGCGCGTCGTCCAGTTCGCCGCGCGTTTCGCGTTCGACGTCGACCCCGCGCTTCTGGATCTGTGCCGCACGATGCCGCTGGGCGAGCTCCCGCCCGAGCGCATCGCCGGCGAAGTCGAGCGCCTACTCCTTCTGGCGCCACGCCCCTCCGTCGGTTGGCGCGTCGCCGTGCAGGCGGAACTGTGGCGTCGCGTGCTCCCGAGTTGGCAAAAGCCCTGCCCCGCTGATGTGGACCGAATCGCGGCGCTGCCCATCGACGGTCAGCCTCGTCGGCTCGCGGTCCTCCTGGCTGCCACCGGCACTGCCCCAGAGGTCGAGGATGTCCTTCACCGCCTTCAGCTCCACGGCTGGCTCGGCTACGCCGTCCGCGATCAGGCGATGGCCCTGGCAATGGCCAGGGACAACGCCAACGACGCCCGCTCGCCCGCCACCCGCGCCCGACATCTCGCCGAGCGGTTGGAGGTCGAGCTCTTCGCCGCACTCACCGACGACCTGGGACTCGCCGAAGCCGCGGAAGCGCTCGGCGTCGGCCGGGCCCCCCTCTGCCCGCTCATCGGGGGTCGAGACCTGCTCGAGTTGGGCATGCGGCCAGGCCCGAGCGTCGGCCGGCTTTTGGCAGAGGTGCGCCATGAGCAGTTGGACGGTCATCTTGTGACACCGGACGCCGCGATGGCCTGGGCGCGGACCCGTTTGCAGTGACATAATACGCGCCATGCGACCGCTCCTTTTGTTTGCCCTGCTCGCCGCAAGCCCGGCAGCTGCGACCACGCCTCCTGGCGCGCCGCCCGCCCCGGCCGCGGCCCCGCGAGCACCCCGAGAAACCTTCGGAGTCCCGGTCTCGGGGCAGTCACCGGCAGGGCTGACGCTCTCCGCCGAGCTCCGAGACGAGTACCTGGAAGGGTTCCCGATCCTGGTCGAGCTCACGGTCGAAAACCAGACCGCCGACACTAGGCCGACCGCGGACCTGACCGCGCGCCCCCACCTCGTGCACTTCAAGCTGGTCGATCCGCGCGGCAAAAGCTCCGAACGGTTCACCACTCCGCCGCAGTTCGACACCGGCGCCGACTGGACCTTGGCGCCGCGCGCCCGGCGCTCCGTGCTCCTGGAGATTCCGTCGTCCGCTGGCTTTGACGTCGGCCAATGGAAGGTCAACGTCCTGATTGGCGACGGGGCCCAAGCCGTCGTACTCCCTACGCACGAGTTTCGTGTGGCCCCGGCCCGACCCGTTGGCGGCGATCTCACCTGGGAGCCGACCATCGAGAAGAATGGCGGCGCCATCGCCCCCTGGACCCACCGCGCCAAGGCTGGTTTCGACGTCTACTTGAACCAATACGCCATCGGCGACGCCTCGCGCCTGCTCGCACACCGGTGGCTCTTCCGCAGCTCCATAAGCCTGTCGCCGACTCTCTCTCGGACACTTCCGAGCGCATCCAGGTCACGATGGCTCTACTGGACCGGCCAGCCGGGAGAGGTGCGGGTGGCACGAATCGAAGGCAATCGCCTGTCCGGCGACATTCGCTCGCTGGGATTGCCTTGGTCTGGCGCCGTTCCGCTCGCGCGCGGGGTGAGCGACAGCAAGGGCGGATTCGCCCTGCCCCTCTGGGTCGCCGATCCGAAAGGCGAGGCGGGTTCGGTGCGCCTGTTGGTCATGGCCGAACGGGGCGGGGTGAGCTTTCGCAACGTGGCCGAGTTCGCACAGCGCCCCCCGCTGGCAGAGACCGGCTTGGACGCCAACGGCAACGCGATTCTGGTTCTGGCGCACGCCAAAGGAATCGACAGCTACCGCTTGAGCCCCGACCGCGACGTGCGGCTGCCGCTTGAGGGCGAGCGCGCCTGGAAGGCGAACGCTGACGGCTGGGTCACCGCCGCCGTGGGCTTCGACGTCTTGCCGGACAAAGACGGCCGAGCGGGGGGCCTTGCCATCGCTGCCGCCCAGCTCCTGCCGGCGGTGAACGAAGTCCCCGCCCAGTACCGTACCCTGCGCATCGACCTCGCCGGAAAGCTCCTCGATACGACACCCGCCGCGCCCTGGCTGGGGCCGCCGTCGATCACCGCCTTCCTGCCCGCGGGGTACGGGCCGTTTCACTACGTCGGCCGCGACTCCAACGGCCAGACAATCTTCGGCCAAGCCGACACAGCCCCGCGGACCGTGGGCAAGATCCCGGCCGCCAACGCGTGGCAGGCGAAGTCAGGCGCCTGGAAGATGCGCTGGCTCGCGGGCGAACGCATCGTGACCGAGCGCGTGGTCCCCGACTAGAGCCCGCCGCCAGCCTCAGCTTCGTCGTCCGGTGCCGGGTGCACGCCATTGTCCGAACACGGCGCGTCTTCGTCGGTGAAGTGATCGATGCAATACTGGTTCAAGTCCTTGGTCTTGGAGCAGAACGCCGCCTCGAGGCACACGTCGTTCCACGGATTATCCGCATCGGCGCAGTACTCTTCCGTCGTCATGTCCTCCTGGATGTCCAGGGCGCCGCCGCCTTCGCGGCTAAGCACACACTCGCCCATGCCGCGGGGCGCGGCCGTCAGCTCGCTGCACCTCCCCTCAAACGCCGCGACCGCGAAGTTGATCACACCGTCGTCCAGCGGCAGCAAGAACGTGTCGAGCACCACCGTGAACTCAACGCCAAGGCGGCCGTCGGTGTCGATGGTGCAGTACTCCAGCGCCGAACGGCCAGCGTGCGCTGGGGTCTGCTGGGAGCCAATCTGCACGCACTCGCTGGCCGGAAGACCATGATCGACCCCACCATCGTCGGTGTAGACGATCTCGAACTCTCCCATCTCCAGGCCCGGCGAGCCGTTGTAGTAGGCGCTGAGGCCCGCGTCCATGTCGAGGTCGGCGTCGTCGGTCACAGCGTCGACGTACAGGTAGTCCGACGTGGTGACATCGCCAGCGAGGGCCTGATTCCAGAAAATCGTCTCCGGGTCAACCACAAGGCACACGTCTCCGCCCGTCCCGACAAAGGTGAGGGTCGCCCCTCCGAAGTAGGAAGGATCTTCGGGGGCGCCGATGCCCCCGTAATAAATGCCCTTTCGGCCGAGATCGTCCGACGCGCGGAGCTCATCGCTCCACGAGGTGAACGACTTGCGGTCCACCACGTTGCGGTCCTGCTCGTCGATGGGAATGACGCGGAACTCACCGAGGTCCTGGATGAACGGGTAGTCCGGGTTCGGCGCGGGGATGTAGATGCCGCCCTCACGGTCGCATCCGGCCAGGAGAAGCAACAGGCTGTACAGCATCACTGCTCCGCTTGATGGTGGTAGGTGAACTTCACGTCCGGCACCTCGGTCTGCACCATGTCGGCATCAAAAGCGACGGTGGTCAGGCCGTCGGCGACCCAGTCGTCGTACTGAATGTAGGTGCTGGGGTGGTTCAGGATATCGAAGAACGACCCGCCCTCTTGGAATTCGGAGTTGTACTCATCCACTGGCCGGCCGTAGTCCTGCCCGCAGGTGGTGAACGCGCCGTTGACGTCGATCTGATCGGCGTTGAGCTCGGGGGCGTCCATGAAACCCCACAACGACATCCCATGCACGCGGTTGGTGTGGTGCAGGGTGATGTCGGCCACGTAGTTGTCGCCGTCTTCGGTGAAGTCCAGAACGTCCTCACCGATAAACGCCATTTCATCGTCTGAGGTGGCCGAGAAGTAGTCGTAGCACCACGCGCGCATCGCTTCCGGGCTCACCACCTCTTTCCCGAATCCGTCTTTCATCGGGATGCCGAGGTTGTTGCGGAAGTGATCGAGCAAGTCGGCATAATCCTTGAATCGCCCGGTGGAAACCTTACAGGACACCAGCTCGTAGCAGGCGAAGTCCAGCCGACCCACCGTCTCGCCGCCGTAGGGGAAGGTGTCCCCGATCCCGCCGCTGATGATCGGGCCCATCGACGGGTGCGGGTAAGGGAAGGAGATGGTGTCGATCGCACCGTAGGCGCCGACGTACACCGGGCCGAGCAACCGCGGGTCAGTGAGCTCCCGGGTGGGGTACGCGTAGACCCCGTCCCCGTCGGGATCCTCAGCCGCGACCACGGTGCGTGTGGCGGCGAGCTTGGGGATGACGACCCGAGCTTGCACATCACCATCGTTGATGACCTCGGGGTTGGCACAACCACCGGCGAAGAATGAGAAGACTTGGAAGATGATCATGAGATTAGTACTCGTACCCGACGCCCAGAGTGCCCGACAGACCCGAGATGTGGCTCGTGACTGCATAACGATTCTGGTAGGCGATGTACCCGGAGTTGTAGGATGTCGTGTACTTGTTGTTCGTAAGGTTCGCGAAGTCGAGCCGCACGCTGAGCTTGCCTTTGGGCACCACGATCTCCTGTTTCACCAGCACGTTGAGCGACCAATAGCCGGGCGTGTCGGTGTAGCTGCCGAGCGGCTCCTTCAAGAGGCCGTAGCCGCCGCCGTTGAGGTCCGTATCCGCCGCCTGCCAGTAGTAGCGGCTGTACGGGCTGCCGCTGTAGCCCTGAAGTTGCATGCCGACCTGGGTCGTCCACGGGTCATTCGGAATTTCCCAGTAGGCGGCGGTCTTGAGCTGGTGGGTGATGTCGCTACCCAGCTCGCCGTACATCAACTCGACCTGTGAGGGGTTGGACAACCCCCCGCTTAGAGAGTTCTGCGTGGTGCCTCGACTGGACACATACGAATACGTGGCGGTCGCAAACCAGCGCTTGGACTCTGCCTTGAGCAGCTCGAAGTCCACGGCGTAGTAGTCCCGACGCGCGATCGCGGGTGACCGCAAGCGGTAGTAGGCATTGAAGTCGCTGAAGCCCTCGCTGACCCCCACGTAGGAGTAGCCATCTTCATCGTAGACGAGATTCGTTTCGTCAAAGGTGTAGATGTTGCGGGTGAACTTGCCGGTGAAGCTGACCTTTGCCCGCACATCGGTGACCACTTCGCGCTGCACTGACGCAGTGAACTCGTCGGAGTGCGGCGCCGACAGGTCGCCGTAGGTGAAGGCGTTGTCGGTGCTCTCCGACAAGTAGGCCTGGCTAGCGTAGTTGGTACCGTTGTCGAAGTTGCCATCATAGATGATCTTCGCGGCGAGGTTCGATCGCGACAGGTAGCTGGCGACGCTCAGCCGTCCGAGATCGTTGAAGCGGCCATAGCCCGCTGCGATCGCGGTCTTTTCGTCGCTCCACGGGTCCCAGATGCTGTACACGCGGGGGCCGAACACACCGACATCCACGATGGGGTCACCGGCGTCGTTGCGCACTTGCGACTGGTCGTAGCGCAGCCCATACCGGAACGTCAGGTTGTCCACGGGCTTGTACACGTCCTGGACGAACCCGGCGGCGGAGTACGCGTCGGCTTTGTACCGGGAGTAGCCGGAATACTCGACGAAGTAGAAGTTCTTGAGCGTTTCCGGGTCGAACTGGTTCTCGTAAAGATCGACGTAGTAGATGTTCCCCGTGAAACCGAAGACCTGGTCCCAGGAGCTGTAGTTGACGTCGATGCCGGCCTTCAGATCGTGTTTGCCGAGGAAGTTGATGTTGAGCACGCTGAACTTGGTGCTCGCTTCGGCGTGCCACCGGTCGTCGAAGGTGAAGTTCGTGAAGTTATCCCGGTTATACGCCCCGTATGCCCCGACGCGCCCAGGCGTGTTGTAGTCGATGTCGTTCTCGGCTTCGTCCGCGGCGCAAGGATTGTAGTCGAGCGCTTCGTCGTGGGTGCACGGCACGCCGCTCTGCTCGATGAAGGTCTTCTGCAGCGAAACCGTCGTCTCAAGGTTGGCGTCTTCGTTGAAGAACCAGTTCCACTTGGCGGCGACCACGTAGCCGCCCTGCATCTGTCGGGCCTGCGCCTCCGGAAGCGTGTACCGGTCGCCCTGATCGATGTTGTCGATCGACGTTGGGCTGAGATTCATCTGGAGTGAAATCCGGTGCTTGGACACCGGCTGCATCGTCAGCTTGGCGAAGCCGTAGTGGCCGTCGAAGTCCCGGGGCTGATCGATGCCAACGTTGGCGAAGAGGTAGCGGCTGTACTGGTAGGAGCCGATGAACCACACCCGGTCCCGGACGATCGGACCCAGAAGGGTCAACCCGACCGTGCCGCCTTCGAAGCTGGAGTCGAAGTCCGCGAAGTCCAGCAGTGCGCCATCGGTACCGTACCGGCCGTCGGTCTTTGGAGACCAGTCGCCGTTTTCGTACTCGGCGTTGGCGTACATCTCCAGCGTGTTGCCGCCCGAGCGCGTGATCACCTCGAACACGGCGCCGAGGGAGGCCCCGTACTCTGGATCGTACCCGCCCGTCGTGACGCGGATTTCTTCGATCGCGTCGAAATTGAAGTTCTGCGAGAAGGTGCCGGTGACGGGGTCGGTGACGTTGATCCCGTCCATCATCCAGGTGTTTTCGTTGCCCGCCGCGCCGGCAGCGCTGGCGTTACCGCCGCCCAAAACCTGGGCGGTGTTGCTGATGACGCTGAGGTAGTCGCGGCCGCTGGGGACCTTGTCCAGATAGTTGCGGTTGAAGGTGGTGGTGTGGGAGGCCTGCTCGGTGTCCACTACCTTGCTCTTCTCCACGACGATGACCGTCTCGCCACCGTACTTCATGCCAATGTTCACGCTCGTCGTGCGCCCCACGGCCACGCTGATTCCGTTCTTGGTGACGTCACCGAAGCCCTGCTTCTGGGCGACGACCTTGTACGGACCCGGAGGAAGCTCGGCAAAAACGAAGTTTCCATCGGCATCAGACGTGTACTGAATCGCCCCGCCGATCAACTTGTCCGAGCTCAGGGTCAAGAGTGTGCCCGGGATCGGGAGCTCGGACTCGTCGAGGACCTGCCCCTTGATGGTGCCAGACGCGGACGCCCAGGCGGGGCCCGTCAGCGACACGACGGTCAGGAACACCGCGGCGACGGCGGCCAGCAGCATGCGGAAGCGATGGAAACTCTGCGGCATGTAGGTCCTGCCCGGGGAGGGTTGACGGAACAGAGCCACATACCGGATGACCACGACGCCGTCAACATTCTTGACCGGCCGCCAACGCCCGACCACGATCAGTTGACGAGGGCGGTGTCTGGACATAGAGTCGCCTGTTGTCCACCCAGTTCGGGGCCTACATGAACCCACTCGTCCGCATCATCACAGCCTGCGCCCTCCTGGGACTCGCGGCTGGCCCGCTCACGGCCCAGGCCACCACGCTCGCCGCGCTCACGCCCGACCAGATGGTCGATGCCGCGGACGACGTCGTCGAGGGCACCGTGCTGTCTGTCGCCCCGTGGCAGGACGAGTCGGGTCGGGTGTGGACCCGTGCTCAGGTCCGTGTCGATCGGTCCCTCAAAGGGGCGGTGGCGCGCACCCAAGTGATCACGGTGGAGGCCCCGGGGGGCGTAACGGACGATGGTGTCGTCACCCAAGTGCCGCTCGCGCCTCGATACTCGGTGGATGAACGTGTGTTTCTCTACCTTTCTGCGAAGCGCCACGGCACGATGTTCGGGACCATCGGTATGGTCATGGGCAAGTTCACCATTCGTCAGAACCCGGCGGATGGCAGCGACATGATCGTCCGGTTCACCCTGCCCGCGGCCGCGACGTACGACGCGCGCTTCATTCCTCACCCCGCGGTAGCGGACCGGGTGTCGTTGGCGGCGACAGAGGCGGCGGTGGCCGCCCGCATCGACTTGGGATGGGATGGTCAGCCGATTCCTGGAATCAGCGCCGACCGCCTTCGTGAAATCAACAAGCTGCAGGCTGGGGTGAAGTGATGATCTCGATCCTGCTCTTTGCCTCGAGCGCCTTGGCGTGGAAGCACACCGGCTTCTATTGGCCCGACGAACAGTTCCCGCTGAAGTGGTGGATGGACGTCGATCCGCTCGAAGACTCGCTGCTTTTCGACGAACTGCTGGACGAGGCGGCCCAAATCGCCGAAATTCAGGCGTCCTGGGACAATTGGACCGAGTTCGCGCCGTGCGCCGGGCTATCCAACGCGTACCAGGGGCTCGTCGATATCGAGGAGCGTGACCCTGCGGACGGCAAGACGACGATTGGGTTCGAGGATCCCAGAGACGAACAAGACGGCGGGGTCTTGGCGGTGACCTACACCTCGAACAACGGCCGAGGTAGCAAGACCGCAAACGGGCGTGTCTACTACGAAGTCGCCGACTCGGACATCGTTTTCAACAACGACGTCGACTACGCGTTCACCGCAGACCTCCTCGACGGCAACTGCAACAGCGAAACGGGGCTGGAGTCGGTGGCCACCCACGAGATCGGCCACCTCATGGGCCTCGATCACTCCTGTGACGAAGGCGAGGGCTGCACCGACCAGGCGCTCGCCGAAGCCACGATGTTCTGGACCGCCTCCCGCTGCGACACCGATGGCAACTCGCCCAACAAGGACGATGTCGCCAGCATCAGCGCGCTTTACGGCGTGTATGGCACATTTGTTGCCACGACGATCCGCGCCGGCGCCGCACCCCTCACCGTCGACTTCACGGTTGAATCTGAGGCAGCGGTCGCCTCGGTGCTGTGGCGTTGGGGTGATGGCCAAGAAGAAACGATCATGGGGGTCGATGCCGGCACCGCCAGCCACACCTACACCATCAGCGGGGCGTTCAGCGTTTACGCCAAGATGGAGTTGGAGGATCCCGGGTGCGAGCCCCCAAGCTCCAGCTACGAACAGACTGAAATCGGGTACGTCCTGTCCTGCGCCGCGCCGATCCCGGAAGAGGGAGCCGACGGCTTCTTCGAGTTGGAGGCTGATGATGGCCTCGTCTGGCGCACGATCAACCGCACCGACATGTCGACCTACGGCTGTGTGGACGTCATTCAGTGGGAGGTCTACGAAGGCTCGGAGATCGACCCGGCAAAGCTCGTGGACTTCACCGGGGATGGTACGGGCGACACGGTCGGCGCATGGGCTCCGCTTTTGAGTTTCCCGGGTGAAGGCACCTACACCGTCGTCATGAACGTCGGCGGCCCCGGCGGCTTGTCCGCAGGCGCGCTCACGATCGACGTGCGCGACGCGAGCAGCGCCGCCGCCTGCGCAACCACGCCGCAGCTCACGTTGGTGGGCGCCGGGCTCGCTGGTCTGCTCTCCCTGGCCCGCCGCCGCCGCGCTTAAGGGCGGGCATCCCCGGTGCTGCTTCTGGTCGGGCTCGCACTCGCCGTCGAGTCTGGGATCGGACTCGACACGCTCGCGCCCGCAATGATCGACATTCCCGTCAGCACGGCGGGGCCGGCTCCGGACCGATTCCCCATCCTGGGGCCGTTCCGTTTGGTGGGGATTGTCGGCGGCGTCCGCACCTACGAAGCGCCGCACCCGGTTCGCCCGCGCGCGCTTTTCTACGAACGGCAGCCAACCGGTTTGGAGTTGTTCAAGGGCGAGCGCCACCTGGTCTACAATGCGGACCCGGTATCGAGGGGAACCGCGGGCACATGGGAGGCCAACGGATCCTCGGTGCTCGTCCGGATTCGCCCCGAGTCAGACCGGCCAGGCTCCGGCGACTACACCATGACCTACCCGACCGCTACCCTGCGGGAGGAGTCACTCCGCTTCCGTGGCGGCGACGCGCGCGCGTGGGCATTTCGGTCAGCCCAGGTCGATGATGTCACGCGGCAGGGGGTCCTGCTCTCAGGGCGCGCGACGGTCGCCTGGGACGTGACGATTCCGGAGGGCGCTCACCTTCGTTTTGACCTCGGCATCCTGCCGCCGGAAGTGGGCGAGGGGCTCGTCTCGGACGGAGCGCAGCTTGAGATCCGCGTCGGAGCAGCGGTGGTCGCACTCGTCGATGCTGCGATCGGCCGGTTCGTCAGCATCGACGCGCCGTTGCCACCAAGCACAACGCCAGCCCGGCTGACCCTTTCCGTCCAGTCCGACGATCCCACGCTCGACCACGTCTTCGTCGCTTCTCCGTCGATCGTCGTACCCAAAGCCAATCCAAGGCGAATGGTCTTCGCGTTTATCGACACCCTACGTCGCGACCACCTGCCCACCTACGGATACGAGCGCGCCACGGCCCCGCAACTCGACGAATGGGCCAAAGACGCCGTGGTTTTCGAGGATGCCCGCACGGTCGCGCCGTGGACGTTGCCTTCCGCACGCGCATTGTGGACCGGCCGCCACCCCGAGCTCTTCAGTCAGAGCCGCACCGTGCAAGAAGTGCTCCGCAGCCACGGCTGGGCGACCGGCGCCTATGTCGGCAACGTGTACCTCTCCTCGAACTTCGACATGGACAAGGGCTGGGGCGAGCACGGTTGCCTGAACTGGCCGGGCGCGGAGTTCCAGACCTGGCGCGCCAGGGATTTCCTCCGACGCCATCGTGATGAGGACGCGCTCCTGCTCGTCCACTTCATGGACCTGCATCTCCCGTACAAGGAGCCAGCTCGCTACCGCCGACTTTGGGCGGGCGACGGTCCGCGTGGGCTTCGTGAGCTGTTCAATCGCACCATCCTGATGCAGGTGGCCACGCACCAACGGGAGCTGGTCAGGCCTTACCTCATCGACCGCTACGACCAGAACCTGCGCTACGTGGACGACCAGCTCGCGCCGCTCCTCAACGAGCTCGGCGACAACGCCACGGTGGTGCTCTTCGCCGACCACGGGGAGGAGTTCTTCGATCACGGGGACTTGGAACACGGACATACGCTCTACGACGAGCTGATGCGTGTCCCCTTGGTGATCAAGTCCCCTGGACTTTCGCCGCGACGGGCCAGCCAGTCCGTCACGCTGATGGACGTGAGCCCTACGCTGCTGGACCTCGTGGGGATTCCCACGAGCGAGCTGGGAGCCGAGCTTGAAGGGCACTCCCTCGTCGTCGCCGCCAAGACCGGGGCGGACCCGGCGCTGGACGGGCGCCCGGTCGCCATCGGCCGGGCGCTTTACGGCGGGGTTCAGTGGGGCAGCGTCGTCGACGGCAAGAAATACATCACCACCAAAGGGCGCGAGGAGCTCTACGATCTCGCCAGCGACCGGGTCGAAGCGCACGATCTCGGTCGCCAGGGGGCCTCCCCGGACGCCGGCAGGCAGGCCCTTTCGGAGGGGGTGCAGCGCGATGTGGTGCTTGCGTTCCGGATCGCGCCGTCTGGACGACCGAACAAGCCCATCCGGATCGACGTGGATGTCCCCGGCGGCGTTTCGCAGGTCTGGGTGGGCGACGACCCGACCAGCATCAGCAAAGCGGTGGTCCTCTCGGCGGATGGAGACACGGTGAAGCTCGAGTTCGAGAGCCGGCTGCGCGAACACCGCGAGGTTTTCATCGTCCCGGCGAGACCTGCAGAGGAGATCGTGGGCGAGGTCGGCGTGCGCGTCGTCGGCAAGATGACCTACTTCGACCGCCTGCGCAGCACCCCTTACGACGGCCGCGGCGCCGACCTGAGCACCACGCGGAGCGGCTCGACCGCGGTCGAGGTCACTTGGGCGATCCTACCGTTGCCTCTGGGGGAAGCCATCGTTGGCAGCGACGGCGAACTCACCGGCGCGTTGGAGGCGCTGGGGTACACCACGGGCGAGGCGCCCGCGCAGCTTCCGCTCCTTGAGCCTGACGAAGCACCGACGCCGCCCTGAGCGAATCCCCCCCGGCGTCAGCCCGAGGTCGAGAGCGTCCGCACGACCGGGGAATCCCCCATCATCGCCGGTAGGCGCTGCGTATCGACGGCACCCGCCAGCGCCGGCACGTGCGCAAGAATGATCGTGATGTTGTCCTTGCCGCCGCCAAGGTGCGCCGCGCGGATCAGCTCGCGCGCCGCGATGCGCCCGTCACCGTGCTGGTTGAGCACCGACTCCATCTCTGGATCGTCCACTTCGCCCCAGAGGCCGTCCGAGCACAGAAGCAGCTTGTCCATCGGCTCGAGTTCGACGCGGAAGATGTCGATGTCCACGTTGCGTTCGGTGCCGACGGTGCGCAGGAGAATGTTGCTGTGAGGATGGTGGCGGGCTTCCGCGGCGGTGAGCCGGTTCTGCTCCACCATCCGCGCGACGAGTGAGTGGTCCTTGGTGACCTGGTGCAGCGCGCCGTTGCGGAAGAGGTAGCCCCGCGAGTCGCCGACGTTTGCGCAAAGGGCGACCTGATCGTCGATGACCATGGCGCACACCAGGGTGGTGCCCATGTCGTTGCCGCGCGACTCGGCATTGCCCTTGATCGTATTGTTCGCCGTCTGAAACGCCTCATCAAGCGCGTTTTCGATGGTGTCCAGAGAGGGGCGCGGCTTGATGTCGATGCGCTCTTTCGCGATCTGGATCAGCGTTTCCACCGCCAGGCGGCTGGCAACTTCGCCGCAGTCGTGGCCGCCCATTCCATCGGCGATCACAAACAGCTCAACCCCTTCGGTCAGGCGCGCCCAGCCCCAATTGTCTTCGTTGAGCGCCCGGTGGAGCCCCACGTCCGTCATGCCCACGTGCAGGGTTGCGGCATTGGCCCGGTCGCGGTGCGCCTCGAGCTGCAACGCACGGCCAAACTCAACCGGGGTCGCGAACGCACCACGTTCAGCCTCGGCGAAGACCTGCTGCCACTCGGCCTCTTCCACTGAGGTGTAGCGGCGCAGCAGTTCACCCAACTGCATCACGATCGGGCGGGTGTCCTCGGGCAACAGCGGACCGTCCTGCACCGCCGCGACCTCGGGGTCGAAGAGCATCACGTCGCCATTGGGACGGAGCAGGAAGTTGCTACGGTTCAGCCACGCCAGCTTCACACCGTTGTACGACAACATTCCCAGCATGCCACAGGCGCGCTGAGCGAAGCGGATCACCCGGCCGATCGCCAGCGGCGCCGCTTCGTCCAACAGGAAGGTTTCCCCGTTGTAGGGGACGATGCTGCAGACCTGATTGGGGCTGGCGTCGGGCCAGGGGAAAACATCGCACGCGGCGAGCAGGGCCGGATGGGCGATCTGCTTCTGGAAGAACGCCAAGTAGGGGTCGAATCCCGACCGTTCCCACCGTACCGAAAGGAGGAAGCGGCGCACCGCCAGGCTGGCCCCGCAGCTATCGCACGCTGGGGCGATATTCGGGTTTTCGTCGTGACCACACTCCCAACAACGCCTCGTCGAGCGGTCCGCGCGGTGGTCGTTGACCAGGTAGTACATCCGCCCTTCGGACAGACGCACGAGCCCCTCCACCCGGTAATAGTCCGAGACGCTGCTTCCCGGCGGGAAACTTGGGGGACGGGCGCGGGAACCGCTTGCCATGGCTGCTTGACCTAACCGTCCGGTAGAAGGAAGACGCGATCATAGTTGATGCAGCGCGATCAGGCTACGCGCGCGGATGCCCGCGCCAGCCCTCTACTCCCTCCTCGGCGGGGACCCCCACGGGCCCCGCGCCGGCACCCTTCGCCTTGCTCGCGGCCATGAAATCCGCACACCGGTGTTCATGCCGGTGGGCACCCAAGGCGCGATCCGAACATTATCTCCCTTACACCTGGAAAGTACCGGAACTCAGGTGGTATTGGCGAACACCTACCACCTGTCGCAACGGCCAGGTGAAGACATCGTAAAGAAGGCGGGGGGCCTCAATCGGTTCATGGCGATTCCGAATCCCACGCTGACCGACAGCGGCGGTTTTCAGGTCTTCTCCCTAGAGAACAAGGAGTTGTCAGAGGAAGGGGTTCGGTTCCGCTACGAGGTCGATGGCAACACCACCTTTTTGTCGCCAGAGCGCTCGATGCAGATCCAACAGGATCTGGGTGCCGACATCGCGATGGTTTTTGACGAGTGTCTGCCCTTTGGGGCCGATCGCGCCTATGCAGAAGCCAGCGTCGAGCGCACCACTCGCTGGGAAGCGCGCAGTCGGGCCGCCCATGTCCGGGACGATCAAGCCCTCTTCGGAATCGTGCAGGGAGGCTTCTGGGCCGACCTCCGCCAGAAGAGCGCGCGGCAAATTCAAGACATCGGGTTCGACGGCCTCGCCATCGGCGGGCTCTCGGTCGGGGAAGGGCACGCGAACATGTGCGAGGTCCTGGACTGGACGATGCCGCACCTGCGCACCGACCAGGCGCGGTACCTCATGGGCGTAGGGCGCCCCCTCGACCTGGTCGAGGGGGTGGCGCGCGGCGTCGACATGTTCGACTGCGTCATTCCCACGCGGCACGCCCGGGGCGCTGCGCTTTACACCAACAAAGGCCGAATCCGACTGACGGACGCTCGCTACCGCAAGGACATGTACCCCATCGACACCTCGTGCGGCTGCTACACCTGCAAGAACTTCTCCAGGGCGTACCTACATCATTTATTCCGTGTCGGTGAGGTGCTCTCCGCCACGCTCTCCACCCTGCACAACCTGCATTGGTACGCCGGGTTCATGGATCAGATGCGCACGAGCATCCTCACCGGGGAGTTCCACAAATTCCGGGCCTGGGTCCATGAAATCTACCCCGAGGACCCGACCCCCCGGCCTGTGGCCGGCGTGGTGCCCGGGACGCCCAAACCAAGCGGCGACCGGCGAAGTGGGCGCGCTGCGCCACCTCGTAGCAAAGCGCGCTAGACCGGGAGCGCCCAGGCCCACCACGCCGCCGCGCTCGCACTCAGCACAAGCACGGCGAACCACGGCGCCAACCGGACGACCCTTTCTGCGGTGAGCCAGCGCAACGGCCCAAGCCCCGTGGTGGTCATCGCCGTGGCCTCGACCGCGGAAAGCGGGGTCGGGAGCAGGTCCACCTGGGTGATGCTGTCGTCGATCTCGCGGGTCGGGTGGTTGGGTGGCGCGCGAAGCACACGGGATTCCCGCTTAGTCGGCGCCGACCCTAAGCTGGGGAGCAGATCGGGCGGCTCATCCGCGATCCTGGGGCGCAACGCCACGCAGGGAGCCCCGCGATCCGGTAGGCCCTGCCCCTCGCCCAGGGAGGCAGCGATCCACGCCAGGACCGCCGTCCGCTGCGCTTCCACGCCGGCCTCTTCGGTGGAGGCGCCGGTGCGCTCCCCGGTGAGCGAAGACTCTCCGACCGCCTCGAAGAGACCGGAGTGGTCGCGGTCCGGCCCGAGCGCGACGCCCACCTCATCGACAAGCTCGGTGAGGTGCAGCTCCAAAAACTCGCCGGTACCCACCCCGGCCAACTCGCCAGGCTCAGACCAGACGGCGACGCCCTCGTGCATGCCGAACCAACGGGCGTGGCGAGGGGCGGCATCGCCGTGCAGGCGCAGAACCTTGCCGTCGACGGTGCGAACGAGGCAGGGGAAGGTGCCTTGGCGCTCCCTCCGTAGGACCTCGACCCTCAGCGTCGCCACGAATCGTCCTCGAAAAGCGGACCCTCGACCGCGCTGGGAACGTCCAGGTGGAAGCCTCCCAGGAAGGTGGCCCAGTCCGCCGCGTGCCCGTCCAGCTCGTCCATCGGCGCGTGCAGGACCAGTTCTACGCTCCGGTCGGCGGCGCGGGAGTAGATCATGGTGTAGCCGATGGTCGCGGTCCTCCAACGGCGAATCCCGGTGACCGCGCAGGCGCGGCGCCCGTCGAACTCGATGTCATGCTCGGCGATGACCGCGTTCTCCACGCCTACACCACGCCCCCACGACAGCGCCCGCACGCCCGCAACCAGATCCACCGGGAGTTGTCGACCGCGCCCGGAGTCGCGGCGAACACTTACGCTGATCGACGCCCGGTCGTGATCGAGCACCACGGTATCCCCCCCGAGCGCCCTATAATTACGGGTTACCGTCCACCCATCGGGGACCACAAGCGCCAGGCGCCCGGGAGTCCCTGGATGCCACGCGGGGGCACACCCGAGGGCGAAGGCCAGAAACCCGGCCGGAGCGAGCCTCAAAGGCCGTCGACGAAGCGCCCCAGCCCCTCGGCGAGCGGGTCGGCGGGGACCCCCTCGAGCGGGACGTGGAGGAATCCGACGCGCTGGCGGGCCCGCAACATCTGGAACAACCACGCATTGCAGACGTACTCACCGGCATCGTGACTCACGCCGAACCCCAGCGCGCCCGCCAGCGCCTCGGCGTCCGGCGACTGAATGTCCAGGGGGCCCGTGCCGAGATCCCCGACCGCCCGGTCATCGACGTCCGAAAGCGCGACGGAAGCCACGTTTCGAGCCGTGCTTTCGATCATGCCCTCCACGCGGCCGACCGCGACGCCGATTCCTAAAGTGAAAATCGGCTGCGTTCGCCGGATGTACTCCAGCGCGGTGAGCCACCCGCGGGCGTAGGATACCGGCATCTCTGCGCCAACGATTGTCGCACCCTTCATGCCGATACCCCGGCCATCGAGCGCTCTAGCAAGTCGCGACGACGGATTGTCGAGAATCTGGCCGAACGCGCCGAAGCCGAGCACCAAAACGGTCATGACGCGCAACGTACCATGTCAGGATCCGGTAAGAGGTGCGGAATGACACTGCTCCTCCTGATCGCCGTTGCCGCCGCCGAGTCCTGGACACCCACGGGCGCGGAGTGGCTGGACTTCCAGAAGCGTGCCAGCATAAGTCGCGACCGCATCTACGCCAGACTTGTCGAACTCTGCGACGGGGCGGGCCACCGGCTCGCCGGCTCGCCAGGGCAAAAGCGGGCAGAGGAGATCACCGCGGGTTGGCTAAAAGTTGACGGACTGAAGGTGAGCCTGGACCCGCTGATGGTCCCGGTCTGGATCCGCGGCGAGGCGGCGCTGACGATAATCAGTCCGCGGCAGGAGTCACTCGCACTCTTGGCGCTCGGCGGTAGCGTCGCGACACCAGAAGCAGGGATCGAGGCGCCCGTGGTGATCATTCGCGACTATGCCGAGCTGGGACCTCAGGTCAAGGGCAAGATCGTCCTCTACAACCACCCGATGGTCGCGGGGCTCCCGAGCATCGAGCACTACGGGCCAGCGGTCGCGTACCGCGGCGGCGGCGCGTCCAAGGCGGCCGCACACGGCGCGGTCGGCGTGCTGGTGCGCTCGGTCACGACGCGCTCCCTGTACACGCCTCACACGGGCAGCCTTTCGTACGCCGAGGGGGCGCCGAAGGTGCCCGCCGCCGCCATCACCGTGGAGGACGCCGACCGCCTGACCCGGCTGGCGGCGCGGGGCGAGGTGCGCGTCCGGCTTCGGATGACGCCGACCACCGCCCCCGACGCCCCCGCCGTCAACGTGATCGGGGAGCTGACCGGGGCGACGCGCCCCGACGAGATCGTCGTCGTCGGCGGCCATCTCGACAGCTGGGACGTGGGGCAGGGGGCGCACGACGACGGTGCCGGCGTCGTGGAGAGTGTCGAGGCCTTGCGGCTGATCGCGGCGCGCGGGCGCCCGGCGCGCACAATCCGGGTGGTGCTCTTTGCCAACGAAGAGAACGGATTGCGAGGGGGCAAGGCCTACTTCGCGGCGCACGGAACGGAGCGGCACGTCGCCGCGGTCGAGTCGGACCTGGGGGGCGGCTCGCCGCTGGGTTGGGGCGTCACCGCCAGCCCGGCGCAGAAGGCCTGGATTGAGCCCCTGTTGCTCGGCAGCGACATGCTTTTCCACCCCAAGGGCGGCGGCGCCGATATCAGCCCGCTGACCGAGGACGGGGTGCTTTCGATTGGGCTACGGCCCGACGACAGCCACTACTTCGACGTGCACCACACGTGGGCCGACACCGTCGACAAGGTCGATCCCACCGCACTCGCGGAGAGTACAGGCGCCTTGGCCGCGCTGCTCTGGCAGTTGGCGAACGCTCCCGACGCTCCCGCCAAAGCACCGCCGCGTCAGGACTAGGGCGCGGCGAAGGCCCGATACAGCGCCACCGGGTCGCCGGCGACCACGCTGACGCCGAAGGCGGCTGAGCGGACGTTTTCGGTCAGCCACTGAGACAGCGCGGGCGTGGCGCCCAGGGTCCGCGACCAGGACTCCGGAGCTTCCGCCCACACGTCCGCTTGCACCGTGGTCCGCAGGCGCCAGGTTGCGACCAACTGCCCGCCGCGCCAGCGGGGACCCGCCGCGACGATGGCATCGGCAGGAAGGACCAACGGGAACCCCTCCTCAGCAAGCGTTTGCGCGGCCGGGGGAGGCAGCGGCAGGGTGGCGCCGTCGAACGACACGGCGTGGCCGCCGTCTCCGGGGTCACAAAAGAGCGTCGACCCAATCGACGCCCACAGCCGGGCACAACGTGGGTCGCCGATCGTCGTGCGGAGCGCGCCGCTGGACACCACCGCCCACCCTGATCGCATCGCCAGGACCTTGCTCCCCGTGTCCTCGGCGCGAAGCCAGCGGGAGATCACGGCCCCGTCGGGCGTGCTGGTCCAGACGATCCAGTCGCCGACGCTTGGGCGCGAGTCCACCATCGCCGCGTAAGGGTCACCGTCGACTACGGCGCGCAGCCAGCTACGAAGCTCCCCCGCCTCGACCATCGCGGTGAGCGCTCCCCATCGCTCCCGGGCCAGCGCCCGGTCCCCTGCCTCGGCGGCATCGAGGATGTCGAAAAGCACGCTTACCGAAGAAGCGGGCTCGTCGTCTCCGGGGCACGTCACGCCAAACGGGAAGGCCTCCGAGCTCGCGCCGGGCGTCTCAAGCACGAACGCGAACCGCCCCGACCCAGGGCAGTGCCCGGGTGTCGCCAAGGGGGCGCGGGTCGTCGCCACGCGGGCAACGTGTGACCCAGCCGCCGGCACCATCCTCAGGAGCTCCGCCTCGGGACCGGGAGGGGGCAGCCCAAGTCGCGACGCGATCTCGACCCCCAACGGCGCGATGTCCCCGAGACGCGCGACGCCCTCTGCATCATAGGTGATCGCCTTGAGCGACCACCACTGGCTGGTTTCCCCCCGGCCGGCGCCTGGCAGGTTCACGCCGACCACCGGGCGGGCACCCGCCGCCGGCAGGCCGACAGGCATCACGATCCGGTCGCCCTCGATGACCGCTGGCTCCAGGCGACGGGGCTCGCCATCCGCAGCGATGAGGTAGATGCCAGGCGACTTCTGCACCAAGGTTTCCCAGGCCTGCGCCCGTAGCGGGGAGTTGGGGTACTCGGCGACAAAGGCCTCGGCCGCCCGTAGATCGTCGGAGCGCGCCGCGTCATCGAAGGCCCACGCCTCCTCCTGCTTGCGGGCCTGGTCCACCATCGGACTCTCCGGGTAGCGAGTCACGAACGCCTTCATCGACGCACGGGTCCCCTCGGCCTGTGCACTCACGAAGGCCAGGTTCCACAATCGGATCCGCGCGGCCTGCGCCTCAGGCCACTCCGAAAACCTGGAGAGGTAGGCCTCCCATTCGGGGACGGAGTTGATGGCCTTGGCCGAGCAGTACGCCGCCTCGGCCCGGGCCTTGAGCAGCTCAGCCTCTTCGTTGCCGAGCGCCGACTTCTGCACCCACTCGTCCACCCGCGCCACGGCGTCCGCGCACTTCCCACTCGCCACCAGCTTCTGGACGACCTCCAGCTTTCCGGCCCACGCGCGTGACGGGAACAAGAGGACAAAGAAGAGAAGGGTGAGGGTCCGCAACACGCGCGCGACTAACTCCGCCGCGAGACTTTGGGCGACTCACCCCGAAGGGACCAAACTCCGCGCCCGCGCCTCGAATGCGTCCATCAAGTCCGGCAATGTCCGCGTCGCGCCGAACTTGACCACCGCCGTCGGGAGTCCGGCGGCGAGCGTCCACCACTGGTAGCCCACGAGCGTCCCGCTGCCGGCGGGCTCAACGCTCCACCACCCGGCGCTGGGGTCCTGCCACGTCGCATCGCTCACCATGCCCGCCAGCTGCGTCAGGTAGGGATCGGGATTGACGCGGCGCCAGCAGGTGACGAACCGCGCGCCGCTGGCCTGACTGGCGAGCTCGGCCACCAGCTGCCGCCGGATCTGCACGGCGCCGAACAGGAAGCCGACGTTGACCTGAAGGTACATGTGGGTGTCATCGACCTTTTCGACGAGGTCGTACCCGAAACGGTCGGGGACCCAATCGTCCTGGCGCTCCGGATTGCTGAACGCGCCCAGCCACCCCGCCACGGGGACATCGCTGACCATGGCGAAGCGGGCGCCGATCACCCGCGCACCGTCGATGGTGCTGTCTCCGGTCACAAACGACTTGCCCGCCTTGGGAAGCGCGGGCGCATCTAGCGTGCGGAACACGGCATCGTCGCAAGCCAGGGCGACACTGACAATGAACGGAATCATGAGTCGTTGTCACCGTACATCGATCAGAACTCGGTTGTCGACTTCCTTTCGGCCAGGACAGCAACCAGCACCGCCCGAACCCCCGACCGATCGAGCCCGCGCAGCGCATCGCCAAGCTCGGCCTGCCAGGACTGAAGGCCAAAGCGGGCGAGCTCCCAGGCGTCGAGCGGACACTTCAGCTCGTCGCGACACAGCGCCCGGAAAAGGAGCTGGAGCTGCGGGGTCGGGACGTCTGCGAGGCCGCGGCCAAGGGCGATGGGCACGATCTAGGCGATGGTGACGGTGCCGCAGCGATACACATCCTGAATCGACTGCAACAGTTCGATGCCCTGGGCACGAGGCTTCTGGAACGCCTTTCGCCCCGAGATGAGGCCCATCCCGCCGCCACGTTTGTTGATGACCGCGGTACGAACCGCCTCGGCGAGGTCGCTTTCCCCGCTCGAGGCGCCACCCGAATTGATCAGGCCGATCCGGCCCATGTACCCGTTGGCCACCTGGTAGCGCACCAGATCGATCGGATGGTCGGTGCACAGCTCGGTGTAGATGCGCTTGTCCGTCTTGCCGTAGCTCGACCCAGCCATGTTCAGCGCGTTGTACCCACCGTTGTTCTCGGGCAACTTCTGCTTGACGATGTCGGCCTTGATCGTCGCGCCAAGGTGGTTCGCTTGCCCCGTAAGGTCCGCAGCGGCGTGGTAATCGACCCCGTCCTTCTTGAAGCCGTTGCTGCGAAGGTAGCACCAGAGCACCGTCGCGAGCCCCAGATCATGCGCCATGGCGAAGGTCTGCGCCACTTCCACGATCTGGCGTCCCGACTCCGGAGAGCCAAAGTAGATCGTCGCGCCGACCGCGGCCGCGCCCATGTCGGCGGCCTCTTTGATCGTGCCGAACATGATCTGGTCGAACTTGTTCGGGCAGGTGAGCAGCTCGTTGTGGTTGATCTTCACGATGAACGGGATGCGATGGGCGTAGCGACGCGCGCACATGCCAAGGACGCCGTAGGTGCTGGCGACGGCGTTGCAGCCGCCTTCGACCGCGAGCTCCACGATGTTTTTGGGGTCGAAGTAGTCGGGGTTCTTGGCGAAGCTGGCGCCCGCGGCGTGCTCGATGCCTTGGTCGACCGGGAGGATGGAAAGGTAGCCAGTCCCGCCCAGGCGCCCGTGGTCGAAGAGCCGTTGCAAGGAGCCGATCACCCGAAGGGACCGGTCACTGTCCAGCCAGACCCGCTCGGTGAAGTCAGGACCGGGCAGCGCAAAGCGCTCCTTCGGCAGGCCCTTGCAGGTATGGTTGAGCAGAGAGTCGGCGTCAGGGCCGAGCAGCTCGGTAATGCGGCGGATGTCCACGGGCGCTCCGGAGGCGTGTGCCGCCTAACCTACCGCCGCACCAGCTTGCGCAACAGCGTCCGCGTGAAGTCGTGCCCCGCAAAGAACGCAAGCGCCACGTCATCGTCGGGACTGCTGCCGATCTCCACGTAGCGGACGTCGCCGTGGGCGATCCCGTCCAGGACAACCCGGGCCGGCCGACGCTTGGCGTCCAGGACATCGACGCGGATGCGGGCCGTCGCGGGGAGCACCAGGGGCGGCAGCTTGGGGGCATGGGGGCAAATCGCGGTCAGATGGACCGACCGTACCAACGGGTGGCCCGCCGACCCGCCAGCGGAGAAGCTGTAGGCGGTGCTGCCGAGGGGTGTCGCCGCGATGATCCCGTCGCAGACGAGACGCTCGGCGACCACGTGACCGTCGACCGAGACCTTCAGGTGGCAGGCCGTCCCCGACTGCCGCTCGACGTAAACGTCGTTCACCGCGAGCCCGGCGACCTCGCGCTCGCCCGCCTCCGCCCGCATGGACAAGCGCATGAAGTTGTGACTCTGCCAGTCGTGCGTCGCGAGTCGATCGCGAACGTACTCCACGCCCCCTTGGGCGGGAAGATCGTTCATCAGGAAGCCGAGGTGCCCGAAGTTCAGGCCCAGCCACGTCCGCCCATGCGCACGCTCGTGGATCGCCTGAAGCATGGTGCCGTCGCCACCGAGGACCAGGGAGAGGTCGTCAGGGACGGGCGGCAGCGGCCCGGGGGCGTCCAGCGCTGCGGCGAAGGCCTGGGCGGCGGGGCTCTTGCTGACGACACGCAGCACGGGTGCGAGATAACCCACGGCGGTGCAGCTCTGGCGGGCCCACGGCCTCGGAAACGACTACCTCGTGTTGGAATCCGGGGAAAAGCTGTCGCCCGGGCTGGTGCGGGCCTTGTGCGACCGGCATCGCGGAGTCGGTAGCGATGGGATCCTCGAGCCGGTAGCGGGACGTGACGGCGCCGCGCTCGGGCTGCGCATCCACAATCCCGACGGGAGCGAAGCGGAGAAGAGCGGAAACGGGCTCCGGATCTACGCGCATTGGTTGGTACACGAGCGGGCCGCGCCGACCGAATTCTCGGTGTGGACTCCCGGCGGAGTCGTCGCCTGTGTCGTGCGCGGGACGAACGTTGACGTGGACATGGGGCGCGCCAGGGTTTGGGGTCCGGAGTCGCTGGCCGGTCACGAGTGCTGGCGAGTAGACCTCGGAAACCCGCACGCCGTCTGCTTCGCGGAGCCGATCGACTGGCGCGAGCGAGGGCCCGCGATTGAGACCTCGGTCCCCGGGCGCACCAACGTCCAGTTCGTGGCGGTCGAGGGCGGCGCGGCGCGGGCGCTGATCTGGGAGCGCGGTGCGGGCGAGACGATGGCGAGCGGGTCCAGCGCGTGCGCGGTCGCGGCCGTCTGCGTGGCGCGCGGACTGCTCACCTCCCCGGTCAGCGTCCGCATGGCGGGCGGGGCCCTGACGGTATCGGTGGGCGACACCCTGGTCCTTTCGGGACCGGTGGCATCCGTGGGCCGGTTTTCCGTCGACCAGGACTGGCTGCTGAGGCACACAAATTGCTGAGGCCGACCGGCTGGCTGGCCCCTCCCCGGTTGTCGTATTAGGCGCGCCGGTTCTCTGGGGTGCTCCATGAAATGGATCCTTGCAATCGTTGCCGTCCTGGTGGTCGTCTGCGGTGGATTGTGTGCGGCCGGGGGCCTCTATTGGTACTCGCTGACCAGCGCCGACGTAGAGCTGCCGCCGTCGATGACCGAACCGCTCCCGATCGAGTCCGAGCCCGCGGCGCCCCACCCTGAGGCGGTGCCCACCGCGGCGGCGGACGCGGCGCCCGAAGCGGTCCCTGCCCCCACCCCCACTCCGACGCCGACGCCCGCTGCGGCCCCCACGCCCGCCGCCGCGCCCGCGCCGGCGCCGGCCGCCAAGTCCACCCCAGCGCCAGCGGCAAAGTCGGCACCGGCACCAGCCCCCGCGGCAAAGTCGGCACCCGCACCAGCCCCCGCGGCCAAGCCCGCGCCGGCGCCGGCGGCCACCAGCACCACCAAGACCGCGCCCCCAGACGACGACGACGCGCCCAGCGCCGAGCCCGCCGACGTCACCGTCGCCGTAGGCTTCGTGCTGCCGAGCGGCGGCAAATGGGACGACTTGAAGGTGGGGGTTGACGGAAAGAAGTTGGGCAAACGCCCGCTCCGGACCCGGGTCACTCCCGGGCTGCACACCTTCACGTTCGAGACCGAGGGCGTGGACCTGTCCTGTCCGATTGAGGTCGGCAGCAGCGGCCGGACGATCATCCTCGACCAGAAGAAGAAGTCCTGCCCGTCGAAGGCACCATAATGCTCGCGGACCGCCAAGGCCTCGTCAGGGTTCGCGCCGCGTTTGCCGGATCGGTGGAGTACCGGGTCAAAGTCGGTGAGCCCGTCTGGGCCGGGCGCTCGCTCGTGATGGTGGAGGGGGACCGCGAAGTCGAGACCTTCTCGGCCCGGAATCCAGGGGTAGTCTTGGAGTGCACGGTAGCCGAGGGCTCCGAGGTGGCAAAGGGCGCGCTGTTGTTGGTGTTGGACGAAGCCACGGGCGTTTGACCATGGATCCGGACTACACTTTGGGGATGCACACCGCCCCCCTCCTTCTGCTCCTGGCCTGCGCGCCCCTCACCACGGTCGAAGACACAGACCCGTCCGCGGACGCCGATACGGACACGGACGCCGATACGGACACCGACACCGGCGATACGGCTGATACCGGCAGTTTCGAGCCGAACCTGGCCTGGGACGTGACCGGGGAGACCGACGGTCTGGCGTTCACGCTGGTACGCGTCGACCCCGAGAGCTTCGCCATGGCCGACGTCGTCGCCGAGGCGGCCGCCGGCGCCAGGATTGAGATCCAGGCCGACTCTCCGCCGATCTCCGATCTGTTGGAGCACCCCGACGTCCCGGGACTCTTCGTCGGCTACTACATGGCGGGCCTACACGAGGACGAGGACGACGGGGAGTGGGACCTCGACGAACGCTGGTTCGCCGCCTCCCCGAGTCTGACGATCTACCTGGACGGCATCCTGCCCCCCTCCCTCATCGAGTTGGGCTTGCGCGTGGGTTGGAACGCCGGCGTCACCGGCGGCGAGGAGTTCGAGGTGGTGGACGCCCTGGAACAGCGCCTGACCATTGAGCGGCGTGACACGGTGACGTTGGGCGGCACCTATGACCACACGATCGCCTCAACGGACCGCGTCAGCACCCTGTCCGGCGCCGTTTTCGCCGGGATTCTGGTCGACGCGCTGGACGACGATGCCCTGACGAGCGGTTCGTGGACCCTCACCGTGGACGGAATCCCTGACGACGAGCGCTTCGTCGACATCGACGACGACGGGTCGGCAGAGGCTGTCGAGTTCTCGGCGGCGTACACCGATCTCGATCACGACGGCGGGCTCACCGTTGGCGTGGACACGGTGCTGGGCATGGGCTGTTGGGGGTCCAAGCTGGCCGTGGCGCGCTGGGTGGAGCCGACCACGAACCTGCCCGACCTGATGGGCTTCGCCGGGTACGGGATCGTCATCGGCTGGAACGTGCCGGCCTTCGACCTGGTCACCGGCGAGACGGCCTTCCTGACCGAGGCCGAAGCGTTGAATCTCGTCCTTTCCACCGGATGCACGACTGGCTGATCAGCCCGCGAATTGGTGCTCGACGAGTCGGCGATAGGCGCCGTTGGCGGCGATCAACTCGTCGTGACTGCCGCTCTCGACGATCCGGCCACGCTGAACCACCACCACCCGATCGGCATTCTTGACCGTCGACAGTCGATGGGCGATGACCAAGGTCGTACGCCCGCGCATGAGCCGATCCAGCGCGTCCTGCACCAGGTGCTCGCTTTCCGCGTCGAGCGCGCTGGTGGCTTCGTCCAACACCAGGACGCGGGGGTCTTTGAGCAGGGCCCGGGCGATGGCAATCCGTTGTTTCTGCCCGCCCGATAGCCGGACGCCGCGCTCGCCGACGATGGTGGCGTAGCCCTCAGGGAACGCGCTCACGAACTCATGCGCGTTGGCCGCGCGTGCCGCGTTCTCAACCTCCTGCTTCGACGCCGCCGGGCGGCCGTACCGGATGTTCTCCTCGATGCTCGTCGCGAACAGGACCGGCTCCTGACTGACGATGCCGATCTGCTCCCTGAGCCAGGCAGGATCGAGCTCGCGGAGGTCCACCCCGTCAAAACGAATCACCCCGCCGTCGGGATCGTAAAGCCTCAAAAGCAGCGAGGCTACCGTGCTCTTGCCGCCGCCAGACTGCCCCACCAGCGCCAGCACCCGACCCGGCTCAAGGGCAAGATCAACCCCCGCCAGCACCGGGGCGTCCGGACGAGTGGGGTACGCAAAAACCACGCCGCTCAGGTTCATGCGGCCTACCGGCGCCGGGAGGCGGAGCGCCCCGACGATGCCAGCCGGGGTCCGGTCGAGCAGCTCGAAGACCCGTTCCGAGGCGCCGAGCGCCCGATTGAAGTCTCCGTACAGGCTGGAGAGCCCGCCCAGCGCCGCGGCGAGCATGAAGATGTAGAGCAGGTAAGCGGTCAGGTCTTCCAAAGGCAGTTCGCCACGAATCGTCAGGGAGCCGCCGTACCAGAGGATGCCGGCAATGGCCCCCGACACCACAAACCCACCAAAACCCTGGAAAAGGCCGTAGGCGGCCGCCGTCCGCCTTCCCATCTCGAAGGCCACATCGACCTCGCGGGCGTAGCGGGCTCGCTCGGCGTCCTCGCGCGCGAAAGCCCTCACGGTACGGACGTTGCCGAGGGACTCTTCCGCGACGGTCGTGGCCGCCGCGAGCGCATCCTGGGTGGCCTTCGACAACTTTCGCACCTGGCGCCCGAATGCCACGGCGCTGACTGCGACGAGCGGCACAATCGCCACCATCACCAGACTCAGCCGCCAGTGGATCAGGAAAAGCAGCACCACGGCCCCGATCGCCTGCACCGAGAAGCGCAGCGCCATGGAGATGTTGACGGTGACGCTGTTCTGGATCACCGCAGTGTCGGCGCTCAACCGGTTGACCAGCTCCCCGGTTCGTTGCGAATCGAAGAAGCCAACCTCCTGGCGGATGAGCGAGCCGAAAAGGTCGCGCCGCAACCGCGCCACCACCCGCTCACCAGCGAGGGTGTAGAAGTAGGCCCGCGCGAACGAAGCGACCGCCACCACCGCGGCCACCCCCAACAAGGCCACGCTGGCCCGGTCGAGGCGCTGTTGGCCGCCTTCCTGCACGACCGCCGCGATCAGCTTGCCCACTTCTCGCGGGATGACCAGCACCACCGCCGAGCCGACGAGCAGCGCCAGCGTGCCTGCGAAAAGCAGCCGCAACTCGGGGCGGGCGAGCGAGAGGAGGCGGCGGTAGCCGGCGTCGGCCATCGCTCAGAGCGAGTGAGGCTCGGCGGCGAAGACCTTTACCTTCACCCCGTCGCTCTTCTTCTGGAGCTCGGTGTCGAGCCCCTTGGTGAACGCGTCGAAGCCCGCGCGATCCTTGATGGGCGTCGGCGACGGGGTGACGGCCACAGCGCCGACGCAGTCTTTGGGCAGTTTCCAATCGATGGCGGCAACCCAGCTCGCCGAGCGCGCGACGACCTGATCCGGCCACGTGCGCCCCGCATTGGTGAGAAGCACGGTGTGCACCTCGATCTTGGTGTCCTTCTTGCAGGTGCCGACCTTGGTGACGTACAGGCCGTAGTGGAGGGTGCCGTCGGCCTGAGCGAGCGCGCGGTAGCGATGGGCCGCCATCGAATCGCTGGAGACCTCGTCCCGCAGCGCCAGAAGGGTCGTGCGGGCGCTCTCCACCGCCGGCTCGGGCAACGTGGGCGCCAGCTTCTTGATCGCGGCCACAGCGAGCGCGGCGGCGTCGAGGTTGAGACCGGCGACCGAACCGACGCCAGCCGCGTCGGCGAAGGCACCCACCTCGTAGCTTGCGAACTCGGCATCCGTCACCGCCGCCAGGCGCGCCTCGAGGACCGGGATCGCGTCCTTGCCGAGGTTGCGGGCGAGTGTTTCGAGAACCGCCTTGAACCGGCCGCGCTCGCCCTTCTGGGACTCGAGCCCGGAGGTGAGCAGCGCCACTGCGGCGGGCGTGCGGCAAGCGTCCAGGCCGGCGAACCAACGGCCGGACCAGAACTTGCCCCCGAGCGCCCGTTCGCTGTCGACGAAGAACGTCGGCACCGCTGGATTCGCGCACTGTTCACCCAAGGTGTTGATGAAGGCGCTTTTTTCGTCGGGCTGCTGGGTGTCGGCCCACGTGCGGATGTGATCCCCAAGGCCCAGTTCGATCGCCTTGACACCGGCGGCGTCGGCCCCGGGGCCGGCGATGATCTTCTTCCAGGCGTCCGGAGCGGCGACTTTGGCCGCGGCCGCGTCGCACGTGGCGAGATCGAGCCAGGCCTTGCCGGCGGCAGCCGGACCCGCTTCGGTGACGGCCTTGACCCCTTCCGCAACACAGGCGGGAACGACGACGGGGGGGACTTTGGGGCCGGCGAAAGCGGCGAGGGCGAGAGCGAGCAACATGGGGACCTCCGAGCGCGGCGATATACCCCACTCTGGAGCAAGGGGAAGGGGCGCGCTGCCCCTTCCCCTACCGCGACATTCCCTCCGGCCTCCAACCTTCGGTTTCCGGGCGTGGGGGCGCGTCACGCGCCATGGGTGCCAGATCCCGTCCGCGGGCCGGATATTGGGCGACTCATGGCCGACGACGACGCCCTGGGCCGCCTCACACGTTTGGTTCGGCTCTCGCTGGGCTTCAACCTCGTCCTGCTCCTCGCCAACGGGGGCATGTTCTATTTCTTGTTGATTTTCGTGGTCAACGAGCCGGCCACGGTCGAGGGCGTGTCGGCCGCCGCGACCTCAGAGGCCGCCAGCTCCGATCAGACCGACCCGCGCAAAGAACTTCAGCTGTTCTTCAAGGAGAAGTCCCAGATTCTGGATCGCGCTGCCCGGCGCCATGGGACCAATCCCGCCGACGTCGTTCCCACCAAGGAGGAAATCGAGGCGGCGGTGGAGTCACGCACGATGCGCTCCGCAGAGTCGGAATTGGCCCTTCAAAAGCTGAAAGAAGGCTTCGACTACTACAACCTCACCTGGCCCGTCGCGCTCCCGAATCACTGAGCCCTTGTGGCTGGCGCGGGTGGGCGCTATACGCGCGGCCAACTCGGAGGCCGGCGATGATGCAACTCCCCCACGAAATGCGCGACACCATGGTCGAGCAGCTCGATGAATATTTTGATGCCCAGTCCAGCACGCCCGAGGCCGAGGCCGTGGCGGCCCACGTCGTAGAGCTGATCAGCACCGTCGCCGACGAGATGAAGCTCGAAGGTGCCGACGAGATCATCTTGACGCTCGAATCCTCCGGCGAGCTTGATGCTTCCTTGCTGGAAGTGCTCGAAGAAGAGTTCGAGAGCAACCAGGAATTCGAGTTCACCGGCGAGGACGTCGTTTCGCTCTTCGAGAAGGTGTGCGAGGTCGAGTGGACGACCAAGGATGATGAAGACGACGACGAAGAGAAAGAAGATGACGATGACGACGACGACCCGGACGGGTTCTTCGACGAGATGGGTGGCGAAGAAGACGAAGACCTGTAGGTTGTCGGCATGACCCCTCGATCGCGCTGGTGGGTCGTGCTGTGCCTGGCCGCAGCCATACCGCTGGGGGCCCCTCAGGCCGCCGGCCCCGCTGATCCTGATCTACTCCCCGCGATGAAAGCGGCGCTCGCCGAGGCTGGAGCCCAGCTGGGTCAGCTCAAAGACGCCGATCGCGCCTACTCGATCGCCTACTCCGTGCTCGATCATCGAGCGCTGAACATCCAAGGTTCCCACGGCGCCTTCGCCGGGATGGTGCCCGAGCACTACCGGTCCGTCGATGTGGACGTCCGAGTGGGATCACTGGAGTTGGACAGCACCCACAAGATTCGCGACGAAAGTTACTTCTCCGGCACTGCCCGCCCTCATTGGCTGGTCGGCTTCGAAGGGGGCACCGACCCCCTCCGGCGCTTGCTTCTCCGCGCGACGGACGACGCGTACCGGGGCGCCCTGGCGCGACTTCTGAAGGTTCGCAGCAACGAGGCCGTGAAGGTCGAGCGCGAGGACGACTCTGCCGACTACTCGATGGCGCCTGTTCAAAAGCGCATCGACGTGCCGCCCGACCTCGTCATCGACCGCGCCGCTTGGCAAGAGCGCACACGCGCGGCGTCCGCCCTCTACCTTGAGTACCCGGAGGTCTACGACAGCGCCGTTCAGTTGGTGGTCACCGAAGACGACCGGTGGCTCGTGAACAACGAGGGCACCGAGGTGCGGGACGGCCGGCGGCATCTTCGCATCGCGACGTGGGCCGAGACGGTCGCCGAGGACGGTATGGCGCTTTCGGTCTACGACTATGTGGACGTGGCGTCGGTGGCTGGCCTTCCGGACCAGGCGCGCATCGAAGCGATGGTGCGGCAGGTCGCGGCGCGGACGGTGGCGCTGCGCAACGCGCCGGTCATCGAACCCTGGAGCGGGCCGGCGATCCTTCGCGGTCGCGCCGCGGGGGTGTTCTTTCACGAGATCTTCGGCCACCGCATCGAGGGCCACCGTCAAAAAGATGAGGATGAAGGACAGACGTTCACCCACCGTGTCGGCCAGGCCATCCTCCCCGCCTTTTTGAGCGTGGTGGACGACCCGACGCTGGCGCGCCTCGCCAACGAAGACCTCAACGGTCACTACGTGGTGGACGACGAGGGCGTCGCCGCCGAGCGCGTTTCGCTCGTGGAACATGGGGTTCTCCGCAACTTCCTGATGTCCCGCGCCCCTGTGGAGGGTTTCCCCAAAAGCAACGGGCACGGCCGTCGGCAAGCCGGCAACTTCATCGTGCCGCGCCAAGGCAACCTGATGGTGCAGGCGGAAGGTGTGGTGCCCTACGCCGAGCTGCGCAAGCGGCTGATCGCCGAGCTCGGAAAGCAGAAAAAGACGTGGGGCCTGGTTTTCGACGACATCTCGGGGGGTTTTACCTTCACCGGTCGCAGCACGCCGAACAGCTTCGTCGTGCAACCAGTGACCGTCTGGCGCGTCTTTGCCGACGGCCGCCCGGACGAGCTGGTGCGCGGTGTCGACCTCATTGGCACGCCGCTGACCACCTTTGGGCGCATTCTTGCCGCCGGGGGCGAGGTCGAGGTGTTCAACGGGGTCTGCGGCGCCGAAAGTGGGTGGGTGCCCGTCAGCGCCAGCTCGCCGTCGCTCCTGGTGCAGGAGGTCGAGGTGCAACGTCGTGAAAAGGGGAACGATCGCCCGCCGCTGTCGAGCCCTCCGGTGGGGACGAAATGATTCTGTTTTTCGCCGCCGCGTTGGCCGCCGAGGTCGCACCAGCATCGCTCGCACTACAAACGGCCCTTGAAGCTGAACTTTCCCGCTCCGCGGCGCTGAAGCTGCCTGACGCGCCCGCGCCATGGCTGGTCATCTTCGATGCGCTCGACGGCACCGTTCACGAAGCCGGGGCGGAGGATGGCGCGCTGTACCGCAGCCAGCACGCCCCTTTCCGGAACCTACGCGTCGAGGTCCGCGTCGGCGACGCGATCGTGGACTCCTCGAACTACTCGGGCTTCGGTGAGCCCGACGGGATTCAGTCGCGACGCCTCCCGGTGGAAGATGGGCTGGTGGCGCTGCGGCGGGAGGCCTGGCTGGCGGCCGACGCAGCCTACAAGAACGCGGTGGAGACGCTGTCGCGGAAGCTCGCGGCGCGGAAGGGGCTCAAAGAGGCGTCGCCGCCCGACTACCAGGTCTTGCCTCCCTTGGTGCGGCCCGCCGGCCCGCATCCTGGCAACGCCTTCACCGCCCAAGAAGTCGACGACCTTGCCCGCCGACTGAGCGCCGCCGCATCGGTCGACGGGGTGGAGTCTGCGGAGGCCGAGGTGCGCGATTGGCACGGTTGGCGGCTACGTCTGGACAGCGCCGGCTCTCGCGCCTGGGCCGCAACCGGCAACGTGGTGGTCCGCGTCGGAGCGGTCGTCCGCCGGGACGACGGCAGCGAGGTCCGCGACGCGCGCTGGTGGATCGGCCGCGACGCCACCTCCCTCCCCAGCGCCGCCGCGATGGAGGACGAAGTCCGCCTCCTGGCGGCCTCGTTGCTGGAAACCGCCGCCGCGCCGGCGCCAAAGCCCTGGCTTGGCCCGGTGATCTTCGAGGGCGAGGCGGCGGCCGAGCTTTTCAGCCAACTCCTCGCGCCCGAGCTGGTGGGTACCCGCGCGGAAGAGAGCGCGCCCGGCTCCTTCTTTTCAGCCGGCGCCACGCCGATGGCGCGCATCGGCAGGCGGTTGCTGCCCGAAGGCTGGAGCGCCTGGGACGATCCCTCGACCCGGACCGGCGCTGCGGGAGAGTACGAGATCGACCACGAAGGGGTGGCCCCCCGGCGCGTGGATGCCGTCGTCGACGGGGTGGTCCGCGACGTGCTCATGTCGCGGATTCCCAGCAAAGAACGAGCATCATCGACCGGACATGGGCGTGCGCTCGGGAACGACCGCCGCGGCGCGCTTCCCGGCTTCGTCCATGTCACGGCGCCGCGCCTGATCACCGAGTCGGCCATGCGAAAGCGCGCCATGAAGTTGGCACGCTCCGTGGGCCAGGAACAGGTCCTGGTGGTGCGGCGACTCACGCCCGCGGCGATGGTGCAGTCGCTCGAAGTCTCCGTCTCGGGCGAAGGACCGATGTCCGGGTTGACCGCGCCCTACGAGGCGTGCCTCCTTCAGCTCGATGGCAGCTGCGTTCCAGCGCGAAACCTCCGCTTCGTCGGCGTCGACCGGCGCCTGCTGCGCGACATCGTCGCCGCCGCTCCCGGCGCGGGCCGCGTCGACATGCTGGACGGCCCCCCGGGCCCCTCCCGGTACACCATCGGTACCACCGGCGGTGCGCCCACGAGCTGGGACGTGCCCTCGGTCTTGGTGTCTGAGGTGGAGTTGGATCCGGCCGATGGTGGTGAGCCGAGGGTTTTGCGGATCGGTCGCGCCGGCACGCCCTGATGAAGAACGCGTGGCGCCTCGTGGTGTACGGGGCACTCGCGGTGGGACTCACCTGGCCGCTGTGCCGCTCCCCCATGGACACGGTTGTCGGCGGCGCCCGCACCGATGTCTACAACGCGCTCTGGGGGTATTGGCTGGTGGCGCAAGGGTTGTCCGATGGCCGATTCCCCATTCACACCACGCTCTTGGACTACCCCAGCGGCGGCCGGCTCCTCGTCGCCGACCCGCTCAATGCCGTGCTCGCGGCGCCCGTCACGCTCGCGGGTGGCGCGGTTTTGGCGTACGCCGCGATGGTCCTGCTCCACCTCACTGTCGGGGGCCTTCTCGCCGATGCCACGGGTCGAGCTTTGGGCGGCCGCGGCTGGATCGCGGGCGTAGCCTACGTCGCATCACCGATCGTGCTCTCCCACCTACAGAACGGCTCGTCCGAGGCGGCGGCAGTGGCGTGGCTGCCGCTGTCCACGCTTTTGACGGTGCGCGCCTGTGCCGGCGGCAAGAAGGCGGCCGTGGCGGCCGGCGTCGGACTGGCGCTCGCGGCGTTGGGCGGCGGCTGGTACGCCGGCATCGGCGCCTTCTGCTTTGCCGGGGCGCTGGCTCTGTTTTTCCCTGGAGGACGCCGCCTATGGCCGGCGCTGCTAGTGGGCGCGGCGTGCCTGCTTCCGGTGGCGTGGGGATACCACCATCTGGCGGCTGCTGACGACAGCCTCGTCGGGCTCAAGACGCCCGAATCGCTCGAACGCATTCGCCGTACCGTGGGCGCCGCCGACCCGCGCGCGTTCTTCATGCCCGGCGACTTTCGCTCCCCCGACTTCTCGCGGCTGGAGCAGAACGCCAGCGACCTGGTCCACACGACCTACCTCGGCTTTGTGCTCCTGGCGCTGGCGGCGTGGAAGGGCCGGACGCCGGCGTTGTGGATCGCCCTGGGCGCCTGCCTGCTCCTGGCGATGGGACCGGTCCTGGTTGTGGGTGGCGGGCCGGTGCCCTGGCACGGGCGGTCGCTGCCACTGCCGTATGCGCTTCTGGAAGGCCTGCCGGGCTTCGTGGGCCTGTCCCTACTCTATCGTATCGCGACGCTCGCGCCGTTTGCGCTCGGCCTCCTCGGCGACCGCGCGCCGGGGTGGATGGCGGGGCTGGTGCTGATCGAGGCGCTGGTGGTCTCTCCCGGGCGGCACCTGCCCGACGTGAGTCCCGCGGGGGAGCCTGCCCCGCTGCTGGCGCTCGCCGCGGCCCCGGATGGCGCGGTGGTGAGTCTGCCCGCCAGCTTCGCACGCACGCGACTCTTTGAGCAGACCGTGCACGGTCACCCGCTCGCCGCCTCGCTCAACAGCGGCGTGAACCGGGCTGGTCTCGCGCTCCTGGCCGAGCTCCGGAAAGTCGCGAACAAGGAGGTCGCGTGGGATTCAGCGGTGCAGGTCGCGACTGAATCCGGCACTCGCTACGTGATCGTGCATCGCGCGGTGCCGATCGAAGCGACCTTTCAGACGTCGATGCGCGCGTTGAAGGAGAACGCGGTGGTCTTGGCGGAGGATGGGGAGATTCGGGTTTTTGGGATGTACTAGGAGGCCGGCCGCCGCTGTCGCGACGTGGTGGTCACGGAGATCCTGGCGCTCCGCTCGGTTAGATCGTCGCCTCCTCCCCGTCGGTCTCGGACACCCCCTCCCCCTCCGCACCCTCGACCGCATCGGCCTCATCGAGCGTCCACGTCGGCGCCGCGCCATCCACGATGGCCTGCATGTCGGCGGGCAGCGGGGCGCGGATCTTCACCATCTGCCCGGTGTGCGGATGAGGGAACGCCAGCGCCCACGCATGCAAAGCATGACGCGGAAAGCCGATTGCCGCGCGGCAGCGCTCGGTGGGACCGTGATCGAGCAGCTCCAAGAAGATGTCGTCGGGCTGGCCGTAGAGCTTGTCGCCAAGGATGGGGATTCCCGCGATCTCGAGGTGCACCCGAATCTGGTGGGTGCGCCCTGTCAGCGGCTGGCACTCTACCAGCGTGGTGTCCGCCATGCGCCGCAGCACGGTCACGTCGGTGTGCGCGGAGTCCCCTTCGGCGACTTCGCCACGACGAATCTTGATCTCGCTCCCGGCGGCGTGTCCCAGCGGCGCCGAGATCGCCCGCGACTCCCACGGCACCACCCCCCGCACCAGCGCCTGGTAGGTCTTCTTCACCCTTCGCGCTGCAAACGCCTGCTTCATCGCCCGATCGGCGTCCTCGTGTTTGGTCAGCAAAACCACCCCGCTGGTCTCGCGGTCCAGGCGGTGGGACAGGTCGATGCGGACGCCGGGGCGGGCCTCACGCACCACCCCGATGAGCGCCCAGGCAAAACGTTGGCCCACCGGATGCACCAGCATCCCCGCCGGCTTGTCCACGGCGAGGAGCCAGTCGTCCTCGAACAGCACCGACGGCATCGACGGGGGCGCGGTGGTCGGCGCGATCCCGGGCGCCCAGATGCGGAGGGTCTCGCCCAGCCGGAGTACCGTCGCCGGCTTGAGCGGGCGTTCGTCGCAGAGGATCAAGCCGTCCCGAATCCACCGGGCGAAAAGCGTGCGAGACCAGGAAGGGAAGCGCATCGACAAGAAGGTGTCGGCCCTGCGCCCAGCGGCGCGCTCCATGATGAACAGGACGCGGTGAGGGTCTTCGCGGAGCATCCGGCGGCCCGATAGCATGGGCGGGTGAACCCGACCTCGACGCACCGACCCCGCTTCCGACTCGGGCCCACCGTGGCGTTGGTGTGGATTGTGGTGGCCGTGGGGCTGACGGTCGTACTGGCCCCGCAGATGGGCCTGCGCGGGTGGATGTGGCTGTACGTCCACCACGTGATCTGCGCGATCGGCGCCGGGTGGGAGCTGCGTGAGGACGTCCGCAAGTATGGCTGGACGTGGCCGTGGCAGCGACCGCCGACCGCTCCCCCTTGACGGCCCGCTGGCTGGTGCCTAGCCGTGCCCGCCGGAGTCCAAATGGCCGAGACCCTTCCTTTCCAAGCCGAAGTCCGTCAGCTTCTCGATCTGGTCGTCCATAGTCTGTATTCGGACCGGGACATCTTCCTTCGTGAGCTGGTCTCCAACGCCTCGGACGCGCTGGATCGCGCGCGTTTGTTGGCGCTGACGCAGACCGACCTTCGTGCCGCGGAGGGCGAGGCCCAGATCGACCTGTCCGTCGATCGTGACCGCGGAACCATCACCGTGCGCGACAACGGGATCGGCCTGACCCGGACGCAAACGGTCGAGCACCTTGGCACAATTGCACGCTCGGGTACCAAGGACTTCGCCAAGGCCCTGCGTGAGAAGGGCAACAGCGCCGAGGGCCTGATCGGGCAGTTCGGCGTGGGGTTCTACGCCAGCTTCATGGTGGCGCACAAGGTCGAGGTGCACACCCTGTCGGCCGAGCCGGGCGCCGAACCGGTGCTCTGGACCAGCGACGGCGCCGGGGAATTCGTGCTGGAGCCCGGTAGTCGCGACACGCGGGGAACCACGGTCACCCTGCATCTCCGCTCTGACTCTCTGGAATACCTCGACACCTGGAAGCTCAAGGACATCGTCAAACGCCACAGCGCGTTCGTCGCCTTCCCCATTCTGATGGACGGGGAAAAGCTCAATGAACAACAGGCACTCTGGACGCGCGACCCGGCCGAAGTGACCGAGGAGGAGTACAAGTCCTTCTACAAGCAGGCGCTCCACGAATGGCAAGAACCGGCCGCGTGGTTGCACTTCCGGGCCGAGGCACCGCTGGAGTACCAGGCGATCCTGTTCCTGCCCACCGAACGCCCGTTCGACCTTGATTATCCAGAAGGCAAGCGGGGCGTGCGCCTGTACCAGCGCCGGGTGCTCATCCAGGAGGCGTCCGACCAGTTCCTCCCCCGCTACCTGCGCTTTGTGAAGGGCGTGATCGATGCGCCCGAGGTCTCGCTCAACGTCAGCCGGGAAATCCTGCAGCAGACGCCCGTCCTCCGCTCGATCCGCACCCAGGTGGTCAAGCGGGTGCTGCGTCGGCTCAAGGAGCTGGGTCGCGACGATGTTGCGGCGTACACCAAGTTCTGGGAGACCTTTGGTGCCACCCTGAAGGAGGGCGTCGCCGAAGACCGCGACAACGTCGAGGGAATCACGCCGCTGCTGCGTTTCCGCAGCACGGCCGGCGAGGAGTGGCGTGACCTCGCGACCGCCAAGGCCGAGATGAAAGACGGCCAGAAGGAGCTCTGGTACCTTACCGGCACCGACCTCGGTCGGATGCGGGTGTCGCCGCAGCTGGAAGCCTTCCGGAAGAAGGGGTGGGAGGTCCTGCTCTTGTGTGACCCGGTGGACGAGTGGGTGGTCATGAACCTCACCGAGTTCGACGGCGTTTCGCTGAAGTCGGTGGCGCGCGGCGAGCTGGAAAACGAGGAGGATCCCATCGCCGAGGAGGCGCGCAAACAGACGGAGCCCTTCGCCGGCTGGGTCAAGGAGCTGCTCGGTGACGCGGTGGTCGGCGTGCGCCCGTCGCGACGCCTGACCGATAGCCCGAGCGTGCTGGTGGACGAGGGCCACGTGTCCTCGAACATGGAGCGCATCCTGCGATCGACGCGCCAAGCTGGGGCTCCCAAGGCCACCCGGGTGCTGGAGATCAACCCCGAGCACGGCTTGGTGAAGCGGCTGGTGGCGCTGCATGGCGAGGGCAACACCGCGGACGCGGAGCCGCTCGCCCGACTGCTGCTCGACTACGCCCAGCTGGCCGAGGGGCACGTCGAGGACGTCGCCGGGCTGACAGCGCGGCTCAGCGCGTTGATGCTCCGCGCGGCGGGCGGGTAACGCGCGGGGAGATAGTCCCCGGCGGCGTGGCCGAGCAGACTGAACCTCACGGGACCCTGTGGCCGCGGCTCGTTGCGCTGGCCCTTCCGGCGCTGCTGATCGGCGCCGCGTGGGTCCACTGGACCGACTCCCCGCCGATTGAGCGCTCCCCGGAAGTCGCGATGCAAGACGAGGTCCTGGCCCGCGGCGACGCCCGCGTCATCGTGGTCGGCAACAGCCTCGCCCTGACCGACATCCGGCCCGCCGAGCTCGCCCTGGGCCTGGGCCTCCGCAAAGAGGATGTGGCCCGGCTCGCGCTCCCCGGAGCCACGGCCGCGGGGTGGTACGCGATGGTCGAGCAGCGCGTCATCGGAGAGGGCTACCGCCCCGATCTCCTCGTCATCGTCGGCCAGATGGCGTCGATGGTGCAGGATGGCTCGGGCGGCGACTTGGGCCGGAGACTCATCGCCAGCGTGGTGGACAAGCCCAGCCCCCTGCTCGACGCACGAATCCTGGGTCGTGCGTCGGGACCCGTCGCCCTTGCCCACCAAGGCGCGTTCGAGGGCCACGAGGACGCCGTCGCCAACCTGCGGGCGTGGGGCATTGGGCTGCTCTTCGGCCCTACGACCACGGATGCGCAGGCCTTTGATGTCGTCTTTGGCGCCGACGTGGGGGTGCGGGTCAGCGGGAACCAACGCATGGTGCCGGGCGCGGAAGCGACGCAAGGCGCCCGGCGGCGCGCCGACCTCGGCCTCGAATTCCTCGGCGCCACCCTGTATCTTGCGCGGGCCGCAGGCGTCAGGACGGTGTTGGTGCGCGCCCCGGTGTCGCCGGTGGTTCGGGCGCTCGACGAGGTCGAGCCCGAGCTCGAAGCCGCGCTTTACCGACGCGTGAACGACGCCGGCGCCAGTTGGATCGACCTGCACGACCTCGAGCTGCCCGGCGGCGCGTTCCGGGACGACTACCATTTGAACCCCGCAGCGGCGATGGTGCTCAGCGAGCGGCTGGCGGAGCGGATCGTGGACGGGGCGCTGCTCACCGGCGGCGTGCTCCCGGCGGAGGCGCCCTTTCGTGCCCGATCGGTCGAGCGTCTGGGGACGGCCCCGGACTTTGTCGCGGGCGCCCTGCAACCCATCAAAGACCGGCCTTGCGGGTGGAGCGCGACCGTGGCTGGCGTTGCCGGACTCAGCGATGACGCCTTGGCGCTCCGCGGCTTCGGCCGCACCAGCCCGCTGGTGGCGGCGCTCGGGGTGGACACTCTCGCCAAGGGCCACCCACCCAAGGACATCGGTACCGCCTGCACTGGAGAGGCCGCGCTACTCGGCGACGCGGTTCGCATCGCGCCGAAGACCGCCTCGCAGCCAGACGCCATCCGCGTCCGCCTCATAGACTCCCCCAGCGTTTCCGCGGGCGCATCGACCAGCTGGTGGGTGCCACCGGGGATGGCGCTGCGCTGGAGCTTCGACGCCCCGCCCGAGGGAGAAACCCCCACGGTGACCGCACGGGTTCGGCGGGTTGTGGGAACGGGCGGCGGGGAGCTCGTCGTCGCAGGAAAGGGCTACGCGCTCGTGGCGCAGGAGCGCCTGTGGACCGCGAGGGCGCCGCTGCCCGCGGGGCCCTTCACCGTGGAGGTGCGAGCCGACGCCGACACGTGGCTCACGGTGTTTTCGCTGGAGGTGGACGGGACCTCGACGCACCGGGTGGTCGGGTCGCCCTGGGCGGAGACCCCTCTCGCCCAGGGCCGGCCCCGGTTTTCGCCCGCGACGACCCCCGTCGTCGAGGCCCCGGCCACACGCGAAGAGGATGGGGTTTGGCGGCTGGACCTCCCCGAATTTTCGGCGTTGGCCAACGACGCAACGGGCGCGATCGGCGCGCAAGGGAAGTTCGCCTGCTCGCCCGTGGAGATCAGCGCCGACGGGACGGAGTTCGCCGTCACCCGCCAGACCAGCCTGGCGAAGCTGCGGGCGGGCGAGGCCGGGATCGCGCATGAGGGCGGCTGGATATGGACGAACGGGGACGCCGCGAGTCCCCGCTGGTGGGCGCGCCTGAACCCCGACCGAAGCTGCCGACGCGGCGCGCGCTACCTGCCCGGCTGGCTCTACGAGGGCGATACCGCCTCGGTGGACGTGCCCCCCCGGCGCATGGCCGCGCACCCGCTCGGCCCCAATGTGCTCCTGCTCGACGCGGTCGCCATGGGTGCCGATGCGACGATTCATGTCGAGGTCGACAAAAAGCACCGGGATCGGTCGGCTCCGGAGTGGGCCGGCGACCTCGTGGTTCCGGAGGGCACGGTGCGCCGACTCCACCGCCTGATCATCGAGCCGGCGCTCGAGGGTGATTCACGGCGGGCGGTGCGGCTTTCGGTCTCCGGCGCGCCGCTCCTGATGTTCAGGATGTCGTTGGTGGAGGCGGAGTCGTTGTAGGGGCTGCCAACCGGCGAAGGAGGCCCCTCGTCGCGGCAATCCTCGCGTGCCACGGGGCAGACAGCAACCCGAGGCCGGCCCCGTCGAGGGTGCGCCACGACCGCTCCCAGCCGCTCAGCTGCTGCTCCAGGGCCTCGCAGAGCGAGGAAACCCGCCCGTAGTGGGCCGCCGAGCGGAAAAGCCCCTCCAACAGGTCCGCGCGTGCGCCAAAGCCCGCCGGAAGGTCGAGCGTTCGCCCGATCCCAACCAACGTCGAGCGGCAGAGCATCCCCCCCGCCTGCACCGGGAGAGCCAGGTGCTCCGCGATGCGACGGAGGCCCGCGCGCTCGTCGTCGAGCACCGAGATCGCGACGGGGAGCGCCCAGGCCGGCGGCTCACCACCCAGGGCCACCCGTCGATCCACCGCGAGCGCGAGCCCGAGGTCGGCCGCCAGCACCCACAAGGCCGGCGCATTCGCCTGCGCCCGGAGTGAGGCAACCAACGCTGGGAGCCAGCGCAGCACGTGCTGATCGAGCACCTGCCGCTCCAGTTCGAGAATGTGTTCCGCGGGCACGCCATCGCGAGCGGCGTCGGCGCTCGCCCCGGTCAGGAAAGCCAGCCACCGCAGCTCCTCCCCGAGGTGGTCAACCTCGCCCTCGTTGGGCAGGCCGCAGCGCAGCCGCAGCGCCCGCACCGCGTCGACGCATTCCCCGCCCAAAAGCCCATCCGCCGAGCAGAAGGCGCTCTCGTAGGGCGCCATCTCCAGCTGACAGGCCCGCGTGTAGGCCTCCGCCGCCGCTTCATCCGACAGCGCAGAAACCAGTCCCGCCGCCTCAGGCACCTGCCCCCACGCCGCGCGGGCGCCGGGCGTCAGCCCGGCACCGAACAGTTCCCCGAGCAGGGCGAAGCCCCGGCTCTGCGCAAGGGAGCCGGCGGCGCGAAGCCCTGACGAACCATCAATCATCGGGAGGACTCCTCACCCGCGAAGCGCCGGCGTATGCTACCGCCCTTCTGACTGCGACCCCTTCGGAGACCGATGATCTTCCGCCAGCTCCACGAGCCCGTCTCGTCAACCTACTGCTACCTGCTGGCGTGCCCACACACGCGGGAGGCCGTGCTCATCGACCCGGTTTTGGAGGAGGTCGCTCGTTACCGCGAGCTGCTCCACGAGCTCGACCTCGGGTTGCTCTACACCTTGGAAACCCACGTCCACGCGGACCACATCACCGGCGCCGATGCGCTGCGTCTGGCGCTGGGAAGTCGGACGGCGGTCAGGGCCGGCTCCGGCGCCGACTGTGCCGACATCCCGCTGCAGCACGGCGACGCGATCGCCGTCGGCACGATCCGGATTGCCGTGCGCGCCACCCCCGGCCACACCGACAGCTGCGTGTCCTACGTGGTCGACGATCGTGTCTTCACTGGCGACGCGCTCCTCATCGGCGGGTGCGGCCGCACTGACTTCCAGCAGGGCGACCCCTCTCGACTCTATGAGAGCGTCTGCACCCAGCTCTTCACCCTTCCGCCCGATACGCTGGTCTTCCCCGCCCACGACTACAAGGGTCGCACAGTCTCGACGATTCGCGAAGAAATGGCCACCAACGCCCGCCTCGGCGGCGGCAAGACCCGCGAGGAGTTCAAGGAGATCATGAACAACCTCAACCTCGCCTACCCCAAGCAGATCGACCGGGCGCTCCCCGCCAATTTGCGGTGCGGGAAGGAGGCTTGACGCCTGATTTCACGCCGGCCTCGGCGCTCATCGGTGGTGGGCTCATCGGCGCAGCCGCGGCGGCCATGCTTTACTTCAATGGCCACATCGCCGGGGTCTCCGGCATCCTGGCGTCCGCGATGACCACCAAACCCGGATGGCGGTGGTCGTTTTTGGTGGGGCTGCTCGTCGGCGGCACGGCGCTGGCGTGGGTCTACCCAGCGGCCTACGCCTCCACGATCACGACACCCGCGCCAACCCTCATGGTCGCGGGACTGCTGGTCGGCTTCGGCACCACCCTGGGACGCGGCTGCACCAGCGGGCACGGTGTGTGCGGGAACAGCCGGCTCTCCATACGCTCACTCGTCGCGACGTGCACCTTCATCGCGGCCGGCGCCCTCGCGGTCGCCGCGCGGCGGGCGCTTTCGGGGGACGGCGCATGAGACAGCACCTCGTTGCCGTCGCCTCGGGCATCGTCTTCGCCGTCGGCCTCGGGATCGCCGGCATGACCCGACCGGAAAAGGTGATTGGCTTCCTCCATTTTGGCGGCCAGTGGGACGCCAGCCTCGCCCTGGTCATGGTCGGCGCCATCGGCGTGAACGCCGCGGTGTGGTGGGGCGTGGCGCGGCATCGTGAGAAACCCATGTACGGAGAGGCCTTTGAGGTCCCGGTTGCGGGCGTCATCGACTGGCGACTCGTGGTCGGCGCGGTGATCTTCGGGCTCGGCTGGGGGCTTGGCGGCTATTGCCCGGGACCCGCGGTCTCCTCCAGTCTGGTGGCGGGGCCCGGCGCCCCGGTCTTCGTCGCGGCGATGCTCGCGGGGATGTGGCTGGCGAAGCGGATCTAGATGGCGGGGGCGCGCGCGCACCGCGATAGCTCACCCCATGCTCTCGCTCTTGACCCTGGCTCTCGCCTCCCCGCCAATCCGCGTTGAAGCGGGCGTCTACCGCATCGACGACCGCGAGGTATGGCTGGGGACGTACACGCTGGATGCCGACCCGGGGCCGTACGGCGCGTGCGACGGCGGCGCGCTCCCTACCGCCGAGGAGCGCCGGATTGCCGCTCGAAATCCGCTCTTCACCCCCTCCGCGCTTTTCGAAGAGCTGTCGATGCCGAGCGACGAGCCGTGCTTCTACAGCGGTGCCGTCCTCGAAGCGGAAGGCATCGAGGGGTGGGTGTGGTTCGCGGGCTGGGGCGCACACCTTGGTGAAGGGCAGGTGATGTCGGGGCAGAACGACGCGCGCGAGGGGGTCATCCGCATCCACTCGAACGCCTGGAGCTTCTGGGGGGACGAGTTCAAGCCGGCGCCACGAGGCGCTCGCTGCATCCACCGCGACCCGCTGTCGGCGCGCACGGTCATGGTCAACGCCACCGGTGTCCTCCTCCGCAAAGAGCGTGGCACCACCGCGGTCGCAGTGGCCCAGGCTGCCCCTCGCACCCCGGTGAAGGAGTGGTTCCGCGAGGGCGGCTGGTCGTGGATCGAAGCGCCGCGCGCGGTGATCGACAACTCTGGCTCCGAGCACGCTGTGCGGGAATGCACGGTTTTCGGGTGGGTGAGCAGCTCGTCATTGGTTGGGGGTTGACGACCCTGGTCAACCATGACTAAGCTGAGTTGACCATGCCTGTATCGCCCACGCCCATCCACGCCGCAAAGACCCACCTGAGCCGGCTCATCGACCGCGCCCTTGCGGGGGAAGACGTGGTGATCGCCCGCGGCACCCGCCCCGTCGTGCGGTTGGTCCCGGTGGAGCCGGTCACCCGCCCTCAGCGTCGTTTCGGGGCCATGAAGGACAGCATCAGCGTCGATGACAGCTTCTTCGAGCCGCTCGACGAAGCGGAACTGGCGGCGTGGGAGGGCGGCCGGTGACCGCGCTTCTCGACACGCACGCGCTCTTGTGGTGGTTGGCCGGCGACGAGCGCCTGTCGCCAGCGGCGCGGAAACTGATCGACGACCCGACGAACACCATCCTGGTCAGCGCCGCGTCCGCCTGGGAAATCACCACCAAGAGCCGACTCGGAAAACTGCCGAACGCCGCCGTCCTCGCCAACGATGTGGGGCAAGCCGTCGACTCCCAGGGCTTTTCCAAGCTCGACATCAGCTTCGCGCACGCCGAGCGCGCAGGCCGTCTCCCGGGCGCCCACCGCGACCCCTTCGACCGGATGCTCGCGGCACAGGCGGTCGAGATGGACATCCCGCTCGTCAGCTGCGACACCGCCCTCGATGTCTTCGCGGTCAGGCGGCTCTGGTAGGCCCTAGCCCGGCCCGAACGATAGGGTCCTACTTCTCTTCGTTGTACCAGCTTTCTACCTGAGCCATGCGCGCTCCACGCATATGTGGAAGCATATGTGCCTTGGTGGCGGGCGGAATCCTCTCGATGTTCATGAAGCTGTATCGCCACATACAAACGCCCCCCCCCCCC
>CANFCK010000011.1 GCA_947445035.1 Deltaproteobacteria bacterium
CAGGACATGATCGACCTCATCGAGGCGAGGTCCGACGCCGCCGACAAGCCGGCGATCGACGCGCTCGTGACCGACTGGCTGCTGAGCTTCGACTGCCCCGAGAACTACGCGGAGCGCTGTCGGACGCACGGGAACTGATCCGGCATCCGAAGCGTACGCGCAATTCGAGCGGTCGGTATGGTATCAGTCGGTCGTCTATTTCGGCGTCAGCGCGGGTCGGTGAGTACGCGGGGCGGTATCCCCAGGGGTCGATGCCGTGGAGTCGGCAGCTGCCGATGAGTGACAACAACGTCGCTGCGGCCTGGGCGTCGTCCTCGACGCGGCGACGGTCGGGCTTCGGGCCAATCAGCTGCCGCTTGAGGCGCGCCAGCTCCAACGAGAGCGCTTCAAGCTTGTCGACGAGTACGGCATTCTGCTCGCGCAGGACCCCGTTCTCGACAGCCAGTGCGGCGGCATCCACACGCCAGGGCTCAGGCGGTACCGGGGATCGCCGTGGGGATACCTTGCCGCCGCTTGCGGACGGGCCCGAAGCGGGTGGACCCTCGCCGGGTGTGCCTGCTTCCATGGCGTTCGCTTTTCCTATCCCGTCGCCGTTTCCTCGCCGGAAGCCCCGCGATCCAGGAAGGATCGCCTCAACTTTTGGCCCGCCCGCTGCAGCGCGGTGACCGCGGGGAGTCGCTCATCCGAATAGCACTGGAAGGCAGTGGGGATGTCGTTCGGAAACAGGTCCATCATGTCGCCAAGCGCAACCGCGTCCACCAACGCGGAACCGACACCTTGGCTGGTAAACGGCAGCAAAGGGTGCCCGGAATCGCCGACAAAAGCGAGGTTTCCCTTGGCAAGCGCCGGGAGCCGATCCATATCGGCGGTGCGCCAGACATAGCTCCTGCCAAAGTTGGTCCGCAGGATCAAGTCCAACACCGGCAGCGCCCAGTCGCCCACCAGCTCGCGCACCAGCGATGAGCGCCCGGAGGAGTCCAAGCCATCGAAGCGCACGGATGCGGCGTCCACCTGCAAGAACCAAACCATCGAGCGGGCGCTGCAGGGCACAATACTCACCGCCAACGCCCGTTTCACATCAACAAACTTGAGGAACTTCCCGTTCAACGACCGCACCAGATCCGGCGCCTCGATCGCGCACACCAGCTCGTGCACCCGGTCCGACCCAAGCTTCAGGTCCGGGTAGATGGCATTCCTCACCACTGAGCGGTGGCCGTCCGCGGCGATGAACACATCGGCCTCGATCGTGCTGCCGTCCTCCATTCGGGCGGAGGTGACCATGCCCCGTGCATCCCGCACAACCGTGGTGACCGACTTGCCCCACGACACCGCGCCTACTGGCATCCCCCGAAGTAGGTAGGAGGAGAACTTTCCATGGTCAAAGCCGGTGGCTTCAAGGGCCTCGGTGCGGATGACCTCGCCGCTCGGAGTTCGCAGCTCCAAGGTATCCAACGGATGGCCAAGCTCGGCCATCGTATCCCAAATGCCGAGTCGCTGAGCGGCTTCTACGCCGTTAGGCAGCAACAGGAAGCCCTTGCCGCTGCGCTCAACCGGCTCGGAGCGCTCGTAGAGCCGTACGTCCCACCCCGAGCGTATGAGCCTCGCGGCGATCGCCATACCGGCCACACCGCCGCCCAAAACAGCGACCTTCTTGCCACGCTTGGGCGGGAGGCTCCACGTTCCGGAATTGCGGGCAGCTACCCCTACAGAAGCCTTGGCCTCCGAGCTGGCCACGGGCACGGGCAGCCGCTGACCCGACCGCACCAACTCGACCCAAGCCTGGGTCGAGAGCGGGCGACCGTACAGAAAGCCTTGGGCAAACTCGCAGCCGAGCGCAACCAAGATGTCAAGCTGCTCCTGTGTCTCTACGCCCTCGGCGACCACCCGCGCCTCGAGGGAGCGCCCAAGACCAACGACGCTCTCAATGATCGCGTGGGTGCGCTGGCTGGGCAGCGCAGCGACGAGGCTGCGGTCGATCTTCACGTAGTCAAAATAGAGGCGTTGCAGGTAGGACAGCGACGAATACCCCGTGCCGAAGTCGTCGAGCGCGATGGCGACGCCATTCTCCCGAAGCTGGTTCAGTCGAACTACCGCCTCGTTGAATCGGTCGATGAACACCGACTCGGTCAGCTCGATGATCAGCTGGCTGGGATGCACATCGTGATCGCGGAGTCCCCGCACCACATCCGCTCCTAAGGATGCAAGCGAGGCCTCTCGCGCCGAGACGTTGATCGCGAGCGGGATCGGCTCGGCGCACTCGTCCCGCATCCGAACCAGCAATTTCAACGCCTCCTGAAGCACGAAGCGGTCGAGGAGCTTGATGACGTCGGACTGTTCGGCCACCTGCACGAACTCACCCGGCGGAACCTCGCCTAGCTCTGGTGAAACCCAGCGGGCCAGACACTCTCCGCGCGTGACGACGCCAGTAGCGACACACGGGATCGGCTGGATGACGATGTGAAGCTCATCCCGTGCCAGCGCCCCCGGCAATAAGCGGCCGATCCGCTCTCCGCGCGCGTGGCGGACGTCGGTGTCTTCTTGGTAGCGCACGACCCGGTTCTTGCCGCCGCGCTTGGCCTCGAGCATCGCCAGATCGGCGCGACGGGACAGCTCCGCCAGCGCGACAGGCGCATACGCAGCGCTGCCGACGCTCGCGGTGACGCTGAAGCGGGATTCGTTGACGACATAGACCGCGGCCAACGCCGCACAGAGGGTATCGGGGAGGTCCTCGTAGGCGGCGTCCGCGTAGACCAAAAACTCGTCGCCGCCCATGCGCCCCGCGATCGCTCCAGGCGGCAGGCAGGCGGTGATCCGGTCGGCTGCGCCTTTCATGACCCGGTCGCCGAACTGATGGCCCATGCGGTCATTGACGCTCTTGATGCCGTCGAGATCGAGGTACACCGCGATGCACGGCCGGCCCTCGCCGAAGCGATTTCCCGCTTCCAGAAAGATGCCGTGACGGTTAAGAAGGTGGGTCATCGGATCGGTGTGGGCGAGCAACAGCAGGTCCATGCGCTCGCGCGTGGTCAGGCGGTGGGCCTCAAAAACCTCGATCAACAGCGCCAACGTCGGCATCACCGTCTCGACGAGCCGCACCTCTTCATCGGACCAACCGCCCGCGCGATCGGTCCACATCGAACAAACGTGGACGTCCTCCCGCGCCGACGAGAGCGGGAAAGCCACGTATTCCGTGGCACCCTGAAGCAAAAAATCCCGCAACACGGGAAAACGCTCCACGCCCTCGCCCTCAGCGAGCCGCAGGCGCAGCGTCCGGCGGCTGGTCATCACCTCTTGCAGCGCGCTGGCCTTGTGCTCGGGGGTCTCCAGAAAACCCCAGGGCCTATCCGTGCGGGTGACATCCCCTCCGTCCTTCGACCAGACAAAGCCTACGCCCGCCAACGACGGATGGAGCGAGAGCACCGCGAGGCTTACCCGGCGGGGATCCATGCCCAACGCCTGCAGCGCCTCGACCAACATCCCCACCGCGGCACCCACGTCAAAACGGTGCAGCGCGGCCTCGGTCAGCCGGTCCCGGAGCGACGCTACAATAGCCGCCCCATTCGGACCGGAGCCGGTAGGGGACGCGACCGAGGCAGGCGTCAGCGATGGATCAAGGGGCGGCACCGCTGAACTCCGTCTTTCAGCCTTCGTTCGGTCTTCGTTGAATGGTGGGGCAGTATACCGCGCCGGCACCATCATGCGAGCCACAGCAGGCCAGCGACAGCCGCGAATCATCGCCGGCCTTCGGCGGGATCGCACGACACCTCCCGTGGGATGATTCCGCGTCGCCGAAGGCGCGCCGTAAGCCCCCGGTCAACCGCGGGGTGATCTCGGCGACTTGGCGTAGCCTCGGCGCTCCATGTTGGAGTTCCCGATGCCGATCCCCCTCCCGTCGTTCGACGACCTTCCTGGTCGCTGGATGGCCAGCGACGCACGCCTGGTTCTCGGCGCTCTCGCCACCAGCGGCGACCGTCGCCGGGGTCCAGGCGCCCGCGTCACGCGTCGGCGGGCACCCGCGCGCCAGTGAGCACCGGCCACGCCTCCACACAGCTACGCCGAGGCGGCGAATTCAACAGGCGCGTCGGAAACAGCGAAACCGTAGGTCCCGACACCCATTGCCGCAACAGGAGGGCGCGGTGGAGATGCGGGTGGCCGGGGGCTTACGTTGCGCAGCGCGGCCTCGTCGAGAGGTCGAGGCGGGCCGCAACCTGTCGACGATCGTTCCGGTTCCGCGGCATGTTGACCCATGCACGCCCACACCCCCCTCCTCGTCGTCCTCGCCGCCTGTGTCATCGGCAAGCCCGAGGACGCGGGACAGGAGACCGCGGTCATCACGGACTCCGCGAGGGCGGACACGTCCGACACCGCCCCCCTGCCGGACAGCGCCGACACGGACACCGATGAGACGGACTCTGGGTTTCCGGACAGCGCCGACTCCGCGCCCCCGGACACCGGGCGGGACACGAGCGCCCACAGCGCCGACGCGGACGGGGACGGGTACAGCCCCGCGGACGGGGACTGCGACGACGCCGACCCCGACACCCACCCGGGCGCGGTCGAGGTCCTCGACGGTGAGGACGACGACTGTGACGGCGAGACCGACGTCGTGCAGGCGGGGGCCGGCGCGGATGCCTGGCTCGAGGCGACCACAGGCATGAACCTGGGCTATCGCGGGTTGTCCGTCGGCGACCTCGACGCGGACGGGCTCCCCGAGGTGATCGTCGCAGCTCCGGCGCTGCTGGGCACGGCCGACTCCCAGGTCTACGTGCTCGAGGGGGCCGACTACGCCACCTTTGCAGGAGATCCAGGCGCCTACGCCGAGACCACGCTGAGTACCGAGGCGCGGTTCGGGTTCGTCGGCGAGCGGATGGGGGATGTGGACGGCGATGGCGATGACGATCTGGCGGCCATCGGCTGGTACGGGGGCCCGGCGCTGCTCGTGTACGAAGGGCCGCTTGCCCCGGGGACGCTCACCGAGGCCGACGCGGACCTCACGCTCGACGCCGCGTCGGGTGGCCTGGAGGGCGCGATCCTGTCGGACGCCGATCCCGACGGTGACGGCGCTTGCGGGCTCCTGTTCGGGAACCCCACGGCCGGGGAGGTGCGGGTGTGGACGGGCGACCCTGGCTCCGGGGTGGTCGACCCCTCCGCGGCCGACGTGGTGTGGACGGGCGGGGCCGGGGTGGGGCGTGCCCTGGCGGCGGGGGACCTCGACGACGACGGCGCCGACGATGTCGCGGTGGCCGACTACGCCGCCGGTGTCGTGTACGTGCTCCCGGCCAGCGCCGCGGGGAGCAGCGGAGCCGTCGCCACGCTCGCGCGCTGGACCTTCACGCTCCAGACCAACGTGGGCATGTACGGCGGGCTCGCCTTCGGCAGCGTCGACTCGGACGGCGGCGTCGATCTCGTCCTGGGGGAGCCGCTCGCGGCCGCCAACTCCCGAGCGGTCGACGGCGGACGGGTCGAGGTGTTCTTCGGTGGCCTGGGTCCGGGGACCTACACCTTTAGCGACGCGGACGTGGTGATCGCGGGGGAGGGCTCGGGGACGATCTTCGACTTCGGTCACCACGTGGGAGTGGCCGACCCCTTCGGCGACGGCCCGCTGGTGCTCGCCTCGGCGCCGGTCGCCGGCTCGCCGCCCTCGTGGCTGTTCGGCTACGACGCCGCGACCGCCACGCTCTGGAGCGACCACACGCTCTCCGTCGAGGGCGCCACCCCCGGAGACGGGCTGGGGCATCGCTTCGCCGTCGAAGATCTCGACCTGGACGGGGCGCCCGAGTGGATCATCGCGGCGCCGGACGCCTACTCGATCGGGGCGGGCGGCGCGCTCTGGTTCTTCGCCGGGCGGTAGGTCGTGGCTCGCGGGCCCGTGCTCGATGTACACCGTGCCGCCGTCGCTCTCCGCCCTCACCGCGACGTTCGTCGGAGCCACGGCGCCGGTCCACGGAATCACGAGGTCCGAGCCGAACTCGACCTCGGTCACGTCGATCTCGTAGCCGAACGCGTAGGCGTCATCGGAGCCGACCTGCCAGGAGTCCGAGAGGTCGTGGACCGTGACCGTGCCCCCCCCTCGTCGATCACCATCGGCTCGTCGTTCAGCAAGGCCTCGCCAAGGAAGGTCGGGCAGCCCTCGGCGGTAGACGACGCTGGCGTCCACGTCGCCCATGCCGGCGAGCAGCGCGGGGGAGGTGCCGCAGGCGATGACGAAAAGAAGGCTGGACAGCATCGGCACCTGCGTCTGCGTACGGCATAGCGGGCCGGGCCGGGGCGTCGCTGGCTGCGGCGTACGGGAGAAATCGAGGGCGCGAGCGGGGCGAATCGCGTCCGCCCCACCTCGGGGTGGGCGGATCCGCCGCGATTCGCGGCGCCGCCGGGGTCGGAACCTACCGCGGCGATGTCTGTCGAGAGCCCCCGCGGCCGGAATCCCCATGGACGCGCAGAGCCTCGTCGACGACTTTTTCGGCATGACCCACGCGGTCGCAGCGCTGGCCCGGGGGCAGGTGCTTGACGCGGGGGCCTTTCATCCGGGCGGAGTCTTTCAAGCCATTGTGTTCTCGGTTCAGGTTCCACTCCCCGTTGCGGCTCTATCAGCCTGGATCGAGTTGCCTTGGAGCAGTGCGGCACGGTGGGCATCAGCCGCAGCGATAGCGCTTGGGGCGGTCTGCTCGGTCGTGTTCATCGGGCGGTCGCTGCCGGCCTGACGGGTGGCCGTGCGCGCCCAGTCCCCCGCGACGCCGTACTTGGCTGTGGCGTCGTGGGATTTGCCTGCGATGCGGTAGCCGATGGCGATCTCGCCGCGCCGGCAAGCTGACCGCCGGCTCCAGGCTCCAGTCGTCGCGCCCGCAACGGGGAAGGCCGCCGCGTTGACGATCGCCCGGAGCCTGCTGCGCTCGACCGACGACTTCGGCACCGGATTCTCGTCGCTGTCGCGACTGGTTGGTCGCGGCGGCGTTGCCAATCGAAGAAGCGTCGCGTTGGGTGGTGCCGTCAGCCGGGGCTTGAGGTACCCTTGGCGGCGACGATGCGGAAGCGACGACCGTTTTGGGCCCTTTTCCTCGCCGTTGGGTGTGACGGTGTCCCCCAGGCCGACTCCGACGAGGCCGAGGCCACTGCTCCTCGGCTGGACCACCGAGCCGCCGCGTCGCGCGCGTCGCTCGATCTTTTGGGGCATCGCCCAAGCGCCGATACCCTCCGCGAGGCCGATGCCAGCACGCTGTCAGCGGTGATCGACGCCGCGTCGGACGACCCCGACCTGGGCCGGCGCGCGGCGTGGTTGTGGAACCGGAGCCTGCACACGGCCGCTTGGCGGGACGACCTCGCCTGGCTCGCCGACTTGCCTCTTGCGGACCAACGTGCGATCGCGTGGGAGCCCCTCGCCGGCATCATGGCCATCGTGAACGAAGACCGGCCGTTCACCGACGTGCTCACCGCAGCCCAGTGGCCGGCGAACGACCGGCTCGCCGCGCTCTGGGACATCCCGTACACTGGGCTGGGCGGGGATTGGGCGTGGACGCGGTACAACGACGGTCGCCCACTGGCGGGCATCCTTTCGACGAGCGCGCTGTGGTTGCGTCACAGCGCCGACCAGACCAACTTCCACCGTCGTCGCGCCAACATGCTGGCGCGGGTCTTCCTGTGCGCCGATTTCTTCGACCGCGACGTGCAGTTCGAGGCCGACTCCGTGCTCGGCGTGGGCGAAGTGGAGGTCGCCGTCCGCGAGACCCCGGCCTGCGTGAACTGCCACTCCGCTCTCGACCCGATGGCAGGCTTCCTGGCTGGCTTCGCCGAGCGCTCCGAGCCCACCGACCTGGAGCAGGGAAAGCGGTACAGCCCCTGGCTCGCGGCGTACGGCGCTGCCGTCAGTAATCCCAGCTACTTCGGTCATCCAGGCGAGAGTTTGGTTGACCTCGGCGCGTTCATGGCCGCGGATCCACGCTTCGCGCGCTGCGTGGTGCGGCGCACCTACGAAGGGCTCACCAGCGCGTCGTTCGATGCCGAGCCAACGCGCGACACGATGGTGCGGGAGTTCGTCGACGGCGGCTACCGCTGGGACCAGCTCGCGACCGCAGTGATCCGGACTGACGCGTGGGCGCTCCCCGCGTTCAAACGCCTCCCCACAGATCAATATCTGCTCGCGACCAGTCACGTGCTCGCCCTCCCTGAAAGCATGACGGGAGCGTGGTCGGGGCTGGACGAGCCGCTCCTGGATGGACCGCTCCGTGTCCTGGGCGGCGACCCGGATGACGTCTCGGTGCTCGAAGCAGCCTCCGCCACCGCGCCGGCGCACCTGCTGTATTCCCACTGGGTGGCGGAGCTCGCGGTGCCCGAGGCCGTCGCCTTGGACGAAGCTCGCGCACCGGCCGAGCGGCTCCTGCTGCCCGCGAGCGACGACCCAACCGAGGACGAGGTCCGCTCCCAGCTCGCCGCCCTTTTCCTCCGCCTGGACAGCCGGGTGGTCCAGCCCGATGGGGCAGAGGTCGACGGCCTCTACGCGCTGTGGACGGCATCCGGCGAGTCGTGGGAGGAGGTGCTGGAGGCGCTCTTGCGGCATCCCGCGGGGAGGCTCTATTGAGCGGCCTCCTCTGGTTCAGCTGGCTCTTCGGGTGCGACGGCGCCGCAGCGGACACGGCCGGCCCCGTCTCCGCTGAGGCCTGCGGCGACTGGCAGAGCGTCGGGCAGCCCTTCGCGCTGAGCTACTGCGCCAGCTGTCACTCCGGCCGCCTCTCCGGAAGCGCGCGGTACGGTGCCCCCGCGGGAATCGACCTGGAGACCCTCGCCGGCATGCGCACCCACCGGGCCCGCGTCGAGGCCCGCGCCCTGTCCGCCGCGCCCGACATGCCGCCCCAGGGCGGCGTCCGCGACGACGAGCGCGAGGCGCTGCGCCGCTGGTACGCCTGCGCCGCTCCGGCCGGCGAAGATGCCGCCTTGCCGCCCGCCGAGGGGGTCTCGGGGCTTGACGGCGCCGTGGACCTGATCGCGTCGGTCATCGAGGAGGACGGCGGGCTGGTCCTGGGGATCGAGTCGACGCGGAGCGTGTGGCTCAGCCAGCGCTTCGAGGTGCACGCCTCCGGTGTGGCCAGCCTGCTCGGTTGGGCGCGCTACGTGGACGACGAGGTGGTCGAGTCTGCGGAGTACGAGCCTGGCGTTCCGCTCTACGATCCCGACAGCACCGAGCTGACCGCGACGGTGACCACCACGTTTGTGAGCCCGACGGGGGAGGGGGAGCGCACGGACGCCTGGGTCAGCGCGCGCGCGCTGGAGGCCAACCCGGACCCACGCTTCACCGATCAGACCTCCCAGCAGGTGACCGCAGTGCGCGACGGCGAGCCCGAGTTGCACCTGTGGTTGTCCGAGGTGGACATGGTCGTCGCGCTGGCCCAGCGGGAGGAGGCGGGGGCCTGGGCGGCGGTGATCTTCCAGACGAGGGACGAGCTTCGTGGTGCGGACGAGGCGTTCCCGATCGAGGCGGGCGGCTCCTGGAAGGCGCGGGGTTTCATCACCGCGGAGCTGCCGTGAGGCCCAGCCGGCGCGCGCTTTTCGGGGGGGCGCTCGCCGCGTTGGGCGCGGGGATTCTGTCGCGACGTGCACGCGCCGCGGAGGAGCGATACCTGGTGGTGTACTTCGTCAAGGGCGGCTGGGACCCGGCCTTTGTGTTCGATCCCCACTTCGGGTCGGCGGTCGTCGCCGGAGATGCCAACGCCGAGCTGGCGACGGTGGCCGGGATTCCCTTCGCGGACTCCCCCGCGCGGCCGTCGGTGCGCCGGTTCTTCGAGACCTGGGGCGCCCAGACCGCGGTCATCAACGGGCTCTACGTCGGCTCGATCTCGCATGACGCGGGCACGCGGCTGCTCTTGACCGGGGACCGCGGCGTCGCGGGAACGGACATCTGCACGCGCATCGCGGCGGGCGCGGGCGCGTCGCTCGCCTTGCCGCATGCCGTCGTCGGCGGACCGAGCTTTCCCGGTGACGATGGCGCCCTGGTCTCCTTCTTTGATGACACCTCGCTCGCAGCGGCGCGCGGCACCCAGCCCGCCCTCCGCGACGATGCCCGCGAGGCCCGGCTTCAGGCGTGGTTGCGGACCGAAGGGGACGCGCTCCCGGCCGGCGATCCCCAGGCCGAGGCCTGGCGCGCGTCGCTGGAGAGATTGCCGTCGCTTCAGGCGTTCGCGGCCACCGCGCCGACCGACGTTGGGCTCGAGAGCGGCCGGGTGGAGCTGATCGCCTCACTTTTGGGCCAGGGCTTGTCGCGGACGGCGATCCTGACCGGGACGATCCCGCCTTTGGCCCAGTGGGACTCCCACATCCGCAACGCCGAGTTGCAGAGCATCTGTTTCGAGAACCTCTTCGGCCGCCTGGATGAGCTGTGCGGTGTGCTCGATCGCACGGTCGGCACCGACGGGGGCCCCCTCCTGGCCCGCACGCGCATCCTCGTGGTGTCGGAGATGGGTCGGCAGCCCTCGCTCAACGCCCAGGGGGGCAAGGACCACTGGGCGACCACGTCGGCGATGCTCATCGGGGCGGAGGTGGCCGGCGGCAGGATGTACGGCGGCACTGACGACGGCCTGGTCGCCCGGGGGCTCGATCGGGTCGGGGGTGGCGCGGAGGACGGCGCTCCGGTCTTCGATCCCGGCGCGCTGGCGGCGACGCTTGCGGCGGGGTTCGATCTGGATTCAGAGGAGGTGGCTCCCGGGGCGGAGCCTCTGGCAGCGATCTGGGGGTAGGTGCCCCCGAGCGCTGAACGACGTCGTTAGCAGCCCGCGTTGGCCTCGCCGGGGGAAGCGCTGTCGCCGCCGGAAAGCCGCGCGGTCTGCGGACACCAGGCCCCCACTGCGTCGTTTCCGTTGGGCGTGAGCTGTCCGGGAGCCACGCCCATGCTGACCCCGGCTTTCGCGAATCCGGTGCTGTAGGCCATGCTGTCGAGCGGCGTTCCGTCGGCTGCGAGGAGGTTCACCTCATCGCCGGCGTTGGCCAAGGTGAAGCTGCCGCCGCTGGAGCCGTACTTGTACGTGGCCGCGCAGGTGACCCCGCCGTTGGCCGCACGGGAGTCGTCGGCGCACAGCAACGCGAACGCCCCCGCGGCGAGGGTAGGCGCGCCGATGATCGTCGTGAGGTCGAGGTTGTCGTCGCCGAGTTGCAGGCCCGTCAGGTCCAGCGCGTGGGCGCTGACGTTGGCGAGCTCCACCCACTCGCCGAGCGAGTCCGCCACCGCGGCGGGATCGCACATCACTTCGCTGAGGACGAGGTCGCCGCGGGTGGGTGTGCGTGAGCCGCTGCCGGTGTCGGTGGCGCTGTCCTCGGTGTCGGTGCCGGTGTCCACGGTGTCGGTGCGGCCGGTGTCACGAACTCCGGTGTCACGAACTCCGGTGTCACGACGGCCGGTCTCGCCAGCGCGCGTGTCCTCGGGCTCGTCGGCGGGCTCCGGGCTCAGGCCGAAGCCGCAGCCGGTGAGCAAAACCAGCGCTGACGCAGACAACCGCATCCGTGGTGGTATCACGCCAACGGGGAGGCGTCACTCCTCGGCGTTGCGCTGCTTGAGTCGGTCCGCACGCGACTTCTTGGCGGTCAGGCGCCGCAACTGGGAGCCCCGCGACGGGCGCGTCGGTCGTCGCCGCTTCGGCACGATGCGGGCGTTGCGGATAAAAAGCGCCAGCCGCTCTCGGGCAAGCTGCCGGTTGAGGAGTTGGCTGCGCTCGTCCGAGACCGAGACCATCACCTCGCCCTGGAGCGTCAGCTTGGACTGGAGCCGCTCCAATAGCCAGGCGCGCGCCTCGTCGTTGAGCACGACCGACAGGCGCACGTTCCAGCGCAGCGTCACCCGGCTGTCTGTGGTGTTGACGTGCTGCCCACCGGGACCGCCGGAGCGACTGGTGGCCACCGTGAGCTCGTCGCCAGGGATGGTCAGGGTGCTGTCGACGGGGAGGGGAGCTTCCACGGCCGGGGGCTAATCCGTTACTCTCCGAGCGATGCTCCCCCGCGTGCTCATCGTCGAAGACGGGTTCGAGTATCGCGACACCTTTTCACGCTTTGCCGGGGGCAGCTTCCACTTCGTCCGCGCGGGCGACGGGGCGGAGGCGCTGTCCGTCGCCGCCACCGAAACGTTCGACGTGCTTTTCCTCGACATGCGCTTCGACCGGATCGAAGCTGGGCGCCTTTTCGGCGATCTCGCCGAGACGGCGGAGCGCTTCAACGGCGACCCGGTGCGCGCCACGCGCTTCCTCGAGGAGAACCAGGGCGTCTACATCCTGGCCGCGCTCCGCGCGGCTGGTGTCGCGACACCAGCAGTCTTCAGCCACGATTTCTCCGGCGAGCCGCGGCGATGGGCGGCGCTGGAGCGGAAGTATGGGCCCGTCGCCTGGCTGGGCGACAACGCCAGCCCGGCCGAGGTCAAGGCGCTGCTCACCCACTGCGCGGGGATGCCTTGAGGCCGGGCTGGGGTTAGCTCGGCCGCCTCGGAGAGCCCCCACATGTCCAGCGCCACCCACCCCCGTCGTGTCTTTGTCCTCGGCGGTGCCAACACAGCGTTCATCGGCAAGGGCCACCCCGACTTCATCTGGAAGAACCACGCCGACTTCGGCAAGCGGGAAAATCCGACCATGGAAGAGCATCTGGCCACCGCTGTGGCCGACGCGTTCACCACCACGGGCGTGGATCCCGAGCTTGTCGACAAGGGCTACATCGGCAACTTCGTGGGCGAGCTTTTCTGTCAGCAGGGCCACCTGGGCGCCGCGCTGGCGGGCTGCCACCCCGGTCTCGCCGGCAAGGCGATGACGCGGGTCGAAGCGGCCTGTGCATCCGGCGGGCTCGCGCTCGCCAGCGCCATCGACGCCATACGCGCCGGGAACGACACCGTCCTGGTCGCGGGGGTCGAGGTCCAGACCACCGTCAGCGCCCGGGAAGGCGCCGACTACCTGGCCCGCGCCAGCCACTACCGTCGCCAGCGCAGCATCGACGAGTTCACCTTTCCGGCGCTCTTCGGTCGCCGCACCAAGGCCTACCGGGAGCGGTACGGCGTGACCGAGGAAGACATTGGTCGCTGTGCGGTCAAGGCGTATGCCAACGCCAACAAGAACCCGCTCGCGCACATGAAGGCGCGCAAGATGGACCTTGCGACGGCGTCCGCTGCGGGTGACCGGAATCCCTGCTTCCTGCAGCATCCGGAGTACGCGCCGTTCATCAAGATGAGCGACTGCTCTCAGGTCAGCGACGGCGCTTCTGCCTGCCTCGTGGTCAGCGAGGAGGGCCTGCGTGCCGCCGGAAAGACGCCGGCCGATGCCATCGAGATCGTCGGCTACGGGCACAGCACGGCGTCGTTGTACGAGGATGGTGACCTCACCCAGCTGTGGACCACCAAGGCCGCGGCGGACAAGGCGTATCGGGCGGCTGGCATCGCCCCGGGGGAGGTGCAGGTGGCCGAGGTGCACGACTGCTTCACCGTGACCGAGCTTTTGATGCTTGAGGCGGTGGGTTTTGCGGCTCCTGGCGAGGGTGCGGCGCTCGTCCGCGACGGCGTCACCAACATCGACGGTGCCCTCCCGGTCAACACCGGCGGCGGGCTCGTTGGCTTCGGCCACCCCGTCGGCGCGACCGGCGTGAAGCAGGCGGTGGAGATCTGGAAGCAGATGAAGGGCCACTCTGGCGGCTACCAGATGCCCAAGGCGCCCCAGATCGGGCTCACCGCGAACATGGGCGGGGACGACCGCACCGTGATGGTGACGCTGTACCGGAACGCGGGGTAGCCGCTGGACCGGCGCGTCGGCCTCGTGCTGGTGGTCGGCGTCGCCTGCGTTGTAGGCGTCGCGGCTTGGCGGTTGACCTCGCCTGCGCCGCCGCCGCCACCGATTCCGAAGGTGGCCAGGGCCCCGAAGGCGGCCGTGCCGCCCGTCAACGCGTCGCGCCCCCGTCCGGCCGACGTCGTCGATGTGCCTGGAGCGCGGCCGATTCCAGCCCTTGTCGTGTCAGGTCCGCAGCCGGGCGACGAGCCCGCGCTCCGGGCGCGGCTCGAAGTGCAGGCGAAGCTGGCGCTCCCGTACTGGGCGCGCATCGCCCCCAAGGTGCAGGACCCGGCGCTCCGCACGCGCACCACCCAGATGTTCACGCGCCTTGGCGAGCTGGGCGAGCCAGCGTCCGACCTCGCTCGGGCCCAATACGACCTGACCCAGGAGCTCATCACCGCCGGAGGTTTTGATCACAAGTCCCAGGTGTGGGTCGACTACCTCAACAGCACCTCCGCGTCCGTGCTCCAGAGCGGCGACCCTGCCGAGGTGATCACGCCGGAGGAAGCGGCCCGGCGGTGAAGTGTTAGTCCAAAACCATGCGCTGGCTCCTTCGCTCCGTTGTCGCCCTGTCGGTTTTCTTCGCGCTTTCCATCGGCAGCGCTGCACGCGCAGGGGTAGCGGGCCCATCCAAGGGTCGTCGCATCGCGATCGTGGTGGGGGTCTCAAGCTACGACAAGCTCGCGCCGGAGCTCCAGTTGGACACGCCTCGCGCCGAAGCGGCCCGGGTCGCCGCGGCGTTGGAGCAGGCCGCCGGCTTCGATGAAGTGCGGCTTCTGACCGACGCCAGCGCCACGCTCGGCAACATCACCGCGGTCATGCAAGAAGAACTGAGCAAGTCCGTCGTCTACAAGGACCTTTTCCTGTTCTACTTCGTCGGCCACGGCGTCGGCGGTGACTACGGCGACCCCCGACTGTTGTTCTACGACGCGGACCCCGAAGCGCTGGAGACCACGACGTTCGCCGTCAAGGAGCTCGCCGCCAACATGCAGAAGTGGGTGCCGGCCAGCCGGTACGTCATCGTGACCGATGCTGCGCACGACCTGTCGATCAACGGGTTGGTGACGCTTGGACCGACGGGCAACGACTGGCCCGTCATCGGACAGCAGAGCTTCATCATCTCCAGCGCCGGGCCTCGGCAGGCGGCGCAGGCAGGGGTCTTTTCAAAGTCGTTCATCGAGGGGCTCACCGGTCAGGCCGACACCAGCGGGGACGGTGTCATCACCGGCTCGGAGCTCAACACCTTCCTGATCCTCGCGGTCCCCAACGCGACGGCTGGACGACAGTTGCCCACGGTCCAGAGCAAGTACGATCCCGGCATCGAGATCGCCGATCGTCGTAAGCAAATCGACGCCGCCACCGCGGTAAGCGCGTCGCTGCCGACGCACCGGGTGGACAAGGCCAAGTTCGTGCTCCCCGCCGGCACCGCGCAGAAGGTGCAGTGCCGAGAGACCGAGGCGCGCGCGTGCGACCCGAGCTGCTACCTGTTCGATGTGCTTGCCGGGCCCTGCACCGTCTGGGCCTCGGTCGATGGCAAGGAGTACACCAACACGGTCGAGGTCGTGTCGCGCGGGTTGTACGCCTGTGGCGTGACCGACGACAAGCTCCGCTGCACCCGGCCGGCGATTCAGTAGCCATTACAGCCCTTCCATCCCGGGCAGCGCTTCGATGCGCTCCGTGAACCCGAAGATGGTGCCCAGGTTGGCCGAAAGTGAGGCGCGGGCCACATCGTCGGGGCCCACGTCGTCGATGACGCCCGACGCGCTCCACGTGATGAGCGTGCTACCGTCGAGGCCGCGGTCGACGTCACCCAGCGCGAAGCTGTAGACCGGAGGCTCGTGCTGCCAGCTCCACCGATGGGTGGCCGTGCCAGCTTCGTCGTCAAGCGCCAACTCGACCGCGCGCGAGCCCACGTCGACGTTGCGATTGTCGTGGATGAGGATGCCGCTTTCGACCAGCTGGAAGTTGTGGTTGCGCTCCAGGCCGTCACGCTCATCGGGGAACTCGTAGTCGGACTCGGGGCCACCGATCTGCCGCACCACCGTTCCCGAAACCGGATCGAGCTCGACGATCGCCGCGAATCCGCGCGATCCGAGGTAGTAGTGACCGGTCTGGTCGTCGAAGTCCAGGGCGTTGAGCCCCGTCCAGTAGCCCTGGCTATCGACGCGACCGACCGTTTCAGGATCCCACGTGTCGTACGTCGTCCACAGCTCGGCCGGCGCACCCGAGTCATTGTTCATCAGGCGATTGCCCCAGACCGGGTTTCCGTTGGCGAGGAAGCGACGGTCGAACTCGATCCACGAGAGGGATCCATCGGCGGCTACGCGCAGGTCGTGGGAGAACGCTGGCGCCTCAATGATCTCAAGCGGGGCGCCCAGCCAATCCACGCTGGACAGCCCGCCGTCGTCGGTAGCCTCGGAATCGGCGTAGCCGTACCACACCCCCCTTCCGTCGGCTCGCAAGCGCGCTCGGCTGACCCGCACGGCCTCGGTGGCGAAGTGCCACCACACGACCCGGCCGTGCCGGTCGATCAAAAGCGGCCCGGTGTCGGTACCGATGATCGACGTCAAAAGCCACCCGTTCCATCCGGGTTCTCCCTCGACCGAGATCTCTGGCACGTCGACGGGGAGCGGGGACGTAGAAAACACCGTCGGTTCCGAGCGCGTTCCATCTTCCAGTTCGGCCACGGCTTCATAGGCGGTGTCGGCGTGCATGCCGAGCAGCGTCGCGACGTGCGCCAGTTCAGGAGCCTGCCAGTCGCTCGCCAGCCGGTCGGTCCCGCCCTGACGCACGACGATGCGGCTTGCCTGGTCCGAGCCATCCGACCACGCGGCGGTAGCCACCGTTCCGACCGTGGGGGAGACGGTGATGCTGGGCGGGCTCGGCGCGGCGCAGGCGGCGAGGGCCAGGGGGAGGGCGAGCACGCGCATCCAGCCGCGCCTAACCAAAAAACCCGAACCCGGTGCGCCCTCAGGTTGAGCTATGGTGCCCGTATGAACGGCCTCGTCCTCACCCTGCTTCTGCCGCTGTCGCTTTCCGCCTGCGATGCCGCTACCGACGAGCCCGTTGACGAGTGGGAATGCACGTTGGATTCCGATTCCGACCCCGACTTCGCGCATGTGCTGGGCTGCCAGGAGGACTACGACCAGCTGGCCGCCCAGCCCGCGGACGCCAGCATTCCTGGCGCGACCAGCGTCAAAACCATCGTGGACCGGCTCGACGACAATCGGCTGTGGTTTCAGAACAGCAAGCGCTACTGCATCCATTGGGAGTTCGCCTCGGAGCACCTGAGCGGGAACGGCCTGCCGATCGTCCCGGAGATGGGCTCGTTCAATGAGACTGAGTATTACAGCCCGGACCGACGGTTCTTGCTTGGGGCCATCAGCCACTACGATGGCCCTGACAAGTGGGTGTACGAGATTTCGCCGTACGACACGGCGGACGCGGACATGATCACCACCGCCTTCCGAGAGATCAAGGAGAGCCTGTTCGTCGGAAAGGAGCTGGCCTTTCACCCTACCTCTGCCGCGGTCGAGGCGGTCGCGGCAACGCTTCCCGAGGACATCCCGGTGGTCTCAAGCGAAGTTTTGTACAAGGGGGTCGACTATCAGCCTTTGAACCTTGGTACTTCGATGGGTCAGCTCCGCCGGTACGCCGCTGCCGATGTCGAAGCGAACTACATCAACTACCGCGAGATCGTGGTGCTGGACGAGGTGCCCAACGACATCAGCATCGTCGCGGGCATCATCACTGCCCAGTTCCAGACTCCGCTTTCGCACATCAACGTGCTCTCCGTCAGCCGCGGTACCCCCAACATGGCGCTGACGGGCGCCGAGGGCTTGGCCGAGCTCGACGCGCTGGAGGGCAAGTGGGTAGAGCTGACCGTCGGCCCCTTCGATTGGGGCGTGCGCGAGGTGACCAGCGAGGTTGCCGATGCGTGGTGGCAAGAACACAAGCCTTTGCCGCTCACGGTGCAGCCGATGAACGTCACCGTCACCGACCTGACCGGCTCATTGGACATGCTGGACCTGGAAGCGGACGAGCTTGGCGCCGCAATCTCCGCTGCAATCCCCATCTATGGCGCCAAGGCGACCAACTACGGCGCGCTGGCCGAGGCCAACCTTGAGGGCCAGCCCATCCCCATTCAGACCGCATTCGCCATCCCTATGTATTATTACAATCAGTTCATGGAGGACAATGGGCTGTGGATTCGCATGGCAGAGCTCATGGCCAGCCCCGACTGGAGTGACCCCAGCCTTCGCGGGGAAATGCTGCTGGCCTTCCAGGAGGAGATGCGTGCGAAGCCCGCTCGGGCCGAGGTCGTAGAGGCGGTGACCGCGCGTGCGCAGGGCCTTTTCCCGGGAGAAAAGATCCGGTTCCGCTCCAGCACCAATGCCGAGGACCTGGGCAAGTTCACGGGTGCGGGCTTGTACGACTCCGAAACGGGCGATCCGACGGTCTCAGCCGGCGAAAAAGACTCGATTGAGTGGGCCATGAAGAAGGTGTGGTCCCAGGTGTGGAACCCGCGTGCCTACGAGGAGCGCGAATATTACTCGATGAGCCAAACCGACGTCGGCATGGCGCTTTTGACCCATGCGAACTTCCCCGACGAAGAGGCCAACGGCGTGGCGATCACCAACAACCCCTTCGACCCTTCCGGTCTGGAGCCGGCGTTGTACGTCAATGCGCAGGAAGGCGTCGTCGATGTCGTCGCGCCCGAGCCGGGCGTGCTCCCCGACGCGTATATCCACTACTACTATAGTCCTGGCCAACCCATCGTGTTCATCCAACACAGCACGCTGGTCGAGACCGGGGAAACCGTCCTCACCAACGCCGAGTCCTATGCGCTCGGGACCGCGCTCGACGCCATCAGCACCTTCTTCCGCCCCGCCTACGGCTCGACGAATGAGTGGTACGCGATGGACGTGGAGTGGAAGTTCGATGACAAATACACCCCGGGGACCCCAGCGCTCTTCGTGAAGCAGGCGCGCCCGTTCGCGGGTTGGAGCAACGACGCAACGGGGGCTTGCGCGCCGGAGTAGTCAACGCGGTTTGGGCGATGCGGCAGTCGCTGGCCGCGCTGCTGGAACATCGGCAGGCTGCGCATCGCAGCGCGATCGCGGGGACTACGCGAACGCGTCGTAGTGCGCGAGTGGTGACCCGCGCACTGTCAGCGCGACACGTCCTCGTGTCGCGACCGCGCCCTCGAGTGCCACGCGCACGCGAACCGCGCCGAGGTCGGCTTTCTCCACGGAGCGCGAGGACAGGCGCGCGGCGGCGGTCTCGGTGATGCCGAGCGGGAGGGCGAGATCGCGGGGGCGCAGGCCCACGGCCTGCGCGAGGTGTGCCGCGACCCTGCGGCCGCGGACGACATCGGCGTGGTTGCCCGCGAAGCCGGGGCCGGTGCACAGGGTCGCCGAGACGAGCTCCGCCAGGCGCGTACCGCCGAGCGCGCGCAGTTCGGCATCGCCCGCCGGGGACAGCGGCGAGGCGAGGCCGACTGCTTCGTAGGCATCTCGCAGGCGGAAGCGTGGAAGCGCTGTTGTGACCCGCAGTGTGAGCCCGGGAAGCCTTCGGGCGCCGATCAGATCGGGGAAGCAGGAGCCCGTCGCGATCGCGGGGTCGTCGGGCAGTCCGTGGTGCGCGGATTGTGTGAGGCAGTAGCGCACCAACGACGCCATGTGCGTGCGTGTCGTGACCGGGCGGACGTAAGGGGGCGAAAACGGGGCCGCCGTCTGTGGTTGAGCAGCTTGCTCAGCGCGGCTTGAACCCGTCGGAGTCGGGGAGGGTCGACGATGACCACGATGTGAACATGATCATCGACGATTGCAAACAGCGCGATATCGCGACCTGCCACCGAGGCGATCGCGCGTAGCAACCCGCGGCGTGCTTCTTCCCTTGGAAAGGCAGGTTGTCTTCCCTGGGTCGCCCAGGTGAGGTGGAAGCTGTTCATGGCGCGCCAGGGTAGGCACACCGGCGCTGGAGGCAAGCGCGGGGGAGCAGTTTCTGGAGCGCGGTCGCGCTTCGCGGGCGGGGGGCGGCCCCCCCGCCGCCGCCGCCGCCGCCGCCGCCGCCGCCGCCGCCCCCGCCGCGGGGCAACCGAACTCGCGTTTCACGCTGACGAAAGTGGACTTCAGTTGCCCCACGCAACCGAACTCGCGTTTCACGCTGACGAAGGTGGAGTGCAGTTGCCCCACGCAACCGAACTTGCGTTTCACGCTGACGAAAGTGGAGTTCGGTTGGGGGCCGCCGCCCCCGCCGCCCCCGCCGCCCCCGCGGCCCCCGCTCCACAAAAAGAAAATACCCGCCGCGATCACGCCGCGATCACGCCGCGATCACGCCGCGATCACGCCGCGATGCGCATCCTGGCGCCGTTTCAGCAACGCGGCCAGCGCCCGGCGCATCGCCCAGACCCGCCCCCCCTACCGCCCTCGAAAAAGCGGCACGTCCCCAAGGTGGTTCGCGAGCCGACGCCCTTCCTTCGCTGTGTAGCCAAAACCGTCGCGTCCCGAGACCCATGCCGACCACACCTGCTCGACTGCAGTCGCGACAAGGCTTTCGATCGTCGCCCCCGACGACCCCGTTGCCGTCGCAATCCCAGCGAACGACGTGGGTGTGCAGTCCTGGAAACGGCGAGACCCGCCGAGGGTCAGCTGCAAATGTCGCTCCAGGTGCGGGTATTGAATCGTCGACACCTGGTCGTAGGCTGGCGCAATGCGCGCCCGCTGGCCAGCGTCGTCGTAGAGCACCGCCCAGTTCTTGAGGTGCGCGTCGCCGTTGCCGCTCGCGATGACGAAAACCATGCGCCGCACCCACTCCTCGAGGTCCGCCTGCCCACCCAGAGCCCAGGTCAAGACCGCGATGTCGTCGAAACTACCTAGGTACTTGTCCTTGGGCGGGCGCTGCAGCAGCTGCCCAAAGTCTTCGAAGTGGCGCCGCTGCCCGGGCGTGGGCCGGTCGAAGCGCCGCACCAAAAGCATCGGGCCGCCGCGGGTCAGGGTGGCGTCCACCCCGTCGATGCCGGTGCCGGTGACGAGCTCGGTGTCGGCCACATCGAGGCCGCTCGCGCGCGCCCAGGCCATCGTCGCCGCCTCGATCTCCGGGAGGCGGGGGAAGCTGCGCGATGCGAGCTTGGCGATCCAGTCGCCGTCGCGCCCGCGGACGGGGAGGGCGCTGAGGTGGCCGTCGCGAACGACCGAGAACTTTAGCTGCACGCCGGCGAGCGCGAAACGAAGTCTTTCCGCCGCGCCCTCCGGCTGGACCGCAAGCGCCGCTGCCCTTCCGCCCACCCGCACATTCCCGGGGAGGTCGCCGCCCAGTCGCTCCAGGAAGCCCTCGTCGTCGCCCTGATCGAGGTGCAGGGCCTTGGAGAGCAGTTCCCGCAGCGCGCCGTCGGCCTCCGGAAGCAGATGGGCGAACCATGCCGGAATGCCGTGGCTGACCACCTCTTGCCGCCCTTCCCAGGCGTGCGCCAAAACTCTCCGATCCGGACGCGCCAGCCACGTCGTGCTGGGAGCGAAGCGCCAGATGAGCTCGTCGTCGGTCGAGAGCACACCCGCGTGCTGTTCGCCCACCTGGACGTCGAAGCGCTGACTCACGGCCGCAGCGTCTCGATGGCGGGCGCGTCATTGTAGGCGAGGGCGCAGCGCAAGGTGGCAAACGCCACGAACTGCGCGTGCATCCACTGGCTGCGACGGGCCACCGCCTCATCCATCCGGCCGGCCGCCAAAAGGGCACGCGTGGTGTCGTCGAAGCCGTGGGAGGCGGCGACGACAGCCGAGGCCGCCAGCACCGCCGCGACCGGCTGGCGCACGGGGGGGTGGAGCAAACACGCGCCGGGCTCTGTCGACGTCCCCTCACGCAGGCCGGAGAGGCGGTGACCGAAGAGCGGATCCGGACTCAAAACCGAGCCCGCGCGCACCGACCCCCCGGGTGACGGGGCCAGCGCGCCGTCGTCGCGCGGAGCGAGGTCGACCAGCGCACGGGGCTCATGGCGGAGCAGGGCCGCAAACAGCGCGCGGGTGGCGAGGCTTCGCGGCACCCACGCCCCCGTCGGGAGCGCCTGGGAGGCGAGGGGGGTCCCGGCCAAAAGCGCCACGATGCATTCGGCCTCCGGGAGCGCGCACGCCTTCACCAACCGCGCGACGTCGCCGGCCGCGGTGCCGCGCAGGGACTGGCCGAGGATGCCGCGCCACACCACCCGTGCCAGCAACTGCCGCGTCCGAGGATGGGGGTCGGGGTGGTGATGGAAGAAGCTGACCAGCAGCGTGAACACGAACTGGAAGGGGAGCAGCCGAATGTGCGGGAGCTGGGCGTCGTCGATGAGGAAGCGCGCCGCACGTCGGCACGCCGCCTCGGCGAGGGGAAGCGTCTCGGGGAGGTTGACGCGGGGAAGCTGGCGGTCGAGCCGGGCGACGAGATCCAGCCCGGCGACCGCCGCCACCGCGACGAGCAGGGTCTTGGGTGGGACCGTGCCGAAGCCGGTGTCCGCGAGACGCCGACCGAAGTCGTCGAGCGGGTTGGGTGAGCTCTGGACCGCCCCTTCGAGGGCCCGAAAAACTTCCTCAGCGCGCATGCCGAGGCCACTGGTGTTCAATCGAACGAAGATGCGGCGAGCGGTGTCGCTGTCGGCACCACGCACGACGTACGCCGGAATCCGGTATTCGCGCAGCCGCCTGGACGTTGCGATGGCGACGGCGTGGTGGCCGGGGTTCCCGCCGGCTCGGCTGTAGTCGTAGAGCCAAGCCAAAAGCCGCTCCGTGTCAGCCAGTACGGGCAACGGCACCTGGTGTAGGGACCGTTCTTCCTGCCGGCGGAGCACCACCCGGCGCTCCAGATCAAAGAACAGGGCGTGTTTGTCGTACCGATTGCCGAGCTCGACCGGGCCGAGCAGGGTCGCCACCAACGAGTGGATGCGCTGCTGGCCGTCGACCACCCAGCGCGCGTCGGGCCGCGCCGCCACCGTGGCGGTCCACGCCCCAAAGTGGAGCGTCTGTTCGGGCGCCGGCTGTTCCCAGAAAAGCAGGGTGCCGATCGGGTACTCCCGCAAGACACTGTCCACCAGCAGGAGCACGTCGTCGGCCCCCCAGCGGAAGCTCCGCTGGAAATCGGGGACGCGGACGACGCCATCCTGCACCCATCCCAGCAGATCTTGGATATCCACCGTGGACGCGCTGGTCTGCTTGTCGAGCGTGCCGATGGCCATCGCTTCCTTGTAACCACCGGTCTCTGCGGCAGCCGGCGCGGTTTCCGGCTACGATGGCGGCGCCCCGGAGTCGCCTTGCGAATCGTGTCCGTCGCTGTCCTCCTCGCCGCCTGTCAGCTCGACAACAATCTCACCGGCAAGGGTGACGATCCAACCGACTTCGACTCGTCCAGCGACTGGGAACCCCCCGACACCGACACCGGTGACGACGCTCCCCCCACCGAAGAGTGCGATGGCCTCGACAATGACGGCGATGGCGACGTGGACGAAGGGTTCCCCGATGCCGACGGCAACGGCCGCAAAGACTGCCTGGACGTCGAGTGCCCCGCGCTCGTGCCGGGTGCGGCGGGGACCATCTCCATCGTGGCGGAGTGCGAAGGGGACGACGGCGGCGGCGGCGGCGCGGTCACCGATCCATGGAACGTCAAGACCAAGTGGACCTTCTCGGCCCCGAGCGCCGACTCCTCGGCGACGAACTCCTACACCCAGCCGGTCATCGGCAACCTTGATGACGACAACGGCGACGGTGTCATCGACGAAAACGACTCGCCCGAGGTGGTGATCAGCGCCTTCGGCTCTCGCGGCTACATCGTCGCGATCGACGGGGCCACGGGCACAGAAAAATGGTCGTACGCCAACGCGTCCACCACCGGCGCCCAGCTCATCGCCGACATCGACGCCGACGGCTACCCGGACGTCGTCGCGTACAACCAGTCGGCCCAGCCCATCGCGCTCGAAGGGGACGGCACCCTGAAGTGGACCGCCTCGCGCACCCCCACCTCAACCAGCTACCCGCTCGTCAGCGTCGCCGACCTCGATGGGGACGGCGCGCCAGAGGTGATCGCCGACGATCTGGTGCTCAACGGCGAAGACGGCAGCGTCGAGTTCAGCCTCAACTCGCCGGCGTCGAACCCCTACCGTATGGCGGCGGTGGCCGACGTCGACCTGGACGGCGACCAGGAGATCTTCATCGGCGGGGATGCGTACGACAGCGACGGTAGCCTGCTGTGGTCCACTGGGGAGGTCGGCACCTACGGCTTCTGGCCGGTCATCGTACAGGCCGACAGCGACCCAGAGGCCGAGATCGGCTTTGTGGGCGAGCAGTGGACGCTGTGGGACGACGACGGCAGCAACATCTACACTCGCAACTACGGCACCCCCGGTCACCCCGGGCCCCCGTGCGTCGGCGACTTCAACGGCGACGGCACCAGCGACGTGGCCTGGCCCTCCTACCAGACCCTCGTCGCCTACCAGCTTGACGGTACCGCGATGTGGTCGGTGCCGATCAACGACACCTCCGGCCTCGCGGGTTGCAGCGGCTGGGACGTCGATGGCGACGGCGCCCTGGAGGTGCTGTACGCCGACCAGGACAGCTTCACGATCTTCGACGGTAGCACCGGCGCGGTCAACTACGCCGACGCCCAGCACACCAGCGGCACCGTGTTCGAGTACCCGACCGTGGCCGACATGGACGCGGACGATCACGGCGAGATCGCCTACTGCAGCAACTACGGCGCGCCGTGGGGCGTGCTCAAGGTGGTCGAGCACGACGGTGGCGGCTGGCCCGCGGCGGGGAGCACCTGGGCGGTGCACGACTTTGCGATCACCAATGTGAACGCCGACGGCAGCGTGCCCGCCTCGCCGGATCCGTTCTGGACCAAGTACAACGTCTACCGTTCGCGCGTGGCGGCGGATGATCCGGCCACCTCCGACCTCGTGGTGTCGATCACCGACGTCTGCGTCGCGGATTGCGACTACGGCCCGATCAAGCTGTCCTTCCAGGTGGCCAACCAGGGCGGCGCCGATGTAGACGCGGCCACGGTGAAGATCTACTCGTATGGCACGACCAACGTCGAGATCGCGTCGGTGGCGGTGGGCGCCGTCCTTGCGGGTGAACGCATTGCGGGCATCGAGGTCGATCTGCTCCCGGGCGACGTCGGCGTGTACGGGTTCCTGGCCGTGGTTGATCCCGACGATGCGGTCACCGAGTGTGACGAGGGCAACAACGAGGACAGCTACTCGGACGTGTATTGCGACTGATTTGGCTCGCTTTGGTCGCCGCCGCTGGGTGCACAGGCTCCGCGGTGGAACCTTCTGACTCGGGCGGCGGGGACACGGATTCTGACACCGACACCGATTCTGACACCGACACCGACACCGATTCTGACACCGACACCGACACCGACACCGACACCGACACCGATTCTGACGCCGACGCCGACGCCGACACCGACGCCACGGGCACGGTGAGCGTCACTGTCTTCTACGGGGACGCTGGGATCATCGCCGCCTGCGGGCCCGATACCGACGGTGTTCTGGAGGCGAGCTTCGACGACGCGCTCGGCAATGTCGCGGGCCGCGTTCGGTGCTCCGGACCCTCTGGCGAGCTGCTCCTTCAGTTCACCAACGGCCATCTCGGCGCGTGGACCGACACCACTGACGGCGTGAGTTTTCTGTGGGCCGACCCTTGGGGCGGCACGCTCGCCTACAGCACCGCCGGTCGGACGGCGTGGGCCGCCAGCTTCGACACCGTTGAGCGGCTCGACACCCAGACCCTGCGGCTGGTGGCCGCGCTCTCGGGCGAGTGGTCCGACACCCGGCTCAATGCCACGGTCGACGTGACGATGGGGTGCACGAACTGTCCGTGAGGGGGCGTGGCAGACGTGCCCGAATGAGTCTACAATGCCCCATCCTCGAGCGTCCCCTTGCGTCGTCTGCCCCTGCTGCTACTGCTCTCTGGTTGTGTGATCGACAACGGCCTCGGCGTCGGGAAGGACGGGACCAGCGACTTTGACTCCTCGTCCGACTGGGAACCGCCGACCGACACCAGCGAGGAGGAGGACAGCGACCACACGGCTGTGCCCAAGGAAGACTGCCCGGAGCCGAAGCTCGACGCGATAACGGTAGCGCCCGACGAAGAGTGCGAGGAGCCCGTCGTCGTGGGCACCTTCACCCCCGAGATGTTGTGGGAGCAGGAAGGCATCGGCGACGCGTACACCACCCCGGTGGTCGGCAATCTGACCGATGACGACGGCGACGGCGACGTCGATGAGGACGACATTCCGGACGTGGTCGTGGGCGGGACCGGCGGCAGCTATTCCGCGGTCAGTGGCGACGATGGTCGCATCCTGTGGACGGCATCGGGCTCCCTCGGAAGCGAGCCGATGACCGCGGCCATCGGCGACATCGATCTGGACGGGTGGCCGGACGTCGTCGGGGCGGGCGCTTCAGGCACCACCGCCTGGCACGGCGAGGACGGCAGCCAACTCTGGACGCGCGCCGCGTACGCCGCCGGCAACAGCCCCGCCTGTGGCGCCGTGGGCATCCACGATCTCGATGGCGACGGCCAGCCCGAGGTGATCATCGGCAAGCAGATACTCAACGGGGATGACGGCTCCGAGCGCGGCGTCGGCAGCCTGGGCGACGGCGCCTCGCACTCCTGGGCGGCGCCGATCGGGGCCGCGGCGGACATCGACTTGGACGGGGTGCTCGAAGTGGTCGTCGGCAACGCCCTCTACGACCCCGATGGCAACGTCATCATCAGCAACTCCGAGACCGACGGCGCCATCGCGGTGGCCAACTTCGATGGCGACCCAGAGGGGGAAATCGTCGTGACCCGCGCGGGCAACGTACGCCTTCAGGACGACGATCTCAGCGTGATTTGGGAGCTGGTGGGCATCGCCGGCAGCACCGTGGGGACCCCGACGGTGGCCGACTTCGACGGCGACGGCGAGCCCGAGATCGGGGTGGCCGGCAACGGCACCTACATCGTGCTCGACGCCGACGGCTCGCTCTTGTGGCAGCAGGCCACCAAGGACTTCTCCTCCGGCTTCACCGGCTCGTCGGTGTTCGACTTTGAAGGGGACGGCGCCGCCGAGGTGGTCTATGCCGACGAGGACAACGTCTTCGTCTACGACGGTGCCACCGGCGCCGTCAAGATGCAGGAGACGCGCCACAGCTCGGCCACCTGCTCCGAGTACCCATCCGTTGCCGACGTCGACAACGACGGCCACGCCGACATCATCTACACCTCGAGCACCTACTCGGGTCCGGAGAAAGGCATCCGCGCCATCAAGGACCAGGACGATTCGTGGCGCCGCGGGCCCTTGTCCTGGAACCAGCACGCCTTCAACATCACCAACGTCAACGACGACGCCACCATCCCCGCCTACCCCGACGTGAACTGGGAAACCTACAACAACTACCGCTCCGGTGACCTCGCTGCGGGGAGCGGCGGGCTCGCCTCTGACGCGATCGTAGAGGTGATCGACACCTGCAACGTCGAGTGCGACCGCGGCTACCTCCGCATCGTCATCGTCGTCGCCAACCGCGGCATGGGCAACCTGCCCACCGCGATTCCGGTCAGCCTGTACAGCATGCAGCACGGCAACGCCGTGTACGAGTCGACCCAATGGACCAGCGCCGAGCTTCTCCCGGGAACATCGACCACTGGACTGGTCTTCGAACTCGATCCTGTCGTGGTCGTAGATGGATACGTGCAGTTCCGCGTTGACGATGACGGCACCGGCGGGACCGTGGAGGAGTGCCACGAGGACAACAACACTACGTTGGCGATTGATGGGCTTTGCCCCTAGGGGTGGCGGCCCAGACGTCAGGACGGTTTGGGCGATGCGACCGGCCAAGGCGTCTCGTCAGAAAGGTGCAGCGTCGCATCGCGGCGGAGCCGGGGCTGGCCCGGGCGGTGCCTTCGCCGCGCCTCACTGACAACGCGAATCCGTCAGCCACAGCTCGCCGAACTGCCAGTCTCCCACCCCCGTGAACCCGGCGTAGGCACCAAAGGCCCCCACGGGGGCGGGCGCCTCCAGGACCACGGCGCCATCGACTAGAACGACCACCGCGCCATCCGCGGCATGCACCTCGAAGGCGTGCGTCCCCGCGTCAAAATCAGCCAACGCCACACAGGCCGACGGCGCTCCCAGCTCACCGTCGGCCACCAACGCCACACTGGGCGGCGGCGCGCAGTCGTTGCCATCGCCGGCGAGGGTGTCCACCACAATCGACCAGCCGGGGAGCCCCGTGCCCGTGCAGATCTCCGGACCCAGCCCCAGGCCGCAGCCCCCGCCGCCCAACCACGCCGTCGCCCGGGTGCTGTCGAGCAGCGTCAGCGTGAAGCCAGCGCCCGCGCCGGCCACGGTGAAGGTGGCGTCGAAGACGTCGCTGTCGAACACGAGGTAGGCGTCGAAGGCCGCGCCGACATCGGGCCCAAGGGAAGCAGTCCCCGCCGCCTGGTCCACGCTGGCCTCGCCCTCGACGCGCCACACGTCCGCAACGAGGCTCTCGACCGCCCAGGCGCCGTCCTGGCAGGCGTAGATCGAGTTTTCGCCAGTGTTGCCGCAGGCGTCCGCCAAGACCAGTTCGAAGACATGGGGGCCGGGCCAGCGCGTATCGGCCGGCCACTCCGTCACGACCCGGCCGCCGTCGTCGACGGTCGCGCTCGCCAGGAGCCCGACCCGATTGGAGCGCCACTCGCCTACCAGCTCGCCAACGGGCGTCTCGATGTCGGCGACCACCGCTTTGAGCACAAAGGGCAGCGTCGGGTCGATGACCTCGTCCTCGTAGGGCGCGGTGATGATCACCGTCGGCGGGATGTCGGCGTTGGACGAGAGCGGCACCACCAGCTCGGGCTGATCCGGGTCGTCGGTGCGGAGCGTTAGGGTCGCCTTTCCGGCGCTGCCTGTCAGCACCACCTCCAGCACCGCGCCCGGGCCAATGACGGCGGGGAGGCTGGGGTGTCGTGCGGACCAGCCGTCACCCTCCAGCTGCACGGCTGAGAGGGTCAGCGGCTCGCCACCCCGATTCTGGAGCGCGAGGGTGCGCTCCGCTGAAACACAGACCCCATCGAGCTCGACTGCCTCGGGCACCACGCTGGCATCGGGCGGGGCAACCGGCTCGGGCTCGGGCGAAACGCCGTAGTCGATGCAGGCGGCCAAAAAGACCGACAGCAGCGCGGGACCGAGCCGGCAGAGAGGCGACAGCACACGACAGGCTACCCGCCCGCGCATCCGCTCGCTCACTTCTTCCCGAAGCCCCACGAAACGCCCGCCGCCATGCTCAACGGCTGCGAGACGGAGGCGTCTTCGTCGGTGTGATGCACCGCCTCCCACACCGGCACCCGCGCCGTGAGCTGCACCGACACGTCGGGAGTCAGCGTGTAGAGGGCGCCCCCGGAAGCCGACACCGACGCTCGACCGCCATACGCGACGCCGCTCCACAACTCTTCGCCTTCGTACGCGGCTTCGGCGAGGAGCCAGGTGTAGAGCTTCGGCGTGACCGCAAAGGCTGGCCCGGCCCCGCCCGCGACCGTACGCGGCGCCCGGTAGCCGTTGGCGCCTTCGTAGAGCGGAAGTCGCGAGGAGACCATCGCCAACGCCCCGAAGCGGCCGGCGCGAAACACCGCGTCGATGCTCAGGAGCGGATCGAAGGTTCCGGTGCCGAACTGCATGTGTTGGTGTTTTTTACCCAGCTCGGTCAGCGCAAACGGGTCGGCTTCGGGGTGCCCCAGGGGAATCGAGCCGCCCACCGACGGCGTGACGACCACGCTCCCCACCATCATCGTGCGCTTCAGCCACAGGCTGCCATCGACGGGACCGAACAGCACCTCCTCCCGATGGTGGATGTCGGCGTAGGGAGGGTCGTAGGGTTCCCCGTCGGGGGTGAGCGTGTAGTCCACGGTGATCGAGCGGACGTCGAAGGGGAGGCCGGCGGCCACCGCCCAGCCGTTGCCGAGCCCGGCGCTCAGGAGCGCGTCGAGCCGGAACCAGGTGATCTGCTGGTCGTGCCAGTGCTCGGGGATGTCGGTCGTCGCGCAGAGGAGCGGATCGACTTCTGGGCAGGTGGCAACGTGCTGGATCTGGGTCGACTGGGCGACGAATTGCACGTCGAGCCGAAAGCGGCCGGCATCAAGGTACGGTTGTGCGCGAGAGCCTCCAACCTGGAGGTTTGGATTGCTTCACCCAGGTCACGAGGCGTTGGCCGGGGGCGCCATCGCCGCGTAGACCATCGCGCCGACGACGGCCCGGAGCGCCGCCGAGCGCAGCGCCGCCACTACCGGCCCCGCTTTTTGTCGATGGCCGCGATCGCCGCGGTGGGAACGCTCCCTTCGTAGAGCTTCTTGCCGTCGGGTCCGACCACTTTGTACCAGGGGAGCCCCTCCGCGAAGGCGAGGTGCTGGGTGACGACCGGCAGCGCGAACGACGCCTTGGCATCGCCAGCGTCAAGCCACACGATCCGCGCTGAGACGTCGGCGTGACCGCTCATGTAGGTGGTGAGGAGCGCGGCGCCGGTGTGGCAGGGTGCGCACCAGGGGGCCCCGAAGTCGAAGATGGTGTACTTCCCACCAACGGGCACCAGATCCACCGTCTCGCCGTGAGAAATCGTGACCGCGTCGAGGCCCTTTGCCCCCGCCCACGGGTCGACCGCGACGTGCAGCCCAGCCGGACAGGTCGCGACCTCGCTGAGGCTGACGATGCCGTAGCCGGCGCTCTCCAGGGCCTTGCCGAGGGTGGGGAGGGTGAGGATAGACGTTGCCTCGAGGCACGCCTGGTTCTTCTCAAACGACGCTGCCACCGAGGTCACCGTCGGCACCGACTGCAAGGCGGTCACGACCTTCTGCGCGCAGCACGGGTCGTCCATGCCGGAGACGTTGGCCAACCACGCAGCGGAGGCCGTGGTGATGAATAGCATGCAGTCTGTATACCCTGATCGTGGCGACCTCCGCACCTCCCGCGACCGAACGCGACAGTAGCGCGGGCGCTCTTCTGGCCGGCGATGGAGGCGGTCGCTTTCGACCGGTGGTTGTGTGGTCATACGGCGCCGCGGGCTCCGCACTCGCATTCGAGTTTGGCCGGGGCTGACCGATACGGACGACATCAGGAGCGCCCATGCGCCCAGTTTCGTCCGGCATCGCCACCCCCCCCCCGTCCACCGCGCCCACCACCCGCGCCAAAGGTGGCCCCGCCGTGCGCGGGCAGGCTCGTGCCGCCGAGGTCCACGCGCTCAAGGCGCAGGGCCTGTCGCCGTCCCGGAAGGATTGGCGTGAAGCCGCAGCGACGACCCCGGCCGTCGTCGTGACGATTTCGCCCGAGGCGACCGCAGCCCTCGCCGCGGCCCCGTCGGTGCTTCCGACCGAGCCGACCGAGCCGGCCGACCCGGGCGCTCTTCTGGCCGGCGCGGCGCCGACCTCGGCGACGTTCGCCAATGCGGGGACCTACTTGGATGTGATGGTCGGCTGAGCCGCCCTCACCCACGCCACCACCGTCCCCGCCTCGACGGCACCGCCGTCGGCCACCACCCAGCGCTCCAATACGCCGTCGAGCCCCGCGGCCACCGGCGCGAAGGTCTTCATCACCTCGATGAGGCCGATGGTACGGGCCGGATGGACGACTGCTCCCAGCGCGGCGTAGGCTGGATCGCGCGGGGTGGGCCGCTGCCAGAAGGTGCCGGCCGTCGTCACCCGAATCGGCACCAACCCCTCGACGGGCGCCTCGACGGCGGTCACGGCAACGGCCGCTGACAACGACCCAGCCGTCCCCCCCCGACTCAAAAGCACCAGGTCGTGCATCGACCAGATGCGGGGGTTGCGCACGCGACGGGGCGATTGCCACGCCATCTCGATGACCGCTTGCAGATAGCGGCGAAGGTCTCCCAGCGGCACGACCTCGTCGGTGTCCATGCGGGCGGCGGCGCCGATGGGCTCCATGTCGGCTTCGATGCGTGCGGCGGTCTGGTCCATCTCCGCGGTGATCCGGGCCCGTTCGGCAGGGTCGTCGGAGGCGATCTCGAAGTTGTCGTCGAGCTTGCTGTTGAAGGCGGCGATGGCGAGGGTGCGGCCCTCCATCACCGCGAGGCGCGTGAGGGGGGTGCTGAGCTGCAGCACCGGCTCATAGGGCATCCCCGCCATCGCATAGTAGCCAGCACCGCTGGCTTTCCGAAGAAGAACCGTGATCATCGGCACGGTGTTGGTGCTGTTGGTGTAGATGAGCGAGCTGCCGTAGCCCAAGAGCCCGCGCGCTTCTGCCTCAACCCCGATGTCGAAGCCGGCGATGTCTTGGAGCCACACGATCGGGGTGCCATCTTCGTTGCACGCCCGTGAGAACGCCGATATCTTGGCGATGCCGTCGCGGTATAGGATGCCGCCGCCCCGCATTTCCCCTGGCCGCTCGGGGTGAGGGGTCGGCGCCACGTTGTTGGCGATGAAACCCGTCCACAGGCCGCTGATCCGCGCGAGGCCGCAGACCATCTCCGGGCCACGGTCGGCCATGACCTCGCAGAACAGCGAGTCGTCGACCAGCCGCGCGATCACTTGGCGTACGTCGTAGATGTGGCGGTGGTCGCCGGGGAGGATGGCGCCCAGCTCGGCGGGGTCGTGACGCGGCGGCGCGGGCTCGGCCCCGTGGCGGTAGAAGGCGACGGCCGGGGAGGGGAGCCGGGCCACCTCGCGGCGGAGCATCGTGATCGCCGTCGCATCGTCGGGAACGCGCTCGTCGGCGCAGGCGCTCTGGTGGACGTGCACCTCGGGCCCGCCGATGTCGAGCGAGGTGAGGGATTGCGACTTGGCGCCTTTGATGAGCGCGGCGCCGGCAATGACCATGTAGGCCGACTCGGTCATGTACACCCGGTCGGAGATGATCGGCATGTACCCGCCACCGGCGATGCAATCCCCAAACACCCCCGCCACCTGCGGCACCCCGTTGGCGGCCAAAACACTGTTCATGCGAAAGATGTGACCTGCGCCGGTACGTCCCGGAAATGACAGGCTTTGCTCAGGTAGGAACAAGCCGCTGCAGTCGACCAGGTACACCACGGGCACCTTCAGGCGCAGGGCCATGGTCTGCGCGCGCTCGATCTTCTCGGCGCTCAGTGGCCACCACGAGCCGCTCGCGACGGTGTTGTCGTTGGCGATGACCACCACCCAGCGGCCTTCGACGCGCGCGTAGGCGGTGACGACGCCGGCTCCAGGAGCCAGGCGCTTGCTGCCTTTGAAGGGTCGCCCCCAGTTCACGTAGCTGCCCACCGGCAGCACGTCGGTGCCCGCGTCGGCGAGGAGCTCCAGCCGCTCCCAGGTGGTCAGCTTCCCCTTTTCGTGGACGCGCGCCGCCGCGTCGGCTCCCCAACCCGCCCGCACGACCGCCTGCTTTTCGGCGAGCGCTGCGTCTCGTCTTGCGTTGTCGGCGCCCCGGGCGGCCGCTGTCGCGCTGTCGAGCGCATCGGCGACGGCGCCGCCGATGGGGTGCAGGGGCAAAAACGCCACGGTCTCTCCGAGCGCAGCCCGCCTATCCGGCCGGAGCTTCCGCCGCGTCGCCTCGCCCCCAACCGGTTCGCCTCCGCCAACGCCCCGGCGCTCGATGAGGCCACTGCAGCGAGAGAGGCCCGTCGCACCGAACTGACCGTCGAGATGGTCGCGCCGTGGCGCTACGTGTAGGTGCGGCCGAGCATCGGCAAGACGGTGCCGCTCCCGGCCAAGATGAACCTCAGCGTCGGGACCGGCGTCGGCTACAAGGGCTACGGCGGCGTGGACCAACCTCGAAGGCCGCTCACCCTCGGAGTCCAGGTTCGCGTGGTTCGGCCTCAACGCCGGCGTCGCCATCTGACGAGCGGATAAGCGGGCCGCATGCGGCAGCGTTTCGGCTGGGACAGGCTCCTGGTGCTCCTCGTGAGCATTGGGGGCCTGTGGCCGTTTTTGCCGGGCCTCTTGCGCGGGGAGGTGCCCGGCCAACGCGAATTGCCCATCGACGGCGGCCACGGCCTGTACATCTATGCGCTCGTTGGCGAAGCGCTTTCGGGGGCAGGGTCGCTTTTGCACACCGAGGCGATGTGGTTCCCGACGGGGCGCCCGCTGCTTTTGACGGTGCAGAACGTCATCGACGCCATCGCCGCGCAGCCCTTTTTGAGTCTCCTTGGGCCCCAGGTGGGGCTGGCCAGTTTCGCGGCTGTGATTCTGGTGAGCAACGGGCTTGCCGGCGGGTGGCTTGGTGAGCGGATCGGGGGGCGAGGCTTTGCCGGTCCGGCGTCCGCAGTGGTCCTGGCGATGTGTCCGTACGTGTGGGGGGAGGAGCAGACCGGTCGGGTGACCCAGACGCTCCTCGCACCCATGGCGGTCGCGCTTGGCCATGCCTGGACGGCGGTGGATGCCCGGGGCGGCAGGCGCGCGGGGGCGTGGTTGGGGGTCGCCGGCCTTGGCTATTGGTTCTACGGACTTTTCGGGGCAGTCGTCGTCGCCGCGGTGATGTCGGGTAGCCTCTTTGAGGAGGCAGCGCCCCGTTGGCAGCGGTTGCGAGCCCTCGGCATCGCCGCGCTCACGAGTCTGGTGATCACCGCCCCGTTCGCGCTGTTGTCGGCGCTTTCCTGGGGCGAGATGGCTGGCGGTGACGTGACCGCCGCGCCAATCCCCAACGCGACGCGCCTGTGGAGTGGTTTCTTCTGGATCCAGCACCCGCGCATCGTCGCCTACATTCCGCAGTGCTTGTACGCCGTGGGGCTACTCGCGTGTGTGGGTCGGCCTCGTGGGCGCGCCGTGGGCCTTGCGGTCACGACGGTTCTGTTGTGCATGACCGCGACGGGGGAGTCGATCTGGGTCTTTGGCGTCGCGATTCCCACCCCGCTGGCTCTTTTGCGGGTGCTCCCCGGCTTTGATCGATTCTGGTGGCCGCATCGGGCGCTGGCCGGGGCCACGCTCGCGCTGGCGGCGCTGTCCGCGGTCGCGATGTCCCGTGGTGGGTGGGTCCGTTTTGCGGCTGGGCTGGGGCTCGCGCTGTCGGTCGCGCAGGGCGTCGGCGTGCCGGGGCCGTTGAGCACCTGGAAAGTGCCGCCCAGGCCAGAGTGGGCGGACGCTTTGGCGCCCGGCGCCGTCTTGCTGCTGCCGATGCTCGATCCCGAGGTCGGCAAGGTCCGGTTTGCTGAGTGGATCCACTACCGGCGGCCGCTGGTCAATGGCATGTCGATGTGGGACGCGTACCTGTGGCCCGCGGAGTGGCGCACCTGGGCGGAGGGGCAGCCGTTGGTCAAGGCGCTGCTCGACGCCGAGCGTTCTCGCCCTCACGGCCGCAAGAAGCCGAACCCCCGCGATCCGCCTGCTGTCGAGCTTGTGGAGGTGCCCGTGGTGCTACCTGTGCTCCCCGATGGGGCGGTCGCCGCTCTGGCGGCGGAGGGGGTGGGCACCATCGTCGCCGAGGTGCCGCGCACGCCTGGGGTGTCGGTCGCCCTGCTGCGGGAACTGCTCGGGGAGCCTACGTGCGATGGAAGGGGGCGGACGTGTTGGTGGGGCCTGGCGCCCCGACCGCCTCCACCTTGAACCTCGTCCCCTTCACCTTGCCGTCCCGCAGCGCCGCCAACGCCCGCACCGCGATCTCCTCGCTGACAGCGACGTAGGAGAAGCGGTCGTGGATCTCGATCTTCCCGATCGCCGCGCCAGGGAGCCCCGCGCCGCCCTTTTCCGGGGGGCCGGTGAGGGCGCCGAGAATGTCGCCCGGCCGCAGCTTGTGCTTGCGTCCGCCGCCGATGAACAGCGTCGTCATGCGGGCCAACTGGGGTGCCACGGTCACCGCGTCGGGCAGCGGGTGCACCGGGATGTCCAGACCCAACTCCTCGGCGATTCGGCCGAGGCGCTCCTGTTCCCGTGTCGAGACCAACGCGATCGCCAAGCCGGGCTGCCCGGCCCGCCCCGTCCGTCCGGTGCGGTGAACGTAGGCGTCGGCCTTGGGAGGCAGCTCGTAGTTGACGACCAGATCGAGCCCGGCAACGTCGATGCCGCGGGCGGCAACGTCGGTGGCCACGAGCACGCGAACGCTCCCGTTGCGCAGTCGTGCCATGACCCGGTCGCGATCCACCTGCTCCAGATCGCCGTGCAGCTCGCCCACGCTGAATCCTGCTGCCGCCAACGATGCGGCGACACGTTTTACCGACTCCTTGAAGTTCCCGAACACGATCGCCGAGCCCGGCTGATGCGCTGAAAGCACGGTGAGGAGCGCGTCGCAGCGGCTATCGATGTCGGCGACATGGGCGAGGTGGCGGATTTCTAGCGGCTCGCCCTCTACGGTCACGACGGCCGGATCGCGCTGCCAGCGGGCGCTCATCGCCGCGATCGAGGGCGGGAACGTGGCCGAGAAGAAAACCGTCTGGCGGTCGTCGGGCAAGCCCTCGAGGATTCGCTCCACCTGGTCTTGGAACCCGAGATCGAGCATCCGGTCGGCTTCGTCCAGGATCACCATCTTGATACGCGCGGGGCTCATCACGCCGCGGCCAAAGAGGTCGAGGCAGCGCCCCGGCGTGCCGACCACGATGTGCACGCCCTGTTCGAGAGACTGCCGCTGCGACCAACCTTGCTGCCCTCCACAAACTTCGAGGATGCGCACCCCGGCCAGACCCTTCGCCGCTTTGCGCAGCTCCGCGGTCACCTGGGTTGCCAGCTCACGGGTCGGGCAAAGCACGAGCGCTTGGAGGCCGCGGTCCCGGTAGTCGGGCTCCAGTCCTTGCAAAAGCGCCAGGCCATACGCAAAGGTCTTCCCGCTGCCGGTCTGGGACTGACCTAGCAGATCGCGGCCTTCGACAAGGATGGGAACGCACCGCGCCTGAATCGGCGTCGGCACGGTGAGGCCCATCGCCGCGACTGCGGCCTTGAGCGCATCGTGAAGCGGGAGATCGGCGAAGGTCAGGGCGGTGTCGGACATGGCGGGCGGATAACCTCGCCGGGTGGACGACCCCCCCAAGCAAAAGCCGCCGAAGGATCCGCTGCATGGCATCACCCTGGCGGCGATGCTGGATGAGTTGGTGGCCGCGCACGGGTGGGAGCACCTCCACGAGCAGCTCAAATTCGCGTGTTTTTTCAACGATCCCAGCGTTTCGTCCAGCCTGAAGTTCCTGCGTCGAACGCCGTGGGCGCGCGAAAAGCTCGAGAGTTTCTACCTCTTCCACCTTCGGGAGCTGAAGCGGCTGGGCCGGGCGCGGGGCGCTGCGGGGCCGGGGGGCGCTGCTGGCGGGTAGGTCGCGACCGCGCGATCCGCATCCAGCGTGCACACTGTCGATGTGCGAAGTTGTCACTCGGGAGCAGCTCGGGCTTGTCTTGGCGCTGCAGCCAGACCTTGAAAGCATCGACGATCGGCCGGGTCTGTGCGCCTCGGCGTGCGAGCAGGGCGGCGCCGACGAGGCCCTGGGCCATGGCGTCGCGCTCGACCGCGTACATCCGGCTGGTGGCGTGGCCGTGGTCGTGCGGCCGCAGTCTTTGCACCGGACGATGTCCAGCACCTCGCGACCAAGGCGGGCGATCGTCTCGTTGGCGTCGAGTCGCACGCTGTGCTCACGATCACGGGCGAGCAGGCGCTTGCTTCCGCAATGCTCGCACGCTCCGACAGAGCAGCCCGGTTCCAGGCGACGCTGTGTCGCCCTCCGGAGTCGGCGGGAGCCGCGTCGCTGGTCGGCGGAGGCCGGACACCGGTCATCTTTCGGCGAAGCATGGTGCGAAGCTCGCTGATCTCCTGGCTCTGTTTCGCGGCGATCTGGAGCAACTCCTCGAACCGGGCCTCCGACTCCGCCAGCGCGGTCTGTAGGCGGACGATCTACGCTTCAAGGTGTGACGACACTCCTGCATTTTCGCACCTTCCGGAATGCCGGTCCAGACGGCCTGGGAGAAGTGATCGTTGCAATTGCACTACCCCAACGGCGAGTTTGGCGGGTACCGCTTGCGACGTGGCGCGAGAGAGAGATCGACCCCCTCGAGGATGAGTCCGAGCACCGCGGGGTCGAGCTGCCGGAGCGCATGGGTCACCCAGCCGGACTGGGCGCCGGCCTCCATCGCAACCTTCGCAAAGCGTTTTCCTTCAAAAGCCTCTCGGACTCCTTCCGGCGTCATCGGGAAGCCCGATGTGGGCCCAGTCAAACCACCCCATGACCATCCCATGGGTGCAGATGCACGCCACGGACGTGCGGTCCCCGAGATCGATGCCCACGGTGCAGGTGCTATAGTCGTTCATCGCCGGTGACTCCGTTGAGCTTTGCTCTAGTCAGGATGCACACTCTGCTCCGCGTGGAGCACCGGCCGCCTCATCCCATCTATCCCCCGCTGTTGTCACAAGCGCGCCGTGAGGTCATCGAACAACACTTCGACCAGTCGCGCTTGGCCGAGGCCCTGGCCCGCCTGCGTGGCGCCCGGGTCGTGCTCACCCACCCCTCGCAGCCCACACCCCTCGTGATTCCACTGCTCGAATCACGGTTGACGCGCAGTGTCGCCACGACGGAGTCGGTGGCGCAGCGGGTGGCGCGGATGCGACGGGGGCGGAGGTAGGGGTCACAAACTGGCGACGGTGGCGTCATGCCCGCGAAAACGCAACACGCACGAGTGCTTCGATGCGTTTGGGCCGGTGGGAGCGCCATCGAGCGCCGAATTCTGGGCGTTGTCCCGATCGGCTGCCGGCTGGATTTCCGCTCCGCGCGGCGGATGTTGCGAATCGAGGGGCATGACCCTCGCCGCGTTGCGAAATGGGGGGCATGAGTCGAGATACCCGGGGCGATGCGCCGTGCCCAGCCGCTCGTCGAACGTCCCCCTGAGCGCATCGCGGTGCCGCTGCAAGGTTCGCCGCTGGGTTTGACGTTGACTATTGCCGGCGAATCGGTCCTGCTCCTCCCGGACCGGGCGCTTTTCTGGAACGGCATGCTCGCGGTAGCCGACGTCCACCTTGGCAAGGGCGACCACTTCCGCGCCGAAGGCCTCCCTCTCCCGCCGGGCGAGCTTGACGACGACCTCGCCCGCCTCGACCGCCTCGTCGCCGCGACCGGAGCGCGGACCGTTCGGGTGCTCGGAGACCTCGTCCACGGCGCCGTCAAAGCGGCGACCGAGGCGCGGGTCGCCGAGTGGCGCGCCGGCCTGCGCGCCCGCCTGGAGCTGGTCCCAGGCAACCACGATCGCCATCAGGCGACGCTCCCGGCCTCTTGGGAGGTCACCATGCTCCCGGCGCTCGTGAAGGAGGGACCCTTTGCATTTTCTCACGCGCCGGCCGTGGTACCGGAGGCCTTCGTCTGGGCCGGCCATGTCCATCCGATGGACTTGGCGCTCAATTGACACCTCCTCGGTGGGCACGGGGGGACGCCGGCGAACTCGAACTCATGGAGCAGACGCCCACCCAACAACTCGCCCCGTCGGCCATCGTTCCGCTCGGAAACCGGCCGCACATCGCGGTGGTGGGCGACCAGATCGTCGTGGCCTACGATCTCGAGGGGAGCGACGCCCAACTGTGGGTGGCTCGCTTCGTCTGACGACGAGGACGGTGCGAGCATCATCGCAGCGCTGCCGACCCGCCCGGTTGGGCTCCGGCGTGAGTCATCGGCAACGTTGCGTGGTATGGATAGGGCGCCCCACCCCGGAACTTCATGCGCGCCCTGCCGCTCTCTCTCGTTTGTCTGCTCGTGGCCTGTTCGGACTACAACCTCAACGGCAAGGCCGAGGGCAACGGCGACAACGAGAACGACTCCGACTGGGATGGCGAGGGCGACGGCGACGACACCGGCTACCCGGAGGACACCGATCCCACCGTGTGCGAAGGGCGCTCGTTCCCAGGGAAGTCGGTGCGGCAGAACGAAGAGTGTGATGTCGAAGCAGCCCCGGTTGGCAGCTTCACCCCGGTCGTCGAGTGGAAGAAGGACACCTTCCGCAACGTCTCCGGCTCCAACCAGATCATGATGATGCCGGCCGTCGGCTCACTCAGCGACGATGACGGGGACGGGGACGCCGATGAGAACGACATTCCCGACGTGGTGGTCATCACCTACGGCTCGGCCGATGTGGTGCGTGTCGTCAGCGGCGATGGCTCGGGCACCGAGCTGCTCACCATCGAGGGCAGCGGTGTCCAGGGGCAAGGCGGCGTGGCCCTCGGCGACATCGACAACGACGGTTGGACCGACATCATCATCCCGACGAACAATAAAACACTCGTCGCGTACGATCACAACGGCGCGCGGATGTGGACCAGCGCCAACCTCAACAGTTCGATGTACGGCACCAGCGACAATCCGGCCATCGCCGACCTCAATGGCGACGGCGAGCCCGAGATCATCTGCGGCTCGGCGATTGTCAGCAACACCGGCGCGACCTTGGGTCAGGGTCGTAACGGCATCGGCGGCGTCAATGGCAACAACGTGGGCACCACGTCCTTCGCCTACGACATCGACAACGACGGGGATCAGGAGGTGGTCGTCGGCAACGCGCTGTACAAGCGCAACGGCAGCGCCATCTGGACCAACGGTCAGGAAGATGGGTACCCGGCGGTGGGCAACTTCGATGGGGACGACAAGGGTGAAATCGTCGTGAGCACGGGCGGCCGCATCCGGCTCCAGGACGACGATGGGACCGTGCTGTGCAGCGCCAAGATCCCTGGGGCGGACTCCGCCTACTATGGCGGTCCGCCGACGGTGGCAGACTTCGACGGTGACGGTGAGGCCGAGTTTGCGGCGGCGGCCGGCAGTCGGTACTCGGTGTTCGAGAAGGACTGCTCGGTCAAGTGGCAGGCGGTCACGCAGGACGCGTCGAGCGGCAACACCGGCAGCTCGGTCTTCGACTTCGAGGGGGACGGCGTCGCCGAGGCGGTCTACGCCGATGAAACGCGGCTGTGGGTCTTCGCCGGTCCGGACGGCAGCGTAAAGTTGGAAAGCAGCGAACACAGCAACGCGACCTGGCTCGAATACCCCGCCATCGCCGACGTGGATGCCGACGGGCAGGCCGAAATCATCGTCGCCAACACCAGCGGTCACGCTGGCTTCTACGTCTTCGGCGACGCCGACGGCTCGTGGCGCTCCGCCCGCCGCGTGTGGAACCAGCACGCCTACAGCATCACCAACATCAACGACGACGGCAGCATCCCGGCCACCCCAGCGCGCAACCTGGAGACGTACAACAACTTCCGTTCGGGTGACATCTACGCCGGCTCCGACGGCTACACCCTCCCCGACCTCACCGCCACCGTCGAGGGCGTGTGCATCGATGAGTGCGATGAGGGCGTGCTCGTCGCCTGGGTTTCCGTCGCCAATCGCGGGTACGAGGACATCACCCAGGACTTCGTCGTCAAGCTCGTCGCGGTCGACGAGGACGGGAACACCTCGACCCTCGGCGCCACCGCGGTCACCGACACCGTCCCGGCTGGGGAATCGTTGGACTCCTTCGAGTACCGCTTGGAATCGGGCGCGAAGAAGATTGTCACCCTCACCGCGCAAGTCGACGGCGGCGACGCGGGCACGGACCAGACGGTGAGCGAGTGCCTGGAAGACAACAACGAGGAGGAGTGGAAGGAGAATCTTTGTACGGACTGAGGTCCGACCGGCGGCCGCCCTTTGGGCGCCGCGTGCTCGCTCCGGGCGCAGCGCCCTCCACTCTCCCGCTGCCGCGCACTCCTACGCGTACGGATCGCGGCGATCATCCCCCCGTCACCCCGTCCGCTTCCCCCACCACGCCCGGACGTCGGCGACTACGCCCTTGTAGCAGAAGTAGAAGATGATGGCGTTGGCGAGGAAGAAGAAGAACCACTCGGCCGCGTGCCAGGGTGCCATCGGCTGGGGGTGCATCATCGAGCCGCTCATCGGCCGGCCAGCGTGCCGAGCACGATGGCGGCGGTGAACAGCGCGGCGTTGAGCGCAAGCTGCCAGCTGACGCGCCCTGCCGTCGTTTCATAGGCTGCAGCATCCACCACAGCGCCGTCCTTATCGAGCGTCCGCGCTGGATCGAGCGTCCATATCTCAAGGTGAACGTAGCTTATCCACCCGACGAAGAGCAGCGCCAGCCGCGCCGAGAGCATGCTGTGCTCGGTGGTGTCCCACCGCAGTGCCAGGCTGGCTGGCAAGGAAATGCCCGGGTTCTGCCCGACCACGTGCAGGTACAGTTCCGTGGGGATGAAGGCGCCGAGCGACAGCCCGATGCCGGCGCCGAAGGAGCGGTAGACCCGGAGGACGCCCACGCTGCCCACGTGAGGGATGGCCGCGCGGAAGAGCAGCAGGAGCGCGAAGATCAAAAGCGCCCCGCCATGGACCGTGGCGGCAACCACGTTGACGGCGTGCATGACCTCGGTCACGACAACAGCTCTGCGATCCAGTCGCTGGCGGCGCGATCACCGGGGGAGGCGAGGAGGCGACCGGCACGCGCGTCGTCGCCGAAGCGGGCGAGGGCCGCCGCTTGCAGACCCGCGCCATGGCCGGTCGGTGACTGCCGCCGCTCCGGCCACCAGCCGCCGCGGGTGGTGTACAACTTCAGCTCGGTGGGCCACGCCAGCGCGTCGTCCACGGTGCAGGCCGCGAGGCCGCCGGTGCGGCGGAGCCCGGCCACGGCTGCCCACGGCCGTTCGCGCAAGAGCGGGAGAATTTCGCCAGAGATCTCCGCGCCGCGCAGCCGCCCCGCGGCTGCTTTTGCGATCACGCGCAGCCCCGCCTCACCGAGCACCGGACCCAGCGCTTCCGCCAGCAGTCGCGCCTTTCGCGCCGAAAGCCGACTGTCGGTCACCACCTCGACGCGAGACGCGACCGCGGCCACGTCCTCCGTTTTGTCCCCAGAGGCCCCCTCGGCAAGCCACTCCGGGCCCAGCTCGTGGTGGGTGATCATCAGCGCGGCCGCCTCCGCCAGCGAGGTGGCGCCGAGCGCCGGTCGAGGCAAACCCGCGGCGGCGGCCTCGGCCGAACCCCAGGCCGTACGAAACACCACGCGCTCGATCTGGTCGGCGCGCAAGCGCTTTTCTCCCGCCTTCAGGTGGCGGCACAAGACCACGTCGAGCGCGTCCAGCGCCGTGTTCATCCACGGCGAGCCTGGGTAGCGGGGAATGATCAAGGTCCGGGCGAGCCAGACCGCGCCGGGCGCGCCCAGCGCGGCCGAGGGGGCCAATTTTGCGCCGCCGGAGGCGCCGGGGCGATGGACGGCCTCCGCCAGGCGCCGTGCTCCCGCGCTTCCGGCCACGTCGGCCAGGGCAACGGCGGCGCCATCGGCCAAGGCACCCTCCACCTCCGCCAACATTCCGCTGGCGCCCGACCCCGCGGCAAGCGCACGGATGACCGCCGCGGCCACCCGCATCGCCCGCAGGTCGACCTCGTCGGCCCGGGCTGCGACCGCGCCCGCCAGGCCCACGCGTGCCGCAACCTCGAACGCCGCGACGCTGCTGGCGACGAGCTGATCGAGGGTGCCAGCTTCTGTCAGCCACGCCGCCGGACCCAGCCCGGCGCCCACGCGGCCGCCCGCCGTCAGGTCGTCGAACGGCAGCTGTAGGAACCGCCCCGTTTGCGCCGCGGCGCCGACGCCGAGCTCGGCCCCGCCAGGGAGAGCCGCCAGCCGCCGCGCGGCCCCGGCGAGCCCCACGTGCTGCAAGCGAACAATGGTCGCGACATCGGGAGGAATGTCGGATGCAGTCAGGGCCGCCGCCCACGCACACAGGTCAGAAAGAGAGCTGCTCATCAGTACTCGAGACCCCACTGCACCCCAGCCGCCAACAAGTGCCCGCCGATGGGGATCGGCGAGCCGTCCACCGAATAACCCGCCGTCGGCGTGTCGGGCGTCCCCCGGTCGAGCTGTCCGGACGCGACGATGTGGACCTGCAAAAAGCCGTCGAGGCGCACACGGCGCTGGTGTCCCGGCTTGCGGAACGGGTCGTCGTGTTCGACACCCAGGCCGACCGCGAAAAGGGTCCGGTCTCCATCGAGGAGCGCGGTTTCCGTGGACTGACTTTGCAGCGGGGTGGGCTCGAAACCCGCGCCGCCACGAATCGAGACGACCCAGTCTCCGGAGCGCTCCCACGGGCGGAATTTCGGCAACTTCACCTCGGCCCCGACCCGCGGCGACCACGTTGCCACCAGGGTGATCGAGCTGGGATTGCCGTCGGTCGCGGAGCCATCCGGGATGTCCAGACCCGCGCCGTCCACGGTGAAGTGGGTCACCTCCGCAATACTGGGGAGGGCCTCGTCCCAGGCGGTGCGCTTGACGTCGACGCTCAACGTACAGGTCTCGGCGATCTCATAGGCCACACCGAGGTTCACCTGACTCGGGGTGTAGTGGTCGAAGACGCCCAGGCTGATGCCCAGGGTGAACGGGAGCACCAACGGGTCGAGGTCGCCGAGCTGCTCGGTGCGGGCGTTGACTTGAAGGTCGATGTCGACGTCGACGGGCAGGCCGGCGTCACCACGCCACGACGCGCCCACCTCCAGCCCGTCGAGCACCGGCAGCGCCTGCCCGGCGTCCCAGTGCACAGAGACGATCGGCGCGAACCCTGGAATGAGGTCCAGCTCCATGTCGTGGACATCCAAGCCGACCGCGACCACCTCGCCCGCGGCGCTTTCCCCCCCTTCGGCACCGCTGACGGTCAGGTCCAGCGTCGCCGAAATATGGTACTTCGCCCGCGGAATGACCTGAACGCCGGCGCCAACCGCGATGCCCCACTTGGGCCGCAAACCGGCGCCGAGGACCAGCTCGTACCGCTGGGCCCGGTTTTCGTAGAGGAAGTAGGTGGGCACCTGCGGATCGAAGGTCTGCAAGCGAATCAGCCGGTTCATGGGGAGGAAGAGGCCGACGCCGAACGAAAACATCGTCCCAATCGGTCGGGTCACCCCGAGCATGAAGCCCTGCACCGGGTCGTACGCGGGGCCGACGTCCAAGGGCTCGTCCAGCTCGTCGACCAGTCCGTCGCGATTCTGGTCCCACCAAACCGGTGAAATCGGCTCGAACGCCGAATTCACGCCCACAAAACCCAAAGACGCCTGCGGATACCGTTGCCCGGCCAGGGCGGCCGGGTTCTGGAGGATCGACTCCGCGCCTTCCTCGAGCGCGACAGCGCCGCCACCGCGCCCCATCTTCCGGGCCCCGAAGCCGTAGAACTCCATCGGGCTGCCCAGCGCCACCGCCGACAGCAGCAGGATCACGCGTACCCGATCTCAGGCACCGGGGTCAGCGCAATCTGGCGCAGGTGTTCGATGAGGTTGACCGGCGTTTCATTGCCGAGCGCTTCCCGAAGGCAGGCGATGCGCCCGCTGAGATTGGCGGTGGCCAGCCCCGAGCCCTTGTAGACCCCCCGCTCCTGTCCGGCGTTGAGCGCGGTGTAGCCGTGACCCAGGAACTTTCCGGCCAACGCACCCCACTGGCGAGCCGGGAAGCGGTGCGGGGCAAAATAGTAGAATTTCTCTGGCGGGCAGTCGGGATGGCTGGCGACGCCGACCGCTTCGGGCAGGTCCGCGGGGTAGGCGCGTTCGCCCTTGGGGTGGGCCGCGGCGATGACCACCGCGCCTTTTTCGACCGCATTGGCGCAGCAGTCGCGCAGGAGCAGCGCCTTGCCCATGTTGGGCGTGCCCAACGACAGGTTGATGACGCCGGCTCCGTTTTTGGCGGCGAGCTCGATCGCGGCGGCCATCAGGTCGGCGCTGGTACGCAGCTTGGCGTCCATGATCTTGATGCACATCAGCTGGGCCTCGGGTGCCACGACATGGATCGCGGCGGCGATCTCGGTGCCATGCCCGTTTTCGTCGGCAAAGTCGGAGGCCAGCAACGCGTGGGCGGTGGCGTTGAGCGAGATGTTCCAACCGGTGAGGGCGGCGCGCGCGAGCCTGGGGTCGCGGACGTCCACGCCGCTATCGACGATCGCGATGATCTGGCCCTTTCCGGTGTACTCCGTTCCGCGAAACCGCATTCTGCTTCCTGTTCAGCACACCCCTCCTACGGGGTTCGCGGCCCTTCGGCAAGCGGCTGAGACCGCGGTATGCTGCGGAAAGCCGCTGTAGACCTTGTCGAAGCCCTCCGCACCTCCCGCTCCCCTCTTGACAGGCGCCCGCGCTCGGGCCGGCATTGTTGCTCTGGCGGATCGTGTTGGTGCTGCCGGAGCGCCAACGCGCGTTTTCGGCCACCCTGCGCGTATGCCAGCGAACCGGGACGCGCTGGCGGCGGCGGTTTTGGGGACGACGCTGGCGCTCTTGGCCTGGCCCTTTCCCGTGTTTGCGCTCTGGTTTGGCGCGATCGGGCTCGGCGCGGCCGTGCTCGCCGCCATGGGGGTGCCACTGTGGTCCAAGCAGGCGGCCTGGACGCTTATCGTGGGGGCGCCGGGGCCGAATGTCCGCCACATCGAGCTGCTTGCCCTCGACGTACGCCGGCCGCGCCGTTGGTTGGCCGGCGTGGCGGCGGTGCCGGCGGTCGTCTCGCTTTTGACGCCGGGAACTTTTTGGGGGCTGGCGGCCGGGCTCGTCGCCATCGGCGCGTGTGCGCTGGATTTCGCCAAGGCGCGGGCGTTGTCGATCGAGGCCGTCGAGGCCTGGGTCGCGGCGCGTGCGGGCCGGGACGGTTGCCTGGTGCTGGTGTCCACAGCCGGTTCGGCCTACGGCGAGGGGGTGTCGGCGGTGGTGGACTGGTTCGGATTGGCCGGCGGCGGGCTCTCGGTCACGATCGACGAAGAAGGGGACAGCGGTGTACGGCGGCGCCTTGCCGATCTGGGCATCGGAGGAGGGGCCGATGTGGTGGCTGGCGACCGCGCTCGCGTCTGAGCTGTCCGGCACCCTGACCGGCGCCGCGGGGGAGCCCGTTGTCGGCGCGACGGTGTACGCCTACGACTCTCGCTTCAACTACGCCAGCGCTCAGACGCGCAGCGGCGGGGAGTGGTCCATCACCGGCCTGTCGGCCGATCGGTACCGCCTTCGGTTCTTGCCACCCAACTACGACCCTCACGGTGATCGTTTCTTCGGGGGCGCGTGGAGCGCCTGCGACAGCGATCCCGTCGAGCTTTCGGAGGGGGTGAGCGCCCTCGCGGACCTCGATGAATCGTTGGCCGTCGGGGCCGCCGTCAGCGGCAGGGTGACCGATCTGGGGGGAAATCCAATCCCCGGGATGCGAGTGTCGCTTTACGGCGCCGAGGACCGGACCTCGCTCATCATCCGGGGAGACAACAGCGACGAAGACGGCGGCTTTTCCATCGTGGGCCTCGACGCGGACGCGACCGCGTCGCGGTTTTACCTTGTGGTCGCCGGTGACGGCTGGCCGGAGCAGTGGTTGGGCGGGCAGTACGAGGAAGGCGCCGGCGAGGTGCTCGCGCTGCGGGCCGGAGAGTCCGGGACGGTTGGGGACGTCGCGTTGCTCGATGGCATCCGCCTCTCGGGGGTAATTTCGGGTCCGGCAGGTCCGGTCACCTCGGGCACGGCCTACGCCTACGCCAGCTCCCAGGTCCTGGGGGTCACCATCGGCGCCGATGGCCGCTACGTGGCCGATGGTTTGCCCCCGGGCGATGTGGTGACCTGGGCGTCGTCCCCTGGCCACGCCACCACCTACTACCCCGACGCGGACCGTCCAGGCGGGACGCTGTCGGTGCCCGACGAAGGGGACGACGTCACCATCGACCTGTACTTGCCAGAGGACAGTACGCTCACGTTCCACGCCACGGGCGAGGGCGACATTGCCTCCACCTCGGTGCTGCTCTACAACGACACGTACAGCGTGGGCCGCGGCGACCAGTTCGACGCGTCCGACAAGGTGGTCCTCCCGGGGCTCTGGCCTGGCGACTACACCCTGTACGTGTCGGGGAGCTCCGGGGGCTTCGTCTCGGGGTTCATGGGGGACGAATCGGGCGAGCGCACGCTCTATGAGGTCGATGGCGACACGGTGATCGACGTCGTCCTCACCCCCGCGGCCACCCTGTCGGGCACGGTCATCGACGACGACGGTGCCCCGGTCTACGGCGCGACCGTGCTGGTAACGGAGGACTCGGGCGAGGCGCGCACCTGGTCGTCGAGCTCCGGGCGCGATGGCGCCTGGACCGTCTCTGGCGTCGCGGCAGCGACCGTCTCGGTGGGGGTCAGCTACGCGTGGTACTGCGCGGTCGACCCCGGCTGGGCGCCGATGTGGATCGACGCGTCTCGGACCGACGCGGGCGCTGGGCTTTTCTCCCTGAGCGTTGGAGAGGCGGTCAGCGGCGTCGATCTGGTCCTGCCGCGTGACGACGATCACGACAGCATGGGGGACCGCTGGGAAGAGGCCAATGGCCTGGACTCCGAGCGCGACGACGGCGCCGAGGATGCCGATGGGGACGGCTTCACCAACGCGGTTGAGTGGCAACTCGACACCGACCCCACCGATGCGCGCGTCGCCGGGGAGTGTGGGCAACCGGGGTGCGCGGCCGGAGTGGGGCTCCTGCCGGTCGCCGTCCTGGCCGTGGTCAGCCGCCGCCGGCGCCCACGATGACGCCGGCCTCCTCGCACGCGCCCCCGCCCCCGACCGGAACCACATCCAGGCGCGCGCCCCGCTCCGTACGCATCGGCAGCGTCTGGTTGCTCTGCCTGGCCTTGTGTGGCCTCGCAACCGACGGCGAGGCCGGGACGCTCCGCGAGCCGACGCTCTACGACGCCGCTGGCGGTCTCAGCGCCAAGGCCAGGCAGGCGCTCGCTACTGGACGTCGCCCGATGGTCCAGGCGCTTTTCACCGCCGCCAGACTGTCCTTCCCGCCGCGTTCGATGGTCTTTCGGGTGTTCAAGGACGTCGGCCGACTCGACGTGTGGGGCGCCGATTCTGGGCGGCTGGTTCCGGTCGCGACGTACGGTGTCTGCTACGCCTCGGGCGGGCTCGGCCCCAAACGAAAGGAAGGGGACTCGCAGGTTCCCGAAGGTTTCTACACCCTGGACCTGTTCAACCCGCGGAGTAGTTACCACCTGTCGATGAGGGTGAGCTACCCGAATCGCTCCGATCGAATCCTCGGCCACCCCAAGACGCCCGGCGGGGCGATCATGATTCACGGCTCGTGTGTCTCGATTGGCTGCCTCGCCATGTCCGACGAGCGCATCGAGGAGCTGTGGGCGATGGCCGCCGCGATGCGTGACGCCAAACGAACAGTGGCGGTCCACATCCTTCCGACGCACGACATCGCCGCGCTGGTGGCGACCGGCGCCCAACCCGAGCACCACGCGTTCTGGCGAAACCTCGACGAGGGGGACCGCGTCGTGCGGGATGAGGGACGGCTCCCGATTGTCAGCGTCGCCAAGGACGGAGTCTACACCTTTCGGTAGGCGTTCCCCGGCGTCCGCGGTCGGCTCACTCCCCCCGCTCCACCCGCCATCCTTCCCCCCAGACCATCGTCGCCTTGCTGATCGGGGTGCCGGGATGGTTCGCCTCTACCTCTGCGAGGGTAGCGTTGATTGCCGGTGCTTCATTTCCCGGGTGCACCAGCGACGCCGAGCCGGGTGCTCGTAGAAACAATCGCCCGCTGCCATCGGGACGGTTCTGCCCCAAGCCAGCGCCCGCCGGATACCACGCCTCACAATCGAAGCGGTTGTATTTGGTGAGCGGCCATCGGCGGGTCGCCTTCCCCTCCGCGTCCATCAGCACCACCCCCTCGGTGACGCCGGCGCTGACGAGCGCGTCATCGAGTCCGGTGGGAACGCACCAGTAGTCGTCGGCGAGCTCGCGCCAGACCTTCGGAAAAGTAAATGCCACTCCGGCGATCAATACAACGACGCCCAGACGGGGACGCCACCCCAAGACAACGCCGAGGGCGGGCAAGGCCAGCAGGTAGAGGCCGTGCCAGAAGCGCGCGCCGTACGCGACGCCATGGTACCAATACAAGCCGTAGGCCAGCGGGCCGGCCAACGCGGCGACGACCACGGCCAACGGGAGTACCCGCCGCCGCAACGCCAGAACCGCACCCACCGCCGCGAGCACGGCCCCGCCGGGGATGCCGATCAGCAGCCGATCGAAGAAGCGCGCGTTCGCGGAGAGGGATTCCATCCCCATCGCCAGGGTGTACCCGGTCTTCGCGTACCGCCCCATGCAGCCGCGGTCGGCGCCAAAACCGAGGCGGTTGCAGCCTTCGCGCCACGTCACCCCCCAGTCGGTGCCCTTGGCGAAGTATTGTTCCACCGCAAACGTAAGCGGCGACCCGGCGTAGAGTTGGTTGCTGGCCAGCAGCAGGGCCATCGCAACAGCGGGACCCACCACGAGGCGTAGATCTCGCAGCGACAGGGCCGCCCACACCAGAAGCGGCCCCCCCAGCACCAGCCCGTCCAGCGGCCTCGCCACCATCACCATGCCCACGGCTGCGCCGGCCAGTCCGGCTCTTCCTGCGGTGATCGCCGCGACCGCCGCGAGTCCACACACCAGCACCAGCGTGTGACTCATCATCGACGCGCCCAGGGCAAGGACCCCCGGAGAGAGCGCTGCCACCGCACTCGCAGCCAGCGCCTCCTGCCGACGGAGCTTCCGCGCGAACGCCGCCCACGTCAACCACGGTAGCGTCGCCGCCAAGAGCGGATTGACCAGCCACGGGAGGCCGAGGCCCGCTCCCAGCGCCAAAACCAGCGGCCAGCCCGGCGGGAAAACCCCGAACCACTGCGGCGAGAGCTGTTGGAACTCCCCCGCGACCAGCCCGCCGTCGATCGGGGCCGGCGCCCACGCCATCCCCGCGGCGTACAGGCGGGCCTGGAACAGGTAGGCCTGCTCGTCCTGCACGTGGGCGATGCCGCCAAGCGCGGTCCACGCCGTCGTGGCACAGAGTCCGAAGCTCAGCAGGGATAGCATCGCGAGCCAGGCGCGCGGGGTCGACGGGAGCGGGGTCACTCGGCTCCCAAGCGCATCGGATGTCACTACCGCTGTGGTACCCTCGCCGCCACCCCCGAGTGCCCATGCTCCTACTCGCCGCGCACGCCTTCGCCGCCGACATCATGCTCCGCAACGACACCAACCTGACCGACGAGTACGACAAGCGCGATCAGGTGGCGTGGCTCAGCTTCCCCGAGTGCGCCATCTCGGTGCTCACCGGCGACGCCGCCGACCTGCCCATCGACATCGGCACCGTCTTTGTCTACCTCGGCACCAACACCGGAAATGACGATGGTGTCGCGACATTCAGTGAGGTTGGCATCCAGCGGCTCGACGAGGGTAGCGCACCCACGATCGGCGGGATGGACTGGGGCCCGGAGGTGTTCAGCATGACGGTGTCCAGCACCACGATCAACGCGCTGGACCTGGTCGACTCCACCAACGGGTGGAGCGCGCTGCCCTACACCACCGGCAGCGTCGCGGTCTGGGTCTGCCCGCCCGACCCGACGACGGGCGAAAGCTGGCCGTTCAACGGCGCCGCCGACCAATCCGGCATCATCATCGACAACGACAGCCCCAACACTGGCAGCTACCTGTTCGATGGCGAAAAGATCGTGCCGCTTTCGGTCCACGCGGATGGGGCCTGGGTGATCCGGGCCAGCGTCGAGGATGCCGACATCGGGGACGCGGACACCGACACCGACACCGATTCTGACACCGACGCCGATTCTGACACCGACACCGACACCGATACCGACACCAATCTAAGCGTCAGCAGCGTCACCCCCGCGGATACCGTGGTCGGCGAGGCGGTGAGCATTGCCATCCTCGGCACCGGCTTCGAGGCAGGGCTGCAGCTCTACGTCGGCGGGCTCGCAGCGTCGGGAGTGAGCCTGTCGGGGGACACGGCGATCGCCGCGACCTCGCCCAGCGCGTTGCCGGCGGGCGTGCACGACGTGATGGTGACCAATGCCGACGGCGGCAGCTCCACGCTGGCGGGGGCGTTCACCGTCACCGAGGAGGCTGGGGCGTGCGGATGCGCGGCCGCTACAGCGGCAGCAAGCGCGTGGGGGCTCTTGGCGGCGGCGGGGCTGGTGGCGCGGCGGCGGTTCAGCGTCGGGTAGGTTGGCGGCCGCGCCTTCGGCGCGCCGGGCTGTCTCTGCGGCCCGCGGCGGGCCTCCGCTCCATCCCTGCCGCGGGCGCCCGGCGTCAGTTGGCGCCCGTTCCGAACCTCCGACACCCTCCGGCGAGGTCGCAGCCGACGCGTCGAAGGCGGCCGCTGCGCTGGCCGCCTTCGACGCGGCGCTGGTTCGCCGAAGTGGTGACGTCCCGCTCCTGTCGGGGAAGGCGGTGCTGCACGTCCCGCCGAGCTTCGATTACCTCGGCGCCTCCGATTGTGACCGCGTGCTCCAGGCGTGGGGAAATCCTGCCTCGCCGGACACCCTCGGGATGCTGCTTCCGGAAGGCGCCAGCGTGTTCGCAGAGGCGATGTGGGCAGTGGTCATCACCTACACCGGACTCCGCCTGAACACCCCCACTCGCTCAACCTACAACCGTTCGGGCAGCACAATCAGCTCCGCGAACCGGTTGATGGCGCGGCGCCGGTCGGGCTCCGCCTCCCTCCCCAACTCGCCGCTCCGTTGTGCGTCGGCGTAGTGGGTCAGCGTGTAGCCGGGCTCCTTGCGACCGCGCTTGAGCACCCAGATCGTGCCGTCGGGGAGGTCGCCGACGACGAGGCCGAACGGGCCATCGACGGCGTGAAGCACGTCGTTGAGCGTGTGGGGGAAGTGCGCGCGGGGCATCGGGAGTTGAGGCAATAACCCGCGCGTGGCTGCCGTCGGGTCAGGGGTTGACCTTCGGCGGTAGCGCCAGCCGGTCCCCATCGACATACAGCCACTGTCCGTCGCGACGCACAAAGCGGCTGCGCTCGCCGAAGCTGACGTCGGTTCCGGCGTGGGCGAGCGTGGCAAAGAACGTGACCTCGCCGGTGTCGCCCGACGCCGAAGCCGCGCGAACCTCCAGGCCGTCGAAGCTGACGTTCTCGCTGAACTGCCGCACCTCGGCGGCCCACGTCTGGGCGTCGGGGTTCGCCTTCGGCCCCGCCGGGTCCGTGGTGCGCATCACGTAGGCGATGTTGCCGACGGCGTAAGCGGTGTAGCGCGACCGCATCAGCGCCTCGGGGGTCAGCGCGGAAGTGCCGGCGAGCGCAGGGAGGCAGCAGCCCTTCGCCTTACGTCCGGAGTCGCAACGGCAGGGCGCGTTGGCGGAAAGGCGACGCACGCTCATTTTGCAGCGGCGGCGGTGGCGCTGTTGACCCAGCTTTCGTCCAACCAGGTGAGGGGGGCGGCGTGGGCGCGAAGGGTGCGGTCGGCGGCGTCGGCGGGATCGTCGGCGACGGCGGGTCCCGCGTGGGCCTTGGCGTAGAGCACCCAGCTCGCCAGCGCAAAGTGGTGGAGGAAGGGGGAGTAGGGGTGGGCCGCGAATCGGTCCAGGCACGCCACCGCCTCGTCAGCATCGCGACAGGTAGACAGCGCGGTTGCCGCGTCGAAGAGCAGCTCCCGCAGCGCTTCGAACGCGGCTTCGGGCGCGTCACTCACCCCCTGAAAGAGCGTCGCCAGCGCCGTTTCGGAGAGACCGGCCGCCAGCGCGACTTCGGCGAAAAGCGGCACCTGGCTTTGGAGGTAGGCGACCCGTCTGCCGGTCCCCAGCATGTGGCCGATGGCGTACAGATCGAAGGCGCTCGCAATCGATTCGCCCAGAAACATCGCGGCCGCTGTGGGCGCGTGCCCCGTGGCGAGCGCCTTGGCGGCGGCGTGGTGCCACGCCGCATGGGCCAAGACATCGGCGTCGATGCTGTCGTCCACCAGTACGTCGTTGCCGTCGGCTGCGTGCCAGTAGGTGAGGTTGAGGAAGAGCACCCGAGCGGGGTGGGCGTGCGGCGATCCCGCCTCCGGGGCGCGAAACAGGAACCCGTCGGTCACCAGCATCCGTTTGAGCCCCGCGTACCCCGTAATCGAGCGAAACGAACGTTCGCCGCGAATTTTCAGCTCGGCGATGGAGAGGCGACGGAGGCGCATCCGCGGGGGATAACGCTGGCCTACGCGGCGGGCACGTCAAGCGAGGGGAGTAGGCGCGCCGACGTCATCGGCGGCGCCGCCAACGCGTTTCTTGGCAACGGCGCCGCCGGGCCGCGCTCGCCCTCCAACCAACTCGCGAAGTGTTCGGTCACTTGTCGACTTGGTTGGCAGCGGCGTTCGAACGGTCGCGCCCCCACCCCCACGCCAGACCTACGGCAGGGAGGGCGACGAGATCGGTCGGGTCCATCATCAAGGCCACCCGAGTCGGCGCTGAGGCGCCCAGCCACGCCCGAACAGGGTATTGCAACCACCCAAGCCCGACCTCGTAGACTTCGTGGCATACCGGAATCGTCTTCACGGCGGCAAATACCAGAGCGGTGGCAACGCAACAGAAGAGCAGCGCCCGTTTTGAGACAGGGCCGCCGCACCATTCCCACAACGACTGCAAGAACAGCGGGAAATAGGCCAGCCCGGCGACGTCTGACAACTTCCCGGTGACGAGCCCAGGGGCCGCCGCTTTCAGGTAGTGGTCGTTGAACAGAAGCAGCGCCACGGCGCCGATCACGCCGGGGTGCAGGAGCCCGCCGCCCCGGCCTCGGTTCATTCGCCGGTGTCGCCGGTGTCGCCGGTGTCGCCCGTGTCGCCGGTGTCTTCGCCAGAGCGCTCTATGCGTCCGGAGATGGCGGCGGTGACTGAGACTGTCTCCGAGGTCTCTCCCTGCGGGACCGCGGCGAGGGAGGCCGAGACGCCCAGGGTCAACTCGGCCTGGTGATCCAGGACCTCGATCTCGACGAGGTAGGTTCGCTCCGCCGCAGAGCCTGCGAGGATCGGTTCGCTGGGGAGCGGAATCTGAAGCGTCTGGAGTCCGTCGCTCATCGTCGCCGTCGCGAGCAGGGCGCCGGAGTCATCCCAAACCGTGACCAGCAGGGCCGGGTCGTCGCCGCTCGTGAGGGTCGGGACCACGGTCACGTTGAGGTTCCCCCGGCTGTCAGGGGCCGCCCAGGCGAAGGTGGCGGTGGCCACGTACACGTCGGAGTCGTTGAGTAAGCCCGTCGTGAGTTCCGCGGTGCCGGCGCCCGTCCACAGGGGGGTGGTTTCTTGTTTGGCATTCGGGACGACAGGTGCCGAGGTCGCGATGCTGGCGGACGCGGATCCGGCGAGCAAGAGGAGGGACAGGAAGCGTTGCATGAGAACTCGGGGTTGCTCTCTTCAGCACGGGGCGTGCCAGCTGCGCGCCGCGGCTCCACAAGCACGATGCCATCGATGTCCTCGCTGCTGCACCCGCTTCCCCGGCAAGCCGAGCGCGACACCGCGATCCTACTCCCTCGCCCAGATGCTCACATTGCTGCGGCAGGCGCCGGCGCTGTACACATCCGGCTGGTCCTGACAGATCATGCTCGTCGCGGCCGCGGCGTCGCTGTAGTAGATGGGGAGCACCTTGTAGGTGCCGCCGCCGCCGTTGCTGCACCCGACGCCCCAGCCGCCGCCCTCGGCGTGGGTGCAACTGAAGGTCGAGGTCAACGTCGAGCCCGTTCCGTAGCCATAGGTTCCGTTCTGGTACTGGTAGCTGCTCCAGTTCCAAACGTAGGTCGTCGTCGGTGAAATATACCAGTTTGAACCGTAGCTGTACAGATAGTTTCGGGAGGTGGAGGTGTCCATGGTGTCGAGGTAGTCTTGGATCGCCTGGGTCCATCCGCCCCCATACAAGGTCATCTCACACAACACATCGAAGGGGTCGGTGCCGGTGCCCGAGCCGTCGGGATCGATGGTGTACGTGCCGTTGCCGGTGCTCTTCCCGGCCGCGAGGATGTCTTCGCAGTCGAGCCCGTCCGGACAGGTGCCGTCCGCCTCGGGGAACAAGAGCGCGTTGTCGTCGTCGCAGTCGCTGTTGTCGCTGACGTAGCCCGATGGGGCGCCACAGCTGGCGTAGCTGGAGGTTGCGTCGCCGTAGCCGTCGCTGTCGGCGTCCAGGTACCAGGTGGTGGTCGCGACGCCGTCATCGGCGACGGTGTCACAATCCTGGTCCACGCCGTCGCACACCTCGACGGCCGCGGGGTTGATGGCGGCGTCCGCGTCGTCACAGTCGTCGGCGTCTGGCACGTACCCGGTGGGTGCGGCACAGGCGTCGGCGGTGCTCGCCGCGTCCCCATACCCATCGCGGTCCGCGTCGGCGTACCAGGTGTAGACCGTCACCCCATCGTCGGCGACCCCATCGCAGTCTTCGTCGAGGCCGTCGCAGGTTTCGCGCGCGCCGGGGTTGATGCCACTGTCGGCGTCGTCACAATCGGTGGCATCGGCGACGTACCCGGCGGGTGCGGAGCAGTCGGAGATTGCGACGGTGGCGTCGCCGTACCCGTCGCTGTCCCCGTCGGCGTAGAACCTGGAGGGGTCGTACGCGCCGTCATCGATGACGCCGTTGCAGTCTTCGTCGACCCCGTCACAACGTTCCGGCGCCCCTGGGAAGATGTCGGCATCGAGGTCATCACAGTCGGAGTTGTCGACCTCGTAGCCGACGGGCTGATCACAGCTGACGGTGGTGAAGGTGCTGGCGCCGTAGCCGTCCCCGTCCGCGTCGCCGTACCAGGTGGGGGCGTCGGCGGCGGTGTCTTCGTCGATGGTCCCGTCGCAGTCGTCGTCACTGCCGTTGCAGAGCTCGGTGGCGCCGGGGTTGGTGGAGGGGACGGCGTCGTCACAGTCGGTGTCGGTCGCGACGTAGCCCGCCGGGGCGTCGCAGCTCAACGTGGGGGCACCCGCACCGTAGCCGTCCGCATCGCCATCGGCGTACCACACGCTGATGTCGATCGCACCGTCGTCAACGATTCCATCGCAGTCCTGGTCCACGCCGTCGCACGTTTCGTCCGCGCCCGGATGAATCGTCGCTACCGCGTCGTCGCAGTCGTCGCCCGCCGCTGCGTAGCCGATAGGAAGGACACAGGCCGGCTCGATCAGGGTGGCGTCGCCGTGGCCATCCCCATCGACGTCGGCGTAAAAGTCGGTGGTGACGCCGTCGTCGACGAGGCCATCGCAATCATTGTCCCGTTCGTCGCAGAGCTCGTCGGCTTCGGGTGACGTGCCCGCGTCAGCGTCGTCACAGTCACGATCGTTGTCGACAAGGTAGTCCTCATCGGCGCAAGACACCTGGGGCGCCCCGGAATCGCCGTAGCCGTCGCGGTCGGCGTCCACCCAGCGGGTTTCGCCAAGGCCCTCGTCGCTCTCTCCGTCGCAGTTGTCGTCGGCCTGGTTGCAGGTCTCTTCGGCGTCGGGGTGGATGGTGCGGTTGGCGTCATCGCAGTCGCCGGCCTGGGCGACGTACCCGGCGGGGGCTTCGCAGGCGTCGAGCGCGGCAGTCGCGTCGTCCCCGTAGCCGTCCTCGTCGGCGTCGGGCCAGTATCGGGTGACCAGCTCGTCATCGAAACTACCGTCGCAGTTGCCGTCGATGCCATCGCAGAGCTCGATGACGCCGGGGTTGACCAGGTGGTCCCTGTCATCGCAATCGCCGTCGGCAGGGGTGTAGCCGTCGCCGTCCTCGTCATCCCCAGTCGTGGTGGGCGAGGAGTCCTTGTGGGCATCGGGGTCCTCGACGCGGCAGGCAGTAAAAAGTAGGCAGAAGACGGCCGAAAGGGGGAGGTCGCGCATCTAGGCAGTATACACCGCCAGCCGCGCAATCCCCGCGGCGTGAGCCCGCTTCTGGAACCAGCGGTACAGCGGGAGTCCCAACAGCGCCAACGGATGCGTCGGCGTCATGCGGCTTTGGAGCGTCAGTTGGACGCGGCCGTCGACGCGGGTCAGGGTCGTGCTCCACGCCCCCTTCCCATAGTGGGCCTCGGTCGTCAGATAGCCGAAGGCGGCGTGACTCTCCGAGCGCGCCACGAGGTTGACAACGGTGGTGGCGGGGAACCGGATCGCGGGGAGGCCCGGGAAAAGCGGCACCAGAAGGCACATGCCGATGCGATCGCCGAGCCGTGCGGCCCGGTCCTCGGTCACGAACGACGCCGCAAAGCGCATGACCGTGGCCGGGTAGAAACGGTAATGCAGCAGGGCGTCGGCGAGGCGATCAAAGCGCCCGTCGCCATCGGGGCCAAGGTCGGCGTGGCGGGTGTCGACGAAAAATGCGTGTGCAGGGTCCACATCACGCGCGGCGGCGGTCGGATGGGGGCTGGGCTCCAGCGAGACGCCCCGCATCGGAGCATGGCGGATCGCAAGGATGCCGAGCGTCGTGAGGGATAGTGCAAGGCTCAGCCCGTGGCAGCGCAACATCCACCCGAAATCGAACGTCGGCGCGCCCATTGCCGAGCTCCAGGCGAAGACCGGGGTGAGCGAAACCGCCGCTGCGAACAGGATCGTCGCCGCGCGGGCCAGCCACCGGTCCCGCGCCGGAAGCGCCGACAGCCGTCGCCAGGAGCCGACGGTCCACGCCCAGGCGAATCCTGCCAGAAGCGCGGTAGCGCCTGCCTCCCACAGCGATGGCAAGAGCGGCGCGGGGCGGATCGCCATCAGCGCCCCGACCACCGGCGGCACGAAGATGAGGCCCCACAATGGGGAGGTGGCGCCCAAGCCACGTCGTGACAACGCCGAGAGCGTCAGGGGCAATAGCCCGAACGTAAAGTGGAAATGGGTGATGGTGAGCGTCGCGAGCGGCTCGGGGAAGCCGGCGAAGGTCCCACTCCAGCGGGATGTGACCAGGGCGATAGAGGAGACCACGGGTCCGACGGCCGACGCCGCCTCGGCCCAGGCGTGGGGGATCCGAGGCGAAGGGTCAGAAAGGAAGCGCACAAACCCGTAGGCGAGGTGCGGAAGGGTGGCCAGGAACCAGAGCGCCCCCACTCCCGCGGCAGCCGGGCCCACCGGCATCGCGAACGAGCTGGCCGCCACAAACCCAGCCACCGTGGCAACCACCCGCAGCCAGCGGGGCACATCGTGGTCCAGGCGCAGCGCGGTCGGGAAGACCACGAGCATCGCGAACGCCGCTGAGAGCGCGTAGGCGTCGAGTCCCAATGGGCTCATTCCGTCGTGACCGGAGTTGCTGGTGGATGCGTTCCCAACTCGAAGCTGAGCGCGTCCGCGAGCTCTGGAAAGGCCCACGTGAACCGGCCCTGCAGCCGCCCCGGCACCGCGTTCTGGCCGCCGAGCAACACCTCGCGTCCCATTTCGCCAAAAAGTGCGCTGACCGCGAAGGCGGGGAGGGGAATCATCGCCGGTCGTCCGAGCGTGCTTCCCAGCGTCGTCGCAAACTCTCGTTGGCGCACCGCACGAGGCGCGACGACGTTGACCGCGCCGAAGACCAGCTCGTCGAACAGGCAGTGGAGCATGGCGTAGAGCGCATCATCCCCGGCGACCCACGGGAAGAATTGCCTGCCCGAGCCGACGGTCCCTCCAGCCCCGAAACGATAGGCGGTCGCCATCTTCGCCAGGGCGCCGCCGCGCGCCGTGAGTACGACACCCAGGCGCAGCTTCACCACTCTCACGCCCGTCGCGGTGCCCGCTGCCGCCTCCCAACGCTCGCACAGCTCCGCGAGGAAGCCTCCGCCGACGGCGCTTTCTTCGCTCAACGGCTCGTCGCCGCGATCACCGTAGATGCCGACGGCCGACGCGGACAGCCACACCTTGGGCGGGCGCTCCAGAATGGCCAGCGTCCGGGCGAGCAGCCCCGTCGTCGCCAACCGACTGTTGATCAGCTCCACTTTGCGGGCCGGGGTCCACGCTTCCTCGCCGACGTTTTCGCCGGAAAGGGAGATCACTGCGTCAAAACCCTCGATGGCGGCCGGGTCGAGCGTGCCCGCCCCTGGGTCCCACTGGACTTCCCCCTCGCCGGCCGGCCGGCGCACCAGCCGCACCACCGAGTGCCCGCCCACCGACAAAAGCGCCGCCAGCTGCGTTCCCAGTAGCCCCGAGGCGCCGGCGAGGAGCACGCGGATAGGGGCAATCCCGACCAGTCGCGACAGGTCCTCGGGTAGGCGCCGAGCACGAAAGCCGAAGAGAGTCCCGAGTCGACCGTCGGCCAGCCAACTGGCGATGGCCGGGGCAAACTCAACCTCGTCCCGGATCACACAGGCGTTGGGCCCATTTTCGAGGAAGCGGTGGCGGTGGGTCCAGCGGGTGAGGGGACCGCGCGCCATCTCGTCGACAAAACCGTCGGCGAGCGGGTGATGGACGGCCTCCCACGTGATGCCCGGCAACACTTGCATCACGATGCGGTCGCCTTCGTGGACGGTGCCCGTTTGGGACAAGACGGTGGCGCCGTCGCTCGGTGGCATCAACCGTTGGAGGGCGCCCGGCCGCGTGTGGTAGGCGCGGACCACGGTGGCAGGGAAGGGGAGCGGCGTCTCGAAAATGCGGGTCGCCATCAGTCCTCTTGCGCCATCGTCATCGAAGCCACGTTGCCGTCCCCGTCGAGTGTCGGCGTGTACTCGAGCGCCCAGTCCTTTCGCTCGGCGTCGTTCTCGCCCACGAAGCCCACCACCGTGCCGACGAAACGGTAGTCAAAGCCGCTGACCTGGGTTCCGGGTGAGTAGTTGGTGGCCGAGGCGGCGCCGGCGCTGTCGGCGGTCAGCGTGCGGAGGTAGGCGCCACGACCGTCGAAGTCCCCTTTGTGGAAGAACCACTCCAGGCTCGAAAACGCGCGGGCCTCCGGCAGGTCAAGGGTCTCGGGGCGAGGAGGCGTCTGCGCTGCGAGCTCGCTGCCATCTTGATTCCAGGAGGCGCTCTGGACCAACGAAGCGGACTGTGAGGCGACCCCGGCGACGCCGAGCACGTCGATCGTCAGCGTCGCCTCGGCCCCCGTGGCCGCTTCGTCGAGGCAGCCTCGGGCCTCCTCCAAGGACAGCCCGGACTCGAAGGCGGCGGTCACGATGGCGTTGGGCCCGTCGGCCTCGACCGTCACGGCAAGATGGGTGGGCAGCCATCCGAACGAGGGGTCGTAGCAGGTGTCGGCGGCGCCCACGGACTCCACGACAAGCCCGTTGATGACCGGCGTCTGGGTCGCTGGCAACTCTGACCACGGCAACGTGACGGTCGCCGTCGTTCCCGCCGGGCCGACCCGCATCACCACCGAGTAGCGGGCGACGGCGAGGTTGGCGGCGCGCAGCCCCGTCGTCGACACCCGGACCTCCGCGGTATCGACGAAGGGGAACTCCTTGCACGTCGCCTCGTCGCAGCCCTCGGTGTAGGTGGGCACGGCGCCGGTCGTCGAGGTGCCGCCCACCACGGCCCAGACGATCGTGTCGTCGGTGACCTGTACGCCGAGGTGCGACAGTCGATGGTTGAACCCTGCCCATCCGTACCCGAGCGCGCTCAAGAGGCGCACCGAGGGCGGGAGGGGGTCTTCGGCACACGCGAGAAGGAGGAAGAGGAACATGGCCGGCACCGGACTATAGCCAGCCCAATCCCTTGACGTGCCCTGCCTCCCGCGCTAACCGCCGGCCGCCGCACCAATCGTGTGGCACCGCTGGGTCGGGCCGTTTGGCCCCTACGTCCAAGACACAGCGTCGGTCCGCATCCGCGGACTGAATCTGGGCCTGCCCGGGGTGGGGACGTCATCGCCCACCCGTTGGGCCGAGGATTCGGATGGAAAGCTTCAACATCTCTGCTGAACCCCGGGTTGCTGGTACCAAAGGCGACGCCCGCAAGGCTCGCGCCGCTGGCGCCACCCCCGGAAACATGTACCGCGCCGGGGAAAGCGCCCAGGCCGTCGCCTTCAACGGCGCCGCGCTTTCGGCCATCTTCCGCAAGTCACAGGACGCCAACACCCTGGTGACGTTGCAGCTCAGCGGCGTCGACCACGTGTGCATCCTGCGGGAAGTGCAGCGGCACCCGGTCACCCGGCGTGTCGAGCACGTCGACTTTCAGGAAGTGAAGGCGGGGGAACGCGTCAGCGTCACCGTCGGCATCGTCGCCACCGGCCGGGCGGCAGGCGTGCGTGCGGGCGGCATGCTGCGCGTGCTGGCCCGGTCCGTCAACCTCGATTGCGACGCGTTCTCGGTGCCCAAGACCGTCGAAGTCGACGTCACCGCGCTGGAAACCGGCCGCTACATCAAGGCGTCGCAGCTTCCGCTCCCGGCGGGCGCGCGCATCGTCTTCAAGCAAGACTTCAACGTCGTCACGGTCGAAGGCAAGTTCAGGGAAGTCGCAGTCGAAGGCGACGCGGCGGCCAAGGGCGCCCCGGGCAAAGCCGCCCCGGGCAAGGCCGCTCCCGCTGCCAAGGCGGCCGCCAAACCCGCCCCGGGCAAGAAGTAGCCCGTGCACCTCGTCGTCGGCCTTGGCAACCCTGGCAGCCGCTATGCGCAGAACCGACACAACGTCGGCTTTCGCGTCGCGGAGCGCTTGGCGTCCAGGGTCGGGGCGCGCGTCGACAAGAAGCTCTTCGGGGCGCTCGTCGGCGACCTCCAACTCGCTGGCAAAAAGGCCACCGTGGCGATGCCGCAGCAGTACATGAACGTCTCCGGTCAGGCGGCCGCCTCGCTGATTGGCTACTACAAGGTCGCATCCGCTGACCTGGTTGTGGTCCACGACGACATGGACCTGCCGCTTGGCCGCCTACGGGTGCGTGTCGGCGGCGGTCACGGCGGCCACAACGGCGTCCGCGACATCCAGCGCACCTGTGGGGCGGACTTTGTACGGGTACGGATGGGCGTCGCCCGGCCGCCTCCCGAGTGGAATCCCGCCGACTACGTACTCGCCAATTTCCTGCCCGATGAAGAACCCGTCGTGGATTCCATGGTCGATGCCGCGGTTGACGCGGTGGAGAGCGTGGTTCGCGACGGGGTCACCATCACCATGAATCGTTTCAACGCCTCCCGCGTGGAGTCCGCATGACCATCCAGAACGAATACGAAACCACCTACGTCGCCCGCCCGGACCTCACCGACGAGCAGATGACGCGCATCACCACCAAGATCGAACAGGTCGTCGCGAACGGGAGCGGTACGCTCCTGGTCACCGAGGACTGGGGCAAGCGCAAGCTGGCCTACCTGATCGGCAAGCACCTGCGCGGTCACTACATCTACGTGAACTACTGCGGTCCCTCGCCGATCGTCCTGGAAATCGAGCGCAACCTGCGCCTCGAAGACCAGCTGCTTCGCTTCCTCACGGTGAAGTTGGAAGACGACGTCGTTCCGGAAGAACGCCGCCTGGTGGCTGAAGAACGTCGTCGCATGCGCATCGAGCGTATGGCCGCGCTGAAGGCCGAAGAAGAAGCCGAAGCGCGGTATCGCGCCGAAGCAGAAGAAGAAGACGCCGAAGGCAGCGTCGAAGCCGACGAATAATCGTCCCAACCTTTTCGGAGTACTCCATGAAGATCATTCTTCAGGCCGACGTCGACAACCTCGGCTCGAGCGGCGAAGTCAAGGACGTAGCCAGCGGCTACGCCCGTAACTACCTCCTTCCCCGTGGGCTTGCGCTCTTGGCTGACGAACGCAACGTTCGTCAGTTGCAGCACCTGCAGCGCATGGCTTCGGCGCAGAACGCCAAGCTCATCGCCGCGGCTCAGGAGGTTGCCGACAAGATCAGCAAGACTCCGGTCTCGATCAAGCGCCAGGCTGGCGAAGGCGACAAGCTTTTCGGCTCGGTGTCCAACATCGACATCGCCGAAGCCCTGACAGCGGCGGGCATCCCGGTCGATCGGAAGTCGGTCGATTTGGCCGACCCGATCCGGAACATCGGGGTCTTCCAGGTGCCGGTCAAGGTGGCGCGCGGTGTTGAGGCTACGGTCAAGGTCTACGTCATTCGCAGCTAGCGGCGGTTAGGCCTCCCCCCGATGTCGAAGCACGCGTGGGAGACGGAGCGAGCCCTCTTGGGTGGCCTCCTGCTGGATCCGAGTCAGCTCGCGGAAGTGAGCGAGCGGGTGTCGGCGGCGTCGTTTTCGCGGCCGCCGCACGAGAACCTGTTTGCGCTCTTGATCGAGCTGCACGAGCGCGGCGTCCGCACCGACGTCGTCACCATGATCGACGAAATCGGGCGTCGCAAGGCCGAGGACTACGATGGTGTGGCCTACGTGGCCGCGCTGCCCAATGCGTGTCCCAGCGTCGAGAACCTGCTGACGTATGCGGAGCGGGTGCGTGAAGCGAGCGCACGGCGGCGGCTGATCGATGCGGCCAGTCACATCGTCGAGGTGGTCAAGACCGAGCCGAAAGACCTGCAAACGCTGCTGGACGATGCCGAGCGCGCCATCTTCGAGGTCAGCCAGCTCAGCGGGCGCAGCGACTGGCACCCCTTGGCCGAGGTCATCGACGAGCAGTTCGTCATGATCCAGGAACGGGCCAAGGCGCCTGGCGCGCTGACCGGGGTCACGACGGGCTTCTACGATCTGGACCGGATGCTTGCCGGGTTCCACCCGGGCACGCTCGCGATCCTCGCGGCCCGGCCCGCGATGGGCAAGACCGCGCTGGCGCTCAACATGGCGCTGGCCGCGTCGGCCCACGGCGCTGTGGGCATCTTCTCGCTGGAGATGTCGCGACAGGAACTGTCCTCACGAATGCTCTGCGCAAGGGGCGAGGTGGATGCTTCGCGCGTCCGCACGGGTCAGCTGGACGCCGCGGACTGGCGGCGGTTGACCCAGGCCGTCGAGGACCTGCACGCGGCCCCGATCGAGATCGACGACACACCGGGCCTGACCATCGCGCAGCTCCGCAGCAAGGCCCGACGGCTGATGACCAAGCGGCGCGGACTGGCGCTTTTGGTGGTCGATTACCTGCAGCTGATGCAAGGCACCGGCGGGGCGAAGGAATCGCGCGAAAACGTCATCAGCAACATCTCCCGTGGGCTCAAGATCTTGTCCAAGGAGCTCAACGTCCCGGTGCTGGCGCTGTCACAGCTGAACCGGTCGTTGGAAGGGCGCACCGACAAGCGCCCCATGCCCAGCGACCTCCGCGAATCAGGCGCCATCGAACAGGACGCCGACGTCATCATGTTCATCTATCGCGACGAGCTCTACAATCCTGACACGCCCGACCGCGGCCTGGCCGAGGTGATCATCGCCAAGCAACGTGCCGGCGCCACGGGCACCGTCAAGCTGGTCTTCGACGGCAAGTACACCCTGTTCCGCAACTACGCCGACCCGGGGTCCACGCCGGGCGGGTACGCGTAGGTCGGGGTGTCCAACCACGCCGACACGCCGATGCTGCGGCAGTATCGTGAGCTGCGGGCGCAGGTTCCTGACGCGCTGCTCTTCTACCGGATGGGGGACTTCTACGAGCTTTTCGGCGAGGACGCCGTCTGGACTGCGGCGGCATTGGAACTCACGCTCACCACGCGGGACCGCGACACGCCCGACCCGCTCCCCATGTGTGGTGTTCCCTGGCACGCTGCCGAGGGCTACCTCCGCCGGCTCCTGGACCTCGGAAAGAAGGTCGCCATCGCCGAGCAGGTGGGGGACCCCAAACCCGCGAAGGGCATCGTCCAGCGGGAGATCGCGCGGGTGCTCACCCCGGGGCTGGCCGCCGACGGCATCGATGCCCACGAATCCTCCTTCCTGGTCGCCATCACCGGCGTTCCGGGGGCTTGGGGACTGGCAATGCTCGACGCCTCCACTGGCGAACTGCGGGCGGCCGACGTCGACGACCTCGCGGCGCTGTCCGGAGAGCTGGCGCGACACTCCCCGCGGGAGGCGCTAGTCGGTCGCGACACGGACTCGCCGGAGCTGCGCGCGCTCCTCGGCGACATCTGTACCACCGTGATCGAGGACACCCGCCCTGATCGCGCCGAGCTGTCGCGGCGATTTGGTGTCGGTGCCGACGCCCTCGGCGCCGGCCTTGGCGCCGCCTCCACCGCGCTCCGCTACGCCTCGGAGAGCCTCAAGGCCGACCTCCGCAACGTCACTGCGCTCCGCACGTATCGGGTGGCAGCGAGCCTGGGGCTGGACGAAGCGACCATCCGCAACCTGGAGTTGTTTCGGCCGCTGCGAGGCACCGGGCGCAAGGGCACCTTGCTTGGGCTCCTCGATCGCACCAAGACGGCGATGGGCGGGAGGCTCCTGCGCGATTGGATTGGCCGTCCGCTCTTGGAAGTGGACGCCATCGAGGCCAGGTTGGACGCGGTGGATGCGGCGGTCCCCGGGCTCCGCGCGACGGTGGTGCCGCTTTTGGGGCAGGTCGCGGACCTCGAGCGCATCGCCGGCAAGCTGGCGCAAGGGCTCGGCGGGCCGCGCGACCTGGTGGCTCTCGGACTCAGTCTGCAACGGGTCGCGACCGTGGCGACGGTCGTGGACGACCGCCGGTTGGGCGGGCGGCTGCCCGAGGACCTCGCTGGTGATGTCGCCACCGACATCCTGACCTGGCTGGTGGAGGACCCTCCGGCGGGCCTGGATGAGGGCGGGTTCATCGTCAGCGGCATCGATCCCGCCCTCGACAAGCTGCGCCGCCTGGGGACCGAGGCCAAAGGCTCGATCGCCGAGATGGAGGAGCGCCTGCGCCGACAGACCGAGATCGGCTCGCTGAAGATTCGGCACAACGCCGTCTTTGGCTACTATATCGAGATCACCAAGGCCCACCTCCATCGCGTCCCGCCGGCCTGGCATCGCAAGCAGACCATCGCCAACGGCGAACGGTTCATCACCCCCGAGCTCAAAGAGTACGAGGAGGCGGTGTCCGGCGCGGACGAAAAGCGCATTCGGCTGGAGGGGGAACACTTCCGTGCCCTGCGTACGCGGATCGCGGAGCAGGTGCCTCGGCTACAGGGGATCGCTCGCGGGGTCGCCGAGCTTGATGTGCTGACGACGTTTGCCGAGCTTGCGGCCCAGCACCGGTGGACGCGACCCACCCTCGACGGCGGCGTCGACATCGAACTCTTGGGCAGCCGGCATCCGGTGGTCGAGGCGGCCCGACGCGACGAACGTTTCGTGCCCAACGACATCAAGTTGGGGGAGGCGTCGCGGCTGAGTCTGCTTTTCGGGCCGAACATGGCGGGGAAGAGCACGCTGATGCGGCAGGTGGCGCTCACGGTAGTGATGGCGCAGTTGGGCTGCCCGGTGGCGGCGCGCTCAGCGAGGCTCGGCGTCGTCGACCGGCTCTTCGTCCGTGTGGGTGCGAGCGACGACCTGGCGCGGGGGCAGAGCACGTTCATGGTGGAGATGGGGGAGACGGCAAACATCCTTGCCGGCGCCACCTCCCACAGCCTCGTGCTGCTCGATGAGATCGGGCGTGGTACGAGCACTTACGACGGGCTGGCCATCGCGTGGGCGGTGGCGGAGGACCTGCACGATCGCATCCGCGCGCGCACCATCTTCGCCACCCACTACCACGAGCTGGCGGCGCTGACCGAGAGCAACGTCCGCGCCCGCGCCATGCACGTGGCAGTCGCGGAAAGCGCCGATAAGATCACCTTTTTGCGGGTGGTGCGCGACGGTCCGGCGCCGGGTAGCTTCGGCATTCAGTGCGCCCGCTTGGCCGGTCTCCCGCCGCCGGTGGTGGCGCGCGCCTCGCGGCTATTGCTCCAACTCGAGAAGAAGCGGCCCCGTCCGGAGGCGACGCAGATGTCGCTTTTCGGGGGTGTGCCGCCGGCCGAGCCGATCGCCACGCCTCCTTCGGCCCCGCTGGCCGACCCGGTAAGGCTGGCACTTTTGGCCATCGACCCGGACGCGCTCGCGCCGCGGGGGGCGCTCGAAGAGCTGTATCGGCTTCGGCGGTTGGCGGAGGAGTAGGGCCTCCGCTGAGGTGAGCCGCCACCTCACGAACACCCCCTGCTACTCCCGCACGTTCTCCACTTCATCCGCCATCGCCACCGTGAGCCGCTCGATCAGCTCTTCCTCGTCGGCACACCCGCGGGTCAGCGCGCGGGTGTAAAGCTCGCAGGCGATGCCGTCATCGCCGGGGAGCGCCAGGGCATGGACCGAGGGCGGAACGGGCGGGTCACTGGAGCGGAGGCGCTCGGCGGTCGGAGCGGGGCGAAACGAGACTCCCCAGGTCCTCGTCTCCGTGCGCGCTGCGTCGTCCATCCGAGAGATCGCTTGGATGAGCAGTCCCTCCCAGTCGGCGTCGTCGACGTGGAGCGGCAGCGGGTACGCGGCCGGGCGCAACGCGTGCGCGCGGGCCAGCGCCTCGTCCGCTTCCAGCGTCCGGCCGAGGATCTCGAGCGCCTGCCCCCGGATGGCGTGCGCGCGCGCGTCGTCCGTTCCCGACGCCAGGTGGCTGTCCGTCGCCGCTAGCGCGGCTTCAGGCTGACACGACGCCAGCAGGGCCGCGGCCTCGAGGACATCGTCGCGCGCCCCGAGCGCCCGGGCCTGCCGCACCGCAAGCAGCGCGACCTCGCCATGGCCGTACCGCGCGGCGGCGTCGGCCACGATCAAGAGCGCGGCGGTGTCGGTGGGGTCGACGTCCAAGAGCTCCTCAGCCAGCCCGACCGCAGCGTCGTACGCGCGCTCGAGCATCAGCCGCCTGGCCGCGTCCAAGAGCAGGGGGCCTTGGGCCTCGGCCGGGATGCCCCACACGGGCGGGGGGGCGTCGTCCGTCAAAACAGGAATATCCACGCCGCCGCGAACCCGAGCAGGGTGAGTCCGACGGCGCCCAAGCCGATGAAGATCACCAGCGGAATCACCGCCTTGCTGACCACGGAGGCTTCTTCTTCTTCCTCGGTGCGGACCGCGGGGGCCTGGCGGGCCGGCTTGCCGGCGGCCTTGGGCTTGGCCGGCTCAACCGCCACGCCATGGAGCGCCCCGGCTCGAATGGCCTGGGCAAACACCCCGAACTCGGCGATGTCCTTGCACAGCCGCATGTCGGTCAACACCCACTTCTCAAACCCGACCTCGTCGGCTTCCCGGGTCATGCGCCCCGCTTCGTACAGGGGCAGCGGCGCCAGGTCGAGGTTCGGCGTGTCGGGCACCTCTGAAAACGCGATGCCAGCGCCGTCGCGGAGGGCGCGCTTGAGCGCGAGACGAGCGTTGAGCACGGCCACCGGGTAGCCGCCCATGCCCTCGGCGCGGGCGGTGACCGTCTCGATGGCGGTGGCGCTGTCGTAGGCCAAGGCCAAAAGCTCCACATCCTCGGCGCGCATCTGGCCCGCGACCGCCCGGAGGAGCTCGGTCGGGCTGCGACCACCGGTCAATTGGTTCGGAAAGTCTCCGCCGGCGATTCGTCCGCCGGCCATCTTCACTTCTTCCATCAGGAGCCCGTGGCTCCACTCGGTCAGCTCGCCCGGGGTGGTGACCGTGAGAATCCCTTGCTGAAAGCGCACACAAGCGCGCTGAAGCGGGCCGCGGCCATGGGCATCACCCAGGCGGCAAGTGGTGATTGCGTAGTACCAGTCGGAGAAGCGCTGCGCCATCGCCTGTCCAGCAGCGGCATCGCCTTGGCTGCGCCATTGTTTGAACAGGGTGGCGGTCGGCGTGTTGGAATGTTCGCTCATGGCCGCCTTTCTACCACGGTAGCTGTAGGCCCATCGCCAACAGCATCATCAGCTCGCGGATCTCGACGGCGCCGCCGACCACGTCCCCGTTGAGGCCACCGATTCTTCGGTACCAGGTCAGGTGCCATGCCACCGTGGCCGCGGTGCCGGCGACGATGCCCACGACCAGGCGGATGGCGATCTCAGAGTCCGTCATGCCCGCCGGCAGCATCAGGCCGAAGCCGACCACTGCCGCCACGAGCCAATCCGAACGTCGTATCTCGGTGTGCAGCGGCGCGAAGGTGCCACGGCCGGGAGTGGCTGGTTCTCCTTCGGCAAACTCGAAGGGTAGCGGCGTGCGAGCGAAGATGAGGGCACACCAGATCGCATGGGAGATCGTTCCTTCGTCGATGCATCGGGACACGAGCGTGAACTTGAGCAGGCACCAAACGGTCAACCCCACTGCGCCCAGCGCGCCAATCCGAGGATCGTGCATCGCTTGCAGCCGTCGCGGCGCGTTTCCCCCCGCGGCCAGCCCGTCGAAACAGTTCGACAAGCCGTGGAGGTGAATCCCACCGGTGAAGATCACCCAGCCGGCCACCGTGAACGCGCACGCCGCGGTCCGATCCAAAAACCACGCGCTGAGGAGGATCGTGACCGTCAGCAGCACGGCAAGTCCGGCGCCGACCACCGGGTAGAATCGGCTTGCGGCGGCGTTGGCGGCGGCGCTCCCCGAGGGCCCTCCGACCGGGATGCGGGTCAGAGAGGCGATGGCAAGGCGGAATTCGTTCATCGGGCGCTGCCGTCAGCCGCGTGGTGTGCCCGGACGGTTGAGAGCACCCGACATCCGATCCACTCGTGCCGGGCCTCGAATTCAAAACCGTGCAGATCTGCGGACACCGGCTGGACACGGTCCGTGCCGTCGGTCCCGGGCCACACCTCCACTTCGCCGAAGCCGACGTAGCGCCGCAAGGTGGGGTGCACGGCCTTGTAGACGCACTCTTTCACGGAGAACCGGACCACGGTGTCGACCCACTGCCGACTTTCGGGTAGCGCCAGGACCGCCGAGAGCTCAGGGGCGGTCAGCACCCTCGCTGCGACGCCCGGGCGCGGCCGGTCGGTGTCTTCGAGGTCCACCCCGACCCCGGTACGGCCGCGCGCGACAAGGACCACCGCGAGGTCCTGCTTGTGGGAGATCGAGCCGACCCACCCCTCCGGAAGCAGCGGCGCGCCGTGATCGTCGCTGAGCACCGGAGCGCGCCGCGTTCCCAACTCCGCGAACGCCGCAGCGGCCGCAATTCGGCCGCCCACGAACTGGACCTGCCGGTAGCCGCGCAACCCCGCCGCCAGCGCCCGTTCCGGCGCCAGTAACCGCGACATCGGCTCGTCTTCGACCGGTTCTGAACCCCCTGGCAGGTGCACGCCCACCACCACGCCGTGCGGGAGCGCAACCACGAACGCGACGTCCCAAGGCGACGGGGGGGAGGGGTGGATCATCCGTCGCTCTGCTAACCGTCGCGGCTTCGGGATGAACGCCCATCGCTCTGGGGTCTGTGCTACCCGCAACGGCCCGCGCGCATTAGGCACAGGGCGCCCTGAGAGGCTTCATTGGTTCTCGCACTTCTGCTAACCCTCTTTAGCCCCGCCCCTGCCCTCGCGGACGAGCGCGCGGAGGCGGAGCACTTGCGGCTCAGCGGCGAGCTGGATCAGCTGGCGTTGCGGCAGCTCTGGGCGGGGGTCGACCGGAAGTTCCTGGACCTTCAGAAGCTCGGCGTCGACATGACCTACCGGGACTTACTCCACGGCGCGCACGCCTCGCGCGCGCTCGGCACGATGGGTGATGCCTACGCACGACTCAAGCAGGCGGCAAAGCTCGACCCCACCAAAGAAGTCATAGATTGGATGTACGCGATCGACATGAACTACGGCCAGGTGGACCTGTTGCGGACCCCCAAAAAGGGCGATGTCCTCGCGGTCGCCGAGCCCCCCTTCGATCCCGATCAACGCGCCGCGGTCGACCGGGCGGCTGCCTCGGTCAAGGACAACGGCACGTTCAGTGGTCTTTTGCCAGCTGGAAACTATGTTTTCTGCGAGCAGTCCTTCACGGTCCAGCCCGGCGTCGCGGTCCGGATCGAAGTCAGCCCGAAGATGAAGAAGACCCAGGGCCTCCTCGTCAACCCGCAGAACACCCCGACCTGGGGTGCACCCGAGCCCACCCCCGACGAAAAGCCGAAGCCGTGAATCCCCTCCGCCCTGGGCTCCGCGTCGTCGTCGACAAACGAATCTGTGTCGGGACTACAAACTGTGCGGAGGCGGCGCCAGATGCCTACGACGTCGGTGACAGCGGGATTGCGGAGGCGCTCGAAGGCGCGTCGAACGAAGCCATGCTGGCGGGTGCGCGCGCGTGCCCGGTCGGCGCCATCACCCTCCACGACCTGGCCACGGGCCAGTTGGTGACCCCATGATTCTCCTGCTTGCTGTTGTGGGAACCGCCGAAGCCGGCCACCAGTGGGGCATCGGCCCGACGATCGGCACCACCGGGTTCCCGGTGGAATATCCAATCTTCTTTCCGGAATTGGCGTTGGGGGCCGCAGGCAACCCCTTGGTCGAGCCGGTCACCTTCGACCTCGACGTCGGCATTCACGGCGTCTACTACCTGGGCCAGGGCGGCCGGGTCGGCGCGCGCTTCACCATCGGCGGCAACTTCACGACCTTCGGGGAGCAGGAGTTCACGGTCGAGTACGAGGGCGTCCTCGCCCGCATCGAGCAGTCGCAGATTTTCGCGGGCGGCGGGCTGGGCTTCGGCCACGACCGCTTCGGCGCCGCCGCCGATGCGGCGAACCCCGACGCCTACCTCGACGTGGCCTACTTCCCGCTTCGCGCGCAGGTCGGCGTGCTCGTGCGCGATCGCACGCGGGCCTATGAGGCCGACCTGTTCGCTACTTTTCACGTGGCGGGCGAGCAGCTCTTCAGCCTGACCGGGAAGTCCGAGGACGAGGTCGCGGGCACCGCCGTCGCCGATCCCTTCGGCGCGGACGACACCAAGAGTGATGCCGCCTTGTACCTGGCGATCGGCGGCGAAATCACGGTCTACTTCGGCGACTTCCAGAATCAGGGCGGCGGCAAATCCGGCGGGGGCGGCAAGCGAAAGAAGTAGCTTGGCCGCTCGTCAGCGTTGACAGCCCGGGCACCACCATGTCGAGCGCCCGGCTTGCGTCAACTTCGCGATGGCCGCTCCGCACCGTGGACACGGCGAACCGGCCCGCTGGTACAGGGGAAAAGGATTGTCGGCCCCGGCATCTTCGACATACTCGATCTCTTCGTCCTTGGAGAGCATGGTCAACGTGCCCTCCAGTTGGTCCCGCACGGCCTTCTGCAGGGCCGTGTGGCGCTCGCCGATGACGTCGCCGGCAGGGACGCGAGGATCGATACCCGCCCGCCAGAGCGCTTCGGCGGCATGGAGATTTCCGAGCCCCGCCACGACGGTCTGGTCCATCAGCGCGACCTTGATGGGGCGTCGTCCCATCAAGGCGGGGAGGGGCGCGTCCAAGGCGTCCGGACCCAGGCCCTGCCGCAGGAGAATGCGTCCGCTCTCGACCTCTGTTGGCACGATGCCACCAAGTAGACGGGGGTCGGCAAACACCAGCGCCTCACCGTCGTCCAGGCGCAGGCGTACCTTGGCATATGCAGGGGCGGCGCGGCTCCAGCGGCCCGTCATGCCGAGGTGGAGCAAAAGCGCGCGGGCGCCGAAGTGCCAAAGGAGCCGCTTCCCATGGCGCTCGATGTCGCCAGGAGCAGCGGCAAGCACCACGGCTTGCAGCGCGGCCTTACCCTCGGGGTGGCCTGCCGTCGGTCGATCGGAGCGACCCTGACGCACCGAGCGAGGATCCAGAAGGTCGACGCTCACGACCCGCCGACCGGCGGTCCAGCGGCTGAGCGAGCGGCGGCAAGTTTCGACCTCCGGGAGCTCCGGCATGCGCGTCCTTTGAGCGCGAGATAGCATGGGCGCCCGCAGAAGGACGCCCAGATGCACTCCGGTTCGCTGCTCTACCAGTTCATGCTCCTCTTCGTCTGTTTCGGCGGCGGCAGTGTCATGTTGGCGTTCGTGCTGCTGCTTCCTGGCGTGGGCAACTGGCTGGTGGCGTGTTTCGCGCACACCCAGGCCGACAAGCTGATGATGCGCCGCAAGGGCGAAAGTATCTGGATCGAAGAGCCCTGATCGGGCGGCCGCCGCTTCGCAGCGCCGGGCTGTCGCTGCGGGCCGTGGCCCTCCACTCCATCCCTGCCGCGCGGCACGCCCGCGGCGTGGATAGCTTCTCGGTCGGGTGATGTTCTTCCTCGCGAGCGCGCTTGCCGCCGAGCTGCTGGTCTACACGCCGGAAGGGTCGCTGCGCTCGGGCGAGCCAGGCCGCATCGGCGTCTATTGTGTTGGTTGCGCGGCCCCGTTGGCGGTCGCGGGGCTTCGAGTCACCGGGGCGCCGGTGCTCCGCGCCACGGCTGGACCGCAAGGCGCGCTCATCGTGGAGCTCGGCGTGCCCACCGCCGAGGCGCTGATCGTGGAGGCCACGGTCGCCGAGGGCGGGCTGACCAGCCGCGTCGCGGTCGCGCCCGTTCGGTCCTCGGGGCTGGTCCTGGCGGTGCCGACGGAGGTGCCGGTGGCGCAGTCGACGGTGGAGGTGCGCCTCTCCGGGACCGACCTGACCCGCGCCGATCAGATATTGGTGCGCGCGTCGGAGGGCACGGTGGGGCCGGTGCGGGTGACCCCCGCGGGGCTGGCGGCCACCGTGCAGCTGGGCGGAGAGCGCGCAGCGCGGCCGCTCGTGATCGCGGCGCTCGATCTCTCCGATCCCCACGCGCCGCCGGCGCTCGCGGTGGTGCGCCTGCGCGCGCGTCACGCCGGTGTCGTGGCCGCCGAAGTGGGCACCCGGTTGAGCATCCGGATCGGCCAGCGCTCGTACGGTCCTTTCGTGGCGGGGGCCGAGGGCGCCGCCGCTGTCGCCTTTGAGGCGATGCCGGGCGAGGCGACCTACGAACTCACGGTCTCCGACGACCTTGGCAACACCCAGAAGTTGACGCAGCCGGTCCCCGCCGTGACGGGTCCCACGATCTTGGTGGTCGAGGATCTTCGCGCCGCGGCTCCGCAGCTGTGGTTGTCGGCGGTCGACGAGCGCGCCACGCCCTGGTCGGGTGCCGCCCCCGTCTGTCGCAGCGGCGCGACCGCGCCCGAGGCCGCAGTCCCGATGGGCGTTGCTCAGTGGCGGTGGCGTCCCGGCTCGTCGCAGGGTGCCATGGGGGAAGTCGCGACCGTATGTACGCTCGGCACGGTACAGCGCCAGACGCGACTCACGGTTGCGGCCCGGGCCCCGGAGGCCATCACGTTGCGCTTGTACCCCGACGTTCTGTCGGCGGACTTCCCGCTGGCGGAGGTGCTCGCGACGCTCATCGACCAGAATGGGGAGCGCGTGGACGTCCGCGGGCTTGAGTTGTCGGCCGCGCACGGGAAGATGGTGCTGCATCCTTCTGGTGATGCCCTCCGCGCCGAGTATGACGGCACCGCGGCCGCGGCCTTGGGGGAAGACGTCGTCCACGCTCGGTGGAGCCGGCGGACGGGGGTCGGCGCGCCGCGAGCGTTGTCGCTCTGCGCGGCCAACGCCGACTCCGGTTTGGTCGCGGTCGCACGGGTCGTGGACAGTCGGGGCGATCCGCTTCCCGCAGTGGGGGTCCGCATGAGCGCCGGGGGCGCGCCCCTGCGCGAGGTCCCCAGCGACGAACGTGGTTTTGCCCGCTGGCTCCTGCCGTCCGCCGCCGGCCCGGTCAGGCTTCGAGCCGAGGCTGGGGCGGCCGCGGCAGAAGCGTTGGGCCTCGCAGATCAGCCAGGCGATCCAGGCTGCCTGGCTCGCGCCGAACCGGGCGTCGCCGACCTGAATGCCCGCGTCCGCGTGCCGATTCGGAGCGGGCGGGTCCGCCAGGTCTTCCTGGACGTCGAACCGCGGACGGTCACGCTCGGGCCGGGCGCCACGGCCGAGATCCGGGTGCGGATGCTCGACGGTGCCGGGGCGCCGGTCCGCGATGAGCCGCTGGCGCTCACCACCTCGGAGGGGGTCGTCAGTCCTCCAGTCGCGACGTCCGACGGTACGCTGGTCGCCCGATTCAAGCCGGGTTCGGACCTGGGCGCTCGCGACGTGACCATCACCGCGACCTCCTCTGCCGGTACGGTCGCGACGTCGTTTTCCATCGCTCCTCGCCCCGTGCGTGGTCTGGTCGCGGCGGGTTTCGGCTGGGTCGGCAACTTCGGCTCGATTTCGTCTCCCAGTGGTAGCGTCTCGGTCGAGCGGGGCCTGCCGGTCGGCGGACTTTCGGCGCGACTCGGGGTGGGGGTGTATGGCTTGTCCGAGACCGTCGAGTCGGCGAGCGGCTCCGTTGACACGCTGGGGACCTTCTTTCCCATCGACGTCGGCGTCTCCGTTGCCGATCGGGGCCCTCGGTTCTCCTTGAGCGCCGGTATCAGCCTCGCGCTGATTCCCTACATGTTGGAGGCCGACTTTGGGGGTGAGGACGCAGTCGCGGGCGCGGGGTTGGCGGCGCCGGGCGTGGATGGCCGCGGCTCGTTCGGCTGGCGGATCGGGCAGACCGAGTTGTACGCCGAGGTCGGGTACCTGTTGTTCACGGTGCCGGCCGGTACCGTGACCCTGACGCAGAATGCGGGGGGACTCCGCGCAATCGTCGGATATCGGCTACTCTATTGACGATGGCGTTCCTTCTCGCCGTTTTCGCCGCCTGTGCGCCCTCCGCGCCGACGCCAGAGTTGTTTTCCATCGAGCCCGCGCGCGGGTGGCGTGGCGAGGTGACCAGCGTCGTGCTCGCCGGTGATCACCTTCTGCCGCGCGTTTCCCTTGGCGACGTCGACCCCGTGGATGCCGAGTTCGAGGCCTGGCTCGAGGGGCCCGACGGGAAGTTGCGTCTGGAGGGTGCAGAACTCGTCGACTACGACCACCTGGTGGCGCAGGTGCCCGCGGGAATCGCGGCGGGCAGCTATCCGGTGGTGGTGCGCACGCCCGCAGGCGACGAAGCGCGGCTGGAGGCGGGGTTCTTCGTCTCGACCACCCGGGCAGACCACCTCGTGCTTCGGCCCACCGCGGGGGTGGCCTACGACCTCGGCGAGTACGCCAGCATCGAGCTCCAGGTCGAGGATCCAAATGACGAGGTGGTCGCGACCAATCTGGAGGTCGAGATCTCTGCCTCGGCGGCGGACGGCACCGAAGGGGTCGAGTTCGCGGCCGACCAGCTGGTGGGGCAGGCCGCTGCTGGATCCGGGGTTGGAATCACCGGGCGCCTGGATGCCGATGGCAGCACGACCGTGCTCGTCCGGTCCACCACGGCGGCCGACGTCACATTCTCGGCCACCGCGCTCTCGGAGCAGGGGCTCGACGACGCCGCCCCACTGGTGCTGAGTTGGCAGACGGGTGGGCTGGCCAACGTGATTGTCAGCTTGCCGTTCACGCCGTTCCGGGCTCGCGCCGGCACCCCGTTTCAGGTGCATCTCGCGTTGGAGGATGAGTTCGGGAATCCGCTTCCCCACACCTACGCCCGCGTCTCGATCTCCGACGCCTGTGGGTCCTTCCGCACCGTCGCCGACGTGATCGGGGAAGGGGAGGCGGAGGTCACCCTCGATGTCGCCTGTGACGCCGACCGGCTGACGGTTTTCAACGCGTCGGTCGAGGTCGTCAGTGACGACTTCGTCGTCCTCGCGGGGGAAATGGCCGGCTACAATGTCATCGCAACGCCGGACACGTTCGTGGAAGCCGGGGTGCAGCCGGTGCTGGTCCTGGTCGAAGCGGTGGACGTCTACGGGAATCGGGTGGATGAGTTCGATGGCGCCATCACGCTCACAGACCAGCTCGGCGGGCTCGATGGCGACCGCACCACGTGCCCTTCGATCACCGGGGGCGCCACCTTGTGTGCGACGTACCTTCGCCGCGCCGGAATGGACTTCTTCCGGGTGATCGACGACGAGCTTCGCGCCGCGACGTCCAACTCGGTGGAGGTGGTGGCGAGCGATCCGGTCTCGGTGGCGCTGTCGCTTGGCGCGGCCGATGTGATCGCCGGCAACGAGGTCGCGGCCTCGCTGGCGGTGGCCGACGCGTGGGGCAACGCCGTGGAGATCGAGCCCGGGGGGGTGGATCCGGTGACCATGACCGATGACAGCGCTTCGGTGCAGTGCGATTGGACGGGGCCCATCGCCGAGGGCCGCCAGGGATTCTTGTGCACGTTCACCAACGCCTATGTGGACTCGGTGGTTCAGGCCGAGCTCCCTCGGCTGGGCCTCATCGGCCTGGCGCCGGACGCGGTGACCATCCAAAACGCCGAGCTCTCGGTGGTGACGTTCACTGTGCCGTCGACCGTCGTCGCCGGGGTTGCCTTCACGCTGAGCGCGTCTGGCTTCGACGAGTACGGCAACCCGTACCAGCGCCAGACCGACCCGGTGGTGGACGTGTCGGACAGCTCTGGAACCCTGAGCGTGTCGAGTGTGTCGCTGGATGCCAACGGGGATGCGCTCACGAGCGCATCCCTCACTACCGCGGGCACCGGCGCCCGCATACGGGCCGCTCGGTACGGCGCGACTGCGGGGCTCTCCAGCCCGATCAGGGTTGTGGCCGGCTCGATGGCTGGTTTTGATGTCCAGGCCCCGCCCTGGGTGGGGATCGGCCACGACCTGGACGTGGTCGTCACCCCCGTCGACTCCTTTGGGAACACCGTCGCGACCTACACGGGCGCGCCGACCGTCTCCATCACCGACACGGTCTGCCAGTCCGTCACGCTGGCGCCGTTGTCCGGCGTCGCCGCCGCCGCCGCGTTGACCTGCGACGACGTTCGCGTCGGGGCCACCGTGCTCGTGGTGGACGGGACCTACAGTTCCAGCAGCGACACCGTCGACGTCGTGGACTTCGAGTGCGCCTCGCCGCCCGTCGCGACCCTTACGGTCGACGGCGGGGACGAGGCGGTGTCCTGTCTCGGAAGCGGCGGGGCCACGGTCGAGGCCGACGGCTCCGGGTCGGGCGTGGGGGCCGCTGACCTCGCGATCTTCTCCTTCATCGAGACTGATGGCGCGCTCTCTCGCGACAGCACCGCGCTCGCAGAGTTCACTTGGAGCACGGCCGGGCCGCGTTTGGTGGAGATGTTGGTGGTGGATGACGACGGCTGTGGCACCACCGCCTCCGCCTGGAGTTGGGTGGGTGAGGACGACGGCGAGCCGACCGGGCCGGTGGAGCTCGTGGCCAGTGACAGCTCGGTCGCCACCGGCGGCTTCGTCACCGTGGACGTCGCCGCCTACGACTGCACCGGCGATGTCGCCGGGGGACAGGACATCCTGCTTCGGGCGTCGCTGGGCCAGGTCGCCGGGTCCAGCTCTGGGGCGGGGCTGGTCTTGACCCTCGATGCCAGCGGCGAAGGCACCGTGACGTGGGATTTCCCTGACGGCTACGCGGCCCTGGGCATGCTTGCCGCGGGCTCTCCGAGCGCCGGTGCCTACGGGGCCACGCTGGTGGCAGTCACCCAGGACAGCGCCCGCCCCCATGTGATCGACGTGACCCCCAGCGGCTCCACCAGCGGAAGCGTCGACGAGGTCGTGCTGCGCTTCGACGAGCCGCTTTTGTCGAGCATGGTGTCCGCGGTCAGCGTGACCGGGCCCTCGGGGAGCGAAAGCCTCACCGCCAGCCTCGACGGAAGCACCCTGACCCTGACCCTCGCCCACGCGGTGGACGCGTCGGCCGGCACCTACACCGTCACGGTCCCCGACAGCGTGCGCGACGAAGCCGGGAACCGCGTGGACGGCGCCTGGAGCGGGTCGGCGGGGGCGTTCTCCTCCGCGTTTGGTGCCGTGACCAACGCCCTCCCAGCGACGGCGGGCTGCACGGTCAGCACCGATGCTTTCTTTCCCGACGGCGACGACGGGACGGGGGAAGAGGCCGACGCCGTAGCGTTCACCCCGGTCACCGCCGGCAGCCCGGCGTGGTGGTGGCTGGTCGTGACGGATGCGGCCGACGACCACGTCCGGAGTACCCGCGTGGACGGCTCGGCGGCGAGCATCTCCTGGGACGGCACCGGCGATGACGGCGTCATCGTCCCCAGCGGCGACTACCTCGTCCAGATCGTCGCCATCGACAACAACGACAACCAGGGCGAGGTGTGCCTCGAAAGCATCACCCTCGACCACCGACTGGAGCTGCCATGAGCGAAAATCCCATCGATCTCGACCGCTGGCGCCTCGCTGAGCTGGGTCAGCAGGCCGCGATGTTGGTGCACCAGCTGCGCCAGCCGCTCTTCACCATCCGCGGACTGGTGCAGCTGGCCGAGGTCGATCCGGCACGCGCTGCGCTCCACCTGAAAACGGCGCGGGGCCAACTCGACGTTTTGGAGTCGTTGGTGGACGGGTGGGCGGACTTTTCCAGGCGACCGGGGCGGGCCGACGAGCGCTTCGACATCCGCGCGCCGGTTGAGAGCGCGCTGGTGCTCCTGCGGCATCGCGGGCACTCGTTGGGCGTGGCCGTCGAGTCCGAGCTTGGGCCTGGTTTGGTGGTGCGGAGCAGCCTGCTTGGCGTGCAGCAGGCCGTGGTGAACCTCGGCCAGAACGCGATCGAAGCGATGGACGGACAGCCGGAGGCCCGGCTCAGCCTCCGCGTGGATGGCGCCGACATCGTCGTCGAAGACAACGGTCCCGGCTTGCCCGATGCGGTGCACGACCACCTTTTCCGGCCCTTTGTCACCACCAAGCCCAAGGGCACGGGGCTGGGCTTGGTGATCGCCCGTAGGCTGGTCGAAGGCAGCGGCGGCCAGCTGCGGCTTGAGGAGGCCCGCACCGGCGTCCGCTGGCGCATCGTGCTACCCGCCGCCGCATGAACGACGACGATCTCGACGGCGAGCCCGAGGCTCACCTGGCCGACCTCGGGCCGCGGTTCATGGCCGCGCTCGAGGCACGCTCAGGCGGTCGTGTGGACGTCGCGATTGAAAGTTTGCTCAGCATCCTCCGCGTCGAACCGCGGCTGGCGGAGCCGCGGATGGAGCTGGGCCGCATCTACTTGGACATGGGCCGGCTGGACGAGGCTGAAGCCGAAGCCCGCGAGGCCATTCGTGTCTTGGAGGCAGGCGGCATCTGGACCGAAGAGCTTCCCGAGCACATCGTCGCCGCCCTGGCCTGGGCCCTGCTGGGCGAAGTGCTCAAGGAGCTGGCCGCCACCGACGACGTGGTCTTCGGCGACGATCCGGCCCGGTTCGCGGAGCTTCTTGCCCAGAGCCGCGCGGCGTTCGCCCGCGCCCACACCCTGGACCCCAGCGATTCGGTGAGCGGTCTGACCGCGGCCGAGCTTGAGCCCGAACCCGACGACGTGCACTGAAAATCCTCACCCCGCCCGCTTGGGCTCGGGGTAGCTTGTGTCCGGTCAGTGAACCTTCCGCCTTCCCCGGTGATGTCCATGTCGCTGCTCTTCGTGCCGCTGCTGCTCGCTCTCTCCTGTTCCGATGACAACGGCGCGGTTCCGGCCCCCGTGGCCTCGGCGGCTCGACAGGACGGTGACGCGCTCGGCTCGGTCGTGCGGACCGACCTCCGGGCGTTCGCCGCCAAGGGCAACCAGTTCGACTTCGTCAACCCTTCGTGGAGCCTGGATGGCAACCTCGGACCGGAGGGGCTCACGGTGGGTCGTGCCGACGGTGAACTGCGGATGCGCTTCGCCGCGTGGGGTCGCAACGGCGATCTGCGGGAAGTTGACGCGGTTGCTCCGGCGATTGGCGCGTGTGTGCACGAAGTACGTCCCGATGGCGCGTGCGCGCGGCAGGTCGAGTTTGCTCACGCTGGCGCCACGGAATGGTGGGCCAACCTCGCCGAGGGTCTTGAGCAGGGCTGGGACCTTGACGAGCGTCCGGCGGGTGAGGGCCCGCTGCTCCTGGATGTCGACGTGTCCGGCGCCATCGTCGATGGCGACGAAGCCGAGCTCTGGCTCACCGCGGACGACGGTACCGCCTACCGCTACAGCGCGCTCGCCGCGTGGGATTCGAGCGGAGACGCGCTTGACGCCTGGTTCGAAGTCACGGATGCGGGCCTTCGCATCGTGGTCGACGACGAGGGCGCCGAGTGGCCCATCACGGTTGATCCGGTGCTCACCACGGCGTCCACAACCCTCGACGGGGAGGCGACCTCCAACTCCTTCGGCTACGCTGTCGAACGCGCAGGCGACGTCAACAACGACGGCTACGACGACCTCGTGGTCGGCGCCTACGGGTACTCCACCAACACCGGTCGCGCCTACGTCTTCCACGGTTCGGCCAGCGGCATCTCCAGCACCGCGGCCACCACGCTTACCGGCGGGGGCACTTCCGAGTACTTCGGGGCCGCGGCGCGCGGGGCCGGCGACGTCAACAACGACGGCTATGACGACCTGATCGTCGGCGCCTACAACGTTGGCGAGGCGACTGTTTACTTCGGTTCGTCTGCGGGCATCACCACCGCCGGCGCGGTCGCGCTGACCGGCAGCAGCTCCTCGACGGGCTTCGGCTATGCCGTTTCTGGGTTGGGCGACGTCAACGGCGACGGCTACCCCGACGTCGGCGTCGGGGAGTACAAGTACAGCACCACCATCGGGCGCATGTCGGTCTTCCACGGCAGCGCCAGCTTCGACAGCACGGCGGACACCGTGATCAACGGTGGTGTCGCCAGCTACTTTGGCTGGGCCGTCGACGGCGCGGGCGATGTCAACAATGACGGCTACGACGACGTCGTCGTCGGGGCCTACTACTTCTCCAGCTACAAGGGCCGGGCGTACGTCCTGCACGGTTCCAGCACCGGCCTTTCCGGCACGCCGACGACCACGCTGACCGGCGGCAGCAACGCCTACTACATGGGTTTTGACGTAGCCGGCGCGGGCGACGTCAACAATGACGGCTACGCCGACATCATCGTCAGCATGTATGGCTACAACTCCCTGGCTGGGCGTGCCCAGGTCTTCCACGGCTCGTCCACGGGTGTGGATACCACCGTGGACACCAACCTCGACGGCGCCACCGCGGCCTACGAGTTCGGCGTTGCGGTCGATGGCGATGTGGACGTCAACGACGACGGCTACAGCGACGTGATCGTGGGCGAGCGCAAGTACAGCACCAATGTGGGCCGTGCCTACGTCTACCCGGGCTCCGCGTCCGGCATCTCCACCACCGCCGACACGACGTTCGCTGGCACCTCGGGCTCGCAGTTCGGGCGCGCCGTCGCCGGCCTCGGCGACGTCAACGGGGACGGCTACGGCGACGTGGGCGTCGGCGGCAGTGCGCTGACCAGCTCGACGGGGCGGGCCTGGGTCTTCCACGGCTACGTCGACGAAGACGGCGACGGCTACGTGGTCGGCGGCAACGGCACCGATGAAGACTGCGACGACTCCGACGCCACCATCAACCCCGGCGCCACGGAGGTCACCGGCGACGGCATCGACAGCGACTGTGACGGCGCTGAAACCTGCTACGTCGACGCGGACGACGACGGCTACCGGCTCTCGACCACCGTCACCTCCGCGGACGGGGACTGCTCCGACAGCGGCGAAGCGCTCTCCAGCGCGCCGACCGGCGATTGCGACGACACCGACGCCACCGCAAATCCGGGCGAAACCGAGACCATCGCCGACGGGGTGGACAACGATTGCGACGGCAACGAAACCTGCTACGTCGATGCCGACAACGACGGCTACCGCACCAGCAGCACGGTCACCGCGACCGACGGCGACTGTGCCGACTCCGGCGAGGCGCTGGCGTCCGACCCCGACAGCGACTGCAACGACGTGCTCAGCAGCATCAACCCGGGCAAGACCGAGGTCACCGGCAACAACTACGACGAGAACTGCGACGGCAGCGCCACCTGCTACGTCGATGGCGACAACGACAACTACCGCACCACGAGCACCGTCGTCTCGACCGACGGCGACTGTCGCGACTCGGGCGAAGCCCTCGCCTTCGACACCTCGGGGGACTGCAACGACGTCGACGCGACCATCAACCCCGGTGCCACCGAGATCTGCGACGCGTCCGACACCGACGAAGACTGCGACAGCTTGGCGGACGATGCCGACAGCAGCGTGAGCGCCGCGACCAAGACCACCTACTATGTGGATGACGACGGCGACACCTATGGCGATGCCGCCAGCACCACGTTGGCGTGTGATCCGGTGGCGGGTGCGACAACGGACAGCACCGACTGCGACGACACCGCCGCGGGCGTCAACCCTGGCGCCACGGAAGTCTGCGACGGCGCCGACACCGACGAAGACTGCGACGGGTTTGCCGACGATGACGACAGCTCGGTCAGCGGGGGCTCGGTCTGGTACGCCGACAGCGACGGGGACAACTACGGCGACGCTGGTAGCATGGTAGCCTCTTGCGACGGCGTGCCCGGGTACGTGGGCGACGCGACCGACTGTGACGACGGCGCCTCGGGCGTGAACCCCGGCGCCGCCGAAGCGGTCGGTGACGAGGTCGACAGCGACTGCGATGGCGGCGAAGATTGCTACAACGACAACGACGCCGACGCCTACAGCACCTCCGACGTGGTCGCCTCTGCCGACAGCGACTGCGGCGACGCCGGTGAGGCGAATGCCTCGGCAAGCGGCGGCGACTGTGACGACAATGACGCAAGCGTCAATCCGGGGGCCTCGGAGCTGCAAGGCGACGAGATCGACGGCAACTGTGACGGCAGCGAGGACTGCTACACCGACGCCGACAGCGACGGCTACTCCAGCGACGATGGCGCCATCAACACCTCCAGGGACGCCGACTGCACCGACGTGGGCGAGGCCACGGGCGCAGCGCCGGGCGGGGATTGCGACGACTTCGACTCGCTTTACAATCCCGGCGCCAGCGAAACCTGCGACGATCCCAACGACTACAACTGCGACGGGACCGTTGCCTACCTCGACAACGACGGCGACGGCGCTGCGGCGTGCGAAGACTGTGACGACGGCAACTCTGCCGCGTACCCGGGTGCGATCGAGGTCGTCGCCAACGAGGTCGACGAGAACTGCGACGGCGGCGAAGATTGCTACATCGATGGGGATGCCGACGGCACCCGCGTGGATGACACGACCGTGGCGTCGGTCGATGCCGACTGCGACGACGCCGGCGAGACCAACCAGGACGGCCTCTCCGGGGACTGCAACGATGCCGACGCCGCCTACTTCCCTGGGGCTGTCGAGGCCGATTGCCTGGACCCGAACGACTACAACTGCGACGGCTCCGTTGGGTACGCCGACCAGGACGGCGACACCTTTGCCGCGTGCGAAGAGTGCGACGATCTCAATGCGCTCATCAACCCGAATGGGACCGAGGTCTGCAACGATCTCGACGACAACTGCAACGGCGAGGTCGATGACGACGCGGTCGATGCGAGTACGTGGTACGCAGACGCGGACGGCGACAGCTACGGAAACGAAGCGGTCATCACCGCCAGTTGCGACCAGCCCGACAACTTCGTGGTCGACTCTACCGACTGCGACGACGCCGACGGCACCCGCAATCCCGGCGGGACCGAGGTGGCCAACGATGGCATCGACCAGGACTGTGACGGCGAGGACCTGATCGACACCGGGGACACGGGCGACACCGGGGACACCGGCGACACGTCCGACACGGCGCCAGACAGCGGCGACACCGACACCGGGACGCCGGGTGACACCGACACCGACACCGACGTGGCCGGCGGCGGGGGTTGCGCATGCGACACGTCCACGCCGGGGACGGCCGCCGCTGGTGTCGGACTGGCGGTCGCCGTGCTTACCGTCGCTCGCCGTCGCCGCCGCGCGTAGGCCGCGTTCGTCGTCCCGCGCGTTAGCCGTCGGCGGTGACCGCTACCCACGCCCGTTTCCTCCCAATGACCCAAGAGGAGGCGGGCGGGCAGCTCGACGTCGTCCTCGTCACCGGGGACGCCTACGTCGATCACAACACCTTCGGCACCGCGCTGGTGGGCCGTTGGTTGGAGGCGCATGGGTACTCCGTCGGCGTCATCTCTCAGCCGGACTGGGACAATCCTGAGTCATTCCGGGTCCTTGGCCGACCGAAGTTGTTCTTCGGGGTGAGCGCGGGACAGATGGACTCGATGGTCAACCACTACACGGCGTCGCGGCGGGTGCGCAATGACGACGCGTACAGTCCTGGCGGTGAGGCTGGCCGCCGCCCCGATCGGGCGTGCATCGCCTACGCCAACCGCGCCAAGCAGGCCTATCCGGGCGTGCCGGTGGTGCTCGGCGGCGTCGAGGCGTCCCTGCGGCGCCTGGCCCACTACGACTACTGGCAGGACCGCATCCGGCGCAGCATCCTACTCGATGCCAAAGCGGACCTGTTGGTCTACGGCATGGGTGAGCTGGCGGTTGTAGAGCTGGCACGGCGGCTCGCCTCCGGGCTGACGATTGAATCCTGTCGCGACATTCCCGGGACCGCATGGGCGCTGGGAAAGAAGTCGGTCCGCCCGGAGATGAAGGTGGTCGAGGCGCCGAGCTTCGAGCAATGTGTGGCGGACGCCCCGTCGTTCAATCGCCTTACTCTTTTGATGTATCGAGAGTCCAACCCCTCCTGCGCGGAGGCGCTGGTTCAGGCGCACGGCGACCGCGCCATCTGGTGCAACCCGCCGGCCCGCTTGCTCACCACCGCCGAGCTCGATCGGCTCTACGAGCTGCCCTACGCCAATGCCGCGCATCCGGCCTACCGCGCCCCCGTGCCCGCGTTCGAGAGCATCCGCGGCAGCATCACCATCAATCGGGGCTGTTCGGGCGGGTGCAGCTTCTGCGCGCTGACCTTGCATCAGGGCAAAGACGTCGTGAGTCGCAGCGCGTCGAGCGTGGTGCGCGAGGTCAAGGGGCTGGTCCAGCAGCCAGGGTTCAACGGGGTCATCTCCGATATGGGAGGCCCGACGGCAAACATGTTCCACATGCAGTGCAACGACGCGGCCGCAAACGCGGTGTGTCGTCGCGTGTCGTGTCTGCATCCGGTGCGGTGCAAACACTACGGCACGGATCATGCCCCGTTCGTTGCGCTTTTGCGTGAGGTTCGGACCACGCCCGGCGTGAAGCGAGTCTTCGTCAATTCGGGTCTGCGTTATGACCTCGCCGCCCTCGATGACACCGTGGTGGAGGAGATCGCAGCGCATCACGTGTCCGGATCGCTTACGACGGCTCCCGAGCATGTTTCCCCGCGCGCGCTCCACCATATGCGCAAGCCTGAGGTCACTCATTTCGCGGACTTCATGAAACGGTTCCGCGTGGCCTCGGAAAAGGCCGGGAAGACCCAGTTCATCGTGCCGTACTTCCAGTGTGGGCACCCCGGCAGCGGGCCGGAGGAAACCATCGAGCTGGCCTTCTACATGAAGAAGAACAACCTACGTTGTCGGCAGGTGCAGCTTTTCATGCCCACGCCCGGCACCATCAGCACTGCGATGTACGTGACCGGCCTGGACCCGTACACCAAGACTCCGGTGTACGTTGCCCGCGGGCACAAAGAACGAGCGCGCCAGCGGGCGATGCTTTTCTGGTGGAAGCAGGAACAATGGCCGGCGATCCGGGAGGCGCTTTTTGCCTGGCACCGGTCCGATCTTGTCGGGCACGGCCCCGGGTGTCTCGTGCCGCCGGGGCCGGCGCGCGGCGATTGGCAACGCGGCAACCGGCCGGTCGACGGTGGCGTCGGCGCGATGGGGATGAAAGTCGAGCGCGCTTCGGCAGAAGAGATCGACCAGGAACGGTGGGAGGGGTTGGCGGGGTCGTCGGCCTGATGCGGGTGCTGCACGTCGATCCGGCAACGGGCTGGCGCGGCGGGCAGGCTCAGCTGGCGTCGCTCTTGCGGAGCCGTCCTGGCGACCTGTGGGCCGGCGCCGAAGCGGGCCACCTGGCCGAACGGTTGGGGCGGCGGCCGGACGTCCCCTTGGTTCCGGACGTCGGCGGGCTCAACGCGCTCCGGGTGCGGGCGGCGGCCGCGCGCCTGGCTGCTGACCTCGTGGCCGCGCACAGCTCGCACGCGCACGACGCCAGCCTGCTGACCCGCACCCCCCTCGTCGTCCATCGTCGTAACCACCGTATGCCTGGGAACGTCTGGAAGTATGCTGTGGCCAGGGTCACCGTGGCGGTGAGCGACTGGGTGGCGTCGAGGTGTCGTGCGGCTGGTGTTCCGCGCGTCGTGATCGTGCACGATGGTGCCGATGGCGTCTTTCTGGGCCAGCGTCGCCCCGAAGGGCCGCCCGTCTACCTCGTCGCCGCCGCCCTGGTGCCCCACAAGGGCCACGCCCAGCTCCTGGACGCATTTCGCGGTGTGGAGGGCGAGCTGCTGATTGCGGGAACGGGCCCCCTCGAGCGCGAGCTGCGGGCGCAGGCCGCGCCCCTCGGCGGGCGGGTCAGCTTTCTCGGGCACGTGGCCGACGTCGCGGCGCTCTTTCCGGCGGTGGATGTGCTGGTGCTCCCCTCGGTCGAGGAGGCGGCTGGCAGCGTGCTCATCGAAGGGATGGCCGCCGGGTTGGCGGTGGTGGCCAGCAGGGTGGGGGGCATTCCGGAGCTGGTGGGCGAGGTCGGTGCGCTGGTGACCCCGGGAGACCGCCTCGGCTGGGTCGCCGCCTTGCGGACGGCGCCGGGGACGGGCGGCCTGGCCGCGGTCGCGCGGGCGGGCCGATTCTCCGTCGCGGAGATGGTTCGCCGCACCGAGGCCATCTACCGCGAGGCGCTCACCGACTCCGTTCGATGACGATCCCGGTGATCCGGTCTTCGATGTCGATGGCCCGGGCCACCCGAAGGCCCGAAATCAGCCTGCCGAAGACGGTGAAGCCGAAGTCGAGATGCGGCTGGGGCGCGGTGGTCACGAACCACTGACTGCCGCCGGTGTCCGGCCCGGAAAGGGCCATGCCTACGGCGCCTGCGCTGTAGGGCTCGGCCGAAAGCTCATCGGGGATTTCGAACCCGGGGCCCCCCCACCCATCGCCCCGCGGATCGCCAGTCTGCACCACGAAGTCGGGCACGACCCGATGGAAGCTGATCCCGTCGAAGTACCCGGCTTCGGCGAGGGTCACGAAGTTCCACACGGTCAACGGCGCGACGGTGGACAAGAGCGCGATCCTGAGTTCACCTTCGCTCGTGAGGACACGGGCGCCCTTGACCCGGGCCACCTCGGCGAGTCCTGGCAGCGCTCGCGTGGGGTGGAGGGCGCGCGGGAGAGGGATTCCTGCCGTCTTGGCGAGGCGTGCCGCAGCGGTGGCCACTTCCGGCAGCGCCAACCACGGCGTCATCGCCTTGCGCGTGTCGGCCTTCGGGGGTGGGAGCCGCCCGGTGGCGTACAACGCATCCAAGGCGCGGATCACGCTCGCAGCCGAGGCGCGGTCGATGCCCCAGCGACGAAGGGTCGCGACCAGGGGTGCCTCCAGCACCGGGTCGGGGTGCTCCATCGCGGCCTGCGCCGCGGCCTGAACCAAAACCATGTCCGTGGCCGAGAGCAGCTCGGTGATTTCGGCGACCCGTGGAGGGGTGTCGCCCGCCAGGAGCGCGCCCGCAGCGGCGCTTCGGAGGCGAGGGTCGGTGTGGTTCAGGGCGAGCCGCAGGAGCGCCGGGCGCTCACCCACCGACTCGACCGCGGCGATGCGCACCGCGAGTGGCCAACTTTCTCCCTGGAACTCCGCCAACGCCGCGGGGAGCTCCCGCCGTGCCGATAGCGAGCGGAGCGCCGCGGCACGCTCCGCTGCGGTGCCCTTGGTGAGCGCGTTCTGAACCGGGTCGAGCTCGGCCCACGCGCACGAACCCGCGGCGCCCAGCGCCTCCGCGCGCACGCCCACGTCGACGTCGGCGTAGCGCAACGCCAACGCGGCTGGGTCGCAGCCGTGCTTGGGCATGGCTCGGACCGCAGCGAGCCGCACCGGGGCGGCCTCGTCGACCGAGGCCGCGGCCAGGAATGCCTTGTCGGACAAAAGGGGCGCTGCGCCTCGGATCAACCACGCCCGCACGCGCGGGTCACCGTCTTGTAGGGCTCGGGCGCGCAATCGGCTGAGCAGCTGCGGCGGCGGGGGGGCGAAGCTCGTGCGGGAGATCGCCCAGGCGGCCGCCTGGGCGGCTTCGCGGCCCAGGCGCAGCTCGGCCCGCCCGAAACGCAGCAGCGGAGCCTCGACGACGTCCAGCAACGCCTTCAGAATCGGCGCCGCGCCGATCCCATCGACCCGTCGGACCCCCATTCGCCCCAGCGCGCCGGCCGCCTCGCCATCCAGGGGCGACTGCAGGGCCGCGATGAGGGTCTGGATGTCCTCGGGGCCGCCAACGCGACCGAGGGCCACCAGGAGCGCGGCGCGGGTGTCCCGATCGGCCTCGTCGCGAAGGCGACCCCTCACAATCGCGGCGGTGTCCGTGCCGTAGCCGAGCGCCTCCGCCGCCGCGCGGCGCACGCGGACGTCGGTATCGGCTGAGGGCCCAGCCAAGAGCGCGCCTGACGCCCGCAGGCGGCCTGCGGCGATGGCCGCCCGACGGCGAACCGCCGGGTTGGGATCCGCACACAGCGGGGTCAGCGCCTCTGCCGGCATCCGCCGCACCTCGATCTGCCAGATCATCTCCGCGCTGGCCAGCGGCACGCCATCGAAGTGCTGCGTGTCGGCGGCCAGGGCCAGCGTCACGAGGAGGTGCAAAAGGGCCACGTCCGGCGTACGTCACCCGGATGCGTGATCCCGGCAAGGAAGCCGACCCTGTCGGCAGCGTGCTGGCCCTCCAGTCGCGCGGCGACATCAAGATGGCGGGCGAATGGCTGGACGGCGCGGGCCGGGCGCGTCGGCAGGAGCTCGTTGCTCGCGCCATGGCGCTGGGTGCGGCCTTTCCGGAAGACTGGGCGGAGATGGAAGGTCGGCGCCTGCTGAAGTTGGCGATGGCCAGGGCAGACGGCGCGCAGGTCCGGACCAATCCCATCCCCCGGGACGAGAGTTTTGTCTGCGTTGCCTGTGGGCGTGACGTTCCCAAGGGGGGGCGGCGACCGCGTGACCACTGCCCCCACTGCTTGCATTCCGTGCACGTGGACGTCGTGCCGGGGGACCGGGCCGCCGACTGCGCCGGGCTTTTGGTGCCGGTGGCCATCGTCGCCTCTGGAAAAGGCGCGATGATCGAGTACCGCTGTGCCCGCTGCGGGGCCGCGCGTCGCAACCGCGTGCTCGATGACCTGGCCGTTCCCGACGATCCGGCCGCGCTCCGGGGACTGGCACGATAGGATTGCGTATCGTGCGCGCGCGGCAGCTCTGGATCCTGGTGACGTTCCTCATCCTCTTGGGGCTGGTCGCCTCTTCGCTCGACCGCTCGGGGCGGAAGCTCCGCGGTACCCGTCCCATCGACATGCCCGAGCTGGTGGCCCTGGTGGAGGCCGGGCGAGTGGACGCGATCGTGATGCGCGGCCAGGCGATCAAGGCGACCCTTGACGATGGGACGGCGGTCACGACGCTCGGGCCAGAGCGCTCCGACGCCTACCTGCAATTGTTCAACGAGTACGGAATCATCCCCAGTTTCCAGCGGGCCGACGAACACTGGATTCAACTGGCCGGCGCGATTTTTCCGGCGCTGCTCCTCGCGGGGGTGATGCTCTTGGCCTTCGGGCTGCGGGCCGGTGGCGTACGGCCGACGATCTTCGGCCGCGCCCGCTTCCGGGCCGTTCCCGCCCCGCGTCGCGTCACCTTGGCCGACGTCGCGGCCGCGGCGGCCACCAAGGTCGAACTGGCAGAGCTGGTCGGCTTTCTGAAAGAGCCAGCCCGGCTGGCCAAGCTGGGCGGCCGGATTCCTCGTGCGGTGCTTCTGGTCGGGCCGCCGGGCGTGGGCAAGGCGCTCATGGCGCGCGCCGTGGCCGGTGAGGCGGGCGTTCCCTGGTTGCCGCTGCCCGCCACTGTGCCGATGGGTCGCGACGTGCTCGACTCGGTCCGGCGCCAGAATCGGCGGGCTCCCTGCGTGGTGTACATCGAGGACGTCGAGGTGCTCAACCGCCTCCCAACCGAGCTGGATGCGCTGCCGACGGACGACGGCGTGCTGATCATCGGCGCCACCCACCAGCCCGAACGACTCGATGCCTCGCTCTTCCGCGCCGGGCGCTTCGTTCGGACGATCACCATTGTCGCGCCCGACCTGCCCGAGCGGCTCGCAATCCTGGCGTTCTACGCCGAACACTGCCCGTTGGGCGCCGACGTGGACCTCGCCGCGATCGCCTCGGGCACCGACGGCCGCACCGCGACGGAGTTGGAGAACCTGGTGAATGAGGCGGCCTTGTCGGCTGGACGAAGCGACCGGGCCCACGTGGCGCAGGCGGACCTGCTGCATGCGCTGGCGCGAATCGCTCCGCATTCATCCGCGGGGGGGTGAGTGGCGGTCGGGCGCGGGTTGATTGCAGCGGGCACGGTGGCGAACGGGGTCCTCGTGGTTCGGTGCCTGGAGGCGGTGACCATCACCGGGCCCGTGGCACTTCGGCGCGCTGCGGACGGGCTGACAGAGGTGCAAGGGTGGCTCTCCTGGCAGCTGTGGGACAACGTCACCCACGGGCGCAGTCCGCTCGACGCCAGTGTTTTCACTGACGGGACGGCCAGCCTGTGGTCGGTCGTCGGCAATCCGGGCGCGGCGAGCCTTTTGGCCCCGATTTCGGGCGTGCTGTCACCGGGGGCCGCGGCGCTGGCAGGGTTCGGCCTCCTGGCGACGCTGAACATCGTGGCCGGCGCCCACTTTGGGGCCGTTCATCGGGTTCCCTGGCTCGGGGCGCTCGCCGTGGCGGCCGTGGGTGCGGGGGTGCAGCTGGCGAGCGGGGGCTTCCCGCAAGCCTTGTTTGCTCCCGGGCTCGTAGCGGCCGCGGCCCTGGCGCGGGGCCAGACCCGCGCGGCGGTCGGCTGGACCCTCGTGGGGGCGCTCTTGGCCCCCGGGCCGACCGCGGGCTTGCTCATCGCGGTTGGGGGGCTTCCCCTTGCGGCGTTGGCGGCAGCGGGCTTCTTCGTGGCGCCGTTCGGGTCCGGCGCGGGTCCCGCGTTGGTTGCGGGCGACCTGTTCTGGCCGGGCGGTGGCGCCGAGCGCGCGCTGCCGCTGACCACCGGTTTGGCGCTTTTTGGGCTGTGGCAGGCGCGTGGATGGGGTCGTATGGTGGCGCCTGTGGCGGCCGTTGCGCTCTTGGCCGGGGTCGTGCCGGTGGCGGTCGCCGGGCACCAACTGGTAGGTCCCGCCACGCCGAACAGCGCGTCGGTGGCGTTTTCGCTGGCCTTGGTCCTGGGGGCAGCGTTGCCGCTAGCCGCAACGCTGGCCCGCTCGCGGCGGATGCTGGTGGCCGTCTGTCTGGTGGTAGACCTGGTCGGGCCCGTCGTGGTCGGCGGCGGGCGGGTCCTGGAGCCGTCGTCACCCGTCCCACCGGCGCTCTTGGCCCTGGCCAGCGCCCCACGCCGGGTGGAAGTGCTGGTGGTCCCGGACAGCGTACTTGCGGCCGGAGTCGGGCTCATCCCGAGCCATCGACAAACGGCCGCGCGCGCGCCTCGTCTCGGGAGCGTACCTCCACTCCCAGTGCGCCCCGCCGAGGTGCGCGACCACATCGGTCGCTCGCGCTTTCCGGTGGTGCTGGTGCAGCTCGATCCCGACCCGGCTCAGGCCTCGTCGTTGGCCAGCGCCTTCGGGCCGCCCCTCGTCTACGGGCCGGCGATGGCGGTTTGGCAGTGAAGCTCATGGGCATCGTCAACGCCACGCCGGACAGCTTCTCGGACGGCGGCCGGTATGACGCGGCGGTGCACGCGTTGCGCCTTTGGTCCGATGGGGCCGATGTCATTGACGTGGGGGGGGAGAGCACGCGGCCCGGCGCGGAGGCGGTCGACGAGGCGGAGGAGCTTCGTCGGGTGCTGCCCGTCGTGCGCGCGGCGGCGTCGGCGGGGGCGCTCGTGTCCATCGACACCCGGCGGGCGAGGGTGGCGGCGGCGGCCCTGGCGGCCGGGGCCCGCATGGTCAATGATGTCAGCGCCGCGGCGGATCCCGACATGTTGCGGGTGGTGGCGCTGGCCGGGGCCTCGTTGGTGCTGATGCACATGCGCGGCACCCCGGCGACGATGAGCGCGCACACCGACTACGACGACGTCGTGTCCGAGGTGTGGTCTCAGCTCGCCCGCCGGGCGGCGCTGGCGATCGACGCGGGGTGCACCGATGTCTGGGTGGACCCCGGCATCGGTTTTGCGAAGACGGCGCCGCAGTCGGTGGCGGTCCTGCGTTCGCTTCGGGGGCGGCAGAACGCACGGGTGGTCATCGGCGCGTCACGAAAAAGCTTTCTGGGAACCCTCGCGTACGCGCCGCGGCCCGACGATCGGCTGGAGGGCTCGTTGGCCGTCGCGATACACTGCGCCGCGGCGGGGGTCGGCATGCTCCGGGTTCACGACATCGTCGCGACACGGAAGACACTCTCCACGTGGACGGCGCTGCAGTGACCGAGGTCCTCTCGCTCTACGTCCGCAACCTTCGAGTCACCGACGCGCTCGACGTCGCGATCTTGTGGTTCGTGCTCTACCAGGCGCTGATGCTGGTCCGGGGTACCCGCGCGCTCCAAACGCTCCTGGGACTCGGTGCAGCGCTGGTGCTTTTCTTGCTCGCCGAGCTTCTGGCGCTCTATGCGGTGCACTGGATGCTCCAGAAGTTCCTGGAATACTCGGTCATTGCGCTGCTCATCCTCTTTCAGTCCGACATCCGTCGCGGCCTCGCCGGGGCTGGCGGGCGGTTGCTTCCGTCGTTCTCGCAGGCCTCCGACCAGGGTGCGGTCGAGGAAATCATCCGCGCCAGCTTCTTGATGGCCAGCCGCCGCATCGGCGCGCTCATCGCCATCGAACGACAGGCGGCGCTCCAGGACTATGCCGACTCTGGCAATCGCATGGGCGCCCGGGTCACCAGTGAACTCCTCCTGGCCATCTTCCATCCCACCAGCCCGCTCCACGACGGCGCAGTGGTGGTGAATCGGGGGGTGATCGTGGCTGCGAAGGTGTTCCTGCCGCTGTCCTTGAGCAAGGACGTCAGCCGTTTCGTCGGTACGCGACACCGCGCGGCCATCGGACTCACCGAGGAGACCGACGCGGTGGTGATCGTGGTGTCGGAAGAACGCGGCACGGTGGCTGTCGCTTCGGCCGGGGAGGTCCGCGCGGCCAACGATCCCAGCGAACTCCGGCAGCGCCTGCTCGAAGCCTTCGATCGGCGTGGCGGCCATTCATGAACGATCGCTTCGCCGCGTTCCGCTTCCGCCTGAGTGACAACCTGGGCTACAAGGCCGCGAGCCTGCTCTTCGCGGTGCTGGTGTGGATTGGCGTGCAAAGCCAGCATCGGGTGGAAGAGCGCGCCCGAGCGACCGTGCGTTGGGCCGTCCCCGAGGGCATGACGTTCGTCGAGCCGCCGATCGAGGTCGTCACCCTGACGATCGAGGGGGTCCAGGCCCTGGTGCGAACCGTGCCACAGCGCACCCTCACCATGGACGTGGACTTGACCAAGGCGACCGCGGGGGATGTCTCGATCGATCTGGGGCAGCGGCCGGTGTCGGGTTTGCCCGACCAGCTCAACGTCACGAGTGTGTCGCCGGCGCAGCTGCGGCTGACCCTGGATCGGCTCCTCAAACGGCGCGTTCCCGTCGCGCCCGCCACCGTCGGCAAGGTGGCAGAGGGGTACCGGGTGGCGGCGGTCACGGTCACGCCGGATCGGGCTGAGCTTGAGGGCGCCGCGACGCTCCTTCGCAGCATGGAGAGCGTGCCTTCGGGGGAGGCCGACATCGGCGGTCTGCGAGACGACCAGGACGTCGAGGTGGGACTGGGCTTGCGCAAGGGACTCTCGGCGACGAAGGCGGGTCGGTACGTGGTGCACGTCGACGTGGAGCCGATCATCATCGAGCGCCGGTTTGACTTCGTTGCGGTCGTCGTGGAGAGCGCGGGGTGGACCCCCGTCACCCCCGCGGTGAGCCTGGTCCTGACCGGTCCGCAAGAAGAGGTCAACGCCGTTGGCGCCGACGTCGTCAGGGTTGTGGTCACCGTGCCCGTGGAGCGCACCGGCAACACGGCCGAAGCGCGTCGAAGTCGCGGCGAGGGGGTCCGTTACGAGGTGGTCCACGGTGCGGGGGAGGCGGTGCGGGTGGTCTCGGTGGAGCCGGCCACGCTCAAGCTGGTGCGGACCCCGTCGCCATGACCTTCGGGACCGACGGCATCCGTGGCCGCGCGGGAGACGTGGTCACCGCGGCGCTCGCATGGTCGGTGGGCCATGCGGCCACATGTGTTCTAGGTCGCGACGTATGGATCGCACGAGATACCCGCGAGTCCGGTCCAGAGCTGGTTGCAGCGGTGTGCGCCGGGGTAGTCGCCGCGGGCGGACGTGCGACGGACCTCGGTGTTCTACCCACGCCAGGGCTCGCAATCCGGGTGCGCGACGAAGGAGCCGATGCCGGCATCATGGTGACCGCCAGCCACAATCCGCCGGAGGACAACGGGCTCAAGGTGCTGGGCCGGGGCGGCGGCAAGCTCGATGGCGCGGTGCTGGCGGGGCTGAGCGCCGCGATGCTGGTGCGGGCCGAGGCGGCCGGGGGGGCGGGTCGCGCGTTGGCCGGCGTCGGCCCCTATGTCGAGGCGCTTCTGGCGGCGCTGCCCCCGGGGCGCTGGTTGGAGGGGAAGCGCATTCTCCTGGATTCCGGCGGCGGCGCCGGGACTGAAGCCGGCTACGCCGTGCTCGAGGCGCTCGGCGCCTGGGTCCAGGTGCTCACCGCCCAAGGAATCAACCTCGACTGCGGCGCCGTGCACCCCCGTCGTGCCGCTGGCGCCGTGCTCGTGGGCGGCTACGATGCGGGCGTGCTCCTGGACGGGGACGCGGACCGCATCGCGCTGGTCGACGAGCGCGGACGGATTCTCGATGGCGACGCGCTCCTTTGGTTGTGCCGCCGCGGGCCGACAATGGTCGGGACGGTGATGACCAACCTGGGGCTGGAACGGGCCCTGGCGGCAGAGGGGATATCTCTGGTGCGGACCGCGGTTGGCGACGCGAACGTGGCCGCCGCGATGTTGGAGACCGGTGCGTCGGTGGGGGGCGAGCCCAGCGGTCACATCCTCTATGCGGACGGCCCCCCCTCCGCCGACGCGCTGTACGCGGGCCTGCGTGCGCTCCACGCGGCGCCGACGCTGTCCACCGCGGGATTCCGCCCTGCGTTCCAGTCGTCGACCAACCTGCGCGACGTCCGCCTACCGGCCCTGGACCTGGGTTTTGTGACGGAGGCGGGCGGCCGCGCCGTGGTGCGCCAGAGCGGGACCGAAGCGCTGGTGCGGGTGATGGTCGAGCACGACGATCGGCTGACGGCGGACCGGCTGGTTCAGGAGGTGGTGGCGCTCATTGGGGCAGGCCAAGCTTGGTTTGGTGGAGCTCCCACAGATCCTTGAGTCGTTGCGGCAAGCGCGTGGCATCGATGGGCTTGGCGACCCCCCCCCCCACGCGCCGAGCACGGCGTACTCGGCAAGGTCGGGCGGAAGGGCCCGCGCGGTGATGAAAACCACCGGAATGTGCGCCGTGTCAGGGTCGGTCCGCCTCGGCGCGCGCGCAGTCGACCGCGGCGGCCGTCGTCGTCGAAGAGCATCTCGCACACGAAGAGCGGGTCGCTCATCGCATCGAGCAACGCCTCGTAGCGGCCCACCCGCTCGGCGGAAAGGATAGGGCCCGTCGTTCCGGAGAGAATCATGACGCGCCGCTTGGGAGTCAATGTGGACCACGTCGCGACCCTCCGACAGGCGCGCCGGGCGCGCTACCCCGACCCTTTGGCGGCGGCGCTCATCGCCGAGCGGGCCGGCGCCGCGCAGATCACCGTCCACATCCGTGGCGACCGGCGCCACATCCAGGACCACGACCTGCGTCGCCTGCGGGAGTCGGTGCAGACGCTCCTGAACATCGAGGCCGCCTGCACCGAGGAGATGGCGAACATCCTCCTGGAGGCCCGCCCGCACCGCGTCACCCTGGTGGCCGAGCGCGCAGGGGAGGTGACCACCGAGGGTGGGCTCGACGTCGCCGGGAACGCGGCCGAGGTCGCAGCCTTCGCCCGCCGACTGGGCGCGGCCGGCATCCACGTCGCGCTGTTCATCGATCCCGATGACGCCCAGGTCGACGCGTCGCGTGTGGCCGGCGTGGACATGGTCGAGCTCAACACCGCCCGTTGGGCGGAGACTGGCGACGCCGCCGAGCTCGTGCGGCTTGCCGCCGCCACCAGGCGCGCCCGCGCGTTGGGACTTGCGGTGGCGGCGGGGCACGGCCTCACGCTCCAGAACCTCGCCCCCCTCTGTGCGGCCGCTCCCGAGATCGAGGAGTACAACATCGGCCACGCGCTCATCGCCGACGCGGTCTTCCTCGGTCTGGACGTTAGCGTACGGCGCTACCTGGAGCTCCTGGCCTGATGCAGCGTGTCGGCCGCCCCATCTCGCGCGGCGCGGTCGTCCGAGCGCTCGACGCCGCGCTCATCGAGGGGGTCGGCATTCCTTCGGCGGTGCTCATGGAGCACGCAGCGCACGGGGTCGCCGACGCCATCGTCGCCTGGTGGGGCCCACGTCCGCCGCCAGCCACGCGCATCCTGTGTGGCCCCGGAAACAACGGCGGGGACGGCTACGCGGTCGCCCGGCACCTTCACTTGCGCGGCTGGACCGTGCGCTGTGTCTCTGTCTTTTCGCCCGCGTCGCCGGAATGCCGGCTGATGCGCGGGATCGCGGACCGCCTTGGGCTGGTTGGCGATCTCGACGCGCCCGGCCTCGTCGTCGACGCCATCTTCGGCACCGGACAGCGCGCGCCCATCGTGCTTCCGGAGCTGCCGCCGTCGGCAGCGTCAGTCGTTGCTCTGGACGTGCCCACGGGGGTCGATGCGGACACCGGGCTCCGCCTGGGAGCAGGCCCCGCGCCGACGCACGTCGTCACCATCGGCCGACTCAAGCCATTCTTGTTTGTAGATGCGGTCTCGTTCTCCCTGGTCGACATCGGTCTGGAGTGGCGTGGCGGTCCGGCCGAGGCTTTTTCGGTCGATGCCCGCCCCTGGATTCCCCCGCTCCCCGACGATGCCAACAAATGGCGCCGCGGGCACGTCACCGTGCGGGCGGGTTGTGCCGAGAAGACTGGCGCCGCGGTGCTCGCCTGCCTCGGCGCGCTGCGCGGCGGCGCCGGGCTCGTGACCCTCCAGATCGAGCGCGCGGCCTGGAGTCGGCTGCCCGAGCTGCCCCCCGAGGTGATGGTCGCCGAGCCCGGCGCGCCCCGCGGTGACGTGCTGGTGGTGGGGCCGGGTCTCGGCCGGAGCGCCGACGACGAGCTGCGCCGCCTGTGGAACGAGTTTCCCGGTCCCGCAGTTTTTGATGCCGATGGGCTGCGGGCGCTTGACGGGCGAGAGAGCGCGCATCCGCGGGTGATCACGCCGCACGCGGGGGAGGCCGCGCACCTGCTTGCGGAGGACTGGCGCACGCTGGAGGCGGACCGTTTGGCCACCGCGGCGCGCCTGGCCGCGATCGCGACGACGATCTACAAGGGAGCGTGCCCCATCGTGACCGGGGCATCGCTCGCCGTTTTGGGCGGAGGGACTGCGGCGCTGGGCGTGGGCGGCTCGGGCGACCTGCTGGCGGGCATCGTCGGGGGGCTCCTGGCCAACCATCACGGCGGAAGGGGGGAGGGGGGCTGGCGCCGCGAGGAGTGCGATGCCATAGCGCTTGCAGGGGCGTGGCTGCACCAGGAGGCGGCGCGGGGGCTGCCCGTCGGGGTGTTGGTGACGGAGATTGGCGCCCGGGTGCCGCAGGTGCGGGGAAGCGGCGGCGGCGGCGCTTCGTAGGTGCGAGCACACGGCGCCCCGCAGGGGCGGCCGCCTTCACCGCCCCGAAAACACGTACACCGAGCCGGCGCCGTCGCTCGAGTTCGGGGCGCCGACCGCCACTTCGGCAAAACCATCCCCCTCGAGGTCCAAGCCACCGGCAAGCGCCTCGCCAATCCGTTCGGTAAGCGAACTGCCGGCGATGCTGGCGTCCGGCTCTGCGCCGTCTGGCGTCCAGTCGGCCACGCTCAGGGCTCGGTAGATTTCCACCATGCCCGCCCCGCCGGCCGCACCCGGCGCCCCCGCGAGTACGTCGCCTACGCCGTCGTGGTCCAGGTCCCCCGCCGCCGCCAAAATGGCGCCGAGTCGTGCATCGGGGCCGGTACCGAAGAATCGTGCGTCGGCATCGGCCGCAAAGAGCCCCACGTTGGGCTCGCTCCGCCCGAAGAAGATCGCGACGCTGCCGCTGTCGGTGGCCTGTCCTTCGCCGCGCGGCACCCCCACGAAGAGGTCGCCGAGGCCGTCTTCATCGAGGTCTCCGGGGCATGCGACCGCCGCGCCAAGCTGGTCGCCGGCGGCATCGCCGCTGACTCGGAACCACGCGCTCTCGTCGAGCTCGCTGAAGGACTCGAGGGCCGCGCCGTTGAGCAGCCCGAAGGCACCCGCCGCCTCACGTCCGTCCGGTGACGCCCGACTGGCGCCCAAGGCCAGCTCCGGCGCGCCATCCCCATCGGCATCGGGGCAGACCGCGAGTCCCCAGCCGAGCTGGCCCCCTGCCGCACCGACCACGATGGCGTCGCTGTCGGAGAGATCGAGGGTGCCGCTTGCCCGGCTGTAGTTGCCAGCGAAGATCGCCACCGCGCCGGCCTCGTCGCCACCCAGGCTGCTCGTCGGTCCCGACGCAATCAGCTCTGAAAGCCCATCGCCATCGAGGTCGCCGCCCGTCAGGCGAGCCCCGAACCCGTCGCCCTCTTCACCGATGAAGCTCCACGCGGCGGCATCGCCAATCGCGAGGTCGCTGGGCAACCCGCTCCCGCCATAAACCACGTACACCTGGCCAGCGCCAGCACCACCGACGTCACTCTCCGCCGCCGCCAGCGCCAGGTCGTCCTCGCCGTCGCCGTCGAGATCGCCGAGCGCCGCCGCCGCGCCCGCCACACCGAAGCCGTCCCCCGGCGTCTCGCCGCGCCAGGAGCCAGACGCGTCATCCGTCGTGAGTGACTCCGCGCCACGAAGACTGGCGCTGGTGTAGAGGTAAACCACGCCTTCGTCCCCGTCCGGCGCCCCGACGCCGAGGTCGACCGCACCGTCGCCGTCGAGGTCCCCGAGGCCGCTCAGGAGGCTCCCGAAGTGGGCGCCGTCGACGGTCCCGGACAGCAGCACCATCGCGTCCGCAGGGGCGTTCTCGCCGGAGATGGCGTCGCCCAGCGACACCGAGGCGATGCCCGCCGGACTGGTGTCCAAACCGTCCGAACAGGCGATGAGACAGCGTACGTTGGCTCCAGCGCGGAGCCCCTCGGTGGGGAACGTGTCGCCCTGGCCGACGGTGAGGCCCACCTCCCATCGGGTCTGGCAGGAGACGGCGTCCCCGTCGAGATCGTAGGCGGTATCGACCACCGTGCAGGTGAGCGTCTCGCCGGCGGTCGGCTCGCTGGGGCTGATGCGCACGCTCGGCGCCGTCGGAGGGGTATTCGCGACCGTGATCGGGGCGCTCGGGGTGGACGTCGCCGCGCCGTGTCCGTCTTTTCCGGTCGCGACACAGCTTAGCATGTCACCGCGGACCACGGTGGCGGCGGGAAGGGTGGTGCCCTGGGCGACCTCCACCTCGCCGACGAACCAGGTGTAGGCGACCATGATGGTGTCGCCATCGATGTCACTGGCAGGGTCGAGCACACTGCAGGTGGCGACGGACCCCGCCCCGAGGCCCCCAGGGGTGATGGTCACTGCCGAGAGCGTCGGCGGGTGGTTGGGCAGCGTCCACACCGCAGACTCAGCGAAGTCGTCGTATTCGCCGTCCGAGACGGTGACCCGGCAGGTCAGCTGGCTACCGCGCGGAGCGAGCGGGGCGGGGATGGTCGGGGTGCTGTCGTCGGTGCGCTCGCCGTCGAGCAGCCAGGCGTAGGTTGCGGTGAGGGTGTCGCCTTCGGGGTCGGTCGGGGCATCGTGGGCGCACCGGAGCGTGGTCGAGGTCGCGTCGGCCTCGATCGTGCTGACCCCGACGACCGGGGGAGCGTTGTGGATGGCGGCAAACGCCTTGCCGGGCTGCCCCTCGGCGCCCCCGGTGACGGCGATGACCCACACTTCCCAGACGTCGCCAGCGTAGACCTGCTCGCCGGGCACGGTCGCCTCTACGATCTCGGTGACAGAACCGTTTTGGGACCACTGCAACCGGTAGTCGAAGGGGGAGCCGTCCTCGAACCAGGCGTCGGTGAGGATGACCGCGCTCAGCTCGTCGCCGGTGGCGGCGTCCGTCGGCTCGATGCCGACCACCGCGGCAGTGACCGCCGTGGGATCCACGAGGACCTGGGCGTTGCGACGAACCGACTGGTGATCGCTGTCTTTGGTCTCGATCCACAGGTCGTGCGCACCCTCTGGCAGGGTGATCTGGAGTTGGAACTGTCCGAGTTTGTCGGGAAAGCCGCTCCCGACCAGCCCCGCGGTGCTGCTCATCACCCGCACTTCGAGGGTGGCCGGCTCGTCCTTGTCGTCGATGACCACCGCCTGGACCGTGACCGCTTCCGCGCTGACGAGTCGTAAGCCATCTTGCGGGCTGACCAGATATAGCTCGGGCGGGAGGCTGTCATGTGCGGTGTCCTCGTCCGCAAACCAGTTCGAGGCACACCCCGCCGACAGCAAAAACACCCAGCTTGCGCGCATGCGGACCTCGACGCCCGCCCATCGGCAGGCGGGAGCGGGAATGTAGGTGAGTTGGGGCGGGGGCTGCTGTGAGGGGGGGGTGCCGCCGCGTTGCCGTAGCTGTCTTTGAACCACGCCCGCACCGTCTGGGTGCCGGCGGTCGTCGAGCGTGACACCGTGCCCGTCGATGCGTAGGCGACCTACGTGGAGCAGGTCGTGCTCACGGACAAACACATCGTGACTACGGCCGTGTCGTCGGTCGCTGAAATGGCCACGGTGACGGGCTTCACGCGGCTCCAAACGTTGGCGCTGTTGCCGGTGCCCGACCACCCGAGGGTGCCGCTGGCGCACCAGCTCGCGGGTGACGACGTGCCCACCATTCGCCTCGACGTGAGGCCGCTGGGTGGTGATAAACGTGCTGCGATGCTCACCTGGACGCCGGCCGGCGCCGTACAACACCCCCGCGCACTGCAGATTCGCCTCCAGCGCAGCTACCCGGGCCGCGTGCGTGCGGGTGCGCCCGTGCCGACGCGGTCGATGCCCACCGTCGAAGTGCGCGCCAATCTCGAGTGGTTCACCGCGGCGAGCACCCGCGGCCGCCCCGTGGACAGCGTCGTCCTCAGCGGGGTGGGCGCCGCCTCGCGCCCCGACCTCTCCGAGCTGGCCGCCTACGCCCGGGAGCGGGGAATCAGGCGCATCACCCTGCACGCGGGCGTGGAGGACCTCGATGGGCTCTCCGCGGACCGCATCGCCGTCGACACGCTGGTTTTGCCGCTGCAGGTGGGCGAGTCCGGCGCGAATCTGGCGGCTGCGGCGCGTGTCCTCGGCGCTGCCCGCGCGGCGGGGCTCACGACGGTGGCCACCACGCAGCTGGTCAGCTCAGCGCTCGCCAGCCTGGGGGGCGCCGTGCAGGTTGCACTCGCGACAGGCGTCGGCTCGATGACGCTGAGCTACCCCTTTCCGATCGACGGGGCCGCGTCGGGTGACGCGCCACCGCCCGCGCGCGTGCTCTCGGTCCTTCGCGACGTTGTCCCGCGCTTGCAGGAAGGGGGCGTCTGCGTCGCCATCCGCGGGCTGCCCGCCTGCCTGCTCGGGGAGTTCGCCGCGCTCGGCGGAAAGACTGGCAACCGTTGGTACGTGGACGCCGACCACCAGTTGGGGAAGGCGCTCTTGTTCTTTCCGGACGTGGTCGCGTTCCACAAGGGCGACGAGTGCCGCTTTTGTAGTTTGAACGAACGTTGTGACGGCTGGTTCGCGACGTACTTGCGGCGGCCCGCGTTCGGTCGGCTCCGTGCGGTCGAGGCCGCTCTGCCTCCGTCGTGAGCAAGGAGGGGCCGATCCTCTTCGTCCGCGGGGGCGCGCTCGGCGACTTCGTGCTTACCATGCCGGTCCTGGCCTCGTGCTTCGCGACCGGGAGGCCCGTGCATGTGGCGTGCGCGTCGCGACATCTGCCGCTGGTGCGGGCGTGCGGGACCCCTGAGCGCTTCTGGGACATCGACGGCGCCGAGTCGTTGTGGATGTTCGGGGGTGCGGACCCGGTGGGGTTCGCCGACGCGGTGGTGTTTGCCGAGGGCCGCGCGGGGTTGCCCGTCGCCCGCTGCCATTGGGTGAACGCGCGCCCGCCGGCCGGCGTTCCGGCGTGGGCGCACTTCGCGTCGGTTTTGCCTGGGTACTTTCCCGCGGTGGACCCTCGGCTGGTCCTTGGCGCCCAGCGGCTTCGCCCCGATCGACCCATCGTACTGGCGCCGGGTGCCAGCGATGCCCGGCGCAGCTGGGCGCTCTCCCGTTGGCTGGCGCTACGCGATCGACTCGCCGAGACCCACCCGGTCGTTTTGGTCGGGGGTCCGCTGGAGACCTGGGCGGACTATCGGCCCGGGCTCGAAGAGCTGTGCGGGCTGGCTGCTTCGGCAGGGGCCTGGCTCGGTCCTGACAGTGGCCCCAGCCACCTTGCGTCGCGATTCGGCGCCCCCACGTTGGTTGTGTTTCCCACGGATGACCACACGTGGGCGCCGGCGGGGGCGACCGTTTTGGCGTGGGGGGTAGAGGAGGGGGAGGTGGTCGAGATCCTGCGGGCGGAGGCCCCGCTCACGCAGGGCGCCGCCGGGGCGCGGGGTTCGAGGCCCGGGGCCTTGCGGCAACACGCCGTCACCGGACCCTGCACTCACCCGCCTCACTCCTCCTCTACGACCTCAAACCTGCCAAAGTCGTAGGGCTTCCCCGCGGCGCCCTCCGCCTGCACCAGGCGCTCCCGTTTTCCACCGCGACGCAGGGTGGCGGCGCGGTGGTAGCAGAAGGGTTGGTTGCCGCGCCGGGCCCTGTCCGTCGTGCGGCGGCACCTCCACCCGCACGCGCTCTGTCGTCGCCGTCATGCTTGGCCTGGCCCGGCCGGGTGCCCCCGAAACCCCCCGGGACCGCGTGGACAGCGATTGTGACGGCGGCGACGACACCACCGAAGGCGACACCGGCGACACCAGCGCGTAGGTGGGCGAGGCTCTGACGCTGGCCGCTTTTGGTAGAGAGTGGCGGGACCGCATCGCGGCGGGCCTTCCGCCGTCATAGCCGCGCCCCGTGATCCCTCCCGGTTCCACCATCGGCATTCTCGGCGGCGGCCAACTCGGCCGGATGCTCGCGGTGCCCATCCGCCAGATGGGGTACGGCGTTGCGGTCTTGGCGCCGCTCGGGGACGCGCCGGCGCTGGGTCTGGCGGACCATGCCATCCGCGCGTCGTTCGATGATCTCGACGCGGCGCGGCGCCTTGCGGAGTTCTCGGACGTCGTCACCTACGAGTTCGAAAACGTCCCTGCGGCCACTGCCCGCGCCGTGGCCGAGCGTCGGCCGCTCCATCCCAGCGCGCGCCTCCTGGAGCTCACGCAGGATCGCAACCGCGAACATGACTTCCTCGCGGGGCTGGGCATCGCCACCGCGCCGGGTCGCGAGGTGCACACGGTCGGGGAGTTCGACGCCGCGCTCGTGGCGCTGGGAATGCCCGCACGGCTGAAGTCGGCGCTTGGGGGCTACGACGGGGGCGGCCAGCTCCGGGTGCACGATGCGGCCTCGGCCAGCGCGGCGCGGGCAAGAATCCCAACCGTCGAAGGCGGTTGGCGCCTGGAAGCGGAGGTGCCCTTCGAGCGCGAGCTGAGCGTCATCGTGGCCCGCTCAGGACAGGAGCTGCGCGCCTATGCCCCGTTCGAGAACCAGCACCAGGAGGGCATCCTGCACCTGACGCGCTGGCCGGCGCGCGGCAGCCCGCGCTCGCTGACCCGCGCGCTGGAAATCGCCGAGGCGGTCGCTGTCGCCGGGGATCTGTGCGGCGTCATGTGTGTAGAGATGTTCGTCGGCGGCGACGAGGTCTCCGTCAATGAGCTGGCGCCGCGCGTACACAACAGCGGCCACCTCACCATCGAGGGCGCCGCCGTCTCCCAGTTCGAGCAACACGTCCGCGCGATCTGCGGGCTCCCGCTGGGCTCGCCGGAATGTCGTGTAGGTGGGGTCGCGATGGCAAATGTGCTTGGCAACGTCGACCGGCGGCATGTCCGCCTGGGCGGCGCCGCGGCGCTCTTGGCCGAGCCGGGCGTGCACCTGCACCTGTACGGCAAAGATCGTGAGCGGCCGCGTCGCAAGATGGGGCATGTCACCGCCCTTGGCGTGGACGCCGATGACGCCGCGGCCCGGGCCCTCCGCGCCGCTGCCAACCTTAGTTTCATGGGAGCCGATCGTGCGGAGTGATCATGCGTTGGCAACCTGCCAGGTGGGAATGGAGCGGGCGCTCAAGGCCGAGATGTCGAAGCTGCGACCGGACCTGCACCCGGGCTTCTCGCGGCCGGGGCTCTTGACCTTCAAGGCCACGGCTCGGCAGTTCGGCCCCGAAGAAGCGCCGACTGCCATCTTTGCGCGGATCTGGGCGGCGTCGGCCGGTCCTTGTCTCACCGCGGACGCGGTCCTTGCCACTGCGCGTGACGTAGGCGCCACCCGCCTGTTCGTGTCGTCGCGGGAGCTTTTCCGCCCCGATCGTACGCCGCCCGCCGCCGAGGCCGCCGCCGCCGTCGAGGTGGAACGGTGGCGCGCCGAGCTCGCTCCCGCCTTCACCGCCGGGCCACCCGCCCTCGGCGACACCGTGCTCGACGTGCTCACGGCGCCGGGCGAGCCCCCTGTCGTCGGCTGGCACATCCACGCCCAGTGGCGCCACGAGGGCCCCGGCGGCGCCTTCGACGTCGAGACTCCGGACGACGTGCCCTCGCGCGATTGGCGCAAGGTGGTCGAGGGGCTGCGCTGGTCCGGCGCGCGCCTGACACGCGGGGATCTGGTCTTGGAGCTGGGCGCTGCCCCTGGCGGCGGCACGCGCGCCCTGGTGGAGGCCGGCTGTCGCGTGCTGTCAGTCGATGCGCAGCCGATGGACCCCGCGGTGCTCCGACTTCCGGGCGTCAGTCATCAGGCCAAGCGCATCGGCGACATCAGGCCCTCGGGGCTGCCGAAGGACATCCGCTGGGTGGCCAGCAACGCCGGCATCCCGCCCGAGGATCTGCTCCACGCCATTGAGCGGTTGCGCCCGTCGCTGCCGGCGCTGCGGGGGTTCTTGCTGACGCTCAAGCTTCACGACGACGGGGTGATCCGCCACCTGCCGGCGACGCTCAACCACCTCCGCAAGCTCGGCGCGATTGTGGTCCGCGCCCGTCAGGTGCCGGCGAACCGTCGCGATATCTTCGTGTATGCCGAGGTGGGGCGCATGCCGGGTGAACGGGTCGTAGCGGCGCGCTGATGGCAGGGCTCGTCTTTTTCCTCGCCGCCTGCATCGGGCCGACCGAGGGTGCGGGCGACGACGCTGACACCGCCGATTCGGGCGAAATCGACCCGTATGTTGGGGCCGATCTGATCCTCTGGAACGCCACCGCGATCGACGTCGATGGGCGCCGCGAGCACGTCGCCATCGTGATCGTAGGCGGTAGCGTCCGTGAGGTGGTGGACGTCGCCGATGGGCAGAACCCGCCGGCCGCCGCCATCGACGCCACAGGGCGTTTCGTGGTCCCCGGGCTGGTCGATGCCCACGTGCACCTTGCCCACGGCGCCAGTACGGCGCTGGTCGGGGACACGCTCGCGGCCAACCTTCGCGCGCAACTGGCGCACGGCGTGACGCAGGTGGCGGACCTCGGTGGACCGCTTTCGCTCATCGACCTGCGCGACCGACTCTCGACGCAGGGCGCGCCGACGCCCCACCTTTTGGTGAGCGGGCCCTTCCTCACCACGGCCGGCTCGCACCCGTGCGAGTCGAGGCCGGACCCCGACCTCTGTGTCTTCGTCGTCACCGAAGCCGAAGGGCTCGCCGCCGCCACGACGCTGGCCGCGGGTGGCGCCGACCTGGTGAAGGTCGCGCTTGCCGATGGCGGGTTCTCCGAGTGGGGGCCGACGCCCCGCATGGACCTCGGCGCGCTCGATGGCATCGCGGCCGCGGGGCTGCCCGTGTACGGCCACGTCGACACCTCGGCCGACCTGGTCGACGCCCTGGCGCACGGGGTCAGCATCGCCGCGCACACGCCGTTCGACGGGCCGCTCACCGCCGAGGCGATCACCGCCGCGCAAGGGGCCACGGCCGTCCTCACCACGATCTCCGCCTTTGCCAACGTCGGGCGCCTCGTCGACGGGGACCTGGATCCTGCGGACCCCGCCCTGTTTTTGACGGATGCGCAGCGCGCTGCCTGGCGCGCTGTCGCCGATGATCCGGAAGCGCAGCTTCTCGCGGGGTGGCTGGACGCCAACGCGGCGTGGACGGCGGCGGCGCGGGCCAATGTCGCGACGCTCCTTGAGGCGGGTGCGCCGGTGCTCCCCGCCAGTGACGCCGGCTACTTCTTCGTTCCGCATGGCCAGGGCCTGCATGATGAGTTGGCGGAGCTGGTGGCGATGGGGCTGACCCCGCGCGAGGTGCTGGTCCTGGCCACGTGGGAGGCGCGGCGGGCGCTCGGCGTCGACGGTGGCCGCATCGCCGCGGGTGAGCCGGCCGACCTTCTGCTGGTTGCGAACGATCCCGATGACGATGTCGCTGCCCTCCGCGACCTCGATGCCGTCTTGCTCGCGGGGACACCGTGGGCGGTCGCTGAGCTCCTCGCGGCTGACCTGCTGACCGATGGCGATTCCAACGAGGGCGACGCCTGTGTCGAGCACGCGGACTGCGCCTCCGGCGCGTGCGACGGGCTCGCCCACGCCTGCGCCGGTTCGTGTCCGACCGCCTACGGAGTCGACGATCGGACCTGCGGCGGCGAGGCCTGGTGCATGCCCGCCGACGGGTATGGCGCCGACGCGGCGTCCGTCTGCCGGGGGGAGGGGACCTGTGACCTCTACGCCCAGGACTGCGGCCCCGACGCCTACGAACGCGCCTGCCTGCCGTACGACATGGACACCAACGCCTGTTGGGACGCCGGGCCTCGCCGGGCCGGCCAAACGTGCAACACCGCCTACGCGTCTACCTCCTGTGAGGCCGGTGGTATCTGCTCGACCGTCGACTCCCGTTGTTACCAGTTGTGCGATCCGCTCGCGACGGACACCTGCGCGCTGGGGCGGTGTCACCGCTACGACACTACGGCGGGGGACGTGTGGTTCGGGCTGTGTTTCTGAGCGGCAGCGCGGCAGGGGGAAAGCGGCGAGGTGCCGGCTCTCGGGCGCTGCGCCCGTAGCGAGCACCCGGCGCCCATCGGGCGGCCGCAACTCGGCCGGGATACCACACCCGTTCCCAGGTGATTCCGATGCGTACCTCCCTTCTGGTTCTCTCCGCTCTTCTGATTTCGGGTGCGGCCTTCGCGGGTGGAAAGGCCAAAGAAGTCGATCCTTACCCCGCGATCGTGCTGACCGGAATCTCCGAGTTCGACGGCGTCTTCGGGCAGGCCAAGGGTGTCCAGGACAAGTTGAAGTCGGAGAAGGCCACGCTCACCAAGGCCCGCGCCGAGACAGCGGTGGCGCTTGGTGTCGCGACCGATGCGCCATTCGCGACCGCTTTCGGTGAGCTGCAGACCAAGGCGGAACGCAAGATCAAGGTGCTCTCCGAGGGTGGTGTCCCCAAGCTCAACCCCGAATCAGCGGTCCCCGACAACGTGCAGGCCGGCATCGACTCGGTCAACGCGCTGATCGTCTCGGCGAACGGCACGGTCGGGGTCGCGACTGGGCTCAAGGGCGATGCGGTGCGGCTGGCGTCGGAATGTGGTGCTTTTCCGGGGCAGGTTCCCGGCTTGGTGAAGAACCCGATGGAGATCCTGGGTAGGTCCAAGCTCGTCGGCGACGCGGTCAAGGCCACCGCCGCCCTGCCCGATCGGGTGCAGGCGCTGGTCGACGAAGCGGGGAAGATCTTGTCGGATGTGGTTGCCGCTTTCGGGGCATAGGCCGCGGATGGGCGCCGCCGTCACTCTTTGGTGACGCACACATTGGCCGCGCACGAAAGCGACCAGTCATCGGAGCCTTCGAGGGAAACCCTGCCTTCTTCGCTGTAGTGGGCGACGTACACATCGTCGGGCGGGTTGTCGCCAAACGAACAGGGGGCGGCTTCGACGATCGGCTCGTAGTAAACGCCGCCGGTCAGCGTCGCGGCGGTAGCGCGGTCGGGTCGACGGTGACCTGGCCGTAGCCCAGCACGGTGCCCAGCTGGCTTGTGGCCCGCCAAACGGTCGTGCCGTCGGGGCGCACACGTTGGGCCTGGCCCGCCGGGCTCCACAGCAGCAGGGTGTCGCCGCCGTCGACTCGGATGGCCTCCCCGAGGCCGCGAATGTGGAATCCCTCGTCGGACTCATACGACCAGACCTCGGCGAAGGTGCCTGCGGTGCGGTCGATGGTGAACTGGGCCGCGCGGGACACCTCCGCTTCGTCCTTCCTGTCGTCCATGATGACGAAGCCGTCGTCCAAGAGCGTGAAGCCGTGCTGGTAGGCCACAGGGGTCCCCGGAGAGAGCGGGTATATCGAGTCGCGACCGAAGAACTGCTCGACGATGGCGCCGCTGGCGCGATCGATGACCACGAGCGCGCCGAGGCTCCGTAGGCTCAGCCAATATCTGTCAGTTTCGACATCGCACTTCACGGCGTTGGCATGGGGGAAACTGTCGACCAACTGCGAATCTTCGGGATCGTAGGTGTAGTGGTCCCACCCGTTCCATACTTCCCGGTTGCCGCCGTCTGGCGCGCGTTCCATCAGCACGTCACCGCGCACGGCGCGCCCGTCGAAGTCGCGACTCTCATGGGTCCACCACGCCAAGGTGCCGTCGGGCAGCTCGGTGAAGTCGTGGTGGCCGCCGGGGGTCTCGATCGTCTCGAGAACCGTGCCGTCATAGGCCACGCGGTGGATCGCCAGGTCTGACGGGTCGTACTCGGCGATCGTGCGGAACGCGCTGATCAGCACGGAGCGTTGGTCCACCGAGCGCAAGACCCGCGTGACGTAGGGCTCCGGAACGGGGAGCGGCCACCACCACACCGGTCCGCCGCTTTCGTCAAAGATGGCGCCGCCCGGGGTGGAATTGTTAACTCCGGTGGCCAAGAAGCCGGGGTTGTCGCCAGATTCGCCGAGGGTGAGGGAAGGGGCTTCTGCGGGCAGATTCCCGGTCTGGAGTTTCGCCTCTTCGCTGGTTGCGACCGACTCGCCCCACGTGCCGACCAGGCGGAAGCGGTAGTCCTGGCTCTGGCGCAGTCCGAAAGCGAGGGCGCGCCACGCACCGCCTTCCTCGACGGCCGGGGTGGCCGCCCACTCTCCGTCCGGGTCCAACCACTCCAGGCGCAGGGCATCGGGGGACTCCTGCGGGGGTACCCAGTTGGCCAGGACCACCGTGGCCATGTCCTCCGCCAACCGCAGCTCCGGCGGCGAAATCTGCTGAAGATCCGCGCTTTGGCAACCGAGCATCGTCAGCAGCGGGAGCGAGGGCCGTGCGGTCATGCGTCACCGTCGTAGCGCGATCGGCCCTGACCCGCCCGACCCCTACCCCGCCATCGCCCCCATACCTTCCCTATACAACGCCGCGTACTCGCCCTCCAACGCCAAAAGCTCCGCGTGCGTACCGACCTCGGCGACCCTGCCGCCCGCGAGGACCACGATGCGGTCGGCGCGGGTGATGGTCGAGAGCCGATGGGCCACCACGAGGCAGGTGCGATGGGCAAAAAGGCGCTCGATGGCCTCCTGTAGGATGCGCTCGGAGACCGGGTCTACGTTCGCTGTGGCTTCGTCGAGGATCACCAGCGCCGGATTCCGCGCCAGCGTGCGCGCTAGACTGACGATCTGCCCTTCGCCCGCGCTCAGATCGGCGCCACGTTCCCGCAGCACATGCCCCAAGCCCTCGGGGTACTTCTCTGCGATGCGGTCAGCACCGCTCTCGCGGATCGCGGCCTCGACGCGGGCCGGGTCCAAGGTGGCGTCGTCCAGGGTGATGTTGAAGCGCAGCGTGTCTCGGAAAAGTTGCACCTCCTGCCGCACGCTCCCCACGGTGCGGCGGATGTCGGCGGGGCGGATCCGGTCGAGCTCCACCCCATCGACGGTGATGCTGCCCTCGTAGCCGTCATGCACCCGCGCCAAAAGACGGACCAGGGTGCTTTTGCCCGCGCCGGTGCGCCCGACGACCGCGACCACCTCCCCGGGTTGTACCTCCAGGCTGACTCCGTCGAGAATCCAAGGAGAATCCCGCCGATAACGGAATCGAAGGTCGCGCAGGACGAGGTGACCCTGCGCGTCCACTGCGGAGCGGTCGCCGGGGGTGATGCGATCGTCTTGCTGGAGGAGCCAGAAGATCTTGTCGAGGGCAGTGGAAGCGCGCTGAAGGAAGGTGATCTTGCCGGAGATTTCGCGGAGCGGCCGGAACAAGCGCTCGATGTAATCCAGGAAAGCGACGATGAGCCCGATGGAGACCGCGGTGTGGGCGTTGGTGGCGCTCCAGAAGATCATCACCGCAATGCAAACGCTGGCGATTCCATCGATGAACGCGTAAAGCGAGGCGTCGTAGACGTTGTTCATCACATTTGCGTCACGATACCGACGGTTCAGCTCAGAGAAGCGCTCCGTGACCCGAAGCTCCAGCCCGTACAGCTGGATGACCTCGATCCCCGCGATGCGTTCGGCAGCGTAGGAATTCATCGCGGCAAGCGAATCGCGAATCTCGGCGTACAGCGCGCGCATCCGCCGGCGCGTGAACTCGATGACGACGGCGATCGGCGGGCCGAGCAAGCAGAGGAGCCCGGCCAGGCGCCAGTCCAGCCAGAACATCGCCCCCAGCGCGCTGAGCATCAGGCAGATGTCGAGGATGAGCGCGATCGATCCGGCTGAGAGCGCCTCGTTGAGCGCCTCGACGTCGCTGGTGGCGCGGGACATCAGTTGGCCGGTGGGCTGCCGCTCGAAAAAGCGCTGCGACAGCGACAGCACCTGCCGAAAGAGGGCATGCCGCAGGCGCAGGATCGAATTCTCCGCCGCGTTGGCCAGGACCCAGGTGTAGACGCCCTCGACGACGAAGACGGCGATGACCGCAGCCAGGTACCAGCCGGCGTCCCTTTGGAGCCCCTCGCCGGTGCCGCCGATGATGTGTTCGTCAATGACGCCCTTGAGCAGGATCGGCTGTAAGACCCCGAGTCCGGCGATGATCGGGGTCAGGCCCAGCGCGAGGACGAAGCTGCGCAGGTCCGGCCGTAAGAACGGGACGAGCGAACGCCAGGTCCAGGGGGCGGCGCTGGCCGTGTCCGCGCTCACGCCCGCACCGCCGCGCCGCCTTCGTCTGCAGGTTCATCTTGGGTGTCCCACGCGTCCCGGTAAGGCCCCGGCCGCGCGAGCAGCTCGGCGTGGGTGCCCTCGTCGACCAGCCGCCCACCGGCGAGCACGAGGATGCGGTCGGTGTGAACCAACGCCGAGAGCCGATGGCTCACGATGATGCGCGTGGCCTCGGTGCGGCTGCGAAGGGTCGTGAGCAGTTCGCGCTCGGTACGAGGGTCCACAGCGCTGAGGACGTCGTCGAGAAGCACCAGACTGGCCGGGCGCAACAACCCCCGTGCCAGAGCCACGCGCTGGCGTTGGCCACCCGACAGCGCGATGCCCCGTTCGCCCACCACGGTGTCGAGGCCGGCGGGGAGCGCGTCGAGGTCCGTCGCGAGCGCAGCCTCATGCGCCGCCGCTGCGACAGCGGCACGGCCTGCGCCGAAGCCGATGTTTTCTTCGATAGTCTCGGAAAACAGGAAGGGGGTCTGGGTCACGAGGCACAGGCCGGTGCGCCACGCGTCGAGGTCCAGCTCTCGAAGATCCACGCCGTCGACGAAAACCGTTCCCGGCGGAGGGTTCTGGAGCCGCGCCAACAGCCGTAGCAGCGTGCTCTTTCCGCTGGCGACCGAGCCGTGGATGCCGACCGTCGAGCCCCCGGCAATCGTGGTGCTGATCCCGTGGAGCACCGGCCGGTCGGGCGCGTCACCGAAGGCAAAGCTGAGGTCCCGAAAGGTGAGGCTAGGCGCGCGTGCGGGTGGGCGCCGCGCGAGGCCGAGGTCTGGCCGCTCCACGGGCTCGTCCAGCACCAGGTAGATGCGCTCCAGCGAGGCCTCCGCGCGCTGGAAGACGGGGAGCAGCCAACCCACCACGCGCAGCGGCATCACGACGAAGGCCACCAACGCGACGAACGCCGCAAGCTCCCCCGCGGTGAGGTGGCCGTTTCGCACCGCGCCGCCGCCCACCGCGAGCAGCATCCACGTCGCGACGCCACCCGCCACGGTCAAGAGCGGGATGGCGATCACCCGCAGGCGTGTCATCTTCAGGCTGGACGCGCGCAGGTTGGCGGCGCGGTCGTCCAGCCGGCGCGTGAAGGTTTCTTCCGCGCAGAACGCCTGCACCGTAGCCACCCCCTGAAAGCTCGACAGCAGCTCGTCGGCGAGCTCTCCCAGCTGCTTTTGCGACACCCGCTGCATCGCCATCAGCTGGGGGGTGACCCAGGAGACCGCGAGGTAGGCGAGCACGCATGGGATTACGACGGCGACGGTCAGGATGGGCGACAACATCAACATCGAGCCGATCCCGGCGACGAGCCCGGCGATGGCGTTTGCCCCTTGCATCAGCGCGAAGCCGGCCAACGCCCGAGCGAAGGTGACGTCGCTGGTGGCGCGGCTGAGCAGGTCCCCGGTGGGAGAACGGCTGTAAAACCCTGGTTGCAGGCGGAGTAGCGCCGCGAAAAAGCTCTCCCTCATCCGCGATTCGGCGATGCGCCCCGGGGTGAAGAACCACACCCGCGACAGCGTGCGCACCCCGATCACCACCACGCCGATGATCGCGATCCACATCGCCTCGGTCGCGACACCCACCTCGCCCGCGCGCAGCTTGTCGAGCCCGACGGCCATCCGCGTCGGCACCTGGACCCCGAGCCAGTTGGTGATGAGCACCGCGGCCACGCCGGGGAGGTACCAGCGCCACAGAGGAAGCACGTATTCGCGCGCAAAGCGCAGCGAGTACGGCAGTGTCCGGCGCAGTGTGCCCACCCTAGGGAGGTCCATCTCGTCCTTCGAGCGGGGGCGGCTATTCCGAAAGGGCGCCCCAGGTCACCCGTTTCGGCCTTACCCGAAGTTGCAGGCCTGCGCGTCGGCGGCGGCGGCGCGGGCGAGCCGCTGGCCTGTCCGCGACGGGGTCGTGGGGGCGCGACGCCCCGAACAAGTCGGAACTAGTCGGCGGTGTCGGCGGTGTCGCCGGTGTCTGCGGTATCCCCAGTATCCCCAGTCTCGGTGCCCGTGTCGCTGTCGCTGTCCTGCCCGCTGTCGGTGTCCCCGCCCGTATCGGCGGGGGCGGTGCCCGTGTCCTCGACGCAGAGCCCTTCGATGTTGAAGTCGTAGCCCTCGTCGCAAGTGGGCGCGGAGCAGGCGGCAAAGAGCAGGCAGAGAAGCAGCTTCACGGTAGGATCTCCCAGGTGCGGACAGTGGCCTCGTCGACCTCGACCTTGCGGAAGGGCAGGTACTTGTACTCGAACTCGTGCCAGTCCGACTCGGGGCCGTAGCCGCCGTGCCCGTGGTGGAAGTAGAGCTCGGGCACGTCGTCGTCGCCGAAGCCGACGATGGCGCGGTACAAGCTGCCCTCGTGCGAGGCACAGGGCGAGTTCAGTTCGTTCCCGTTCCAAGCAGGGCAATCCGCCACGTTCACCGTGGACTCGTCGCCGGAGAAGGGCGCTTCGATGTCGACGCCGAACGTGCCCTTGAACCAGGCGGTGTGCACATCGCCCCAGGTCAGCGAGTCCACGCCGAGCGCCAGCCGCTGCGCGTCCACCCACTCCAGCGCGTCGGAGAGGGCCTGGAGCATGTCGATGTCGCCCCGCCCATCGAGCAGCCCTTCATGCTGCTGCGTGTGCGCCAGCACGTTGAGCTTGGCCACCGTCACCGGCGTGGCCTCGGCGATGGCGTCGAAGAGCACGCTCATGTCGCCGAAAAGGGTGCGCCGCGCCAACATCGCCTGCCACGTGTGGAAAAGCGCCGCCGCTTCGCTATCCATCGTCATGTCTTGGTTCCAAGCATCCAGCAGAGCGATGGCGTCAACCAGATCAGGACGATCGCGGTAGTCGACGAGCGCCTCATCGGTCGCGATGCGCCCTTGGACTTCGACCAGTAACGGGAGCAGGTCGCCGGCGATGCCGGAGCGCACGTCGGCCTGCATCTCGACCATGTCGGCAGGGGCTACGTTTCCGCGCTCGATCAGCGCGTTCCCCAGCTCGTGGATGCGGTCGGCGCGCCAGCCCGGATCGAAGAAGCTGCCGTAGTAGAAGGCGTCGTTGGTGGGGTCGTTGTCGAGCGTGTGGGAGAAGGGGGCGTTGTTCCCGGTGCCGATGAGGTCCTGGGAGCCGTCGAGTGTGGGGTACAGCGCGTCGTCGAGATGGTCGCCCGTCCATAAAACGCTGGGATCGCTGGCGTCCTGGATGCGGCGAGGATCGCCGGTTCGAACAGGAATATACCCGTGGGTCTGGTAGCCGATGCCGGTAGCGTCCCCGAAGACCCAGTTCTGTTGGCCGACCATTTCGAGTCCGACGGCCTCGCGGAACTCGGCGATGTTGGTGCTGCGGTCGAAGTCCAGGTACTCGAAGAGCTCCTGGGTTTCAGGCTCGAACCCAGCCCACGCGATCATGACGCTGCCGTCGGCGAATACATTGGCGGGAACCGGCAAGAGTTCCTCGGGCAAAAGCACGCCGAAATCGGGAATCTCGGTGACGGTGTGAACCTCTTCCAACAAGCTGCCATCGGCCTGCTTGACGCGGATGACCTCGTCCCGGATGCGGACCTTGACGGGGTCGCCACCCATGTCGGCGTAGCCGTCTTCGTCGATGGCGACGTCGTAGATGTCCATCACGTCCGAAAAGTTGGTGGTCGCCGTCCAGTTGACGTGCTGGTTGTGGCCCAGATGCAGACCTGGAACGCCGGGGAAGCTGAAGCCAGCCACGTCGAAGTTGCCTCCGGCTTCGGCTGAGTTCAGGTGCCACGCGATGAGCATCGACGGGGTCATCAGGCTGGCGTGGGGGTCATTGGCCATGACCGGCTTGCCGTTGAGGGTGTTTTTTCCGTTGAAGGCCCAGTTGTTGCTGGCGCGCCCCGCGCCCTGCGCCTTGGCGAGCACCGAGAGCCGGGTGCCGAGTTCGTCGTCGAGCACCAGTCCGGGCGGGAACCGAGGGTCGATCGGCGCCGACTTCGACGCACTTTTTTCGGTCGGCACCGCCCCGTCCACGATGAACTGGCCCCGGGAGGGCGCCCACACCGGCACGTCGTCGAAATTGTTCACCAACTCCTGCGAGATCGACACCAGCACGTCGTAGTCGATCTGGTTCGAATACCCGAGGTTGATGCGCTTGCCCATCGCGACCACGTCCACGACGGTGAACGGCTCTGGGATGTAGGTGAGCGCGTCCTGACCGTAGGAGTCGGGTGCTTCGGCGGTGCCGGCGGCGAGGTCCTGCACGTAGCGGTTGAGCCCGGCCGTGAACGCGATGCCGAGGCCGGTGTCGGCCGGGCGAGTCTTGGCCTGAAAGTGCAGCGTGCGGCAGCCCAGATCGAGGAAGTTGAAGGTGCGGGCGATGAGGTCGGTTTCGACCGCCGACTGGCCGTCCATTTCCGCCAGGGTGCCACGGGTCGAGTGACGCGCACGATCGATCTGGTAGAGGCGCTGCCGCCCTTGTTCGTAGCCCGCCGCGAAGAAGAGATCCGCATCGTCCGCCGCGTAGATGTGGACCACGCCGAGGTGGTCTTCTTGTACGGTGGCAGCCGCGGTCGGCGCGTACGTCAGCGGGATGTCGAGCCCGTCGGTGGTGCAGGCTTCCCACACGTCGAGGCCGGGCTTCTGCAGCGCGGGCGGATCACAGGCCAAGAACAGAAAGAGCATCGTTGTACCAGCCCTCGGCGTAGCATGGAAATGCCGGCCCCGCCCGGCTACTCTGGGTCGCAGATGTTGTTGACGTCGCTGATTGCTTGCGCCCCGTCGTCCATCAGCCTCGGGGGTGACGATTCGCCCGCATCAACAGCGGATGCGCAGCTCATCGGCGACACTGCGATCGAGCGGGCGCCGGGCGACACCGCGGGGGGAGGGGACACCGATCCGGTCGACGACCCCGATCTCTACGATGCCACCGTGATCTGGGAGCTTTCGCTGGACATCGGCCGAGACGGGTGGGACGAGCTGAGTCGCGACGGCACCGACTATGTTGATGCGACCTTGGGGTGGGACAATCGCGCGTGGCCGGTGGCGATCCACATCAAGGGCTCCTCGAGCTGGCAGCCCATCGAGGACAAGCCGAGCCTGGTCATCGACGTGGACCAGATGGTGCCCGACCAGGAGTTCCTCGGCGCCAAGAAGTTCTACTTGCACAACGACTGTTACGACCCCAGCCAGATGTCGGAGACCCTGTCGTACGGCCTTTACCGCGAGTGGCAGTTTCCTGCCTCGCGCACCAGCTTCGCCCACCTGACGGTCAATGGTCGCGACTACGGACTGTACACCGTGGTCGAGCCGCACAACCACGACTTTTTGCAGGAGTGGTTCGCCGAACCCGATGGCAACCTGTACGAAAACCGTGATGCTTACTGCGATGTGACCGATGTCAGCTGCATGGAGGTCGAGCAGGACGTTGAAGGGGGCGACGAAGCCCTGGAGCGCTTGGGCGTCGCCGCACGCGCCCGGGGAGCCGCTTGGCGCCCGGCCGTGGAGCCGCTCTTGGATTGGCAGCGCTTCATCGATGCCCTGGCCCTGGAAATCACCGTCGTCCACTGGGATAGTTATAGCTACGACCTGTCGAACTACCAGCTTTACCACGAGCCCGTCGCCGACAACTGGACCCTCTTGACCCAATCGATGGACCTGGACTTCGGCTTCCGCCCGTGGAGCTACCCCAGCTGCGGCCAATATGGCATGGACATCGACAAGTACACCATGGGCATGCTCGCCTCCTCCTGTCACGGGGACGATAGCTGTAAAGAAGAGCTTGTTGGGCGCGTCCGGGACTACGCCGATCTACTCGAAGCCGCCGATGGCGCCGCGCGGGTGCGTGAGTTGGACGCGCTCATCGGCGAGGCGGTGAAGGTCGACCCCCGCCGCTACTACGACGACGGCGAGTACGACGAGCACATCGCCTGTCTGGAGCAGTTCTTCGCCGATCGGCCGGCGCAGCTGAGGGCGTGGGCGGGGGGGTGATCGCGTCAGCCGCGCGGTGTGCGAAGCGCGCGGGCGAGGGCCCGTTCCGTATCGGGGCCGGTGAGGCCGTCGATCCGCGCGAGGGCGAGGCCGTGGATCGTCGAGGCCAGATAGGCAGCGCGCTCGGGATCGCGCCGCGCGCCCAGGGCGGTTTCCAGGGCCCGACGCGGGGACGAGACCGTGAGCATGCCGTGGAGTCCCCCCCGGGCTGAACCCGGTGCATGCCAGCCCTCGCCGGACGCCAGGCGGTAGAGATTGGCGTGGGTGGCGGCAAAGGCGACCCAGCGCCCGGCGGCCTGCTGAAGGGCGACCGGTTGTCCGCTTACGACGCGCGCTTCCACCAGGAGCAGGCCGAGGGCGGACTCGGCCACTGCGGCACGCATGCCCGCCAGGTTTCCGAACAGGCGAACGAGCGAAGTGGCCGTGACGCCGAGGTCCCGCGCGAGCCCGCGGAGGCTGAGCGCGCAGGGGCCATGGAGGGCGACGATCTGCCGCCCGCGGGCAAGGGCGGAAGGCGCCAGATTCCCGTGGTGGTAGCGGCGCTTGCGGGTCCAACCGTCGGCGAGGGTGGGCCTGGGATGGGGGGGGGAGTCCATGGGCTCTATGTTAGCATCGCTACTATAGGACCGCAAGCGGCCAAGGGTGCCCCCGACCGCCATTTCCCGGGCGTTGACGCCTCCCCTCATGCCGGCCCGACGCCTTGGCGGCCGCCCGATCCGCATCGCGTGACGAGAGCGTGGCGCACTGACGGCGGAACCGAGCGTTCCCCCTGAGAGAACGCGCGGCTGGCGACGGACAACCTCATGCCACGCCGCCCCCGTCCTGCTCGGATTTGTTCGACGCTAGCGGTAGAATTCGCCCCTTCGCCTGTTTGTCGAGTTCCTGATCCGTCAGCATCGGCGCGCGGCGGGCGACCTCGATGGGCCTACCCCCCTTCCGCGTCGACCTACCGACGGCGCCGTCCGGGGTAGAGTCTGTCGGTGCGTGGGCCGAGCGGCTCATGCTCGCCGCCTCACCCCTTCCGCTTGGCCATATCCAACTGCAGCTCCATGCACCGGCTGGCCAGCTGCTTCACCAGCACGCCAAGCCATCCACCACGCCGGCACTCTTCGTCGAGCGCCGCCCGGGTGATCACCCGCACCACCACCGGGCTCGTGGCGGTGACCGTGGCCGTTCGGGCGCCTCCCGAAACCAGCGCCGCTTCTCCGAATGTGTCCCCGGCGCCCAGCTCGGCGATCGGACCGCCGTTCTGGCGGACTTCGCAGCTGCCCTCGACGATGAAGTAGGTATGTTCGGCATCCTGGCCTTGGCGCAAGATCTCGACCCCCTCGGCGAAGCTGCGCTTCTCGAACCACCAGCCATCGGCGCGGGCGCCGTGGAGATCGGCCGCCATTGCGATCGTGTCGCGGTAACGGTCGCCTGGATCCAGCGCGAGCGCCTTCATCGCGATGCGCACCAACTCGGGCGGCAGCGGCCGCCCGGGGATCGCTGCTGGGCTGGCCACGGGCTTTGCTTCTGGCCCGGTGGCGCCGCGCTCCTCGAGGGTTAGCGAGCCATTCGGCTTACGACCCGACAGCGCGTAGTACAAGAGGCCGCCGATGCCCCAAACGTCGCTGCGAGCATCACAGATCTCGCCCCGCGCCTGCTCGGGCGGAGCCCAGCCCATCGTCCCGGCGAAGGGCACATCCGTTTCTCCCTTCACCTGGGCGATGCCCCAATCCATCAGGTAGACCTGGCCGAAGGTGCCGATCATCACGTTTTCGGGCTTCAGATCGCGGTGGACGATGCCCCGGTGGTGCGCGAACGCCAGGCCCTCGCACAGCCGCAAAAGGGTGTCGATCACCCGGGTCAACGCGGTCACGGGATCCTTCTCCGCTCGCAACATCTCGCCGAAGGTGGCGCCCTCAACGCGTTTCATGGTGAACCAGTCGGGACCCAGATCGTAGATGGGTACGATCACCGGATGGTCCAACTGAGCAGTCACCTGCGCCTCACGGCGCAGCCGCGCGAGATCGGCGGGTTCGGCGGGCACCGGAATCTTGACGGCGACAGGCCGTTCCAGCACCTGGTCGCGCACCACATGGATGGCGGCGGCGCCGCCGGTGGCGAGCAGTTGGCCGTCTTGGTAGCGCTCGGGATCGAGGGGGAGGCGGGTGTCGGACATGCGAGTGCAAGCTAACTCTGGTAGGCTCCCGGCACCCGATGCTCCTCGCTCTCGCCGCGCTGTCCCTTGCTGCTCCGCCCGACGTGGACTCTCCGCCGAAGGGGACCCAGAAGTTCCGAAAGGACGCGGCGGTCATCGTCTCGGTTGAGGACTACACGTTTTTGCCCGACGTCGGCGGCGCCTCGTTGGATGGTGACGCGCTGGAAAGTTGGCTGAGCCAGACCCGCGGTCTGGAGCGGATCACCCGGCTCCGGGATCCAGACAAATCGGCGATGCGGCGGGGGATTTCGGAGGCGGCGCGCAGCGTGCGCGGCGGGGGGAGTTTGTGGGTGTACTTCGCCGGTCATGGATACGCTGATGACCAAGGCCGCCGGGTGCTCCTCAGCAAGGAGGCCGCGCCGGACGACCCGAGCGGGATCGTCCTGGAGGAGTTGGTGGGGAGCGGGACGTCCGGGCGTGCCAAGCATATCCTGGTGATCCTCGACGCCGATTTCGGGGGGGTCGGTCGAGGCGGCGAGCCGCTTGGGGTCCCCGAAGGTAAGCTCTCGGCGATCGCGACGGGGACCGACGCCAAAGTCACCGTGTGGTCGGCCGCGTCGGCCGGCGAGGTGCCCGGGCCCTACCCCGCGACCGGCCATGGCCTTTTCACCTGGTTGACCCTCGGTGCGTTGCGCGGGTGGGCCGATGGCGCGACGGGCGGAAAGCCCAACGGCGAGGTGAGCCTGGAGGAGGCGCAGTCCTTCGTCTGGGCCAAATCCCGACTTCTGGGCGGCCGCAACTCGAGCCCGAGTCGCGACGCCCGCCCCGAGGTGATGAAGTGGGTGGTTGCGCGGGGAGCCCTCGAGCCGGGTCCGGATGCCGACGCGTGGTCGGTCCTGGTCCAGGACGAAAAGTCCCGACGCGTCCGCGAGGCCGGGGGTCGGCTTCTGGCTGGGGCCACGAGCGAGTGGCTGGAGATCGTGGTCGTCACCGCGGTGGCGTCGCCCTCGGGCATTGAAAAACTCAATGGTTTCATCGCTCGCTACGAGCTTGCCGTGGTGCAGGTGGACGGCCTCGACGTGGCGGTCAACGTGCCCGAGGTCGTCGACGCGCGGACGCGCTTGGACGGATTCGCCCGGGACACCCGCAAGTCCAAGGGCAAGAAACGGACGAAGAAGGGGCAGAAGAAGAAGACCGTCACCACCCCGACGCCTCCGGTTGCCAGCGCTACCCCGCTCTGCGACGACCTCGTCAAGCTTGAACCGGCGGCGATGGGCGGGACGCTCTCACCCGACCAGCTCACCTGTCTGGAGGTCAAGTTCACCAAGGTGGCGCGGCAGACGGAGCGCGACAAGATATCACGCGTACTGTTGGCCAACGCCGACGGAAAAGGAAGTGTTAGCGACTGGATGCGTCTGGCGTCGCGGCACCTCGATGAGGTCGACCGCAGCGATCCGGACATGTGTTTCCGCTACGCCCTGACCCTTTCGCGGGACGGGAATATCGACGATGCGCCCGAGGTCTTACGTTGGGCCGATTACGCGCTGGAAAATAAATCCAGGTGGGAAGGCCCCACCTTCGTCGGTCGGGTCTACAACCTGTACCGCCTGCGCGCCGAGACCGCGACGCGGGTATGGATCGACGCGGAAGAAGAGCTGCTCTCCGATCGCACCGAAGACAACATGGTCGAGGCGGAAGAAGCCCGGGGACTCGCGAAGAACAGCGCGCGCGAGTGGTTGGATTATGCGCTGGTGGCCACCCAGCCCAGCGAGCGGGCGTATCGACTGTGCGAAACCGCCGCGGGGAGTGCCCACTTCTGCACCGCCACCAAACCTGTGGGCGATGCGCCGTGACTCATCGCTCGTCGGGCATCGTCGCTGCGCATCGCGCGTCCGCCCGCTGACGGGTTAGCCCGCGCGCTATGCCGCGCGTGTACATCAAGACCTTCGGCTGCCAGATGAACGAGGTCGACTCGGGCAAGATGCGCGCCCTGCTCGGCAAGGACGGCTTCACCGCCACTGACGAGCCCGCAGACGCCGACCTCATCCTGGTCAACACCTGCTCGATTCGCGAGAAGCCGGAGCAGAAGCTGCATAGCTTCCTCGGTCGCGTGCTCCCCCAAAAGCGCCAACGGCCGCTGACCGTCGGCATTGCGGGGTGCATGGCGCAGGTGGACGGGGAGCGGCTTTTCGCCCGCTATCCGCAGGTCGATCTGGTCTTCGGCCCCGATGCCGTAAGCCGCGTGGTCGACATGGTCTCGACCGCGAAGACGCGTCGCGTGCTGGACACGCAGTTTCTCGACGCGGACGACTACCCCTTCGTCTCCGACGTCGATCCGGTCGCCGCGGCGAAGCTCTCCGCGTTCGTCACCATCCAGAAGGGCTGTGACAACCGGTGCACCTTCTGCATCGTGCCCGCGACACGGGGTGACGAAATCAGCCGCCCCATGGCCGACGTCCTCAGCGAAGTCCGTGCGCTCACCGACCGCGGCGTCCGCGAGATCACGCTCGTGGGCCAGAACGTCAACAGCTACGGGCTGAAGCTCCCTGGCCACGCCACCTTCGCCGAGCTGCTGGCCCAAGTCCACGAGATTGTGGGCGTCGAGGTGCTCCGCTATACCACCTCGCACCCCCGCGACATCGGTGACGACGTGGTCGCAGCGTACCGGGCTCTCCCCAAGCTCGCCTCTCACCTGCACCTCCCCGTGCAGAGCGGCAGCAATGCTGTCTTACGACGGATGAAGCGCTTCTACACCCGCGAGCACTACCTCGGCGTCGTCGAGCGCCTCCGCGCGGCACGTCCGGACCTCGTGCTCACGACCGACGTCATCACGGGGTTTCCGGGGGAAACCGACGCCGACTTCGACCAGACCATGTCGCTCTTGGACGCGGTACGGTTCCAGGCGTCGTTCAGCTTCTGCTACAACCCCCGCCCCGGCACGCCGGCGCTCCGGCTGCTTGACGATGCCGTCCCCGTCGCTGTGGCCCACGCCCGCCTGGAACGGTTTCAGGCCCGCCAGCGCGAGATCGCCATCGAAGCCCACGCGGCGCTGGTCGGGTCCACCCAGCGGGTGCTGGTGGAAGGTCCCAGCGCCCACGATGAAGGCGTCGTCTGCGGCCGCACCAGCGGCTTCAAGACCGTGAATTTCCCCGGTAGCGAAGCGCTGGTCGGCACCTGGGTGGACGTGGTCATCACCCGGGGGTTCGCGAACACCCTTCGGGGAGAGGCGGCTTAATCGTACCTTTGGCCTGTCGGCGCTACCCGCCGACCGTGTACTTCACCGACCGGGTGAAAAGCAGCTCGGATTTGCCGCCGCTGGGCAGCCGGCTCACTTTCACCTCCAGCACGCCAGAGTCTGCCGAGACCGGCGCTGACAGCCGGAAGAATTGGATGGAAGGGCCTTTGTCGGCCACGGCGTCGCGGGTGATGTTCGAGCGGGACTCGGCAACCTTTTTTCCGTCGGCGAAGATCTCGGCGATCAACCAGTAGGCGGTGCCGTCAAAATCGGCCTTGGAGTTGCCGTAGAGCACCGGCATCTCCACCACGACCATGTCTTTGTCGGCGACGACGATCGACGGCGCCCAGTTGTCGGTCAGCAGTTTGGCGCCAGCGGTGTTCACCGGCATGGCCGTACTGACGCCCGGGGGCCCCAGGTCCTTTTCGGGGCTGGGCTTGACGGTCACCTTGGCTTCGGGCGGCGCGGTCTTTGGGATGTCGAATGCGTCGTCGTCCGTGAAGGCGTCGCCGCTTGGCACGCCGGCGTTGACGCCTTTCTGTTCTGCCGGGGTGGTGGTCGAGAAGAAGTCGTCGTCGTCGTCCGCCACCGCAGGAGTCTGAAGTTCATTGGCGAACGCGGAAGAAGATAGGACGGTGGCAAGCAGCAGGAGGGCGTTCACGGGGGCTCCGGGGTCGAGGTGCGGCGCGACCGCACGATAGACGGTATTTCTAGAATGTCAAGGCCTGCAAACCCCCATGCCCTCGTGGACTTCCGTATTCGTTCGCGGGAAAGTTTCGGCGTGGCCGCCGTGGCGTGGCGCTGGGCCCCGGTAGTGGCGGTCGCGGCAGCGCTTCCCTTGGTTCTGGGCGACGGCCTGGCAGGCTCGGTGGCCGACCCTGCGGGGCGCCGCGGCGCCGTCCTGTCGCTGGTCGTCAGGGTGGCGCTGCTCCTGGCCGCTTGGTTGTCGTTGCGGACCTTCGACCTCGTGGTTCGTGGCCCCGACCGCGGGGTCGTCGACTTGCATCCCATCCTGGCGCGCGCCTATGTGCGGGCCCGGCTGGTGGCAGCCGTCCGGGGGGCCGGGCCCGCGCTGGTGGCAGCGCTGGTGACGCTCCTGCCTTCCTGGCAGGACCCGGCGCTCGTGGTGGCGGGGGCGCTGCTCCTCGGGGGCGCTTGGGCGGCTGGGCTCAGCTTGGGCATCGGCGTGAACCTCGCCGCGCCCTCGCTCGCGGTGCGCGACGGGATTGCTCCGGTTCTGGACGCGCTTCGTGGACCCAACCCGCGCGCCCAGGCCGCGCTGATCTGGGCGCCGGCCGGAGCGCTTTTCGTCACCGGCCTCGCGATTCTGGGCGCGACCGCCGGCATCGAGGCTGCGATGGCGGGAAACCCCGCCGGCTACGCGCTCTGCGGGCTGCCGTGGTTGGCGGCCGCTCTCGGCGTCCGGGCCGCCTTCGTGGACGCGGACACCCTTGCGCGGATTCCGGCGGTGCTCGGCGAGGTCGAGTCCACCTACGCCGCGGTGGAGGCGGCCGAAGAGGGCCATCGCGTCTACTTAGAGTGGACCGTGCGATGGGCGCCCGGCGGCTGGCAGCCCGAGTTGCTCCGGGTGTTTCGGCACGGCTGGCGCGGGGAGCGAGGCTGGCTGGGCGCCAGCTTTCTGGCGGCGGCGCTCGGGGCGCTTTCGGCGTGGAGCGACGCCCCGGGTGCGGGGCGGAGCCTGCTTCTGGCGGGGTTGCTGCTCGCGGGAGTGGGGGCGCTCGGTCCGCGGCTCCGGGCGCGCGATCCGGCGTGGCTGGCGTTGGTCCTGCCGGCCACGGGGCGTGCCTGGGCGCTGTCGTTGGCCATCGTCGCGTGGGGTCAGGTGATTGTGTGTGCCGTCGCGGCTGCGCTCCTCGTGCGGCAGGGCTTCGGGGTCGCGACGCTGTCCTGGTTGCGCTTGGAGCTGGTGTTGGTCGTGCTCGCGGTCGTCGGCGCGCGCCTGCCTGCGGCCGGCTACGTACCGCTGGCGGTGCTGGTCTGCGCGCTGGGGGTTTGGCGGTGATCGTCGCAACGGATGTCGTCAAGAAGTTTGGGAGGACCACCGCCCTGGCCGGTGTGTCCTTGTCCGTTGCCGCTGGCGAGCGGGTGGCGCTCCTCGGTCACAACGGCGCCGGCAAGAGCACGCTGATGAAGCTCCTCGCCGGCCAGCTCCTTCCGGGGGAGGGCCGCGTTCTGCTGGCTGGTGTCGATGTTTCAGCGGCGCCCGCCCGCGCGCGCTCGGTGCTCGGCTACGTGCCCGAGGAGCCCATCCTGTGGGAGTACCTGACCGCGCGTGAAACCCTGGAGTACGTGGTGGCGGTGCGCGGAACCGGCGATCTCGAGGCGGCGCTGGCGCTGACCGGCCTTGGGGCAGACGCGGACCGCCTGGTGCGGGAGTACAGCCAGGGCATGCGTCGCAAGGTCGCGATTGCAGCGGCGCTCGTCGCCCACCCGCCGGTGCTGGTGTTCGACGAGGCGCTCAACGGGCTGGATCCCCCCTCAGCGCTGGCGATCGCCGAGGAGCTCGGGCGGCGGGCCGCGGCGGGTGCGGCGGTGCTCATCAGCACCCACGTGATCGACCTGGTGCCGCGCATCGCCGACCGGGTGGTGGTCTTGCGAGCAGGCAGAGTCGACGCCGAGTTCCGGGTGAGCGACCTGGGGCCGGAGGGGTTGGCGGGGGTTTTTCGGAGGGAGTGAGTCACCCATGCCGGCCGGCGAGCGTCTTCCCCCCGCAGCGAGCACCCGGCGCCGGAACGGCGGCCGCCGAAGCTGTCGCGACATCAACGGAATTTTCGCCCGCAATTCGTGGGTTCGAGGGCGCTCGGTTGACTGAGTAGCCTACCGCCGCAACGTCGCCAACTTTCGCAAAATCGCCCCATTCGCTGCCAATGGCCCTCCCGGCAGCCACGCCGGGCGGTCCGGCACGTGCCCGCGGGGGTGGTCGTTGAGTTGGCGCCATGCCGCCCCGGTCGCGCCGACGACCATGCGCCGGGCGTGGCGCAGCTCTTCGGGTTGGGCGTGGTCGGGAAAGGCCTGGAGGCGCACATACCCGCACGTCAGCGCCGCAATCCCGCGCACAGCCTCGCGCGGAGGCCAGTAGTGCTCGTCGTCGAGGGTGTGCCCCGCGGCGGGGACCATTTGGGACCCTCCGGCGGTGATCGTTTCGCGATCGCAGGGGCCCTCCCAATCCAAAAGCCAATCTACCGGAAGCTCCGGCCACCGAGTGAGCGCGCCAGTCGCGGCGGCGATCCCCAGCGACAGGGACAGGACGCCGACGCGGCCGGTGCAGCCGGGGTCGGCGGCGAGGGTGCGGATCGCGACGCGCAGGTCGTCCTGGTGCTCGGGGCCGCCGAAGTCTTCTTCGCCCCAGCTGTCCCCACGGCCCGCCGGGTCGAAGACCAGGACCACGTAGCCCAGGCGGGCCAGCTCCATCGCATTGACGATGGCGCCGTTGCCCATCAGCGCGGCGACGCCTTGGTGGATGGCGGGGGACACCACGAGTCCGCGGAGGGGGCCCCCGTGCGCGGGACGCACCGTCTTGCCCACCAGCCGGTAGCCGGCGGTGGACGAAAGTTCGATCGGGGCGACGATCAGCGCGTCGCGATGAGAAAACGTCCGCAACTGGCGCAACGCGGACGTGCCGCGCCAGCGCAGCGCGGCCAAGGGGGAGGGGGGCATGGTCACTCGGCGTTGTGTTCGGCCCACACATCCAGATAGCTCCGGCGAGCCGGAAGGAAGGTGCGGAGGTCGTCAATGTAGTAGGCGTAGGTGGCGTCGTCGTAGTAGCGATGGGGATCGATACTGCCGTAGGGCTCGGTCTGTTCTACCATCGCTTGGTAGGCGTCTTGCATTTCTTCGGTCGCGTAGAGTTGGGTCAACCGAACAATCGACTCGGTATACCGCTTCCATCCGTCGTCGGTCTGGAGGAGGGCGGCCATGTGCGGGGTGTAGGTTGGGTACCACAGGTAGCCGGGGTCGGTGTCGTAGCCGATCCAATCGAAGGTGCCGTCTTTGTCCCACGGCACCCACAAGAAGCCTCGTTCGGGATGGTCGTACAGGTAATAGTTGTGGCCGCAACACCAGTACCCGTCGCCGTCGGGGAGGATGGCCTCGACCGCCCACTCGTCCATCCACTGGTCGGAATCGCCCATGGTCGTCATCGTCGCCGGGTCATAGCTGGCCCAGAAGTCGGTGATTCGGGTGGTATCGATCTCTTCGTCTTCGTGGTTGTCCAGGACGGTGCCGTACTTCCAGAGGTCGCCGTCCGCGTTGTCCTTGCCGAAGCTTCGCTCCAGGAACTCGCGGTCCATCTCTTCCATGTTGGCGTAGAGCCCGAAATATTCGCCGTTGACGTTGAGCACGGCGCTGTTGGTGCACGCGGCGGGCAGGCCGGCCCGGAACATGTACCAGTTCGCGAGGCGATTCTTGAGCACCGTCGGCTCATAGTAGGGGCTGTCGAGCGCAACTTTGCGTTGTCCCAGGTGGCGGGCATCCTCGTCCACTTCGTTGAACGCCAGCACGAACTGCATCTTTTCGCCCACCCAGCAGCAACCGTTGTTGCCTTTGAGGCGCATCATGCTGTGGGGCACCTCGACCCCATCTACCAGCAGCGTCTCGACCGGAACGTAGTCCTTGGTCCCGTCGGCGGTGCGCCACTCCGACTCCAGGTGCCGCCAGTGTTCATCGGCGATGGTGACGTCGTAGATGACGACGTGCTCCTGGTCGAAAAGGGGGCTGCAGCCGAACTCGTCCTTGTCGAGTTCCTCCCCATCTTCCTCGTCTTTGGTGATGGTCCCGCCCGGGAGCTCGCTGCTGGGGTCGGGCTCCGACGCATCGGCCACCTCCTCGGTCCCGGCATCAAGGAACGCGGGTCGGCAGGCAACCAAAAAAAGTACGACGATCACCGCGGGACGCTCGTGCCATGGGCGGTGACTCGGTAGAAGTACCCTTCGCCCGACAGCTCCGGGTAAAGGGACTTCACCGAGACGGTGTATTGCCCGGCGGGATGCTTCTCCGCGGTGCGGATCGACGGGTCGGTGGTGCCAGTCGACTCGGACGCGTCGATGAGGGTTTCGCCCGACCACACCTCGACCCGTGATTGAAGGAGCCCGCCAAAGGTCAAGCTGCCGAAGTCCAGGCTGATGTAGGCCTCTTCTGGGAGGGTCAGGCGGAACCAGTCTTCGTCTGCCAGCGCATCAACCCGGCCATCCGCCCACCCCGCAAACCACGAGCCGGCGTCGGCTTCCTGATCGTACAGCTCGATCTCGTTGCCGCCTGCGGCGCTCCCGTTGGGTTCAGCTTCCCAATGGCTCGGGTCGGCGGCTTCATAGTTGGCCACGAAGAGCCACATCCCCACGGACGGGCCGAGGCCGCCAGCGCTGTCCCTCACCGCCACCTCGTACTGGGTGCCGAGGGGCGCCATCAACCAGCGCAAATCCGACTCGGCGACGGTGCTCGCGCTCAGGACCAGCCCCGCATCGGCGTCGTAGAGCTCCACCGCCGGTTGGTAGCTGCTGGACTCGATGTGGTGGGCCGCGGCGATGACCAAGGTGCCGCCGGCGTGCGGGAGGGTCAGCTTGGCGTAGTCCACGTCGTTGACCGAATCGGAGAGCACCGGAATCGCGTACCAGGAGTTGTCGGTGTCCATCGGGTAGTTCAGGTCGATGCTCAGCAGGCTGTCTGGCTCGTCCGGCGGTGACGTGGGCTGCAGCCAGGTGACGTTGTAGGCCGTCGATTCCACCTCGCGCGAGGTGCCCGAGAACACGCCCACGTCCATCACCTTGACGTAGTAGACGCCGTCATCCGGGAAGAAGCCGAAGCACACGGTGTCATAGGTGCTGACGTCGCCGACGGGGTGGTCGTCTTCCCACGCAATGCGGTTGAGCTCGGCGTCCACCACTTCGACGAGGGTGTCCAGGGACTCCTCCGCCACGTTCTCGTCCTCGTTGGTGACTTGGATCCGGAACGGCTGGCCGGCGGTCCCGGTGACGCTGTACCAGTCGACATCGGCGTCGTAGAGGGTGTCGCCGTCCAGCATGTCGAGCTCGAGCGGGACGGCATGTTCGGCGTCGTCGGCGTCATCGATGGGACCGGTGTCGGAGTCGGCTTGGGTGTCGTCGTCGGTGTGCGCGTCGGTGTCGGTGGCTGAGGAATCACAAGCCAAGGCCAAGGCGAGGAGGGCGGGGAAGCGCATCGCGGCAGTATAGCCACCGAAAGTGCCGTCGGGGCCTTGTCGGTTCGCGGGGGCGTGCCTAAACGCCGCGTCGATGCGCGCACTGACCGGGATCAAGCCCACCGCCCAGCCCCACGTGGGCAACCTCTTGGGCATGATCCAGCCCGCGGTAGGGCTCAGCGCCAGCCACGACGCCTTTTATTTCATCGCCGACTACCATGCGCTCACGACGATGCACGATGCTGAAGGCATGCGGAACTTCACGCGCGAGGCGGCGGCAACCTGGCTGGCCCTGGGGCTCGACCCTGGGCGTACCTGCCTTTTTGTCCAGTCCGACGTCCCGGAGGTCACCGAGCTGGCGTGGCTGTTGGCGTGCGTCACCGGAATCGGAGCATTGGAGCGCGCGCACGCCTACAAGTCCGCACAGGACACCGGCAAGGACATCAACGTCGGCACCTTCATGTACCCGGTGCTCATGGCTGCGGACATCCTGGCGTTTGACAGCAATGTCGTCCCGGTAGGTCGCGACCAGAAGCAGCACGTCGAGATGGCGCGGGACATGGCGCAGGCGTTCAATAGTCGCTTCGGCGAGGTCTTGGTGGTGCCGGAGCCGCTCATCCGCGACGACGTGGCGACCATCCCCGGCCTTGACGGGCGCAAGATGTCGAAGTCGTACGACAACGCGATCAACGTGTGGCTGCCGAGCAAGCAGCTGCGCAAGAAGGTGATGTCGATCGTCACCGACAGTCGTTCTGTGGACGAGGCCAAGGACCCCGATACCTGCAACGTCTTCGGGCTGTACAAACACTTCGCCACCCCCGAGCAGGTCGCTACCCTTGCGGCCCGATATCGCCAGCCAGGGCTGGGCTATGGCCACGCCAAACAGGAGCTTTTCGAGGTGATGGACGCCCACCTTGCCCCGGCGCGCGAACGCTTCGAGGCGCTGATGGCGAGCCCGGACGAGGTCGAGTTGGTCCTTGCCTCCGGCGCCCAGCGCGCGCGCAACGTGGCGGCGGGGGTGGTTGGGCGTGCACGAGAGGCCGCCGGGTTCGGCCGCGCGCCACGCTGGCACCGATCATGAACCGGACCTTGCCGAAATGCGCAAGGGGCAGATTTGCAAAAAAGACGCAATCTTGGTGCACGCAACCGTGCTCCGCACCACTTGACAACCTCTTGACAATCCTTCCTCGTGGTTACCCCTATTAACCACGGCCGTGACTCACGCCTTTTGGGCCGCCTGCCGGCCGCCGCTCCAGGAATAAACGCTCCTCCTCACGCGCTCCAGACCATCCCGGCCCCTTCCGAGCGCTCTACCTTCACTCCTTTCCCCGGTGTCCCATGTCCCTTCGCTTGCGTTCGTCGTCCTCTGATGGTGCCCGTCGCCGTTCTGAGCGCTTGACCGCCGAAGAGGAGAAGATGATCGCCCGAGAGATCCGCAAGGCCGAGCAGGTCGCACGTGAATGCGTGGCCGGCATCGATGCCGCAGAAAACATCCTCCGCCGTCGCCCCGATCGTGCCGAGCGCACCCGGGCAGGCGCTGTCGACCGCCTTGAAGAGGCGGTTCGTGCCGTGGCCAAGGCCGCACGCAAAGAAGACGACCTCAAGACCTACGCCCGCAAGGCGCAAGGCGCGTGGCAGCAGGCCGAAGAGCTGCGCTGGCGCCTCGCGATGAGCGGCCGGCGCATCGCCCACGGCGAAGCCCGCAAGCTCGCCGGGCCGTTCATGGACGAAGAAGATCTGGTCCAGGAGGGCTACATCGGCCTTCTGCGCGCTGCCAAGCGCTTCGACCCCGACCGCGGCATCCGCTTTTCCACATACGCCCGCTGGTGGGTACGTGCGCAGATGACGCGCGCCATCGATCACACCGGTCGTCCGGTGCGGCTCCCGGGCTGCGCGGTCGAACAGACCCGGAACCTGCGCAAAGCGATGAAGCGCTTCGAGGCCGCGGGCATCGAGTACAACGTGGGTGACCTCGCCGAAGAGGTCGGCATCGACAAGGAGCGCGCCGAGCTGCTCCTGTCGCAGGGCAACACCATCTCGCTGGAGCAGCCGGTCGATGACGGCCCGCGCCCCCGCCCGCTGGAGCGTTTCTTGTCGGACGAAGAGGCCGTGGCACCGGACGAGGAGAGCATCCAGACCCAGGAACTGTCCCGCATGGGCAAGGCCTTCAACAACGTGCTCAGCGAACGCCAGCGCTTCGTGCTGACCCGTCGATACGGCCTCGAAGACGGCGAGTTCCGCACGCTCTCCGAAGTCGGCAAGGAGATGGGCCTCTCGCGTGAGCGGGTGCGGCAGATCGAACGCGAGGCGCTCATTCGCCTGCGCGACCAGTCGGGCATTCGTGACCTGCGCGGGATGCCGCTGCCGGAGCCGGGGGAGGCGTAGGCGGGCGGCGGGAGGCTTTTCGCCCTCGGGACTTTTTTCCGGGGCGCCGGAACGTCCAGCCTTCGGTATGGCGCCGGGTACACCTGCTTCGGAGGGCCGGGCGGCAACGACGGCGGAGGGGCCGCCTGGTTGGGCGGATGGACCCCGGGCTCGAGCGGATCCGATCTTTCCCGAGGGCACGGGCATCGCGATGGAGGACGGCGCGCTCATCGCGATTCGGATCCACTACAACACGGCGACGGTCGAGCCCGAGGCGGACCAGTCCTCGGTCCAGCTGAAGGTGGACAACGCCGTGGACAAGCAGGCCGCCATCGTCAAGATTTTCGACCCGCGCTGGTTGGTGCCGGGCGGGATGTCCATCGCCGCCGGGGATGCCGATGCCAGTCACACCTTCACGTACACCAACAACTCGGCCCAGACGTTCTCGCTCTGGTCGGCGGGCTTGCACATGCACCAGCTCGGCATGAGTGCGTCGCTGACGCTGGAACAGGCGGCGGGGCAGGACGACGGCCTCTTGGAGATCGCAAACTGGCGCTTCGGGTGGCAGGGCACTTACTTCTTCCAAGAAGCGATCGCATTCGCCCCGGGCGACTCGGCCACGCTGACCTGCCACTGGGACAACTCGGGCGCCGACGGCGTGACCACCGAGTCGGGCGAGGGCAGCACGGATGAGATGTGTTTGGGGATGGTGTACGGAACGCTGGCTGACTGAAGGGGGGCGCGGCGGCTCGCCGTGGGCCGGGTGGTCGGAGCCAGCAGCACCGCGGCAAGCGGCGTCATTCCCCAGCGCAGGGGGCCGGTGGGCGTGCCTCGCCGTCGACCCGCAGGACGAGGCACAGCAGCGCTGTGCACAAGTTCTCGCCGCCGCTTGCATCGAAGTGCGCGGAGCCCTCCCGGGACCCTGCGGGTTTCCCCGTCGAACGCATCCCGCATGCTACGCAGCGCCGCCGGCCTCGGCCATCCACGCCGCGGCCTTTCCCCCCTCAGCAAGCTAGTGAAACTCCGATTCCGACTCCGCCACCGCGGCGTCTCCCTCACCCTCGGGCGCGATCGGGGAGCCGTGGTGCAGCACCAGCCGCCAGCCTTCCGGGCGCCGAAGGAACAGGTGGGTGACCGCCACGCGCCCCAGGGTCTCACCGTCGCCCGCGATGCTGATGTGCTCGACGTTGTGGACCCGCGCCACGTCGCCCAGTAGCTGCACCACGACGTCTGCAATGAGAAAGCGCATCGGCAACCCGGTGGCGAAGATGTTCGCCCAGGACTCCATCACCGCCTCGCTGCCGTACACCGGCTCCCAGCCGGGGTGGATGCACGCGTCGCCGGGGGTGCCCGACCAGCACTCAGCCATCGCGGTCTGGTCCCTGCGCTCGAACGCGCGGTAGAAGCGCGAGTTGGCGGCAAGGACGGCGGTCCGATCGTCCATGCGAGCGGTTAACCGCCGCAGCCCGCTTCGATGACGCGGAGCACGTTGCCTCCGTACGCGGCATGAATGTCGTCCGCGCTCCAGCCCGCTTCGAGGAGTGCTTGGGTCAGGTTGGGCAGCTTCTCGGCGCTGTCGAGGTCAGAGGGGAAAAGGGCGAAACCCTCCCAGTCCGTGCCGATGGCGCAGTGGCGGAGGCCGACGGTCTTGCGGATGTGATCGAGATGCCGCGCCGCCGTGGCCGCGCCGCCGCGACCGATGAACGGGGTCACGAAGATGACGCCCACCACGCCGTCGGTGGCGGCTACCGCGCGCAGGACGTCGTCGTCCACGCCACGAGGGGAGCCGTGGATCGCGGTGCATGCGGTGTGGGAGACCAGCACGGGTTTGCGGGAGCGCCCGCACACGTCCAAGACGGCGGCCTTCCCGAGGTGGGCGCAGTCGACGAGGATGCCGAGGCGCCAGAGCTCGTCGACCAGGTCGTGCCCGAACGGGGTGAGTCCAGCGGTGTTGGAGCCACCCCAGCCGACCATCGGGCGCGCCGCTTCGTTGGCGGAAAAATGGACGATGCCCACGTAGCGGAGGCCGCGTTCACGGAAACGCGGCAAATCGTCCAGGCGGCCATGCAGCCCGTGGGCGCCCTCGAGACCGGCGAAACAGGCGATGCGTCGCTGTTGGTGAGCAGCGCGAATCTCGGCCGCTGAGCCGCAGATCCTCAGCGTGTCCGGGCTCCGCTCCACCTCGATGTGCAGCGCATCCAGGTCACGCGTGATGGCGCCGGGACCGCCCGTCCATCGAAAGGGGCTGGTCACTACCCCGAACGCCACTGCCGCCACGTTGCCCTCGACCAGCCGCGGCACGTCGCAATGCCCGAAGAGCGCAGCACCGGGGAGGGGATTGGGGCGGTGTCGCTTCTGCCAGTCCCAACCCAGAAAGTAGCGGGTCAGGAGCAGGTCACAGTGCAGGTCGATGATCAGCGCCGCGTCGTGGACGGCCCGCGCCTCTGCCGTTGGCGCCTGGATCACGAGAGTCGGGCCCGCGCGGCTTCGGCGCGCAGCGAACAGCCTCGAAGGTCAGCGCCCATAAGTCGCCCGACCAGCGTCACCCGGTCGCCGTCGTCGTGGGTGTGCACCACGCCGAGGTCCTGGGTCTCGATCGCGATGACGCCGCCGAGGTTGGCGAGGTCGACAAAGCGGAGCACGCCGGGCCCCTCGACGCGACGGCCGGTGTGCGGGTCGGCGGCCCACACCTTGAGCCAGGGCGGCGCGATGAAGGCGCCGGGCAGCATCCCAGCCCCTACCGGGCCGGTCCACAACTGCGACGACAACTCGGTCATCCCATACTGTCCGACGACCCGCGGGGCACCGAAACGTTCCCCGAGTGCGTGATACATTGCTGGTGCGTCAAGTCGTGTATCGCGGCCCTTGAAGCCCCCGGTGACCATGACCACGCTGCCGAAGCCGAGCGTGACCGATCCGGGGAGCGACAACAGCATGTCCAATGCGAACGCGGTTGTGGCGACGAAAACCGGCCCCCCCGAGGCCACGGTGGCCAGACGCGCCCAGGCATCTGACGCCACTCCCGCCGCGCTGAATACCGGCTCAACCGGCCCGAATGTCCGCAACATGTGCGCAAGAGAGCTGTCAGTCTCAGTTGGGCAAAGGCTAAAAATCTGAGATGGACGATCGATGATACATCGGTCGATGTGTCGAACGGCCCCGAGGTCGTAGAGCGACGTGTCTCGGCATCGACGCACGCCCCGGGTCTGTCCCGTGGTCCCGCTGGTCCGAAACACGGCGTCGTCCGGGTGGGCGGGCGTCGGGCCCAGGTCGAGCTCCTTGAAGAGCGCGACGGGAAGGGCGGGGATGTCGTGGATACTTTTTGGATGTATTGATCCGGCGAGTGCGGCCAGGACCGCACTGGCCGTGCGCTGGGCGGCGAAGGCCTCCAGGGCAAGGGCCTCGACCTCACCCTCGCCACGCGCCATGAACGCCGCGATGCGCTCGTGGAGGGTCAACGTTGCCACTGCAGCACGTCCGCGAGTGCGGCGACAAAGCCCTGGGCCTGGGCGGCGGTGAGGCCGTACGGCGGTGTGAGCCCGAGCGCTTCGGCTCGCTCGCCGCAAGGCAGGACGATGTAGCCGCGGTCGAGCAGATCGTGGGTGACCTGGAGGGCACCTTTGACATGGACACCGAGCATCATGCCTCGCCCGGTGACCTTCGACACGCCGGGAACCTGCCGCAGCGCCGCCGCCAACACCGCGCCGGTGGTTGCCGCGATCGGCGTCAACCGATCCAGTTCGCCGAGGGTCGCGAGCGCGGCCGCGCAGCCGACGGGGTGCCCCAAGAAGGTCTGGGTGTGGATCGCCGCGCCGGTGCTTGCTCCCCAAGCGTCCATTGCCGCCGCGGTGCCCAGGCAGGCCGACACCGGAAAGCCGCCGCCCAGCGCCTTACCGAGGCAGAGCAGGTCGGGCTGGAGTTCGCTGGCCAGAAAGCGCCCGGTGCGGCCGCAGCCACTGTAGATCTCGTCGTGAATGACCAGCGCGCCGGCAGCCTGCGCGGCCGCGTGGAGCTGGACGAGCCATCCGTCCGGCGGCTCGCGCATCCCGCCCCGGCCCTGGATCGGCTCGACGAGCACCGCCGCCACCTCAGAAAGCGTGCTGGCATCAGGCAGCACGCCTCCGAACGGCGCCCAGGTGACGTGGGTACCCAAGAGCCGCTGAAACGGCTGGCGCATGGTGTGACCGAGATAGCCGAGCGTCGCGAGCGGCCCGAATGCGAGCCCATGATACCCACCGTCAAAGGCAATGATTCGGTGACGACCGGTGGCGACGACCGCCGTCTTGACCGCCGCGTCGATGGCGTCGCTGCCGGAGCTGCCCAAGATCACCCGCGCCAACCCCGTTCGGCGGGCCAAGGCCTCCATCAGCTCGATCCGCCGCGGGTCGGGGAACGCGTCCCCCATGGCATGGACCAGGACCTCACACTGCGCTTTGACCGCCGCGATCACCGTTGGATTCCGGTGGCCCACCGCCGCGACGCCGAATCCAGCAGTGAGATCGACGAAGACGTTGCCGTCGACGTCAGTCACGTTCTGGCCAACCGCCTCGGACCAGACGACCGGATCGGTGTCCGTCGCGCCGATCTGCACGGCCCGGCGTGCACGCCGCGCAGTGATGGCCGGGCACTCGACTTGGGAGAGTCGGTCCACCCAAGCGTGACTCTTGGGGCCGGGGACGGTGGAGACGAGCGAGGGGAGGGCGGTTCCAGACACCAGGGCGGCTATCCTCTCGGTCAGGCGCCCGTTGTCGGATACACTGCCGGCGCGATGCCGCTCTACCTTATCCTCGCCTGCAAGGAGCCCGTCACCGAGGTGATCGCCCCCGAAGACGGGTCGGTCACCCTCACCTTTGTCAACCCCACCTCTTGCGGGAGTTGCGACCCCTTCGAGGGGGTCGAACAGCTTCGGATCGACGTGGTGGTCGACGGTGCGGTTGTGGATGCGGCGACGTTTCAATGGCCATCAGAGGCGCTGACGTTGCCTTCGTTGGATGGTTTCGGTGTGGTGCAGGTGCAGCTGCGCGGGTTGGCGGCCGGGGTGGTGGTCAGCTTTGGGCAGACGCCGGAGTTGGCGGTGGGTCCGGGGCTGGCGTTGGACCTCCCGGTGACGTTTTTGCCGGTCAACCGCGCGTTGCCGCTGACCCAGCCCATGGCCGCGGGTCGCCGGCGTCACGGATCCGTTGCGCTTCGGGACGGGCGCACGATGCTCTTCGGGGGCCTCAACCGTGGGGGCGATCCGATCGACACCGTGGAGTACTACGATCCGAAGGACGGGAGCTTCGCCCTGGCGGAATTCGTCCTCCCCGCGCCAGTCGCGGAGAGTCGTGTCGCCGAGGTGCCGGTCACCGGCGAACGGTTCTTCTTCGGGGGGGTCGGGTCGGTCTCCTCCGGCGTGGACGTGGCCTCCACGGCGCTCTATGAGTTCATCGAGGAGCTCGACACCATCGAGTCGATAGAGCCTTTGGGCATCGCAAGGAAGGACCACTGCGTCTCGACGTTTGCGGATACGCAGGTCATCGCGTTTGGCGGGCACGACTCGGACAGCACCGCAGCCGAGTTCTTGCGCTTCGACCTGGCGGAGGACAGGTGGCACCTGTCGTCGCTGGCGCTCTCAGACTTCGATGATCGTAAGGTCGCCGGGTGCATTCCCCTGGCGGACGGCCGTACGTTCGTACAGGGGAGCGCGGTCGCGTCCACCGGAATATGGGCGTTCACCGAGGAAATGGTGGGGACCGTCGACCCGTCGGCGGCTTTTCTGCCGACGCCGCCCGACGACCCGGGGAGCGCCGCGGCGTTCGTCGTCGGGTCGTCGATGGTCGCGCTCGCCGATGGGGACGCCTGGGTTGGGGGCGGAATGGATCCACGCACGGGTCAATCGGCCGCCACGGCCCGAGAATTTCGGGCGGCCACGATGCGCTTCGACCCTGCGGATGCCCAACCGGACGCCCGAAACTGGGGTGTGCTCCGCCGTGTCGATGATCGCGGCACCGTGGTCTGGGGCTGCGGATGGCGCGATCTTGCCCGGGAGCAGGCCGCGTCGTCGATCGCGGTGTTCAACGTGGAGATCGGGAGCGTCGGCGGGCGTATCGAGCTGCTGGAGAGCCGATCGGGTTGCGACGTCGCGGTCTTGCCGGACGGGTCGGTCCTGGTGACAGGGGGAGGTGCGGGGCCGAGCGCGGAGATCGTGGTGCCGTATTCTCAATAGGCCTACGGCCGATTCCCCTCGATCGCCGCCAATAACTTCTTGTGCAACCCCCCGAACGCGCCGTTGCTCAAGACGGCGACCACATCCCAGGGCAGCGCGTTCGCCGCCACCACGGCCACGATCTCCTCGGCGGTGGCGTACGAGAAGGCCTCCTGGCCCCGCGCGCGGATTGCGGCGACGAGCTCGTTGCTGTCGAACCGTTCGCCCTCGGCGATGCGGGCCTGGTCATGGGCGCCGGCTACGATGACGACGTCGGCCGCGCCGAACGCTTCGGCATAGGCCTGCTGAAACACTTTGCGACGCGAGGTGGCGCTACGAGGTTCGAAGATGGCCCACAGGCGGCGTTTTCCGAAACGAAGCCGCAGGGATTCCAGGGTCAGCTTCACCGCGGTGGGGTGGTGGGCGAAGTCGTCGAGGACGGTGATCTTCCGGGGCTCGCCGATCACCTCTTGTCGGCGCTTGACTCCGGCAAAGCTTGAGAAACCACTGGCGAGTGCCGCGGGGTCGAGTCCTTCCCGTGCCAGGGCCGCGACGGCGGCGACCTGATTGTACAGGTTGTGCTCCCCGACGAGCACGCTCTCGAAACGACCCCAGAGGTTGCCGTCGTGGAGGACCGCGAAGGTCTGCATTCCGCGAGCAGTATCGACCCCTTCGATGCGCCCGTCCCAACTCTGGCCGGCGCCATAATGCCGGAGCTCGCAGCGTGCTTCCAGACACACATCGCGGACGTCGTCGTGGTCCCAACGGGCCACGATACAACCGTCTTGGGGCACAATGGCAACGAGCTTTCGGAAGCTTCGCTTTATGTGGTCGAGGTCGGTGTAGATGTCGGCGTGATCGAACTCGACAGACGTGATCAGCGCGGTCTTGGGTCGGTAGTGTAGGAACTTGGGGCCCTTGTCGAAGAAGGCAGTGTCATATTCATCGCCCTCGATGACAAATTGGCGCCCGGTGCCGGTGCGCGCGGTCCGGTCGAAGTTCAGGGCCACCCCGCCGATGAGGAAGCCCGGTGACAGGCCCGCGGCATCGAGCAGGTGCGCGGCCAGCGCCGTGGTCGTGGTCTTTCCATGCGTGCCGGAAACGACAATGCTCTGTCGCGACTCGAGGAACCGCGCCCCGAGCAGCTGCGGCATCGACGCGTAGGTGAGCGGACCCGCCAGGAGGGCCTGCGCCTCTTCGTACTCGGCGCGGATGACGTTGCCGACCACGACGAGATCGGGGTTGTGTGCAAGATTCGAGGCATTGTAGCCTATCATCACGTCGATGCCCAACGACGCGAGGTAGTCGCTCATCGGGGGGTACACGCCGGTATCGCTACCGGTGACGCGGTATCCAGCGTCTTTGAGCATGCCGGCGAACGCGGCCATCGCCGTGCCGCCGATGCCCATGATGTGGACGGACTGGACGGTGTCGGGAAGGGGGCCCGAGAGGAGCGGCATGGGGGGAGACCGAGGGTGAGGAGGGAGGGCGATCTAATCGTGCGTGGGCCGCCAGCCACGCGGATATGTGGCACTCGTGCTCATCGTCTTCGCGCGCGTACCTGAGCCCGGCACCACCAAGACTCGTCTGATCCCGCGCCTTGGCCCCGCTGGCGCAGCCCGCCTCGCCGCGGCCATGACCGGCGATGTGCTCGACACGGTGCGGGCCTCGGGCCTGCCCTTTCGCGTCGCCCTGGACGGTGACGTGCGCCACCCGTGGGTGCGAACGCTCGACTGCGAGTGGGAAGCGCAGGTCGCCGGGGACCTCGGCCGCCGACTCACCCATGCGCTGCGCGACGGCGGCGTTGCGGTGGGCTCCGACGCGCCCACGCTGCCGGCCGGACTCTTGCACGAGGCCCACGCGTCTACGGCGGACATCGTGCTCTCACCCGCCTTCGACGGGGGCTACATCCTGGTGGGGGTCTCGGATCCGAGTGACATCTTCGAGCTCGTTCCGTGGTCGAGCCCCGAGACCTACGCGCGCCAGCACCAACGGGCGCTCGACCTCGGCCGGTCGGTGCGGGTCCTTCCATTCTGGTACGACGTCGACCGGCAGGAGGACCTGGATTTTTTGACGACGCACCTGCGGACCCTTCCGGAGCGGGTGGCGCCGCGGACGCGCAGCTTCCTCAGCGCTGAGCGCTGACCCACGCGCTGACTTCGTCGGGGCGCCGCTCGATCCAGTCGACAAAACACGCGGCCTGGTAATCGTGATCGGCCAAGGACCACTCGACCTGGGGATCGACCGCGACGTAGGGGCGGATGCGCTCGTGGGTGGAGGCGGCCTGGCCCGCCAGGTCCATGCTCTCCAGCAGACCGGCGAGCCCTTCCATCTCGTCAAGGAGCTGCCGGCGGCAGTCGGGCTCGTCCTCGCACCAGCGCGCCAGCCACCCGTAGGCGCCGCTGTAGTCCACGTCGAGGTACACCGGCTCGCAAGCCTGGGAAAGGTTCCACGGCGGGTACACGTAGACGAAGGTGGAATCCGCGCCCCAGGGAGTCATGGTGATCTTTTGGTCGAGCGGATCGGCGTAAATGTGGAAGTTGTTTAGGTTGAAACTATAGCTGTCGGGGTGGTTCAAGACTCGCTCGAGCGCGAGGAACCGCAAGAGTCGCGTCCAATCGAAGGCGTCGGCGATGTCCTCCAGCCTGCCTCTGGCTACCGCCTCGCACCCGGCGACGACGGCCGCGGCGTCGTAGCCCGCGCCCCCGTACTGCAGTTCCCAACAGGTACAATCGCTATCCCAGTCGCAACCGCGGGTCATCTCGTAGAGCCCCCCGTGCGGGCCATCCCACCACTGTTCGACGAACTCGCCGTCCATGGGCTCGACGACCGTGTAGAGCCCGCGCAGCTCGCCGTTGAGGGACACCTCGGCGTAGCCCGACCGCGGCGCGGGGGCGTCGGCTTCCCGCCAGGTGCGGTAGGCGAGGGTTTCGGCCATCGCCGAGGCGTCCCAGACGTTGTTGTGCAGCCCCAGGTGCTCGTGGCCGAGGAAGGTCTGTCCGGGCACGTAGGCGTCGAAGTCGACCTTGAGCGCCGGTTTTGAGTCGACGTCCTGGAAAGACGCACTGCCTTTCAGCCGGACCGCGACCCGGTCAATGGTGCCGTTGTCGTGGACGAAGCTGCCTTCGACCGGCGTCTTGGGGTCGGTGCGCAGCGCGGCGACCGCGGCGTCGGACAACAGAATGTCGAACCGGTGGACGACCGCATCGTCGTAGAGGTCCAGGCCAGGCCTCCTCCCGGAAGCTCGCTGGCTTTACCCCCGCCCGGTAGCACCGAGGGTGGGGATTCGACGACGGGTGGAGGGACCACGGCGGGGGTGCAGCCCGGAAGCAGCAGTCCCGCGACAGCGCAATGCATCTCGGCATCATGCCACAGGCTCGTGCGCTCCCAACGCCAACAGCTCCGCGAAGGCCGCCTCGCCCAGTACGACGGGGTCCTTGACCTGGGCCTCGGGCGCGCCCGCCGCGACACGAACGCTCTTCCAGCGCTCCCAGGCGCTCGGATCGAGCCGGAGCACCTCGGGAGCCCGGACCCTACCCGTGGCACGGCGGTCGGCGTACTCGAGGTTGTGAGCCATCAGCACGCGGTCGAATGTATCGCATGTATCAAACGGGAGTTCAGATGGTGTCCCAATGGCAATCCTCAACCACGGAACCTCGGCCCACGCGATGGTGGCGGCGATGGCACCCGCCCCGGGGACGGTGTCTTGCAGTGCGGCCTGCAGCTGGGCTTCGGTGACACGCTCCCCGACCGCGGACAGTTCGGCCCCTGCGCGACGTAAGAACACCATGCGGGGCGTTCGGCCTTCGAACCCGGTGATCTGCACGAGGTCACCGAGGTCGTAGCGGTACAGCCCGGCCTCGGTGGTGACCACCAGCCGGTACACATGACCGACCTGAACTTCCCACGCCCAGTGGGGCACGTTGCCCTCGTCCACGAACTCCAGCAGATGACCGCCGAGCCAGGCGACCGGGTCGCCATCATCGACAGGGACCGCAAAATACCCTTCTGAGGCGGTGATTCCGACCTCACGCACGGGAATGTCCCGCCCCATCGCGCTCGGCAGCCGATCGACGAAGAACCGGGCCGGACCGCCCTTCCAGCAGTTGAGTCGGCGAAGCTCCCAAGGCCACGCCGGGGTGTCCGAGAGCGTGCGTCGCGGGAGACCACGGGCGCCGGTGCGGGTCAGCGTGCCGTCGGCGAGATCGCGCCGGAGTTCTTCCCACCACTCGTGCAATCGCCGAGTGTACAGCAGGATCGTAGAGGGATTGGCGGCCGTCCAGCTGCGGACGTCGGAGGCAAGGGCGTGACGCAGAATGGTGTATTGTCGGAGGCTCACATCGGGGACCCCGTAGGCCTCGTAGGGAACCGGGGCCCGCCACCGGACCCAGAACGGCTGCGCAAGGAACATCCGGCCGGTGTTGCTCCCGATGGCAAGACCGCCCGAGCTGTGTCCGGTCACCGCTGGGGAAACCACGGAGAATGCCGAGCCGCCGGCGAGGGCTTCGTCGTCCCGCAAGAGCCCCAGCACCCACAGGCGTTGGGCGTTGGCGACCGAGCGGGCCCAGGTGGCGGTGACCGGGAGTCGCTTGGGCCCGCCGCTGGTGCCGCTGGTCTGGACCAGTTGGAGCACCGGTTCCCGGGTGAGGACGCTTTTTTCTCCGGCCTCGACACGATCGAGCCACGGGCGGTGGGCGGCGTGATCGGCGATCGGTACGGTGGCCCGAAACTCGGCGAGACCTTCGGTTCCCTCCAGACCCTGGGCCCTCGCGAACGCCGTACCCTGCGCCCCGCGGAGAATGGTCGCCAGGCGCGCCCGTTGCGCCGCTTCGGGCTGGGTCAGGCTGTCCTGGAAGCGCGCGACCGGCGCCCCGCCGAGCGCCCGGAGCAGGCGGTAGGGGCCGTGTCCGTCCGGCGGGAAAATCACTGCTGTCGGGTAACCTTCTTCGGTAGCCCCCGGGGTGCCCGCCCGTTACCTTCGCCGGACCTTCGGGTAGGGAATGCGCAGCGGCGACACCGTGCGGGACGGGCAGGGCAACGCGTATCAGGTAGGGCAGTTGCTCGGGCACGGGCTGTGGGGGAAGTGCTTCGTCGCCCGCCGCGAGGTGACGGACCAGCTCTTTGTGCTGAAGGTCCCGTTGACGCCCGACGACATTCGCGGCGAAGGTGGTGCTCCAGAAGCATTTTTCGTCGCGTGTCGGGACGCGCTGATGGAAGAAGCCCGGCTCTACGAGCAGGGGCAGGTGCCGTTCCTTCCGCGGCTCGAAGCGCGGTTCACCGGGCCTGACGGCCAGCCCGCGATGTTGCTGCCCCGACTGGCCGAGTCGCTTGAACGCCGCATCCTGGACGGCCTCGGCGTCGGTCCCCTGGTCGATGCCCTGTTGGCGGTGGCGAAGCTGGTCCGACAGTTGGCGGGCGCCGGCGTCGCGGGTGCGGCCGTGCATGGTGGTCTGCGAACCACGAACATCCTCTACTCGGACAGCGGCGAACTTTTTCTTACTGATGTCGCGACACCAGCCGCACGACGGAACGTGGCAGCCTTCGCCAATCAGGCGCCTTTGGGGCCGTGCTGGCTTCCGCCCGAAGTGGTGGGGGTCGGCGGCGGCGGGGACGGCACGTGGTCGGCGGGGGTGGACACCTGGGCGTTGGCGATGATCCTGTGGCGGGGCATCGTCGGTCCGGAAGCGCCGATCGCGTGGCCTTCCCGGGGCCTGGACAAGGCGTCGGTCGGGGCGGTCAAAGACAAGCTCATCCAGCGGATGAAGGCGGAGGACAGCAATCCTCGCTTCCATGGCCGGCTGGCCGAGCGGGTGGGCGTGCTTCTGTCTCGCGCATTGTCGTTGGAAGTGGCGCCCTCTCCGCCGTACCGCTTCTCGCGTCTGGACGAGTTTGTGCAGCGGCTGGAAGAGGTGGCGGCGCTCATCCGGCCGCAGGTCACAAGCGTGGGGAAGGTTCTCCACGATCGGCCGGCCGCGCGCCCGTTCTTCGCGACGGATGAGGCGGTCAGCTTCTCGGTCACCGTAGGCGTCACCGCCGGGGTCGAAGGGCGCGAGGAGATCGGCGTCGGCATCGCGGTGTTCGATCTGGCGCGCGATTCCCGGGTCAAGGACTTGGACCTCGGGTACACCGTCGACAAACATCCGTCCGGGCGGTATCGCTTTGCGTTCCGGATCAATGGGCTGGGCCCGGGTCCGTACCGGGCGAGGGTCGCCTTTGCCATCCGGGACAGCGGCCAGGCACCCTCCACCGCCGAGTCCGAGTTCGAGATTCGTGCGGCGCCCGGCTGGGTGCCGCCGGCCGAGGCGCCGCAAGCCGCGCAGCCGCTGGCCTTCGCGCGTGAGCAGACTGGGGTCACCACGCCGCGTCTGGAGCCGCCGAGCGCCGCGGACACGCCCGTCGCGGTGGTCAACCCGCCGGCGGCCGATGCCCCCTTGCCTGCGCCCGCGTCACTTTCCGCGGCGGCGCTCACGCCTACGTCCACGCTGCCCCCGCCCGCGCGTTCCAAAGTGTGGGAAGCGCGCCAACCGCCGCCGCCCGACATCGGCCTCCGACCTCTTCGTGGGCACGTCTCTCCGCCGCCGATCGATCCCGAGCCCACCCCGATTCACCGCCCTCGCCCGCTTTTGCCTGCGTCAGCGGCGCTGCCCCCCACGGCCGAGCCCGAAAAAGCCCGTCCGGCAACGCCTGCGGCCATCGCCTCGCCGCTGCCGCCGACACCGGCCGCGATGGGGGGGCCGGGCGCACTGGATGAGCCCGCTTTCGAGGCCCCCCGCAGTTGGACGTACGAGCCGATCCCACGCGGAAAGCAGTCCTCGGCCTCTGCGGAGGATCCTCCTTCGCAGGTGGATGCCGGGGCCGAAGATGACGGCGAACCCTCGCCCATCGGTGCATTCTTCACGTCTGTCAAAAACGACCCCTTTGTGTTGGTGATGAGCTCGCTCGGCGGGTTGATCCTCATTCTTCTCGTTCTGTTCCTCGCCCTTCGGAGTTAGTTCTTCCATGCGTATTTCGTTCTCTTCCGACCGCGCCTCGACCCAGGCGGTCGATGTCCTCACCGTCGTCGTTCCTCAGGGCAAGTTGGCCAGCGCCGTCGCGGATCTTGATGGTGCGGATGGTTTTGGTGGCGCGCTCGCTGGCGCCGCGCGGGACGACACCTTTGAGGGCCGCTCGGGCACCACGTTCTGGACGCCCGCGCTGGGGCGCATTGCCGCTCGCCGCGTGGTTCTGGTCGGCGCAGGGACCGGAAGTGTCAGTGATGTCCGCGCTGCCGTGGGCTTGGCGGGGCGTCAGGCCCGTGACAAGGGCGCCAAGAGTGTGGCGGTGTACTCGGAGGACGCCGTCATCAGCGGGGAGGGGATCGCGCTGGCGATCGAGGCCTTTGCCGAGGGGAACTACCGTTTCGATAAGTACAAGCCGGTGGCGCAGCGCAAGGCGCCGGCGGACGAACTCCGCTTCGTGGGGGTGGCGGAGGATGCCGCCGCCGTCGCCCAGGCGGAGGCGCTGGCGGCTGGGCAGGAGCTCGCGCGCAACCTGGTGAATGGGCCGGCCGCCGAGGTCCACCCGGACAGTCTCGCCGCCGTGGCCGAGGGCCTCGCCAACGGCGATGACATCACGGTCGTAGCCTCCTGGGACTACGCCACCATCGTGCAGAAGGGGATGGGCGGCATCGCCGCGGTCGGGCAGGGCAGCGACATCAAGCCCCGCTTCGTGCACCTGCGCTACGAGCCCCGGGGCGGCGCCAAGGCCCACGTCGCGCTCGTCGGCAAAGGCGTCACTTTCGACTCCGGCGGCCTCTCGCTCAAGCCCAGCGACGGCATGATGACCATGCGCTGTGACATGGCCGGGTCCGCCGCGGTCATCGGGGTGATGAAGGCGCTGTCGGCGTCGCGACCGAATGTGCGGGTCGATGTGATCTTCGGGGCCGTCGAGAACATGCCGAGCGGCAACAGCTACAAGCTCGGCGACATCCTCACCATGTACAGCGGCAAGCGGGTAGAGATCCACAACACCGACGCCGAAGGCCGGTTGGTCCTGGCGGATTGCCTCCACTATGCCAGTGGGCTCAAGCCCGACGTGGTGGTCGATCTCGCCACGCTGACGGGCGCCGCGGTCGTGGCGCTCGGGGACTGGTACACGGCGCTGTACTCTCGCGAAGATTCGACCGCGAACCAGCTGCTTTCGGCGGCGGGCACCTGTGGCGAGGCGGCGTGGCGCATGCCGCTCCCCGACCTCTACCGCGACAAGATCAAGGCGGAATGGGGCGAGACCAAGAACACCGGCGGTCGCGCCGCGGGTAGCATTACCGCCGCGTTGTTCCTCAGTGATTTCGTGACCACGCCCAAGTGGGCCCACCTCGACATCGCCGGCCCGGCCTTCCTGGACACCCCGCTCTTGCACTATGTCCAGGGCGGGACCGGGATCATGGTGCGGACCTTGTGTCGGTGGATTCACGGGTTGGGGGAGTAGGCGGACAGGCGGGGTGGGGCGCCGCGTGCGGATTGGGCCGATGGCTCACCGCAGACGGTACGGCGCAATGCGAGCGCGTCGGAAGGCGCCCCCCGTCCTATCGTACGCGCCCCCCGCGCCCCCCGCGCCCCCCGCGCCCCCCGCGCCCCCCGCGCCCCCCGCGCCCCCCGCGCCCCCCGCGTCCCCCGCGCCACCATCGGGGGACGCCAACGCACGAGTTGATAGACAACAGACGATCGCTCACGACGTCGGCGATCCTGGCCACCTCAGCAAAGCCGCGCATTCGCGAGGCGATCGCCCGTGTAGCGTCCCCGGTGCCGTGTCTCTCAGGGGGGCGAGAGGGGCAACCCCCTCTCGCGCTCTCCCCCAACAAATAAGGTGTGCTCACCCGCAAAGAATCTCTCGGACAGGCTCGAAGGCATCAGGGGGAACCCCGCGGTCGGGGGAGCTCCCACAGCGTACAAGGGGGAACCACTCAAGCCTTCCCCAGAAGCTCCAAGACTTTTCGGTACGCGTCGCGTTTGCTGAGGCCCGTGGCCTCGGCGAGTGCGTCACGCACGGCACGAGCGTCCATGCCCTGGGCCAGAAGTTGCCGAGCGAGTGCGTCGGGATCGTCGGCCAACGGTCGTTCCGGAGGGGGTCCGAGCAAGAGCACGACCTCACCCCGAGTCTCGTCGCCGAGGGTCGCGCGCACCTCCGTGGCCGTCCCACGCAGCCACTGCTCGTGGATCCGGGTGAGGTTTCGCGCCACGCAGACCGGGCGGTCGTTCCAACTCGTGGCCAACCAGTCCAGCGTCGCCGGGAGACGGACGGGCGATTCGAGGAAGACGAGGGTGGCGCGCAGACCACGAAGCTCATCGATCAGCGCCGCCCGTCCACCGGCATCGCGAGGAAAAAAGCCTGCGTAGAGGACCCGATCCACGGGGAGCCCGGACCCGACGAGGGCCGCCAGGGGGGCGCTCGCGCCAGGCAACACATCGATGGGGATGCCCGCTTCTACACAGGCGCGCACGAGTCGGAAGCCGGGGTCGTTGACCAACGGCGTGCCCGCTTCGCTGCACAAGGCGAGGTGTTGCCCGGATACTAGACGGGCGAGGACCTCGGGCAGGCGATCGCCCTCGTTGTGGTCGTGAAAGCTGAACAGCCGCGCGGTCTGGCCGTGATGGGCGAGGAGCGCCGCGGTCGTGCGCGTGTCCTCGCAGGCCACGGCGTCGGCCTCTCGCAAGACCCGCAGCGCGCGCAGGGTGATGTCCTCGGCGTTGCCGATGGGGACCGCGACCACGGACAGTCGGCCGCTCACCCGCCGTCCGCCATTGCCCAGGTGCAAATCGGCACCCCGGCGACCACGTACGCGCGTTCGGCGGGCGCCAGAACAAAACCCGGGGACTCGGCGACGACCTCCTGCAAGAGCAGGCCGGCGAGTGCCCGGACCTCGGCCACGACCGCCCCCTTTGGCAAGAGCACGCCGACGCCTACGCGCGGGACCAGCACCCCGTTGGCTGCGGCGCGCGGCCCGCTCTCTCGCCGCCAGGGCCCGCCGGGGATCGGCGTCACTGCCGGCGGCGAGGCGGGAGCGACCATGCCGAGGGCGCTCAGCATGCCGAGGACCGCACGAACCGTGACGTCCACCGCGTCGGCGTCGAGCACCAGCCGAGGGCCGGCCTCGATGGTCACCGTCGGCACCGAGAGGCGGTTGAGCACCGCTCCGGACAAGGATCGGTCGAGCCGAAACCGGAGGTACCGGTCGTCTGGATACTCTCGGACCACCGTGAGCCCCGTCGCCACCGCGAGCCGGGCGGAATCCGCCTCGACCTTGGTGCGAGCGTCACCCCGGAGCGACACCGCCCGGTCCAGGAGCGCGTACGGGAGCGCGTCCGGCGAGTCTGCGTGGAGGTCTACCACGAGGTCTGGCCGACGCGCGGTGAGGTCGGTCCACGCCGCGTGCGCGAGTCGTTCGCCAGGCGCCCCGTTGGCGTCGCCCGGGAAGAGCCGGTTCAGGTCCTGGTCGTCTTCGGGAAAACGACGCACCCGGCGCTCCAGTCCGTCGGGATTCAGGCTGGGGTACAGGTGTACGGTACCGGAGAGAAGTTGCGCTTCCAAGATTGGTATCAGACGCAAGATCGCGCCGGTGCCCGTGCACTCGTCTCCGTGCAGGTTGGCGGTGACCACGACCACCGGGCCTCGGCTGGCGGGCGAGCGCTCAGGCGGTGCGGATACGGAGACCACCACCAGGTCCGCGCCTCGACCGGGCGTGGGGACGCGGGAGACACTACGCGACATCCCCGGCCTCCATCACCCAGAATTTCAGGTAACGGGACTCGGGAAAGTGGAGAGCGGCGGGGTGATCGACGCCCGGCGTGCCCTCGTGGCACAGCCGCAGCTCGCGGCCGGCACGCTCGGCCCCTTCTTGCAAGGCGCCGCCGAACTGTTTGGGGGACTGGGTGCCCAGGTTGCTAGCGGCGATGAGCCAGCCCCCGGGCTCCAGCACGCGCAGCGAGGCGGCGGCGAGACGGGCCCAGTCCCGTTCTCCCTGCCAGGTGCCGGCGTCGGAGTGACTGTAGCCGGGAGGATCGACCACCACCCGGTCAAAACGCCGACCCTGACGGCGGAAACGGTCCAGCACCTTGAAACAGTCTTCGGCCAAGAGCTCGCCCGGGTCCAGCTCGTTGAGGTCGAAGTTGCGACGCGCCCGCGTAAGGTATCCCTCCGAAAGATCGACACTGACGACCTGGCCGGCGCCACCGTGCCGCGCGCTGACGGAGAACGCGCCGGTGTGCGCGAACAGGTTGAGCACCCGGGTGTCCTTCCAGTGTCCGGCCATCCACGCCCGATTGTCACGCATGTCGGTGAACAGCCCGGCATCCTTGCCGAGCGGGGGCCGCACCTCGAAGGCCAGACCCAGCTCGTGGACGACGACGTCGAGGAGGGTGGCGTCGCCGAAAATACAGCGCGGGGCGGCTGCGGCACGCTCGACATCGCGAGGGTCACGCCGCTCGGACAACCAGACGGCATCGATGCCACCAAGCAGATCACCCGCTGCGAGCCCCGCCGCCTCGCCCAGGGCGCGCAGGCTTGGGGAGTCGATGGCGACGACCACGACCCGACCCCAGACATCCACGCGGATGCCCGGGAGGTCGTCGTTTTCAGCGTTGACGAGGCGGTAGGCGGTGGTGTCAGGACCGAGGTTGCCCCGGCGGCGAAGCGCGGCAGCCACCCGGGCGGCGATCAGCGGGGCATCGACCGGGCCGTCATCTTGGCGGAACCGTCGGACCGAAATCCACCCGCGGTCGGCGATACCCACGCCGAGGGCGGTTCCGCCTTCGCCCCTGAGCCGGACCACCGTGCCGGGCGCGGCGGTACCTCGCACCACTTCCGCCGGGTATACCCATGGAAAGCCACGTTTAAGCCAGCCGGTGGAGTAGGCATTGACGACGAGTTCGGGGGGCGCCGCCATACGAGCCTACAACAAGCTCCCACCCACCGAACTGGCCACATCCTCGGCCGTCAGCGTGGCCAGCCCGGCCAGCTCGGCGATGCGGTGGTTGGTGTTGCGCAGGTCGCGGACAAGTTGGCGGCAGACGAGCATCAGAAAGCGGGTGCCGAGGGGCGTGGACGCTTCGCACATGCGCTGGAAATCATCGGCGGCGATCTCGAGCACCAGCACCTCGCTGGCCGCACGACAGCTGGCGGCGCGGTTCCCACCATCCAGGAGCGCGACCGAGCCGAATACCGCCCCGCGTTGGAGCACGCCGAGGCGGGTGCGCGTCCCTCCGGGAAGGCGCCGGATCACCTCGACCTCGCCGTTCAAAAGGACGTAGGCCGCCCGGCCGCGTTCCCCCTGCTCGATGAGGGTCGTCTCTGGCGCGAACGTCAGCGTGCGGCAGACACTGGCCAGCACGTCGACATCGTGGTCGGGGAGCTCAGCGAAGAGCTCGAGCGTACGTAGTTGATCGGCGATCATCGAGCGATCTTCTCCCGAGCGTCGACCAGCTCACGACGAAGGTCTGGGCCGAAGCCCGTCAGCAGGCGGTCGAGCTTGCTTTCGAGCGCACGCAGGCGAGTGCAGACCTGCAACGCGATGGTGCGCAGGATGCCGCTGGCGCCCGGATGGCCGGCAGCGAGCAGATCCGCGAAGGCCGGCGCGTCGATCGTCAAGACCAGCGTTTCTTCGATGGCGGTGGCCGTCGCGGCGCGTGGCGCAGGGTCGATCAGCGCCATTTCCCCGATGAGCGCACCTGGGGACTCGGTGCTGACGACGAGATCAGGCCCGTCTGGGACCGACACCGAAATCTGCACCAGGCCGCTGACGACCACCGTCACCGAATCTGCGTACTCACCCTCGGTGAAGATGCGCATACCCGGCTTGTACCGCAAGCCGGTGCACCGGGCCGCGAGCGCGACCGCCTCCTCGGGGGCGAGCGATGAGAACACGGGAAGGCGGCGCAAAAGTCTGGGGAGTTCGTTGTATGGCACTTAGGCGCTCGCCTCGCGAATCGCGACAATCGTGGTGCCGACGAGGATGGCATCTCCCACGCCGACGCGTTGTGCACCGGGGAGCCGGACGACCGTACCGTTGGGGCTGAGGATCATCGTCGGGCAGGTTTCGTGCAGCGGGGTGACCATCAGCGCGTCGCCGACGAGTTCCACCGCGCTCTGGCGGCGGCCGGTAAGCGATTTATCAAGGGTGAACCCTTTTTCGCGGGCCCGGGCGGCGCGGGGTCCCGAGCACCAGCGGATGTTGTCCTGGTTGTTGCGATCGGGCAGCAGGAGGCCGGGGTGGTTGGGCTCGCGGCCGAGCTCGACCCGCTGGCCGGGACCGATGCCGAGGTGCATCTGCGAGTCGCCGAGGAACGCCCCGATGAAACCGTCCGCCGCGAAGGCGAAGTGCCGCCAGGTACCGGCGGGCGTGGTGATCACCGAGCCGTGTCGCACCGGCCAGGTGCTGTTGATGCCGGCGGCCTGGCCATCGACCGAGACGCCGGGAGAAAGTACGGTCACCGTGGGGCCGGCGGGGCCGACGTCCAGCCGAAGCTGCGCCCGCTCGCTGCGATTGACCCAGCGCCCATCGGCCAGCAAGTCGTAACTGTAGCCAGCGACCACCTCGCCGAGGGGGGCCGCCGGAAGACAAAGGCCGGCGATGACCAGGTCGACCACGGCGGTACCGCCCGCGTCGAGGATGATGGTGTCGCTGCCCGCGCTGCGCTGAAGCGGCGCGCTGTAGCGGGCGATCGTGGCCACGAGCGCTTCTGGCGTCGCGATGATGATCCCCCGCCCCTTGGCCGCCCATTCCACGCGCGCGGCTGGGCTGAAGTGGTAGCTTTGCAGCCAGACATGAGAAGGATCGACGATGGGCAACGTGTCGACGGCTTGGGCCAGCTGCGGGGAGCCGGGCTTGAAGTCGACCATCACGACGTGGCCGCCTGAAGGAACCGGGGGCAGGATCTCGCCCGCGTTCCACACGATCAGCCTGCCGGTGCGCACAGCGGCGATCAAGGTGTCAGGCAGAATCGCCTGGTGGCGGGCGACGGCGCGAAACACCTCCGCGTCACCGGGGATGCCTTTGAGCTGGTGGTGCCCCGTCGATTCGAAGGGGATTTCCGCCTGGTTCATGCAATGCCGGGTGCCGTTGGACAACCAGACCTCGCCGGCCGGTGTGCGTGCATTGATGCGTGCCGACAGGTTGACCGTCTCGCCGAAGGCGTCACCCTCGGTCTCTTCCACGTCGCCCGTGGCACAACTGGCGCGGAAAGTGACCGAGCTGCCAGAGCCCGGCGCATGGCCCTCCACGAGGTCCAGGCACGCACGAACGGCGTCGGTAGCACTGTCGAAGAGGGCCATGAAGCTGTCGCCGATGCCTTTGACGATCCGCCCGCCGCGTCGGGTCAGGACCGGCTCGACCATTTCCTGATGGTGGTTGAGCAGTTGACGCAGTCCCTCGCGGTCGCTGTTGACCACGGACTTGGTGTAGTCGGCAAGATCGGTGAAGACCACCGTCTGCGTGCGCGTCCTCAACTGCAACGGAAAACCTCGGCGGGGAAGTCTATCATGTAACCGGGGAAGGGGCCCGCGCCCCTTCCCCTACCGAGCGTGCGCGCCGGCTGAGGTCACCCGCCGCCGTTGACCTCCCTACGGACTACTTGCCGACGCTGGATTGCCCCGCTGCGCTCACCAACGCCGAGCGTTGGGCCTCGGTGATCTTTCCGGCGTTCTTGAGCGTCGTCGTGGTCTTGGACACGCAGCTCACGTAGGCGCCGTGGTTCTTCCAGGTGGCGGTGGTGGAGCAGGTCTGGGCCAGCGAGCAGCCGTTGGTCAGTACCGCAGCGCCGCTGGAGGTGCCTGAGCAGGCGTCGCTGCCGTCGGCCACCCCGTCCGCGTCGTCATCGCTGTCACAGGCGTCGCCGAGACCGTCGTCGTCGGTGTCGGACTGGTCGGCGTTGGCGTCATACACGCAGTTGTCATCGTCGTCCGCCACCCCATCGTCATCGTTGTCGGGCTCGCAGGCATCGCCATAGTCGTCTCCGTCCTGGTTGGCCTGGTTGGAATTTTCGACCGTGTCGCAGTTGTCCACGGACTCGCAAAAGCCGTCGCCGTCGGCGTCGTTGGCGGAGTCGTCCGGGCAGCCGTCGATGTCCCCGCAGATCCCGTCGTAGTCGATGTCGTTGTCTGCATCCAGGGGGCAGACGTCGTCGCTGTCGCAGGACCCGTCGCCGTCCTGATCGTCGAGGGTATCGAACGGACAGGCGTCGTCGCTGTCACAGGACCCGTCGCCATCACTGTCGTTGTAGTAGTCGTACGGGCAGACATCGCAGTCGTCGGGCGTGCCGTCGTCATCCCCGTCGAAGTTGTCGTTGCAATCGTCGAAGGCGTCCTCGTCCGCGCACAGCCCGTCCCCGTCGGCGTCGTTCTGCGCGTCGAGCGGGCAGATGTCGCTCGGGGTGCAGACCCCATCGCCGTCGAAGTCGTTGTCGGGGTCCGTCTCGCACCCGGTCATCTCCTCGTCGGCGCACAGCCCGTCGACGTCCTCGTCGTCAGCGGGGTCGGCCGGGCAAGGATCGGCGCTGTCGCAGCTGCCGTCCGCGTCGCTATCGTTGTAGAGGTCGGAGGGGCAGGCGTCGCAGCCGTTCGGCGTGCCGTCCCCGTCGGCGTCCACAGAATCGTCGTAGCCGGGGCAGGTGTCGTCGTCGTCGCTGACGCCATCGCCGTCGGAGTCCACGTCCGCGCCCGCTGCAGCAAAGGCGATGACGTTGAGGGCGAACCTCCCATTGTCGTTGAGAGGAGCGTAGGTCGCGGTGCCGAAGTTGCTAGTGATCATGTCGATGTCGGCCACGATGACAAGGCGACCCGAACCAGGCGCGTAGTCGCCGTCGTTCCAATACGCGACGGTGACCTGGCCCTCCTCGTTCCGTCCCGCGACCGTTCCACCCTGGGCGAGCACGTCCGCCTCGTTGAGCATGCCGACGTTCCCATTTTGGGTCACGTTGCCGGCGAGGCCGAACGGCCCGTCGAACAGCGGGGCGCCTCCGTTGGACACGGAGCCAGTGGACGAACCGGCGGTGGGAACACCGAGGAGCGTACCGATGCCATCGACGTATGTGTCGTCTTGGAACAGGACGAGGTCGCCACCATCGAGAAACCAGTTCGCGAGCAGCGAATCGTAAGGCTCGGACTGGCCCTCATACCACCACGTAGAGACGAAGACATCGACGCCGTCGAGCACCGTGGCATCCAACGTGTCCAGCGCCACGATGTCGACGTCGTCCGTAATCGTGCCGCCGGCGCCGAAGTTGGCGTCGGTCTCCACGGCCGTGCTGAACGGACCCAGTACGTCCCCCGGCTCTGTGTAGCAAAGGCTCCACCAACTGTAGCCACCGATGGCACACCCCTGGCCAGCCACGACGAGATCAGAGGCGTAGGCGGCGTTGGGCGCCCCCAGTCCGACGAGCAGCAAGATGCCGCTGAGGGGACGAAGGGCTGCGAGGGTACCGAGCGACAACAGGCGGTGATGGACTTGCATGGGAGTTCCGTGGCGAGTGAGTTTGAGCGCCGTCGGCTGACCGGCGGCGCACTTTCACGCCCCGTCGATTCGAAGTCAAGCTGCGACAATATGACTCACGTCGGTCCGTAGGCACCGAGAGGCGGACAGGTCGTGACGGACAAGCTGTCACGCGTTGCCCCCCGGTCGTGCCCCCTTGACAGCGTGGCCCGCAGGCCGCCCGAGGTGTAGATAGAAGGATAACTATTCGAGCAGCACGGTTCTTGCTTGCTCTTGACGAGCATGGCCGGCCTTCCTACCCTCACCCGCAATCGCACCCTCGCTGCACCATGCGACAATATGACTCACGTCGGTCCAGAGGCACCGAGAGGCGGACAGGTCGTGACGGACAAGCTGTCACGCTTTGCTCCCCCGGTCGTGCCACTTTGACAGCGTGGCGCGCAGGCCGCGCGCGGGGTAGATAGAAGGGGAACTATTCGAGCGGCACGGTTCTTGCTCACTCTTGACGGGCATGGCCGGCCCTCCTACCCTCACCCGCAATCGCACCCTCGCTGCACTGGCGCTCTCGGTCGTTCTTGGCTTCTCGCTCGGCGCGGGTGTCAACGTGGCCGCGGGGACTCAGATCTCGCTGCCCGCCGACCTCGAGGTGCCCATCTTCGAGGATGCGCCCTCGTTGGACAAGACGGGTACCGTCAGCGGCGCGCCTGAACCCGCGGGGGAATCAACCGGGCGCGACGAGCCCGAGGCGGAGTCGAGCTTCGTGGATCGGCGCGCATACGGCGAAGCGATCGTGCGCCGGAACATCTTCGATTCGGCCGCGGTCGCCAGCAGCACGTCGGTCGACGCGGCGGCACAGGACTGCAGAGAGTCCAAAGCGCAGTTGCTGGCGACCGTGGTGGCAGACATTCCCGACTACTCCAGCGCGCTTATCAGCGAAGGTGGAAAGGGGCGGGCCAACGGGTATAAAGTCGGCGACTCCGTCGGTAGCGAGGGGCGCATCGTCACCATCAGCCAGAAGAAGGTGTGCCTGGACGACGGCGGCTGCCTGTGCATCGGCGCCGACGACAAGCGTCGCGACGCCGGTGCTGGGGCCGTGGGGGCTGATTCCGCGACGGATGATGGCGGCGTGACCAAGGTTTCGGACACCAAGTTCCTCGTGGACCGTTCGTTCCTCGAAAAGCAGCTGGGGAACGTCGAGACCTTGGCAACCCAGGTTCGTGCCGCCCCCAAGAGCGAAGATGGCAAGATCATCGGCTTCCGCCTCTCCGGGATCCGCAAGGGCAGCGTCTTTGACAAGCTGGGCATCAAAAACGGGGACGTGGTCCACAACGTGAACGGGCAGTCGCTCACGAGCATGGAGACGGCTCTTGGCGCCTACGGCACCTTGCAGAACGAGCGCGCGTTCAACTTCGAAGTGACCCGCCGCAACACGAAGATGACGATCGACTACGAGGTTCGCTGATGAAGCCGGTCCTTCCTAAGATTTCCAGCGCCGGCATCGGCGCACTGCTCAGCCTGTTTCTCGGAGCCGGCGCTCCCGCGTTCGCGCAGGAAGGCCAGGATCCGCCCGATGGGGAGGAGCAGCCCGAGCGCATTCCCGGCATCGGCAAGCCGCCGAGCCGGGGAATTCCGGGCATGCCTGGGGCGAACGGGCAGGGGGGCCAGGGCGGGCAGCAGGGCCAGAATCCGATGGGCGGGCTGCCCGGCGAGGGCCAAGAGGGCCAAGATGGCGGTGGCGTGCCCGGTGGCCCGGGTGGCATGCAGGGTGGCCCGGGTGGCATGCAGGGCGGCCCGGGTGGCATGCAAGGCGGCCCGAAGGGGCCTCCGGGCGGACTCGAGGGCGCCCCGGGCGGGAAGCCGGCCGGCGAGGGCGCGCCTCCTGGCGGCGGGGCGGCGACGGTCATTCAGCATGCGCCGTGCGTGCAAGGAAAGGCCAAGATCACCATGGATTACGTCGACGCTCCGGTGAGCGACGTGGTCAAGTACATGGCCGAGATCACCTGCAAGAACTTCATCATCAAGGACGATCTCAGCGGCAAGATCACCATCATCTCGCACCAGCAGGTCACCATTGACGAGGCCTACGAGGCCTTCCTCAGCGCGCTCGAGGTCAACGGGTACACGACGGTTCAGGTGGGCAAGAACACCAAGGTGGTGCCCACCTCTGAGGCCGCGAACAGCCCGCTTCGCGTGTATCAATCCGACGATCCACTGCCAGCAACCGACAATTTCGTGACACAGATCATCCAGCTCGAAAACGTCAGCGTGTCTGACATGGGCTCGGTGGTCAAGGAGCTGGCGGGCAGCAAGGTCCGCGTCGTCACCTACCTGCCGACCAATACGCTCATCGTGACCGATGCGGCCTACAACATCCGGCGGGTCAGCCGGATCATCGCGCAGCTCGACGTCGCCGCGCCCAAGTCGAAGCTCGCGGTCATTCCCCTGAAGCACGCCACTGCGGCGGACGTCGAGAAGGTACTGGAAGAAGTCTACGCGGTGGCCGCCTCGTCCAGCTCGTCGAGCTCCAGCGGCGCGGACAAGCCGGGCCGGAAGAAGGGGAAGGGCGCCGAGGCGGCGGCCGCGACGGGGGGCTCGTCGACCAACGTCGGCGCCGAGGGCGTGTACATCTCCAAGATCATTTCGGACGAGCGCACCAACTCGCTGATCTTGTTGGCCAACGAAGAGGCGCTTGAGGACGTCAAGTCGCTCATCGCCACGCTGGATGCCGACATCGACCCGTCCAGCCGCTCCCAGATCCACGTGATTTACCTGGAAAACGCCAAGGCCACCGACGTGGCCAGCGTACTCCAGGACCTCAGCAGCAGCTCCAGCGGCACCAGCAGCCGATCGTCGGGATCGTCCAGCTCCAAGAGGTCCAGCGGCAACAACAGCCAGAAAAGCGGGTCCGGCTCCAGCGGGCGTGGCAGCAGCGGCGGCTCCAACAGCAGCGGCTTCGGCGGCGGCAGTAGCGGCGGCCGGAGCAGCGGCGGGGGGATGCCAGGTGGCGCGCCGGGTGACGGTCCCCAGGGCCCTCCCGGCGGACTGGGTGGAGGCGGGGGTGGCAGCGGCGGCGGCGCGGTTGCGGCCTTCGACAGCGGCATGCGGGTCACTGCCGATGAAAACACCAACTCATTGGTCATCATCGCGGCGCCCGAAGACTACCGGGTCATTCAGAGCGTGATTTCCAAACTGGACATCCGCCGCAGGCAAGTCTTCGTCGAGGCTGTGGTCTTGGAGATTGGCAGCGAGGATGAGATGGACCTGGGCATTGGCTACCACGGCGGCCTGCCCGACGCGGATGGCAACACCCAGTTCTTCTCTTCCCAACTCAACGGCAGCTCGCTGGGGGTCACCGCAGATGCGCTCAGCGGCTTGGCGATGGGCATCTTCGGCGCCGAGAGCATCGAGCTTCCGACGTCGGCCGGCCCGCTTTCGGTTCCGCTTTTCGGCATCGCGCTCAATGCGTTGGCGTCGAACTCGGGTGTGGACATCTTGTCCAACCCTTCGTTGCTCATCGTCGACAACGAAGACGCCAAGATCAGCGTCGGGCGCAATGTTCCGTTTCCGGTCTCCAGTGGCCGTGACAACAACAACAATCCGATTGTCAGCTACCAGCGCGAAGACGTTGGCATCGAGCTGACGGTCACCCCCCAGATCAATGAGTCCAACACGGTGACCATGGAGCTGACGCTCAAGGTTGCAGAGGTGGAAGAGGACAACTCCGGCCTCGACGTGAGCACCGCCGGCTTCATCACGTCGGAGCGCGAGACGGAGAACGTGGTGGTCGTCGACGACAACCAGACCATCGTCATCGGCGGGCTCATCGGGCGGACGTCGACCAAGGTCGAGACCAAGATTCCGATCCTCGGGGACATTCCGCTCATCGGGGCGCTCTTCCGGGGCAAACGAAACACCGAACGCAAGACGAACCTGCTCATCTTCCTGACCCCGCACGTCATCAATGACGCGAAGGATCTGGAAGAGGTCTACCGGGTCAAGTGGGCGCAACGGCAGGAGTTCATCCGACGCTTTTACGGGAAGTCGCGGGACGAGCAGCAGCGGGAGATGGGGACCATCCTCGCGGGGTCGATGACCGCGATCGACGCCCCCAGCCAATACCGCACCAAGACCGCGCCCCACGCGTTGAGTGAGACCATTGGCGTCGATTCGGGATCGGGCAGCATCTTGCCGGCGACTGGCACCACCCCTGATGGCCCGCCACGGCCGACCGAGCCGCCGCCCGCTCCGCCGCCTCCGGACGGTCCCGGACGCAGCGGCGGGAACTACTGACCGATGGCGATCCGCCGCGTCGGCCTCGAAGAACGTCTGGTGCAGGGGGGCGCTGACCTCACCCGCATGCGCGACGCCCGTCGTGAGTCGGAACGTAGTGGGGTGTCGCTCTTGGAAGGCATCCAACGGGTTCAGGCCGCCCCTTCCGAGGCGGTGGGAAAGGCGCTGGCGGCGATGTTGGGCATGGCGTTTCGGGAGAGCATCGACCACGAAGCCGTGGACGTCGAGCTGGTGACGCCCATCTCGTTGGCGATGGCGCGTGAAGAGGGGTTCTTGCCCTGTTGGCGCGAGGGAGCATTTGTGCGCGTGGCCATCGCCGACGGCCGCGCGCTCACCGTGCTGGAAGACCTGCGCTTGTTGTACCAGGCGCCGGTCCGACCGTTCGTCGTTTCAGGCGATGTGTTGCGAAACGCAACGAACAAGGCGTATGATCGGGCATCGAAGAGCGCTTCGGCCACGCTTGAAGGTATCATCGAAGACGGCATCGAGGATGATGGCGCCGGAGACCTGAACCTTACCGGCGACATCGTCGATGATCCCAACCAGGCGCCGATCATCAAGTTTGTCAACAGCCTCTTGAGCAACGCGGTCAAGGATCGTGCCAGTGACATCCACATCGAGCCCTTCGAGAAAGAGCTGGTGGTGCGCTTCCGCATTGACGGCGTGCTGTACGAGATCGTGAAGCCGCCGCCGAAGTTGCAGGCCAGCATCGTGAGTCGGGTCAAGATCATGGCCGGGCTCAACATCGCTGAAAAGCGCATCCCGCAGGACGGGCGCATCCGTACCCGGTTTGCCGGGCGCGAGATCGATTTGCGGGTGTCGACGCTGCCGGTTCGCCACGGCGAGCGTGTGGTCATGCGTATCTTGGAGAAGGGGACCGTCTTTTCGTTGGACGGCGTGGGCATGGGCAAAGACTGCCTGGCGCTGTTCCGAGACGTCATCAAGAAGCCGCACGGCATCGTGCTGGTGACCGGGCCCACGGGCTCGGGAAAGACGACGACGTTGTATTCGGCGCTGGCCGAGATCAATGCGCCCGATCTGAACATCCTCACCATCGAAGACCCGATCGAGTACGAGCTGCGCGGCATCGGCCAGACGCAGGTCAACCCCAAGATCGAGCTGACCTTCGCTTCGGCGCTCCGGGCCCACCTGCGCCAGGATCCGGACGTCATCCTCGTCGGCGAGATCCGCGACAAAGAAACCGCCGACAATGCCGTCCAGGCCTCACTGACAGGGCATCTGGTCTTCAGTACTCTGCACACCAATGACGCCGCCACTGCGTTCACCCGGCTCATCGACATGGGCGTCGAGAAGTTCCTGGTCACCAGCTCTTTGCTGGCGGTGCTCGCGCAGCGGTTGTTGCGGCGGCTGTGTACGGAATGCAAGGTGCCGCACACCCCAACCGACGGAGAGCTGGCCGAGGCGGGCATGACGCGCGCTCAGGTGGACGGGCAGGTCATGTACAAGGCCAAGGGCTGCCCCGCGTGCCTGTCCACCGGCTACCGCGGTCGTAGCGGTGTCTATGAGTTCCTCAGCGTCACCGAAGAGGTGCGGGAGCTGGTTCTGCGCAACGCACCCACCACCGAAGTGGCCCGCAAGGCCCGCGAACAGGGCATGCGCACCCTGCGTGAAGATGGCATCCGCGTGGTCCTGGAGGGCCGCACGTCGCTCGACGAGGTGATGCGCGTCACCCAGGTCGACGTCTCGGAGGCCTGATGGCTGTGTTCGACTACGCGGGCTTCGATGCTGCCGGCAAGGCGGTCAAGGGGGTCGTGGACGCCGACTCGGCTCGCAGCGCGCGGGCCCGGCTGAAGAAGCAGGGGTTGTTCCCCACGGACGTGAACGAGCAGCGCTCGGGCACGGTCAAGGGCAAGGGCCTGTCGATGGAGGTGGACTTTTCGAAGTACTTCCAGCGGGTCGGTCCGCAAGACATGGCGACGTTGGCCACCCAAATGTCGACGCTGGTCGGCGCCGGCATCCCCATGGTCGACGCGCTGACGGCGCTTTGCGAACAGACGGAGAATCCCAAGCTCAAAGGTGTGCTCACCGACGTGCGCGAGAAGGTCAACGAGGGCTCCACCCTTGCCCGGGCGCTAAAAAGCCACCCCACGATCTTCGACGACCTGTTCATCAACATGATCGCGGCGGGAGAGCAGTCGGGTGCCTTGGAACTGGTGCTTCAGCGGCTCGCGGCCTACACCGAAGCGACCGTTGCGTTGCGCGGCAAACTCGTCGCGGCGATCACCTACCCCATCTTGATGATGGTGGTTTCGTCAGGGCTCGTCCTTGGATTGTTCACATTCGTCATCCCCCGGATCAAGCGCATCTTTGACAGTTATGGGAAGGCGTTGCCGCTGCTCACCCAAGCGCTTTTCGCTCTCTCTAATCTGGTTACGGGTCACCCCATCTTGTTGTTCGGTACCATGGGCCTTGCCGTCTATGGCTACCGTCGTTGGGTCAAGACGCCCAAAGGCCGGGCGTGGTGGCATCGGACCCAACTGAAGCTTCCGGTTTTCGGACCGCTCAATCGTACGGTTGCCGTTTCCCGCTTCTGTCGCACGCTTGGGACCCTGCTGGTTTCGGGCGTCCCCATCCTCACGGCGCTCACCATCGTCAAGACGGTGGTTGGCAACGACCTCATCGCCGCAGCCGTGGAGTCAGCCGCCAAGAACATCGCCGAGGGGCAGTCGATCGCGGTGCCGCTCAAGGCCAGCGGGGAGTTTCCGCCTATTGTCACCCACATGATCACCATCGGCGAAAAGACCGGAGAGCTGGAAAACATGCTCACCAAGGTAGCCGACGCCTACGACGCCGAAGTCGAAAACACCGTCAACTCGCTCACCTCGTTGTTGACCCCCATCCTCACTGTATTCATGGGACTCGTTGTCGGGCTCATCGCGCTCGGCATCCTGTTGCCCATGCTCCAGATGACCTCTGCCATCCGCTAGGAGTATCCAATGTCCAAGTCCAGAATTCTCATCGAAAGCCGGGGGGCACCGCTCGCCGCGGTTCCTCCCTGGCAGTCCCCCATGCCGCCAGCTTCAGGGCGCCGGGAGCCGCCGTCGGGGCGGCATGGCGGACTCGTCCATCGCCGCCGCAAGGGCATGTCGCTCGTCGAGATCATGATCGTCATTTCCATCATCGGGGTGCTGATGACGGTGATCGCGGTGAATGTGACCGGCTTCCTCGACGACGCAAACGTCGCCGCCTCCCGGATCTCGATGAACAACATGGACAAGGCCCTGATCGCCTATTCGGCCAAACACAAGGGCAGGTACCCATCCACGGCCGAAGGGCTGGATGCCGCCAAGAAATACTTCCCCAACAACGAAGTGCCCTCGGACGCGTGGGGGAATCCGTTCCAATACTACTCTCCGGGCACACACGGCGACCACGAGTACGAGATCGTGTCGCTGGGCAAAGACGGCAAAGAGGGTGGGCAAGATGCCGACGCCGACATCCAGTCCTGGGTTGCACCGGAGTAATGATGCGCCGCGGAGTGTCACTCATCGAGATGGTCGTGGTCCTCGCCGTGATTGGCGTGGTCCTGGCCGTGGGCGCGCCCGCGCTCAGCTCGGTCTTTGACCTTCAACAACGCGGCGAGGCCAAGGCGATGGCGGACATCTACCGACTCCTCCAGACCGAAGCGATGCTGCGCAACGTGACCTTCCGCGTCGAGTACAACCTCGACAAGAGCACCTGGAAGGTAGAAGTCGGCGATCCCGGCGCGCTCATCTTCGCGGATCCGCGCGAGAGGGAACGCTACGAAGAGGAGCAGGAGCGCCAACTGAAGCGCTTCACCGACAAGGAGATCGCCAAGGGGGAGGCGGCCGACATCCAGGACAAAAACGGGCGGTTCGCGGGTTTGAGTGTGCCAGGATTCCCAACGAGTGGCACGCTGTCGGACAGGTGTCGCTACGCGTATGTGTACACGCCCCAATACGGTCAGCCGGTCACGCCATCCAAGGACACCCCCGAGACGGTGGACGACGAAGCGCGCGCCTACAGCCACATCTTTCCCGACGGGACGATGGAGTTCACGGTGATTCGCATCGTGGACGTCGATGACCCCGCTGATGGCTACACGGTCGAGGTCGAGCCCTTCTCGGGCGAAGTGCGGATCGAGACCGAGGAGACCGAGATCGGCGCTTCGTTGGCGTGGATCCCGTCCGAGGCGCCAGAATCCAAATGACCACCAAACGCCAAGGGTTCACGCTGATCGAGATCGTCATCGCGCTGACGATCCTGGCGGTGTCGCTCATGGTGCTGGTGGAATCGCAGTCCGGCAGCGTGCTCCAGACCATTGACAGCCAACGGATACTCACCGCCAATTCGTTGGCCGAGGCCAAGCTGGCCGAAGTGCTCCTTACCCTGGAGATGGATGGGTTTTCAGACACCATCAAGGGCGAGGATGGCAGCTTCGAGAACTTCGGTGACAACGGGGAGTATGGCGAGGTTGTCGATTTTGAGGGGGAGTATGACGACTTCGGGTATGCGTGGACGGTGCGCCCGGTCGAGATGGAGCTGGGCGACATCGCCGGCACCATGGAAGAGTTGTCGAAGGACAACGAGTCAGTCGCGGGCGCGAGTGCGTCGAGCTCGGAGGATGGCCTCGATCCCAGCCTGCTGTCGGCGTTTCTGACCCCCGAGGCGATGAGCGAGATGTTGTCGCCGTGGATGCGCGAGGTGCGCGTGGTGGTGTGGTGGGGCGATGACCCGGGTGACCTCGAGGCCGACGACCTTTGCGAGACCTGCGTGGAGCTCGTGTCCCACGTCTTCAATCCGAGCGGCACCGTCTCGGCGCCGGTGCCATGATGAACCGTCACGGCTTTACGCTCCTCGAAGTGGTGGTCGCCATCGGCATCCTGGCGATGATTGGGATGTTGACGTTGGAAACTCTCTCCAGCGCGCTTGATACACGAGATGTATTGGAAGACGAAGACGCGGCCAACCAGTCGGCACGGGTGGCGCTGGACCGGCTACGGCGCGATCTGAGACTCGCGTACCTCACCGAAAACACCAGCGCGGTCAACACCTATCGCACCCAGTTCATCGGCAAGAACGACGATCCCGACCAGCTGTGGTTCACGACGTTGTCGCATCATCGGATGTATCGCGAGTCGCGCGAATGCGACCAGACCGAGGTCACCTACTGGACCGAGGACGACCCGACGATGGACGGGGCCAAGGTGCTTTTGCGTCGCGAAGCGCCGCGGATCGACCACGAGCCGGAGAAGGACGGGCTCATCTCGCCGTTGGCCTACCACCTCAAAGACGTCAACTACCGCTACATCAACCCCAAGACCAACACCTGGCTGGACGAGTGGGACTCGACCGGCGTCGATCAGGCCAACTTCTTGCCCCGCGCGGTGCAGATCGCGCTGGTCTTCCTGGTGCCGGATCCCGATGAAGAAGGCAAAGTGGTCGAGCGGCCCTATGCCACCACGGTGCTCTTGCATTACGCGGACAAACTAACGTTGGCGTCGACCGGCGAGGCGACAGAGCAATGATGGCGCCGTCCCGACTGCTCGATGGCGATCGTCGTGCCAGGCGGACCCGTGCTCGGCGTTCGAGAGGCGGTATCGCGCTTTTGGTGGTGATCGCGGCGATCATGTTCCTGACGGTCCTGGTCACCGACATCGATTTCTCCTCGCGCGTTCGGTTCGTCGCCGCCGCCCATACCCGTGACGCTTCCCAAGCCTACTGGATCGCCAACTCCGGGGTCAGCCTGTCGCGACTGGTGCTGATGGGGAACAAGCAGATCGGCAAGATGCTGACGAGCAACAAGGACTACTGCGTGATGGTCTCGGCGATGGGGATCAGCTGCACCGACCCACTCATCAGCTACCTGCCGTTCATCAACACCGGCATGATGCGCAGCATGTTGGTGGCGGGTGGGGATGTGGACGACGAAGACGTGGACCAGCTCCTGACCACGGGCCAGGCGACCGAGGAGACCACTGAAGAGTCGCGCGAGGGCAGTTCGCGCTTCGGCAAGAAGAACTTCCTGGACTTCACCGGGGACTTCACGACCACGATCGAAGGCGAGGACTGCAAGATCAACATCTCGGCGCTCTCCAGTCACAAGGAACCGCTCATCGACGACTCCGTGTACAAGACCATGGACGCGCTGATGTCGGGTGAAGAGAACGAACAGTGGCTCCGCGACCGCGATCTGACCGAGCTGGAGCTGATCGGCAACCTCGCCGACTGGGTGGACAGCGACAACACCGTGGCCAGCGGCCAGGGCAGCTACGAAGACAATTACTACAATGGGCTGACGTCACCCTACTTGGCGAAGAACGCCCCCTTCGACAGCACGGAGGAAATCCGGCTGGTCGAGGGTTGGCAGGACAGTGTCTACGAGCGCTGGGGCGACAAGATCACGATTTACGGGGGCAAGAAGGTCAACATCACCTGTGCGGATCCCGAGGTTTTGGGGATGATGTTGCGTGCCTACGGCGGGCTCACCACCGACGCCCAGGTGGGCGAGGCGATCGCAGCGCTGAACCAATGGAAGGTCGACGGCAACGTCGTCGCGTCGTGCGCCGACTTCAAGACGGCCCTGACCGAACAGAAAGGCATCACCCTGTCGAGTGACTTCGAGGCCAACTGTACCAACAAGAACACCGTCTACACGGTGGTCTCGACCGGGGTTGTGGGCAGTGTGCAGGTAAAAATCACCGCGGTCATCGACCAGACCAAGTCGGACGCGGGCCGAGTGAAATACTGGCGGGTGGAGTAGACATGGCAAATGTTCAGGGCGTAGACACCGGCTCCTGGCGCGTACGCGTCGCGACGATGGACGGCAGCTTCCGTCGCTGGGTGCTGCGGGATGTGGTCGAGATGGAAGGGAGCATCGGTGTGGCCGGCGCCGTCGAGGCGATTCGGGCTTCCGAACCCGGCTGGGACCGTGCGGAGCGGGTCGCCGCCATGCCGCTGGAACGTGCGTCGGTGCGCGTCGTGCGCCTGCCGTTCACCGACCGCAGCACCATTCACAAGGCGCTCCCCGCCGAGATCGAAAGCGTCGTGCCCTACGACCTGGAAGACATGGTGCTGGCCACGCGGCCGGTGGATCAGCAGAAGGGCAGTTCGCGCACCCGGGCGATCATCGCCCGCAAGACCGACGTCAAGGCGCTGCTGGAGCTTTTGACTGCCGCGGGGGCCGAGCCGAAGTTGTTGGTGCTCGACGCCGAAGCCCTCTCCGCCTACGCCGATCGTGGTGTGCAGGCGGTGGTGGACTTCGGTCACGCTCGCACGGTGATCGCGCTGTGTCAGGGCGGGCAGCTCATCGCGGCGCGCCTCGTTCCGCTTGGGGGCAAGGCGCTGACCGACACGATCGCAGCGCAGATGCAGGCGGGGGAGGCGGCGGCGGAGCTGGCCAAACACGCGGCGCGGGTGCCGGAGGTGCTGCAAACGGAGGGCTGGACGGAGCCGGAGGCCACCGACGCGGGTGCGGACGTGCTGGATCGCAAGACGATGGCGGCGATGGTCGCGACGCTGGACGAAACCCTCGCCGAGGTGCGCGCGCAGCTCATCGCGCTGGAGGACGAGCTTGGCTTCGGCGTTGATGAGCTCCTGCTCGCGGGGGGCGCGAGTCAGCTGCAGGGGCTCGCCGGTCGGCTCTCGCACTTTACGGGCGTGCCGGTGCGGGCGGTGCTGGTCCCGGGTGGCCATCCGCCCTCCTGCGCCCTCGCGGTGGCCCTGGCGCGCATCGCGGCCGCCGAAGTACCGGCGACTGACCTGCGCATCGGTGACCTTGCCTTCCGCGGGCATGCCGACGTCCTGTGGAACGTCGTTTCGTGGGGGGGGATGGCCACGGCGGCCGCGCTCCTCATGGGTGGCCTGGTGGTCGGGCTGCGCACCGCCGAGGCCTGGGACACCCTGAGCGAGCTGGACGGCAAGATCGTCAGCACCGTGCAGTCGCAGTTCCCCACTATCGAGGCTTCCCGCTTGGCGGACTCCAGCATGGCCCTGGCCATCTTCCAGGGCGAGGCGGACACGCTCAAAGCGAAGGTGGCCGCGCTGGGGAGCACCATCGGCGGCGACCCGCCCACCCTCGGCATGCTCAAGCGGCTCAGCCAGGTCTTGCCCAGCAATGAAGCGGCGAAGATCGACGTGCGGGAGATGACCATCACCCCCGAGGCGGTGTCGTTCAAGGCCGAGACCGACAGCTACGACTCGGCGGCCAAGATCGAAGACGCGCTCAAAGCCAGCGACAGCTTCGCCCAGGCGCGCAAGTCCGACGAAAAGAAGTCGGGCGACATCCTGTTGTTCAACATGTCCATCCCCCTCGGTGAACCCGAGGTGGAGCCGCCCGCACCCGGCGCCGAGCCGGTCATCGAGAAGGAGGGTTGATGCTCAGCTTCATGGAACCATTGCGGGGCCGGTTCGGCTCGCTGGTCGGGGACATGAGTCCGCGGGACCGGACGTTGTTCCTGGGCTTGATCTTGTTTGCGTACCTTGGCGCGCTGTCGCTCGCGGGGTGGGCTGGCAGCGGACTGCTCGGCGACCTGCAGTCCCGCATCGCCACGAAGTCCGACGCGCTGTCGCGACTGGAGGCGATCGAAGGTGAGTTCGTCGCCAACACCGCCAAGGTCACCGAGATCGAGGCGACGCTGCGCACGACCGCGACCCAGGATCTCGCCAGCTTCGTCGAAAAAGCCGCGCAGACGCACGACCTGACCGCAAACCTCAAGGCGGTCCGCGAAAAAGGCGTGACCACCACCGGAAATCTCGTCGAAACCTCCTACGCCGTTGAGCTGGAGAAGGTGACGCTGGTGCAGCTCACCGCGTTCCTGGGGGAGATCGAGGGGGGTGCCTACCCCTTGAAGGTCCGCACCGCCCGTCTGAAGACCAACGGCGCCCCTGGCACGCGGCTCTTGACGGCGTCGTTCGAGGTCGCTGCCTACAAGCTTGATGAATCCGCGACTGCGGCGGGAGGTGCCGAATGATCCGATGGTTGTTGCTCTTCGGAGGATGTGTGGGCGCCGGCATGATCGGCCTGGTGGGTGGTTTCTACACCACGTTCCCGTCGGCCGAGGTGGCCCAATACGCCGAGGTGCAGTTCCACGCGCGAAACAAGGAGTACGCCCTGGAGATAGGCGATGTGCGTCCGTGGTGGCTGCCCGGCGTTCGCGCCACCGACGTGACGCTGTACACGGTCAAGAAGGGCAAAAAGTCCAAGGACAAACCGTCCCCCACCCCGGTCCGCAGCGAGATGATGAAGCTCGACGCGCTGGCAGTGCGGTTGCAAGTTTTGCCTCGGCTCGCGGGAAAGTGGGCGTTTGGCTACACCGCTGAACTGTTGGGGGGAGATATTTCTGGGACATTCTCACAAGGGGCCGCTTCGATTGATCTGAACTTTGACGCGGATGGGCTTGATCTGGCGATGATGCCTATTGAACGAGATGATCTTGTCGTTCACCTGGCGGGAAAGCTCAGCGGGAAAAGCAACCTTGCCTTGGATGGCGAGGATGTCAAGAACTCAACGGGCTCGCTGGAGCTGAGCTTCGAGGGGCTTTCGTTGGCCGAGGGCAGCAAGGTGATGGGCCTGGAGCTGCCCGTGGTGAGCTTCAGCGCCGCGAAGGTGAAGCTTGAGGCGCAGGACGGCGCGCTGGAGGTGACCGAGGGCACCTTCGATGGGGACGTCATCGACATGACGCTCAGCGGCGACATCTCGTTGAACAAGAAGCTGGAACGCAGCCGCAACCGCCTGAAGCTGGTGGTGACCCTGCCTGAGGACCTCGACAAGCTCGCCAAGCTGGCCCCGGCCATGAAGCGCGCCCGCGACGAAGAGGGTGGCTACCACTTCAACATCGGCGGGACCCTCGTCAGTCCCACCTTCCGCCCAGGCCGTGGCACGGACAGCAAGGTCGCCAGCAGCGGGATCACGGACTTCGACAAGCCGGAGCTCAGCGGTTTGTCGGGTGGCGATGCCGGTGAGGACGCAGACCCGGAGGTGGCGCGCGAAGAGCGGAAGAAGCGCCGCGAAGACCGCGTGAAAGAGCGTCGTGAACGGCTGCGCAAGCGCCGGGAAGAGAGCGCCGGTCGCGGCGGCGACGAGAACGAGGGGATGCTGCCGCCGCTCCACGAGGTGGACGAGGGCGAGGAGCGTCAGGAGCGTCAGGAGCGACGCCCCATCGAAGAGCAGCACGGCGACGAGCTGGAAGACGACATGGGCCCCGGTAGGGCGCAGAATCAGATGCCGGATCTGGGCCCGCCGAATTTGGAGATGGGCGGGGAGATGGGGGGAGGGGAGGAGGAGTAGGGGACCAGGCGATGGCCCCGGCCAGCCTCGGACTCGGGCTGTCCCGTCTCATCGAATTCAACCGCTTGGCGAAGGTCGCATCCCACGTTGGCTTCCCACGTCCCACTGGTGGCCACCGGTAGACGTGATTGGGACGCCGTTTCTGTCGGGGGCCCGCCGCGGCGGGCCCCCGTGTAGGGTAGACGCGGTGTTTGGCTCTACCCCGCCGGTCTCGCCTCCCGACGCCCGCGATTGGCTGCGGTCTGCTCGGCCGTTACCGCCGCTCGCCAGAGGGCACGCTGACGTTTGAAGGTTCGCGCCCTGGGTCGGGGTGGCATCGTCACGA
>CANFCK010000012.1 GCA_947445035.1 Deltaproteobacteria bacterium
GGCCGGCGTCCAGGCCATCGACCCGGCGGTGGTTCAGCCACCAACCCCGTCTTCTGCAACGCGTTCTTGCGGCGTCCAACCCGCCGCGTCACATTCCCAAAGCCGCCATCTTTTCCGGACAAAACCCGCCATCATTTCCGGACGCCACAACCCCGCGCGCACCGAGTTTGGGGGTGTACAATTCACGGGTGAGGATCTGCCCGTTCAAAATGTGAAGCGCAGCGAGGCGGTAACCTACATCGAAGGGGTCAATGCGCGTGTCGGCGGAAGCACATTCCGTCTGCCGACGGGCGCCGAGTGGGCACGGGCCGCGCAGTATGCTTGGCAGCGCGCTGGACGGCGCGCGCTCCTGCAGAGCGAGAACACGTCGGACTCGTTCTTCTGTCCCGGCGGGTCGCCGCGGGTTGTCTCCGTGCGGGCTTCGACGCTGTCGCATGAAGTGCCTCGGCACCTGTTCGGTAACGTGGCCGAGTGGGTGTCCGACACGCCGTTCCCCGGGGCGGGAGTCGTGTTCGGCTTGGACCGCTCCTCGGGATGCCAGCTCTTGACCTATAGGGCCACCTCATACTCTGTAGTGATCGGCGAAGACTGGTCGAACTCGTTCATCGGGTTCCGCGTCGCCGCGGACCTTCCGTGAGCCTGTGCGACTCCTTCTCGAAGGAGACTTGAGTGTACACCTCGGCTCGACCATCGGAGCGCGCTCGCCCGACTCGACCCCGAACATCACCTACAACCGGGCTGTGATGCGGCTCTTCGGCCTCGACACCTCCCCGCACCGAACCCAGCGCCGGTTTATCGGGGCTGACCCCTCAGGCGGGCCCGGCGGCGGTTGGTAGGCAGGCCGATGCGCCCCGCCGACGTGCGGAATGTTCCTGAACTGGGAGTACGACGGCACGGAGCGCTGGGCGCATGGGAGCATCGGGAGCACGTGGTTCGACCGGCCAGACGTCGAAGCCGCGCTCGCAGAAGTCGGCGATATTGTGTCGCGACGCCCCCACGTGAAACTGGCGCGACGCTGATTACGCCAAGATCATCCTGGTATAGGCGCCAACGAAGAACGTCAGGATGATCAACCCCATGAAGGTCTGGGCGGTGTTGAGGTAGCGGAAACGGCTGTCGGACTCACCAAAATCCCAGCCAGTGTTGAAGCCGCCAAGGGTCTGGATCGAGATGTAAAGGAGCCCCAACCAAGGGATGTCGCGGATGTGTACGTCCTGTCCGCCGTAGCTCATGACGGTGTCGGGGCAATAACGCCTGTACAACAAGGCGAAGAAGCCACAGATCAGCGCCGCGGTCACCGCGAGGTTGCCCAAGCGAACGCCCCAACCGAAGGCGAGCTCAAAAACCACCGTTCGTAGGAGCCAAAGTGGCCCAGCCAGGACACCGCCGCGGGTCAACGCCTCGTGCGTCTGGCTGTGTTTGATCCACCAGTACGCCCAGTCCTCGTCCGCGGTCATGGCCCGGCCGCCAAAGCTCTGTTTGAGGGACGTGTACTCGTCGATCGCCCTGTCGAAGCACAGGGCGCGGAAGCCCGCATCGTCAAGCTCCCGCCCTGGCGCCTGCCGAGTGTGACGAAGGTCGGCGGACGGCGCAATCGTCGCCCGGGCGCAGCGGGCGTACCACAAGCGATGTTCGCCGGACGCCTGATCCTCAACTTGATCGCGGGCAATCTGGAGCGTGCCCACCTGCGCGCCGTAGAAGGACAGCGTGGCGCCCGGTGAAAACCGTGCGTCGGTCAACGTGACCCGCCCCGGCACGTTGGCGTCGTCCAAGATCAGCGTCCTCTCAAAGGTGGCTTCGTTGAACGCCAGCTCCTGAGCATAAACCGTGGTGAAGTCCGCCTGACTGTTCCACCGGGTGCGCTCGAAGTGCGTTTCCCCGCCGAACTGCGTGTTGTAGAACTCCGCGAGCGTGTCCGCGCCTGCCTTTCCGAAGGTGACACCCTCGAAGATGACGAACCCGGTCATCTTGGCGTTGGTGAAGCGGAGATTCCCGTCGATCCGGGCGGTGAGGTCATCGACAGAGGCGACACCGTAGCTGGTACGCGCAGCCAGGGGCTCGGCGGCGTCGTCGTCGCCCTGATAGTCGCGGTAGACGGCAAGGAGTGGGGCGGGATCGAGACGATTGCGCGCCCGGGCCGCACCATCGAGGGAGAACCTAACTTTTCCGAGGATCTCGGCGTCCACGAAATCGGCGTCGCCCATGAGTTGCGCGCCCAGAGCGTCCAGCCCCCCGAGGCTCACCTCCTTCATCGCCAGCGTGCCGGTGACGACCGCCCGGCTCAGGTTCAGCCGGCCGACAACCCGTGAGGCATCGAACGATACACCCTGTTCAAAGCTGGCATTTTCAAACGTGGCCCCACGCGCGAACTCGCAGCCGTCGAAGCTGACCGGCGCTTCAAAGCGGGCGGAGTCGAAGTACACGGTCTGGACCGACGCCAACTCCGAGAAGCGGGTGGCCGTACGGAAGCGAGTATGCCCGAAGAACGCAGACTTTTCCAATCGGGTGCGCTTGAAGTTCGCGCCCTCGCCGAAGGTCGAGAACCGGAAGTCCGCATCGCCCGCGACCCGCGCTCCACGGAAATCCGCGGCGCCTTCGAAAACAGTGAATGGGAATCGGGCCACCCGGCCGGTGACGGCGACGTCCTGGAAGTTCGCCCGCCCCAGGAAAACGGTCTCGCGCGTGCCCAGCTCCGAGAAGCGACTGCCGGGCACCGCCTTGCTCTTGTTGACCTCTCCTTCCCAGGTCTTGCCGACGTCGAAATCGCCAAGGACAAAGCCCTTGACGGACAGCGCGCCGACCTCACGATTCGGGATGCGAACGCTCCCCAGGATGCAGCGGTCGAAGACGATGCGGGCGGCCAACGTCGAGGTGTCCACCCCCGTAAGGTCGAGCCTGTCGATATAGCAGTAGCGGAACCTCGCCTCGCCATCGGCATCTGGTCGCGACAGGGCGTCGAGTGCCTGAGCGTCGGGGATGACCTCGAGTGTGCGCTCTTCCCCCTTGCTGGTGACATAGATCGGGACCGACTCACCGCGGCGAGCACGATCGACTCGACCGCGCACGTCAGCCACGACCTCGGCGAACATCGCATCCCGCTCGGGCGAACCGCTCATGATCCGCAGCGCCAACGCGGCGTGCAGCGGGTCCTTCTTGGCAAGGCTCCGAAACTCCGCCGCGGCCGCGACGAAGTCCCCGAGGCCTTCGGAAACGACGGCAGCACGAAGCTCTTTCTGCTTGCCGAAGTACAGCGCCAACTCATCTTTGTCGTAGGCGACGCCCAGGAGGGCGCGGCTGAGCTCTTGGTCGCCACGAGCGAGGTGCCAGCGAGCTGAAAGGCGGATCAGCTCGGCATCCTCGTGGGCCAGCGCGTCGGCCTCGCTGCGCAGCCCCCCCGGCGGCCCGTCGGGCCCCGGCGGGATGGACTCCGTCACGCCCGGAGCCGCCGGGGCCTCGGCGCGGGCGCGCACCACCCCAAAAACGCTCAGACAAAGGACGATGGCCAAGGAGAGGCGGGCGTACGCGGCCATCCGCCGCGCCTAGCACGTGTGGCGACGATCCGCAGGTGCTATGCTCGCCCCCGCGATGTCGGAACGGCCCAGTCGAGACGCCTTGGCAGAGTACACGACCGGCGCGCGAATGCTGGACACCGTGGGAATCGTGGGGTTCTTCGGGGCGACTGGCTTGGCCGTGACGCGACTGGTCAACGTCGAGGGTGCACTTTGGGAACCCCTGACCTGGGTTCTGGCCCTCGTCGGCTACATCGGCGCCGATTTTTTCTCTGGCACGGTCCACTGGTTCTTCGACACCTGGCTCTCCGTGCGCACCCCCATCCTCGGCTCGATGTTCGTGCGCCCCTTCCGCGAACACCACGTCGACCAGACCGCGATCACTCGGCACGGATTCGTCGAGGTCAACGGGAGCAACTGCCTGGCCACCTGCCCCGTGCTCGTGGCGGCGTTGCTCTTGGGCACAGACTCGGCGGGCGCGCGCGCCTCGGTGGCCTTCCTCCTCGCGCTCTGCCTCGGCGTCTTCGCCACCAACCAGTTTCACAAATGGGCACACCTCGCGGAGCCGCCCCGTGCCGTACGGTGGCTTCAAGACGCACATCTCGCCCTCGGCGCCGAGCACCACGCCGTCCACCACGCCGCGCCCTACGACCGGCACTACTGCATTACCACCGGGTGGCTCAACCGGCTGCTCGACCGCATCGGGTTTTTCCGCCGCCTGGAACGGGCGATCACTTGGCTTACCGGTGCCAAACCGCGGGAAGAGGACGCCGCGCTACGCTGACCGTCAGCGCGACAGGGTGAACTCGCAGCCGCTGTCACACGTGCCCTCGATCGAGTCAGCGTTCAGGACGGTCCCCGTGCATCCGGTCACGGAATTGTCGTCGCCAAAGGTGACCGTCGAGCCAACCACGGTGGCGGAGTGCGGCATGTCCATGTCCATGCCACCATCCGCCTCATAGTCGATCTCAAATGAACACTCCGTCACGACGATGTCGCACGGTGTCCTCATCCGCGGACAGTCACCGTTCCACGCCCAGTCGGTGCCGGAGCTGACCGCTTCGCAGGTCGCGGTGTCGTTGGTGTCCCCAGTGTCCGAGCCCGAGTCAGCACGGTCCGAGCCGGGGTCGGTCGAGTCGCCGTCCGCACCGCCGCAGCCAAAGTTCAGGGCAAGAAACGGAGCGAGGAGGTAGCGCATGCGGCCCCGTACTCTGGCGCGGCGGGTTCGTCAGCCCGAAAGCGCCCGGCGCAAGGCCTCGCGGGGAATTCGCCGAGTGATCACGCCAGTGCTCAAGTCCAACTCGATCGGAAGGCTGCCCGAGACGTCGAGGAGCGGAAACAGGCCTCGCTCCTCCAGAACCATCAGCCGCCCGAGGCCTGCGAGTCGATGTTCCACCTCGAGTCGGAATCGATCGAGGTCGCGGGTGATCACCGCGCCCGAGCTCCAGCTTGCCGCGAAGTTGGTCAATCCGAAGCTCGTGCCACGCGCATCACATCGCGACGCATCGATCTTGGCCTTCAGGCCGTCATCGCGGCCCAGGGCGTCGACGGTCAACGCCGCGCTCTCCCGGCGATGGTGGTCGGCGAACTGCCTGGCCAACTCGGCGAACGCGGTCCGTGCCGCCGTCGCATCGTTACGGGCGATGTTTGCGCGGAGTGCGTCGTCGGGAGAGGTGAGAGAGGTGAGCAAAAGGCCGTAGGCTGGAGGACGGCCGCGTTCACGGGTAATCCACCGAAACCAGGTACAGGCCATCGGCACGAGCCGTGCGACCCGCCCTCGCTCGGTCCTTCGCCGCCAAAATCAGCGCAAGGTCGCCAGAAGCACGCCGTCCTTCACCGATCTCTACCAAAGTGCCGACCATCCGGCGAACCTGGTAGCGGAGGAAGCCGTTGCCATGAAACAGCAGATGGTGCTCGCCGCCGCCGACGTCCTGATGTTCGGCCCGATCGATGGTTCGGACCGCCGTCTTGGCGCTGCAGCCTGCTCCCCGGAAGGACGTGTAGTCATGCGTACCGACGAGCGCGGGTAGGGCCTCATCTACCGCGGTCCAATCCAACGGCCGCTTGACCTGCAGCGCGAAGCCGGTGGAAAAGGGACTGCGATCGCGCCGCTCCACGATCCGGTACCGGTAGGTCTTGCCAATCGCCGATATTCGCGCGTGAAAGCCATCGGGCACGATGTCGGCCGCGACCACGGACAACTCGCTCGGCAGCGCGCTGTTCAGGCCCATGCGCACCCGATCCGGCTCCCGGTCCACGGCCACCCGAAAGGTGACGACCTGCCCCAACGCGTGCACCCCCGCATCGGTGCGTCCGCTTCCGTGCACGATCACCCGCTCCACGCCAAAGTGGGTGGCCAGCGCCACCTCCAACGTCCCTTGAACCGTGGCGTGTCCGGCCTGCATCTGAAAGCCGTGGAACGCGCGACCGTCGTACTCGATGACCATGCGGTAAATCGGCATCGGGGGCGCCTAATAATCGAACTTTAGTCCGAACGTGACTTCGGTAGAGGTGAAGTCCAAGCTGGCCGAACCGAGATCGTAGGTCTGGCGGTACTCGGCCACGAGGTAACTGTCGTTGACGCCCACGACGGTCTCCAGGCGGCTGGCGGCTGACTGGTCGAGGCTGTCGAGCAAGACGCACAGTCCCGCGCCCCAGTGCCACCCAGGCGAGCCGGAGGTGGTCTCACCGCCGCCGTCATCGTCGTACTTGGACACCCAGGTGTCATTCCACAACCAGAGGTCAAATCCGGCGCGCACGAAGGGGACGACGGGTTGTTCCTTGGCGAAATCCAGCCGCAACGTCGCGTCCAGGCCTAGCGGAATGGCGTTGATCGTCTCTTTGTCACCGGAGCTGGCGCCACTGGCGGAGGCCTGCCCCCCTTCATCGCTGTACAACCCGGCGCTGAAGTCCACCTCGACAAGGTTCGTGGTCCAGCCGAGTTCGGTGCGGAAAAGACGGTTGTCGGAGGTCCCGAAGGCGTCCGTGAGCACCGCGTTGTCCTGCGACAAGAAGGGGCCGTAGCGCAGCTCCAGGTTCCAGTGGCGCGAGGTGAGGTCGTCCTCGTGCGGACGCGCGTGGGCCATGCCTGGCACCAATGCCATCGCCCCCAAGAGCACCGCGAGCGAGGCGCCGCCTGCCTTGCGGGGCCGCCGGGGGCGCCGGGCGACCACCGCGGCCAACGCAAAGGACGCGCCAGCCCACCCCGACGGGCCAAGCGGAAGCCCACACCAGCTTTCGATGCCCAGCCGCTGGCTGACCGAGTACGTTTCTTCTGGGGTGACCGCGATGACTTCGGACATGGCTCCCTCCTGCGGCGCTGCAGCGTCGCTCTTGTCGATGGCGCGAACGCCCACGTAGTACATCTGTTCGTTGATGAGCCCGCCGATTCCTTTCGAAACCAACCCGAGGGCGTTCGGCTCCACCAGGATTTCCCCCGGACTCGTGTCGGGCGGCCCCACCCATTCCGGCCCGCCGGTCGGGTAGTCGGCCGCCTCCCAGGGCTCGGTGGATATCCATATCTGGTACGAGCCGGCGACCTCCGCGTCGAAGGCCTCGAACTCGACCAGCACTCGTTGGTCCCCGAAGGTGACGTTGCCCGTGGCGAGCTTCAGTTGCGGCGGAACGTCGTCCACCACCACGAAGGTCCCGTCGCGACCCTCGACGCCGCCGTCGACCTCCGCCACGCGGATCTCGACCAGCCAGCTGACGTCCCCGCCCTCGTCGGACGCTGGAAGGCTGAACGATGCCGTAGCTGGGACGCCTGCCTCGACCGTGCCCGTCGCGCCGTCGATCTCGGCGGCAGTGCCGACCTGCCCCTGCTGCTGGCGCCAGGCCGACCAGGAACCCGTCATGTCGCTGGTGAAGCTGACGTCGAGGGTGTCGGACGTGGTCACCGTCGCCGCGGAGACCGAGGTGATCTCGACCCAAGCGCGATCCGTCACCGTCGCCAGCCCGGCGCCCGTGCCCACAAACCCGTAGCCGGTGAGCGCGGCGATCTCTCGGATGTCGACCGCCTCGGCGAGGGTCACCACCGCGTCGCCGACGGCCGTCCCGTCGTAGTTGTAGACATGCAGCCCATCGTCAGCGCCGAACGCAATCCAGCCGTCGGTGGAGAGTCCACCCACGGCGCTGGTGGCGCCGACCCCCTCCAAAAGGGTGAAGACGATGTCCATCTCGTCGGTGTCGCCGCTCAGGGTGCCGTACGAGTAGAGCGCGTCCCCATTGGCGATCCAGGTGGTGCTGCCGCCGTCGACCCAGACGTCGCCGAAGTCGCGCGACCCCTCGTTCTCGTTGAGCTGGCTCGCCGTCAGCGAATCCCCCGACACCGCGACCCGGCCGAACTTTGCGCTGCCGTGGCTGACGTACAGATAGGTGATCGTCCGGGCGCCCGAGGTCGCGTCCACCGTGTAGCGGGCTCCCATGTCGACAAACCCGTCGTCGAAGAACTCTTCGAGGTTTTCGGCGTCGGTGGTGCGAGCCACAACATCGTAGGCTTGAATTGCCGGGCCGAGCTCGGCGCTGTCGATGAGCACGTAAACCGAGACGGCGTCTCCTTCGACCGCGAGCGCGGCGCCGGCCAGGTCGTAGGCCGCCACCCACATCGGCTCCAGGCCGGACGGAAGCGACCATTCCCCCAACGTCGAATCGCTGAGCCCCGCCCACAACGACGGCGCCGTCGTACTCCCAGCAAAGCTCACGCTGGTGGCGGTGGCCCCACCCGTCACCGCGACGTTCCACGCGGTCCACGTGGCGGTGTCCAGCACGACCAATTCGCCCTCCGTGGTGACCCAAGCGACGAACGCTTCGTCCGCGCTGACCGCAACGTCAGCGACCGCCCCGGACGCGAAGGTGGCGGCGACGTGATCGGGCGCAGCCTGCGCAAGGGCCAACAGAACCAGCATCAAGCCTCCAGACGGGACGTCAGCCCTGCCGCAACCAATAACTCCGCCAACGCGACCGGAACTGCGGCGCCCGCCCCGGCAATGTTGTCCGCGGCCACCCAGAGGTGAATCCCGTCGCCACCAGGATCCGCGCGCACCCCCCCGAAATACACCGGGGCGCGCCCCATGACCTTGCGCGGGCGCAGCGTACGAAGGCGCGCCGCGGTGGCGAGGCCCGGCGCCGCGGCCAACGCGCCCTCGGCGGCTTCCGCACTGTCGAGTCCGCGAATGTGCAACGCCGCCGTCATCCCGCTGAATACGGGCTGCGTCGCGACCTGAATCGCAATGCGGGCCGGATTCACCCCCAGCAGCTCCGAGACCTCCTGGGCCGCGCCAAGCTCCCTGGCGCTCCATTCGCCGCCGTCGCTGTCCTCGGGCAGGGTGTCGAACGCCAAGCCCTCCTGAAAGAATCGCCGCGGCGGGTCCTGGAGGTTGAACGAGGCGACCACCTGCTGCGAAAGCTCCTCGATCGCGGAGCGACCGTAGGCGCTGGCGGGCAGGTTGACCAACCCGGTCACGGTGTGGGCCCCCAGCGGGAGGAGCGGGGCCAGCACGCTGGTGATCAGCCAGCCCACGGCCCCCGGTGTACGCGCCCCACCAGCGCGGATCACGTCGGCTTCGGGGAGCGCCCGCAGGCCCGCCATCAAAAGCGGCCCGGGGAAAAAGCCAACGGCGGCGTTGCCGACGTCGATGACCAACGAGCCGCGGGCGGCCAGTGTCGGGACGATACGCTGGGCCACACTCGCCGGCAACGCTGAGAAAACCACATTCGGCGCCGAGTCTGCGGCCTCGGCGAGGACCTGCACCGGGATCGACCGCCCCGCGAAGTCTACGGTGTCGCGACGCATGGCCCGCGAAGCGTACGCAGACACCTCACCCCCGGCAAGCACGCTTGTGGCCAGCCGCGCCAAAAGCGCTTCCCCAACACTGCCAGTCGCACCCAGCACCGCAATCGAGGGACCCATCATGGGGGGCGCCTATCGCTCCCCGCCGTCGGGCGCCGCTATACGTCCTTATGGGCGTCGAGGATCGCCTGCATCCGGGACTTCCCCCGCAGCTTCATCCGCTTCAGCTTCCCAATTTCGCGGCGCTCGGCCTCGGACGGGTGATGCACGCCGTCCAGCCGACTGAGGTGGGCCTCGAAGCCTTGATGCCGGCCCCACAGGTGCCGGAGTTCATCATTGTTGGTGGCAAGGCGGGAGATCAGATCGAGCTCGTGACGTTCCATTCACACTCCTTGTGCCCGAAGTGTAGCAGAGGAGCCCGCTCTGGATCAAGCCGGGGGCACGGCGTCAGGCTCCCGCAGGTAGAACGGCGCGACCAACCCCGGATCCTGTGGGGTGGCCGCGGCCACGAGTGGCCCAGCAGCGCGAAGGTAGCTGTCCGCCGCGCCCGAAACCGGCTGCACGCCAGCGGCCAAAAGCAGGTCGTGTACCAACCCGATCCCTTCCCCAACCGCGAACGTTCCCGGAGCGAGCCCCCCGGCCATCAGCGCGGCAATGGCGATGTCCTGGGGGCCGCCAAGCGCCACCGGAGCCGGGCCGCGCGTGTCGAAGCACTGTGCGTAGAACCGTCCCTTGCGAGCGTCCAAGAGCGCGAGCACCGAGGCGCGTCCCGGAGCGGCGGCGGCCCGCAGCGCCAAGGTGTAGACCGGAAACACCGGCAGCCCCCTCGCGAACGCCAGCCCGAGGCCATGGGCGAGGCCCACACGGAGCCCCGTGAACGCCCCCGGTCCCACAACGACGGCGACGCCATCGAGGCGGTCCAGCGACGCCACGGCCCGCGACAGCGCGGGGGTGAGCCAGCCGTCTGCGCCCGACACGATGGCCGCAGTCTCGGCCCCCACGCACCGCCCGTCGCAATACACCGCGACACCGACGACGGGGCCGGCGCTGTCGAGGAGGACTATGCGCACTTTGGGGCGGCTGCCGGCTCGCCTGGGGGCGGGTCCTCATCAGGCTCGAAGCGACGACGAACGTCCCACACGCTCACGACGAGGAACAGGGTGATCAACATCAGCACGCCGACCTGCTGCAGCCGCTCGCGCAGGCGGTAGGGCAGCGGCCGGCCGCGGACCCACTCAGCCAGGTACATGACGATCTGCCCCCCATCCAGCACCGGCACCGGCAGCAGGTTGAGCACCCCCAGCGAGATGCTCAAAAGCGCGACCGTCGCCGCGGCCTCGAAAAGGCCCTTTTCCCAGGCGCGACCGGCGGTGGCGAAGATCTCGATTGGGCCACCCAGGTTCTGGCTCGCCGGCGCGCCGCCAGTGACCATCAGTCCCAGCTGTTCGATCATGCGACCGGCGCTGCCGACGGTTGCCTGAAACGCACGCGAGACCGCCGCGACCGGAGCGTAGGGGCGGATCACGTCGGACGGGTAGATGAACGCCCCGCCAGGACCAAAGCCGACCATCGGCCGCACCTGGTACCGCCGGTCGGTGTCCACGTCCTGCACGACCGCGGGCGTGATGTGGAGATCGAGGATCTGCCCGGCGCGCCGGATCTTGAACGGAACCAAGGCCGCCTTGTCTCCCAGCGCCCCGCCGTCGGGCAACGACGACGCGATCGCGGCGGTCACGTCGGCCCACCGGCGCACGTCCCGGTCGCCGATGCGCAACACCCGGTCGCCGAGCAGCAGTCCCTGACACTGCGCTGGCGAGGCGGTGTCGTCGGGGAGCGGTCCGATCGACGAGACTCCCAACATCCCGTTCGCGAGGCCCCACCGGGCCCACAGGGCGTCGTCGGCGGCGAATCGCTCTGGCGTCCACGCGTGGTCGACCTGCACCGAGAGCACCTCCCGGCTTGCCGCGCCGCCCTCGGCGCCTGCGCGTTCGACACCGATGCTCACGCCGGTCTTGCCCTCGAGCGCCGTCACCAGTTCGGACCACACCGCGACGTCGTGTCCGTCAACGCTCTTGACGCGGTCGCCGGTGCGCAAGCCGGCCCGCCCCGCAGGCGATGCCGGATCGTCCACCAACAGGCTGGTATCCATCGCCCGCGGGTCCAGCCCGTAGTCCCCGAAGTGGTGGACATCGTCCACGTCGCCGAGCGGAACCGCGAGCGTCAGGGCGGCGCCCGCGCGCTCGACGCCGAGCGGCAGGCTCCCGACGGGAGTCTGCGCCTCCATCGCTTCAGCCACATCGACCCACGTCGTGGTGGCGATTGTCCCCACCGCCACAATGCGGTCGCCGGGCTCGACCCCGGCCGCCTCGGCCGCGCTGCCGGGCACGACGTAGCCGACGTCTGCGCGCCACTGTGGCTCGCCCCACAGGAACAGCGCGGTGAACACGAAAAGCGGCAGGATGAGGTTGGTCACCGGCCCCGCGGCCACGATCAAAAGCCTCTGCCACGCTGGCTTGGCCATGAACGAACCGCGGGGGTCCACCGATTCGCCATCTTCTTCCCCACCGCCGTCGGAGAATGCGTCCGCGCCGGCCCAGCGGACGTACCCCCCGATCGGGAGCCACGACACCCGGTAGTCGGTGTGTCCAACCCGAACGCCGAAGGCTCGCGCCCCCACGCCGATGGAAAACACCTTCACGGTCACTCCGAAGAACCTCGCGACGAGGAAGTGGCCACTCTCGTGAATCAGCACCAAGGTCCCGACCATGACGACGACGGCCAGAATCGACTGGACCACCCCGGAAAACGCCATCAACTTCCCCCTCGATACGCCAACCACAGCCAAAGCGCCGGGGCGGTGAAACACAACGAATCAACCCGATCGAGGATTCCCCCGTGACCCGGCATGATCCAGCCCGAGTCCTTCACATTCCATGCGCGCTTGAGGAGTGACTCGGCAAGGTCGCCGAGCACGCCCATGACGTCGAGTACCATCGTCAAAAGTACGCATTCCCACACGCCGAACGGCAGGTGACCGACCTTCGCGAAGACAAAACCGCCGACCCCGGACAGCAGGAGCCCGCCCACGGCCCCTTCGACGGTCTTCTTGGGCGAGACGCGCGGGAAAAGCGGGGTCCTTCCGAACGCTCGACCGGCAAAGTAGGCCCCCGTGTCGCCCAGCCAGGTCGCCGCGAACAGGTACATCAGCATCCAGATTCCGTCTTCTCGGCCGCGAAGCCCAATCAGCGGCGCCAAACACAACGGGGCATAGACCAGACCGGTGACGTTGCGAACCGCCTCGACGCCGGCCTTGGCCACATTGGCCTCTGCGAACATCGGGGCCAACAGCCCGAGCATCACCGCCGCGGCGACGGCCGCCACCCCCGCGGACTGTGGCCCGTACGCGACGGCGAGGTGCAAGGCGAGCCCCGCCGGAACCAGCACAGCACGAGCCCGCGAGCGCGCCGCCGGCAGATCCTGCGTCGTCATCGACGCCCACTCGTCCATCGCCACGACGACGACGAATGACACCAGAAGCGACACCCCGATGCCACCGTAAAAGAGGATCGGGAGGACGATGGCGAGCCCGGTGAGCCCCGAAACGAGCCGCTGGACCATCAGGGCGCCAACCGGACCTGAGCGCCGGTGGCCCCGAAACGCCGCTCGCGGGCACCAAACGCCGCGAACGCCGCCTCAAGCTCCGGCCGTCGGAAGTCCGGCCATAGGGTATCCGACACGTAGATCTCGGCGTAGGCCAGCTGCCACAGCATGAAGTTGCTGAGGCGGAGCTCCCCGCTGGTGCGAATGAGCAGGTCCGGATCCGGCAGGCTGGCCGTCTGCAACTCCGCGGCAAAGCTCTTCTCGTCGATGTGCTCCGGACGCAGCCGACCGGAGGCGGCCTTCTTGGCCAGGGCCCTCGCGGCCTCGACGATCTCCTGCCGAGAGCCGTACGACAGCGCCAGGGTCAGGGTCATCTTGGTGTTGTCGCGACTGGCATGCATCAGCTCGCGCAGGGCCGCGCGCACCGCCAGAGGCAGCCGGTCCAGCTGGCCGACCGCACAAAGGCGGATGCCGTTGTCCAGGATCTCGCGACGCTCCTGCACGAGGTAGCGCGCCAAGAGCCCCATCAACGCCCCGACCTCGTCCTCGGGACGCTTCCAGTTTTCTGTGGAGAAGCTGTAGAGCGTCAGAGCTGAAACGCCCATTTCGCGGCAGGCCATCGTCACCGCAGAAACGCTCTCCGCGCCGACCTCGTGGCCCCTCACGCGCGGGAGGCCGCGGGACTCGGCCCAGCGGCCGTTGCCGTCCATGATGATCGCGACGTGCGCAGGGATGGCCATGATGAGGCTCGACTATATGTCGAGGATCTCCTTCTCTTTCTTCGTGCACATATCGTCTACGAGCTTCACATTGGCGTCGGTCGCTTCCTGCAACTTCTCCAACGCCCGCTTGAGCTGGTCTTCAGTCAGGTCGCCGTCCTTCTCGGCTTCTTCCAGCATTTCCTTGTAGTCGCGCCGAACCCCGCGGACGCGGACCTTTCCCTCTTCCGCGTGGACCTTCACGACCTTCACCAGCTGCTGCCGGCGCTCACCCGTCAGCGGCGGGATCGGAATGCGGACCACCACCCCATCGCTCTGCGGGTTGAAGCCCATGCCGCTGACGGCGATGGCCCGTTCGATGTCCTTGATGGTGCCTTTGTCCCAGGGGTTCACCACCAACATCCGGGCGTCCGGAGCCGAAATCCCGCCGAGTTCCTTCAGCGGCATGGTGCTGCCGTAGGACGCCACCTCGACCTGAAGGTGTTCGATGAGCGTCGGTGATGCCCGGCCGGTGCGCACCGAAACCAGCTCACGTTTGAGCTGATCCATGCTTTTGACCATGTCGAGATTGGCGGCTTTGACGTAGTCTTCGCTCATTTGGTGGCTCCAGCGGCGGGGGGGGCCGTGACCAGGGTGCCCACGGACTCGCCGAGGATCACCCGCTTGATGTTTCCAGGGACGCTGAGATCGAACACAATCATCGGGGTGTTGTTTTCCATGGCCAGGGCAATGGCCGTGGCGTCGGCGACCTTCAGCCCCCTTTTGAACGCATCCATCGGCGCGATCCGCTCGAATCGCACCGCATCGGCGAACTTCTTGGGGTCCTTGTCGTACACCCCATCCACTTTGGTGGCCTTGAGGATGACATCCGCCCGGATCTCTGCCGCCCGCAGCGCAGCCGCCGAATCGGTCGAGAAGTAGGGGTTGCCGGTCCCGGCGGCGAAGATCACCACCCGCCCTTTGGCGAGGTGGGCCATGGCCCGACGGCGGATGTAGGGCTCGCACACCTGTTCGATCCGCATCGCACTCATCACGCGGGTGTAGCAACCGCGCTGTTCCATCGCGTCCTGCATCGCCAGCGCGTTGATGACCGTGGCGAGCATGCCCATGTAGTCGGACTGGGCGCGGTCCATGCCCTTTTCGCTGCCGGAGATGCCCCGGAAGATGTTGCCCCCCCCGATGACGAGGCCAAGTTGCACGCCGAGCGCCTTGACCTCGATCAACTCGTCGGCAAGCCGGCCCATGACCCCAGGGTCAAGGCCGAACTCCTTTTCTCCAGCGAGCATTTCACCGGACAGCTTCAACAACACACGGGAGTAGACGGGAACAGGCACGCCGCCAAAGTATCGCGCCCCGGAGGGCGGCGCATGGCCCGCGTCGCTATCCGCCGACCGCCCGGGCAACCTCGGCCGCGAAGTCGTCCGATCGACGGACCAGGCCCTCGCCCATCACGAAGCGCGAGAAGCGTCGCACCTGGACGTTTTCGCCGATGGTCGACGAAGCCTCCTTGACGACCTGATCGACGGTCTTGGCGTCGTCCTTGAACCACTTCTGGTCCAAAAGACAGACGTCCTCGTACCACTTGCTCATCCGGCCGATCACGATCTTCTCGGCGATGGCTTGGGGCTTTCCCTCCCCCATCGTCTTGTCGACCTGAACCTTCTTTTCGTGCTCGAAGGCTGCGGCGGGCACCTCTTCACGGCGCACGTACTCCGGGGCAGCGGCGGCAATGTGCATCGCGATGTCGCGAGCCAGCGTGCGGAAGCCCTCGTTGAGCGCCACGAAGTCGGTTTCGCAGTTGATCTCCACCATCACGCCGATCTTGCCTCCGGCGTGGATGTAGGTTTCGACGAGACCCTCGGCGGCCGCGCGGCCAGCCTTCTTTGCCGCGGACGCAATGCCCTTGGCGCGGAGCCAGTCGATCGCCGCTTGCACGTCGTCGCCGGCTTCGCCGAGCGCCTTCTTGCAGTCGAGGATGCCGGCGCCGGTGCGCTCACGCAGTTCTTTGATCTGTTCCATCGTTGCCATGGGATGTCTCCGAATCGGGTTGGTTCAGACCGCGTCTTCGGTCGGCGCGACGGCGGGGGCTGCAGCGGCGGTGGCCGCGGTAGCGCTGTTGCGGCGCACGATCTCGACGCTGTTGTCGTCGTCGTAACGAGTGGTCGCCACCGCATCGCTGCGGCCCTCGTTGACGCCCGAGGCGGCCGCGTCGGCGATCGCGCCGGTGAACAGGCGGATCGACTTGATCGCGTCGTCATTGCCGGGCACGACGTAGGCGATGCCGTCGGGATCGCAGTTGGTGTCGCAAAGCGCGACCACCGGGATGCCGAGCTTGTTGGCCTCGCTGACAGCGATGTGCTCCTTGCGGGGGTCGATGACGAAGACCGCACCGGGAAGGCTCTTGAGGTCCTTGATCCCGCCGAGGGACTTCTCCATCTTCTCGATTTGCCGGGTGACCGTCAGTGCCTCTTTCTTGGTGAGCTGGTCCAGGCGACCTTCGGTGCGGGACTTGATCAAGAAATTGAGGCGATCGATGCTCTTCTTGACGGTTTCCCAGTTGGTGAGGGTGCCGCCCAGCCAGCGCTCGTTGACGAAGTACATGTTGGAGCGACGCGCTTCTTCGGAGATGATCTCGCGAGCGGCGCGCTTGGTGCCGACGAAAAGGATGGTCTGGCCGCGGGCGGTGAGCGACTGAACGAAGCGGGTCGCCTCGAGCAACTTGGTCGCCGTCTGCTGGATGTCGATGATGTGGACCCCGTTCTTCTGGCCGTAGATGTACGGCTTCATCCGAGGGTGCCAGCGGCGGGTCTGGTGGCCGAAGTGGACGCCGGCGTCGAGGAGATCGCGGAGAGAGACGGACATGATGAGCCTTCCAGTTCGTGGTTATGCGACCGCCGGACTCGTCACCCGGCCGCCCTGGACTGGGCGGCACCACGGGGCGGGAGTGAATTCCGGCGTGGACGTTCCCGCGGGCGGATCCCCACGGAAGCGCGCGGCGGTTAGCTCACTTGCGCGCAGTCTGCAAGGTCGCACCCGGTCATGGGCCGGATCGAGTCCCGGTCACCTTCACGAAATCGGTCATGATCCCGCGGAGGCGCTCCAGCTGCTCGTACGTACGCGCCAGCCGCGTGCTGATCTTGGCGTCCAGGTTCTTATGCAACAGAATCAGCTCGATGGTGCCCATCGCGGCCATCAGCGGCTGGCTCACATCGTGCGCCACCATGCCGGCCACCTTCACAACCGCCGACCGCCGCTCCGAACTGATCACCTGCGCCGCAGCATCTTCCAGCCGACGCCCCAACTCTCCGAGCTGGCGTTGATCGACGAGCACGCCCATGGTCCCGGTCACGGTGCCCGCAGCATCGAAAACGATCCGGACATGGACCTTCGCAGCGATCAACTCACCGGATCGCGAACGCAACACGACGTCGACGGGCGTGGCGCTGAGCCCGCCGCCGTCCCGGGCCGCTTTGAGCACCCGCCGCGCGTCGTCGGCGCGGTGGTAGATGTCGCTGACGTGAAGCAAGGTCTGCACTTCGATTGTGGAAAAGCCGAGAAGTGCGCAGGCGGCCGGGTTGCCGAAGCTGATTCGCCCGCGCGTGTCGGCGAACAAAACTGCCACGGGGAGCATGTCCAAGAGCGAGGTCAGATTCTGCTGGGCGTTGTCGAGCACGCCCCCCATTGTCCACAAATTCTCCAACCGCGATCGTCACCATGCGCGACGAAACGTCGCAGGATGGCGGTTGTTCTTGGAGAATCTCGCAATGTGTGTGTGGGCGACGCGCGGGGCCAGGGCGTCTCGGCAGGCGGGGGCTTGGCGCATCGCGGCGCCGAGCGGTCAGGCTCGCGAGCCCCAGGCCGCCCAGGCCGCTGCGGAAACCTCGGCCACCGGCACCCCCGCCGTGCGCGCCAGGGCAGCGCAAACCTCGTACTCGGGAGCCGCGTGAAGCACGGCGCCATCGCGCTCCCCGACCTTCATCGGCACCAGGCCGAAGCGGGTGTCGACCGTGACCACGCGGCGCGCCACTTCGTCGCGCGCGGCGAACGACCAGCGGTAGCCCAGCGTCGCGCCGTGGCGCAGGAGCACGTCGCCAATGGCTGCCCGCATCGGCACCGGCGCCAAGGCGGTGACCAAAAGTGCCGGACGCCCCTTCTTCATCACAATGGGCGTGACGTAGGCGTCGAGCGCCCCCGCGGCCAAGAGCGCCTCCAAAAGCGGCGGCACCAGTTCGGGGTGCAGGCTGTCCACCTCGGCGCGCAGCTCCGCCACCTCCGTCGAGGCGCTCCCATCAGCCTCGCCGAGCACCACCCGCACCACGTTGGGATGGCTGGCCGGGTCCCACGAGCCGGCGCCGACACCCGTCGCGACGACGCGCATCCGCGGAATCGGCCCAGTCCGGCCCAATGCCGCCACCACCGCCGCGCCGGTTGGCGTCACCGTCTCGCCACGAAGCTCGCGCCCCTCCACGGCAAAGCCACGCAGCAGCTCCAAGGTGGCCGGCGCTGGCAGCGGAATCAACCCGTGGGCGCCAAATGTCTGCCCGGTGCCCAGGGGGATCGGACCCACGACGAGTTCGTCCAAGTCGAGCAGATCGAGCGCGACCGCCACCGCGACGATGTCCACGATGGAGTCCAACGCACCCACCTCGTGGAAGCGGACGGCGTCGGGCTCCATGCCGTGGACGCGCCCCTCGGCGACGGCGAGGACCCCGAAGATGGCGAGCGCGTGGCGACGGGCGCGAGCGGAGAGCGCCGAGGTTTCCAACCGAGTGCGGATGTCGGCCCAGCGGCGGCCGGGACCGTGGTCGTGGTCGTGGTCGTGGTCGTGGTCGTGGTCGCGACCTGCTCCGGCGCCATGGCCGTGGGCGGTGATGGGCGCGAGGTCAACCACAAAGCGAGCCGCGTGGAAGGGGCCGCGCCACACCCGCTCGAGACGGGCGCTCCACCCTGGCAGCGCCAGCGCCTCCAATGCCGCCAGGACCGCCGCCTCGGACGCCCCAGCGTCGATGAACGCGGCCACGAGCATGTCGCCGGCCAGGCCGCCGACGGGATCGATCCAGGCCACCCTCCTCATGGCGCCCCCGCCCGGCATCGCGCCTGGTTGATGCGGGACGCCGCAAACGCAGCGCCGAAGCCATTGTCGATGTTGACGACGGTCACCCCGGGGGCGCAGCTGTTGAGCATCGCCAAAAGCGCGGCGAGCCCCTCGAACGAGCTGCCATACCCGACGCTCGTCGGCACCGCGATGACCGGCGGCGCGATCAGCCCGCCAACCACCGACGGGAGCGCCCCGTCCATGCCCGCGACCACGATCACCGCGTTGGCCTCGGTCAAGTCGTCGAGGCGGGCGAAAAGCCGATGCACGCCCGCCACGCCCACATCGACCACCCGGATCACATTGTTCCCCAAGAGCCGCGCCACGGTGGCCGCTTCCGTCGCGACCGCGCGATCGCTGGTGCCGGCGCTGACCACGACGATGAGCCCCACGCAGGGGGGTGGCTCCCCCACGTGGAGCACGCGGGCCACGCCGTCATACGTCACGCCGTCACCGAAGGCTGCGCCCACGGCGATCGCTTTGTCGGCGTCGACCCGCGTCGCGAACGCAAAGCCCACGTCCCCAAGGAGGCGCCCCAGCACGTCGGCGATCTCCGCTGCGCTCTTGCCCTCGCCGTAGACCACCTCGGCGTGTCCGAGGCGCGCGCTCCGCGCCAGATCCACGGTGGTGTGCGGCAGCTGGGCCTGCCCCTCCAAAACGTCCGCCGCCTCGCTGACCGGAGCGTCCCCCCGGGCAACCGCCTCCAGGAGCTGCTCCAGCCGCGCACGATGCATACGGCGCGCCTATCCTGGGATACGGTTCGGGGGATGTGGTTGTGGCTGCTCACCGTCGCCGTGGCCGGCGATCTCGCCGCGTATAGGGGCGCGCTTGCACTGGTGGACGACCACTACCTGTGGCCGGAACGGATCGACCACCCGCGCATGTTTGCTGCCGCCGCCAACCGGCTCGAGAAGCGGGTGGAGCCGCTCCAGGTCGATGCGAACGAGGCCTCGGCGCGCCTCCGGGTGGGCCCGCGCAGTTGGACCGTCCCCTTCCGCGGCGACCTCCCGAGCGCGCTCGCCCAGCTCGAGGACGCGGTCGCCGCCTCAGGCGCGGAGGTGGACGAGGACGTCGACATCCGGGCCGAGCTGCTCAAGGGCGCCCTCTCCACCCTCGATCGGCACACGGTCATGCTGGCCGGGGAGGGCCTGGAACGCTTCGATGAGCGGCTGACCGGTACGCTCAGCGGGATCGGCGTCACCTTGAAGCTGGTGGACCGCGCCATTCGCATCATCGACGTCTACCCGAACGGGCCCGCCGCGCGGGGGGGGCTTGCGGTGGGGGACCGCCTCACCCGCATCGATGGCATCTCGACAGAAGGCATGTTGCCCGCCGACGCCACCACCCACATTCGCGGCCGCGTCGGTACCCGCGTGCGCCTGACGGTCGAGCGCGGCGAGGCCGAGCTGGACGTCGAACTCGAGCGGATGGAGATTACGATCCCCAACGTCACCGGGGCGGCCGGTCCACGTGGGGTCGGCGTCGTCAAGATCGACCACTTCTCCGAACAGACGCTGACCAACCTCGAGCGTGTGCTCAACGATCTGCGAGAGCAGGGACTGCTCAAGGTCGGGGTCGTCCTCGATTTGCGCGGAAACTCCGGCGGGTCGCTCAGCCAATCAGCGCGGGCCGCTGATGTTTTCCTGGACGAAGGACGAATTGTTACCACCGCCGGTCGCGACGGCGGTAAGGTGCCGGGGCTCACCCGGGGCTTCGACGCCCGCAACGACTCCCGATTTCCACTTCCCGCCACGATTCTGCTCGTCGACCACGAAACCGCCTCCGGCGCCGAGATCCTCGCCGGCGCGCTCGCCCGCCTGGATCGGGCGTCGATGCTGGGCGAAACCACCTTTGGCAAGGGCACCGTTCAGACGCTCTACGAGATCGCGGACGGGCTCAAGCTCAAGCTCACCGTGGCCGAGTACCGCGTTGCCCAAGATGTGCGCGTCAACGAGGTGGGGCTCGCTCCAGACCTGGCGTTGTACCCCGTGCGTCTGGGCACCCAACGTTTCTGGTACCCCGATGCCACCCGCCTCCGCGCGCGCAGGCCGGGTACGGCACCCATCCTGCACTACCCGGACCTCGGCCGCATCGACGAAGAGGACGACGTGCTCGAACTCGCAGCCACCATTCTGGCCTCCGGCACCGACCCGACCCGCGCCAGCGTGCTCGCGGCCCAAACCACGCTGCTGCCATCGCTTTCCGCCATCCAGGCATCGCGACTGGCCGATGCGCTCGGCAGCGAGAGCCTGGACTGGTCGCCGGCGCCCGGCCCGACCGCGCCGCCGCACGTACAGATCGGCCCCGCCGCTGGCCCGCTGGCGAGGGCGGGAGAGCGGAGTGATCTCCGGTTCGACGTGGTCAACAACGGCGCCGCACTTTTCCGCGCTGCCATCCGGCTGCGGTCGACGAACGTCGACTACGACGACGTGGTCGTCCCCATCGGCCACCTCCTCGCTGGGGAAACCCGGACGGTCTCGACCACCGTCACCCCGGCCATCGACTCCCCGTCACGTGTCGACCGGCTCGTGGGCGTTTTGGAGTGCGACGGCTGCACGCCCATGGCGGTCCTCGACGACACCGTCGCCGTCGAAGGCGGTGCCCAACCAGGGCTGCACGCGGCGGCGCGACTGGCCGACGGCGCCGTCGAGGTGACCCTCCAGAACCGTGGCTCCATCACGCTGACCGGGGTCCGGGTCAACATCCCCTTCCCTGATCTGGCAGGCGTGGAGCTCGGCGCCGCCGATGACCTCGAACACACCCTCGTCCCGGGCGCCCAGGTCGTCGTCCGGCAGCGCATCACGCTGAGCGCGGACACGGCCCTGGCGCTGCGCCTGGAGGTGCGCGCCGACGGCTGGTCCGAGCTGGCCGACTGGTCGCTTCCCATCGGCCACGACGGCGCGGTCACCACCCGAGACCCACCCGTCGTCACGGTCAGCGCGCCACGCACCCGGCAAGCCCCCGGTAGCTCGATGATCCAGGTGAACGCCGTCGACGCGGACGGAATCGATCACCTCACGGTCTGGGCAGGCCCGGAGCGGGTTGACCGCCTCCGTTGGGACGCGAGCGTCGATTGGGAAGAAGAAAAAGTGGCGTGGCGGGGAGACTTCGGGCGTCGTGCCCACCTGGCGGTGGTGGTCCCCATCGTGTCAGGCACCAACCGGATCGTCGTGGTGGCCGAGGACACGCACGGAGTGCGAACCCGGCGCACGCTGTATGTGTATGGCGCGGGTGAGCATGATGACGACGGCGTTGCGCTCACGCAGTAGCAACTACCAATCGTAGATGCCGACAGCGACCTGATCCTCGCTGGTGACCGCGACCATGGCGTTGTCTTCGTCGCTCCAGAGCGCGATCCCGGTGGCCGAGCCTTCGAAGTTCAATGCGATGTAGGCAAATCCGCCGCCGCCGCCGCCGCCTTTGGCCAGCCGCGCCGTCCCATCGTCATTGACCCAGCCAACGAGGTAGTCGCCATCGGCGAGCTCGATCGCGGCTGCGGCGGCCGGCACGTCGGTCGTCTGCCCGACAAACGCCGCGAGGCCCGTGGCCTCGACATAGACCGAGGTGAGCGCCGGGAGCGCGATCACCCAAACCGCGCTCTCGGGCCGCTCCGTGTCAAGGTCGCTGGCGACCCAGCCCAGTCCAAGGTCTTCGTAGTCGAAGGTCGGCGCGGCGCTCTCGGCGTCGAAGGTCACTTCGACGAGGTCGTCGTCACCCGCCAAAAGCACGGAAAGCGTAGCGCCCTCCACGAACTCACAATCCGACGCGGCCCCCACCCCCTCCGCTTCGTTGGCGTGGACCGTGGCGCTGGGGCTGGTGATGTCGTCGACACGCACGTAGGTGAGCACCCCGTTCGTGCCAGGATCGCAACCGACGCCGAAGATGCGGCCGTCGCCGTCCATGTAGACGTCAGCGGCCGAAAAGGCGTCATCAGCGAGGTTGTTGGTCTGCGCGGTCGATTGCCCGGCCGTGCCGGAGCTCAGCGGGAAGGCCTCGAACGCCAGCGCGCGGCTGCTGCCTGTCACGCGCCCGATCACCCCGATCAGCGTGTCCTGGTAGAGGCGCAGGGAGTGTGCAGTGCCGACGTCGAAGCTGGTGTCCGAGGTGCTGGACGCCCAGGAATACTCCCCGACTACCGCCGGGTCGTTGAGGATGGAACCCCGATCCCAGGTCATGGCGACGCCGCTGTCGAAGTAGTTTTTGGTCGGGGTGCGCACCTGCTCGACCGCAACGGAAAGGTACACGCGGTCGTTGGCCTCGACGAAGACCGGCGTATTCGGGTTGAGCCACGTGAACCCCGTCACCCCGCGCAAGTCGAGGCTGTCGCGGCCCCCGTCACAGTCGCGATCGTTGGTGTCGCCATACAGCTCGTTGGCGTAGGGGTGCGCGAGTAGATCTTCGTCGTCACAGTCCCCGCCGGGCAAATCCCCGGTGCCTTCCACCCCTTCGGTTTCCTTGGCAAGGTGCACGGTCGGGACGTAGCCGTCCGCGTCCTGATCGTAGTCGTCACCGCCGTCGCAGGACCCATCGATCCCGTCGTACCAGACCTCTACCGCGCCGGGGTGGATGTCGGCCTCGCCATCGTGGCAATCACCGCTCGGCAGACCGCCCGCCACCCCGAACCACTCGTCCGGGACGTAGCCGTCGCCGTCTTGGTCGTAGTCGTTCCCGCCCGAGCAGTCGCTGTCCAGCCCGTCGTACCAGGACTCCACGGAGTCGGGCCGGATCGCGCTGTTCTCGTCGTCGCAGTCGCCACCGGGGAGCATCCCGCTGGTGCCCACGTACGTCGTCGTGAGTCCAATATATTCGTCCGGGATGAAGCCGTCGCCATCCTGATCGAAGTCGTCGCCGCCATCGCACGCCCGATCCACCCCGTCGTACCAAGCGTCCTTTTGTTGGGGCGAGACGGTCGCCTCTTGATCGTCGCAGTCGCCGCCGGTGAGGGTCCCAGAGCCCTTCACGCCGAGGGTGGTCAGCCCCACGAACTCGACGGGTACGTAGCCGTCAGCATCCTGGTCGTAGTCGTCGTCTCCCCGGCAGTCGCCGTCGGTGCCGTCGTACCAGATCTCTGGTTGGGCCGTGGAGATGTTGGGGTTCTCCTCGTCGCAGTCGCGCGAAGCCGGGACGCCATCGCCATCGTCATCCACCTGGCCGAGCCGCCCATCGCGCTCGGCGTCGTCGATCCAAGTGCAACCGACCGCCATCGACAAAAAGAGCACCGAGAAGCGTGACGTCATGGAGGCTCCCTCGCCTAACTTAGCACGACCTTGGGGACCGAGAGGTGCAGTAGCCACTCCCGGTTGCCCGCCCTGGCCCCCGGAACCGGACTCTCGACGTGGCCGCCCACCGTAAACCCCGCTTCACGAGCGGCATCCTCAACGACGGCCAGCGCCCGTTCCCGAGCCGCCTCGTCCACCACCCGCCCCCCGGCCGCGATCTGAGATTTCTCAACTTCGAACTGTGGCTTCACCAGAATCACCGCCTCCCCGCCCCCGGCCAGCAATCGACGGATGGCCGGAAGGATTCGTCGAGCGGAGACGAACGAGAGGTCGCCCACGACGAGGTCCACCGGCTCGGCCAGCGTCGTGAGCTGCCGCGCATTTGTACGGTCCATGACCACGACGCGAGCGTCCTGACGGAGCGACCACGCCAGCTGCCCGTAGCCCACGTCGATCGCAAAAACCCGCGCCGCGCCGCGTTGCAAGAGGCAGTCGGTGAACCCCCCGGTCGATGCGCCGAGGTCCGCGCACGCCCGCCCGCTCGGCTCCACCCCAAAGGAATCCAGCGCTGCCTCCAGTTTGAGCCCGCCACGGGACACGTAGCGGCGCGGCGGGGTCCGGAGACGAATGAGGGCGCGTTCGCTGACCCGGGCCCCCGGCTTGTCGGTCACGGTCTCGTCGACCAGAACATTTCCGGCGCGGATCTCCTCGACGGCTCGCTCAAGTGTCGCGACAAGCTCACGTCGGACCAACGCCGCGTCGAGGCGCTCAGGCATTCAACGGCGCCTGCTCAAAAGGCCCTCGCCGCCACGAACTCCGCCAGGAGGAGCAGAAACTGCGGTCGCGGAAGCTCGCCGACGGCGGTGGTCGCCTCCTGCACGAGTCGTCTGGCCTCCGCCCGGGCGCCGTCGACGCCGAGGAGCCGGACGTAGCTCGGCGGCCCCGCATCCTCGGTGACCTCGTCGGCGTCCAGCACGTCATCGGCGATCTGGAAAGCCAGGCCCACCGCCTCACCGTACCGAGCGAGCGCCTGCAACTGGAGTTGCGACGCGCCGCCCACCACGCCGCCCATTCGGACGGCCGCCCGAAGCAGCGCCCCCGTCTTGAGACGATGCAGGTGCTTGAGCGCCTCGATGCCATCGACGTTGCCGCAGATGTCGAGGTACTGGCCGCCGACCATCCCCGCACCGCCAGCCGCCCGAGCAAGCTCTCGCACCAGGATCGGGGAGTCGGCGACCTGCTCGAAGGCCGCCGTCAACAAGGCGTCCCCGACGAGGATGGCGGTCGCCTCGCCATAGACGATATGCACGGTCGGCCGGCCGCGTCGCTCGTCGTCATCGTCCATCGCAGGAAGATCGTCGTGCACCAACGAGTAGGTGTGCACCAGTTCTAGCGCCAGCGCCGGTGACAACGCGGCGGCGGCATCCCCGCCTACCGACTCGGCGGCGGCCAGGCACAGAAGCGGGCGGATGCGCTTCCCGCCGGTCTGGATTGGGTACAGGAGCGCCTCGCGCAGGCCAGGTTCAGCGTCGGGACACACCCCGGCGAGCGCAGCCTCAACCACCATCAGCCGGCTCCGCGACCACGCCGCCAGCGCGTCGTTCACGGTGTCGACGCCGGGGGCTCGCCGACTTCGACCTCGATGACGGGCGCCAGGTCGATCGCCAACTCCATCGGGCTTTCCGCCATGTCGAAGGGCCGCATCCGTTCCTCCACCGCCAGCACCCGTTCCGCGTACCGAAGGACGCGTACCTGGGACTTGCTGTCGATGCCGGCGAGCCCGACGAGCAGGTCACGAAGCTCGACGAGACGATCGCGCCGGTCCACTTCGTCGGTGGTCGCGAGGAGCGTATCTAGTCGCGACAGAAAGGGTTCGACGGGAGGCGGCGCGACGTCTACCACCGCCGGCGTGAGCACCGGTACCCCCACGGGTGGCCCGTAAGGCTTGATCACGCAGGCGAGGGCGAACAACACGAGCACGGGGGGTGATCTATCCCGGCAGAACGAGGCTGGCGTCGTCGTCGGTGGGTGCCGCCGTCGGCTCGTCGACTGGCGGCGGCGCCTCCTCCGGGTCCACGCCTTCGTCCGGTTCGGGGGGGCCGAACTCCGTGTCGTTGGGAAGGGCCAGGGCACCCGACGGCGGCGCCTCGGCGGGCTGGCGAGCGACCAGCGGCGCCGCGCCGGGGAGGGCCATCAGGCGCTCGGGCGGCTCGCCGGGAGGGCGGAGAGCGGTGAGCGGTTCTCCATCGAAGCCGAGTCCGTCGGGACTGGGCACGCGCACGAGTCCCTCGGGAATCGTGTACTCACCGTCGGCTCCGGTGCCGAGCAGCCCGCGCGCGGCCATCAGCCGCACCGTCTCCAACCACACGGGGAGCGCGCCGTTCGCCCCTTGAACCCGCAACGACCCACGTCGCATCGGGGAGTTGTCGTCATTGCCGACGTAGGCCGCAACGGTGAACGCCTTGCCCCACACCGGCAGGCCCCCCGCTTGAATCGGTGCAAATCCGATGAACGCGGCGTTCCGATAGTTGTTGGTCGTTCCTGTTTTGCCGGTCAAGGGGCGGCCCTCGGTGCCCCCCGCATCCGCCGCCCGCCGGCCGGTGCCGTGCAGCACGACGTTCCGGAGGATGTCTCCCACCATTGCTCCGGCCCTCGGATCCGCCACCGGCTCACTTCGGCCCTGCATTCGGAACAGGACATTGCCGCCCGCGTCGCGGATTTCCTGCACCAACGCCGTCGGCTCGTCACTCTCAGGCAGGGCAAAGGTGCTGCGCATGCCGGTGACCGAGCCCTCGACGAACCCCTCGCCGGAAAAGCGGTACCTCTGGCCCGCGAGCAACGCCTGGTAGGCGCTCGCCATCTCCTGAAGCGACGTGTCCGCGGCCCCAAGCGTCAGCGTGAGATTCTCCGGGAGCGTCGCCTCAACGCCGATGTCGTGGCACAGCCGGATAAAGCTCCGGACACCGACGAGTACGCGCCAATCGGGGTGCAGAACGAGGACGTCGGGGTCGTACGGGTCCCGACCGACCAACTCAGCCGAGCGGAGGTCCTCGGCCACCCGCAACGCGCGAACGGTCCCGAGATGCACGCGCCCGTCGAGGAGCAGATCGTCCTGGGCCTCGGGGGCCAGCGCTTGGTCCACGCGGGACGCCGTAGCCAGCGCCAGGGCCTCGGGCGGCAACGGCACAAAGCCGGCGGGCGCCCTGCCACACGCGAGCGCCTGCGAAACAGGGTCCCACGTCAGGGCGGACAGCGGCCCCGCGAGGCAGGCGGCAGCGGTCTCCTCGAGGCCGACCATATTGTTCTCGAGCGCGACGAGTCGCGATGTCCGCTCGGCCGAAGTCGACGTGCGCTGAACGCGCGCGCGTTCCGCCGCCACCCCGTGGCCGTACAGGAGGGAGCGGACCGCCAGCGCATCTTCGGGGTGCCGGGTGCCCGGGAGGCCCGTAAGGACATCGGCGCGGGCGCGGGTGAAGGCCAGCTCGGCGTAGCGCTCAGGGCTCGAGCGGATGACGGCGTCATCGCGCATCCTCAACGCAAACGCCTCGGGCGTCTCGCCCTCACGCGGCAGCAGGTCGGCCTCCACCGCGAGCCTCCGGAGTTGCTCATCGTCGAGCCGGTCGACGAGGTGGAAGAGCAGCCAGACGCTGGCGAGGTTCTCGGAGCGGGTGCCGGTCGCGGTCATCGACAAGAAGGCGTCGGCGCTGTGGTCGGCCCTCGGGAAATACCAGACGTCCCGGAACGGAAAGGCGTTGCGGCGGTTGTCGAGCGGGTCGGTCGGCAGCCAGCCAAGTTGGCTCGCCGCCAGGAACAGGAGCGGCTTCCAGGTGCTGCCGAACTGCCGGAACGCGCTGGTCACGCGGTTGAGGTTGCGGTTGTCGTTGCCGCCCACCATCGCCCGAATCCGGCCGTCCTCAAGGACCAAAACGGCGCCCTGGAGGCCCGGGCGATACTCCAGATCGCACGAGGCACCGTCTTCACGGACGCTCGCGAGCAGGAAACGGCCGGGCACCAGCACCGCCGCCAGCACGTCCGGCTTGGCCCCGAACGCCTTGGCCACCCTCAGGATGCCGGCAGCATCGACCTCGCAGGGGCGACCCCCGAGATCCAACTTCAGCCCGTCAGCGGCGGCCGCTTCGACCCGCGCGGCGTGAAAGCTCAGCGGCACCAAAACTTGCCCAGGCGACGCCTCGGCGGTGGTCGCCGGGGGCAGAAGCAACTTGTCGAGCGCTGGACGCTCAAGCTGGGGACCCAGCTCCGACAAGTGGTGCCACAGCCCGTAGGTCGCCGCCGCCTCGGCGTGTTTGTCGATCGTGGTGACGATCCGGAGTCCCGCCGTGCTGGGGTTGTCGATGCCAGCCCGCTCGAAAAGTTCGATGAACTTCGGCTCCTCCAGCCGGCGCTGGACTTCGTCCAGGACCACGCTTCGATCGTAGCGGAAGCTGCCTCGACGGAAGGCCAGGGGCTCGGCCTCCAACTCGGCGCGACGGGCCTCGCTGAGCTCGCCGGTCTCCGCCATTCGCCGCAAGACGTAGGCCGTCCGCTTCTCGGCCGCCGTCCTCGCCTCCTCTCGACGTTCGGCAGTCTGCCCGATGAAGGGGTTGTAGCGGCTGGGCGCCTTAACCATCCCGGCGATGAACGCGCACTCCTTCGTCTCCAACTGCTCGGGCGTCTTGTCGAAGAAGTAGCGGGCGGCGATCCCGATGCCGCGGCCATTGGCGCTGACGTGGAACTGGTTCGCGTAAAACTCCAGGATCTCCTTCTTGGAGAACTGCGCCTCCAAGCGAAGGGTGTCCCCCAGTTCCACCGCCTTGGCGCGGAAGGAACGATCCGGACGATAAAACAGGTTCTTCGCAGTCTGTTGAGTCAGCGTCGACCCACCGGCCACCACCGAACCGGCCTTGATGTTCTGGACCATCGCCCGAAGGATGTGCTTGGGATCCAGGCCGGCGTGCGTCCAGAAGTTCCCGTCCTCCGAGGAAACGATGGCGCGGACCCAGTCCTCGGGCAGCCGCTCGTAGGACACGTAGGTGCGGTGCTCCTGGTCGAAGAACACCCCCATCGGGGTGACGCCGTCGCGGTAGTAGACGGGCGACTCCTGCGCGATGATCTCCAAGATGGCCGCCCGCTCGAAGGCCGGCCCCGGCTCGTTCACCACGTACTTTCGGTAGGCCCACGTGCCGACCACCCCGCCCACCACAACCAGGACCGCGGTGACCTGCAGGAGTCGGACCAAAAACTTCTTCATCGGGAGGCCTCGACGAGCAGCTCCAGCGCGCGCTGAAAGCTGCGGGATTGTGGAAATGACTCTGCCGCGGCCCGACAAGCCGCGCCCAACGATGGGTTGATGCGGGCAAAAGCGGCGCGGAGGGTGGGGATGTCGTCAGCGATCATCCACGGTTCCGGCACGATCTCGCTCGCGCCGTTCGCGCGGGTCGTCAGCACGGGCACGCCGCACGCCAGCGCCTCAAGGCACACATTGGCGAAAGGGTCGTAGTGGGTCGGCAGCACCAGCACATCGGCGGCCTGCAAGAAACGTTCCGGATTGGCCTGGGCACCGAAAAACCGAACTCGGGCGGGCGCCGGTGGCGGCTTTCCGGTACCCACGACCCACAGCGCCCAGTCCGACGGCAGGGCTGCCAAGGCTACATCCAGCCCCTTTCGAACGAAGTCGTTGCCGACGAAGACCGCCACCGGCCCGACGACGCCCATCTCGCTGCGGAGCGACGCGCGCGCAGCGTGGTCTGGACGGAACCGTTCAAGATCGACCCCGTTGTAGACCACCTCGACCGTGCTCGCGCCGTAGTCCTCACGCAAGCCGCGCGCGCCAAGCTCGCTGTTCGCGATGCAGACCCGCGCCCCAACAACCGCCGCCCGATCCAGAAAAACGTCGAGCCAGTCCCCGGGAGACAACCACCAACGCCACGAGTTTGCGCGCCGCCGCAGGTAGTCCAAGTGCGAGCCCCCGCCGGCCCGGTACACGTGGTGTCCAGTGTGCCGTCCGAGTCCGAGCACGGCGTCGAAGCGCTCCCGCGAAAGCACGCGCCGCACCGACCACGCGAGGCTCAGCGCCTTGGCGGGCCGCCACATCGGCAGGTGCACAAAACGGATCCCCGGCTCGTTGCGAAGCTCGGCTGCAACCTCGTTGCACAGCACGCTGACGTCGTGACCGGCCCCGGTCAAAAAGCGCGAGAAGCCGACCAGATACCGCTCGGTGCCCCCATTGGTCGAATAGCGACGATGAACCAGAGCGATCTTCATGAGTGGGCCAGGTGACCGCGGGTCCACTTCAAGAAGGTGTACAACGCGCCGAGTCCGGCGAAGGCCACTCCGGGCCAGCCGTCCAAGAGCCCCCGACGTAGTATCAGCGCCGCGAAAAGGTGCCAAAGAGGTCGAAAAAGCACGTCCAGGACCGACCCACGACGCGCGTCCAGCCGAGTGTACGTATCGATGGTCTTGAGGTGCTCGCCGAGCGACCGGTACGGATCGTGCAGCAGCTCGCCGGCAAGAGGGCGCATCGGCCCATCGACGGCGAGGAGATCGTGAGGATCGTGGCCAACCCAGCGCGCCCTCGCCGCCCGCACGAGGCGCACCCGGGAGTCAGGCCACGCGTGACCGTGGGCCAGCCGGTGGCCCAACCAGAACGTCCGACGATTGACCACGAACCCATCCGCGCCCTCGGATGCGACCGCCGCTACGATCGAGGCGGCAAGGACCTCATCGACACGCTCGTCCGCATCCAACGACAACACCCACTCGCCGGTGGCGGCTTGCAGCCCCCGGTTCTTCTGGGCCACAAAACCCGGCCAGTCGGTGCTCAGGACGCGGGCGCCGAGGGCGACAGCACGCGCCACGGTGTCGTCCTCGCTCCCCGCGTCCAGCACCAAGACTTCGTCGGCGAAGGCCACCGACCGAATCGCGGCCTCGATACGATCGGCCTCGTTCTTGGCGATGATCACCGCTGACAGCACGGCGCGGCCTATCCCGCCCCGACGCCAGAGCGCCCGAGCTACGATTCGTGGCATGGACGCGATCAACGAAAGATTCAGCGCCGACTACGGCGAGGCTCGACGCCGCTTCCGTGCCGCCACTGCCGAGGTCGAGCACGGATGCATTCCGGTCACCGGAGACCTCACGATCGACTGGGCGTGGGTGGGTCGTGCCGAGGCGGCTCGCGTCCTGGTCTACACCAGCGGCGTGCACGGGGTCGAAGGATTCGGTGGCGGGGCCGCGCAGCTCGAGGTGCTCGCCCAGCCGGAGATCGATGTCGCGACGCTGTACGTGCATGCGGTCAACCCGTATGGTTGGGCGAACTTACGCCGCGTCAACGAAAATAATGTCGATCTGAATCGCAATTTTGACCCGGACGGCGGATATGTCGGCGCCGCCCCCGCCTACGCGGCGCTCGACGCGATGCTCAACCCGGCCACGCCGCCGGGGGGGCTCGATACCTTTTGGATCCAGGCCGCCTGGGCCGTGCTCAGTCAGGGCTACGGGGCGCTCAAGAACGCGGTGGTCAGCGGGCAATACCATTTTGCCAAGGGACTTTTCTATGGAGGGACCGCGCTTGAGGCGGGGCCGGCGGCGTTGCTCCCCTTCCTGGTTGAGCGCCTGAGCGGTCGCGAGCGTGTGGTCCACGTGGATTGGCACAGCGCGCTCGGCCGGTTCGGAGAGAGGACGCTCTTGCTCGAAGGAAACGTGCCACCTGCCGAGATTGCCCGGGTCACGACGGCACTCGGCGAAGACGTTCGCACGTGGAACCCCAGTGACCCTCAGGGCTACCTCATCCGCGGGGGCATGACCGCGGCGCTGATGGCGCGTCTCCCGGGGGTCCGGTACGACGGGCTCACCTGCGAATTCGGCACCCTCAGCAACCTCGCCGTCCTCGCCCGCCTTCGGGCAGAAAATCGTCTCCACCATTGGGGCACCGTCAGCGCCGAGCACCCGGCGAAGCGCGGAATGCGCGAGGCCTTCGCCCCGCTGGACCCCGCCTGGCAGGCGCGCGTCCTGGTCCACGCCCGCGAGTTGCACGCCGGATCCCAGCGCCTGCTGGCGTCGTAGCGACGACTGGTCACCCTTGCCGAACCGCCGCCCGGGCCTTAGACCGATGCGCCTGGTGACGTCGCCAAGTGGTAAGGCAATGGTTTGCAAAACCATCATACGGCGGTTCAACCCCGCCCGTCACCTCCACCTCATCCTCGCCGCGCTCTTTGCGTGCAGCGACCCCCCCGACCCTCCCCCAGCCACGACCACGCGGTCGGCCGCCATCTGGGTGGAATGGCGCGTGCCGGCCGAGCCGGTCGAACGCCCCGTGGTGCTCGTTGTCGATGTCCCAGGGGGGGCGTTGGACCGACTTGTGGCCGACGCCGACGTCACCACTTTCTTCAACGACCGCTTCCACCCCATCCTCGTCCAGTCGGACTTCAGGCAGAGCCCCGGCACGTTGGGCTTCTACACCGCCGACGGCTGCGCGATCGGGCCTGCCCTCACGCCACGCTCTTCCGACGAAATCATCGCTGCGGCCAACCGTGTGGTGATCGCGGCCGAAGCCCAGGGCCGCCGCGCGTCAAGCTTTGTGCGCGGGTGTCCCGGCAGCAGGCCGACGAATTAGCTGCTGCGGCCGACGGGGGTGGTGATGCTGGCAAAGGCGATGCTGAACTTCGCGCTCCTGGGCGCCTGGTGGGTGCTCTGGCTGCTCGTGATCATGTCGTTCCTGTGCGTGGCGATCGGGATCGAGCGCGTGGTGTACTTCGTGGTCAACAGGACCCCGGCCGGGCCCTTCGAGGCCGCCGTGGGCCGTTACCTCTCCGGCGGGGCTCGCGACGAATTGGAGGCTTCGTTGAATCTGCAGAAGGGGGTGGAGGCAAGGGTCTTGCTCGCCGGACTTCGCGCCCGAGTGGCGGCCGCCTCGCAGCATGCCATGCAGGGGACCATCCTTTTCGAACGCTTGCGCCTCGAGCGCGGCCTGCTTGTCGTGGGTACCGTCGCGTCCACCGCCGCGTTCATCGGCCTCTTCGGCACCGTCCTGGGCATCATCCAGGCCTTTCATGAGCTGTCGTTGGAATCGACGGACTCCGGAAAGATGGTCATGAGCGCGATCTCAGAGGCGCTGGTCTCGACCGCGGTAGCGTTGATGGTGGCCATCCCGGCGGTCGTGCTCTACAACTTTCTCACCCGCATGGTCCGTTCGCAGCTGTCGCGAATCGAGAGCCTGGCCGACCTGGTGGTGGCGCGGATGCGGGCCGAGGGCACCTAGCCATGGCTGGCACGCGACTCAGCGGCGACGACGAGGGGATGACCGAGATCAACATCTTGCCGTTGGTCGACATCATCCTCGTCGTGCTCATCATCTTCATGGTGACCACGTCGTACATCGTCTCGCCGTCGATCAAGGTCACGCTGCCGGATGCCGCCACGGGCGACGCGACCGCGCCCTCGTCATTGGCGATCACCGTCACGTCCGCGGGCCAGCTGCTGCTCGATGGGAACCCCGTCACGGAGCCCGAGCTGCGGGCCGCTGTCCGGGCCGCGCGCGCCGCCGATGACCAAGTCGTCTGCCTCGTGGCCGGCGATCGGGACGCGCGCCACGGGGACGTCACCCACCTCATCGATCTCGTGAAGCAGGAAGGCGTCGCGCGGTTCGCAATCAACATCGAGCCCATCGAGGTCGCAGCGCCATGACGCCGAGCGGGTCGCTGTCGCCGTTTCGGAAGGAGTCCGGCGGGCGGCTGGTGCTGGTTCCGCTGGGCATCGGGGTCTCGTTGGTGGTCCACTCGGTCGCTGCCGCGGCCATCCTTTCGCGACCCAATGAGCGCGAGCGCACCGTGCAGTGGGTGGAGATGGTCGTGGCGCAGCCGCCACCCCCACCGGCCCCGCCGCCGCCGCCGCCACCACCCGAGAAGAAGAAGCCTCCTGTCGTAAAGTTCGAGGACATCAAGCCAGTCGATGTCCCGACGGAGCCGCCGCCGGAGCTTGAGGCCAAACCGGCACGTCGGGTGGTCCAGGGGCTCCACCAAAGCTCGTTCGCCAACGGAAGCGGCACCGGACTCCAGGCTCGGGCGGGCAACTCGACGAGGGTGGCGGCGGAGGGCGCCGGGATGTCCGCCGACGAGGCGACGGCGGCCCGGAGCTACGCGTCGGTCACCACGCCGCCCGTTTCCCGCGCGCGCCCGATGATGGAGGTCCCTAAAGAGGCGCAGGAGGCCGGCGTGGAGGGCGAAGTTCGCGTCTCCATCGACATCGGCGCCGAAGGCAACGTGACCGCCGTGCGTGTCTTGCGCGACCTGGGGCACGGCACCGGCGAGGCTTGCGCCGCCGCTTGGCGTCAAGCGCGGTTCACCCCCGGAAAGCAAGACGGAAGGCCCGTCGCCGTGACCGGCGTTCCCCAAGTGTGCACCATCCGGATCGAGCAATGATCCCCGCGCTGCTGTCCGCCCTGCTCGTCGCGATCGGACCCGCACATGCCGAGGACCCGCCTCCGCCCCCCCCGGCGGAGCTCCCGCCGCTGACCAAGGACCCCGCACTCCTCGAGTTCGTCCAGGCGCCCTATCCGCCTGAGGCCGCCGCCCAGAAGCTGGAGGGAACGGTCAACCTGCTCATCGAGATCGATGCCGCGGGCGCGGTCACCCTGGTCGAAGTGCTGATCCCGGCAGGCAACGGTTTTGACGAAGCGGCGCTGGACGCCGCCAGGCAATTCCGCTTCAGCCCCGCCGAGGACGCTACCGGACCGGTTCCCGTCGCGATTGAATTCGCATACGGTTTTGTGTTGGACGCCGCGGCGAAAGACGGCGCGCACCAACAGGTGCTGCCGAGCGCCGACCCGGCCGACCTCCCGGTCAACCTCCAAGGCACCGTCGTGGAGATGGGTACGCGCCGGCCCCTCCACGACTTCCTCGTGCGCATCGATGCCCTGGACCTCGAAACGCAAACGGACGCCCAGGGGCAGTGGCAGTTTCGAGGCCTCCCTCCTGGAAACCACACGGTGCGGGCCCTGCACCCCGGTTATGACACCCTACAGAAGCCGGTCGACGTCGCGGCCGGCGAGGTCACCACGGCCCGGCTGTGGGTCCGCAACCAGTCCTACGCCGATCCGGGCATCATCGGCACCTATCGCCGGGAAACCGCCGACGTGACCCGGCGCACCATCTCGATGGACGAGATTCGTCGTATTCCGGGAACGTTCGGCGACCCCATCCGGGTCGTTCAGAACCTGCCAGGAGCGGCCCGGGCCCCGCTCGGAACAGGCGTGCTCATCATCCGCGGGGCCAATCCCGAAGACAGCCGCGTCTACATCGACGGGATGTACATCCCGTACATCTACCACCTCGGCGGATTCGAATCGATCATCAACCCCGACCTGGTCAAGAGTGTCGACTACCTGCCGGGTGGGTACGGCCCCCAGTACGGACGCAGCACGGGTGGTTCGGTCGACGCCACGACCCGGACGCAGTTCCCGGAGCGCCACGAGCTGCGTTGGTCCACGGATGCGTTGGACAGCGGAGGCGTCTGGCTCGGCAGCTTTGGGAAGGACCACGAACACGGCATCGGGGTCGCCGCGCGCGCCTCCTACATCGATCTGATCCTGCCTGCCTTTCTTGCTGACGATGGGTTCACCGTCTCGCCCCAGTGGTGGGATTTCCAGGCGAAGTACCAATACCAGGGCCAAAACCCGGACAAGTTCTCGCTCCTGGCTTTCGGCTTCCGAGATACCCTCTTCATCCGCACCCCTGACGGCTACGCCCAGGGCACCGACCCCGACACCCAGGGCGACATCGGCACTCAATACAGCACGTACCGCTTGGGCGGCACGTGGGACCGGGCATGGGGGAACCATTGGTCGGCACGCATCGCACCCAGCTTCGGCATGGACGAGGCGGCCCTCGACGTCGGCGACAGCTTTCACCTGATCCAGACGCGGTACACCGCTGAATTGCGCGCCGAGGCCGCCTACGAACACGATGACCACCTCGCCGTGACCGCGGGGCTCGACGTCATCGCCGGCTGGGCCGACTTCATCATCGAGCTGCCGTTCAATCCCGCCAGCTTCGCCGAGATCGACCCGCTCGCCGATCGCGAGCCCTACCAACTAGAGGGCACCGCCACCGGGTACGGCCCGGATCCGTGGGTCAACGTTCGGTGGAAGCCGCTCAAGGACCCCGACAAGCTGACGCTCAACGGCGGGGCGCGGCTGATGTACGTCATCATCCCCGACGAAAACGAGGTGCTCGCGGTGGACCCCCGGTTCTCGTTCCGCTGGGCGCTCGGAAAGACCAGTGTCGTGAAGGGCTCGACGGGGTTGTACCACCAGCCCCCGCAGCCGTTCCAGCAATACCGACCGGACGACAAGCCGGCGCTGGTAGGCGCGGAGGAAGCCTGGGCGAGTTCGCTAGGTTTTGAGCAGTCGATCGGCCCCGCCATCAAACTCGAAATCGAGGGCTTCTACAAGGACCTCAACGACCTCATCGTCAGCAACCGCACCTTCGGCAGCCTGGACGACAGCTACTTCGTGAACACCGGCGACGGCCGCGCCTACGGTGTGGAGGTCATCGCCCGCCACGAGCCCATCGGGAACCTGTTCGGGTGGGTCAGCTACACGTTGTCGCGGAGCGAACGCCAGGATTACCCTGATGAAGACTGGTACCTGTTCGATTTCGACCAGACCCACATCCTGACCGCGGTCGCAGGCTACCGGCTGCCCTACGACCTCTCCCTCGGCGCCAAGGTGCAGTACACCACCGGAAACCCGACGACCCCGTACGCGCTCGGGGTGTACGACGTGGACCAGGACTTCTACGTCGCCTTCCCGTCCGGAGACACCAACAGCGAGCGACTGCCGGCGTATTGGGCGGTCTCGGCCAGAATTGACAAGCTGTTCACCTTCCAATCCTGGCAGCTCCTCGTCTATCTCGACCTGATCAACGCTCTTCACGGCGAAAATCCAGAGTTCGAGCAATACAATTACGACTACACCGAGAAGACCTACTTCAAGGGCCTACCGATCATCCCCAGCCCGGGCTTCGAGCTGAAGGTGCAGCTTTGATCTTTATGATCCTACATTTCCTCGGGTGTGACACTGCGGAGTTGAGCCAGTCCTGGCAGATCGATCGGCTCCGGGTGCTCGCCGTCGCGACCGAACCTGCAGAACCGCGCCCGGGAGAGCTGGTCACCTTCAGCGCGCTGATCGTCTCACCGGTCCACCCGCTCGCCGGGAGCGCGTGGTTCGTTTGCGACGGCGGCGCGTCGGACGACTTCGGCTGTTCGGCGGATCCTGCCCTTTTCGAGGGCGGTTCGCTGGAAGAGGCGGACCCGGAAGACCTGGCCGCCGCCGGCTTTATCGGCTTTTTGCCAGCGCTGCCCCCGGCGTGGTTGGTGCCAACCGACTACCTCGATTCCCTCGAGGAGTCCGCCCGATTGGAGGGGTCCTTCGCGATGACCTACCTCGCTGCGATACCTGAGGTGCCCGAGGGACAGACAGTCGATGAAGACGAGGTCGAGCTCGCCTACAAGCGTGTTCCCGTCTCGCTAGCAGCGACGCCCAACCACAATCCGGTCGTGTTGACTTGGCGGGTGGACGGATTCGCCATCGACCCTGGGGCCGAGGTGCTTCTCGATCCGGGGCAGGCCTACGACCTGCGCGCCGAGCTCACCCCGGAGTCGTTCGAGTCCTACACCTTCGTCACCAGTCTGGGCGTCGCCGAAGTCAGAAGCGAGCAGCCGTACTTGTCCTGGTACCTAAAGGACGGGTCGTTCAGCCAGTCGAACTCCATCTTCCCCCTGGACAGCACGGTCTACTTCAGCCCCGATGACCCGGCTGACGAAACCGCGAGCCTGTGGGTGGTGGTCCGGGATCGCCGTGGCGGGATGGGCTGGTCGGAGCTGCGCGTTCGCTTCATCGCGCCGGACTAACCGCTTCAGCCCGGACGATGAACGGTCCGGAGCGCACAGCCTCAACCTCGGCGCAGGCCGCCTGAGCGAGCGCGAACCCCTCGGTACAGCCCGTCGCCCAAGTGACCACCGCTCGATACTCCCCCGGACCTGGCGGCGGCACCGAGACGACCAGGCTGCCCTCCACGCGGCTGGCCGGGAGGCGCTGAGCACAGGCCCGCCGAGGAATAGAAAGCCACCGCTCTCCATCCCTTTTCTCCAGCTCAACCGGGGAGCATCCGTCGATGAAGCTCGCCCCTGGCGTGGTCAAGGTCAGGCTGACCGCCTCGGTCGCCGCCAGCGGTCCAGGGGGGCCGACAAGGGCCACATCAGCCGCGCTCGCAACGGCGGCGATCGAAAGCCAGAACCACATGGCGGACCCTGTTGTCCGGACAGCCTAACCGTGGGTTCCGTGCTATGGTGCGCCGCCCTCGGACCCCTCCTTGGGTACTGTGGCTAGCGGAGAGCTGGAATGAAGCCTGCCGGACGATTTATCGAAACCTCAACACGTGCGCTGTGTCGTTTGTCGATGCTGGCCGCGCTCGCCTTGGGCCTTGCGGCCCCGACGGCGGCGTTTGCCAAAGACAAGAACACCGCCGTGGTCGCTCTCGAAGAATTCAAGGGCAAGAAGCAGCCGATCGACCTGATCCGGAACCGCTTCTTCCTCAAGGGAAACCGCTTCGAAATCGCGCCGTCCCTCGGCTACGTGCCGAACAACTCCTTCGCGGACAGCTACGTCGGTGGGGCGTACCTCGCCTACCACTTCGACGAAAAGCTGTCGGTCGAGGCCGCGGTTCTCTACTCACCGAACACCGGCACCTCCGGCGTCAAGAACTTGACCCGCACCTTGCTCGACATCGCGTATCAGAGCGATCCAGGCACGACTTTCCAGCAGCCCATCGACCGGCTCAGCATCGCCGCAGCCTTCTCGGCGCGGTACTCGCCGGTCTACGGGAAGATCAATCTGCTCGGTGAAGGGGTCGTCAACTTTGACATGTACGGCACGGCCGGCGTGGGCCTGGTGGCGGTGTCCAAGGACATCGCCGTGGTCAGTGACGCCTATCGCGAGGGCGCGACGACGGACCCGGTCTCGCTGGAGCCGAACCCGCAGCAGCAGTTCACCCCCGCGCTGAACCTGGGTATCGGGCTCAACTTCTTCATCAGCCCGACCATCGCGCTGAAGCTCGACGCTCGCACCTTGGTCTTCGTGGGACCGGAGGCTGACTACATCGTCGGCGACATCGACCCCACCACCGGGCAGCAGCAGGTTCTCAACGACGAGATCCAGTCTGTGTTCATCACCACCGGGGGAATCTCCATCTTCGTGCCGAAGATGAAGCCCCGCCTCTACAACTTCTGAGCGGCAAGGTACCCCGATGCTGAGCATTGCCCTCTCCCTCGCGCTCGCCACCCCGGCCCGCGCTGAAGACGCCCTGAACCCGCTGGCCCAGTTCGACGTCATCGCCGTGGCCCAAGACGAGGACGACGACGACGAAGACTCGGTGAAGGCCCAGAAGGACGCGGTGAAGTCCGGCAAGACGACCGAAAAAAAACCGGAACCGAAACGCCGCCGCAAGGTCATCAAGACCATTCAACCCAAGACCTTCGTCAAGCTCCACCGCTATGAGATCGGTCCCTCGGTCGGCTTCGTCGCGAATGACCCGTTCCTGAATCGGTACATTCTTGGCGCAGTATTCGACTACCACGCCACTGAGATCTTCGCGATCGAGTTGCAGGGCGCGTACGCCCCGATCCTGGGCCAGGGCGGTTGTGACGACCCCGACTGGAAGCCGCTCTCTTGCCAGCTCCTCACCAAGAACTCGGTTTCACCCGACATTTCCCGGCTCACCGCCCATGGAAACGTGGGCCTCCAGTTCTCTCCGATCTACGGAAAGATCGCGTCGGGTCGCGACATTATCGCGTTCGACATCTACGGCACCGTCGGCTTGGGCGTCACCGCCACCGAGGACGACTTGATCGCCCTCCAGGCGGACGACGAGCCACCGGATGGCCCCGCACACCGCACACAATACCAGGTTCACCCGACCACGATCATGGGCGGCGGCGCCCGCGTAGCCTTCAGTGAATCGGTCGGCGTCCGCTTCGAAGTCAAATCGATGACCTACATCGAGGTCGTCAAGTCCACGACGCTCGAGATGAAGAACAACCTGATCGTTCAGGCGAACGTTTCCTTCTTCTTCCCAGGGATGAAGTGATGACCAGCTTGCTGCTGCTTGCCCTCGCCACCCCGGCGCACGCCCTGACGTGCGACGAGGTCATGAACATGGTCAACGTCAACGTCCCCGAGGCGATCGTCGTCCAGACGGTCGAAGAATCCGGAGAGTCGTTCACGGCGGACTTCGTGCGGTGCCTGACCAACGAAGGCGCCCCCGACGCCGTCATCGGCGCGGTGAAGAAGCAAATCGCTCGCGATTCCGCGCCCAAGGAAGAAGCCGCGCCCGCGGAAGAAGAAAAGCGAGTCCCCAAGAAGGAAGCGGCGCGCAAGGGCTTTGACGAAGAAGAAGAGGTCGGCTCCGGCAAGTCCAAGCGCAAGGAGCTCACCGACAAAGACAGCGAGGAGGACGGTAAGGACCCCCAGAAGCTCGACGACGCCATCCGTCAGTACAAGGCCAAGAAGCCGCTGTCGGCCTCCCTGGCGCTTTACGACCTCCGGAAGGAAGGCAGCTTCCCCGACAAGGAAGTGAAGATCCTCTACTACATGGGGATGTCCCTCTACGACCTCAAGATGTACCACTCGGCCCAGTACTACTTCATCGAGGTGCTGCGGCAGGGTACCGGCAATCCTTTCTTCAAGTACGCGCTCCCCAAGCTCGTCCAGATCTACCACCTCACCGGTGACGCCACCGACCTGAACAAGGTCGTCGCCAAGATCGAGCCGGAAGACTACCCGAAAGGCGCCAAGAGCCAGCTTTACTACCTCAAGGGTGTGCAGCTCTACGACCAGGAAAAGCTTTCCGAAGCCAAGAAGATGCTGCAGCAGGTCGCCGAGAAGTCGGACGTGTACCTCCGCGCCACCTACCTGTTGGGCGTCATCGACAACAAGACGTTGAAGCTGAAGTCGGCCGTCCGGTCTTTCGGCGAAGTCGCCAAGGCCAAACCCGAAGCCCCTACGCTTCAGGAAATCGAGGCCCTCGGTCGTCTCCGCGAGCTATCAGTTCTGAATATTGCCCGTATCTACTACGGAATCGGGGAGCATGCCCAGGCCAAGGAGATGTACCTCCAAGTGCCGCGCGACAGCGTCTACTGGCCACAGGCCCAGTTCGAGATGGCGTGGGCCGCGTTCCTCCTCAGCGACCTCAACTACACCCTCGGCGAAATCCTCACGGTGGAAAGCCCGTACTACTCGGACTCCGAGTATCTCCCCGAAGCCACCGTCCTTCGCGCGCTCACGTACTTCAACATGTGCCAGTACGACGACGTCGACCGCACCCTCGGTGACTTCAAGTCCCGGTACATGCCAGTCCACACCGAGCTCAAAGACACCCTCAAGACCTACTCGTCCGAGGAGGGTCGCGCGTTGGCGGACCAAGCCTATGAGCGGTACTTCGAAGGCAAGGGCGAAACCGTTTTGCCGAAGCCGATGTTCACCCGGCTACTCCGCGACCAGGAACTCTCCGGCCTCGTCCGGCACCTGGAGTTGCTCGATACCGAAGAGCAGATCATCCAGTCGCAAAAGTCGCAGTGGAAGGGAGCTGTCGGCGAAGAGATGATGAAAGTCATCGCCGACGCCCGCGAAACGCTAAAGAAGCGCGCTGGCCGCGCCCTGCTCAAGAACATGGTCGGACTCGCCAAGCAATTGGGCGACCTCATCGGCCAAGCCGACATCATTCAGTTCGAAGTCGTCGACGCGCGCCGCGGCGACGCGATGTACCGGATTCAGAGCATCGACCTTCAGGACACCTCCAAGGGGCAGGACACGGACTTCGCGACGTCGCCGAAGTTCATCTACTGGCCGTTCAACGGTGAATTTTGGAAGGACGAGCTCGGGTGGTATCACTACACCGAGCAGTCCAAGTGTCGGTAACCGCCGCTTCCCTGAGCTATTTCGCCTCCTCGCCTGTCTGACGCCGACGTGTTCCGGAGACGTTGATGATGTTCCGCATTCCTTCGATTCGTTCTACCCTTGTCCTGCTCATGATGGCGGCTCCCGTCGCCGGCATGGCGTTGACGCCCACGCAAGCGTGGGCGCAGGACCGCACTCAGAAGAGCGAGCGCCGCGTCCTCAAGGCCACCGACACCGCCAGTCGCGACGCCAAGCAGCGCGAGCTTGAAGATGCCGCACACGACGCGCGCAAGGAGTCGATCGAACGGCTCAAGCTGTTGCTCAAGGACTCCCCAGTCGAAGGGGACACCAAGGCCGAAATGCTCCTCCGCCTCGCGGACCTGTACTTCGAGGAAGGCCGCTTCCTCTACCAGGGCGAGATGGAGACCTACCAGGCCGAGTTCGACAAGTGTTTCAACACGCCAAAGTGTGAGCCCGACAAGGTTCCGCAAGACCACGGGCCGTCCGCTGGCTGGCAGGAAAAGAGCATCAAGCTCTACCGACAGATCCTCGCCAACTACCCCCAGTTCGTACGTGCCGATGAGGCGACGTTCTACCTGGGCCAAGCGCTCAACGAAGTGGCGAACGCCACGGGCGAGAACAAGCGCCGCGACGAAAGCAACGTCGAGCTGACCCGGCTCGTGAAGACCTACCCCGACAGCCGCTTCATCCCCGACGCCTACCTGCTCATCGGCGAATACTACTTCGACAAGAACGAAGCCATGAAGGCGCTGATGGCCTACCAACGGGCCTCGTCGTTTCGCGACTTCGAGAAGTACGCCTTCGCGAACTACAAACTCGCGTGGTGCTGGTACAACGTCGGTGAGTACGGCAAGTCGATCGAAACGATGAAGACCGTCGTCGACTACTCGACCAAGATGACGAACTCGGGTGCGGGCGGCCGCGCCAACATTCAGCTCCAAGACGAAGCGCTGAAGGACCTGGTCCGGTTCTTCGCCGACGCCGGAGACCTCGATGAGGCCTACGAGTACTTCAGCAAGATCGGCAAGCCCGAGCTGGTTCGCGACATGCTCAAGCGGCTCGCGAGCACGTACTTCGAGCAGGGCAAGTTCGAGCAGGCGATCCAGACGTACCGCAGGTTGATCACCGAGAAGCCCGACGCCGCGCAGGCGCCGGACTACCAGAATGAGATCATCCAGTGCCTCACCAAGATGGGCAAGAAGGAGGACACGATTCAAGAGATCGACCGCCTTCGCACCCAATACGGCAAGAGCAGCTCGTGGGCGCGGGCGAACGCCAGCAACACCGAGGCAGTCAAAAGCGCCGGTGAGTTCATCGAGAAGAGCCTCCGCACGGTCGCAACCAACTACCAGATCGAAGGCAACAAGCTCACCGGCGAAGGCCAGAAGCGTGTCCGTGGCCTCGCAGAAGGCGCCTACGCCACCTACCTCGAAGAATTCCCCGACTCCAAGTACAGCTACGACATGCGCTACGCCTACGGCGAGCTGTTGTACAAGCTGAAGAAGTTCGACATCGCCTACGACCAGTACATGAAGGTCGTCGCGATGGACCCCAAGGGACAGCACAGCAAGTTCTGCGCTGAATCCGCCATCTTCGCCGCCGATGAATTCGTCCGCAAAGAGAGCAAGGCCAGCGGGTCCGGCCCCGACCCCGGCGCCAGCAAGGACGCGATCGACCTGAGCGCGTGGGAAAAGAAGCTCCTCACCGCCCTGGATCAGTACACCAAGTTGTACCCAGACGACGGCACCAAGGTGCGGTCTATGATCTACAAGTCGGCCTACCTCTTGTACAACAAGAACCAGTTCAAAGAAGCGTCTGACCGCTTCCGCGTCGTCATCGGCATGGATCCGAAGTCCCGCGAAGCCGAGCAGGCCGCCGAGCTCATCCTCGACAGCTTCACCCTGGTTTCGGACTGGACCAACCTCAAGGAAGTGTCCAAGGCCTTCTACGACCAGAGTGGTCTGGGTTCAGACGCCTTCAAGGGCGAAGTGTTCACGGTCTACGAAAACGCCTCGTTGAAGCTCATCGAAGAAGGCTTCAAGAAGTCGCAGGACAAGACCAAGGGCGCCGCGGACTACTGGGCCTTCTACAAGGAGTTCCCGAAGTCGACCAACGCCGACTTGGCCCTGAACAACGCGAGCGTCTACTACCGAGAGATCGGGCACACCCGCGATTCGATGAAGGTGCGTCACGAGCTGGTCGAGAAGTTCCCCAAGTCGAAGTACTACAAGGACCAGGTTGCGGCGCTCGGGTTCGACTACGAATCCGTGGCCGACTTCGGGAACGCGGCATCGTGGTACGAGAAGCTCTTCAGCCTCGACACCACGCACCCCGGCGCGAAGGACGCGATCTTCTCCGCAGCGATCTTTCGTAACTCCATGGGCCAGTGGGAAACGTCGATCGGCAACTACCAGAAGTACATGACGACGTACAAGACCGAGCCCAACCTCAACGGGGTGCAGCTCGAGCTCGCCAAGACCTACGAGGCCCATGAGAAGTGGGCCGAGGCCAGCAAGATCTACCTCGGAGTGTACACGCTGCCGTCGGGCAAGCCCGCGAAGAACGCGCCTCCGCCCGTCATCTACACCTTCGACGAAATGATGTTCTCGCGGCTCCGCTACGGACTCATGATGGACAAAATCGGCATGGCGGCCAAGGTCACCCAGCACTGGCGTGACGGGGTGGCGTTCTACGAGGCCCAAAAGAAGGCGGGCGCCACCGGAGAAATCGCGACGGAAGCCGCGGCACAGATGATGTTCGCCTTGGCCGAGCCCGAGTACAAGGCGTTCTTGGCGCTCAAGATCAGCGGCCCCGGCGACAAGAAGCTCCCGCAGAAGCAGATGGACAAGATCGTGCGTGAACAGCTGGTCGGCAAGGTCAAGGCCGTGCCGCTTCTGGACACGACCTACCTGAACATCGTCAAGACCGGCGCCGGTGAATGGGGCGTTGCCAGCCTCGTCCGCCTCGGCCACGCGTCGGAAGACGTCGGCGAAACGCTGCTGAAGTCCTACATTCCGGAATACCTCACCGAGGACCAGAAGGAACTGTACCGGATGGCGCTTGAGGACAAGGCCTACCCGGCCCGTCAGAAGGCCGCCGACTACTACAGTCGGGCGCTGGAAAAGGCGTTCGAGCTCTCGATCTACAACGAAGACACCGCCGAGGCGACCCGACGACTGGGCGTCCTGGCCCCCGACGAGTACCCCGGTCTCTTTGAGACCATCCAGAGCCCGCGTTTCGCGGCGCCCTCGGCCACCACCGCCTCCTACGAAAAGGAGCCCTAAGCCATGTTTCGTATTCTCCTCATCGCACTGGTCCTCTTGGGCTGCGGCGAAAAGAAGCCCCTGAAGGGCGACCCCACCCAACAAGTGCAGGTCGACCCGAAAGCCGAATTTGCCGCTGGCTTGAAGCTCTTGGGCGAAGGCGGCGGCAAGGTCGACTACGCGGGGGCGCTCGCCAAATTCGAATCCGCGACCACCGCCGACCCCGCCTACGGCAAGGCCTGGTTCAACTGCGGCTACGCTGCGGAGCGGGTCGGTGACCTCGGCAAGGCCGAGTCCTGCTACCGCAAGGCGGTCGACCTCAAGCCCGACTATCGCTCGGCGGTCTACAATCTCGGCAGCGTGCTCAAGACCGTTGGCCGCGGTGCAGAGGCCGCCAAGGTCTACAAGGCCTACTCGGACGCCCACCCGGACGACAACGAGGCGCGCAACAACCTCGTCGACGCGCTCACGGCCGCGGAGCTCTACGACGAAGCCATCGCCGAGGCCCAAGAGGTCCTGGCGCGCGAGCCCAAGAACGTCGGCGCCTACCGCAACCTGTCCCGGGCCTACTACGCCAAGGGCGACTACGCGATGAGCACACTGGCGGCTGAAAAGGCGCGAACCCTCAACGACGCCGACCCCGGCATCTACAACAACATGGGCGTCACGCTGCTTGCGCAGAAGAACGAGCCGGCCGCCATCGCGCAGTTCCGGACCGCGCTCAAGGTCGATCCCACCAACCTCGAGGCGAATCTCAACCTCGGCTACGTGGCATTGAACTCGGGTGACTACGGTCTGGCGCTCCAGTGCTTCGAGCCGCTCGCCAAGGCCTACCCGGCCAGCGTCGACATTCAGATGGGCTACGCGATCTCGCTTCGCGGGACCAAGGAGTTCGAAGCCGCCGAAAAGATCTACGACGGCCTGCTCAAGAACGACACCAAGCACCGCACCCTCGCCATCAACGCGGCGATGTTGCACATGCACTACACCAAGAAGTTCGAGAAGGCCGCCCAGATCATCGATGGCCACATTCAGGCCATGTCCGGCGCCTACTCCCCGAGCGACGAGATTTTCAAGCTCAAGGACGAGATCAAGGCTTTGGAGCTGGCAGAAAAGCGGCGCAAGGAAGAGATCGAACGCTTGCGCAAGGAGAAGGAAGAGCGCGACCGCCGCGACTCCGAGCGGCTCTCGGGCATGGACAAGAAGATCAAGGAAATGGAAGAGCTGATCAAGAAGCACGAGCAGTGCCTCCTGACCACCCGCCCTGACGTCATGGAACTGGCGCCCATGGTCATTGAGCAGGCCAAGCCTGTCATCGTTGAGAAAGACCTCGCGATGGTCGGCGACATGATGACCTTCGTCGACGACGCGTACGCCCAGCTTACCGAGGCGGCCGCGGCGTGTTCCGCGGTCGTACCGCCGCCGGAAGCCCCTGCGCCTCCTGCACCCGCACCTGAAGCGCCTCCCGCGGCGCCCGCGCCCGAACCGGCGCCCGCCCCGGCCCCCGCTCCAGGCTAGCACACTCAACTTTGACGGGAACTCTTACGTTTCCCTATTGTCCAACTGCCCGCTGTCGGGAACAATCCCGCCCCACGGAGTCGATCATGAAGAAGCTTGTCACTCGTTCGCTGTTCTTGGGCCTCGCGGTCCTCGCTGCAACCGCCCCGGCGCTCGCCCAGGACGGAGACGATGGAGATCGCAAGGTCACGTACAAGACCAAGACGGAGATCGACTTCGAAGGGTTGGATGTGAGTGGTGAACTGGTCAAGCCGTCCAGCGCTCTGGTTCTCGATCGCAAAAAGGCCCAGTTCAACCCACTGATCAAGCTCCGCCAAGACTTCAACGCGGAAATGGAATCGTCGGTCGACGAGGTCAAGTAGTCCCAACCCCCGCCCTACCGAGGACGAATCATGGCCGGCAGCAGCGCACTTTCTCTTAGCTTCGATATTTTCAATGGCGACGTGCTCCTCCGACACGAGGAATTGCACGCCGAAAGCGTCACGATCGGCAAAGGGCCGGCCGCGATGCTCCGCGTGGAGGACCCGGGCCTCCAGGACCTCCAGGCAGTGCTCAACGTCAACGAGGATGGCAGCGTCGAACTGCACGACCTCGCCGGCGACAACAGCACCCAGGTCAATGGCGAGCCCGTAAGCTCCATTGTGCTCAAGAGCGGCGACTCGATCAGCATCGGCTCGATTCGCATCCAGCTCCAGATCCCGGAGCAGGCCGCCTCGGTGGGCGAGGGCGCCGCCCAGGCGGCGGCGGTCGGCGAGGAGACCAACGACGAAAATACCAACCCGGGTGAGCCGGTCGTGCACGCAGCCGAAGACGAGGACGCCCCCGTCGAAGACGTCATGGCCTTCGTCATGCGCGCCAGCGCCGCTGCCAACGACGCGTCCGCCGACAAGTCTCGCGGCCGTGTGCTCGAGGTGGCTCAGGTTTTCGGCGACTCCGTCGTCGACGTTCGCCACTTCCGCGACGTGCCGGTCACGCTGGGCTCGAACGTCAACGCCAGCTTCTTTGGCGCCAGCTGGCAGTCCGCCTTCTTCGTCCCCAACGACATGCTTCCCGGCGCGAACTTCTCGCTCTTCACCGGTTCCGGTGGCAAGTGGCAGGCGCGTATCAGCGACAAGTGGGCCGGCTTCGTCGACATCGGCGAGACGCGGCGCACGTTCGCCGAGCTCCTCGCGGACGGGTCCGCCAAGCGCGGTAGTGACGGCCTCTTCTTGGTCGACATCGGTGAGGACACCCGGCTGGTTGTCGATCTTGGCAACACCATCTTCGTCGCCCACATGGTCTACACGAGCAAGCTCGCCGCCAAGGCAGCATCTCAGATCGACTGGCCCATCGTCGGCATCGTCGCGTTCATGGGCTTTCTGACCGCGGCCTTCTCCTTCCTGTACTTCGTCACCCCGCCCCCGGACCACACCGACCAGGGCCTTGACGACCACATGGTCCAGCTCCTTCTCGACAAGCAGAAGGAAGAAGACAAGAAGAAGGAAGACAAGAACCCTGATGCCGGTGAAGGCGCCAAGGCCAAGAAGGAAGAAGGCAAAGTCGGCAAGAAAGACGCCAAGATGGACAAGGCCAAGGGCGAAAAGGTCCAGATGGACAAGCAGCAACTCGACAAGGAGATTGCCGAGAACGCAGGTGTGCTCGGCGCCCTCCGCGACGACACGCTTGACGCCGCGCTCGGCGCTACCGGAATGAACGCCGACATGCAGAGCGGTATCGGCGGGCTGATCGGTGCCAAGGGCACCCAGATGGGCTCCGGCGGCCTCGGTGGTCGCGGCTCGGGCCTCGGCGGCGGCGGTACGGCCGACGGCCTCGGCGGCATGGGCACCAAGGGCCGGGGGTCGGGCGCCAGCGGCTACGGCTCGGGGGGCGGCAACTTCGGCAGCAAGGGCGAAGGCGGCATCGGCTCCATCGGTGGGGACCCCATCATCCTCGGCGCACTCGACAAGTCGCTGATCGACGCGGTCATCAAGCGCAACATGAACCAGATCCGGTACTGCTACCAGCGCGAGCTCACCAAGAACCCAGCGATCGGCGGCAAGATCACGGTGAAGTTCGTCATCGGCAAGGATGGGACCGTTTCGACGGCGACGACCAAGGCCACCACGATGAACAACAGTGCAGTCGAAGGCTGCATCAACGGGCGCTTCCTGCGCTTCCAGTTCCCTGAACCCAAGGGCGGTGGCATCGTTATCGTCAGCTACCCGTTCATCTTCTCTCCGGGCTAGTTAGAAGCCGTGCCGAGGTCGTCCTGATGATCGTCTCCCCGCTGTTCGCCTTGCTCCTGCCCTCTCCTGCGTTCGCCGGGGATGACGCTTCGGCCTCAGAGTTCGTCGTGCTCGCCTCCGCGGTGGCGCAGGACGAAGAAGAAGAGGAAGAAGAAGGGAGCGAAAGCTCGAAGAAGAGGAAGGCCAAAAAGGCCGCAGCCGCTGGGTCTGAAGAGCGTCGCATTCGTGAGATCGTTCGTGGCTTCTACGCCCGTGCGAACATCGGTGCGGCGACCTACCTACTCAATTTCGGCGACAAGGGCTTCGGAAACGCAGTTGGCACCGGCACCTACGTGGGCCTGTCGTTCGGGCAGGACTTCGTCGACAGTGAAAAGCAGTCGATGGCTTGGGAAATCGGGATCAACCAGGGCGTGCACAACGGGCTCGACTGGAGCGTACAGGCCGGCCTCTGCGACTTCGCCGGCGGCGCCGCAGGCGGCTACCCCTGCACCGAGGGCGACCTGCGTACGTACTCGCTACAGGCGGCCTACGAATTCAGCGCGTACCCTACCCGCCGCTTCGGCATCGGCTTCCGGGCTGGCGCCGGCGCACTCTACAGCCCGTTGCTGCTTGAGACGGTCGGCTACACCGAGGACGTGCTCCCCGACTTCGGCGCCGAGACGAATATGCACGGCAGCATCCACCCGTACGGGTTCGCCGGGCCCACCTTCGAGTACTACACCAAGCTGTCGCACTTCTCCGTCGGCGTGGACGTGGACGTGTTCTACGCCCTGGGCTGGGACCTGGGCCTCAATGGTTCGGCCGCCCTCAAATACACCTTCTGATCCTCGTAGTCCGGGGGTGACCGATTCGGTCTCTGCCGGTATACTCCGACGATGATCCTCGTCGCGCTCGCGTGTATCGGCCTCCAGGCGCTGCCTGACGGCACTGCGCCCGCCGGCGCGACGGTGGGCGACGTCTCGTTGAGCCAAGCCGCGGTCGATTTCGGCTCAGTTGAGGTCGGAAGCCAGGGGGTGCAGGCCATCACCTTTGAGAACGCGGGCGCGCGGCCCAGCCACATCCTCGCAGAAGTGGTCGGCGATGGCTTCAGCGTCGATCGGACGGAGTTCAGCCTCGTCAAAGCTGGGGAAGAGGTGCTCACGCTGGAGTTCGCACCCAGCGCGGTGGGCGACTTCGACGGCGAGCTGCTGTTGACGATCGGCGACGAAACGTTGGTGGTACCCCTGGTCGGGGCCGGCGAAGGCGAGGACACCGGCGGCGGTTCTGGCGGCCCCGCGGGGGAAATTACCACCGACCAGCCGTCGTTGTCCTTCGGCAATCTGGACCTCTACGCGTCCTCCATGATGGTCGTCACCGTCTCCAACACGGGCGATGCTCCGCTGACGGTGAACTCGGCGACCTCGAGCGACAGCGTCTTCGCGCTGGGCGGCAACCTCACCCCGCCCCGCACGCTGGACCCTGGCGAGTCCCGCGTGGTGGAAGTGACGTTCACCCCAACCAACGAAAAGACCTACGCTGCAGAACTGGTGCTGACCTCCGACGACCCGAGCGCGCCGCGCACCGAAATCCCCATGACCGGGAAGGGCACCAACGAGTGCGATGTGTGCGGACCGCTCATCACCGTCGATACCGGCGGCAGCTCCGACTACGCGATCACCGACTTCAACACCCTTTTCGGTGCGGACACCCGCACGGTCACCATTGGGAACGATGGCGACCAGGACCTGGACATTTCCCTGATCGACGTGAACAACGATTTCATACAGCCGTGCGGGACCTTCTCGGTGGGGGGCGGTCGAGCGACGTCGGTGGCGCCTGGGCGTACCACTTCGTTCACGATCACCTACAAGACCACCGATACCTGCCTCGACGTGCCCCAAAAGTCGCTGGACGCGAATGTGGTCCACATCTCAAGCAACGACCTCGCCGAGCCCGACTATGTGATCGAGGTCGGCGGCCTCGGGTTCTGAGCGCGGGCCGACGGCGCTTGCGATCCAGCTCCGACCGGGCTATCCACCGGCCGCTGGCGCAGATGCGTCGGTTTCATCCGTACGACGGCCCCGGGTCGTCCAATGCGAGGCTCTCAATGGCAAACGAAAAGCTCGGCCTGATCGGCCGGAAACTTGGCATGACCCAGATCTTTGACGCAGCCGGGAACGTCCGCGGAGTCACCGTGCTCGAGGTCACCCCCAATACGGTGCTTCAGGTGAAGACCACCGAGACCAAGGATGGCTACAACGCCGTTCAGGTCGCGTGGGGCGAAAAGAAGGAAAGCCGGACCACTAAGGCGGAGCGCGGTCACTTCGCCAAGGCGGGCGCCAGTATCGCCCGCGTCGTGCGCGAGTTCCGGGTGGACGCGGCCACGGCGGCCGGTCTGCAGCCGGGCGCGCAGCTCAAGCTGGCCGACATGTTTGCGGCCGGCCAGAAGGTCGACGTCTCCGGGGTCAGCAAGGGCAAGGGCACCGCGGGCGTCATGAAGCGGCACAACTTCAAGGGCTTCAAGGCCAGCCACGGTGTGCACGAGTACTACCGGCACGGTGGTTCGATCGGCACCCGACTGACCCCTGGCTTCACCATGAAGGGCATGAAGATGCCCGGCCGCATGGGTGACGCGAACATGACGGTGCAGAACTGCTTCGTCGAAAAGGTCGACGCCGAACGGAACCTGATCTACGTGCGCGGCGGCGTCCCCGGTGCGGACGGCGCGGTCATCGCGCTGCGCGCCGCAATCAAGGGCTAGGTCAACGCGAGCCGACGCAGCCCCGGTGCGACGCGAAAGCGCGCACCGGTGGCCGCGCGGACGTCCTCGACCGTGAGGTCGTCCGCGATCTCCTCGAGGCACAGGCCGTCGATAAAGCTGAAAACCCCGTAGTCGGTGATCAGCAGGTGCACGCAGGCGACGCCGGTCAGCGGCAGCGTGCACCGCTCCAGGAGCTTGGCTTCGCCTCGAGCGGTGTGCTCCATGGTGACCACCACGCGACGAGCACCGGAGACGAGGTCCATCGCGCCGCCCATGCCCTTGATCATCTTGCCGGGGATCATCCAGTTGGCGAGGTCGCCGCTGGCGCTGACCTGCATCGCGCCGAGGATGGTCAGGTGGATGTGGCCGCCCCGAATCATCGCGAAGCTGTCGGCCGAGGAGAAGTAGCTTGCCCCCGGAAGCGCCGTCACCGTCTGCTTTCCAGCGTTGATGAGGTCGGGATCGACATCGGCTTCCAACGGGAAGGGGCCCATGCCGCAGAGGCCGTTTTCGCTGTGCAGGACGATGTCCATTCCCTCGGGGATGAAGTTCGCCACCAAGGTGGGGATGCCGATGCCGAGGTTGACGTAGTAGCCGTCACGCAGCTCTTCAGCGGCGCGCTTGACGATGCCATCGCGAGTGAGCGGCATGGTTCAGGACTCCCGGACGGTGCGGCGTTCGATGCGCTTTTGGTAGGACGGGCCTTGGATGATCCGCTGCACGAAGATGCCGGGCGTGTGGACCTGGTCCGGATCCAGCTCCCCGGGCTCGACCAGCTCTTCCACCTCGGCAATGGTGATGCGCGCGGCGCTGGCCATCATCGGGTTGAAGTTGCGCGCGGTCTTACTGTAGATGAGGTTGCCCTGACGATCGCCACGCCAAGCCTTGACGAGCGCATAGTCGGCGAACAAGGAGCGCTCCATCACGTAGCTCCGCCCGTCGAAAATCCGGGTTTCTTTACCGTCGGCCACGACCGTACCCACGCCGGTCGCGGTGAAGAAGGCGGGGATGCCTGCCCCACCCGCACGAATACGCTCGGCGAGGGTGCCCTGGGGACAGAGTTCGACCTCCAGTTCTCCCGAGAGGTACTGACGTTCGAACTCCTTGTTTTCGCCCACGTAGCTGGAGATCATCTTGCGGATCTGGCGCGTCTGCAACAAGGGGCCCAAACCCCAGTCATCGACACCACAGTTGTTCGAGATGACGGTCAGCCCCTTCACGCCGCGATCGCGGAGGGCAAGGATGAGGTTTTCGGGAATCCCGCAGAGGCCGAAGCCGCCGGCCATCAGCGTGGCCCCGTCGGGCACGTCCGCGAGCGCCGCGGCGGCGGTGGCGAAGACCTTTTTCATGCGGCAGCCTATTCCATGCGGTAGTTGGGGGCTTCCTTGGTGATGATCACGTCGTGGACGTGGCTTTCACGCAGGCCGGCCGCCGTCATGCGCACGAACCGCGCCTTCTCCTTCATCTCGGCGAGGGTGGCGCAGCCGGTGTACCCCATCGCCGCGCGTAGCCCCCCGACCAGCTGCTCGACGGTGTCCCCGACGGGGCCTTTGTAGGGCACGCGACCGACGATGCCCTCGGGGACCAGCTTGCGGGTCTCGGCCTCCGGGTCGCCGGCGGCGTCCTGGAAGTACCGATCCGAGCTGCCGGCCTTCATGGCCTCGACGCTGCCCATTCCGCGGTAGCTCTTGTACTGGCGCCCCTGGTAAAGCACGACCTCCCCAGGCGCTTCTTCACTCCCAGCGAAGAGGGAGCCGGCCATCACCACGTCGGCGCCGGCTGCAACGGCCTTGGCCACGTCGCCGGAGAACTTCACACCACCATCCGCGATGATCGGCACGTTGTGACGGGCGGCGGCGCGGGCACACTCCGCGATTGCAGTGAGCTGGGGGACCCCGACGCCGGCAACAACCCGCGTGGTGCAGATTGACCCGGGGCCGATCCCGACCTTGACGGCGTCGGCGCCAGCCGCGATGCACGCCTCGGTCGCGTCGAAGGTCGCGACGTTCCCGACAATGATCTGGAGCGCGGGCCAAGCTTTGCGCACCGCCCGCATCGCGCGGAGCACACCCTCGCTGTGGCCGTGGGCGGTGTCGATCACGATCACGTCGACGCCCGCTTCCACCAAGGCCGCAACGCGCTCATCGCGGTCACCACCGACCCCCACCGCCGCCCCACATCGGAGCCGGCCCCGGGCATCGCGTACCGCCAGCGGGTGGCGCGTCGTCGCTTCCACATCCTTGAAGGTGATGAGCCCGTGCAGGTGGCGGTGCTCGTCGACGACCAGCAACTTCTCGACCCGATGTTCCTGCATCAGGTCGCGGGCGGTTTCCAGCCCGGTGCCGGGGGGACAGGTCACCAAACCCTCGGCGGTCATGGTGTTGCGGACGGGCTGGTCCAACTGCCGTTCGTACCGGAGGTCGCGATTGGTGAGGATGCCGACGACGCGCCCGTTCTCCACGATCGGAAGGCCGTTGACGCTGTGTTCCCGCATCAGCTCGCGCGCGCGCCGGAGCGGTGCATCGGGGCCCAGGGTGATGGGGTCGACGATCACGCCGGTCATCGCCTTTTTCACCTTCCGCACCTCGGCCGCCTGGCTCGCCGAGCTCATGTTCTTGTGCAGGATCCCCATGCCGCCGAGTCGAGCCATGCCGATCGCCATCTCGGCCTGGGTGACTGTGTCCATCGCGGCGCTGAGGATTGGGACGTTCAGAAGGAGGGAACGCGTGAGGTGCGTCGTGATGTCTGCATCGCGCGGAAGCAGGGTCGAGTGCCCGGGAACCAGCAGCACGTCGTCGAACGTCAGGGCCAGAGGCGGGTCTGGGAGCAGCATCCACGGGACTAACCTAAAGAAGCCCGACCCCGCGTCGATGGCTGCTGCACTTTTGATTTTTGGCTTTGCGCGCGCTGGGATACGCTGACTGTGACCGGGCAGTCTTTGCACCTCCAGGAAACAACCCGAGCCGCGCCGCACCCGAGCCTTCCGGACCTCTTCGCCCTCGCCGCGAGGCGACGGGCGCCCCTCGAAGTCGCCACGTCGAAGGCTTCGGCACCCATCGCGGTTGTGGCATCCGAGGGCGACGCCGGGTGCCTGCGCGTCGATGTCATCCTGCCCGCCCTCACCGACGATCTTGCCGAGGGGCCGGTGTCGTGCACCCTCGAACTCGACGGCCGACGGTGGGCGTTCGACGCCGAGGTGGTGCGTCACGCTGGGCAGATCACGCTCTCGCGCGCACGTCGGCTGCGCGCTGCGCAGCGGCGGACGAGCCCGCGAATTTCCGTTCCTCACGGCACCACGGTCCTTTTTTCGGAAGGCGACCGCGTTTTTCGCCGGGAGATCGTCGACCTTGGCGCCTCCGGGCTGGGCGTGCAGTATGTCGGTCACGACGGAGAACCCGCCGAAGGCACGATGCTCGCCCAGGTCCGATTCGCCCTGCCGCTCGGGGCCGCGATCACCGCGGCCGCCGCCGTCCGACACGTGCGCCCGGCCGCCCCAGGAGGCCCGCCGATCGCCGGGATGGAACTGCTGGGGCTGGGCGAGGCGGACTCCAAACGGCTCGACGCCTGGGTGAGGGGCCTCACGCGGACACGCAAGCGGGAGGAGGCGGTTCGAAACGCCGCCGTCTTCGCCCAAACCTCGGTCCGGCTTTCGGATGGCCGCAACCGCCCCGCGACCGCATTGGACACGGACGGCGCCACGATCGCGCTGGAAGAACCCGACCGGGACCTCGCGCAGAACAGCGTCCTGCCGGTGGTCGAGGTCCGTCAGAACTCGGTCTTGGTGGTCTCCCTGCGGGCACAGATTGCGGACATCGTCACTCATCGCGCTCGTCCGCTGCAGGCCAGGCTCGCCTGGCTCGACGTCCGGCCCGAGCAGTTGGGCCGGCTGAGCCGGCTGCTGCACCGACTGCGCGACTGATTCCCTACACATAGGCCGGGCGCGGCCGATAATACCAGGGTGCAGCGCCCCCCGAGCCGCAACCTCGATCCGCTGCTCCGTGCCGCCACGGAGGCGGGCACGCCCGTTCGCCTTTTCCTCGGCGACGGTGGCAAGGGCTTTGTCTCCGCGGTGCTCGGTATGGACGACGGCCGGCTCCTGCTCGCGCCGGTGCGCCCCGCGCACGGCAACGTCGTGCTCGAGCGCCTCATGGGGCCGGTGCGGCTGGAGCTGATGATCTCGGGCATGCCCCACGGAGCGACCACCAAGGTCTGTGCCGTGACCAGCGAGGGCGTCCTGGTGGCCCTTCCTGCGGAGCTGGAGCGAATCCAGCGGCGCCGGTACTTCCGCATGCGGGCCCCGGCGGGGACCACTGCCCGGGTAGAACTGACCGACGGCGTCCGCGTCCGCGAGCTCTTGGACATCAGCGGCGGCGGGTGCGCGTTTGTGGCCCAGAGTGGCGACGACGAGCTTGCTGACGGCGTGGCGGTGGCGCAGGTGCAGTTCCCGCTCGGGGACGAGCGCCGCTTCGTCGGTCAAGGCATCGTCCGTCGAGCCAGTCGGCGTGACGGAGCCTGGGGCCGCGAGTCGGTCATGGGCATCGAGTTCGTCGGGCTGCCGGCACGGGAACGCTACCAGCTCATCGCCTGGGTGACCGAGCAGGAGCGGGCGGAGCTACGGGCGCGAAGCCTCTCCACGACTCGGCTCGTGGCCGACGTGATGGTCCTGCTGCACGACGAGGAGAACCTCGTCAGGATGCGACGCGGCGCCGGCTTGTCGCCGCGCTCGGTCCGAGTCGTGGTCTTCGACGACGAGCTCAGCATGACGCCGGGGGCGACGCACCCGCAGCTTGAGCTTCGTGTCGCGGGCGACCAGCTCTTCCGCTCGTCAGCCCGAATCGAGCGACTCGACGCGGTCAACGGAGCCTCGATTGCGACGCTCGCGTTCATCGAGCTGGCGGCCGACGCGCGGCAGCGGCTGCTGGATATCCTGAGGCGCTGAGCGCTTCGGGGGTGCGGGAGCACCCGGCGCCCTGGGTAAGATGCGGCGTCAGCTGCGCCCCCAATGACCGGATCAGCCCGGCTACCGCGAGCCCCGGGACCGACCCTCAGCGAACCAAGCCACCTACCGTGACGCGGTTGCGGCCGTTCTGCTTGCTCTCGTACAGCGCCTTGTCGGACACGTCGGTGAGCACCGCGACCAACCGTTCCACATCCACGGCCTGACCCGAACCCATGAACGTAGCGACTCCGAATGACGCGGTCACCCGAACCGGGCCCTTGGCCGTCGTGACGGATGCACGCGCGATAGCCTCCCGCAGGCGCTCGGCCGCGGCCAGGGCTTGGTGCGCGTCGGTGTCCGGAAGCACGACTGCGAGCTCCTCCCCACCAAGGCGTGCCTTCAGGTCGGCGTCGTGAGAGCTGCCTAGGATTGCCGCCGCCGTCGAACGAAGCACGGCATCACCGGCAGGGTGGCCGTAGTTGTCATTGACCAGCTTGAACTTGTCGACGTCCACCATCACCAGCGACAGGGGCTTCCCCGTAGCCGCGGCGCGGGTGAGCAACTCGCGGAAGACCTTGTCGTAGTGCCGGCGATTGCAGAGCCCGGTGAGCGGGTCGAAGAACGCCAGGCGCGCCAGCTCGGCGTTGGCGCCGGCGAGCTCCTCCATGAGCATCTCCTTTTCCATCAGCGCGGCTTCGAGGCGATTGGTAATCTCCTCGTAGCTCATGTTCATCTGCACGAGGGTGCGGTTGGCTTCGGCCAGGATGTTCGCGAACGGCGCTTGCTTGGATACCCGCATGCCGAGGCCAGCCGCAGCCGCCTCGATTTCACCGGGAAGCGCATCAAGGAGCGTGTCGATGGCGCGCTCTTCGAGTTTGTAGGCCTCCTTGAGACCGGCGCGCACCGCGGCCAACGCCGCGGCCGTCTTGCAGGCGAGCAGCGCCGCGATGTTGTCGGCGTGGAAGGCGACGTACGCGAGTTCGCGCGAGGCGAGACCACACTTTTCCGGACAATGGTGGTTGGCCAGCGCGTCGACGAGCGCCGCCGGAAGGCTCCACCGGTCGCCGAGAAGCTTCGATATCCCGTCGTGGGTCATGCCGAACAGTGTGAGCTCGGTCTGCCGACGCGCCTCGGGCAGTTGCAGGCGCCACTCGGACCATTGGCCCGCCGGGGAGCGATTCGACCGGACCAGCGCCAGGACGCCGAAGTCCTGAAGCAGGCCGATGGTGAACGCCTCCTCCGGGGATACCTTTCCGGTCACCCGAGCGATCGCGCGGGCCGCGACCGCACGGCGAAGACAGTCTTCCCAGAAGATTTCGAGATCCGGGCCGCGGAGACCCGAGTTGCGAACCGAGTCGCGCACCGCGAAACAGATGGCCAGATTGCGCAGGGCGCGGATGCCAAGCAACGTTACCGCACGCGCCGCCGCGGTCACAGGCTGCTTCAGCCCGTAAAAAGGCGAGTTGACCGTCCGGAGAAGCTCCGCCGTGAACACCGGGTCCGACGCGACACACGCCCCGAGTCTGTCGGAAGTGACGTCCGGATCGGAGGCCAGCCGGACCACACGTGCGATAGCCGCCGGCGGGGACGGAAAGTCCGCGGGGTTGAGGCTTAGGTGTGCACCGGCATCGAGCATGGACCCTCCTGGTCGTCCAAAGCTAAACGGATCGCAAGCGGACGACTTGAGGTCCTGCGTCGCCCGACCTGTGGCCGATTGTCGCACTCGTTTCTCCCGCCCCGACAGGGAGTTGACATCCTCCGTGATCCCGCGTAGAACCGGACGCCAATCTGGAGCCAAAATGGTCACTCTTCTCGCCCTCCTCGTCCTCGGTTGTGCCAAGCCCGTCGGCACCTACACTGTCGCCCAGGCACCCATCGCACCTGTCGCCTCCGAAACCGTGGGCACCCTCAAAGCTGAGGCCGAGGCTGCGTGGTCCAACCGCGGCGACAAGGCGCAACTCCAGGTTGCACTCCAGAAGTACGAGGGGCTCTACGCCACCAACCCCAACGACCGCGATGTGGCGATGCACCTGTTGCGGGGCTGGTACTTCCTGGGTGATGGGCACGAGACCGAGAAAGACGCCAAGCTGGCCGCTTGGTCCACAGCGATCGAGTGGGGCAAGAAGTGCCTCGCGATCAACACCGAGTTCACCGCGCTTCTCGGCAAGGGCGACGAGACCGAGGCGACGGCGGCCCGCGCGTTCGGTCAGAGCGATGTGCCCTGCCTGTACTGGACCAGCTCGTCGCTCGGCAAGTGGGCGAAGCTCTCCGGCATCGGGACGACGCTGAAGTACCTCCCCACGGTCAAGGCCTACATGACCCGCGTGGGCGAGCTTGAGCCGACCTACTACTACTCCGGCCCGGACCGCTACTGGGGCGCCTACTACGCGGCGATTCCCAGCTTCGCCGGACAGGACCTCGGCAAGTCGAAGGATCACTTCGACAAGGCCCTCGCCACCTACCCCGACTTCTTGGGCACCCATGTGCTGCTGGCCGGCGAGTGGGCGGTGAAGAAGCAGGACAAGGCCACCTTCGAGAAGGAGCTCAACTGGGTGCTTCAGGCCCCCGTCGATCGGCTCCCCGACGTTCGCCCCGAGATGGAGGCCTCCCAGCGTCAGGCCGCCGCGCTCTTGGCCGCCCAGGGCGACCTGTTCGCGAACTGAACCTCGATGTCCTCTCGTTTCGTCGACTCCCCCGATGGCACTCGGATCCACGTCGTCACCAGCGGTGACGGCGACAAGGACGTGCTCATCCTCGGCGGCCTCGCCGAGCACGCGGGTCGCTATGATCACGTCGCCGCCGCATTCATCGAGAAGGGCGCGCGCGTTCACCGGATGGAGCTGCGCGGTCACGGGAACTCTGGGGGCCGCCGTAGCCACGTGCTGAACTGGGGTGAGTATCGGGAGGACGCGGTGGCGGTGGCGGCCACCGTGCGACCGGGGTGGTGTCTTTTTGCGCACAGCATGGGGGGCCTCGTGGCCCTCGATGCCGTGGCGGAGGGACTGCGACCGTCACGCTTGGCACTCTCCAACCCGCTGTGCGGCGTCAAGATGAAGGTGCCGGCGTGGAAGTCGGCCGTCGGTCGGGGTTTGTCACGCTTGTGGCCGTCGCTCGCGCTCACCAACGAGCTGGACCCAGCGCATCTCAGCCGCGACGTCACCATCGGGCAGGCCTACGTCTCCGACCCCGACGTCTACAGGAAGGTCACGGCACGCTGGTTCACCGAGATGACCGCCGCCCAGGCCCGGGTCGCGTCCATGGGCGCCGCGCCAATGCCAGTGTGCTTCTTCTTGTCCGAGTCCGACCCGATCACCGACGCCGCGCAAAGTCGGCGCGTGGCGACGCGCATCGGTGGCACGGTACGGGAACAGCCCGGCATGCTGCACGAGCTGGTCAACGAGCTGGGCAAAGACGCGCTGATCGCCGACCTCGGGGGTTGGCTCCTCGACTGATCGCGATACGCTGCGGCCGATGCGCGCCCGCCTGATCGAACTGCTCCGCGAGAAGTCTTACCGCCGCATGCGGGTGGTGCTGGCGTCCGGCCGGGAATCCGACTTCTACGTCGATGCGCGGCAGACGACCCTGCACGCCGAGGGTAGCCACATCATCGGCACGCTGATCCACGAGGCGCTGGATGCCAGCGTGGTGGGCATCGGCGGGCTGACCATGGGCGCCGACCCGATTGCCAGCGCGGTCGCGACCGTATCGTGGGCGCGCGGTCGACCGGTGCACGCGTTCATCGTTCGCAAGGAGCCCAAGGGCCACGGGACGCAAACCTGGGTGGAGGGGCTCGCCAACCTGCCGAAGGGCTCGCCGGTGGCGATCGTCGAGGACACGTGCACCACCGGAGGGTCGTTGCTCAAGGCTGTCGATCGGGCCGAGGCGGATGGGCTCCGGGTGGTGCAGTGCTTCACGGTGGTGGATCGTGATGAGGGCGCTGCCGACGCGCTCGCAGCGCGGGGCTTCACGCTCAACGTGCTGGTGCGGCGGGCCGAGTTGGAGTCGGCGTGAGCACGATGCTCGCGCTTGCGCTGCTGGCGGGAGCCGCCTTCGCCGGCGAGCAGGCCGACCGCCGCGCCTACGAGCGCGAGGTGGCGGCGGCGACAGCGGAGCTGAAGCTCTACGACGGCTGGTATACGGCGTTGCAGTTGCGGGGAACGCTGCGGACGTCCGAGCTCACCGCCGCGCAGGGGGCCCGAATGCACCTTTTGACCGACGGCGCCGGGACAGGACCGCCCGCCCCCGACGGCATCGAAGTGCTGCTGGCCGCGAGCAGCCAGTTTCCCAAAGAGCTGACGCTGGCTGCCGATGGCACGACGCCGTGGACGCTCACCCTCCGGGCGGGCACCAAGGCTTGCGACGCGCCGGTCGAGGTCCGATTCATCAAGAAGCCGACGCCAACCGACCGAACGCTGTACCCACACCTCACCGATTGGGACCGGGTGTACGTCGTCCGTTGGGCGTCGGACGCCTGCGGCGGCAACGCCCCCGACGGCCTGTCCGTCCACGGCCGCCGCGGGGCGGGGAGCCTGGCGTGGCCACGTTAGCGCCATGACGTACGCCAACCACGCCGCGCGCCGCCGGACTCTCTGCGCGCAGCTCGGCGCCCCGGTGCTCTTGGCCAACAACGGTGTGCGCGTGCGGAACTTACCGCTCAACACCCTCCCTTTTCGCGCCGACAGCACCTTTTTGTACTACACCGGGTGCACCGAGCCGGGCGCCTTTGCGCTACTGGTCGACGGGCACTGCACCCTGTTCCTGCACCCCACCGAGCGGGGGGACGAGCTGTGGCACGGTCCCATGCCGACGATGGGCGAGCGACGGCAACGCCTCGGCGCCGACGCCGTGCGCCCGGTTTTCGAGTTGGACGCGGCCACCGCCCCGCACCTCGGCCGGCTCGTTGCCCTGGCCGTGCCGGACGCGGCGGTCACGGCCCGCCTCGCAGTGATCATCGGCCGCGGCCTCGCGTATCCAGGCACGCCCGGGCCCGACGCGCTGGTCGATGCCGTGATCCGCCAGCGCCGCACCCGCGACCCCTGGGAGCTCGACCAGATGCGGCTTGCAGCGGCGATGACCGCAAGCGCCCACCATGCGGCAATGGTCGCGACACGCCCAGGGGTGCACGAGCGTGAACTGGCGGCCTTTTTCGACGCGGTGATTGCGGCGCGCGGCGGGACCACGGCGTACCGTTCGATCGTGACGGTCCGGGGCGAGGTGCTCCACAAGCCCGACTACGACCAGGTGCTCGCCGATGGCGACCTGTTGCTTCTGGACGGCGGCGCGGAGGTGCCGAGCGGCTACGCCAGCGACGTGACCCGGACCTGGCCGGTGAACGGGCGGTTCACGGGAAGGCAGCAAGCCGCCTATGAGCTTGTTCTCGCCGCGCAGGAAGTGGGCATCGTCCGCTGCCGGGTGGGCACCCGGTACCGGGACATCCATTGGGAGGCCACGCGGGTTCTCGCCGCCGGCTTGGTCGAGATGGGGCTTTTGCGGGGCGCGGTGGACGGCCTGGTGGAGAGCGGCGCCACCGGGGTCTTCTTCCCGCACGGCGTCGGGCACCTCATCGGGCTTGACGTCCACGATCTGGAGAATTTCGGCGATCGTCCGGCCTACGCGCCCGGCCGGAACCGGCCGACCCAGTTTGGCGCGCGCTACCTGCGCATGGACCTGGACTTGGAGGCGAACATGGTGGTCACGGTCGAGCCTGGATTTTACGTCGTGCCCGCGATCCTTCGCGACCCCGAACTGCGGGACCGCTTTTCAGCGCAAGTCGACTTCGCCGCCGCCGAAAGCTGGATCGGCTTCGGCGGCATCCGGATCGAAGACGACGTGCGCATTCGGCCCGCCGATGAGGGCGGCGGCGAGCCGGAGGTCCTCTCCGCCGCGATTCCCAAGTCGATCCCCGCGCTGCAAGCGCTCGTCGGTCGGGGCCGTAGCGCCTCGGAGAGGCTCTCCGCATGATGCTCGCTCTGGTGCTCGGCGCCCACGCCCTGACCCTCGCAGATACTGTTCGTCGTGCCGCCGAGGTCAACCCCACTGCGCTGATCGCGGCGCTGACCACCCAGCAGGCCGAGTTCGCGGCGGCCCAGAGCTGGGCGCACCTCGGGCCTACGCCGTCGTTGTCCATCGGGCGCACCTGGCGTAACAACCTGGAGATCGACACCGGCACCTTCAACGTGTCGCTCGGCGCGCTGCAGCCGGCGTCGTGGTTCAGTGCCCTTCAGCGCTCCAGTCGAGCCACCGCCGCGCGCTATGCCGCCGCGGGCACGACACTCGACGCCCAATACGCCGCAGCTGCGCTCTACGTCGGCGTCTGGGAGGCCCGGCGCGCCGTCGCGGCGGCGCGAGACACCGAAAGCGCGGCGACGACGCTGGCCACGGCGATCCAGGCCCGGGTCAGCGCGGGGCTTGACGGCCCGCTGCTCGGTCGTTCCGCCGAGGCCGGCCGACTCTTGGCCGTCGCCGAACGAATCGCCGCCGAGGCCGAACTGTCGGTGGCGCGCGTCCAACTGGCTCGGGCGCTGCAGATGGACGACGTCGGCGAACTCGAAGCGCCCTCGGCCTTGGCCTTGCCCGAGTCCAGCGGGGGGTCGCCCTGGCTCGACGCCGCGAAGGAGTTGGTTCAATCTGCCCGATGGGGCCATATTCGCGACTTGGCAGGCTGGTTTCCGAGCGGTGGACTCACCGCCAGCACGCCGCTGAACGCGCCGGGGCTTGCGGTCACGCTGTCGGCGACCTGGACGCTTGACGGGGTGGTCGGCCCCTTCCTTTTGGAGCGGCAATCCGCGCTCGCCGTCCGCATCGCCGACGTCCAGTACAGTGCGCTTCAGCGCGACTACGAAGCGGAGCTGGCCGCCGCGAGGGTGCGCGCCACCGCCGCCGGACAGGTGCTCGACGCCCATCGGGCCCGCCAGGAGGCGGCGGATGCCGCCTTGGCGGAGGGGCGTGCGCTCCTGGACGCGGGACTGGTCTCCACCTTGGAGGTGCTGCGGCTCCAGGATCAGCTCAGCAGCGCACGAACCGCGAGGGTCGGGGCCGAGCTCGGGGAGCTGTTGGCGATCCTCGAGGCGCGTCGGCTTGCCGGCGAAGGCTGGTAAGCTTGCTGGAAGGAACCACGCCGCTGACCCGCGGCCTGCTCGGGGCCGGTTTGGTGGTCTTCGTTTGTGGCTCCTTTGCAAGCGTCAGCATCGGCGCCATCGTGATCACCGTGCCCGCGGTGCTCCGGGCCCGCACGGAGGAGCTGGTTGCCGAGGTCCCCGCCCAGGTGGACGCGCTGCGCAAACACCAGCTCGCACGCGACGCAAGCCTGGGCAGCTTCGTCCCGTGCGGGAGCCGCGGCGACGCCGTCCGGTCGCTCACTGCGGAAGCGCGAGACCGCGCATCGGATCCCGCCGCCCGCTGTCTCAGCACGATGCTCGGCTGGAATCCGAGCGAACGCCTGCTGGGCGCCTACTGGACCGAGGTGGACGCGGCGACCGCGGACTTCACGGTGTACGGCGTGATCGACGCCGACGGCGACGGCAACTACGCCGAATATCGGGCGTCGTCGCGAGAGACATCGCGGGTGGCTTCGCTTCCCGGCGTGCGATGAGCGGCCCTGTTCACGCCACTCCGGCACCCTACCGTCGTCGCCACAACACCGTGTCCCGCACCTCCCGCTGATCCTGACGAGGGTAGTCCAGGGAATAGTGCAGGCCTCGGCTCTCTTTACGCCGCAGCGCGCTCTCCACGACCAGCTCGGCCACCGTCGCGATGTTCCGCAGTTCGACCAGCGCCGCCGTCAGGCGAAAGTCCCAGTAGTAGTCGTGGATCTCGTCCTGTACCAAGGCGATCCTGGCGCGGGCGCGCAAAAGCCGCTTCGTCGTACGGACGATGCCCACATAGTTCCACATGAACCGGCGGATCTCGTCCCAGGTCTGGGTGATCACCACCGCCTCGTCACTGTCCACGGCCCGGCCGGGATCCCACTCGGGGATCGGCGGCGGCGGCGGCGTGGCCGCGAGGCGGCCGGTCGCGACCCGAACCGCATGGTCGGCGTAAACCACGGCCTCCACCAGCGAGTTCGAGGCGAGGCGGTTGGCGCCGTGCAGACCGGTGCTCGCACATTCGCCAATCGCAAACAGGTTTTGTACGCTCGACTCTCCTTCGAGGTCGGTCTGGACGCCCCCGCAGAAGTAGTGCGCGGCCGGGACGACAGGGATCGGCTGGGTGGCGATGTCAATACCGAGGTCGTGACAACGTCGGTAGATGTTCGGGAACTTCGCGATGAGGGTGTCGCGGTCCAGGTGGGTCATGTCCAAGAAGACGCAGTCGTCGCCGCTGCGCTTGAGCTCGGCGTCGATCGCGCGCGCGACGATGTCTCGCGGGGCCAGCTCGGCACGCGGGTCGTAGCGCAGCATGAAGGCGTCGCCGTCTTTGCGGCGGAGGGTGCCGCCTTCGCCCCGCAAGGCCTCGCTGATGAGGAAGCTCCGCGCCTGATGATGGAACAGGATCGTCGGGTGAAACTGGACGAACTCCATGTTCGCGATCCGGGCGCCCGCACGCCAGGCCATCGCCACCCCGTCCCCCGACGCAATGTCCGGATTCGAGGTGTAGAGGTAGACCTTGCCGGCGCCCCCGGTGCAGAGCGCCACGATCTTCGCCGACTCCACCCTTACTTTTCCCTTCTTCGGGTCCAGCACATAGGCGCCGAGCACCCGGTCCGGATCCACCGGGGCGCGCCCCGCCCGCCGCGCGATGCTGTTCTCGGTGATCAGGTCCACCGCGATCTGGTTTTCCACCAGTTCCACGTTGGGCTCGGCGGCCACCGCCGCCAGCAGCGCCCGCACCAACTCCGCCCCAGTCAAATCGTCGGCGTGCAAGATGCGCCGCGCGCTGTGCCCGCCCTCACGATGCAGGCTGTACCCGCCCTCCTCCTGTTCTGAGAACTTCACGCCGAGCTCGATCAGCTCGCGGATGCGCTCGGGCGCCTCTCGAACGGTCTGCTCGACGGCATCGGGACGGCAGAGGCCGGCACCGGCGACGAGGGTGTCCGAGATGTGCGCCTCGGCGGTGTCGTCGGGGGCCCACACCGCGGCGATGCCGCCCTGCGCGTAGGCGGTGTTCGACTCTCCCTTGCCGACCTTGGCGAGGATGCGCACCGTGCCATGGCGTGCGGCACGGAGCGCGAAGAACAGCCCGGCCACGCCGGTGCCGATGACAAGGAAGTCGGCCATTGGCGTGGCGCGGTAACCCGAGCGCCCAGCGGACACCGCCCGAGTGCGATATCCTTCGGGTCCTCGGAGTCCGCCATGGATAGTCGTCGCAACTTCCTCCGTCAGGCGCTCTTCGGCCTCGCCGCTGTCGCCGTGCCCGGCGCGGCCTTCGCAGCCCTGCCGCCTGCGTTCTTGTTTCACCCGCTCGGGCCCGGCGCGGACCTGGGCCTGGGTTGGAACTTGCAGCGGATATTCCCCCCGCACGAAGGGGCGATCACCCTGAACCTTTTGCATACCGACGGCCGCTTGGCCCGGGTGGATGTGTGCCTGCGCAACGGTGCCGCCCGCGGCCCCGCCAGCACCCCGCTGCTCGACTTCATCGTCATGGACGGCGGCGATGGCACGGCTCCCATGGATGAGTCGCTCGGCCGAGTCGCGCGGCGCCTCGCCGCGGTCGCCGCGGAGAACGAAAGCATGGATCTCGACCGGATCGCCTCGCTGGTGCCGCACACGCAGCGTGTCTGGGCACATCCCGAGTCGATGGCGGCCGCCAGCGTGCGCCTCGCCCCCGGGGCGCCTACCGCATGAACGACAGCACCCCCAACGATAGCGTCACCACCGAGCTGGGAGAGCGGCGCGTGCGCTTTTCGGTCGACGAGTCGATCTACGATCTCGATGTGGTGATGGGCGCCGCCTACCTGTTCATCGACCGTTGTTTCGTCTACCTGGATCGGGAAGCCGATCGTCGTGTGCAGGTGGTGCTCCGTACGCGCGCTGCCGCCTCTGAAGAAGAGCTCCACGCGCTCGCCGGGCACTTCTCCAACGAGCTGCTCAACCAGGCCCTCCGCAAGCAGATCGGCGAAAGCAACGCCCGCCTTCGCGAGTTCATCATGGCACGCGCCCTTTTCTCTGCCGAGGGTCCCTCGACCATCGACCGCCTGCTCGCCGAACTGGACGCCGAAGAAATGGCCAGCGACGACCTGGATATTCCTGTGCCCTGGGAAAAGATCCCCGGTGGCTGAACCCCTGGTCTTGCGTTTCCACAAGTCGCTCTACCTGGGCGACGCCGTCGGTCGTGCCGCCGCGCGCTTTGCGGCGCTGGGCGAAATCACCGTCGGCGAGTCCGATGCCGACTGGCTTGTCAGCGCCATCCCCCTCCGCGAAAGTGTCCGCGCCCGCCTCGGCGACGAACTGAGCAACCACGCCCTCTTCGAGACGATCCTCGCGCGCAAGGGCATCTCCACATGATGAACACCGAACTCACCGTCGATCCGCGCGCCTTCGACAGAAAGACGGTCGGCTATTTCCGATATGGCGTCGTCAATGGTCAGGTGCTCATGACCAACGACGTCGGCGAGCACCTGTTCTTGGACCCCGTAGACTTCCGCCGCTTCCTCGCCGGGCAGATCGACCCGGGCGAGCCGCTCTACGATCAGCTTCGCCGTCGTTACTTCTTCAAGCACGAGCTCGACCTCGACGGCCTCGCCGACAAGCTGCGCCGCAAGAAGGCCTTCTTGCTGAACGGGCCGCACCTGCACGCGATCGTGACCACGCTCCGCTGCAACCACTCCTGCCGCTACTGCCACGCCAGCCGCGCCGACATGGACCGCGTCGACACGGACATGTCGTTGGAAACGGCGCGCAAAGTTGTGGACTTCGCGTTCACCTCGCCGACGCCGGTGCTTGGTTTTGAGTTCCAAGGGGGCGAGCCGACCGCCAACTTCGAGGTCATCCGCTTCGTCTGCGACTACGCGCTGGAGAAGAACCGGTACGAGAACAAAGAGCTCCTGCTGTCGCTCGTCAGCAACATGACGCTGATGACCGACGAAAAGATGAACTACCTCCTTGACAAGGGGGTGATGGTCTGCACGTCCCTCGACGGCCCGGCGGATCTGCACGACAAGAACCGCGGCTGGATGGAAAAGCACAGCTCTCACGCCGCGGTGACCGCCTGGATGGACAAGTTCAACGCCGAATGGGTGCGGCGCGGGTTCGATCCGGACCTGTTCCATGTCGACGCGCTGATGACCACCACCCGTCACTCCCTGAGCCGCGGCCCGGAAATCGTCGACGAGTATGTCAACCGCGGCATCCGGAGCATCCACCTGCGGCCGCTGAACCCTTTCGGCTTCGCGGTCAACACCTGGAAGCAGATCGGCTACTCGATGGACGAGTTCCTGGCGTTCTACAAGAGCACGCTGGACTACATCATCGAGCTGAACCGGCAGGGCACCTTCGTACAGGAACGACTCGCGTCGATCTTCCTCACCAAGATGCTCACCCCCGACGATCCGAACTACAGCGACTGCCGGTCGCCGTGCGGTTCGGGGAGCGCCCAGCTCGCCTACAACTTCGATGGCAGCGTGTACACCGACGACGAGGGGCGCATGGCGGCGCACATGGGGAACGACTTCTTCAAGCTCGGTCACGTCGACACCTCGAGCATGGACGAGGTGCTCAAGCACCCGACCGTCAAGGCCCTGGCGGTCGCGTCGATCCAGGACGCTTTGCCGGCGTGCCACAGCTGTGTGCACAAGTCCACATGCGGGGTGCAGCCGCTCCACAACTACATGTTCGACGGGGACATCTTCGGGCAGCGGCCGCTTTCCCGGAAATGCCAAGAGTTCTACGGTGTGCAACAGTACCTTTACCAGCTACTCTCCACCGATGCTGACGGGAGCCTTCAACGGATCTTCCGCCGGTGGACCATCCAACGTTCGCGACCGGGTACGACCCCGTACGTGCCTGCCAGCGAGGGGACCTCATGAGTAAAGACGACATCCGCACCCCCTTCCCCGGCAAGAAGTCCGGCGCAGACTGGGGTGATCAGGCTGCGGAGGCTGATTTTCCCGTGCTGAAGCGCCAGGCCACCCACCTGCTGCAAGCGGGCGAACTCCAGGCGGCCAACCAGAAGGGCGACGTGGTCGCGCAGTCACTTTTGCTCCTTCAGGCCACCGCCGGCGAGCTCGAACTCGACCCCGCGTTCCTGGATCGGAAGGGCAACGCGCCGGATAGCAGCGCCGTGCTCCTGGCCCAGCATTGTAGCCACGGGTCGCACGGCTCCCACGGCTCGCACGGCTCGCACGGCAGTCACGGCTCCCACGGTTCCCACGGCTCGCATGGCTCGCACGGCTCCCACGGCTCCCACGGCTCCCACGGCTCCCACGGCTCCCACGGCTCCCACGGCTCCCACGGATCGCATGGCAGCCACGGCTCTCACGGGCAGTGGTAGCCCCGGCGCCCCGCGCGCCGACCGCTGGCACAACGCCCTCATCCTCGTCGTCACGCGCCGCTGTGATCTGCGTTGCGCCTACTGCCCCACGGTCAAGGACGGCGAACCCGACCTGAGCATCGAGGACGCCAAGCGGGCGCTCACGCTCTTCGTCGAACGTCACGGGGGCGGCGACTGCAAGCTCTTCGGTGGCGAGCCGCTCCTGGTGCCGGACGTCGTGCGCGCGGTGGTCAACGCCGCCCCGCCGAGCGTGTCGGTGTACCTCTCCACCAACGGCACCCACCTTGACGAGGGTTGGCTTCGGTGGCTCTACATGCGGCCCCAGGTCACGCTCACGCTGAGCCTGGACGGCAAGGCGCGCGACCACGATGGCTTACGACGTGGCGCACCTTCCCACGACGCGCTGGTGGCGAAGCTCCCCGCACTTTTGCGCCTGCCCCGCTTCGTCGTCACCCAGACGATTGCGCCGTCGACGGCGGTCCGCGCGGCCGAGAACTTCCGCTACCTCCGCAGCCTCGGTGTGAAGCGCTTCAACCTGCTGCCCGGCTACTACCTGCCGTGGAAGCCCGAACAACTGGCGGCGCTGGAGGACAATTTCACCCAGATCGCCGATGACATTGAAGGCGCCTGGGCCAAAGGTGAGAACCTGTACCTGCGCAACCTGTTCGTGCGGGCGCCGGTGGCCTTCTACAACACCGGTTTTGTCGTCGACTGCGACCGGCGCATCTACGGGAACAACCTGGTGCTGGCCGGCAATCTCGACCATGTGCGCGCGGCCACCGCGACGGGCACCTTGGACAACCCCCCGTCCGAAGCCGAGCTGGCGGAAAACGGCGCCCGCGCCGGACAAGTGCTCGCCGACACGCTCGGCCCCGCGATCATGGAGGCAACCGCGCAGGCCGACGCCTGCCTGACTCGGCTCTGCAACCGGCTGTACCCGGCTTATTTCGAGCATCGTGGCCGAAAGGTGATCACCAGGTGACCGTGGGAGCGCCATGGCTGCATCCGGACACCGGCCACGCGATGCGCCGGCTGGAGTTCCACATCACCTACCACTGCCCCGAGCGGTGCACGTTCTGCTCCGAAGAGACGCGGATGGTCGACTATGCCTCGTTTCCAGTCACCTTCGGGCGGGTGGCACGGGTGCTGCGCGAGCAGGCCGAACGCGGCATCGACGCCGTGCACTTCACCGGCGGTGAGCCGACGATTCACCCCCAATTCGTCGAGATCCTCCAACTCGCGAAAAAGCTCGGCATGCGCACCAGCATCGGCACCATCGGCACCCGCCTCGCGGACGCCGACTTCGCGGCGCGCGCGCTACCGTACCTCGACGAAGCGCTCTTTTCGCTGCACGGTCCCGACGTCGCGACCCATGACGCCCAGACCCGCCGCCCCGGCAGCTTCGAGCGCCTGGAGCGAGCGATGGCCAATGCCCATGCGTACCCGGGCTTCCGCATGTTCGTGAACACGGTGCTCGTCCGCCAGAACGCTGATCGCATCGTCGAGACCGCCGCCCTCGCCCGCGCGCGTGGCGCCGAACTTTTGGTGGTCAGCAATGTCACCCCGGAGGGTGCCGGCGAAAACGCCTACGCGGAGCTGACCCTGCGTTTGGACGAGGTGCGGCCGCTCATCCGGCAGATCATCGCCGAAGCCGGCCCGATGATCGTGCGTTTTTTCGGCCTCCCCGTCTGCGCACTCGGCGCGGACAGCGTGTATGCGAACGACCTGCACTGGAACCCGCGCGTCACCTTCGAGTGGGTCCGCCATCCAGACCGCGTGTCCTTGGAGGGGCTCTACTCCTGGGCGCCCGACCGCAAGCGCGCGCAGCCCGCTGTCTGCGGTTCGTGTAGTTGGAACCGCTTGTGTCACGGCGTGTTCGCGCGCTATGTCGAACTGTACGGCAGCGAGGAGCTGGTCCCCATGGCGTCCGCTTGAACATCGCCGCGTTGTCGACCGAGCCGGTTCCCGGTGGCGAGATCTGGCGCGACACTCGTCGTAATGTCGAGATAAACGTCGGCAAGATCTGCAACAATAAGTGTGTCTTTTGCCTGGATGGGCTCCCGGCCACCGACATGCGCCGCTACATGCCCTACCCGGAGATGCAGGCGGAGATTCTTCGCTGGTACGAAGGTGGCACCCGTTCGGTGGGTTTTTTGGGCGGGGAACCTACCACCTACCCGTGGATCCTGGACGCCATCCGCTACGCCCGCCAGCTTGGCTACACCCGCATTGCCGTCGCCACCAACGGCACCAAATTCTTCCGCCACGACTTCGTGGACCGCATCCTCGACGCCGGCCTGACCCGGGTCACGATGTCGATGCACGGGCACACACCCAAGCTGGAGGATGCGCTGACCCGCGTGCCGGGTAACTTCGAGAAGAAGAAGTCGGGACTCCAGTATCTGTTGAAGAAGAAGGCTGAGGGGCTCTTGGTCGACAATGTGTCGGTCAACTGTGTGGTCAACGCCTGGAACTACAAATATCTCCCGCAGATCGTGCGTTTCTTCTTCGATCTCGGCCTGGACGACGTGCGGCTGAACTTCGTGCGCTCCGAGGGGTATGCCGAAGAAGAGACCTCGCTCATCCCCAAGCTGACCGACGTGGTGCCGTACGTGATGAAGGCGGTCTTGCTCAACGAGTACCACTTCAAGAAAAACCTGACGCTGGGTAGCTTTCCGCTGTGCGTGCTCCCTCCAGAGCTCATCGGCAGCAAAGGCCTTGCGCGCCGATACGTCGGCGAGTTCCGCGACCTCGACACGGACTGCTCGATCAAGACCCTGACCAGCGACGGTTTTCCCGACGGGATCGCCACCATCGAGGACGGGCGCGCCCGCTTCAACTGGCAGGATCGGAAACGCTACGATCTGAAGGCCCAGCCCGAGGGTCGCTGCACCGGCTGTCGGTTTGGCAACGTGTGCGAGGGCGTGTGGAAGAACTACCTGCCCATTCATGGCGACAGCGAACTTCGTGCGATCAAGTAGGGAGCGGGTCGGGGCGATGCGCCGTGCGCTGGCGGCTTGCGTCAGGCATCGGCCGCGGCGCATCGCGGCGCCGTCGCAACGGGAGTAGCCATGCGCTGGACGGACCTCCGCGTGGGCACCGCCTGCAACCAGGCCTGCCGCTTCTGCGACCAGGAGGGCCTCGCCGGCGACGGCGACGACGCTGCGGCGATCGAGGCGATGCGCGCGCTGCCCCATCGGGAGGGGCTGTGTTTGGCCGGCGGCGAGATCACCCTGCGCCGGGGGCTGCCGGCGCTGCTGCGAGCCGCACGGGAGCTTGGTTTCCGAAAGCTGGCGATTCAGAGCAACGGGCAGATCCTCGCCGCGCCGGGCGCCGCGCGGGCGTTGCGGGAGGCGGGGTTGACTGACGTCGCGATCGCCCTTCACGGCGCGACGGCAGCGGTTCACGACTGGCACACGGCCACGCCCGGCAGCTTCCGCCGGGTTGTCGCCGCTGCCCGGCAGGCGGTCGCCGCTGGCCTCCCGGTGCGCGTCGGGGTGGTGGTGACTCGCGCCAACGCCATGCAACTGGGGGCATTGGCCGACCTCGCCCACGGGCGGGGCGCCAGCTCGATTCGGATGGTCCTGTGCCGCGAGGAGGGCGCTGCCGTGGCCGACGCGCGCATGCTCGTGCCGCGGTGGTCCGTTGCCGCTGAGGCGCTGATTCCCGCCGCCGAGCGGGCAAGCCAGCACGGTCTGGACCTGGAGGTGGCGGGGCTTCCGCCGTGTCTGGCCGGGGAGCTACGGCCGCTGTTGGCGGACGGACCGTCGGTCCACCAGGCCGATCGCGTCTACGTCGCAGGCGAGGTCGCGCGCGAAGCCCGCGCGTACCCGGCCCCGTGCCACGGGTGCGCACTGCGCGCCTCCTGCCCCGGCGTCGACGCGGCTTACCTGCGCCGCTGGGGCGCCGGCGAGCTCCGTCCAGTGGGCGCCGCCGCGCCCGGCCCCGCCGAAGTCGTCCTGACGACGGCGGCTGGCGCGACCAGCCGGACGCTCCGGCAACAGATGGTCCACGCCCAGGCCCGGGGCGCCCGCATTGCGCGGCTGGTCGAGCCGCTCCCAGATGTGGCGGGCCTCGTCCGGGATGCGGAGCGTCTGGGGCTCGCCGTGGTGCGCAGCTCGGTCTGAGTCGCTGGCGCGTCGGTGTTGACGCCGCGCCGCCCCGCGACGGCCCGCATCCCGCCGAACGTGCTGGCGCGACCGTAGCAGGGCATCAGCCGCTGGAACAAAGGCGCAACGCCTTGGCGAACCCGGCCGGATTCTCCCACATGCACAGGTGGCCACCGTCCACCCAGCGGACGTCCACGCCGAAGCGTCGCGCGAGCGCGTGGGCCACCCACGGGGGGTACCAGCGGTCATCGCGGCCCCAAATCAGGTGAACCGGACACTTGACGGCAAAGGGCGGCGGCCGCATCCTCACCGCGATCGCCCGCATGCGCGCCGGCGGCACCGGCGGGAAAGCAGCCACCGCCTCGTCGCCCAACGCCGGTGACACGCTCCCCCTCAAAAACTTCCGGCCCGCGTGGCGCTCGTAGAAGTAGGACTGGACTCCGGGGAGCGCTGTCGCGCGCACCATCCACCAATACGGCCCCAGCGCGGTTCCGGTGAGTACCAACGCCTTTACCGGTCGCGACGAAGCGATCGACGCCGCGACCGGCCCGCCGAGGTCGTGGCCGACTACCACCGTCGTTTCATCGACCTGCTCCGCCAGGTCCGCCGCGAGCCCCGCGATCGAGAACGGCTCGTCGTCGTCAACGCCCCGGAGCCGCGGCGCCACCAACGGCAGCGCAAGGCGGTCCCACAAGGCGGGTGAAGTCGGCAGGCCATGCACGGCGAGAATCACGCCGGACGACTACCCCCTTTCGCCTTCAGACCGCGCTCGTGCGCATCGCGCCACGCCTCGAACTCCGCCGCAGGCATCGCCTTGGCGTAGAGCCACCCCTGGGCTTCGTCACAGTCGATGCTCGTCAGGAACGCATCTTGTTCCTGTACTTCTACCCCCTCGGCGATGACAGTCAACCGCAGCGCCTTGCCGAGCTGCACCACGGCACGGGTGAGGGCGGCCGCGTCGGCGTCGCGGAGCATGTCGCGTACAAAACTCTGATCGATCTTGAGCTTGTCGAAGGGAAAGCGGCGCAGGTAGGCCAACGAGGAGTACCCGGTGCCGAAATCGTCGATCGAAAGTCCCACCCCGAGGGCGTGCAGCCGCTGGAGCCGCACACCGACCCCGGCCCCTTCCGCGATGACCACGCCCTCCGTCACCTCCAGTTCGAGCAGGTGCGGCGACAAACCGGTTTCCGCCAGGACGGCGGCGACGACCTCCACGAACTCGGCATGGAGGAACTGCACGGCGGAGATGTTCACCGACACGCGGACCGGCTCCCCGGCGGCATTCCACCGCCTGGCCACGGCGCACGCCTCGCGAAGCACCCACACGCCGATGGGAAGAATCAACCCGCTGTCCTCAGCGGCAGAGATGAACGCGCCCGGCGGGACCAGGCCAAGCTCGGGGTCCTGCCAACGAATCAGCGCCTCGACGCCGGTCAGCGCACCGGTCCGGAGTGAAACCTGCGGTTGGTAGTACAGGACGAACTCTTCACGCTGGATCGCGCGCCGAAGTCGCGACTCAAACGATATCCGCTCGCTGGCTGCGTGCTCCAACTGGGCGGTGAACATCACCGACCGATTGCGGCCGCGGCTCTTGGCATGGAACATCGCGGTCTCGGCGCGACGGGTGAGGTCCGCCGCGGTCGCGCCATCGACCGGGTACGTGGCGACGCCGGCGCTCGCCGTCAGGTGAATCGTCACCGCCCCGACTTCGAACGGGACCGCCACCGCCGCCAGGATTCGCCCGGTCACCTCCGCGACCGCAACTGGCGCCGGCACCCACACCACGAAGGTGTCGCTCCGCCAGCGCGCCAGGGCCTCACCGGCCGCGAGCACCGTATGAATCCGTTCTGCGATCTCGGCAAGGAAATCGTCCCCGATCTGCTGGCCTAGGGCGTCGTTGATCGCCTTGAATCGATCAAGCCCAATCGCGATCACCGCGCCCCCGTGCTCGCTGCGCGTCCACGCCGCCTCCACGCGATCCTCGAAGCTCCGGCGGTTGGGCAATCCGGTGACCGAGTCAAAGTGGGCGAGCCGGTCGATCCGGATCGCGTCGCGTCGCGTCGCGGTAAGGTCGCTCATCACCACCACGAATTTCGGCTCCTCGTGCGATCCGCCAGGGGCGGAGCCGATCGACAGGCCGGCCAGGAACGGCTCGCCATCCTTCTTTCGCCACCAGACTTCGCCGCACCACGCACCCGTGGCGCCCAAAGAGCTTCGGATCTGGGCCAAGACATCGGCATCGGCGACCTCGACACCAAGGAACCGCGGCTCACCGGCTCCAGGCACCTCCAACTCCTCCCCGGTCAGCGCGGCAAACGCCGGGTTCGACCGTAGAATCCGCAAGTCGGCGGCGGTGACGACGATCCCCTGCTGCGCCCGCTGGAAGACCACCTCGGCCAGCCGCAAGTCTTCCGCCGCGGCGCGACGCTCGCTCACATCGCTCACGAGGCTGACGATGCGGTCCGAAGCCCCGCGGGTTCCCGCCACGCGGACCGACGAGGTCTCGATCCAGACCTCCCGGCCGTCCTTCCGAAGGATCCGCATCTCGCTGCTGACCGGCGCGTCCACCGCAAGCGCCGCGATGCCAGCCATCGCCCCGCCGAGGTCGTCGGGGTGCACCATCTGGCCCCAGCTCACCCGGCCGTCCAGAAGCTCGGCGGGCGTCCATCCAGTGATGCGCTCGACGGCGGGGCTGACGTACAGCGAGCGAAAGTCGGTGCCGTCACCGATCCAGACCGACTCGCTCATCGCGCCGAGCAGCTCGTGAAAGGTGGCCTCCCTCTCGGCCAGGAGGCGCTCCGCAGCGCGCAGTTCGGTCAGGTTCTCGAGCGCGACGAGGGTGCAGAGCGAACCGTCTCTCGTCACCGCAGAGGTGTGGGTGTTGGCCACCAGGTGTCCGCCAGCCGCCGTTCGATAGCGGAAGATGCCCGTGGCGACGCCCGCCCCCAGGTTCGCCGCAGCGTACGACCGACTCACGTCGGCGGGGTCAAGCAGGTCCGTAGCCGGGCGGCCCAGCAGCTCGGCTGCGGAGAACCCGAGCGCACGCCCGAGCGCCCTGTTCGCGGCGCCGATGCGCCCGTCCGCAGGCGCCAGCCACATCGGCACCGGGGCCGAGTCGAAGAGTTCCTGCCAAGCCGCCGCAGACTGCGAAGCCCGGGCCGCCACCGCAGCCTGTTGGCTCTCCCACCACCGGAGTCCCACGTAAAGGGTCCCCGCCTCGATCAGCACATAGACGAACTCCTTCCACGTACCGACGACGAGGCCGAGCTCGGCGGAATTTCCCAGCCAGCGGGCGGCCAGCCGGCTGTAAAGGGCCACCCAGAACAGACCGACGACGAGGTACAGCGAAGCGACCAAGCGAGGCATTTCGCCACTATCGGACAGTAATCCGGGCATTTGTTTAAAAAGACATACTTTTTCGGTCAGTGCCGTTTCAAAAACAACACTGTGATCGGCAAATACGACCAGAAGGTGCGTCATTTCGCCGCACTCCCTTCAGGCTCCCCGTTCCGCCCACAACGTACGCTCTAGCGCGTCCATGCCCGCAAGTAGTGGCGCGCCGAGCGCGGTGGGTCGCGCCCCCGCCCGGAGCACTTCCATCGCGTCGTGGTTGAGTGTGCAGACCGCGAGGTAGCGCTCGGGGTTGGCATCCGGCGCCCCCGCGTCGAGCATTGCCCGATGGATTCTCGCTACCGGCAGGAATGCGTGCGCGGCGAGCAGAACGCCCCACATGGGGCGCGGATCCGGGCGCACCGGGCTGCTGTACACCTCGGCGCCGTTGTCGAGGAGGGGATCGGTCCACGACAACAAGTTGAGCTTGGTGTGCTGCACCTCGTGAACCAGGGCCTCGCTCATCGTGAGCGAGCTTGGATGCAACGACAGGTACACCAGACCGATGGCCTCCTGGTACGACGCTGACAGGCTCTTCTCAGGGTGGGTGCCGACTGGAACCACGCCCGCCAGGAGCTGTGCGTGCTCCGCCGCCAGCTCCGGCGCGAACGTCGATATCCGGGCCCGTGCCTCGTCGATGGCGGCCACCCAGTGGGCCGGCGCCGCCTCGCCGAAAGACAGCGCGTTGCCCTCTTTGTCGGGATGGGCTTCCACCATCGCCAGCGGGTTGGTGTCGGCGGCGAGCAACCACCCCCCGTGGGCCAGCGGCCAGGCGCGTGGACCCGGCTCGGGGGCGAGGAACCATTCCTCGGTGGGTCGAAGGGCCACGATTCCATTCTGGAAGAGCACCCCGACGAGGGGCGGCGAAAAGCGCCGATCGGCGCCGAGGGCTGGACTCACCAACCGGTAGACGGGAGCGCCCCAGAAGAGGCCCTGCTCGTCGAGCACGCCGCGTCGGGCCAGCTCCAGGAGGAGGTGGGGGATGGCGTCGATGAGTTCGCCCGCGGCCAGGGGGGCGGCGATCGCGGGGAGTGCGAGGCTCCCCAGAAATGCAGCCGGCGCTTCTTTCAGCACCCGCGCCAAGGGCTCCCGCACCTGCTGCCAGGCGTGCGCCGCCCACGGCGCCAGCGGGTGCGGCCACGCGAGGAGCCGCCGCGCCAACTGCCGGAGCTGCCGAGTCCGCCACGGTCCCAGCGCGTCGGTGGGCGGGCAGGGCCAGGTGTAGGGTGCCGGGGGGTAGGCCACGTTGCAGCCTAAGCTGGTGGCCCGCGAACAGGGTCGGGCCCGTGCTACCTTCCCCCCCATGGACGCGGCGCTGGACGTCACCCTGGACCACGAGTCCGTCGCCAACGAATCCAAGCACTGGGTGCGGCTGACGGCCGCATGCAACAGCAAGTGCATCTTCTGTCTTGACGCCGAGGCGCAAGACGGGCGGTTCATGTCTTTCGAGGACATCTGCGTCGAGGTGACGCGCGGGCGCGTTGAAAAGACGGCCAGTCGTCTGGTGGTCAGCGGGGGCGAAGCCACGATCCACCCACGTTTTCACGACGCCGTGCGCTTTGCCAAGACCCAGGGCTACCGCTGGGTACAGACCGTCACCAATGGCCAGCGCCTCGCCGATCGCGACTTCTTCCTCGCCGCGGTCGACGCGGGGCTCGACGAGATCACCTTCTCGCTCCATGGCCACACTCCGGAATTGCACGATCGCCTCACCAAGACCAAGAACGGCTTCGACAACCTGATGCGGGCGATGATTCGGGCGGTCCGGGACGGCCGCGTGATCGTCAACGTCGATGTGTGCATCAACAAGCAGAACGTGCGCCATCTTGAGGCCATCGTCGCCCTCTGTTCGCGCGTCGGCGTCAGGGAATTCGACCTGCTCCATGTGATCCCGCAAGGCGTCGCGTTCGACAACCGGGACGAGCTTTTCTACGACGTCGATGCCCACGCCGAGGACCTCCGCAAGGTCTTCCGGCTGGCGCGGGTCCCCGGCTTCCACGTCTGGACCAACCGCTTTCCGGTGCAGCACCTGGAAGGCCTGGAAGAGCTGATCCAGGACCCGCACAAGATGCTCGACGAGGTCGGCGGTCGCCGGGTGCAGTTCCGTCGTTACCTTGACGAGGGCGTGGCCATCGACTGTCGTGATGCCGCCCGCTGTCCGCACTGCTTCATCGAGCCCTTCTGTTCCGCGCTCGATCGCCACGTTGCCCGCGCCCAGCAAGGTGCCTTCGACGTCTTCGAGGTCGGAGATCGTCATGATGTCGCGACACAGGCGCCGGCTGGGACCCGCTGGCTTGGAGTCACGACCCTTCCGGCGGTCCTGACCCGCCCGGTACGCCTGCCCGCCGCCGCGCTGGACGCGCGCCCCCTCCCCACCGGCTCTCGCATCGTGGTCGAGCGGCGGGAAGAGCTCGCGGCCGCCCGCCGCGCCGCCGCGCTCAGCACTGGAATCACCATCGAGCTACGCCTCGATCAAGGACTCTGCGCCTGGCTCCTGGAGCATGCCGAACAGATTCTGCCTGACGACGTTCTTCACGCACCCACGCGGCCGACGGCGCGCGAGTCCAAAGAGCTCGACCCCGACTGGCGCGCCTTCTTCGTCGCGCTCGGACAGCGGGTCCAGGTCGAAAACCTCCCAGCCTGTCTCGCGCCGGGGACCGTGCTCCTCCCCACCCCGCGCGTCCTCCACACCGAGCTCTTCCACGACGACGGCCGCTGGGGGGTCAACGCCTTCGTCGACGAGTACATCGCCGCCCACTACCGCGCAAAGTCGCTTCGGTGTCGCGCTTGTCCCGTCACCGATCGCTGCGCCGGCCAGCACCTCCAGAGCATCCGCGCCCACGGCTTCGCCCAGCTCCAGCCGCTGAGCGGGGAATGGGCGGTCGACGCCGCGGAACAGCTTGCCGCCTGGCCGGCCGGCGACCCAGCGCCCAGGTTGGCGGACGCCGCGCCGCCCTTGTCGCCCGCCCCGCGTTTCCCCGTCTCCGGACACCCGCCCGTCCCCTTCGTCGACACCGAAGCCGGCCGGCGTAGCTGATGGCCAACCTCGGCTACCTCCAGCTCACCCGCGAGTGCAAGCAGGCCTGCCGCTTTTGCTCCAACCCGCCCAGCGGCGTGGAGCTGAGCGACGCCGAGATGCGCGAATCCATCGATGACCTCGTCGCCCGCGACTACGACGGGGTGATCCTCACCGGGGGCGAGCCCACCATCGCGCCCCTCCTGTTGCCGGCCGTACACTACGCGCACGCGAACGGCCTGTTCATCCGGATGATCACCAACGGCCAACGGGTGTGCGACCGACCGTTCCTGGCAGAGTTGGTCCAGGCCGGGCTCACCCATCTTCACCTGAGCCTGCACTCCAGCCGCGCGATCGTGCACGACTTCGTCACCCAGACCGCCGGCAGCCACGAAAACATCGACCGCGCCTTGTTCCACGTGGCCGACCTCGGCATCACCGCCGACATCAATACGGTCATCAACGCCTACAACAGCGACCACCTCGATGAGACCGTGGCCTGGATCATCGAGCGGCACCCCCATGTGCGCCACTTCGTGTGGAACAACATGGACCCCAACATGAACCGGGCCGAGCGCAACCCCGACGTGATTCCTCGTCTTGGCGAGTTCGAGCTGAGCCTGCGCCGCGCCATGCGCCACATCGCCAGGACCGGCCGCAGTTTTCGCGCCGAGCGGGTGCCGCTTTGCTACATGCCTGAGTTCGCCCACTGCTCGACCGAGACCCGAAAGATCGTCAAGGAGGAGGAGCGCTGCATCCGCTTCCTCGACAAGAAAGGTTTTGTCCTCCAAAAGCAGTTCTTGCACGGCAAAAGCCCCGCCTGCGACGCCTGCGCGCTCGACCCGGTCTGTGCCGGCTTGTACAGCATGAACTACCACTATGACCCGGCCGAGCTGTTTCCCGTGCCGGGTGATCCCGTCCAGGTCATGCGGGCAGTGCTGCGCCGGGAGCCCGAGCCTGAGCTGGTGGAGCGCATCCTCGCCCGCCGTGGCCTGCGCAGCGACGAGCAGCCCGACGACCATGGCCTCCGCAGCCCAGGCGGCGCCAGCGTCTCAGAGCCCCATGCCGAGAGCGCCCGCATCGTGCGCGGCGCCAAATAGCCCCGCCGGAGTCAGGATGCCCGATCCCATGAAAAAACATCCCGCCAACGCCGCCGGGCCCTGGTACGTCGATGTGAACTGCATCAGCTGCGACACCTGCACCGACATCTCACCGGAGATCTTCGGTCGCGACGGGGATCGTAGAGCGTTCGTTCGGGAGCACCGGCCGGCCGAGGCGTCGTTGTTCCAGTTCGCGGTGGAGAGCTGCCCGGTGGAGGCGGTGGGGGAGGAGTAGGGCGCTGCCGCGCTATCCACCCCTGGTCACGATCTGGTGACCGCTCACCGCCCGACCACGTAGATCCCCGCCACCGCCGGTCCGGCACCGTCACGCGCACCCCGCGCATCCACGTCCACCCCGAGGATCCGCGCCTCCGCGACAGCCTCCCCTTCCACCGCTGGCGCACCCGGCGCCCGATACCGGTGAGTCGCCCCCTCCTCCGTCCACCGCGCCGGCCCGAGGGTCTGCATCAACTCACAAAAGTCAGTCCCCCGCCCCCCGGCGCTCACCATCGCATCCGCAGGCAGGCCGGGAACGACCCTGGCCAGAAACCGCCACTCCTCGCGGTGTTGCCACACTGGGCCCGACAGCAGCGGCCCGGTCAGGACGCCGCCCAGCGCCACCAGCCAGCCGACGCGCCCCATCCGCACCGCGCCCGCGGCCACCAGCATGACCAGTCCTCCCTGCGCGAACAGCTGCAGCCGCGCCGCATCGGGTAGCGGGGTGACCTTCAGTACGAAGGGGGCAGCGCCGAGGATGGAAAGCGCCAACGCCTCACGACGAAGTCCGGTCGCGGCCGAGACCCCCACCGCCGCCACCGCCCACCACAACCAGGGCGTAAAGCCGGCGTGTGCCGCGACAAAATAGCCCGAGGAAGGTCCAGGCTCCCCAAAGCGCGGCAACGCGAGTGCCAGGAGGGCGCCGGTGTCCGGCTCGCCCGCCAACGCCCGGCCATCCACCCCGCTCGCCACCACGAAACTCAAAAGGGCCAAAATCGCGGCGCCGCCCGTCCAACGCCCCACGCCGGGCACCCCCCAGAGCCAGAACCCGAGGACCGGGACCAGCGCAGCCATGTCCGGCCTCGTCGCGATGGCACAAACACCAGCCGCCGCCATCAGCAAGGCACCAGCGCGCTCACAGCGGCGCAGCTCTACCGCGCCGACGAGGGCCAACGTCGCCCAGGTGACGGCGCTGAGGTGCATCGCCTCGCTGCGGGAGATGGCCACGTGAACCGGCAAAAGCCCTCCCACGACCGCCGCCGCCCAGGCCTCGCGACGTCCGACGAGCCGGTCTACAATCCACGCCAGACAGGCCGGCCACGCGCTCGCGAAGGCGAGGTTGGTCCAGAACACTGCATCCGGGCGCGCCCCGAGCAGGTCCACCGCCGGCCGCATCCACAGCGCGTACCCGGGCCCCCAGCTTTCGTTTCGCGAGAGCCCCAAGGCAACCAGGAGCTTCTGGTACCCAGCGTCTCCGCCGTTGAACAGCGCGGGCGTCGTCAATGACATACGAACGACCAGCGCCATGACAAAGGCTGCACCCACCAGCCGTCGCCTTTCGCGAGACAACCACGCCGCGAGCGCGAGCGCGGCCACCGCCATTACGGCGACGAACCCGCGCGACACCGGGGCCGGTTCCATCGCCGAGACGACCGCCGCCGGCCGGACGCCGGGCGAACGCCCCGCCGGCGTCGCTCCCGTCGGCGCCGAGGCCTCTACCACCGCCACCTCGCCAACCCCCGCGGCCATCCACTCACACAGCGGCTCCAACGCAAGGCGACCCACCCGCCCCTCGACCAGCTCCGGCCGCGGAAACAGCGTCCGCCCCGCGACTGAACAGAGCCCCTGGTGCGCGCCGTCGTCGCGGGTCACCTCCGCAACCATCTCGCCACTGTCCCCGACGAGCCAGTAGCGCTCGAACTCGGGGTGTACGACGATGCGGGTGATCTGTGCGCTCAGCAGCCGATCGCCGACCGCCCCGAAGGTGCCAACGGTCACCTCCGCAGGCTCGGTCGCGAGGGCGTAGCCGAGCGCTGAAACCCACCACATTGCCACGCCCTCACCGCCGCGCTTGAGGCTCGGCCAAAGACGACCTATACTCCTCTGCTCGGAGGTGTCTCATCCGACACGCCCACCTTTTGCTCGCGGCAGTCTTGATCCTCGTTGGTTGCGACGGCGACAACGGCGTCACCAAGTTCACCAAGCCGCCGCTCGTCACCATCGAGACGCCGACCTCGGGCACCTCGGTCAACGAGGGGGTCACGGTCAACATGCGCGCGCGCGTCGTGGACGAAATCTACGAGACCTCCCTTTCCAGCATCAGCGCCTCGTGGGCGGTCAACGGCGCCAGCACCTGCGAAGGCGCCGTCTTCGACATCAACGGGCTGTCCGAGTGCACGACCGTCTTTGCGCGCGGCGCCGCACAAATCAGCATCACTGCGATCAACCCCGACGGGGAGTCCGCCGTCGCGACCTCCGATATCACTGTGAACAAGAACGACGCCCCGTCGGCGGACATCGTCGCGCCCGTGTTCGGTGAAGAATATTACGCCAACTCCCTCACTCTTTTTGAGGGGCTCGTCGCGGACGGGGAAGATCTGCCCGAGACCATGACCGTGGAGTGGAAGTCATCGCTCGACGGTGTGCTTGCGTTGTCGACCGCGCCGGGCAGCGACGGAAAGACGACGGGAACCTCGCTGCTCAGCATCGGCGAACACGAAATCGTGCTGACGGTCACCGACACCACGGGCCGGACCGGCTCCGACTTCACCACCATCGTGGTGGCCGCGGGCGCGCGCCCCACGCTTACGCTGGTCGCCCCAGTGTCTGGGGATCGGGTCAACATCGGCGACACGGTCTATTTCGAGGCCTACGTCGAGGACGTCGAGGACCCTCCGGACGCGCTCACCTTCAGTTGGGAGTCCGATCTCGACGGCGTCTTCTCGGCGCAGGGCGCGGGCAGCGACGGTACCGCCAGCTTCACCTACGATGGGCTCAGCCACGGCGTGCATACCATCACCGTGTATGCCACCGATACCGATGCGATCACCTCCCGCGACAGCGCCACGCTCTATGTGAACGAGGGCCCCGAAGCGCCCACGGTGCACATCGAGCCGGATCCGGCAGGCTCGGGCGATGCCCTGACCGTGGTCATGGACACCGCCAGCTACGACTCCGACGGCGACACGGTCACCTACAGCTACTTCTGGTACCTCAACGGGGTCGACTCCGGCCTCACCAGCAACCCGCTCCCCGCCTCGGCCACCACCCGGGGTGACATCTGGATCGTCTACGTGGTGCCGAACGACGGGGCCGCGGACGGTCCGGAAGGCACCGACAGCGCCACCATCGGCAACGGCCCGCCGTCGTTCACCAGCGTGACCATCACCCCGGCCACCGCGTACACCGACGACACCCTCACCGCGAATCCGGTGGGCTGGTCCGATCCCGACGGCGACGCCGAGATCGACGAGTTCCAGTGGTACCTCAACGGCACCGCCATCGTCGGCGCGACCGACCCCACGTTGGCCGGCAGCTACTTCGTCCGGGGCGACAGCGTCACCGTGGACGCGACGCCCTACGACGGGCGCGATCGCGGCGCCACGGTCACCTCCGGCACCCGCCTCATCCAGAACTCGGATCCGAGCGCGCCCTCGATCGACGTCACCCCGAACTATCCGGAAGACGACGACGAGCTCGTCTGCAGCGTGGTCATCGCCAGCACCGACATCGACGGCGACAGCCTCACCTACACCTACGCCTGGACCGTCAACGGCGTCGCCAGCTCGATCACCAGCGGCAACGTGGCCTCGTCCTACACCAGCGACGGGGAAACGTGGCTCTGTTCGGTCACCGCCTCGGACGGCGCCGCCACCAGCAGCGCCGGCAGCGACTCGGTGCTCGTGGGCGACTACACCGCCCCGGACGCGCCCATCCTCGATGCGGTGGACGCCTACCGCAACGACGCGTCGGCCACAGTCAGCGGCAGTAGCGAGGCTTTCGCAACGATTACCCTGTACATCTCAAGCTCGACCGGCGTGACCACCGACAGTACGACCGCCAACGGTGCGGGGACCTTCAGCTTCAGCGAGGCCCTGGTCGCCGGGTACAGCTACACATTCTACGCCACGGCCACCGACGCTTCGGGCAACACCTCGAGCGTCAGCAACGTCGTCGGTACCGAGGTTTGCGACCCCCCCGACGACTACGAAGACACGACGGCCTACGGCGACAGTTGCGCAGATCCGGTGATCGACTGGTCGGCGATCGCGTCGGACGCCGCCACCACCATCGAGTTCAACGGCAACATTCTCGACTCCAGCGACGACGACTGGTACTACATCGAGAGCAGCAACACCTACACCACGGCGTACAACCCCTATCGTTTCCACGTCGAACTCAGCGCCGGCTCCAGCGAATATGCCTTTGTGGTCTACGATGGCGGCTGCACCGACACCTACCTCGAGTGCGGTAGCGGCTCCTCCACCGACCCCGAAGGCGCCGGCTACACCGAGTACGAAATCTTCCAAGAAGACCAGGGAGATGGGTCACATTCCATCCCCTCGGACACCCGCACCTGCACCACGGGCGACGTGTACAACGACTGCGAGGACCTGTCCTCGGCCTACTACATCCACGTTTTCCGGACCACGACGGCCTACTCCTGCCAGGAGTACACCATCCAGGTCACCAACGGCGTCTGGTAGCCCCCCCCTCATGTGGCTTCTGGTGCTCATCGCGGGCTGCCAGGGGCCCACGCTCACCGAACGTTTCGGCGCCGCCAAGTCAGCAGACCTCGACGGCGACGGCTTCGTGGACGGCGACGACTGCAATGACGACGACCCCGCGGTCAACCCCGACGCGATCGAAGCTTGCAACGCCGTCGATGACAATTGCGACGGCGCCATCGACGAGACCGGCTGCGCCTGCACCGCACTGGACGACGGGCGCCACAACTTCCTGCTCTGCAGCACTGCGGCCACCTGGACCGCGGCCGCCACCGCTTGCGACGGCTGGGGCTACCATCTGGCCGATGTGGACGACGCGACAGAGGATGGCTGGCTCTGGAGCGAGGCCAACGCGGTCTCCAGCACCAACTGGTGGTTCGGGCTCAACGACTCGGCCACCGAGGGCAGTTGGGCCTGGGACGGAGGAAGCGACAGCCCGTACACAAACTGGCGCGCCGGCGAGCCCAATGACTACGGCACGGGCGAGGACTGCGTCTGGGTCACGCCTACCGGCGCCGGCCAGTGGAACGACAAAGACTGCACGGCCACCGCCGCCTACATCTGCGAGGCGGGGTGCGTCACCTCCACCCGCTACGCCGACATCGACGACGACGGCTACGGCGACCCTGCCGCTGCCGCGCGGGTCTGCGACGCCGAGAGCGCCTACGTCGACGACGCCACCGACTGCGACGACGCCGACGCTACGGTGAACCCCGCCGCTGTCGAGCAGTGCGACGACGCCGACCTCGACGAAGACTGCTCGGGCGACGCGGACGACGCCGACGCGGGCGTCGATCCCAGCGGGCTCTCCACCTGGTACGTGGACGCCGACGGCGACGGCGCTGCGGGGACCGCCACGGTGGCCTGTGACGCTCCGGCTGGCTCGACGACCACCGCCACCGACTGCGACGACACCGACGCCACCGTGGCGCCTGGGGCGCTCGACCTGGCCGGCGACGGCACCGACCAGGACTGCGACGGCGCCGACTCGTGTACCTGGTACGCGGACACCGACGGGGACGGTTGGGGGGACGACACCAGCCCCTCCGTGGACTGCACGACCGTGCCCCCCGCCCACGTGGCCACGCCCGGCGACTGCGACGACGCCGATGCCAGCGCCTATCCAGAAGCCCCCGACACCCCCTACGACGGCGTCGACAGCGATTGCCTCGGCGACAGCGACGACGACGCCGACCGCGACGGAGTCGACCGCGGCGCCGATTGCGATGACACCGATCCCAGCGTGCTTCCGGGAGCGTCCGAAGCCTGCAATGGCGTGGACGACGACTGCGACGGCGCGCTCGACGACGATGCCCCCTGTCCAGGCGACGTCGCCGCCTACGACGGCCACGCCTACTTCTTCGTGACCACCGCCGCCTCCTGGCCCAACGCCCAGGCCGCTTGCGCCACCTGGGGCTACCACCTCGTTGATCTGCGCGACGCCACCGAGGCGGCCTGGGTGTGGGCCGCCGCCGAAACGACAGACGACGCACACCGGTGGTGGCACGGCTACAGCGACCAGGGCGCCGAAGGCACCTTCGTCTGGGACGGCACCAGCCCTTCGGCCTTCATCGACTGGCGCGCCGGCGAGCCCAACGACTTCGGCGGCAACGAAGACTGCGCGGCCTTCGCCGACGATGGCGCTGCCCAGTGGGTGGACCGCCCCTGCGATGAGGTCGTCCCCTACATCTGCGAGGCCGGCTGTGAGCCCTTTGCCGTGCACGACGACGCCGACGACGACGGGTACGGCGACCCGGCCACCGAGGCGCAGTCGTGCTCCGTCGGCGAAGGGCAAGCCATCGACGCGACCGACTGCGATGACAACGACGCCGCGATCTCACCGGCGGCCGTCGAGGTCTGTAGCGACAGCGCGCTTGACGACGATTGCGACGGACTCGTGGACGACCTCGACCCGTCGATGGATCCCGCCACGGTGCCGACGTGGACGACCGACGGGGATGGGGACGGCTACGCCGCCCTACCGGGAACGCTCCGCGTGTGCAGTCCGCCGGGGGGATGGTCGCTGGAGCTTGGCGACTGTGACGACGCCGTCGCGACCACACACCCCGGCGCCGACGACCCCGACGACGGCCTCGACGCCGACTGCGACGGCGCCGACGAGCGCTACGACGGCGATGCCGACGGCGTCCGCGACACCGTTGAACGCCGGCTGGGCCTGGATCCGACGGCTCTAGATTCAGACAGCGACGGCGTCCCGGATGCCAACGAGCTTGGCGACGAGGCGGCGCCCCACGACCGCGATGGCGACGGCATCCTCGACGCGCTCGACCTCGACGACGACGGCGATGGCACCCCCACTGCCGACGAGCTCGGCGACGGCACCCCCCCCACCGACACCGACACCGACGGCACGCCAGACTACCTGGACCTCGACAGCGACAACGACGGCCGCCCCGACGCGACCGAGGCCGCCCTCGACAGTGACCACGACGGCATCGACAACGCCCGCGAGGCCGACGACGACGGCGATGGCCGCGCCACCCTCGACGAAGACGCCGCGCCCCCCGACCCCGACGGCGACGGCGTCCCCAACTCGATGGACCAGGACAGCGACGGCGATCTGTGCTTGGACGTCGACGAGACCGATGCCGCCTGGCTCGACGCGGGGGTCGGGTGTCCGGAGGTGGACACGGCCTCCGACGAGGACGCGCCGCCGGACTGTGGGTGCGCCGCGGGGGCGAGGACGGGCGCCCACAGGCTGGCAGTTGCCCTGGGCTTGATCGCCGCGCTTCGGCGGAGGCGGCTCGGAGTCGTCACCCGCCAGGCCGGGTAGCGGGGGCCAAAAACACAGAACCCGCCGCATCTCTCGATGCGACGGGCCCGCGGCGGCAGAGCTGCCCGAGGGCAGCCCGACGCGACTACATCGCCGCGTAGTCGGTGACGGAGGTGGTGCTGTCTTCGCTGACGGCCGTGAAGGCGTCGGGGTCCGTGCAGTCCGCACCGTCGTAGGCGGCAGTGAGGCACTCGAAGTAGGTAGCGGCGTTGGTGGCCGCCTCGCCGGTGATGCCGGCATACGAGTCGCAGAACGTGTCGGCGACAGCGGTACCACCCGCATCTTCGAGGCAGGTGTTGGCGGATGCGATGTAGTCCGCGCAGGCGGTCTCGAGATCGGGGCCGCAGGCAGAGCCGAGGCGCCACCTGGGGTGAGCCTTGACAACGGTGCCTTCGGCGCACAAATCGCCGCGATCTACGCGGTTGCCGCCGCCATCAGCTCTCCCAACTGTCTCCAGCCGTAGACCGGGGGTCGGTGCGGTCGGGGTCCTCCAACGTTGCGTAGGGCCAATCGGGCAGTACGGTGCGCGTGAGCGTCGTCTTCCCTGACTGACGCGGGCCGGCCACCACCACGACGGGGTAATAGCTGAGCAGCCGCCGGAAGCTCTCTGCCGCAGAACGCCCGATCATGGGCAAACAGTAGCCGTCTCGCGCAAACTGTCAATCCGATTCTCAATCTGCACGAGCCCACCGCTACGGCACCAGCACCACCTTTCCGATGTTCTCACGCCGATGGAGGATGCGATGCGCCTCGGCGGCCTCCGCGAAGGGGACGGCAGCGTGGACGTGCGGCTTGATGCCGCCTGCGGCCCACCACGTCAACAGCGTCGCGAGCCACGCAGTCACCCGGTCGCCTTCGTCCCAGAGATGGCCCATGTTCACGCCCAGCACGCCCTGGTTGTTGTTGATGAGCGCCACCGGCGTGGTGCGCAACCAGGGAATGGCCATGGCCGCCTGCAGCTGCGCCCACTTCGAGGGTCGGTCGCCGGACGAGCCCGAGCTGAGCCCGAAACAAACGAGCCGGCCACCCGCGCGCAAGTGATCGAGGCCGCGCCCCCAACTGGCGCCGCCGATGGCGTCGAGAATGAGGTCCACCTTCTGGTCCGGCCACTGGTCGGAGCGCGAGTCCAAAACATGCTGCACACCGCGATCCTGAATGAACGCGTGCTTGCCTGGGCTGGACGAGCCCCACATCTCGGCGCCCGCGGCGCGGCACAGATCGATCGACGCGAGCCCGACCCCGCCGGCCGCGCTGTGAATCAAGACCCGATCGCCCGCCTCGACACGCCCCATCACCCGCAACATCATCCACGCCGTAAGGTAATTGACTGGGATGGCGGCGCCGATCTCGGCTGACATCCCCGCTGGCCGCGGCACGACCGCCCCTGCGGGTGCGCAGACCGCCGACGAGTAGCCGCCGAACCGCGTCATCGCGAGCACATCCTGCCCGATGCGGCGCTGATCGACCCCCTCCCCCACCGCGTCGATCACCCCCGCGACCTCGTACCCGACGACCATGGGGAAGGGTGGCGCGTCGGGATAGTTGCCGAGGCGTGTCGCGACATCGGCGAAGTTGACACCGGCCGCTTGCACCTGAACCCGCACCTGGCCCGCCGCCGGAATCGGGTCCGGCGCCTCGCGCAGTTCCATCACTTCCGGAGGGCCTGTTCTCGGAAACCAGACTTGTCGCATGCTTACTGCGTAATCCCGGTGTCCGGGAGCGCGCCGCCGGTCCAATCGAAGTAGGCGGCCTGGATCTTCGCGCCCGGCCGCGGGATCGCCCACCCATCGAACACGATCGAGTTGTCGACGCCGTAGTAGCGCCATCCGTCCGTGTCGCGACGGGGGATCACCACGTCATCCACCTGCACTTCGAGGGTGTTCAAAAGCGGCAACTCGGACAGCGCGAACTTCGCGTTGAGGCCGATGACGTAGTTGGCGAGGCGCTGCAAAACCGCGTCCATCTCGACAGTGCAGATGCTCTCACGCACGCCGCCCGACAGCTCACGCGCTTCCTGGTAACGAAGCCCCGCATCCGCCGCGGCGACCGCGCTGGCGCACCCCGCTGGCGCATCGCCGACGACGACGTTGACGGCGACGTCGTAGCCCGAGTGGGTGCCCTCCAGCTCCGACAGGAACTCGTCGACCTCCATCGAGCCGCGATCGTCCTCGTCGCTGTAGATGACCACCTGAAGGTCCGCGCCACCGCGACCGAAGTCGCTGTTGTCCGGATCGGCGCCGGCGATGGCGGCGGCGAAGCCCTCCTCGTCGCGCGCCCCGGCAATCCCGGCCCCCAAGACGGTGTCCACGAAGGTCTCCGTCAGCCGCTCCGACCCCTCATCGAGAATCGGCCCCAGCAGCTTGCCGGCGTCCGCCGGATCGGTGCTCACCAGTGCCAACCGGAACTCGAGGTCGGCGCCCGCGAGCGTGCCGGTGAACGACCCGGCGTGATCGGCTAGGGAGTCGTGCTCCTCGCTCATGCTCCCCGAGTTGTCGAGCACCCACAGAATGTCGACGTCAGCGTCGCGATCAGGTTGGGTCCAGACATCGAGTTGCGAAGAGCGCGTGACAGCGTAGTCCACGCATGCGACCATGGCGCCGGCGAGCAGGGGTAGGAGGGTGCGCATCCGAGGTCCACGATACCACGTCGGCGTGATGCTCCTCGTCGGGTGCACCCCAGGACTCGGCAGCGGCACACTTCTGGGCGGTGACGTCGCTTCGTTGCGGGTGGAGCCCAGCGAGGTGGAGCTCGACACCCGCTCCGGCCAGCCCGTAGAGCAGGCCTTCACCGCGATCGCGACCTTCAGCGACGGCACCGAAGACGAGCTGCCGCTGGTCAGTTGGGAGCTCTCCAACGCCAGCGCCGGCACCGTCGACTCGCGCGGGAACTTCAAGTCGGTGGACACCAACGGCGGCGAAGCCACGGTGACCGCCACCTTCCTGGAACACACGGCCGAAGCGAGCATCAGCCTGACGCACAGCGCCGAATACATCGAGGAGGGCGCAGATGCGGCCGGAGCGGCGGCGCTCGGCAAGGTCGACGACGGCGAGGGCGGGCTCACCATCACCTACCCGTTCGACGACACCACGGTGCCGCGCAATCTCGAGGGCCTTGAGGTCGAGTGGACCGGCAGCCAGACGACCGATCTGATCCGCATCCACTTCGCATCGGCCTTGGAGAGCGTCGACGTCTACACGACCGGCAGCAAAGCCTGGGAGGTTCCGGTCGAGGTGTGGGAGGCGGTGAGCGCCACCAACCGGCGCGGCAGCCTGTCGCTGCAGATCTACGCCGCCAGTTGGGACGGGAACGAGCTGGGCCCGGTCAAGTCCAGCGAGCCGATCGACGTGACCGTGAATCGCTTCGACACCGCCGGGAGCGTGCTGTACTGGTCGGCGTCCGACACCGCGATCATGCGCATCATCGCCGGCGGCGGCACCGCGGCCCGCTTCTATCCGAAGACCCCAACCGGTCAGTGCTACGGCTGCCACGAGGTCGCCGAGGGCGAGCAGTGGATGGTGGTGACGCGCGACGGTGTGGGCGGTACCTACCAGGTGATCGATGTGGCCGACCCCGCCGCGCCGGCGGTGCGCAACGACACCGACGACCGCCAGCGCATGACCTTCCACGCGCTGTCGCCCGATGGCAAGTGGATGCTTGGCGTGCTCAACGGGGACCTGGTGCTCTACGACCTTGCCACCAACCGCTTCGTCTCGACCGTCACACCCGACAGCGGCTACTACACCCACCCGGGCTGGTCTCCCGACGGCGAGCGTGTGGTCGCGACGCGCGCCACAGGCTCCGTGCTCAGCGACATGTCGGTCAACGGGTCCGAGGTGGTCACGATGTACTTCGACGGGTCCAAGCTCTTGGACAAGGAGACGCTGATCCCCGCCACCCCGGGGACCTGCTACTACTACCCTTCGTTTTCGCCAGATGGCGACTGGATCGTCTACAACAAGTCCACTGGCGACACCTACGCCGACGACGACGCCGAGGTTTGGCTGATCTCGGCCAGCGGTGGCGACCCCATCCGGCTGGACGCGGCCAACAGCGAGGGCCGTTTGCGGAACAGCCTCGCCCGATGGGCGCCTCTGCCCGACGACGACGTCTTGTGGCTGGCCTTCAGCTCCAAACGTGACCGCGGCTCCCACCCCGCCCGCTTTTCCCAGATCTGGATCACCGCCATCCAGCCCGACCTCGCAAGCAGCGGGCAGGACGCGTCGAGCGCGCCCTACTGGCTGCCCGGCCAGAACGAAAATTCGGACAACCACCTGCCGGTCTGGTGGTCGCAGTGAGGCTCTCCCCGGCGCTCGTGCTCCTGGCGGGTTGCGACGACGCAGCGGCCGCGGCGGGTGGTGGCACGTTCGTGGTCGCCGACTACTTTGCCGACGCTGACGTATGGACCTGGCGTGACGACGGCGACACCGGCGATGTCGTCGACGCGGAGGTCCTCCGCGGCGAGATGGACGAAGATGGCACCCTCGAAGTGCGCCGCGGCCCTCGGTTTTCCGACGGCGAGCCCGTCGGCGAGTTGCGCTGGGACCTGACCGCGACCGACCTGGTGCTCGACCGCTGGGAATGGGGCGACGCGGGCGACAAAGAGGCGACCATCTTCGCCCGGGATGGCGCGCTGACCGGCGACACCGTCTCCAACCTCGATGGCGCCTGCGTTGCGGAGGCGGTGGATGTGTTGCAGACCAGCTACGGCACCTTTGACCACGCGCTCTTGTCCACCTGTGATGGTACCGCGGCGCCATCTGGGAAATGGTGGTTTGCCAAAGGCTTTGGCGTGGTCAGGGTTGAGACGGAAACCATCCTGCTGGATTTTGTGGCGCCTAGGTAGGCTGCGTCCACCTGCGAGGGCACCGCCGCGCCATCCGGGAAATGATTCTTCGCCAACGCCCCGCACGAAGGAATGCGGCGACTCGAGGATCGTCGCTGGCGGTCGTATGATAGCGATGCTAACATAGGACAAATGGAACGCACCCCAACCCTCACGCCAACCCCTCCAGCCGCCCCGGGCTGGAGGCGCAAGTCGCGCGACCGGTACCGCCACGGTGACCTGCGCCCCTCCGCGCTCGCCCGCGGGCGCCAGATCGTCACCCTCCATGGGCCTGCAGCCCTGACCCTCCGCGGCCTGGCGCGGGACCTCGGCGTCACGGCCACCTCTCTGGTCCGGCTGTTCGGGAACCTCGTCGGCATGCGCGCCGCCGTTGCGGAGTCGGCACTCGATTCATTGAAGGAATCGGCGGGGATGGCGCCCGGGGGCCGGACCCCCATCGCAGACACCGCCGGCCGGTGGGTCGCATACGCCGCCGCCCACCCCAACCTGTACCGCCTCGTTTCCGGCGAGGGTTGGCACCTCCCTGGCTTGGGCCGCCAGGGAATCCACGGCCTGATCACGGTCGCCTCGCCGCGCCGCGCGCTGGAGACCGCCATCCGCACACGCACCCGCCGCCTCGGGCGCCGGGAGGGCGACCCCGAGCTGACCTGCTATCTGGCCCCCGCGATCCACGGTCTCGCTCTCGCCCGGATCGACGGTCTCGGCAGCGCCTCCGTGGAAAAGGCGCTCGCGTGCGCACTTCGCGCCACTATGCTCCCCCCTCCCACCGCCCCAAAGCGGCCGCCCAGGCCGCGTCCCAGTCGGGGAAAACCAGCGGCATGAGCCCAGTCGGGCCGCGCACGAGGTGCGGAGAGCCCGCCAGCGCCGAGGCGGTGCTGAGCAACACCGCGGGCGGTCGCAGCTCCCCCGGCACCCGGGCCAGGTTCCGCGCGCGGGCGTGAAGCGCCCACCAGATGTCGATCTTCGGACCAGGGCCCGTTCCGCGGCACGGCGATCCGGTCGGCGTCCCAGCGCTTCTCCGCCATCTTGGCGCGCCTTCGCGCCGGCTCAAGCGGCCCCAGACCCATCGCATACGCGTGGAGGCCCAGCTGTAGCGAGTCGGGGTCCACCACATGGCCGTGCGGGTACCAGACGCGGGTCCTCCCCGGCGAGTGCAACGTCAGCCGCCGCTGGTGGCGCCCCCCCTCGGGTGGCGTCGGCGGACCGGAGCCGCGCGCGAGGTCCAGGGTCGCGTCGAAGTTCAGGCACACGACGTCGGCAAAGTCGGCGCCGGCGGCGCGGACGCGAGGAGCCCATCCCAGTCGCAGAAAATCCGCCAGCCGTCGGCGAACCGTGCACCAAACGCGACAGAGAGGGCCTCTTCGGGGGTCATGCTCGCGGCGTCGCCACCCGCGGATCCTCGGGCCATGCGTGACGCGGATACCGACGCATCAGCTCCTTGCGGAGGGCCGGGTAGTGGCGCTGCCAGAAGCCGGCCAGGTCGCGGGTGACCTGCACCGGCCGATGGTTCGGCGCCAGCAGGTGGAGCACCAGCGCGGTGCCGTCAGCGATCCGCGGGCCGTCGGCGAGCCCGAAGAAGTCCTGCATCCGGGCTTCCACGTAGGGCTCGTCGCCGTCGTAGCTCACGGTCGCCCTCGGCTTCCCGGGTAGCCGCACCGTCTCGGGGGCCAGCCGGTCAACCAGCGAAGCGTCCGGCAGCGCGCCGAGCACCGCCGCTGCGAGCGAGACGGTGCCGAGGTCATCGAAGGATCGCCGCCCCTCGCAGAGCGCGCGCGCAGCGAGCTCCAGGTCCAGCTCCGGCAGCACCACGCCCCGGCGCCGCAAGAACGCGACCCGCTGCAAAAGGGCCAACCCCCGCTCCCAGTCCGGCACCAGCTTGTGCAGCGTCGGTCGCGCGTGTTCGAACAACATCATCGCGACCGCATCGCGGTCGCCCGCGCCTACCGAAGCGTCCAGCACCAGCTCTCCGAAGCACAGCTCCTCCCTCGCTTCGACCCGCGTCCCCGCCCACCGCAGCGTCTCGCGAACGACCGCACGGTCGACCAGCCAATCGTCGTCCACCGGCGTGAGCGTCCGCGCCCGAACCCGGGTGCCCACCCGATCGACCTCGGTGACGACGACGTAGCCGTCGCGCCCCACCTCGACCTCGGCGGCACCGCCGTCCGCGAAGCGCACGCGACCGCCCTCGCGGCGCGCCACTCGATCCGGGAAGCCGGCCAAGCACGCCCGTCGCAACGCCTCCTCCGCTTCCTTCACCCGAGGTCCGCCGCCGCCGACCAACCCTTCCAATCGACGCGCCTCGTGCGCGTCCCCTTCCCCATCGAGGGCACGGTCCACGAGGTCCCCGCCAAGTTTCCGCCCAAACAACGTCACGAGTCTCGCGCCTTCCCGCGCAACGCCCAGCGCCGCTGATTCGATGAGCACCCGCGCCAGCCGCGGCGGCAACGGCAGGCTCGCCATCGTGTCCCCGATCGGGGTGCGACGGCCCTCGGACAGCGCGCCCATCCGCTCCAAGAGCACCATCGCCGCCTTCCACGCTCCTGCGGACGGCGCCTCGAACCACTCCAACTCGCGCCCGCCGAGGGCCAAAACCGTCGCCGCGAGGTCGATGCGCTTGACCTCCGCCGGGGTCTGCGCCGGGCGCAGGTCGAAGTCGGCGCGGCTGTACATCCGGAGGCAGGTGCCCGGACCAAGCCGACCGGCACGACCGGCGCGCTGAATGGCGGAGTCTCGGGCGATGGGCACCAGATCGAGGGTCGGCAGCCCCGACCAGGCGTCGTAGGCGGGACGCCGGACGAGGCCACAATCGACGACGGCGCTGATTCCTTCCACGGTCACGCTGGTCTCCGCCACGTTGGTCGCGAGCACCACGCGGCGAGGACCCCATGCGGGCCGCGCGCCCAGGCGCAACGCTCGGTCCTGCGCGGCAGCGTCCAACTCGCCGTGCAGCGGGAGCACCTCGAAATCGGTCAGCAACGCCGCCGTGCGCTCGATCTCGCCGATACCAGGGAGGAACGCGAGCACGTCGCCGGTCACCGCGCGCACGGCCGCGGCAACACGCAGCTCCAGTGGGCGCTCGTCTTTCCGATCGAGGTAGCGCACATCGACGAGGTGGAGCGTGCCTTCGGCGCGGACGCGCGGGCAGTCGAGGAAGCGCGCGATGGCCTCGCCGTCGAGGGTTGCAGACATCACGACGAGGCGTAACGACGGTCGGGTCCGGCGCAGCATGCGGCACCACGCCAAGGCCACGTCGGTGTGGATGCTTCGCTCGTGGAACTCGTCGAGCACCACCGCGCCGATGCCCTCGAAGTCGTCGAGGCGGCGGGTCAGGAGCGCCTCGGTCACGTACAGCACGCGCGTGCGCGGGCTCTCGCGCCGATCCATGCGCATCGCGTAGCCGACGGTGTCCCCGACCGACTCGCCCAGCTCGGAGGCCACCCGCTGGGCCGCCGCGCGCGCCGCCACGCGCCTGGGTTCGAGGACCCAGACCTGCCCCTCGACGTCGCGACTCAGCGCGATGGGGACGCGGGTCGTCTTGCCCGAGCCCGGAGGCGCTTCGAGCACGACGGCGCCGCGCTCGCGGAGCATGGTGAGCACCTCGGGGAGCACCGCGTCGATCGGAAGGGCGAGCGCCATGTCCTACCCGCGGTGCCGAACCTCAGCGAGCCGCCGTGGGGCCGGCAACGGCAACCGGGGCCGCGGACGCGAGCCAAAGGGCTGGCGGGTGGCGGTCGCGAGCACCGTGTCCACCTCGATCGCCTCGAGGGGATGGGAGAAGTAGAACCCCTGGGCGTAGCCGCAGTGCAGGCCTGAAAGGTGGAGCCGTTGCTCTTCGCTCTCCACGCCTTCGGCCACCACCTCGAGCCCAAGCGCGTCCGCCAAAGTCAGGATGGCCTGCATGATCGCCTCGTCCTCGGCGTGGCCTGGAACCGACTGGGTGAACGTGCGGTCGATCTTGAGGCAGTCGATGGGGAAGCGGCGCAGGTAGCTGAGCGAGGAGTACCCCATGCCGAAGTCGTCCAGCAGCACGCGGACGCCAAGCGCGCGGATTCGGTGAAGGGTCTGGGCGGCGACCGCCGGGCTCTCCATCAGCACAGTCTCGGTGATCTCCAGCCCCAAGCGCCTCGGAGCAAGGCCCGTCGCTGCCAGAACCCGCTCGATCTCTTCGACGAAGCTGTCCTCGACAAACTGCCGCGGCGAGATGTTCACGCTCACCGTCAGCTCGGCGGTGTCGGGCTGGACGCGGGCGAGCTCGGCCATCCGGAGACAGGCGGTCCGCAAAACCCACGAGCCCAGCTCGTTGATGAGCCCAGTCTCCTCCGCGATGGGGATGAAGTCCGCCGGCGGCATCATGCGCCCGTCGGGGGTACGCCACCGAACCAAGGACTCAAAACCGACCAGAGATCCCTCGGGAAGACGCACGATCGGTTGGTAGTGGACGACCAGCTCGCCCTCCCGGATCGCACGACGCAGCCCGTTTTCGAGGTCCAGCCGCTGCGCCACCTGGGCATGGTCGCGCTCGTTGAACACCTCGGTGCACCCCCGGCCGAGTCGTTTGGACCGATACATCGCGATGTCGGCGTTGCGGAGCACCTCGTCCGAGGTCACGCCGTCGCCGGTGTGGAAGACGATCCCGACGCTGGCCGACGCGTGGAGTTGGTCGGAGCCGAGCGTGAACGGGCGGGCGAGCGAGCGGTGGATGCGCGCGGCAAGCTCCTCGACCTGAGCGTGCGAGTCCATGCGCTCCACGAGGAGGGCGAACTCATCCCCCCCAAAACGCGCAACGATGTCGGAGGGCCGGACGGTCATCCGCAGGCGCTGGGCTACCGCGACGAGCAGCCGGTCCCCGACGTGATGACCAAGCCCGTCGTTGACGACCTTGAAGCGGTCCAGGTCCAGGAAGAGCACCGCGCACCCGCGGTCCCCGGCCTCCGCGGAACGGGCCATCGCACCGCGCAGCCGTTCGACGAAGCTCGACCGATTGGCGAGGCCCGTCAGCCCGTCCGTGGTCGCGGCGCATACCAGGCGCGCCTCCGCGTTCCGTCGCTCGGTGATGTCGCCCTGCGAGCCGGCGATGCGAGTGGCGAGGCCCCCGGCGTTGCGGACGGCAAGGCCCCGCGTGCGCACCCAGCGCCAGCCACCGTCGGCATGAAGAATCCGGTGCTCGACTTCGAAGTGCGGGGCCTCCCCCCCCAGGTGGGCCTGAAGAAGCTCCCAGACTTCGTCGCGATCGGACGGGTGTAAAAGTCCCAGCCACCCCTCGACCTCGTCGCCCACGTCCGCAAGCGAATACCCCAACATCGAATGCCAGCGCTCCGACACCACGAAGCGCCCCGCCACGATGTCCCAGTCCCACACGCCGTCGTTGGCCCCGGCCAACGCAAGGCGGTACCGCTCGCGCGTCTCTCGCAACTCGGCCTCGATTCGTGAACGCTCGATGGCATAGCGGAGCGATCGCCGCACCAGCTCCGCGGTGAAGCTGCGCTTGACCAGGTAGTCCTGGGCGCCGGCGGCCACCGCGGCCAGCGCGGTCTCTTGGTCGTCAATGCCGCTCTGGACCACGAAGGGCACGTGGGGCGCCGCCTCGTGACACCGCAGAAACGTCGCCAACTCGCGACTGTCATCCACACAAAGGTCAATGAGCGCGACGTCGACGCCCGGCTCCTTCAACAGCGCCACCGCCGCGGCGACAGAGGTCACGTGCGTGATGTCGAATGTAGACAACAGCCATCCCAGGAGCTGCTCCGCCTCGGTGAGCGAGTCTTCGAGCAACAACAGACGAGGGCGCAAGGCGACAAGGGGGAGATCGGACACAGCGAGGCCGGGAAGTGCCTGAGATCTTCTCGCAGAACTCTTTACATGTCAAGGCTTACCGATCCGCTCCGTCAGCTCATCGACCGCCGACGTCGGGAGCCTGACCAAAAAGACGCTGCCGCCCCCTTCGGCGTCGACGACCCGAATGCTGCCCCCCACGCGCTCGACAACCTTCCGGCAGATGGCCAAGCCGAGGCCGTGCCCCGCCGGGGCGTCGGCACCCCCGAGGCGAGTGAGCGCACGAAAGATGGCTTCGCGGTCCTGAACCGGAATGCCAGGGCCGTGATCCCGGACCGCCAGCACCCAGGCCCGGTGGTCAAGTGTGGCCGACACCTGCACCCGCGGCGGATCACCCCCGTACCGGAGCGCGTTGGCGATGAGGTTCTGGAAGACCTGCCGCAGCTGGTGCGGGTGGATGCCCACCTCGGGGAGCGGGGTGCGCTCGATCGTTGCCCCGGACTCTTCCACCAGCGCCTGGAGCTGCGCCAAAACCTCGTCCAGCACCCGGTCGGCGCTCGAAACACCGGCAAGCTCCACCCGCCCGGCCACGGCAGCGAGCGCGCTGTCGACCTGCTCCTCGAGGCGCGCCGTGGCGTCGTAGAGCCGCGAGACCATCGCAGCGGCGCCCTCGCCGTTGGCTTGCGCAACACAAGCATCGAGCCTCTCCAGTAGCAGGCGGCTGGTGCGCAGCGGCTCGCGAAGGTCATGCGCGACTTCGGCCAAGGAGCGCGAGGCGTCGGTAGGGCCTTGACGCAGGGCCGCCAGTTCCGCCTCCAAGGCGCGCACCCGGTCGCCCAAGACCTGCTCGGCGTCAGCGGTCGGCGCGGACGCTGGGGGCAGTCGCTCAACGAGCGCTGCGCACCCTTCCATGGTGTTGGCGAAGACATCCGCGACCCGCGCGTCGAGCACGGCCCGCAGCACGCCAGGCGCCGAGACATCGCCGAGCACATAGAGCGGAAGCTCGGGAAACCGGCGCCGCAACGTGCTGAGGAGCGCGGTCCCGTCCACCCACGGCGTCTGGAGGGCCACCACCGCCTGGCTGAAGCCTCCCAACGTGAACGCCTCCGCGAAGGCCAACGCATCACAAGCCCCAACCGAGCCCGGGCGGAGCGCCGCGAAAAGCCGACAAAGCCCCTCTCCGCCCACGACGAGCAGCTTCGGCGACGAAGAAAGCGCGGGGAGGGCCACGAGCGCCAGTGTATCCGTGTCGGCTGGCCCTACAGCAACATCTCCAGCATTTGAGATTGCATCTCGCGCGGCGCGGTCACCGAGAAGCTCAACTCGATGGCCGCTTCGGCGCCGGCGGAGAGCGGCAGGTCCCAACAGAGCACGCCCGGCGCCCCATCCGGAGACGGCGTCGAGGGGATCGAGCTCTCGATCACGCTCACGCTGATCTTGTCGACCTGCGACACCGGGACCTGATCGGTGAGATGCACGGTCTGGGCGGTGCGCCCGAAGTTGTGCACGCTCGTCCGGAAGCGGACCGTGGTGCGCACGCGCCCGCCGACGAGGTGCTCAACACGTCGCGACAGAAGCTGCCGGGTCACCCGCACCCGGTCCTCCACCCCGAAGCCCAGCATGAGCGGCTCGCCCGGCGCCACAGCCCCGATGACGGCGCTCCCGACGTAGTCTCCGCCCACGAAGCTCGCGACGGCCCCAGGCAAGAGCGGCGCATCGCCGGACCACGCGACCTGGGCGCTCCGGAAAACCTCCGGCGTCACCCGCGGCACGGTGGCCAACGCGAAGGTGGCCGGCGCCTCCTGGGACGTCAGCGGGATTCGGACCTCCGACCCGTCGCCGGCAATGCTCCGTCGCCCCTCGACCGGAAAGACTCGCGCCCCCGCCCCGCCGCTCTGCCCGTTCGCCACGACGAGTCCGTTGACGCCCGACCCGTGTTCGTCGAGCACCCACGCGTTGACCGTGGGCGCCGCACCGCCCACCACCGGCGACGCCGTACTGAGCTGCACCGCCGCGTCCGTCCATGCTTCGCCGGTGTACTGGCGGACGAGGGCGTGCGTCTCCAGGCGCACCATTCGGCTGTCCTCATCCATTCGCGCGCTGTACGCCGGCGTCCAGGAGGCACCGTGCACGCCGTAGCGGAGCGCGATGGTGACCGGACCTGCCGCCTGCACGTCGAGGTCCACCCGCACGGTGAGCCCGGTGGCGCGCGGATCCTGGAGCTTCACCAGGAGCGGCTCCAACTTCTCGCCCAGCTCCTGCGCGAGGGTCTCTTGCTCACGCAGCTTGCTGGCAAGGTCCCGCTCGGTATCGCCGAGCCAGGTGTAGGTGGTCTTGACGACGTCGAGGCTCGGCGCGGCGCGAGACTCCCCCGCGCCGATCAAAAGCGCCCGGTCGAGGTAGGCGCGTTGCATCAGCAGCGCCTCGATGCGGTCGCGGACCCCGCCGAGGCGACCAGTGAGCTCCGCGGCGTCGGTGCGGACGAGGGTGATGCGCTCGGTCTCCTCGACGTCGCCGGTGCCAGAGACCAGCTCCACGCCCACCACGCGCGCCTTGCCCACACGAAGCTCTGAGGCGAGCGTGGCCGTGTCGATGCCGAGTGGGAGCCCTTCGAAACGAACGCGGTGGCTACCCGGCGACAGCTCGACCATGCGCGACCGGGTCACGATGGCGCGGTCGCGAAGCACCACCACCTCACCCAGCGTCGAGTTCGGCTCCAGCGGAAGCGTGGGGGGGCGCGCCACCGTCTTGGGCGGCGCCGCGGAGGGGGACGGCGGCGCGGCAAGGGCCTCCTCCACGGAGTCCAGATCGAAGCTCAGCCGCATGCGGGCCTTGGCCTCCGCGGCGTAGTCGGTGGCGAACGCGAACGAGGCGAGGATGAGCAGGGGAGACTCCGAGGGAAGCCCACCAGACCGCCGGTTGCTCCGACGGTTCGTCACCGATCGTCACCCATGCGCGCACCTTTGCACTCGGTTGACCTCCGGCGGCCCGCCGATGGTGCTATCGTCCCCGGCAACCCCACCCGGAGCCCGCATGCGCCTGTCCCTCTGTTTTCCTGTTCTCCTCTTCGGCTGCCTCGTCCCCGTCGACGGGATGACCCCCGATGACGAAGCGGACAACACCATCGACCCCGCGGCGGACGAGGATGGTGACGGGCTCACCAACGGCGATGAGGCCGAGCTGGGCACCGAGTACGATGAGGCCGACTCCGACGGCGACGGTTTTGACGACGGCGTCGAGGTCGAGGCTGGCACCAACCCCAACTTCGAATGGTCGCACACCTTCGAAGAGGGCGGCTACGCGGTCGGCAGCTGCCCGGTGGCCCCGGATGAAGACAACGCCGGCCCGACGGGGAAGGGCTACAGCGGCGAGGACGCCTACCAGGAAGGCGACATCGTGGCGAACATCGCGATCGGCGGCATCGACATGTACGGCCAGGAAACCGCGCTCTACAGCTTTTGCGGCAACTACGTGCTCATCACCGAGTCTGCCGAGTGGTGCGGTCCATGTCAGAGCCTCGCCGCCGGCCTTGCCGAAGAGCAGGAATCGGTCCGGAAGAAGTACGACAACTTCACCATGTTCGAATTCCTGATCCAGGACAACTCCGGTGCCGCGCCATCCAAGAGCGTGCTGAAGCGGTGGAGCAACAACTACACGCTCGAAGGCATCCCGGTCGTCGCCCCCGCAGACAACACCACCGACGACATCAACTACTGGCTGATGCCCGACGGCGGCATCCCCGCCGGAACGCTGCTCGCGCCCGACATGACCGTCATCTGGTCCGGGGTCGATCACCCGGGCGAGTACAATCCTTCGGGCGCGGCCGCCATCAAGCTCGCCATCAAGACCTACGAAGACAGCCTGTAGTCAACCAACCCTCACGTGAGCGTGAGGGTTTGTGAGTTTGGCCACGGGGCGTGCATCCGGCCAACGACGGCCATTGCCGGATGCGCGTCTCGGCCCTACTTTCCGACCGCGAAAGGGCGGGCTGTTGTTGGTTGATCGGATCGGAAACACACCCATGGTACGCCTGTGCCGGGTGGTGCACGGACGGGTCGCGGACGCGGTCGAAGTCTGGGCGAAACTGGAGTCCTTCAACCCCAGCGGCTCCGTCAAGGACCGCGCGGCGTGGGGCATCATCGCCGAGGCGGAGCGCTCTGGTCGTGCCACGGGACGGACGCTCCTCGACTCTTCCTCCGGCAACACCGGGGTCGCCTACGGGATGATCGCCGCCGCCCGGGGCCATCGCCTGACGCTGTGCCTGCCAAAAAATGCCAACCTCGAACGGAGGAAGCTCCTGCGCGCGTTCGGCGTCGACGTCGTCGAGACCGACCCCCTCGAAGGCTCCGACGGCGCCATCCGTGCCGCTCAGGCGCTCGCCGCCGATCCCGCGTACCTGTACTTGGACCAATACAGCAACACTGAAAACTGGAAGGCCCACGTGCGAGGGACCGCCCCGGAAATCTGGGCTGATACATCTGGACGTATCACCCACTGGGTGGCGGGCCTCGGGACCACGGGTACGTTCGTCGGCACCAGCCGTGGCCTCCGTGGATTTGAACCTTCGATCAAATGTATCAGTGTTCAACCCGAGGCTCCGTTCCACGGGCTGGAGGGTCTAAAACACCTGGATTCGGCGATTGTTCCGGCGATTTGGGACGCGACACTCGCCGACGAGAACGTGCCCGCGCCCACCGAGGCCAGCATCGAGATGATGCAGCGATTGGCGCGCGAAGAGGGCATTCTAGCCGGCCCCAGCGGCGGTGCGGCGGTCTGGGCGGCGCTGGAGGTTGCCAGCCGCCTCACCACGGGCGTGGTCGTGACTCTCCTGCCCGACTCGGGTGAACGATACCTGTCGGAGGCGCACCTGTGGGCTTGAGCATTGATACAAGCGCCAACACAGATATGTGTCGGCACGCCGAGGCTGGCTACCCCCACGAGGTCGTGGGGATCCTGGCGGGCTGCGCGTCCGAGGGCCGCATCACGCGCACACTGGCGCTCCACAACGAGCGCGCCGACAGCCCCGCCAACCGCTATCAGGTCAGCGGGTTGGCCGTCTTACGCGGGGAGTCGCTTTTGGAGGCCGAAGGCCTCGACATCCTGGGCTACTACCACTCCCACCCCGATCACCCGTCCGCCTACAGCGACTATGACCGAGATCATGCCCTTCCAAACAGACGTTACGTGATTGTATCAGTTGTGTCAGGCCACGTTGCCACCACCCAGTCCTGGAGGCTGCGCGAGGACCGCTCAGCCATGGACGAAGAACCCCTCCACTTGGAAGCCCCATGCCCGTGATCCAGATTCCCTCCGCCCTCCGCAGCTTCACCGGCAATCAATCTCGAGTGGAGGTTCAGGGAACCACCGCGGGCGAGGCCTTGACGGCGCTTGCCACCGCCCATCCGACGCTGCGCAAGCACCTGTACACCGACGAGGGGCAACTCCGGAGCTTCGTCAACGTCTACAAGAACGACGAGGACATCCGCTTTCTTGGTCGCGACGCGACACCACTCGATAGTGGCGACACGCTGGTCATCGTGCCCTCGATCGCCGGCGGCCGGGCGTGATCCCGCTGACCAACGACGAGATCGCCCGGTACTCCCGCCACCTCATCCTCGGCGAGGTCGGCATCGAGGGGCAGACCCGGCTGAAGAACAGCTCGGTCCTGTGCGTGGGCACGGGCGGCCTCGGCTCTCCGCTTTTGCTGTACCTCGCCGCCGCCGGCGTCGGCCGCATCGGCATCGTGGACTTTGACGTGGTTGATGCCTCCAACCTGCAGCGGCAGATCATCCACGGAACCTCGGGCGTCGGTCGGCCCAAGGTGCTCTCCGCGCGGGACCGTCTCGCCGACCTGAATCCACACGTGAGGGTGGAGCTTTTCGAGGAGCCGTTCACCTCTGACAACGCCCTCCGGATCGCCGCCGACTACGACGTGGTGGTGGACGGGACCGACAACTTCCCCACGCGCTATCTGGTGAACGACGCGTGTGTGATCCTCGGGAAACCGAATGTCTACGGCTCGATCTTCAAGTTCGAGGGTCAGGCGTCGGTGTTCAACTACCAGGGCGGCCCCAATTACCGCGACCTGTACGCCGAACCCCCTCCCCCGGGGCTGGTCCCCTCCTGCGCGGAAGGGGGCGTGCTGGGTGTCCTCCCAGGGATCATCGGCACGATTCAGGCCACCGAGACCCTCAAGATCCTGCTGGGGATGGGCACGACCCTATCGGGAAGGCTCCTGCTCTTCGACGCCCTGGCAATGAGCTTCCGTGAGCTGAAGTTACGACGCGACCCGAGCGCGCCCACGATCGACAAGCTCATCGACTACGACCAGTTCTGCGGCGTGCCGAAGCGCTCTGGCTCCCGCGAAGAACACCCTGGGGCGGCCGGGCCTTTCCGGCGCATGAGCGTGCGCGAGGTCGCCGACAAACGCGCCTCGGGCTGGCGGCCGTTCGTGCTGGACGTGCGTGGCGGCGCAGAAGCCGCCATCGTCAAGTTCGACTGGGCGGAACTGCTCATCCCCCACACGGAGGTTGCCGGTCGACTCGCAGAGCTGCCTCGCGACCGGGAGATCCTCGTTCATTGCAAGCTCGGCGGACGCTCGGCGCAGGCGGCGCAGGTGCTGGCCGGCGCGGGCTTCGACGTGGTGAACATGGAGGGCGGCATCGTCGCGTGGGCGAAAGAGATCGACGCGGGGATGCCGATCTACTGAGATAGACCGGCCACGTGCTCCGCTGGAACGACGACGCCCTCACCTTGGAGCTGGCCGTCCGCGATCTGGTCGGCGGACGTGCCGAACTGGGCGGGTTGGCCATGTCGGCCCGGGCGCGGGCGCGGGCGGGAAGCCAGGCGCATCGACGACTCCAAGCGGACGAGGCGGGGGAGGTCGGCCGCAGCGCCGAGGTGACCTGGCGCCACACGGTCGAGGTCGAAGGGTGGCGGGTCGTCGTGACCGCGAGAGTGGATGGACTCGTCGAGGACCTTGACGGAATCACGCTGGTAGAGGAGATCAAGAGCGTCGGCCTCGGCGAGCGCGCGTTGGAGCTGGCGCCCATACCCGAGCCGTGGCGACGCCAACTCCTCTTGTACCTGCACATCGCCACGACCGCGCAGCTCCCGAATCCAGTGGGCCGGCTGCGCCTGGTCTCGTTGGTCGATGGCTCGCAGCGCTGCGTGCAGGAGCGCCCCGACCCCGCAATGGGAAGCTGGCTCCACGCGTGGCTGCGCGCGCGCATCCGGTCACGCGAGCTGTGGCTGGCGTGGCGACAAGCGCGCCGAGAGCGAACGATCACCTTCCCGTTTGCCGAGCTGCGCCCGGGCCAAGGCGAGATCCTCACCGCCACCATCGACGCGGTTGCCCGCGGGCAGGTGCTCGCTGTCAGCGCCCCCACTGGCCTCGGCAAGACCGCGCCCGCGCTCGTCGGTGCCCTGCGCGAGGCGTTTCGCACCGACCTCGGGGTCTTTTGGGCCACGGCGCGGGGGACACAGCGGTGGATTCTCCTCGACACGGTGCGACGGCTGACGGACGGCGGCGTACCCCTGCGCGCCGTTGTGGTGCCCGCCCGCGCCGAAGCCTGCCCGGCGTGCGCACGCGGCGAGTGCGTCGGCACCGCAGAACTGGCCGACCTCGGAGAGCTCGCGGCGCTTGGTGTCGTCTCCCCCGATCAGGTGGCGGCAGACGCGATCCGACAGGGCGCCTGCCCGTGGGCGCTGGCCGTAGAGTACGCCGCCCACCTCGCCGATGTGGTGGTCGCCGACCTGAACTACGCCTTCGAGCCTGAGATCTACCTACGTCCATGCTTCGGCGCGGGCGCACCCAGACGCTGGGCGGTGATGGTGGACGAGGCGCATCAGCTTCCTGACCGGGCGCGCGGGTGGGCCAGCGCGCGGCTGGACGCCAGCCTGTTCGACAAGCTCGACCGCAGCCTCCCCGGGAGCGACGGCGAGCCCTTCCGCGCCCTCGGTCAAGTGGCACGGGAGTGGCTCCAGGCCGAGGCCGACTCCGGCGAGCCCCGCCGCTGGGACATCGACGGCGGCGCGGTAGAAGACACGCTGGAGCACTACGACGGGCTCGCCTACGAGCACGCCCGGCTCCGAGAGTTGGACCCCTGGAACGGCCCCGGCGACGACCCCTGGCGCAGCTTCGGCCAAGCCTTGTTTCGGCTGGCGACCTACGCCGACCGCGAGGGCGAGGAGGTGGTGGCGGTCACCGATGGTGCCTCGCTCCAACTCGTCTGTCGAGACGCCGCTTTCTTGCTCAAAGACCGGGTGGCCGCCTGTGTGGCGGTGGTGGCGACCAGCGCGACACTCCACCCAACGTGGTTCTGGCGGGCGCGGGTGGGCATCGAGGAGGACCGCTTCGCCGAGCTCTCGGTCCCGTCGAACTTCCCGGCCGACCATCGACTGGTGCTTTTGGCGCGCAACGTCTCCACCGCGTGGAAAGACCGCGCCAAGGAGCGCGACCGGATCGTCGACGTGCTGGACCGGTGCGTCGCGGCCATCCCGGGGAACGTGGCCATCTTCTTCGGCAGCTTCGACCAGCTTAACGACCTCGGACCCGCGCTTGAACTCGGGGAGCGCGAGCGCATCGTCCAGCGACCGGGGATGTCCGCCGCGGCCAGGGCCGAGGCGGCCGAGCGCCTGGGTCAGCCCGGGCAAGTGCTCCTGGCAGTGCTCGGGGGGGTATTTGGCGAAAGCGTCGACCTTCCCAAGGGCGCACTCACCGCGGCGATCATCGTGGGACCCGGCTTCCCACCCCCAGAGTTGGAGACTCAGCTGCTGACGGAGTGGTACGAGCGTCGTTACGACGACGGCTTCGGCCTGGCCTCGGTGCACGCCGGCATGACCCGCGTCGTCCAGGCGGCCGGGCGCGTCGTCCGCAGCGCCGACGAACGGGGCGCCGTCGTGCTCCTGTGCCGCCGATTCCTCCAGCACGAGCTGCTGAGCTACCTGCCCACGGAGTGGCAGCCGCAGCCCACCAGTCGCCCGTGGGAAGAACTTCAGGCCTTCTTCACCGCCCCCAGCGAGGCAGCCAGTCCGCGCCCTCCCGATCCGTGAGCTGGCGCAGGCCGGTGCCGTCGGGCCGAACGAGCCACAGATCCCTATCTCCCGTTCGGGTCGAGGAGAAGACCAGCCACTGGCCGTCGGGAGACCACGCTGGGTGTTCGTTGAGTCCCCCGGTCAAGCGCGACACCTCGCGACGTCGCACCGCGTCGACAACGACGAGGTTCAACTCGGTCGGCGAGGCCTGCTCGATCAACGCGATCCGGGTGCCATCGGGCGACCAGGCGAGGTCGAGATGCTCGATCGGGCGGGGATCGTCTGCGAGTGCGAGGGCGTCGCTGCCGTCGGCCGCCATCGTCCACACGCGGGCTCGGCCGTCCCGCGTCGCGAGCCACGCCACGCGAGCACCGTCGGGCCGGTAGGCCGGGCGCCGGTCCTCCCCGGGGGCGCTGGTGACGCGGTGGACGACACCACCGGTGAGCGCCTGCACGTAGAGCTCCAAGTCGCCATCTCGACCCGATGCGTAGGCGACGGTCGCGCCATCCGGTGACACGGCAGGGTCGAAGCTCCCTCCGGCGGCATCGGTGAGCCGGACTGCGTCGCCCCCCGCGCGCGGGGCCCGGTAGAGGTCTCGGAAGCTCAGCGTGCTCGACTCGAAGATCACACTCTGCCCGTCCGCCGCCCACGACGGGTTGCGTACGAACTCGGCCGCCGCACCCAGGGCGCGGGGCGGGCCGCCCGCGAAGGGCTGCAGCCACAGTTGCTCCTGTCGGGCGCCGGCGAACTCGTTCGAGGCGACCAGGAGCGCGTCGCTTCCCGATGGGTCCACCGCGGCTGGGAAATGGCCCCTGCCTGCCAGGGGTTGCGCGGCGCCATCGGGGAGGACCAGAACCCAGGTCTCCAGCACCCCGCCATTTTCGGCGACGAAGGTGATCCTGCCCAGCGGTGGCGGGCCGGACGGCGTCGCGGAGCACGCGAGGAGGAGGGCCGGAATGGCCCCGAGGAGGGCGTGACCGCGTCCGGGCTCAGGCAACGACGCTCCGAGGGGGTCGGCTCCGGGTAACGCGGGGGCAGTGAGGACCGGCACCTCACCCCGAGGTACACTGGTCCCCGCCACCCCGGACTCATGCACCGTTTCCTGCTCGCTTCGCTGCTGTCATTCGTCGCCTGCACCACCGATGATGCTGGTGCAATCGACGCCGACGGCGACGGGTACACCGCAGACGTGGACTGCGACGACAGTGTCCCGACGGTTTTTCCCGGCGCAACCGAGCTGTGCGACGGGCTGGACAACGACTGCGACCAACGGCTGGACTTGGACGCTGCTGACGAGATCACGTTCTACGCCGACGCCGACGCCGACGGCCACGGTGACGCAGGACTGATACAAACAGGATGTATCGCTCCGGCAGGCACGGTCGCCACCGGGGACGATTGTGACGACACCGACGCGCAGCTCTTCCCGGGCAATCCCGAACGTTGCGACCAACGGGACAACGACTGCGATGCCATCGTCGACGAGGACCCTGCCGACGCCACCACCTGGTACGCCGATGGCGACGAGGACGGCTACGGCGACAGCTCCCAACCGATCTCCGCGTGCGACGCGCCGGCGCTGCACGTGGCGAATGACACCGACTGCGACGACCAGAACGCAACGGTCCACCCCGAGGCCCCCGAGACCGACTGCGACGACCCCACCGATTACAACTGCGACGGCTCTGTCGCCTTCGCCGACGCCGACGGCGACGGAACGCCAGCGTGTGGCGACTGTGACGACACCGATCCCTCAAGAAACCCAAGCGCCGTCGAGGTCTGCGACGATGCGGGCACCGACGAAGACTGTGACTTCGCGGCCGACGACGACGACGACGGCACCGACCATCGGACCATGAGCACCTGGTGGGCCGACAGCGATGGGGATGGCTACGGGGATGACGCAGCAACGACCCAACGGCGCTGCGACGCATCCGCCGACACATCCGGCGTATCAGGCGACTGCGACGACACGCGCGCCGAGGTGAGCCCCGCCGGCACCGAGGTTTGTGACACCCTCGACCTCGACGAAGATTGTGACACCCTGGTGGACGACGCCGATCCGAGCGTGAATTTGGCCTCGCTCGCGACCTGGTACGCCGACCTCGACGGAGACGGCTACGGCGATGTCACCAACGCATCGTCAGCGTGTGACACGCCGCCCGGAACACTCGCGGACGCCTCAGACTGTGACGACGCAAACGCCAACATCAACCCCACGGCCACGGAGGTATGTGACACAAGCGATACAGACGAGGATTGTGACACGCTGATCGACGATGACGACCCCAGCGTCACCGCCACGACTATTTTCTATGCGGACCTCGACGGCGACTCGTTCGGTGATTCCGCAAACGCCACAGACGCCTGCGCCGTCCCCGACGGGTACGTTGAAAACACCCTCGACTGCGATGACGGCGACTCGACCATCAACCCCGCGGCGACAGAGAACTGTTCCACCACCACCGACGACGACTGTGACGGCGACGACAACGACGACGGCGCCGCGGGTTGTACCACTTATTATTACGACGCGGACGCCGATGGGTTCGGGCTCGCAACTTCACTTTGCGTCTGTCGTTCAACCGGCGCATATACCGCTACGCTCGACACCGACTGCGACGACGCCTCCGCCGCCGACTACCCGGGCGCGACCGAGAGCTGCGGCAACGGCGACGATGACAACTGCGACGGCAGCATCGACGAGGCCTGTCCGAGCTCCTACAGCGGCGACTACGGGGCGGACGTGGCGAGCACCTCCGCCACCGATGCGACCGCCGTGATCTACGGCGAAGCCTTGTATGACTACTTCGGCGAACACCTGGCGGTGGGGGACTTCGATGCCGACGGCGCTGACGACCTGAGCGCGGGCGCGGACGGCAACGTCTACGCCGGGGCGTACATTGGCAGTGTTTTCATCTATTCGGGCATGCCCAGCGGTTCAGTCGACGCCGCCACCAGCGACACGGCGCGCATCTACGGAGCCGGCACCACCAATACGTTCTCCGACGGGCAGTGGGTGCTACCGGACATCGACGGCGACGGTTCAGATGAGTTGGCGGTCCGGAGGGCGGTGGGGACCTCGGACTACCTGTACCTGTACGAGGGGGAGGACCTGTCCGGCGCCCTTGCCTACAATGCGTCGGCGACGACGTACGACGACTTCACGTTGACGGGTCCGGTTTCGAGCCTCGGCGACGAAAATGCCACCGCGGGCAGCCACGAAGTGGGCATCGCCCATTGGGAGGGGAGCTCGTCCGCGGGCGCCGTCTACGTCTATACATGGGGCGCCACCGGACTTGCTTCAATTGCCACCATTCGCGGCGAGACCGCCCTCGACTACGCCGGGCGCGGCCTCGGCGGAGGGCCGGGAAATGACACCAATGGCGATGGCTACGATGAGGTCTTCGTCGGCGCCTACGGGCAGGACTCCGGAGGTGGAAATGCAGGCGCCGCCTACGTCGTCGAGGCACCCGTGGCATCGACTACCTACCTGAGCGCCGCCGATGTCAAAATCAACGGGGACAGCGGGGACAACCTCGGCGCGCTGGTTCACGCGCCCGGGGACGTCGACAGCGACGGGTATGCCGACCTCATCGCGATGGCGCCCTACGATGACGGCGGTGGCAGCGACGCCGGCGCGGTCTTCCTCTTCCACGACGTCGACACCGACGGGATCAGCAAGGACGAGGACGACGGCGACGCCGAGGCGGCGTTCTTGGGGGCGGCCGCCAGTGACCTGGTGGGCAGTCAGCCGATCGCGACCGGTGACGTCGATGGCGACGGTAGCTTGGACCTGCTCATCGGTGTGCCCGACGCCGACGTCAGCGCTACCGGTTCGGGGGCGGCATGGCTCATCTACGGGCCGCTCTTCGGCACATACGACCTCAGCTCGTCCACGGACTACGACGCACGCTTCCTGGGTGATTCGACGTCGGACGGGTGTGGTAGCGCTGTGGCGCTGGGCGACCTCGATGCCAACGGCCTCGAAGAGATCGTGGTGAGCTGCGTCAACGGGGACGTGGGGGCCGACGCCAACGTGGGCGCGGTGTACGTGTTTTCGGGCGCGTAGACCGGGGCATCCCCGCCCCAGTGGGGCGCGCTCACCCCGGCCGGCGCCGTCCATCTGCCCCGGGTATCTCCCCCTCAGCACGGGATAATCGCCACAATTCGATCGGCACGGTTCTTGCGCAAGTCGTGCGCGCGCACGCCGGAGATGATGATGGTCTATTTGCTGATGTCCTGTGCCGTCGAGACCGCTGGCCCGGTCAACGCCTTCGCCGATGCCGAGGCGCAGACCGGCGTGCCGGTCGAGCTCCTGCTCGCCGTCGCCAAGGCCGAGACGGGGCTCCAGGACGTCGAGGGCGCCGAGGAGTTCCCCGGTCAAGAAGTGGGCTTCGGGGTGATGGGGCTCCGCGGCGACGTCGTCCAGCGGGCCGCTGACCTCGCCGGGCTGGACGTGGGGACAGTGAAGATCAACCGGGCGGACAACGTGATGGCGGCCGCCCACCTTCTGGCCGCCTGGGCCGAAGAAGGCAGCATCGATACCAACAACCTCAGCTCGTGGGCGCCGATCGTGGCGCGCTACTCCGGCATTCGCGACGACGAAGGCAAGCGCGAATACGTGTGGTACGAGGTCTACGAGCACCTGCTTACCGGTGTAGAGGGCGAGGGCTTTTCCAGCGCCGCAAACGAGGCCACCCCGGACTACCCGCCCCCTGCGCGCTCCGCACGGCGCACCGGAGACAGCTCAACAATCTGGTCCGCGTCGCCAAACTACAACTCTCGCAGCGGCGCCGGTGTCGACTACGTCGTCATCCACGCCTGTGAGGGCAGCTACTCGGGCTGCTGGAGTTGGTTGACCAACTCATCGTCGGGCGTCAGCTCGCACTATGTTGTCAACACCGACGGCAGCGAGGTCCGCCAGCTCGTCGATGAGGACAGTCGCGCATGGCACATCAGCGCCAGCTACGATTGTAAATACAACTCAAGCCTAGACTGCGGCATCAACGGGACCTCGATGAACACGGTGTCCGTGGGCATCGAACACGCAGGCTACACCTCGCAGACGTCGTGGGACCCCGGCCTGTTGACCAGCTCTGCCGCGATCACCTGCGGCGTGACCCAGCGTCACGGAATCCCGATCGACCGATACCACATCATCGGGCACGGTCAGATGCAACCTTGGAACCGGAGCGATCCTGGCGCCGGCTGGCCGTGGACCAGCTACCTCGACCAGGTGGCCAAGGCCTGCGGCTCGTCGGGGAGCGGCGGCTCCTCGGGCGGCGGCGGCTCCTCGGGCGGCGGCGGCTCCTCGGGCAGCGGGAGCAGCGGCTCGGGTTCAGCCAGTAGCCTCCCGACGGGCAGCAGTTTCGTCATCGACAGCAACAACGCGGCCAACACGACGGACGCGTTCTACACCGAGGTCTCGAGTGACTGGTGGTCGTCCACCAGCGCCAGCGGCTTTTACAACACCGGCTACTGGGTCGCTCCTACCGGCTCGATCTCCGATCCCGCGCATTTCCGTTTCAAGACGGATGCCGAGCGTTGTTACACCGTAGACGCGTGGTGGACCTCCGGCACCGACCGCTCGGCCTCGGTCACCTTTGCCGGGTGGGACGAAGACGACGCTGAGGTGGGGCGGAAGTCCGTCAGTCAGCAGAGCAACGGGAAGCAGTGGAACACGCTCGGCAACTGGACTTTCCCGGCCGGTTGGAACCAGGTGCTCCTGTCGCGCTGGACCGGCAGCGGCAAGTACGCGATCGCCGATGCGGTGCGGCTGACGCCCTGCTAGCTAGGCTCGGCGACGGCGCGCGAAGCCCACCAGCACCCAAGCCACAGCAAGCCCCGGCGCCCCGCCCGCAGCGCCGCTGGCGCAGCCACACCCCGCCGGTTTGCCCGTGCCGGTCGGCGGCATGACATAGAAATCGTCGTCGGTGTCCGACGTGGGGTCTTTGGCGTCCTCGCCCGTCTCCACCGAATCGCCAGGGTCCTCGGTGCCGGTGTCTTCGGTCCCGGTGTCGTCGGTGCCGGTGTCGTCGCCGCCACCGAGAACCTCGGGCTGCAGCGTGACGCGGAACGCGTAGTTCTTGAGCTCCTTCGAGTAGAGCGCCACCAGCCCGTCCCGGCCGTCGAACACCACGAAAGGCTGCATGCCCCCGGTCGGTGCGACGTTGTTGGACAGCTGAACCTGGTCGAGCTGGGCCCACGTCGCGACATCGAACGCCGTCAGGGCGATATTACCCTCCTGCTGAGTCCAGGATCGCGCGCTGTCGCGCATCATGTGCGCAACGATGAACACATCCCCCACGCGGATGGTGGTCTGTGGCCAGTAGACCTCGGAGCCCTCCTCGGCCACGGTCAGGACAATGTGATTGAGCTCAGTCAAAGCGGCGTCGTACTGCGCGGCCAGGAGCTTTCGCGGCGGCTGCCCCTCCTCGGTGAAGCTCCCCACCATCCACAGCGTGCCATCGGAATCGTTGACCAGGGACGACCCGGTCGCGAAAGGAGCGGACCGTAGATCGACGACGCTCAACGACGTGGCGTCCGGGCCGATCGCGGCGAAACGCGCGGAGACCCCGCCCGGCGGGAATGCATACGCGAACCCCTGGAACTCTGGGCCGCACACGACCGGAACGTCCACGAAGTTGCTGCCATCGGTGGCGGCTTCGGCGAACGCGGCGTGCGCCAGAATGCTGAAATCCGCGTTGTACCGCCAGACCCACGCAGAGTCGTGATCGGCGGCGATGTCGCCAGTAGCCGTATGCAGCCAGGTCCCGTCGGGGCAGGGTCGGATATCGTGGTCTTTGAGGTCGGTGCGGCCGGTCAGGAGCCGGTCGTCGTAGTGATCGGCCTTGAGCGAGCTATCGGCGTGGTTGAGCTTGAAGTCGCCGCCGCCGGCGCCGAACGTCACGAACCCGCCACGCTGCCCCCCTGGGAACGCCCGTGGCCAATTGCCGTCAAGATCGAGGGGCGTCTCGTCGCTGACGTCACCGAAAACGGCGCCCGCGTAGGCAGCGCCGGTCCAGCAGAGCAAGAGCACACCGAGGCACACGCTGGCAGTGTAGTCCATCGTGATTCGGCGCGGGCGTGAACTCGAGGAGAAACGCCAGCGGCGTCAACGCCGAGGGCGCCGCGATCGTCCTGACCACCGCCACCGGCCCGGTCCGCCCTGGCTCGCGGCGCCCCCCGGCCACCGGGAGGGCGAAGCAAAAAGCACGAGCCGGCCGTCAGCCGGCGCCGGTCCCGTCCACCTTGGACCACACCGCCTCGACCTCGTCCGCTTCGAACCAGACCAGGAGCAGCAGCATCATCGTGACGCTGAAGGTCCCTACCGGAAGCAGCACGTACATCGTGCCGTGTAGCAGAATCGCCGCCGGCACCAGCCACGGGCGAAGTCGTCGAAACCACAGGCCAAACGGAAGCGCAAACTCGATCGCGACTGTGGCGATGCTGGCAATCGTGATGAGCGGCGCGAACGTAGGCTGAACCTGAGCCAGGTTCATGTTGGTGAAGTGGCCGACGAATATCTGGGTGAGCCGGCCGCCGCTAAGGAAGTCCCAGTCGGCCTTGTCCCACGCGCCCCAGAACCAGACCACCGCCTGCGCCACACACAAAAGCCGCGTGGCCCACAGGTCACCGTCAATCGAGGGCCGCTCGACCCCGGCGCGCTCCGCAGCCCGCACCGCACGCCACCGGTCGACGCTCAACGAAAGGCCGCAGGGCGTCAACGCGAGTAGAAGCAGCGCGTGGGCGAGCAGCTTGCTGTGATGGTGCCAGTAGTCGTCGACGCCGCCGAGCCACCCGTAGCCGTAGACCAGCACGATGGTCAGCGCGCCGAACGCGGCCGTGGTGGCCCGAGCCCAGAGGCCGACAAACGCCATCGCCGACAGTACGAAGAACGCGACCGACACCACGAACTCGTCCATAGTGTCGCCCCGATAGAGCAGTCGACCCGACGCCCACTCTGACCACGCCGTCGCGACCAAGGCCATGCGGAGGATGGCAACGGGGCGGGTGCTCCCCCAGCGGGTGGTGAGCCGCGCGAGCCGCGTCATCGACCGGCCCCGCAGACGTCTTCGCGAGTTTGATGCTCGGGGTTGAGGCCGGGACAATACAACTCGGCGTCCAGTTGCGACGCTCGCGGGTTGGCGGCGCACACGGAACCCGCGCGCCTTGCCCAGGTGTCGTCCGACCGCAGACGCGCCGCCTTCATCGACTTCGACTTTGGCTCGACCCCCGGCTCGAGCACCGCCCATCGGGCCAAAACCACGTTGTCTGACGCGTCGATATACGTCGCGACACAGACATCGAGGCCGACCTCGGAGAACATCGACCACCGCGGCGCACCGCGAGCCCGGAAGCCGAACGCATGGAAGGGTAGCGGACTCAAAACAAGCAGCGCCCCGACCGCCACGAGGATGGTCAAACGCTGCCGCTGAACCGATGGGGAGACCGGGAACACCGCCCTCCTGCTAACCGTCCGATCTCAGGGTATGGTGCTGGCATGAGCCATCGGGTCCTGATCTCCGTCGTATCTATATTTTCATTAGGACTGCTCGCGTGCACCGGCACCTTGGGCGACAGCGCCGACTCCGCCGATAGCGGCCGGACGTCCGGAGGGGGCGACACCGAAGAGGAGGCGTGGACCCAGAGCGACGATTGCGAAGCCTACCTGGACTGCCTCAAGGAGGTCGACCGGAGCGAGTACGACGACGAGGTGGAGCGCTACGGCGAGGACGGGAGCTGCTGGGGCACCGACGACGATGAAGCGATGGGCTGTGACGACGCCTGCGAGCAATTTCTAGAGGGCCTCGCCGAGGACCATCCAACGGTCGAGGCCTGCAATGGGAGCACGGACATCGGGTCGGAGACCGGCACCGACACCGGTGATGACTCGGGCGGCGACACCGGGACCGACCCGGGTACAGACGCGGGGAGCGGCGGAACCTGCCCGTTGGACGCCGGGCTCTGGGCCCTGGAACTGGAGTGGGTCAGCGATAACTGCGGCGTGTCGTCGTGGATGGTTCAGGACGTCGAGGTGAGTTGCAGCGGGGACGACGCGCTGGTGATGGACCTGATGCTGCTCGACGCGTTTCCGATGACCCTGCCCTGCGACTACTCGGGGCGCGACTTTTCGTGCTTCGGCTCCGAGGGCAGCATGGACCTGGTGGTCGAACTCGACGGGCGCGCGAGCAGCGACGGGCGCACGGCGACGGGGGCCCTGATCCTCCAGTTGGGGACGGACTGCACCTCCGAGGGCTACTTCGCCGGTGGTATCTGAGCCGGTGAAGGCGATGAACCGAACCGAGGCGACTCTCGCGGTCAGCGCCTATGAGCGGCCCGTAAGCCGCCGCTACCTCGATCCTGTCGAGCTGATCTGGTACGCGACGGCTCGCCGCCTGGGCCTGCACATTCGTCGCAACCCAGCGATCTTCTCGTCCACCGATGGCACCGGGCTCTTGGAATTGGCGCCCCGCGACGCCCTCGACGCCGACGACTGCACCGCCCAGATGATCTTCCACGAGCTCTGCCACTGGATCACCAACGGCGTGGCGTGCTTCCACGAGCGCGACTGGGGCTTTGCGCTGGACGCGGAGCTGGACTGGCGCGAACACGCCTGCCTGCGCCTGCAAGCAGCGCTCGCCGGCGAGCACGGACTGCGCGGCATCCTCGCCCCGACCAGCCAGTTCCGGAAGTACTACGACGAGCTGCCCGCCGATCCGTTTGGTCCGGTGGAGGGGTGGCCCTGCGAAGATCGGGTCGTCCCCCACGCCCGAGAGGCGCTAGTCCGGGCGCGTGCCGCTCCTTGGGGAGAGCCTTTGGCCGCGGTCCTGGCAGCGCACGCCGTGATTCGCGACACGACCGCTCCCTTTTTCACCGACTATGCGAGCGATATTGCTGACGACGCGCTGGCGAGCCTCTGGCGGGCGTAGGGCGGAGCGTGTAGCTTCGGGGCGTGCCGGTCTACCGCCTCATCAACGAGATTGTCTTTCCGCCGCCCTCGCACGCGGAAGGCGGGCTTTTGGCGGTCGGCGGAGATCTCCGTCCGGAGCGGCTGATCGCCGGCTACCAACAGGGGATATTCCCCTGGTACAGCGACGGGGAGCCGATCTGGTGGCATTCGCCCGACCCGCGCTTCGTCCTGGATCCCGTCGCATTGCACGTTCCTCGATCACTCGGGAAGATCATCGCGCGACGGCGGTTCGAGGTTCGCTTCGACAGCGCGTTTGCCGAGGTCATCGCTCGATGTGGTCGGAAGCGTCGGCCGGGCCAGCGGGGAACGTGGATCACAGCGGACATGCGCACGGCCTACACCCGGCTGCACGAGCTCGGCCTCGCCCATAGCGCTGAGGCCTGGGAGGACGGCAAGCTCGTGGGCGGGCTGTACGGGGTCTCGATGGGCGACATCTACTTCGGGGAGAGCATGTTCTCCGACGTCGATGACGCGTCGAAAGTGGCGTTTGTGGCGCTGGTTCGTTGGATGGCGGCCGCGGGGATCGAGCTTGTAGACAGCCAGGTCCGCACCGACCACGTCGCGCGTTTCGGCGGCGAGGAGTGGCCGCGGGAGCGTTACCTCGCCCGCCTCGCGGAGCTGGTGAGCCGGCCGACGCGGCCTGGCCCCTGGCGGATCGACCCGGGGGACCCGGCGCTGGAGCGGTAGAGGGCCCGAGTTATGTCGGCCCCCCCATGCACCTCCCCATCGAATCCAATCGCTCCGGCATGCTCCGGGTTTCCGACCTCCACACGATCTACTGGGAAGAATCTGGCGATCCCGCCGGCATTCCCGCGGTTTTCGTGCACGGAGGACCGGGCGGCGGCACCGAGCCGGCGCACCGACGATTCTTCGACCCCGCTCGGTATCGGATCATCCTCTTTGATCAGCGGGGGTGCGGGAAGTCCACGCCGCACGCCGAGCTTCGCGACAACACCACCTGGCACCTCGTCGACGACATGGAGCGCCTGCGCCAGCTTCTGGGCATCGATCGCTGGTTGGTCTTTGGTGGCAGTTGGGGCTCCACCCTCGCTTTGGCCTATGCCGAGCGGCACCCCGATCGGGTAATGGCCCTGGTGCTGCGCGGAATCTTCCTGGTGCGCAGCCAGGAGATCGAGTGGTTCTACCAGAAGGGCTGCGACATGCTCTTCCCCGACGCGTGGGAGGACTACCTGGCGGCGATCCCCCCCGCGGAACACGGCGACCTCGTCAGCGCCTACTACCAGCGACTCACCAGCGACGACCCCACAGTTCGCACCGCCGCCGCGCGCGCGTGGAGCGTCTGGGAGGCCCGCACCAGCAAGCTCCTGGTGAGTGACGAGCTCGTCCGACGTCACGACGACGGCCACTTCGCCGAAGCCTTCGCGCGCATCGAGTGTCACTACTTCAAGCATCGGTGCTGGTTCGACCGGGACGACCAACTCCTGGCCGACGCGCACCGCCTCCGGCACATCCCCGGCGCCATCGTGCAAGGGCGCTACGATGTCGTCTGCCCGATGCGCTCGGCCTGGGACCTGCACCGTGCCTGGCCAGAAGCGGAGTTGCACATCATCGCCGACGCGGGCCACAGCGCGTTTGAGGCCGGCATCAGCGACTGCCTGGTCGAGGTGACCGACCGTTTCGGCCGGAACCTGCAGCGCCCCTGAGCCCCCCGGGCATCCAATCCCTTCAGGTCGCCCGCGCCGCGCCGATGAAGTGGCGGAACCGGAGGAGACATGCGCGACCTCATCCACGATGAAAGCGGCACTACGTCCATCGAGTACGCTCTGATAGCCAGCATGATGACCATGGTTCTCGCGGGCGCGGTCGGTACGCTCCGAGACGGGGCGCAGCAGATGTTCGAGGTTGTGACTTCGTTTACCGAGGATGCGCTGCCGTAGCCACCAACCGGCAGGGGGCGAGCGGAGGGCTCCGCCCGCAGCGAGCACCCGGCGCCGCCGGCGGCCGGCCTCTCCCGACTACCGCCACACCTTGAGCGTGTAGACCCGGCTGGTCTCACCGTCGATCTCGAGGTCCAGTCCGCCCGCGCTCAGCGTGCCGCTGGTCAGGGTCGCCGTCGCCTCCCCCACGACAGTCGCGACACCATCCGTCCGATAGAGCGTCCCGTCCGCCTCCTCGAAGCGGCCGGCCAACCCAGCGTACACGTGGATCGTGCGGGCGCCGTCCACGTCGGCGAGGGTGCGCACCCCGTCAAGCGGGCCGTCCACCAGCGAGTCGGGCGGATTCGCGAACGTCGGCACGATCGCCCCCGCTGAAACATAGACAGGAACGCGGTCCCAGGGCACCTCGGTCGTCACCGTCCCGCGGCCGACGGCCCCGCCGGTCCACCAGTCGAACCAGGCCGTGTCTTCGGGCAACGCCGTCGACCAGGACGTGGCGCCCGCCTCCAGGACCGGGCTGACGAGGAGGGAAGGGCCCAAGAGCCAGGCGTCGATACGGCCCCAATCCTCGGCCGGGTGGTGGAAAAAAATCGGGCGGACCACCGGCGTGCCGAGCGTGACGGCTTCGGCCGCGAGCCCGCGAAGGTAGGGGAAAAGGCCCGCATGCACCCGGCTGTAGAACGCGAAGGCGGCAAGCGTCTCCGCGTCGCTGTCGAACTGCCAATCCTCCGTCGAGAACGCGCCGTGGTGGGTACGCATGATCGGACTGAAGGCACCCAGCCCCGCCCAGCGCATCCACAGCTCCTTGGTGCTGGGGTCGTTGCCCACGGACTGGTAGCCCGCGATGTCGGAGCCGGTGAAGGGTACCCCGGCCACGCTGCCGCCGAGCGTCAACGCGACCACCGAGGGGAGCCCATCATCGGCGTCGAAGCTTGTGCGCTGGTCCCCAGGCCAGTGGACTGGAGCCACTGCAGCGGAGCCGGTCCAGCCGCTCCGGGCGAAAAAGGTTGCGTCGCGACCCTCGAGCGCATCCGCGGAGGCTTGCTGCCACAAGATTGGCCACAGGTTGTGGTCCAGCTCGGCGTCGCCATGGGAGAGGATCGCGTCGGTGGGGAGCCACTCCGCGTAGTCCGCCATCCAGCCATCAAACCCGACGTCTGCACACGCCGCAAGCTTGGCCACCGCCCACTCGTAGGCGGCGTGGTCGCTGAGATCGATGGTGGTCGTGGTCTCGAACGACGGGCCCAGAAAAGTGTACGGAGCGCCGCCCTCGGTCTGGATCGCAAAGCCGATGGCCTCGTCCCAAGCCGTGGTGCCCTCGACGAGAAACGGGGCGAAGTAGGCCAGCCACTTGAACCCCTGCGCCTCCAACTCGGCATCGAGCCCGGACGCATCTGGGTACAGCACCTCGTCGACCGTCCATTCCGGAACCGGATGGTAGCCGAGGCCGCCCTCTTCTCCCCCGCGCCAGTCCTCAGACCAGATGACGGTTGCGGCCGCGCCCGCTCCGCGAAGCGCCGAGGCCACGGCCCGGACTCGATCGGCACCGCGGACAGCATCGGCCCAGGCGCCAAACGCCCAATCTGGCGGCAGCGCAATGGGTCCAGAGGCGAGCGCGTGCGCCTGCACCAGCGCGAGAGGCGTGTCCGCGTCCAAAACCCGGTAGGAGACGGCCGGAGCCCAGCCGTCCAGACGCCAACGATCTCCCGTGCAAAGGTCCACCTCCACCCGCGCGTTGGTCTCGACCACCACCCCTACCGGCTCGGGCCGGATGAAGAAGGGGTCCGGATAGCTCGACGAATGCCGGGTTCCGGTGAGGAACCACGCATCGGCGGGCACCTCGCTGTCGACCTTGCCAATGCCGGGCTCACCCACCCAGAGGCCGAACGCTTCGCCTACGTGGTCGAGGTCCATCGCGTGCTCGCCGCCGCCGACGAAGTGGTCGTCGCCGGTGCAGGCGGCATCGAAGCGAACGCGGTTGCCGTCGTCGGCCCCGACGTCGATCCGCAGCGAACGTGTCCCCGCCGGAGAGATCGTGACCTCGCCGACGCCGATTCCAGCCTCGTCTACGAGTTCGTACGCCCAGAACCCTTCGCCGCGACGGTTCGCCAGCTTCACCGCCTCCCACGTCGTGGAGCCCGTAGCTTCGCGGTAACTCCCCGCCTGAAACTCGAAGGTCTCATCGCCGCGACCTACGGCGAAACGAAGATCACTTACGAGCGGCTGGCCGTCGAACCGGGTGACGTCGAGCCCACCGTCTTGTCGTTCGGTGACGACGAGGTCGCCGAGCTGGACACTGCCGAGACACCCGCCGAGGAGCCCGAGGAGGAGCATGCCCGCCCGTTATCCCGCCTCGGCACTTCGCCGCTGAGGATCATCGGGTTGAGCAGGCCCAGAGCGACCGCTACGACCATCGGGGAAGCCGAGATGCGCATGGCGACAAGGGTACTCACGGCACCCAGCGGCGTCACGTCTCCGCGTGTCAAGGAGTGTTCAACCATGCGGGGGCCTGGGCGGTCGCCCCGCGTGGAATCGCGCCGCCGCTGCGAAGGTCGAAGCCTCCTGAAAGGGCGCTGCGCGCGCCCTCGTAGAGGAGCACCTCCCCCGTGACCAGTCGGACCGCGCCCTCGCCGGCGAGCGCGGCCCCCCGGAGGTCCGCCCCCGCGAGGCGGGCGGCGAGGTGGCGGTAGACCGCGGCGGCCGGCTTGTCGGTCGGCGCGCCGCCCGCGGTGGTCGAGAGGAGCGAATTGGTGGAGAACGGGCTGCCGCCTGGACCGCCGCGCGTGGGCGGGTCGACCAGGGTGTGCCAAAAAAAAGCCTCGGCACCGGCCTCGGCGGCCCGCGCGACCAGGGCGGCCACCCGACGCGCCTGCGTTTCTTCGCCGCCCGCGGTCGTCACACTGGATTCGGTGACCCACACCGGTTTCCCAGGTACCAACGCCGAGACTGCGCGAATCCCGGCTGCGAGGCGCTCCCCATCGTCGTCGTGGTACGTGTGGAGGGAGAGGATGTCGAACGCCGCCGGGACCCCCTCGATCGCCAGGACCTCCCGCGCGTACCGCTGGCCCTGCTCGGCGTGAGGGCGAAAGAGTCCCAGCGCGAGCACGCGCGCTTGGGGATCGGCGAGCCGGATGGCCCGAGCCGAAGCAAGCACGATCGTGGCGTATTCTGCGGGAGTGCAGAACCTTTCGGGGTCGTAGTCCTCCTGGGTGTTTCGGGCGACGAGGCTGTTCTTCAGATCGGGTTCGTTGTCGATTTCCCAATACCGAAGCGGCGCCACCAGGCCCGGCATGTCATCGACCCCATCGCCGTCGTAGCGCTCCACCAATCCCGCAACGCAACGCTCGTACGCCGGCAGGTCCTGCGGCAGGTAGTTCCGCGTGAAGCTGCCCGTCTGAACCGCCGGCCAGGGACTGACATTGGCGAGACCGACGAGGTCGGTGCCCAGCGCCGTGACCCAGCTGTCCATGTCGGCGAGCGCGTTTTCGTCCCGCTCCAGGCCCATGCACGACACGTTGGGGAAGCCAAAGGTCTGCGCTCGAACGAGCGTCGCGCCCAGCCCGCGAAGCAAAGCCCCGTCCTCGGCAAGCGCCGCGTCCACGGCGGCGCGGTCCATCCGCGCCCGGCGCTTGGCCGGCACCGCCAGCCCGGCGTTGAGCCCCAGCGAGAATCGCTGCAAGTGCGACGATACCTGCTTCGTAGAGCCTGACGACGGCCGATCCAAGGCGGTCTCGGTCGCGACCTCAGGCAGCTGGGCCCGGGCGGACCACAGCCCCGCGGAGACCGAGACGCCCGCCAAACCCACCATCGTCAAGACGACACCCGGGGAGCGCCCGGGGAGCTTCATTCTTTGACGAGCCGCAGCACCGGGCGGGCTGGGCCCTGGGGGGGTTCGGGGGTGACCGGCGCGCTGGCGTCGACCGGGATGGTGAAGCTGACGGTGCGGAGCGCCGCCCAGGGAAAGCTGCACACCCGGAGGGCATCAAACGAAAGTGTTACCGACAACGCCTCATCCCCGAAATCCGGGCGGTTGTGGCGGTGCCAGCGCGACTCTAGCCGGATGGGCAGCGTCTCTGGGAATTTGCGCAGCACCGAGTCCGGGACTCCCGACCCCGCCAGAAGCGCTGCATCGAACTGCAGAAACATGTCGAGACCCCAGCCGAAGCCGCCCCGCACGAGCTCGCGCGCGGGATTCTCGAACGGGTCGAGCCCCGGAGTCGATGAATCCCCCGAGCTGGCGCGCAGGGTGTGCACCGCAGAGACGGATTCTTCCCCGGCGACTGCACCGTCCTCTTCCGGGGGGAACTCCTTGCCTGCGAGGCCGACGACATCCTTCTGGAGGTCCAACGCCTGGGCCAGAATCAAGAACTGGTCGATGGTGAGATCGGCCGCGCCGCCGAGGCGCTTCTTGAGCTCGGCGCGGTCCATGCCAACCTTGGAGGCCAAGTCAATCGTGGAGAGGCCGCGCTTCAACAACGCGTCCCGCAACAGCTTCAGGAGGGGGTCGGACGGACGGGCCACGCCCTTTGCTAACCGTCGCAGCGCGGGAACGCCTACTCCTTCTCGTCCTGGTCAAGCTCCTCGGGGAGGCGAATGTCGATTTTGGGCACCGTCGGCATCGACGGAGTCCTCACCGAGCTGGTGCTCCCACCCCCGAAGCCGAAGTCCGGCGTCTCCCCAGGGCCATGCCCCCCGAGGTCCGCTTTGCGGTCACCCGAGCCTCCGCCAGCCAGCGAACCCCGGCCATCCCTGGCGTCGACGGGGTGGCCCCCCTCGGATGCTGAGGTGCTGCCTCCCAGATTGGGGGCACCCACGCCGCCCATCTTCGGGCTCCCCACGTTGCCCATCCCGGCCGAAGACTGTTGAGGACTGGACGTGTTCCCGGAGCCCTCACGCCCGCCCTCTGGGCTGTCCTCCTCCTTGGCTGTCGGGCTCGCCGACCCCCCGTGACCTCCAGGCCTCCCCATCGAGCTCCCGCCGCCGCCAGAGGAGCCTCCTCCACCGGAACCGCCGCCACCGCCACCGGAACCGCCGCCGCCAGAGGAGCCCCCTCCACCAGAACCGCCGCCGCCGCCGCCAGAGGAGCCTCCTCCACCGGAACCGCCGCCACCGCCACCGGAACCGCCGCCGCCGCCACC
>CANFCK010000013.1 GCA_947445035.1 Deltaproteobacteria bacterium
CACCGATTTCGTGTGCAGCCTCTATGCCGACGCAACCGGAAGCCGGACGGCGCCGGACGGCTGCCCGGACTGCACCTGGTCCTTCACCACCGCGGTCACCTCCGGCGGTGAAGAGGGTGCGTCCTGCGGCGACTTCGTGTCGGACCCGAGCTTCCTCGACTACACCTACGACCAGCTCTACTTCGCCAACTATTGGGATGGCTTCGGCTGGTCGGACTACTACTCGGGTGTCGAGGATCTCGTGTTTGTGCACCTGAACGGCGCCGATTACGAAGGCTGGTACGCCTACGCCTACAACGATCTCGCGGCCGGTACCTACAACGTCGATGGGGACTCCAAAGCCGCCAAGTTCGCGGTGCTCGACTTCGGCGACTACTACGAGTTCTATTACTAGCACCGACGCCACCGCGTCCGAAGCGGTTGACGCTCGTCGAAAGGGCGGTAGGATGCTTCCGGGAGGAGGTCACCACGCGTCCGTGGCTGCGCTTGCAGGACTCCTCCCGATGACGCTGTTCGGCTGTCTTTTCGACAGGCCTGCGTTCACGAACGACACCGGGGCGCCCAGCCCCTCCGCCGAACCCGACAACTGGGACGACACCCCGCCCCGCGTGCGCCCGGGCGCCATGAGGCGTGCGGCGACGGCATCGACATCGACATCGACGGGTATGCTGGCAGCGCCGACTGCAACGACCATCGCCATCGGGTCAGCCCGGCCGAGCCGGAGCTGTGCGACGACGCGGTCGACAACAACTGCAACGGAACCATCGACGAGAGCTGCTCCGCGGGACGTCCAGGGGACACCGGCGTCGCCTACGTCTATGACCACGGCACCCACGACTATGACGGGTCCTCGGTGAGCGTCAGCTATGGCTTCGGGGCGAAGAACTTCGGCACCAACGGCTGGGTCTGCGACATCGTCGCCGAGTACCGCAGCACCGCCAACGGTCCATCGGGGTGTCCAGCGTGCACCTTCGCGTTCGAGACCAAGGTCATCGACGCCGACACCTACGGCGCGTACTGCTCAAGCTGGGCCTTCGGCGGAACCACGTTCACCGACTACACCGCCGCCGATTTCTGGTGGAGCGACGACACCGTTCGCGACGGCTGGGGGTGGGCCGACGCGTACACCTACGTCGGCACCGACGGGACCGTCTACGACCTCGAGAAGGTCCTCTTCGACCACATCACCTACACCTCGTCGTCCGCAACCTACAATGGATGGTACTTCCGGGCGTTCAACTTCCCCGGCGGGGGCATCGCCCAAGTCACCGGCGATGCGTTTCGCTCCGAGTTCGAAGTCGACCTCCGGGGCGGCTACTACTACTACTATTTCTACTACTAGCGGCAGCGTCCAAAGCGGGGTACGATGCCCCACCTCAGAGTTTGCCATGCATGTCACCCCGGCGTTTTCGATGATGGTTCCCCTGCTGCTGGCCGGCTGCGTCTTCGACAAGCCGCCGACGTCGACCGACACGGGCGACCAATTCGCCGACGCCGACACCGACACCGACTCGGATACGGACAGCGATTCGGACACCGACGCCGACACTGACACCGACACCGACACCGACACCGACACCGACACCGACACCGACACCGACACCGACGCGGATACCGACGTCGACCCCAACGCCACCGACGATGATGGCGACGGCTTCAGCGAAGACGACGGCGACTGCGACGACACCAAGTTTCGCATCAATCCCGATGCCGAAGAAAAGTGCGACGATGGGATCGACAACAACTGCGACTCGCAAATCGACGAGGCCTGTGACGACACCGCCACTGGAACCGCCTCACTTTTCTATCATGGCACCACCGATTACGACGGGTCGTCGCTGACGGTGACCTACGCCATGGGCGCGCAGAACGCCGCAACCGACGAGTGGGTGTGCGACATCGAAGTCGAATACGATGGCAGCACCGACGGCCCAACCGGGTGTCCCGACTGCACCTACGCGTTCTCCACGAGCATCACCAACGCCGGAACCTACGGCAGCTACTGCTCCTCGTGGGTCTCGGGCGACGGCGATAGGTTCTACGACAAAACCTACGCTGACTATTGGTTTTCGGACGACAGCATCCTCGATGGCTGGGGCTGGGCCGACTACTACACCTACCTCGACAGCGCTGGGACCGAGTACGACCTGGAAAGCGTGCTGTTCAACCACATCGTCTACGAGGGCTACGACAGCTACGGCGACCCGGTGTCCTATGATGGCTGGTACTTCCGGTCGTTCAACTTCCCGGACGGGGGCCTGTACTATGTCACCGGGGACGAACGGAGCGCGGAGTGGAAAACAGAAATCCTCGACGCTCGAGATAGGCCTTATGAGTACGTCTTCTACTACTAGCTGGGCCCTCGTCCTGGTCGCGGCCGTGGCCTGCGCCACGGACGACGCAACCGACACCAGTGCCGACGCTGAGTTGCCCTGCTGGGAGCGCATCGGCGGCTCCTGCGGGGACAGCGGTGACACCGGGACGGCGTGGCTGGTGTGGCACGGCGAGTTCACCGTCACCGACGGCACGCTCCACGCGTCCCGCGGACTCGCCGCCAAGAACATTGCCACCGAGGAGTACGTCTGCGACATCGCCGCTACCTTCAAAGGGACTGAGGCGGCGCCCGATTCGTGCCCAGACTGCACCTTCAGCTACAGCCTCGCGCGCACGGGCGGCGGTACGTCCGGCACCCACTGCGATCGATGGGTTCGTTCTTCGACGATCTTCGACCAGGCCGACTACTACGACTTCTACTTTGGCCGCTCGATGGACGGCTTCGGCTTCGCGCAGGTCTACGACTACTCCTCCGGAACGTACAGCTTCACGCTGGAGTCGGTGGTCTTTGCCCACTTGACCTCGGACAAATACGAAGGCTGGTATATCTACGGCTACAACTACCCGACCCAGGGCGTGTACCACGTGCGCGGCACTGCCGACGCGGCCACCTTCGAAGGCTACCAGCGGAGCGCCGAGGGCACCGCCTACTACTACTACTTCAGCTACTGATACCGCCTCGCTACCCGGGGGGCCATCGGAGCGGACGCCCGCCGAGCACGTGCAGGTGAAGATGGAAAACACTCTGGCCGGCGCCGGCGCCGTTGTTCACCACCACCCGAAAATCGGCGAGCCCCTCGCTGGCGGCAACGCGGTTGACCGTCTGTAGCAACCGGCCCAGCAGCTCGGTGTCGTCGACTGTGGCGTCGGACAGCCGAGTCAGCGGCTTCTTCGGGATCACCAGGATGTGCGTGGGCGCCTGCGGATGGACGTCCCGGAAGGCAAGCGTCGCCTCGTCCTCGTACACGATGTCGGCGGGAATCTCCCGCGAGATGATCTTCTGAAACAGCGTCGGCGTCATGGTCGGATCAGTAACTGACCTTCAGCGGCAGGAAGAGCACGCCGCCCTTGTACTGAGGCCCGCCCACGATGAAGGTGCCGTCTCGGTTGATCTTCACGGTGGTGTCGATGAGCTTGCCCTTCTTCCCCACAATCTCGACCCGCACCCGTGCGTGCTCCCCATCCTTGTCGACCAGAGTGACGGTCAACGTGCGGCCGCCGGCGATCGAGAAGGCGGCGTCCGCGCCCGGCGCCAGATCGGCCGAATGCGATTCCAGGAGGCGATAGCCCTTGTAGCGGAACGAGCGGAGCTGGCTGGCCAGCGACTTCGACAGGCTCGGGTCCATGCCCGCTTCGTCATCGGTGCCGTGGACGACGTTGACCTCGATGTGGGCGCGGCTGGACGCCGGACGGCGTGCCGCGTCAGTCTTGTCGCCACCCGCGAAGGCGGGCGACGGCGACACCGCCGCCACCGCAAGCATCAGGCCTAGGAAAAGTGCGCGCATCATCCCTCCGCTTCCGTCACAAAGATGATCGTGGGACCACCCTCTTCGTATTGCATGACCGAGACGGTTGCCCCGTCCGGGGTGTCCAGGGACTCGACGGAGGCTTCGTTGAAGCTGGCGAGCAGAATCGAGGGCGCCGGCGCCTCGGCAACGATCTGGACCGGCGCGGCAGACTCGCCCCACCCGCCCAAAAGCGCGAAGAGCAGCGCCGCCGCCATCGCGACGGCAGCGCCGTAACCACCCAGCGAGGCCCAGCGGGGCATGGCCGACGGCGGGCTGCCGACGACGAGAACCGGACGGGACCCGACCGCGGCCATCACCTGATCGGCCACGTCCACCCCACCCGAAACCGCGCCCCGCAAGCCAAGAGTGAACATCACGTCGTCCGCGACATCGACCCCGCCACCCACAGCGTCTTGAAGTGCGAGTGACAACATCACGTCGTCGGCCACATCGACCCCGCCACCGACCGCCTCTTGCAGAAACAGCGCCAGCATGACGTCGTCAGCGACGTCGACCCCGCCGCCAACGGAACCGCGTAGCGACGCGCCGAGCTCCCGGAGCGCCAGCGCTTCAGGCGAAGCGGGCCCGTTTCCATCCACCTCGTGGAGGAAGGCGAGCTCGTCGGGGGTCAGCTGCGGAAGGGACATTCCCCCCAACAACGTGTCGGGCGCCGGTTCATTCACTCATCACGCCCAGTTTTGAGCAGACTCTGCAACTTCTTCCGGGCGTAGAAGAGCCGACTCATCACCGTGCCCTCGGGGATGTCCATCCGTTCGGAAATCTCTTTGTAGGACAGGCCCTCGACCTCGCGGAGCAAAATCGCTTCCCGCATGTCCTCGGACACCTCGTCCAGCGCCGCGTGAATGCGCTCGTGCAGCTCTTTCCGAGCCAGAGCCCGCGCCGGGCTCTCCTCGTGGTGTTGCTGCGCCACCGTACCATCTTCGTCGCGACTGGCGATGGCCTCGTCGAAACCGGTGGTCTTGCGACGCTTGCCCTTTCGGCAGTGGTCGATCGCCAGGTTCATCGCGATCCGGTAGATCCAGGTGTAGAAGCTGGAGTCGATCCGGAAATGGGCGAGGTTCTGATAGGCCTTCACAAACGCCATCTGGACGATGTCTTTGGCGTCTTCGTGGTTGCGAACCATGCCCACGACCATGCCGTGGAGGCGATTCTGGTACCGGATCACCAGCGGGCGGTAGGCGTTGGTTTCCCCGCCCAGCACCCGGGTGATGAGCTCGCTGTCGGTGGGTTCGTTCATCGCCATTGCTCTATCAATGCGCCGCCGCCCACGTCGCGCCAAACCCAGCGTCGACCTTCAGCGGCACGATCAGCGTCACGACGCCCTCCATCGCCGCGGTGATCTTCGGGGTCAGCGCCGCCACGCTCTCCACCGGGCATTCGAAGACCAGCTCGTCGTGTACCTGAAGCAGCATGCGCGCGCCGGTGCCCACGAGTAGCCGATCTACCTCGATCATCGCCAGCTTGATGAGGTCGGCCGCCGTACCCTGAATCGGCGTGTTCACGCAGATACGCTCGGCTGCGGCCCGATCACCCTGGTTCGACGCGTCGAGTCCAGCGATCGTACGCTTGCGCCCGAAGAGGGTCTCCGCGTATCCGAGCTCCCGAGCGCGCGCCGTGGCCGCCTCCATGTAGAGCCGGACCTGTGGATAGCGTGCGAAGTACCCTTCGATGTACGTGGCCGCGGCCGCCCGGCTGATGCCCAACTCGTTGGCCAGCCGAAATGCGCCCATCCCGTAGACGATGCCGAAATTGATCGCCTTGGCCGCTCGCCGCATCTCGCCGGTGACCAGCGCCGGCATGACCCCGAAGACCTCGCCCGCGGTTCGGCGGTGGATGTCTTCCCCGTTGAGGAAGCTCTCTACCAACGGCCCTTCTTTGCAGTAGTGGGCGAGGACCCGCAGCTCGATCTGGCTATAGTCGCATGACATGAGCACATGGCCGGGGGGGGCGACGAAGCACTCGCGGATGCGACGCCCGTCTTCAGTACGCACCGGGATGTTCTGGAGGTTGGGGTCGTTGGACGACAAGCGGCCGGTGGCGGCGATCGTCTGGGTGTAGGTCGTGTGAATACGGCCATCGCTTACGTGGCGCGGCAGCGCGTCGACGTAGGTGTTCTTGAGCTTGAACAGCTCGCGGTACTCCAGAATCCGCTTGGCGATCGGGTGGGTGATCTTCTCCAGGCTCTCGGCGTCCGTGCTGCGCGACTTCTGCCGTGCAGGCCCCAGCTGCATCTTGTCGTAGAGGATCACCGCCATCTGCAGCGGGCTGTTCAGGTTGAAACTTTCCCCCGCCAGCTCGTGGACCTCCCGCTGGGCCACTTCGACCCGGGCGCCGAGCCCGATCGAGATCTCCGCCAGCTTCTCCACGTCGCAGGCGATTCCCGCTTGCTCCATCCGCACGAGCACATCGACCAACGGCAGCTCGATGGTGCGGTAGACCCGGTCCTGACCCAGCTTCCCTTCGAAGAAGCGGTCCAGTCGCCAGACGTCCGCCGCTTCCGCCGCGGTTCCCTCCCCCGCAGCCTCCTCAAGCCACCGTTTCATGATGTGGTCGAGGCCCCGCCGCTGCTCCGGCACCAGCAGATAGTCCGCCAATGTGAGTTCGCCCCCGACCCCATGCAGCGGCGCGCCGAGGCTCGCCAGCGTGTGCATCAGGGCCTTGAGTTCGAAGCCCGTTTTCAAGACATGTTCGTCTGCGAGCAAGGCGCGGAGCGGATCGTAGCGCAGAACCGCGGCCGGACACCACACCCAGCCACCGTCCCAGGCGAATGCGAGGCGGGCCACGATGCCCGCGCCGTCCTTTTCAACCGATACGGCGAAGCGCCCCGCCCGTCTTAGAGTGGCGCAGAGGCGATCGACCGGTCCGCGGCCCCAGACATCCTCCAAAACTGCGGGGGCGCGCGCCTCCCCGGCAGGGATCGCCACCTGCGTCGCGACCGCACGGTCGCCCAAGCCAAGCTCGTTCCACAACGTCCGGAAGTTGTAGCGAAAAAGCCGGCGTTGCAGCTCCGGTGCGTCGGGCTCGATCGGGATCAGGTCGGCGAGAACGCACACGATCGGCAGGTGGACGTCGATCTCCACCAGCTGCCGCGCCAGGCGGGCCGTCCCCGCGGCATCGCGCACCGCTTCCCCCGTCTTGCCGCCAATCTCGTTCCAATGGGCGAGAACCCCTTCCAGATCGCCGTACTTTTCGATGAACTGCGCCGCCTTCTTGGGCCCCACGCCAGGCACCCCGGGAACGTTGTCCGACGTGTCACCCATCAACGACAACAGATCGACGATCTTTTCCGGGGGGACGCCCCACTTTTCGATGACCCCTGCCCGATCCATCACCTGGTTCTTGCCGATGTCCAGCACATGGACCCAGTCGTTGACGAGTTGACCGAAGTCTTTGTCACCCGACACGATCTCGACCGTCAGCTCCGGCGAGGCAAAGCGCACCGCCAACGTACCGATGATGTCGTCGGCCTCCACACCCTCAATGCCGATGACCTTGAACCCGAACGCTGCGCAAAGCGGCTCGAACTCCGGCCACTGCTGGCGCAGATCATCGGGCATGTCCGGCCGCGTACCTTTGTAGTCGGGCCAGAGCGCCAGCCGGGCGTCGGCCCCATGGTCAAACGCACACACCACGAAGTCGGGCTTCAGGTCCCGGACAAGCGCCTTCAGGATGCGCGTGAAGCCAAAAAGCGCGCGCGTGGGAAAGCCATCCGGCGAGCGCATATCGGTCTGAATGCCGTAGTACGCCCGAAAAATCTGATTCGGCGTGTCGAGGAGCAGCAGCTTCTGTGCCATGCGCGTGTCTAATCCGTCAAGCTGCGATGGACCCCCGCGCCGGCGCTGGCAGGGGGCCGCCCGTTTCGGTTATCCCCCGAGGCATGTCCGACGTGCACGATCCTACGCCTGAACACCAGATGCTTCGCGAGATGGTGCGTGGCTTTGTCCGCGATGAAGTCGACGCCCAAGCGGGGGCATCGGACCAAAATCAGTGCCTGAACGTTCCGCTGTTCCGACGGCTCGGCGAGTTGGGGCTGCTCGGAGTCACGATTCCGGCGGAAGACGGTGGTGCCGGCATGGACACGACCGCCGCGGTCATTGCCCACCACGAGCTGGCCAAGAGCGACCCGGGCTTCACCCTCGCCTACCTCGCGCACTCGATGTTGTTCGTCAACAACTTCTACGCTAGTAGCAACGCCGAACAACGCCGCCGCTACCTTGACCCGGTCCTCACTGGCGAGTGGATCGCGGGAATGGGCATGACCGAGCCCGGCCACGGCACCGACGTCCTCGGCATGACGACGACGGCCGTCCGCCGGGGCGCCAGCTACGTGCTCAACGGCACCAAGACCTACATCACCAACGGGCCAGACGGCTATTGTTTCCTGGTCTATGCCAAGCTCGACGGGCGCATCACCAGCTTCCTCGTGGACAGGGAGTGCCCGGGCTTCCGGGTCGGCAACCCGATGCACAAGATGGGGATGCGCGCCTCGACGATGTCGGAGCTCATTTTCGAGAACTGTGAAATCCCCGCCGAGAACCTCCTCGGTGCCGAAGGCCAGGGCATCACCCACATGATGCGCAACCTCGAAATCGAACGACTCACGCTGGCCGCGATGTCGTTGGGGATCGCCGATCGGTGCCTGGAAATCATGATCGACTACGCGGCCCAGCGGGTCGCTTTTGGCCGCCCCATCCACGAACACGGCCAGATCCAGCGCTTCATCGGCGAGTCGTACGCCGAGGCCGAAGCGGCGCGATGCCTGATTTACACGGTGGCCAAGTCGGTCGGTCCGAACCAGCGCAACCGCGTCGGCTCTGACGCCGCCAAGCTCTTTTCCGCTCCGATCGGCAAACACATCGCCGATCGCTGCATGCAGGTGCTCGGTGGGAACGGCTACTGCACCGAGTACCCCGTGGAACGATTCCTTCGCGACGCCAAACTCCTGGAGATCGGCGGCGGCACCCTGGAATCGCACCAGAAGAACCTGACCCGTGACCTGGTCAAGGCGCGCGCGCGGTGAAGCGGAGCCCAGATGTCCTGGGCGACGCCTTGGTCCCATCCGTCTTTGCCTCGCACCCGCGCGACGGCGTCGCGACCGAGCTACGGTTTTCCCGGTATCCGTCGGAAGATGCCTGAAACCGTCTCGGCGGCACTGCCGACCGAAGCGCCGCTTGACGGCTTGTCGTGTCGCGACTTATGAAGGCGGATTTCACGCTGTGCGTCACGGTTTTCCGGGTCGGCCTCGACCGCCTGTCGATAGCGGCGCATCGCTTCCACGCTGCGGCCATCCAACTTCAAGATGTTGCCGATGGCGACCAGAACGTCAGCTCGCTTGGGCATGTCCGGGCATTGCAGCTCGTCGAGAAGGCCCAACGCCGCCTCGGTGGGCAGGCGCTTGGACAACGCCCCGGCACGATGCGCGGCGAACGCGTGGGGCCAGGTGGTGGCGTCCAGTCGCAGCGCCTCCAGAAAAAGGGCGTCTGCGCCCTTCCAATCGCGGTTGCGGAACAACACTTCTGCCCGCTTGTACGCCACCCTGGCCGTTTGGTGGTCGCGCTCGCTGACCATGCCACGGCCGGAAGCCCGCGCAGTGAGGAAGCGCTGCGCATCCGGGATGCCGCCAGGGGACTTCAACGCCTCATACGCTGTGTTGATCCTGGTGAAGCAGGCTTCCGCCAGCGCCCGCACCATCGGCGGCGCCGAGAAGTAGGTGTCAGGATGGTACTTGCGACTGATGGCGCGGTATCCAGCGACCACGTCTTCTTCGGTGACCTTCTTGAGATCACCGAGGTCCAAGACGTCCAGAGGGTGGGCGCCTTCCGCGGCGGCCAGTACCGAACGAAGCTGCCCCACCCGCGGGTCGTCCAGCCGATCGGCGGCCCCCGAAGAAATCCCTGAGGCCATGCCGCCGACATGGCGGTCGAGCGGGCCGCCGTCGACGAGGACCAGCCCGAAGACGTAGAGCAGATCGAGCCCGCGGAGGACCTCCGCCCGCCGTAGCGCATCCCCCGCGGCGGCCTCGTTCACCAGAGTGCCCACATCCGGGGACTTGCCGGCGAGGCGCAAAAGCCGCATGCACGTCGCGTCAAGGCCCCAGCGCGTCTCGGGGGAGTCGTCTGGGATTCGCACTCGAACCCGCACCTCGTTGATGCCCCGCCAATCGCGCTCAACGGTGGAGGCGGCGCGCCCGAGGCGCATCCCCGCCGCCAGGACCCGCGGAAGGGGCGCCGGCAACGGGAACGACCCTGGAGGGGCGGCGACGTCCGGCTCGAAACGAACGGCACCGCCGCGCAGCTCTACTGAGCGAGCCAACCACTCGCCCAGGGCCGCCGTCGCGACATCGAGGATGTTGTCGATCGGATGGCCGGCGCTCACCGCCTCGGTCACGTCTTGCTGTAGATGCCGATGGTCCACGAGCGGCGGGGACAGCGCACGCAGCGTACCAGGCAGCCCTTCGAAATGCACGATGCGCGCGTTGCGGAGGACGATCCGCACGGTGCCGTCGGGGGTGTCGACCACCAGCGCGCCCGTCGCGTCAAGCCGGTGGGCCAGGAAGAGCATACGGACCGGGGGCACTTTTTCGAGAGGGCCCCGGACCGAGGCGAGAAACGCCGCTCCGGACCAGTCACCGGCGCCCGAGTCCCGCGTGGCTTCGTGGACGAAAGCCGCCAGCCGCCGCGCATCGGGCGGCCTTCCGATCCCGCCGAGCACTCGAATGCCTCGCGCCCGGGCCAGCCCGACCGCGTCCCCGGGAAAGTCGGCCACACAGAGGACGACCCCTGGAGGGTTCTCCAACCGACCGAGCCGCTGCGCCAGCTCGAAACCATCCATACCCGGCATTGCAATGTCGGTCACCACGACGTCGGGCCGGTCCTGGGCGACGAGCTGTAGCGCCACCGGCCCGCTGCCGGCGACCGCGACCTCATGCCCGAGCCCCCGAATCAGGTCCGCCAGCTCCACTCGCGTACTGGGTGTGTCATCTACAATAAGGATCCGAGCCAAGGCAGCGCTCCGGCGCGCATCCTACTCCAGCCACGCGCCAGCGGGGACTCGGCTGGTTACGAGTAGGGTCCAAGTGGAGTGATCATGGCCGGCGTCCCGTACATCTCCGATAGCGAATTCAAATCCAAGGTTCTGGAGAGCGCGGTCCCCGTGCTCCTGGACTTCACCGCCACGTGGTGCGGGCCGTGCAAAGCGATCGCTCCGCTCTTGGATCAAGTCCAGAACGAGAAGGGCGCGACGCTCGCGGTCTACAAGCTCGACATCGACGACAATCCCGACACCCCGCTGACCTTCAGCGTGCAGTCGATCCCGACGCTGTTGTTGTTCAAGAACGGCAAGCTGATCAACCGCAATGTAGGCGCGCTCAACAAGGGCAAGCTCGACCAGTTCGTCGCCACGGCGCTTTAGGCGCGTCGCAACCCGGTCGCGAGATCGAAGCGGAGGGTCCGCGTCAGCTCCAGCTGCACGCGCCCGGTGGGCACCGCCCCTTCTACCCGGGCAACCACCGCTTCTCCGCCCAGGCGTAGGTGCACATGGGACTCGTGACCGAGCCGCTCCACCACCTCGACCTCGGCCGTGTGAGGGCCGATGCCAAGCCGGATGGCCTCAGGGCGCACACCGACGACGGTACCCGGCTCAAGCCGTTCGAGGAAATTCATGGCGGGTGAGCCGATGAATCCGGCGACGAAGCGGTTTGCGGGCTCCAGATACAGCTCGTCAGGCGTCCCGACCTGCTGCACCACCCCCTGGTTCAGAACGACGATGCGGTCGGCGAGCGTCAGCGCCTCAGTCTGATCGTGGGTGACGTACAGCGTGGTGGTCCGCAGCTCCTGATGTTGCCGCTTGAGCTCCACCCGGACCGAGGTGCGCAACGACGCGTCCAGGTTGGACAGCGGCTCGTCGAACAGGAACACCTTGGGACGGCGGACGATCGCGCGCCCCATCGCGACTCGCTGTCGTTGGCCACCGCTGAGCTCTCGTGGATATCGGCCTAAAAGCTGCCCCAGGCCCAGCTGCCGCGCCGCTTCGTCGACCCGCGAATCGGTGTCCGGCGCCCGCCGAAGCCGGAGCGCGAAGCCCATGTTTTCCCGCACCGTCATGTGCGGGTACAGGGCGTAGCTCTGAAAGACCATCGCGACGTCCCGATCTCGCGGGGCGACCTCATTCACCCGCCGGCCATCGATGCGCAGCTCGCCGGCCGTCACATCCTCAAGCCCCGCTGCGCACCGTAGGAGCGTGCTCTTTCCGCAACCCGACGGCCCCACCAAAACCACGAACTCGCCGTCCGCCACGTCGAGATCGATGCGATGGAGCACGGCCACGTCGCCGTAGCGCTTTTCGATGCCGTCGAAGCTCAGGGTCGCCACGACCGCGCCATAACCGAGCTAGCGGCGCTTGAGGACCACCTCGAGCTCGGCCTCGCCGGCGCTCCCGGGGCGGCAACGCACAACGTCGAAATGGGGCGACACCGCGTGCAGGAGCGCGCTGGCATCCACCCCAAAGGCCCCGAAAAGCTGCCCGCCGGGCGCCAACGCGCGCGCGGCGGCTTGGACGTAGGCGGCCCGGTCCCCGGCCGCGAATGCCCCGCGTTCACACACCAGATCGAAGCGGCCACCAAAATCCGTCGCCCCGAAGTCGGCGGCGAGCACCGGCAGGTCGCCGACGGGCGAGGCCTCGGGGTCTACGATGGTGACATCGTACCCGCGTGCGTCCAACGCCCGGGCCTCCTGTCCGCTCCCGGCCCCGACCAGAAGCACCCGGGCCGGAGGCGGCTTCACGTGCGGAAGTAGCCGGACGATCACGGTAGAAGGACGATCAACGCGCGCGCCGGAGCCGTTCATGGGCGCGAGCTAACTCGCCGGACCCGCCTTCAACCACAGTCGATCGTCAAACGGAACGGCGCCGCCTCGGCACCTGCGGTGTCGACCACGATGGCCCACGTGTTGTTCTCGGGGAAGCCCCCGAAAAGCACGGCGATCTCGCCGGCTCCTTCGGCCCCTTCACACGCCGGCGCGCTTCCTTCGGAGTCCGGGCACACCGCCGAATCGGCCCAGCGCAGCACGGATAGGCCCATGTCCGCGCACGGGGCCTCCAGACGAGCATAGGCGTTGACGCCGTCGCCTGGGTCGACGAAGTACACCCGCTCGCTGCCGGCGTAGCCCTTGGCAGCCAGGTCCGTGAAGCAGAAAAGATGCCCGTAGTCCTCCGTTTCGTAGGTGGACAGGCCCCCGGCGGTGGTCGCCGTCACCTCCCCGCCGCAGGCCAGGCTTCCGCTGAAGCAGTCCGGGCCCGCCGGAGCAGCAGAGTCCTGGGCGGAGGAACAGAGTGGGTCGTCCGTCGATCCGGATTCATCGGCCGCGGTCCCTCCACTACCCGCCGGCGCCAAAAAGCCCACGCAGGCCAAGCCGAGCACCCACATCCCGAAGTGCTATCCCATACGCCGGGGGACGGCTCCCCGCCCGATCGCACGCCCGGGTCACGTCAGCGCAGCGTCAAGAACCCGGCGACGCGCGCATCATCGGTTGCCTTCAGCGGCCGTTCAGCCTACGATGGATAGGTGACGGTCAGGTGACGAAAGCAGTGCAGCGGAAGTATCGATTCGAGATCAAGTATCGGATGGATGTCGATAGCGCAGCGGCGCTTCGCCGATGGATCCAGGGTACGGGTCACCTTGCCCCCGACGCCTTCGGCGAGGGCGGAAGTGCTGCCTATAACGTGCACTCCTTGTACCTGGACAGCGCGGATTGGGTCATCTACCGCGAGACCCGGGCGGGGCTACAGCAACGATACAAGGTCCGGGCCCGGTGCTACAATTGGGGCTCGCCTCGCAAGGTTTTCCTTGAGGTGAAGCACCGCGCGAACGAAAGTATGTGGAAGACCCGCGCCGAGCTTGGCCTTGCCGACGCGGTGCGGGTCATCAACGGTGAGCCGCTGGAGTCCACGGCGACCAGCGACGCGATGGAAAACTTTCGAGGCCTCGTCGACCGTCGGCACCTCTTCCCACGCTGCTGGGTCAGCTATCGGCGCCATGCCTACGTCGGCGGGGTACGGGACCTCGTGCGCGTCACCTTCGACTCGAGGATCGTCGCTGCCCCGCCCACGTGCGACCTAACGGAGCCGCCAAAGTGGTTCACGGTCCCCGAATCCGCGGGTATTGAGATTCTCGAGCTCAAGTATTCTGGTTCTTACCCGTCTTGGATAGCCGAGATGGTGCGTCGGTTCGATCTGGAGCGGAAGGCTTTTTCGAAATTTCGGTACGGGATCGATCTGATCACCGACCCCGAGGGTGCCGTCGTTCGTGAGCTCGGCCCGGTGGCCGTCGGGATGACCCAGTGACCAACCCCCTCGATTGGCTTCAGGCCGGCGGCGCTGGCCCCAACCCATCCACGATCGTCCTCGATCTGCTTCTGTCCTACGTGCTCGCCCAGCTTGTGGCCTGGCTGTACATCTGGACGCACCGCGGCCTCAGCTACAGCCGCAATCTGACGCACAGCATCATCATCATCGCGATGGTCGTGACCTCGGTCATGCTGGTGGTGGGCGACAGCATCGCGCGCGCCTTCGGGCTGGTCGGGGCGCTCGCCATCATCCGCTTCCGGACGGTCCTTCGCGACACGCGCGACACGGTGTTCATCTTTCTGGCCCTGACCATCGGCATCGCCATCGGCGCCCACCACTATGCGGTCGCGATTGCATCGACAATTGTCATCGGATTGGTCGCCGTGCAGCTCAGCGTGACTGGCTTCGGCCAACGCCACACGGACACCGGCGTGGTCAGGGTTCGCAGCACCGGCGCCGTGGAAACGTTGGAAGGCGTCCTGGCGAGCTGGTGCCGCACGCATCAGCTGTTGTCGCTCAAAGAGGCAACCGGGGGCGAGTCGGAGTACAGTTTCGAGGTGCGCCTATACCATCCGGCTGACCGTGAGGACCTCGTTGCTGCGCTCCGTAGCGTCGGCGGGACGTCGACGGTCAGCGTAGCCCTCGAAGAACGAGCTGAAGAATGGTAAGGCGGAACGTCCCCCTCGCGCGTCGTTTCCGGGCGAACATCGGTGCGATCGCGAACGCTGCGGTATGGGGGAGCAGCGCCGTTTTCTGCGCATTTCTGTACTTTGTGGGCGGGACGGACGGCGGTACACCCGCGGTGGCGCTGGTGGTCCGACACCCGGTCGTGGTGCCGATCAGCGGGCGACTTGCCGCGATCGAGGTCCAGGTCGGGGCGCGGGTGGAAGCCGGGCAACAACTCGGTGTGGTCGCGGTCCCGGGACTCGAACAGCGCGTTCTCGCCGCCCTCGCCGAGCTGCAGATCCTCCACAGCACCCTCGCGGCCGGAGATCCTGCCGAAGCACGGCGCTACGCCAAAGACACCGCCGGCGCCCAGGCGCGCTGGCTGTCCGCGCGGGTCGAGTGGGAATCGGTCCGAGCCGAACAGTTGGGCGTGGACGTCGAGCTTTCGCGGCTGCGGTCGCCCGGGTTGGCGGTACCCGCGATCGAGGTGGAACGGCTGTCGGCGCGACGCGACACGTTGGCGGCGCGAGGCGCGGCGCTCACGGAAGAGGTTGGCGCGCTTGAGCGAGCCTACGTCGTGGCCAGCGGGCTGGAAGCGGCCGGCGCCGACACCGTGCTGGAGGCCCGGGTGCAAGCCGCGGCGGCCCGGGTCGAAGAGCTCCGCGCGCTGCAGGAAGCGGCGATTCTGCGGGCTCCGGCGGGCGGCACCGTGGCCGCGGTCCCCCATACCGTCGGCGCCACGCCCATCGACATCGGAACGCTGCCTGCGCCCGGAACTTGGGTCGAGGCCGGGATCGCCGCGCTCACCGTCGTCGAGGACTCCTCGCGCGAAGCCGTGGCGTACGTCACGCCCGCTGAAGCGCGGGAGCTGAAGCCGGGCGAACCCGTCACCCTGGTTTCCACCGACCGCCAGTCCATCGCCTCCACCGTCGTGGCGGTAGGCGCGGCCGTCGAGGCGGTTCCGCTTCGGCAGCTGTCCGATCCCACGATGGTGGAGTGGGGTGTTCCGGTCACCGTGCGAACCAACACCGCCCTGCTGACGCCCGGTGAGGCCTTCGGGTTCTTGCGCTGAGGCGCGGACGGCGGCTAAGGCCGGGCGACGTCGCCGGTCGTGTACAGCGTCGCCATCGCGTCGCCGGCGTCTTTCATCGCTTTCGACACGCCGGGGACGAAAGCGTAGGAGGCCGCGACGACGGCGACGACCAGAACGCTGAGCAACAGCGCCCATTCCACGGTTGATTGTCCTTTACGGTGGCGGCGCATCAGGTTTGCTCGCATAACGCGATAGGCTCATGCGTCGCCTCGGCCGCCATGTACCCGCATCAAAAGCTAGAATGGACCCAGGCCCGCCTCGAAGAGCGGCTTGTCGCCGCGCCAGATGACGCCGAGGCGCGCGCCGAGCTGGCGCGGGTGTGCCTGTCGCGGGCGCTATACCACGGGGGCGGAGAGGCCCTGGCGGCGCAGGCTCTGCAACACGCGCGCAAGCTCGCTCACGACGATCCCGACAACCCAGAAGGTCACATCCTGGCCGGCGCAGCGCTGGTGGCTGGGGACCGCCCCGAAGCCGCGACCAAACATCTCGACGAGGCGATGCGCCTGGCGCCGGAGCGCGGCGATCTCCACCTCGCCCTGGGTGCACTGTACCGCTCACAGCGCGACCTTCACCTGGCCATCAAACATCTCGAAAACGCCTGCCGCGCCTCCCCGGAAAGCTGGGAGTGCCACCTTCTGCTCGGTCGTGCGCTCTCCGAGCGTGCGCGCCAGATTGGGGGCAGCCGGCTCGTCGAGCGCGCCCAGTACCACATGGTCCAGGCGCTCTCGCTCGACCCCTCGCCCGACCTGCTGCCAGCGCTCATGCGCGATCTCGGGCTTTTGTGCCTGAACACCGGGCGCTTCGCCGACGCTGAGAAGATGTTCATCCGGCTGCGGCAGAACCCACGTTTCGCCGCCCAAGCGCGTAAGTACCTGGGTCAGGTGGCCTTTGCCCTCGGCAAATACAAGGGCGCCATCCAGCACGACCGGCAGTACATCGAGGGGCTCGTGGCCGGCGGCCAGGGCGAAGATCCGGGAACGCTCGCCCAGATCGGTCTGAGCTACCTGCACCTCGGGGAACTGGACCGCGCGCGCGAGTATTGCAACCGCGCCCTGGTGCTGGACCCAGACCTGCTGGTGGCGCGCCACGCGCTGGGCTGCGTGATGGTGGAAGAGGGCCAGATCGGGGACGCGATCAAGCTCTTCCGCGACACGCTGCAGGACCACCCCGAGCACCTGCCCAGCTATGTTGAGTTGGCACGGACACGTCGGCGAGCGGGCGATGTCAACTGGCTCCAGAAGGCCCTGTCCGTCGAGGCTTCAGAGTACGACAAGCTCCCCCTGACCGGGGGGACGACGGCGCCTCGCACGGTCGCGCGGAAGCGGATCGACGTGCTTTTGGACGAGCTGCGGGCGGTCGGGCCTAGCTCGGTCAGCGCGGTGCTCGGCGCGCTGGAGCTCACCGAGGACGAGGGGCTGCGCTTCGCCTTGTGGGAGTCGGCCTGCGGGCTGGCCGCGGGCCACGTGGCGGACGAACTGGCTACCAGGCTTCGTGAGCCGGGCCGGTACTTCTCGGTTTCCCTGGCCCGAAACGCGTTGAGCGCGGCGGCGTGGATTCCCGAGCCGGCGCTGACGGCGGGCCTAAACGTCACCCTCGACGACGTGCAGCGGGCGTCGATCGATCGCCATGGAAACGCCCACGACCTCGTTGCCCATCGGCGGGCGGTCGAAAGTGAACGGGAGGTCGCGCGGGCCTGGCAAGCGGTGCTGCTCCTGGCCATCGCGACGCGGCGCAGTCGATCGGCGCGCCAGCTCCTGGCGAGCTGGGGGCAAGGGGTCGATCCCGAGCTTGCCGTCGCGGTCCATGCCGCTCAAGCCATGTGTGGGGAACCGGACGCCATCAAGGCCCTCCATCGCCGCGGGCAAGAAAAAGGGGCTGGAGTGCTTGTGGACCGGCTGATCGCGCGCATCACGCCCCCGCCTCAGCGTGGCGAGCCCACCGCAGTTGCCGGCGGGGACACTCGCTGCTCAGCCTGTGGGCGCATCGGCGCCGAGGTCACCCACCTCATGACCGGTACCCGCGCTGTGATCTGCGACCTTTGCATCGGCGAGATCCTACAGAATCGGCACTCCCTGGTCGCGCCCGACGATTCGGCCTGCCATCTGTGCGCGCGCACCCACTTCGAAGCCCGCAGCCTGTGGCGCATCCACGGCGTGGACGCCTGCGCGCACTGCGTCGACTTGAGCGTGGGGCTGCGCGAGCGTGAGGCGGTGGATCGTTTTTTGACGACCTGGTAGCTACGGCGCCACGTCGTCCGGCGCCGCCAAGCGCGAGCACGAAATCTTGGCCAGATAGGTCGAATAGTCGAACTTAGGGCTGTTGGCTTCGTCGTGACAGCCGCGGCAGGTCGCCTCGGTCACCGGCCTGCTACGGGCACCAGTTCGGCCCGTGTGGCCCTTCATCGGGCCGTGACAGGCCTCACATTGCACGTCGCGGAAGGCGCCAATCGCCTTGTCCTCGACGGCGGCGAACCCGCCAGCCTGGCCAAATCCAGTGGTGTGACAGGCGACGCACTCCGGATTATCCGCTTTCTTCGAGGTGATGAGCGACTCCAGCGCGTGGGCGTGGGCGTCGAAGCCCCACGACGCGATGCGATCGCGGTGACAGCCGGAACAGCTGGACGCGGTGGCGTACCCGCCCTGGTCAACGGCAACGGCACTCAGCCGGGCCGCTCCGAGGATCGCCTCACGAAAGCGCTCCAGCTGGCTGTCCACGTTCGTGGCGCCGTCCAGATCGGCGCTCAGAGGGATGTCTTCGACATAGGCAACGGCACGTCCAGCGGTCCTCCGAACCAGGCGTCGGTGGTCGGCCTTGGATTCGGCCTCTCTCACTTCTGGCTCGATGGCATCGAGCTCACGGCGGTATCGGGTCACGGCGATGTCGCGCCAGATCCCGGAGGTGACCAGCTCCAGCTGGCGATGGTCCGTCGCGAGCGAAAGGTGAATGAGCGTCACGTAGCGCCCGCGCCCGGGAGCCTCGACAATCGGCGCGCCGCGCGTCGTGATCGGCGGATCATGACGATCGCCCTCGGTGGCCAGGACGGCCCCGAGGCCAGGCACGCCCTCCGCCACCAGCAGGTTGGTGGCCAGGTCCGCGTTGGACAGGACGAACCAGGCGTCCACGGACTCCGTCATGGCCGCGAGCACCGCTTCAACCGCATTTCCGGCCGGGTGCGACTCATCGGCGGCGGCGAGCCCGACAAAACCCAGACGAACGCCATCTCGTTCAACCACGCGGACCGGAAGAAGCCCGGCAGACCCGCCCCAGTTGGCCGCGAGCGCGCCGTGCCGGGCGAGCAGCGCGAGGCCCCCGGGCGTCAGGTCGATCGGCGACGCGGCCCAAGCATCCAGGCCGGTCCCTTCTGCGAGGCCCACCACGGCCTCTGCTCGTACCCGCCGGTCCAACTCGTCGCGGCCGGTCATCCCCTTGACCAACATCTCCCCGGCATCGACCGAAAAGAGCGGCACCGGAGCCTCACGCAGCCGGTCGAAAAGCGCCGCTCGCCGCGCGAATCCGCCGTAGGGCGTCGTGGGACAACCGCAGACCTCGACCTCGCCGCGCACCGCGCCGGTCAGGGCGACGATCGCCTCCCGTAGCGGCCGTTCCGGACCCAGGACGACGGCGGCCGCATCAACCGGCTCAGGCAACGGCGGCAGCTCCGGCAACGCACGGGACCCTCCGTCGGAGGAACAGGCGACGAGGATCCAGAGGTAGGCGATCATGCAACAAGGTCGTGACGGCAGCGACCGCACGCCGTCGAGTGTATAGAGCTTGCGCGCCTACCGGGGAAACAATGTCGGGGATTCTCGTGCTTCTGGCCGCCGCCGCCGCCTTCGCTCCCACCGATGACGTGTGGATTGGCCGCGAGCCGACGCGCATCTTCCGCACGCACCATCGCGCGCAGGCCACCCTCGCACACCAGCCGGCTTGGGTGGAGTTCACCCAGGGGGAAGGCGTCGGCTGGAAAGCCCGCTTCGACGAAGCCACCGGCACCGCCCATCGCATGTGGGGTCCGGGCATCGTCCTGGGCTCGCTCGACGGCGAGCGCAACGTGCGGGCCTCGATGGAGCGTTTCCTGGTACGAAACCGCGCCATCCTCGGGGTCACAGCCCGCGAGTTGCCGTTTTCTCGCGCGCGCTACATCGCACGCACCGACACCTGGCTGGTGGATTTCGACCGCACCATCGACGGTCACCCAGTGGTTCGAGGCGGGGTGACGGCGCGGATCCGTTTCGGCAAGCTCATCATGCTCGGCGTCGACACCTACCCGGACGCAACTCTGCCGCAGCCTGAGGTCTCCGAGGCCGATGCCATCGAGATCGCAGAGCTTGACGGCGCGGCGCCGATGGCCCACCACACCGGCGTCTCAGCCTCGCTGGTGGCGCTGCCGCTTGACGTTCCCGGCGGCCCGCAGCTGCGGCTCGCCTGGCAGGTTCGGAGCGAAACCATGCTTCCCCGCGGATTGTGGGTGACCTTCGTCGACGCCGCCACCGGCGAAGTTCTCTCCGTGCACAACGAAGTCCGCTTCTTGGAGGGCACCGTCTACGGCACGCACCGCCAGCGCACCTACAACAGCGACATGGTGGTCTCGCCGATGCCCCGCGTCTCCATCGAGGGAGAAAGCAGCGTCAACGCCGATGAGTTCGGCGCTTACTCGGTCGCGGGGGACAGCGCGTCCACCTGGCTCAGCGGCACCTACCTTGACGTGAGAAACGCCGATGGGGCCGAGGGACAGCTGGACTTCGCCGAGGCCGACCCGACTTGGACGACCGACAACGCCACCCAGGCCGAGATCGCCAGCTACGTCTACATCCACCAGGTCAAGGACTGGGCGTACGCTCTGGCCCCCGAAGTCTCGATGTCGCGCGAGCCGCTCACCAGCAACGTGAACTCCACAGCCTACACTTGTAATGCCTACTATGATGGCAACGTCAACTTCTTCGCTGCCGGCGACGGGTGCAACAACACTGGCGAGATCGCCGACGTCAACTACCACGAGTGGGGCCACGGCTTTCACGCCTACAGCGCCGGCACCTGGTCCGTGGACGGCAGCATCGGGGAAGGCGCGGGCGACCTCGTCTCGAACTTCCTGACCCACGACAGCGAGATCGCGCCGTACTTCGTCACCAACGGCTCGGGCATCCGCGATGTAGCCCCCAACCAGGTCTACCCGGACGATGTCGCGGGCGAGGTGCACTACGACGGTCTGATCTTCGGAGGCTCGGTCTGGGACGTGTGGGCCGAACTGATGACGACCTACGGTGAGGACCGCGCCGACACCGGCACCGCCTACGATGTCGTCACCCACCTCTTCGTGGACGCCCTGAAGGCCAACCCGACGCTCGAGACCGCTTACGACGAGTTCATCGCCGCGGACGATGACGACGGCGACCTCGCCAACGGCACCCCCCACTTCTGCGAGATCGCCGAGGGCTTCGCGCTCCACGGACTCGGCCCCCTGGCCAGTGACGGGGGTGGTCTGACCGTCGATCACCTGCCGGTGGAGAACCAGACCGTCGGCACCGGCATCACGGCCGCCGGGACGATCGTCAACATCGCCGCGGCTTGCCAGCCGTTCACCCTTGATTCCGTGACGCTCAACTGGTCGACGGACGACGGCGCCAATTGGTCGAGCACGCCCGGCACGGTGAGCGGAGACAGCTTCACCGCCGAGTTTCCGGAGTTTGAATCCGACACGATCGTGCACTACTTCTTCAGCGCCACCGGCGACGGCGGCGAAGATGTGGACGCCCCGGCCGGGGGCAACATCGCCCCGTTCTCGTTCTACGTCGGCGCGCTGACCGAATTGTGGTGCACCGAGCTGAGCGATGATGACGGGGCTCTGGTGCACGAACTCATCGACGGCGACGAGCGAGAGGGCGCCGACGACTGGGCGCACGACACGCCGACGGGGATGGCCAACGACCCCGACAGCGCGTTCACCGGCCGCAAGGTCTGGGGAAACGACCTCGGGGGCGGCACCTACAACGGTGAGTACCAGCCAAACATCCACAACCGGATCAGCACCCCCGCCATCGACGTGACCGGTAAGGACGCGTTGGTGCTGCAATACCGACGGTGGCTCAACGTGGAAGACGGCTACTACGACCGCGCGCGAGTGCTCGGAAACGGGGACGCCATCTGGGAAAACCACGCAACCAACGAACAGCAGGGCGATGAGGACACCCTAGACGACCAGTGGATGTTGGCCACCCACCGCCCGTCGCCGGCCGACGGCACCCTGACGCTTTCGTGGGAGATCGAAAGTGACGGCGGCAAGGAGCTCGGCGGCTGGAACCTCGACGACATCTGTGTCTATGCGGCAGCTCCCCCGGTCGACACCGGGACCGACGATACCGCGGGCGATGGGGGCGACGACGGCGCGGGCGCCGTAATTCTGAGCCCGGATGAATGTGGCTGTGACAGCGGTGGGAGCACACTCCCAGCCATCGTCATGTCTCTCGTGGTTACGACGATGGTCACCCGGCGGCGCCGGGCGTGATCGTGCTTTTGGCGCTCCGCGTCGCCCACGCAGAGCTGCCCCCTCCCGACTACGACGTGACCCTCACCGAGGCCGCCGGCGCCGAGGTCGCACGGATCGGCAACGAGCTGGATGCGACGACCGCCGAGACCTTCGCCAAGCGGTGGATGCGCACGTTTGGCGCTTCGGCGCGGGTCACCTACGAGCTGGGCCTGGTCTGGCGCCTGGCCGGTGACGACGCCCACGCGATGGCCTATCTCCAAACGGCGGTCGAGTTGGATCCTGACCTTGCCGCCGCCCGCTACGATCGGGGCGAGGTGCGGCTTACCGCGGGAGAGCTGCCCGGGGCGAAAGAGGACTTCGACGCCGTGGTGCGCCTGCTGCCGGAGGCGTGGCCGGGATGGTTCCGACTGGCGCAGCTCGCGGGGCAGGCCGATGACGCCCGGGGCTTCGAGCGGAATCTGGTCAAGGCGCTCCGCCTGGGGTTCTCGGTGCCTGCGGTCGCGCAGGACCCTACCTGGCGAGGCTTCCGGCGCGACGCCACCATCGGCCCGGTCCTGGAACGATTGGTGCTGGTGTATCAGGGGCAACAGGCCCTGGACACGCTGGGCGACGGGCCGGGATAAACCGCGCGTGATGCTACTCGCCCTGTTCGTGACCCTTGCCAGCGCCGAGTCCGCCACCGGGGCCGTAGCCGCCCCCGCCGCCGTGGTAGAATCCCTGATCAATCGCGACGCGGAAGGGATCGGCATGGGACTGATCCTCGGGGCACCCACAGGTTTTTCGGCGGCGTGGCGGCCGGGCGGGCGCTTTTTGGTGGATGGCGGTGTCGCCTGGTCGTTTGTCCCGACTTCGGGCGGCGTGCGCAGCTACGTGCAGATCCACATCGACGCCGCGATCGACCTCGCCGACCTGCGCACCGCCGAAATGCCCAACATGCACTTCCCGATCTGGATGGGCGTGGGTCCGCGCACCCGACTGGGCGACGGCACGGGCTACGAGGCCTTCAACCTTGCGGTCCGCGTTCCGGTTGGCATGGGCTTCTGGCACGATGGTGTCCCCGTCGAAGGGTTCATCGAAGTCGCCCCGGGCGTGGGCGTCTTCCCGCGGACCGAATTTATCGTCGACGCCGCCCTCGGCGTGCGTTTCTACATTCCGATGCCGGGCGGCGCTCCCAGGTTCAAATCGGCGGATCCGGACACCGACCCATACTGACGGCCGCCAGGAGCTCCGATGTTGACGCTGCGTGGCGGCCCCGCCCTTTCGACCTTTCGGCTTGAGCGGCTCTTCGCCGGCCTGCGCGCTCGCGCGCCTGACCTTCGCAGCGTCCAAGCGGACCACCTGCACCTCGTCGACGTCGTTCGGCCGCTCGACGAGCACGAGCGTGAACAGCTCCACGCCCTCCTCAGCTACGCGCCGCCTGCGCCGGTTCGCTCCGGTCCGAGCCTCGTGGTGGTTCCCCGCCTGGGGACCGTCAGCGGCTGGTCGAGCAAGGCCAGCGAGATCGCCCAGAACTGTGGCCTGACCGCCGTCCGTCGCATCGAGCGTGCGATCGTCTACACCTTTGACATTGACGGCATCGACCTTCTGACGCTCGCACCGCTGGTCCACGATCGAATGACCGAGTCGGTCCTGATGAGCCTCGACGAGGCCGCCTCCTCATTCGCCGCGGCGCTTCCCGCCCGACTTTCCCGGGTGGACGTGCTCGGTGGTGGCGCCCCGGCCTTGCGCGCGGCCAACGTCGCCTTGGGTCTGGCGCTGGCCGAGGACGAGATTGACTACCTGGTGGCGGCCTTCCTCCGCCTGGGCCGCAATCCGACGGACGCCGAGCTGATGATGTTCGCACAGGCGAACTCCGAACATTGTCGGCACAAGATTTTCAATGCCTCGTGGACGATCGACGGCGAAGAGCAGGCGCGCTCGCTCTTCGCGATGATTCGGAACACCACGGCGGTCGCGCTGGAGGCCAATCCCCGGGGTCCGGGGGCGGTCCGCTCCGCCTACCACGACAACGCCGCCGTCACCGAAGGCTGGGCCGCGCGACGCCTCTTGCCGGACCCAAGCGGGCAATGGCGGTACGCCGAGGCCCATCCGCTCCACATCCTGATGAAGGTGGAGACCCACAACCACCCCACCGCCATCAGCCCCTTTCCGGGGGCCGCCACCGGCTCAGGCGGCGAGATTCGTGACGAAGGCGCCGTGGGACGAGGCGGCAAGCCCAAGGCGGGGTTGTGCGGCTTCTCGGTGTCCCACCTGCGCGTGCCCGAGCAGGCGCTGGAGCCGTGGGAGCTGGACGACCCCGGCAAGCCCGGTCGCATCGTCAGCGCCTGGCAGATCATGGTCGAGGGTCCGCTCGGCGCGGCCGCGTTCAACAACGAGTTCGGGCGTCCGAACCTGGCCGGCTACTTCCGCAGCTTCGAGGCGCGCCTGGACGGAGAAGTGCGCGGCTACCACAAGCCGATCATGGTCGCGGGTGGCGTGGGAAACATCGACGAGCGGCACGTCGACAAGCTGCGCATCCCGCCCGGCTCGGCGCTCATCGTCCTCGGCGGGCCGGCCATGCGCATCGGCCTGGGGGGCGGCGCCGCCAGCTCGATGGCGTCGGGCCAGAGCGCGGGCGACCTCGACTTTGCCAGTGTCCAGCGGGATAATGCCGAGGTGGAGCGCCGCTGTCAGGAGGTCATCGACCGCTGCCAGGCGCTCGGAGCGGACAACCCGATATTGTCCCTGCATGACGTCGGCGCGGGGGGACTCTCCAACGCCTTTCCCGAGTTGGTCCACGGCGGGGGCGCTGGCGGCTACTTCGACCTTCGGGCGATTCCCAGCGCGGAACCAGGAATGTCGCCCCTGGAGGTCTGGTCCAACGAAGCCCAGGAGCGCTACGTACTCGCGGTGGCAGAGGCTGCGGTCGCCGGGTTCGCAGCGCTTTGCGCGCGCGAGCGCTGCCCCTGGGCACGGGTCGGCACCGCGACGGCAGAGCCGGTGCTTCGGGTTGACGACGCCCTTCTGGGCGAGGCGCCGGTCGATCTTCCGTTGGACGTGATCTTGGGGAAGGTGCCGCGCATGCATCGGATCGCGACGCGCACCGCGCGGACGCTGCGGGCAGCAAACCTCGATGGCATCGAACTCGCCGAGGCGGCGAGGCGCGTTCTCCGCTTCCCGGCGGTGGCCGACAAGACGTTCTTGGTGACCATCGGGGATCGCTCGGTCGGGGGGCAGGTGGTGCGCGATCAGATGGTGGGGCCTTGGCAGGTGCCAGTCGCGGACGTTGCGGTGACCACGCACAGCTACGAGGGCCATCATGGCGAAGCCATGGCGATGGGCGAACGAACCCCGCTTGCGCTCTTGGACGGTCCAGCCTCGGCACGGATGGCGGTGGGGGAGGCGCTGACCAACCTCGCTGCCGCGTCGATCGGGTCGCTCGGACAGGTGGTGCTCTCGGCGAACTGGATGGCGCCCGCCGGCCATCCGGGCGAGGACGCCGTGCTCTACGACATGGTCCGAACCGTGGGGCTCGAGCTGTGTCCGGCGTTGGGCGTGGCGATCCCGGTGGGCAAGGACTCGATGTCCATGCGCACGACCTGGGACGGGAAAGCGGTGACGTCGCCGGTCTCGCTGATCGTCTCTGCCTTTGCGCCGGTGACCGATGTGCGGCGGACGCTCACGCCCCTGTTGCGACGGGAGACTGACACTGAGTTGTGGCTGGTCGATCTTGGCGACGGGCGTGATCGCCTCGGCGGGGGCGTGCTGCTCCAGACCTACAACCAGCTCGGCGCCACCGCGCCCGACCTCGACGATCCCGAGCGGCTCAAGGTGTTCTTCGCCGGGGTTCAGGCCGCCAACGCCGCTGGTCAGCTGCTCGCCTACCACGATCGCAGCGACGGCGGGCTTTTCGCCACCCTCTGCGAGATGGCCTTCGCCTCACGATGTGGCCTGGACATCGACGTTGCCGGGCCCCTGCTCCCGGTGCTCTTCGCCGAAGAGCTTGGCGCCGTCGTCCAGGTGCGTGCGGCAGACGCCGAGGCCGTCGCAAGGCGCTTTGCGGGGCTACGACTGGTGCGCCTCGGACGGCCGGCCTTCGAAGGAAGCGCCGCCTCAACCCTGTGCTTCTCGCACGAAGGCGCCGTCGTCTGGGCCGTGCCCCGCGCCGAGCTCCACCGCGAGTGGTCCGCCGTCACCCACGCCTTCCAGGTTCGGCGCGACGACCCGGACTGCGCGCGCGAGGAGCGGGCTCGGATCACCGAGGAGTCTGACGCGGGGCTGCCCGCCCACCTCACGTTTTCGCCCGCCGGCCGTCCGATCTACGCCACCCGACCCCGAGTGGCGATCCTCCGCGAGCAAGGCGTCAACGGGGAGATCGAGATGGCGGCCGCCTTCGACCGCGCGGGTTTCACCGCCATCGATGTGCACATGACCGACATCCTGGCGGGGCGCATCGACCTCACGGACATGGTCGGCCTCGCGGCTTGCGGGGGCTTCTCGTACGGGGATGTGCTGGGCGCCGGCGGCGGATGGGCACGGTCGATCCTGTTTAATCCTCGCGCACGCGAGGTCTTCTCGCGCTACTTCGTCCGGCCGGACACCTTCTCCCTCGGCGTGTGCAACGGCTGCCAGATGCTCTCGACGTTGGCTGAGCTCATCCCCGGGGCCGAAGCCTGGCCGCGATTCCACAAGAATCGTTCCGAACAGTTCGAGGCCCGGCTCGCGGCGGTCCGCGTCGCACCGTCCCCGTCTCTTTTCTTCAAAGGGATGGAGGGAAGCGTTCTTTTGGTGCCCTCGGCGCACGGGGAAGGTCGACCGGTGTGGCGGGACGATGCGGCGAGACTCAGCGCGCAAGGCCTGATCTCCGCCCGCTTCGTCGATGGGACCAGCGCCCCGACCGAGCGCTACCCCTACAACCCAAATGGCGCGTCGGGCGGCGCCTGCAGCCTGACCACGCCCGACGGCCGCGCCACGATCATCATGCCGCACCCCGAGCGCGTCTTCCGCTGGACAACGCTGTCCTGGTGCCCCGATTCGTGGCGGACTGCCTCCGACGAGAGCCCGTGGATGCACGCGTTCGGCAACCTGCGACGCTGGGTGGGCTGACCAGCGGGCGAAATCTATCATTGATGGATTTCCCCCCGCAACGATAGATGGGCAAGTCGGCACCCGGCCCGGGCGACGAGTAGATTCTGAAATACTCCGCCTTCATCCTATCTGGCACGCCACGTGCATTCTTCATGGTCACCAACCCTGGTGCCCTGTGCTTCTCTCCTTCTTCGCCTTGTCCTGCGCCACCTTCGACGCCTCGGCCACCCACGACACCGCGGCATTCGCCGACTCCGGCTCGCCGCTGGTCGCGCTTCCGGCGGCGACCCCGCTCCTTGCCGTGGTCGTGCCCGAGGAGGTCCGACCCGCCTCTCCGATCGCCAAGGCGCTCGAGGGCGCCGCCCCACTCGACCTGGACGGGTGGCTCCGCGCCCACGGCGAGCTCCGCTACCTTGCCCAACACCGCATGGACGCCGGCGAAACGGCCTGGGCCATCGGGCAGGACATCGGCGTGCCCCTGTGGGTGCTCCGCGAGCTGAACCCCCACCAGGACCTCGACCGACTCATCGTCGGCGACTGGGTGGTCTTCCCGATCACCAACGCCAACGCCGACCGGGCCACCGGCTGGTACACGGAAGAGGAGTGCGGCTGCTGAGGGCGGAAGCGGGAGGTCACATTCACACCCGGCCCCAGCGGAGCGTATGGTGTCCCGATGATCGCCACCCTTCTCCTCGCCGCGTGTGCCGGACCCCTTGAGGTCGCCCTGCCTCAGCTCGTCCTCACGCCCGAGAGCATCTCGTTGATCGCGGCAACCGGGAGCTTCGCGACCGGCGAGTTCACCGTCGAAAACGCGGCTGAGCCCAGCGAGGAGGCCGCTGCCTTCTCGCCCCACATGCTGCTTAGGGGAAGCGCCGAACTTCCAGGACTGACGACGACTGGCGGGCCCTTTTGCTTGCATTGGACGGCCCCCAGTTGTGCCCTCGTCGTCGCGAACGCGGTCGCGACCGATGCCGTGTGTGCCGACGGCGTCGCCGAGGGCGGACCGCAACTCGCATTGCCGGCGGGTTGTGCCGCGACGGTCACTGCGGTCTTTGCTCCCACCGCCTCCGGAGAGTCGCTCGGCGCGGCGCGGGTTTCCACGAGCTTCGGCCCGTGGTCGTCGACCGAGGCACCGGAGGTGTGGGAGCAGAGCGGCGATCCCGCCGACCCCGTGCAGGAGGTGGCCCTCATCGGGACCGCGACCGCGTCGCCCGCCGGCCGGCTGATCATCGATCCGCCCCTCGGGGACATCCCCTGGCGTTGGCCCGACGGCACGGCAACCGACCTGCCGATGACCCTCCGAAACATCGGCGGCGCCTCGCTCACCGTGGGATCGCCGGCGTTGTCATGCAGCCCGGCCTGGTCGGTGGTGGATGCGCCAAGTCCCGGCACGCCCATCGCCGCCGGCGAGTCCGCGTCCTTCACCCTGCGGCACGCGCCCACCGAACCCGAGGCCGAGCTCTGCGGGCTGGTGTTCGGAGACGACGCCGACCCCACCTCTCCGGCCGCCGAGCTGCGCTTCGCCAAGGACAGCTGGGGTGTACCGCCGACGGTGACGATCTTGTCGCCTGCCCCCGGGGACGTGCTCCCTGTCGATGAGAAGGTGACCATCTCATTCACGATCGATGACGACGAGGCCCCCCCGAGCGGCATCTACATTACCATCTGGAGCGTGGTGCACGGAACGCTCGGCGCGGGCGTGGCGCCGAACGATGACGCGCTCATCGAGTTCGACATCGACGCCGACCTGCTCCGAAGCGGCGCCGACACCCTCCGGGTTTCACTCCTGGACTGGGAGGGCTTCACCGCCACCGACGCCGTCTCCTTTCGGGTTTTCAGCGTGGCCCCCGAGGACGGGGACGGCGACTCCTGGGGCTACCACGAGGGCGACTGCGACGACGACAACGCCGCGGCGTTCCCCGGCGCGGTCGAAACCGGCGACGGCGTCGACGAAGACTGCGACGGCACCGCCGATGATGGTGCCCCCGAGCTCGACAACGATGGCGACGGACTCACCGAAGCCGAAGGCGACTGCAACGATCACGACGCGGACGTCGGGCCCAGCGCCCTCGAGATCGACAACAACACCGATGACGACTGCGACGGCGTCGTCGACGAAGCCACGTCGCGACATGATGACGATGGTGACGGGTACAGCGAGCTGGGCAACGACTGCGACGACGACGACGCTACGATCAGCCCCGCGGCCACCGAGACCTGCGATGGCGTCGACCGCGACTGTGACGGAGCCCTCGTGGTCTGTCCCGGGGCCACCGGCGGCTTCTTGCGCGCCACCCCCGACGTGTGCCATCCCGGAGAAACCGTGGCGCTCGCGGCGTGGACGCCCGATGGCACGAGTGCCTGGGGCTGGACTTCAGAGGCCGGCGCCATCGGCGACGCCGAAGCAGCGCTGACCTCGCTGCGCTGCCCCGGCGAGGCGGGCGCCTTTTTGGTCTCGCTGGCGGCGACCGACGCCGACGGCAACCAGACCTTCGACCTCTCTACGATCGAGGTGGTGCCGAACGATCAGAGCCTCGACGCCGTGGTCAGCCTGCCGGCGCGCTGACGGAGGCGGCCGCCTCGACGAACTCACCGATGCCGTCGAAGTTCATATACTTGTAGATGCTGGCGGCCTGGGCGTTGAGCACCGCCACCTGGGACTGGTACTCATCGTTGGTGGGGATGCGCCCCAGGAGCGCGCATACCGCTGCGAGCTCGGCGCTACCGAGGTAAACGCGGGTCTCGAGCCCCAGGCGGTTCGGGAAATTCCGGGTGCTGGTGGAAAATGCGGTGCTCCCCCGTTTGACCTGGGCCTGATTGCCCATACACAAGGAACATCCTGGCATCTCCATGCGCGCGCCGGTGCGACCCAAGACCCCGTAGTAGCCCTCAGCCATGAGCTGGGCCTGGTCCATGCGCGTAGGCGGGGCGATCCACAAGCGGGTGGGAATGTCGGACTTGCCTTCGAGCACCTTCGCGGCAGCGCGGAAGTGGCCGATGTTGGTCATGCACGAGCCGATGAAGACCTCGTCGATGGTGTCGCCCGTGACCGCCGAAAGCGGCTTGATGTCGTCGGGATCGTTGGGGCAGGCGAGCAGCGGCTCGGTGATCTCTGCGAGATCGATCTCGATCACCGCCGCGTACTCGGCGTCGGCATCGGCTTGAAGGAGCGTTCCCGTCGCCACCCACGCTTCCATCGCCGCGATGCGACGGCGCAGGCTACGCTCGTCCCCGTAGTCGTTCGCGATCATCCACTTCAGAAGCGTGATGTTGCTGGTGAGGTACTCGACGACGGGCTCGCGGTTGAGACGCACGGTGCACCCCGCGGCGCTGCGTTCCGCCGAGGCGTCGGTCAGCTCGAAGGCCTGCTCGATCTTGAGGTCGGGCAAGCCCTCGATCTCGAGAATCCGGCCGGAGTAGACGTTCTTCTTTCCCTTCTTCTCGAGTGTCAAAAGCCCCGCTTTCAGCGCGTAGTAGGGGATGGCGTTGACGAGGTCGCGCAGGGTGATGCCGGGCTGCATCTCCCCGGAAAAGCGCACCAGGACCGACTCGGGCATGTCCAAGGGCATGACGCCGGTTGCCGCGGCGAACGCGACGAGCCCCGACCCCGCCGGGAAGGAGATGCCGATCGGAAAGCGGGTGTGCGAGTCCCCACCGGTGCCGACGGTATCCGGCAACAACATCCGGTTGAGCCAGGAATGGATGATCCCGTCCGCCGGCCGCAAGGACACCCCGCCGCGGGTGGTGATGAATTCCGGGAGGGTGCGATGCGTCTGGACATCGACCGGCTTCGGGTAGGCCGCGGTGTGGCAGAAGCTCTGCATGACGAGGTCCGCTGAGAAGCCCAGGCACGCGAGGTCCTTGAGCTCGTCGCGCGTCATCGGGCCGGTGGTGTCCTGGCTGCCGACCGAGGTCATCCGCGGCTCGCAGTAGGTGCCGGGCCGCATCCCCTGCCCTTCCGGGAGGCCGCAGGCCCGCCCCACCATCTTCTGGCCGAGGGTGAAGCCCGCGGCAGTCGCGACAGGCGGCTTGGGCAGCCGGAACACGGTGCTGGCGGGCAGGCCGAGCGCGTCGCGAGCCCGAGCGGTCAGGCTACGGCCGATGATGAGGTTGATGCGCCCACCGGCGCGCACCTCGTCCAGAAGCACGTCAGAGCGGTGCTGGAAGGTGGCGACGACCGCCCCGTCTTTCTCGACACGACCGGCGTAGGGGTAGATGTCCACCACATCGCCCATGCCAAGCGCCGAGGTGTCGCACTCGATGGGGAGCGCGCCGGCGTCCTCCTGGGTGTTGAAGAAGATCGGGGCGATCTTCCCGCCCAGGCAGACGCCGCCAAATCGTTTGTTCGGCACGTAAGGAATGTCCTGTCCCGTCCACCACAAGACCGAGTTGGTCGCCGACTTGCGGGAGCTGCCGGTGCCGACCACGTCGCCCACGTACGCGATGGTGTGACCCTTCTGCAAGAGCGACGCCAGCAGCTTCATCGGACCGCGCGTGCCCGGCTCGTCGGGAACGTTGCCCTCCCTTGCGTTCTTGAGCATCGCAAGCGCGTGCAGCGGGATGTCGGGCCGGCTCCACGCATCGGGGGCGGGCGAAAGATCATCGGTGTTGGTCTCGCCATTGACCTTGAACACCGTGACCGTCAGGCGCTCGGCGACCGGTGCGCGCGAGGTGAACCACTCCGCGTCCGCCCAGCTCTGGACGACCTCCTGGGCCAGCGCGTGGCCCGCCCGCGCCTTGGCGACCACGTCGTTGACGAAGTCGAACATCAAAAGTGTGTGCTTGAGCGCGCGCGCGGCGACCGGGCCGACCTCGGCGTCATCGAGCAGACCGATGAGCGGCGCCACGTTGTAGCCGCCGACCATGGTGCCCAGGAGCTCGGTGGCGCGGGCGCGATCGAGGAGCGGACACGGGCGTTCCCCACGCGCGACCTCGGTCAGGAACGCGGCCTTGATCTGCGCCGCGCTGTCGACGCCGGCCGGCACGCGGTTGACCAGCAGGTCGAGCAGGAAGGCGCCATCCCCCGCCGGCGGCGCTTCCAGGAGGCCGATCAGATCGACCATCTGCTCGCGGGAAATCGGGAGCGGCGGGATGCCCAGGGCGGCACGTTCGGCGAAGGCGGTTCGGTAGGCGGCAAGCATGGCTCGGCTGTAACCGTGCGGGGGGTCCTTGACCCCGATTGCGGTGGCCGGGAACCCGCCGCCACCAGCGCGGTAGTCGCGACTTACGAGCGCGACTAGCGGCGAATCGTCGGGAACGCCGAGCGGCGCCTGACGACGCCAGCTACGATGGGCGGCATTCACAGGAGTCGGCATGGGACGGTTCGACAAGCTCTTCCCCCTCCTGCTCATCGTCGGTTGCACTGCCAGCGGCTACACGACGAGTGACGCGTCGGCGATCGACAGCCTCGAAGACCCCGCCTTCGGGACCGACTCAGGCGACACCGACGCCGACGGCGACGACTACGTGCCCTCCGAGGACGAGTCGGACTACCTGGCGCTGGCCCCGGCGGCGACCGACCAGTACGTCTTCGTCGCCAACCCCGACCGCGACACCCTCAGCCGCATCGCCGTCGGCACCCTGGCCGTGGTGACCGTCGAGGTCGGGCGCATCCCCTCGTCGGTTCAGACCACCAGAGATCATCGTCTTGTCGTGACGCTCGATCAGGGCGATGATGCCGTCAGCGTCGTGCATGCAGAGAGCCTGGACGTCGTCGCGCTCGAAGTCCGAGACAACATGAACCAGCTGTCGTTGTCCCCCGACGGCGCCTGGGCGATGGCGTGGTACGACCCCAACGCAGAGTCGCTGGGAAGCTCGGGCGGAGTCACCAGCTTCAACGAGGTCAGCTTCGTACGCACCGACCCGGCGACGCACTACCCGATGGCCGTCGGCTACGATCCGGCAGGGGTGCACTGGAGCGAGGACGGGACGCGAGCGGTCGTCGTCAGCGATGCCGTGCTCGCAGTGGTAACGCTGGGCGAGGGCGACCCGGAGCGCACCCTGATCCCCCTGGTCGAGGACGACGCTGACCCACCCGTGGCCGAAGAAGTGGTGCTCACCCCCGACGGCCGGTACGCCTTCGTCCGTCAGCGCGGCGCCGAAGAGCTGCTTTTGGTGGACCTGGACATCGGCGTGGTGGACCGGGTGGCTGTGGGGACCGATCCCACTGACATGGACGTCCGGGCCGATGCCGCGTACCTCACCGTGGTTGCCCGTTCCGCCCGGCAGCTGTGGTCCTACGATCTCGCCAATCCCTACTCAGACGCCGAGGTCGTCGACTTTCCCGTGGACCTCCCCTTCGGCAGCATCTCTTTCACCGGAGACGGGCAGCGAGCCGTGCTCTACACCAACGCGTCCGCGGTGGCCGCGCTTTGTTTCTGGGACGTCGGCACCACCGACTTCGACACCCGGAGCCTGGTCAAGCCCGTCGCGAGTGTGGGCCTGAGCCCAGAGGGAACCACCGCGCTCGTGTTCCACACGCGCGAAAACGCCCCCGACGCGAACCCCGACGACCCGTTCTACAATCGGTGGGCGCTCACCCTGATGGAGACCGACAACAACGGGGAGAATCGCCTTCTCCTCCCCACCGAACCCAGCGGCTACACGGTCACTGACGACGACCGGTACGGGTACTTCATCCTGGACGGACACGACCTGCTGGAGATGGTGTCGTTCGACACGTTGATCCCCACGACCGTGTCCCTCCCGAGTCAACCCGCCTTCATCGGGACCTTTCCCGGCCTCGACGTCGCCTGGGCCAGCCAAGCGCATGACTTGGGACGCATTTCCTTCTACGACCCTGAAACCGCCTCGCTGGACACCATCACCGGCTTCGAACTCAACGGCGAGATCGACCACTGACTGACTCCGGCTCGTCTGCGACGCTGGCGGTGGGGCTCTTGGCAATGGCTGCGGTCGGGGCGCGGCCGCGGCGCCGCGATCACAAACACTCCTCCACCAACTTCCGATAGCTCTCCAGCCGCTCCGGCCAGGTGACCGCCGCCTCTGCGACGCAGCCCTCATCGCCTAGATGGAGGCAGTCGCGGAATTTGCATGGGAGGTCCAACAGCTCGGGGAAGTAGCGGCGGAGCTCGGTGCGGGGGACCTGTCCGACCCCGAACTCGCGGATGCCGGGGACGTCGATGACCCGGCCGCCACCAGCGAGGTCGTACATGCGGGCCGAGGTGGTGGTGTGCCGACCGCGGCCCCAGTCGTCGAGCGCTCCGGTGAGGGCGACCGCGCCCGGGACGAGACGGGTGACGAGCGTGGACTTGCCGACCCCGCTGTGACCAAGGAGGACGGAGGTCTTGCCGACCAGGAGCGCCGCAAGCTCGTCCACACCCTGTCCCGTCTGGGCCGAAACCAGCGCCACCGGACACCCGAGCGCTTCGTACCGGGCCAGCCACTCCAAGACCTCTTCCGGCATGCCGGCATCACACTTGTTGAGCACGAGGAGCGGCGCCATCCCCCCGTAGGCCGCGGCGACGAGCATGCGATCGACGAGCCCCGCACGGAAGGGCGGGTCGCTGGCCGCGGCGACAATCAACATCTGGTCGGCGTTGCTGGCGACCACGCGCACACCAGAGGTCTCACCCGTGCGCTCCAACACGGTGCGACGCGGCGCCGTCTCAACCACCAGCCCCTCCGCGACCCGCACGCGATCGGCGACCACCACGTGCGCCCCACGGGTTGGAAGCACCGCTTCGACACCGCGGTCGTCGCGGACGCGCACCCAGCGGCCGACCCGCTCCACCGCTTCCAGCCACTCGGCGCTCGACTTGAGGGTCGGCTCCCGACGGCTGACGTGCCGGCGCTGCCGGGGGTCCGGCCGCTCGGCATCCTCCTCGTCGTCAGAGCGCCGCATCGATCACCACCGCCGAACGGAGTTGGATGCCGTCGCTCTCGACCCACGGGACCTCGATGGCGCCGCGCAGATGGAGCGATGCCAGCGGGCTGAAGTACCAGCGCACGTCGCCATCGAACTCAACGGAGCGAGGCGAGCCGGAGCCGTCCCAGAAGTGGTGGAGCGCCCCTTCAAAGCGAAGCGGCGGCGCGAGCTTGGCCTGGAGGCGGAGCGCCCCGTCGAGGGCGCCCTCGCCGAAGTGGGCCTGATCGAGCGCGCCCAGCCACCCGAAGCGAGAGGCGGTGTCCGCCATCGGGCGCAGGAACACCGGCGAGCTGCCGCCGCCAAGGTGATCCACGGACGCCCAGAGTACGGCGCGGGCGTCGTCGCCGAAGGCCCAGCCGACCCGGCCGCCGCCCATCGTCGCTGGGCCGGCTGCACTGGGCTGCAGCCATGCGTCGCCGCCCACCCGGAAGCGCTTCTGGCTGACGTCGACGCTGACGCCAACGGTACCGAGGACAGCACCGTCCTCGCTGGCCCGTTCGCCAGTCATCAAGAGCCCGATGCCGGCGGCCGACCAGCTGGTGTCGGCGTTGGCGCGCCCGCCACCCAGACGGGCGAGGTGGAACGGGATCCCCGAGCTGGGCTTCTCGTCGGGGTCGGCCAGGGTTTTGCCGCCGGCCATCGCGAGGGGTGTCTGGCCCGCGGTTCCAGGGCTGAACCCGCTCGCGACGTCGAGTTGCCACGGCAGAGCCCGCAGGGTGGCGCGCGCGGCCAGGGGAAAGTTGGCCATCAGCCGCTCGTCGTCATCGCCCACGACCGAGCCATCATCGAACTCAAAGCGTTGTTGCCCCAGCGTGACGTCCACGCCCATCGCCGAGCTGATCGGCGGGCTCCACCGCACCCAGGCCTCGCTCAGAGCCAAACCCGCCTGCCCGTTCTCGAAGTCGTCAGCCACGGCCGCCGCTTGGATCGAGACCCGCGCCGCGAGCGCCTTCCGCTCGGCGTCAATCCCGAGCCGTGCCGCGATCGGGAACAGGATGTGATCATTCAGCGGCAACCTCTCAACCCCCGCCCGCAGCTCCAGAACCGGCGACCATTCCAGCACCGGCGCCCCCGCCCCCGGCCGCGCGCCGGTGGGATCTTCGCCCCAAGCGAGGCCAAGCGTCAGAAGGCAGACGTGCACGTCGGCTCCGTGAGCAGGGGAAATGGAGTGGCCCAGCGGGTGAAGGCGTCTTCGGGCAACAGGTTGGGATCCTCGGTGCCCACCGGGGCGACGAGGTCCCACGTCGACGCCGACCCTGGCAACGAATCGAAGGTGGTCAGGTCGAGCCGCGCGTAGAGCGCGCTGGGCCGGGCGTTGTCGCCGGTGAGGCCAGACTTGTGGATGCCGTGGCTCATCCCCGCTTCGAAGAAGGTGCCGTCGGGGCCGACGAAGGCGCGAGCAAGGTAGCGGAAGACGTAGTTGTTGCGGGCGAGCGCCTCGGCGTCGGTGAGGTTCGGTCGCGACAGGCCAGGATCGAAGCCCACCGGATCCCACGCGAAGGCAAAGCCGCGCAGGGAGCCCGCGACGCCGGCGATCTGACCCTCGGTCGCCCCATCCAGCGACAACCACTCCGGAGGCGGCGCCAGCTCGTTCCGCGGCAACGGCGCGACCACGCCAGCCGAGGCCTTGCCGCAGTGAAGCCCCGCGCGCGACTCCTTGTCAGAGGTGCCGCGCAGGGCGGCCGTCTCACGGTCTTCGCCCGGATCGAGCGGCGGCGCGGGTAGCGCGCGATCCCACTGCGACACCGACGCGGCCGCGCTCGTTGCGCCCTCGACGACCGCGATGTCGAGCACCACCGACACCCCGCCATCGGCTCGGGTGGTGCGCCCGTGCCGAAGCGTCGGCCCCCGGTTGTCGAAGTCGTTGCACAGCCCTCCGATGAGGAGGCTGCGCACCTCCAAGGTGCGTGGGTCGCTCAGGCGGGTACTGAGGTCGATCCCCGCCATGCACAGGCCCTCCTGGGCACGCGCGGCGGTGTCGATGGAGAAGCCCTGCAGCATCACGCCCGCGCCGGCCTCGACGGCCACCGGCAGCGGTACCGAGACGGTGTAGGCGCCTCGCGTAGACTCCAGCAGCTCTGCGACAGAGGGGTTCTCGCGCTCGCGGTCGCGCGGGACGACCGAGAGGCGCACCCGATACCGTGTGAAGCGGAGGCCAGGGACGGCGCGGTAATCGGTGAGGGCGACGGCCTGCCGGTTGCGCCCGAGATTGCTCTTGGGCAAAAGCGCGCGGGCCCACATCCCGAGGGAGCCCCCGACCTCCATCTGCCAGCGCCCGCCCAGCGCGCGACTCCATGCGCCGACCGCGCCGCCGTCGCCCTCTGCGACCGAAAACGCCACCTGCGACAGCCGGTGGTCGCGCGCGAACCAGCGGAGGTCGAAGCCATTGAGTCCGAGGGCCACCGCCTCGGCGACCGGCTCGACGCCCAGCACTTGGACCCACCGCCCCTCCGTGGGCGCGGGCGTGTTCAGGGTGAGCACCGTGGCGTTGGGCCGCCACGGCGAGCCGGCTTCGGCGTCGTTGTCGAAGAGCACCAGCGCTTCCAAGTCGTCGGTGGGGCCGTTCCGACGCGGCAAGACGGCCAACGCCGACGGGCGATCCCGGAACTCGTCGCGTGCGGCCACAGGGCGGAGCGAACCCTCCACGACCTTCCACAGCCGGCCGCCAAAGGCGGCCTCGGTTTCATAGCCGTAGCTGTCCCACGCGGAAACCGCCCACAGCTCCCCGTCCCGCGCACTGAGACCCGTCAGGCCCTCCGCCGGGCCGAGCACAGCGCCCTCGTCGAGGTCGGCGTATGATTCCAGTGTCGCGACATTCCCGAGTCGAGCCTGGGCCAGCGGGTAGCGCAAGACGCGCAGCGCCGGCCCCGAACACCGGCTCAGCCCGACGTAGACGCTGCCGCTCGCGGCATCCCAGGCCAGGCCCTCCACCAACAGGTCATCGTTGCAGTTGGCGCGCCCCCAATCCGAGAGCGAGTCGCGGAGCCTCGTGACCTCGGGCAGGTCCTGCTCATACCAGATGCCGTCGCGACGCTCGAGCACGAAGAGGCGCTCGGTCTGGCGGCGCGAGCGCGCGATCAGCTCACGACGGAAGGCAGTTCGCCGGCCGACGGTGGAGTACTTGGTCACCCCGAGCACGCGCTCGGGGCCGAAGGCGGCGAGGTCCTCGACGTCGAAGGGCGGGCCAACGCGGCGTTCGCGTTCCACCCACACGATGGGCTGGCGTTTGAGCCGCACCTCGGCGCGAAAATTGCGGACGGCGCAGCGCTCGGTGACCGCGGCGGCCTCCGCGCAGGCGTCGCGACCATCCCGCAGCGGCAGCAGGTCCAGGATGGCACCTTCGCGCAGTGCCCGGTCGGGATCAGGCACGTACAACGCCTCGGCCTCGCCTTCCGCCACGGCGACGACCCGACCGTCGTCGAACAGCGCGACGCCGCTCAGCTCGAGGGGACCATCCTTCCCGGGCGGCTCCAACGACAAGAGCGGGTACGTCCGATATTGCATGCAGCCCGCCAGCAGCGCCACCGCAACCAGGACGCACCAGGATCGGCCCGCATGAGCAGGCCGTAGGGGGCAAAGACGGTCGATTGCGGCCATCAACCGGGCAGGCTCCGCCACAAACGGCCCTCGCACGCCAGCCGCTCGCCAGCGGTGACAACGAAGTCGAAAACGCGTGACGCCTCGCCGCGCCCCACCTCTGTCAGCCGCACCGCAACCTGATCCCCGGCGACCGCGCTGCCACGGAACCGAACGTTTTCCGCGAGTGGCACCATCACCAGCGGGTCAAGCCCGAGCGCAGCGACGTGCCGACTGAGCGCTTCGTCAGCCCAGTCCACGTATCGCGGATGGTTGGTGTGCCCCAGGGGGTCCATCTCGGTATACCAGGGTTGGAGGTAGAATACTTCCAGGGGAGTCGGCTCGCACGGCTCGAACGGCGGCAGCTCCACGCCGGGAGCGGGATCGACCCGGAAGGCCGCGACCAACGCCGGACTCGCACGACAGGGGATCCCGTCCCGGCCGACATGCGCCCACTGAACGCTGGTGCGCATCACGTCCGCCACCCACGTCTCCCGGCGAAGTAGGATCCCTCGTCGTGACTCAGTCACACATGTACGGGTGAGCAACGCTTCGGCGTACCGAGCTTCGCGGAGATGCACGCCGCTCATTTCGCGCACCACGAACGCTGTCCCCTCCTCCACATAGCGAGCGGCCGGCCACCCAACCTCTTCCGACGCCAAAACCGCCGCCTCCTGCACCAGACGCCACAGGTCGCCCGCCCGCGACGTGTGCCGGGGCGAACAGGCGTGCCGCGGGATGCGCAGGGACCATTCCACCGTTTGTACCTAACCGACCGGCCGATGCTCCCGCGCGAGCTTCGCGAACAGCCGATGATCCCGCCACTGCCCGGCGATGTTGACGAGCTCGGGCGCAAACCCCTCCTCCCGAAATCCGCAACCGGCCGCCACCCGCAGACTCCTGGCGTTCTCGGGCATGATCCCCGCCGCCACGCGATGCAACGCGACGCCCTCCGGCGCAAAAGCCACGTCCAGCAGCGCCCCCACCGCCTCGACCATCATGCCCTGTCCCGCAAACGCCGCGCTCACCGACCAGCCGGCGTTGGCCGACTGACTGACCCCGCGCTGAATGCCATTGAGGTTGACCCAGGCGGCGATGCGCCCGTCGTCGGCGAGGGCAATACCCTTCCAACTGGCGCCCGACTCGTGCTCAGCAAGCTGGGCGGCGAAGCGCGCCGACGCGTCCAACGTGACCAACGGCACCCACGCCCCGTGCAGCTCGGCCGACGCCTCCATGCCCGCGATCCACGCGCTCCGATCTGTGCTGCGGAGGGATCGCAGTCGTAAGCGCGCGGTGCGAAACTCCACCGCCTACACCTCGATCAGCATCCGTTCGGGGTCCTCGACACACTCCTTGATGCGGACCAGGAAGCTGACCGCCTCCCGCCCGTCCAACAGCCGATGGTCGTACGAGACCGCGAGGTACATCATTGGGCGAATCACGATTTGATCGTCGACGACCACCGCGCGCTTCTGGATGCTGTGCATGCCGAGGATCGCCACCTGCGGCGGATTGAGGATCGGCGTGCTCATCAACGAGCCGAAGACGCCGCCGTTGGAGATGGTGAAGGTGCCGCCGGTCAAATCGTCGACGCCAATCTGGTTCTTCTTGGCTTTTTCGCCGAAGTTGCCGATCGCCTGCTCGGTCTCCGCGAAGCTGAGCCGGTCGGCATTGCGGATGACCGGGACCACGAGCCCCCGCGCGCCGCTGACCGCGACGCCGACGTGCCAATAGTGTTTGTAGACGATGTCGTCGCCACGAATCTCAGCGTTGGCCGACGGAAAGGCCTTGAGCGCCTCGATCGCCGCCTTGACGAAGAAGCCCATGAAACCGAGCTTGACGCCGTACTTCTTGAGGAACCGTTCGCCGTAGCGTTCACGCAACGCCATGACCGCGCTGAGATCGACCTCGTTGAAGGTGGTCAGGATGGCGGCGCTGTGCTGGGCGTGAAGCAGGCGCTCGGCAATACGGCGGCGAATGCCAGACATCGGGACGATTTCTTCGGCCCCGATGGCGACGGACGACGGCACGACGGGAGCCGGGGCTGGCGCGACGAGTGGGGGGGCGGCGACCGCCGGCGCGGCGACCGTGCGCTCGACATCACCCCGCGTGATCCGACCGCCGGCACCGCTGCCAGCGACCTGCGTCGCGGCCACACCAGCCTCGGCCATCGCGGCGCGCGCGGCCGGACCGGACTTCGGTACCGCGGGGGCGCCTGGTGCCGTCGCAAACGTCACCACGGTCGGCGCATCTCCAGGCTGGATGGTGGCGAGCGTGGCGCCGATCGGGAGTTCGACCCCCGCCTCGGCGAGGATGGCCGTCAACGTACCAGCGATGGGCGCGGGCACCTCGACCGTAGCTTTGTCCGAATCCAGCGAAACCAGCGACTCGTCCTGCGCCACCCGGTCCCCGACGGCCTTGAGCCACTTCGCCACAATCGCGGTTCGTACCGACTCGCCCAGGGAGGGCACCACCACATTGACCGACATCCACGCTCCGAAGGCGCGTCCGAGTATCTCGGCCCGGGGGTGGGCGCCTCGTCGGTCAGCCTCCCGCGCGCACCAGCGCCATCGAGCCGGCGTCGCGCGCCACGAGTCGCCAGCGGTCCCACGCACGCCCCCACGCCGGCGAAAGCACCGGCCACGGCAGCGGCTCAGGAAAGCCCACGGCACGGGCCAGGACCAGCGCGCGCGCCATGTGAAAGGGCTCGGTCACCACCAGGATCCGGACTGCGTCAGGGACCAGGCCACGTGCGAACAGCAGGTTTCCATGGGTGTTGCTGCTCTTCTCCTCGATGAGGATCGCCGCTTCGGGTACGCCGTTTTCGAGCAGGAGCGCGCGGGCAACCACCGCCTCACCTGGGGGGTGTCGATGCGCCGCGCCCGTCGTCACCACCACCGGCGCACGGCCCGCGTGAAAAAGCGCGGCGGCGGCCAATGTTCGCGCACGCAACGAGCCCGAAGGCTCCCCGTTCGGAAGCACCATCGCGCCAAGCACGACGATGGCATCGGCACTCCCTTGGGCGGGCAACAACTTCGTGCCCTCCAAAACCGCCGCCAGCGCCGCCGGCAGCTCGGTCGCGGCACGAAGCGGGAGGCCGGGGTCCCAGCGACGCATCAGGACTTCGGGCGCCGCAACCACAAGGCCGCGAGAACCACTCCGACCAGCACCAGCCCGGCGGGTACCAACGTCTCGAGCGCCCCGGCCGAGAACCACGCCTTGATGCGGTCCACCAACGAGAGCGCGACCGGCGGTGTCTCGATGACCGACCCGCGTGTGTCCCGGGCGTTGAGGAGCGCGATCTGCTCCTTGTCCCCAGGCTGTAGCCGGCCGTCTGTGAACGTGGCCACGGGCTTGTACCAGTCGAACTGACGAAACACGCCCTCGTGTTGCGGCACGGGGCTCTTGCGACCGCGACGCGCCCGGATGCCATCGACCAGAAGCCGCTTGTCATCGGCGCTGAGCTTGGCGACGTGCACAGGGTCGAAGGGTTTGTCGGCGCGGGGGAGCATCCACAACGTCAGCGCCCGGCTGAGGCGAGGGTCGCTCGGGTAGTGCAGAAGCTCGACCACCAGCTTGGTGCCGGCCTCGTCCTGGGCCATGAGGCAGTCGTAGGCCTCGCGCTTGCCGCGCTCGCGCACGTCGTCCATCGCGATACGAATATCACACGGCACTTCCGCGAGACCGATGGTGGCTACCAGAAGGAGGATCATGCCTTCGCCACGGCGCCGACCCAACCCGCCCGTCGGCCGGCGCGTTCGGACGCGCTCATCCCCGGCTCGAAGACCCGATCCTGCGCCCACGCCGCGGTGACCGCCCCCGGCGACGACCAGAAGCCCACGCCGAGCCCGGCCAGGTAGGCCGCGCCCATGGCCGTGGTCTCCAGGTTGGTCGGACGCACACAGCGCACCCCGAGAACATCAGCCTGGAACTGCATCATCAGGTCGTTCCGCGCGGCGCCGCCATCCACGCGGAGCTCGCTCACGGCGGCCCCGGCGTCGGTGGCCATGGCGTCGAGGAGGTCGGTCACCTGGAGCGCCACCCCTTCGAGCACGGCGCGGGCGATGTGGCCGCGGTTGGTGCCGCGGCTCAGCCCAAGGAGCGCACCCCGGGCTTCGGGCCGCCAGTGGGGGGCGCCTAGCCCGGCGAGGGCCGGGACAAAGGTCACCCCGCCGTTGTCGGGCACGGTCGCGGCCAACGCCTCGACGTCCTCGCTCGACCCGATGAGACCCAGCCCATCACGAAGCCATTGCACCGCCGCACCGGCGACGAAGGCGCTGCCTTCGAGGGCGTAGGTGGTCTTCCCGTCCAGGCGCCAGCCCACCGTGGTGAGCATGCCGGTGTGGCTGGGCACCGCGACCGCGCCGGTGTTCAGCAGCAAGAACGCGCCCGTGCCGTAGGTGCACTTGGCCATGCCCGGCGCAAAGCACGCCTGCCCGAAGAGCGCCGACTGCTGGTCCCCCGCCATCCCCGAAACCGGGATGCCATCGGGCAGAAAGCCCACTCCCTTGGTCCTCCCGAAAACGGCCGCGTTGTCGACCACCCGAGGCAGACACGCCCGAGGCACCCCGAGGATGCCAAGCAGCTCGTCGTCCCAGGCCAGCTCGTGGATGTTGAAGAGCAGCGTACGCGACGCGTTGCTGGGGTCGGTGACGTGCTGGCCCGTGAGTTTATGGGCGAGGAAGCTGTCGATGGTGCCGTAGCGGAGCTTCCCGGACGCCGCGCCCTCGGCCACGCCAGGCAGGTGGGTCAACATCCACTCGGCCTTGGTGCCCGAGAAGTAGGGGTCGAGGACCAGACCCGTCTTGCGCCGGAAAAGCTCTTCCTTGCCCGCCTTCCGCAGCTCGTCGCACCGGGCTGCCGTGCGTCGGTCCTGCCAGACCAACGCTCGACCGGCGGGGGCACCGGTGGCTGCGTCCCAGAAAAGGCTGGTCTCGCGCTGGTTGGTGATGCCGATCGCCGCGATGCGAGCGGGATCGATGTCGCGGAGGACTCCGGTCACCGCGGTGCCCACCCCCGCCCAGATCTCCGCCGCGTCGTGCTCCACCAGGCCCGGCGCTGGGAAGTAGTTGGGAAACTCGACGTTGCACGAGGCGACCACACGACTCTGCGCGTCCACCAGCATCGCGGTGGAGCCGGTGGTGCCTTGGTCGATGGCGAGGATGAGGTCGGACATGGGGGGGAGCCTGACGGTCACCCTTAAGCCGGTTCGTGAGACAGTGGCCCGAATGCCTCCACCGCATGCAGGTCGCCTACCCCCCCCCCAGAAGCTCCCGCTGCCAGTCACGGTAGAGCTGCTCGATGTCCGCCCGCTCCGGCTCTCGTTTGAGCGCCGCCTTGAGCGCCATCAGCGCGCGCGGCAGCTGGTCGCGGTCGCGGTACGCCATTCCCAGCTCGACGAGCTCGTCGGCCGTCGTCACCGCGAACTCCGGCACACCCTGCGCGGAACGGAGCGCCCAGAAGTTGGACGTCGACGTCTCCTTGTGCAGGTTCTTGGGCGCCGAGAACTCCACGAGCATGTTGTCATCGGTGTTGAGGGACACATCCTCCACCGGCCCATACTCCTTCGCATCCGGACGCAGGTCATCGACGATGCGCTCCCTGTGGGTGGCGGAGAAGGACAACATCTGGTCGCGGTCGAAAAGCCACGTCTCCAAGAGGAGCCATTCGTCCCGCAGCTCGATGCGGTCGAAGTCGGCGGTGAGCGCCGGCGTCTTCTGCCGCAGCGCGCGAACGGCGGCGATGTCGAGGGGAAGCGGGCGATCGCTGCCGACCATGACCAGGTCGGCGTCTTCGATGGTCGCAAAGGTGTGGGCGTAAGGAAAGACCGTGGCGAAGGTGCGCATCACCGACTTCATGTCACGACCACCCATGCCGTACATCTGCACCCACTGCGCCCAGACTCCACCTGGTGCAAGCCGGGTCTTCCCCATCTCGAAGAACTCGCGAGTGAACAGGTTGCTGACCCCAGTCAGCCAGGGGTTGCTGGGTTCGCAGACGATGATGTCGTAGACGCCGGGCTCGGTGAGCAGAAGCTGGTTGCGCCCGTCGTTGGCGATGAGTCGGACCCGGGGATCGTAGAGCGCCCGGTGGTTGACGTGTTCGAAATACTCCGTCGCTTTCTTGATCTTCGGCTCGATTTCTACGACATCGAAGTGCTCCACTTCCGGATGCAGCGTCGCGGCGCCAAGCGTGATGCCGCTCGCGAGGCCGATCACCATCACCTTGCGCGCCGAGTCACCCGTGAACAAGAACGGGAGGTGACTGACGAGCAACTGCGTCGGCATATCGGTGGTGCTCGAAGCCTCGATCTTCCCGTTGTTGGCGAGCCAGACGTTGCCGGTCTTGGTGTTGCGCGCCACGGTGACGACGGTCGAGAGGCCCTCTCCGTAGTACAAAAGCTCGTAGCGAGCGATCATCTGTTTGTGGATGTCGGCCTGGGTGGCGTCGGCATCGAGATTGTCGACGTACTTGTACATGCCGGTGGTCATCAACATCGGGTCCCACTTCGGCGCCACGTTCGCGAGCACCAAGCCCAGCGCCGCTGCGCTCAGGGCGAGCAGGCCGCTTTCACGCCGCCGCTCCGCCAGGGCGAAGGTGGCCAGTACCGCTGCAAGTACGTTGACACCGATGCAGAAGAGCACCGTGCCGCGCACGTGCAGCGCCGGCATCAACACGAAACCAGCCAGGAAAGCACCCGCCAACGAGCCGGCGGTGTTCGCCGCATACACCCGGCCTACCGTACGAGACAGGTCGCTCCCGCCCGCCGCCCGCACCAGGAGTGGAAAGGTCGCGCCCATGAAGAACGCAGGGGGCGCCATCACCAAAAGCGCCAGGAGGCACTTGGCCGGCCACAAGAGCTCGCCCGCAATGGTGCTGGCCCGCTGTGGATCGATCGCGTGGGCGATCGGTGGAATCTCATAGTACAACTTGAGAAAGGTGAGCGGCAGCCACTGCCAGCCCCAGGCCGCCGCCCACGTCAGCAGGGCGACCGCGAGCTGCGCGCCAACCAACCCGTAGACCAGCCGCCCGCGCGCCGCCAACCGGTCCGCGATGGGGCCAGCCACCCCGCCGCCGGTGGCGATACCCACTAAGAACGCCAGCAACATCACGGTGAAGGCGTAGGTGCTGGCGCCTAGGATGAGCCCCATCAACCGGAACCACGCCACCTCCAGCCCAAGGGACGAGAATCCGGCCAGGGCGGCGAGGAGCAGCCAGAGTCGATCATCCCGAAAGGCCGTCGCTACCGGCGTCGCGGAGGGTTTGGGCGGCGCTTGGGACAGCGGCCGATCGACCGTCCACGCCACCGCCGCCAGCGCCGCGTTGGTGCCCGCGGCCAGCCAGGTGGTCAGGGCGACGCCGAGCCCCGGCAAAAGCCAGAAGCCCGCCAGCGCCGTCCCGACAACCGCTCCGGCGGTGTTGATCGCATAGAGCCGGCCCACCTTCTGGCCGGCACCGCCCAGCTCGGGGAGGCGAACCAAAAGCGGCAAGGTCGCACCCATGCAGGCCGTGGGAATGAGTAGCAGCACGCCCAACACGACGAACTGGAAAACACCGAAGCTCACGACCCCGGGCTCGAACGTGCGCCAGAACCAGACGTAGAGCGGCTCCACGCCTCGGAGCAGGAAGGGAAATCCCACCGCAAAAGCGCCGATCGCCAGCTCCAGAATCGCGTAGGCGCGCAACGGACGACGCACCCGAGGCGCGAATCGTGCGCCGAGCGCGCCGCCAGCGGTCAATCCGGTCATGAATGCCGCGAGCACGGTCGCGATGGCAAACTGGCTGGTGCCGAAGATGTGGTGGAGCTCGCGACTCCAGATGCTCTCGTAGACCAGTCCGGCCGCGCCGGAGACAAAGAAAAGCAGCGATAGCATGGCAGGGCGGGGGCTACCCGCGAAGGCCGAGCAGAACCGCCATCATCTCGTGGGGACCTGGACGGGCCGTCTGCGGATCGTCCACGAGGTCAGTCAGCACCGAGGTGAGCTCACGCTGCCTGGCGCACAAGACCCGCGCCATCGCCAGGATCAGCTGCGCAGCCACGTGCGGCTCTTCCGCGATCAGCGCGTGAAGCTGCGTGGCAGGCAGGCGCGCCAGGGTCGCACGGGTCTCGGCCGTAGCGGTCGCGACACGCGCCGCGTTGTCCAGCAGCGCCATCTCGCCGAACGCTTCACCAGACTCGAGTCGGGCCAGCTCGTGCGGCGCGCCGGAAGCCGTGTTCTTGACAATGGCCACCTCGCCCTTGACGATGACGTACCAGGCGTCGCCGGGGTCGCCTTCTGAAAATAAAGTTTCGCCGCCGCGAAGATCGACGACGTCCATCCGCAGGCAGACCGCGGCCCGCGCCGCGCCGGTAAGCCCCGCGAAAAGTGGCGCACGAGAAAGGAAGGCGGTGAGCTGTACGGGCGTCATGGGCACCTTGTAAGCGGTCAGGTACCGGCTCGCCTCCGTCCCCTCGCCAACATCCCGGCCGCCGCGACGAGCACCAATGCCCCCTCCCCGCGGCCGGAACACCCCAGACACGACGTGCTCCCGCCGCCGCCACCGCCCGACTCGGCCACCGCACGAACGCGGTCCGTCGCCGAGGTCGTCGTCCCGTCCGAAACCGTCAGGGTGGCCTCGTAGACCCCCGCAACGTCCGCCACAAAGGTAGGACGCGCGGCGGTGGTCGAGGAGAGCGCCGCCGCCGAGGTTGCCGGCCGCGTTCCCAACGTCCAGGCATACGACAGCGGGTCCCCGTCGGGATCCGACGAACCCGAACCGTTGAGCGTCACCGTTGCACCGACGGTCGTGGTCTGGTCGGCCCCTGCAGAGGCGATCGGTCCGCCGTTGTCGACGCCAACGGTCAAGCTGATGGTGTCGGGTTCACTCTCGAAGGCGCCGTCATCCACCACCAGCGAGATCTGCCACGACCCCTCTGCGTCGGGGACCAGCTGCGCCAGCTCCTTCCACGCGTCCGACAACTTGACGTTGCTTCCCGACGGAGCCGAATCGATGGTCCACTGGTAGGTGATCGTGTCCCCATCCGGATCGTAGCTGCCCGCTCCGTCCAGGTTCAAAACCACCCAGACAAACCCCGCCTGATCGCCGCCGGCATCGGCGTAGGGCTCGTTGTTGGCATCGTCGGCGCTGTCGATCGGCTCGCCCGAATCCTGGTCCGGGTCTTTGCCGGCAAAGCCGGGGCCCTCGGCTTCGGGGAGCGTCTGAAGTCCGATACATCCGAAGAGGGCCAGGAGCACGGCGTGTACGTTAGTCGCCCAGACCGCCGAAGGCGACTCACCGCAGAGCGAAAGTGCCGGGCGGCCTCGGCGCGGGCGAGGGGGAGAGCAACACGCCCCTCAAAGGCGAGAGCGGCACACATCCAACCCCGCCAGCACGACGCGCAGGCGCGACACACTGCTGACCCGAATGTCGGCGCCATCCGGACGGCCGATACCCCATTCCACGCCGATGACAGGCACCCCGGCAGCCTTGGCCGCCCCGATATCGTTGGGCCCGTCTCCGATCATCACACACGTCGCGATACCAATACGACGCATCGCCTCCGCAAGCGGGGCAGGATCGGGCTTCCGGAGGGCGAGCGTGTCGCCGCCGATGACGCAGGCGAATCGATCGAGGACGCCGAGTTCGTCGAGGAGTGCTCTGGCGATGCCGGCCGACTTGTTGGTGACGACGGCCTGGGGCACGATGATCTGCTCCAGGAGCTCGCCGATCCCGGGGTACAACGCCGCAACGCGCCGGGGCCGGGCCTGATAGATGGCAAAGAAGCGCGCGACGTGCTCGGGCCCGGGTTCACCGCCGGCCGCGGACACTGCCCGATCGATCAACAGCCGGGCGCCGTCCCCGACGAACGCGCGAACCCGCGCCTCTCCGAGGGGGGGCAGCCCAGACTCCACGAGCACCTCGTCGACCGTCATCGCGATGTCGGCCCCCGTGTCGGCCAACGTTCCGTCGAGGTCCCACAACACCGCACCGATGGTCAAGACGGATCCTCGCCCACGTTGTGGGGGTTGAGTGGCTGCGGAACGAACGCGGGAAGGTCCCCGTCCGCGTCGGCGTACGGCAGCGCCGGCAGCAGAGCGCTGAGCGTAGCGGCGCGGGTCGGGCCCTGCTCGCGGGGCATCAAAACCACGACGCCCAAGGCCGGCCAGTTCACGTAGTCACGCAGGTGGGTCATGTACCAGGAAAGCTTGTCGTCCCGGACCAGGCGCTTCCCCATCTTGGTCGCGTGCCGCATCATCGGCTCCGAGCGCCCCGGAACGACCAACGACACGTGGGTGGTCACGATGGGAGACCACGCGCGTTCAACGCGCAGGGTCACGACCAACGCTCCGGGCGGGATCTTCGGAGCCGCCTCAGCCGCCTGGCCGAGATCCAGGTAGCGCAGCGACCACGTCCCGACGGGCAGCTCTGGGTCGGCGAGGAAGAACCGGCGCCGGGAACGCCACCCCTGCCACACAGCCGGCGTCACGGACTTGGTGAGGGTGCGCGCGTGGCCCAGCCGATCGGTCACATCTTCGAGCAGGCCCGAGGCGACCGCCCGGGGAATCCACTGCGCCTCCATGAAGTGGTTCCGATGGGCGTAGTCGGCAAACCGGTCGTATCGGAGCGCGTCCCGGATCGCGGGCGCGTTGACCGGGTCCCCGGCAAGGACCATCCCCAGGCCCTCCTCCACAAAACTCATGCAATCGAAGACGTCGTAGCGGGCCGGCACATCCGCATCCGCGCCCTCCCCTTCGCCCACCGGATCAACAATGTACGGCCGGCCGAGGAAGGGTCGCGTCGCGACATCCAGCCGCTCCCCGACGGACCGGTCCGCCACGGCCCGAATCGCCGAAACGACCGCGCTCGGAACGGTCCACTCAACTCCAGTTTCGGCCTCTTGGGCGAACGCGATCGCGACACAAAACCACACTTCGGCTCCCCGCCTACATCGCCAGGCGCTGCTGGTACCCCGCGACCATCACCAAAAGCTCCTCGATGGCCGCGTCGTCCAGGTCCTCGCTGGCCAAGGAGAGCCCGCGCTCGATCAGATCGACCAGCCCACGATTGAGGAGGCGCCGATGTTCACTCGCGGGGCGTTTCCGGAGGTTTTTCAGCACCGCCTCCACAGGAAGCCGCCCGTCCGCGTCCACCTCGACGCCCTTGAAAAGCGCCGCGAAGGCGCCCGGCGTGCCCTCGACCAGCAGCTGGGCGCGCGGCTGGCCGGAGCCCGAGCCGCCCACCCGATCCAGCGCAAGCACGAGGTTCCCCAGTAGATCGTTGGCCACCTCGACCCGCCGACGCGCATCGTCGTCGACAAGCTTGGGACCGGCAAAGTTCAACGAAACCGCGGAGGCGAGCTCGTGCGGCCGGGCGTGCTCAGCGTCCTCCATCTCAATCGTCAGGTTGCCGAGATCAACGGCCTCCTCAAAACGGCCAGCGCGCTGCGGCGGGGGCCTGTCCAGCTCGACGCGATCCAGCAGGCCGGTGTCGGTGACGAACTCACCGCCAATCCGCTGGTTGTCGTAGTCCTGGAAGGCCGCCATCTCGTCATCAACTTCTTCGGTGGGCGGCTCGGCCGCGTACTCCGGGAAGGGCCTTGGCGGCGGCTTGGACTCGAGCACCGCCCCCTTGATCGGCAACCCGATCGCGGCAAATGAGGGTTTTCTGGCGATCGGCGCGCTGATTGCGTCCACGCCGGAGCCGAACGCCGAGCTGGAGCCGCTGCCTGCCGACGGGGGCGCCGCTTCACGCTGGCGACCGACCTTCGCCACGGCCGCCGAAACTGCGCTGGCAAGAGCGGCTGCCACGGCGTCTCCGCCGGCGCCGGCGCGGGCTTTCGAATGCTCGGGGCGACCCGCGCCGACCACCACCTTGGGCAACGTGTCGGGGCGCACGCGGGGGCGGTCGGTGGTCTTGGCTTCGTCGGTGCTGACCGGGATGAGAATGCCGGACTCCAACATCTCGGTGACCAGCGCCAGCGTGCGGCCCTGCTCGTACGGGGAGCGGGAGACCAGATCGGCCAGTGGAAGGCGGGGATTGCAGATGGCGGAGATTCGAACGTGCCGCTGTTCGCGAAGGGTGCCGACGCCGGGAGCCAGCACCAAGAGCGGCGGCTGGCGCAACCGCGCCGTCGCACCGACGAGCTGGTCGAGCGATTCGACCAACGGCCGCGACTCGTGCCCGACCTGAATGTTCTCTACAAGGATGGTTTCCAGGGTCTCGAAGCTGACCGGGCCCGGGACCTGAAGGAACTGGAACAGGTTCTCGCGGAAGCGTTCCGCCAACAAGTCCTGCAGCAGGTCATCGGGGACGAACTCGAAGAGCTCCTCGGTGATGGTCATGCCCGCCGCCTGTGCCCGCCGCATCGACCTCAGGCGAGACTCTTCCACCGCGCCGCTGTTCTGCAAAAGCGACAGGAGCCGATCCCGATCTTGCGACGAATGGGCCGCCAGGATCTCGCCCAGCATCACATAAACCGTGAGCACGCCGGTCCCCTCGGCCCGGGCGTGCAGACACCCGGTCGACCCCGCATCGAGGTGCGAGAGGAGCTCCAGCTTGACCGGGGCTGTGGGAGATTTCGTACTTGGCGCCAACGGCGGCCTTGACTCCATTCCCGACACACTATCGGGACGGCGGGCGGCAGGTCAAGCCGCGGGGTGCCTCAGTCCGTCACGAGGCCGCCAAGAGGGGCTCGGCAGCGTCGCCGAACACCGCTTCGAGGCGGTCCCGGGCCCGACTGAGGCGGCTCATCACCGTGCCCATCTTGATGTCGAGGCGCTCCGCAATCTCGCTGTAGCTCAGGTCCTCGTAGTACCGGAGCATCAGGATCACACGATGGTCGTCGCTGAGCTGCGCCACGAGCTCAGAAATCTCCGCGCGGCGCTCGTCGGAGAAAACCGCCTGGAGTGGGTCCTCGACCGATGGCGCGTCGGGGCGGTGACCCGCCAGGAGCGCACCGCGGCGGCGACGGTCGCGCACGATGTTGAAGCACAAGTTCCGCGTCACCCGATACAGCCAGGCTTGGGTCTTGAAATCGGCGTCAAACAGCCTCGGCTCGCGCATGGCCTTGATGAAGACCTCCTGCACCACGTCCCCGGCCTCGGCGGCGTCCTTCACGATCCCCAGGGCGTGGAACTCCAATCGCCCCCGGAAGCGCGAGAAGAGCGCCTTTCGCGCCAGGTGAAGGTCATGGCCGGCGAGCACCTTGAGCTCGAGTTCGCTGGATTGGGGGGCAAAGGTCTCCACTTCTTTCTCCTGCCGGCGCGGGGTTCGCGACCTGCAACCGATGTACGCACACCGACACCATCGCCTTTCGGTGGTTGACGATCCTTGACGGAATGCGATGGGAGTCGCATTGTTGATACCAGCAGGCACGCGGAGCAGCAGTGGACAAGCAGCGCACCGAGGCAGACGTCGACATCCGGACCTTGATCGAGCTCATCGTCAAGGCGCTGGTCGATCACCCCGATCAGGTGCTTGTCACGCAGATCGAAGGCACCCACAGCGTCGTCTTGGAGCTGGCGGTAGCCCCCGAGGACGTGGGGAAGGTCATCGGCAAGAAGGGCATTCACGCCGACGCGATCCGACGCCTTGTCCACGCCATCGGCGGCAAGACAAAGAAGCGCTACGTCCTGGAGATTCTAGAAAGTTAGCGCGCGTGGGCGATGCACCGCGACTGACGGCTCCACAGGCAGGGGCCACTGCGCATCGCGGGGCCACCGTCGGCCCGGCGCACGATGCGGATCCAGCGCCGCGCCCCGTCAAGGCGACCGGGCCAGACGCATCGCCCTAAGGAATCTTCACGCCTCGTTCGTCGGCGATGACCCTCGCCCGTTCGTACCCCGCATCGACGTGGCGCCAGACGCCCATCGCCGGGTCCCCGGTCAGCACGCGCTCCAGCCGGGCCGCCGCCGCGTCGGTCCCGTCCGCGACGATCACCTGCCCCGCGTGGAGCGAATACCCCATTCCAACGCCGCCGCCGTGGTGGAAGCTGACCCAGGACGCGCCGTTGACGGCATTGAGCAGCGCGTTGAGGATCGGCCAGTCAGCGACCGCGTCCGAGCCGTCGAGCATGCCCTCCGTCTCGCGGTTCGGCGAAGCGACACTCCCGCAGTCCAAGTGGTCGCGACCGATGACGATGGGCGCCTTCACGACCCCGCTGCGGACGAGCTCGTTGAAGGCAAGGCCCGCCCGCGCACGTTCGCCGTACCCGAGCCAACAGATGCGCGCGGGGAGTCCCTGGAATCGAATCCTGGCCTGGGCCATCTCGATCCAGCGCCGTAGTCCGACGTCGTCCGGAAACAGCCGCAAGATGGCGTCGTCGGTATGCCGGATATCCTCGGGATCACCGGACAGCGCCACCCAGCGGAACGGTCCCTTTCCCTCGCAAAAAAGCGGGCGGATATAGGCCGGCACAAAACCCGGGAACGAATGCGCCCTACGCTCATTCATGCCCCCGGTCACCGCGCCCGCGCGCAGGTTGTTTCCGTAGTCGAAGACGTGCGCGCCGAGCTCGCCCAGCCGCGCCATGGCCTCGGTCTGGACCGCCATCGTGGCGTAACTGCGGCGGGTGTATTCCCCGGGGTCCCCCGCTCTGAGCGCGGCGGCAGCTGGCAGATCGAGCCCCATCGGAACATAGGCGAGCGGGTCATGAGCGCTCGTCTGGTCGGTGACCAGGTCCGGGACGACCCCCCTTCGAACCAGCTCCGCGTAGACGTCGGCGGCATTGCCCACCACGCCGACCGATCGTGCGACACCCGCGGCGCAGAAGCCGCGAAGCCGCGCCAACGCGGCGTCCAGGTCGGGCGCGCGCTCATCCAGATAGCCGGAGTCGATGCGCTTCTGAATGCGCATGCCATCCACGTCCACACCAAGGTAGGAAAACCCGGCAAAAACCGCCGCCAGCGGCTGCGCGCCGCCCATGCCACCCAACCCGCCACTGAGCACCCAACGGCCCCGCGAATCGCCGCCGAAGTGTTGGCGTGCCGCCTCCGCAAAGGTCTCGTAGGTGCCCTGCACGATGCCCTGCGAGCCGATGTAGATCCAACTGCCGGCCGTCATCTGGCCATACATCATCAGACCCTTCTGCTCCAGCTCGCGGAAGTGGTCCCAATTCGCCCATTTTCCGACAAGATTACTGTTGGCGAGCAGCACCCGCGGCGCATCGACGTGGGTTCTGGCGATCCCCACGGGCTTGCCCGACTGCACCAGCAGCGTTTCGTCGTCCCCGAGCGAACGAAGTGCGCTCACGATCCGGTCGAAACTCGCCCAGTCGCGTGCGGCTTTGCCGTTCCCGCCGTACACCACGAGGTCCTCAGGACACTCCGCAACCTCGGGGTCGAGGTTGTTGAAGAGCATCCGCAGCGCGGCCTCCTGCACCCAGCCGCGGCAAGAGCGCTCGGTACCTCTGGGTGCTCGGATCGGACCGCGCATCGGCCCGGCGCCTAGCCCTCGTCGTCGGAGGGGCCGACCGTGGCCAGAATGCGATTCCGGATGACGAAGCGGAGCTCGGACTCAATCTGTTCCCCGGCGTCGTCGGGCAACGCGTCGAGATGAGCCTGGAAGGCGAGTTCGGTCGTGCGACCCTCGACGATGTGCCGTTCAACGACGCGAGAATCGAAGAGCGATTCCGCGGTGTAGGGGGTAGGGAGGACGAGGGCGGCGGGGGCGGATTTGGCCATGGATGCTCCTACGCTTCGGGCGGAAGGTCGTCAGCGGCGGGGGGAAGCAGATCGTCAACGCTCGGGGGCAGCCTGCCCGCGATGTCGGCGTTTTGCTTTTTGAGGTTTTCGTTCTCGTCAAAGCCGGTCATGTCCGGCCGGACGTGTCCGGCCGCGATTTCGCGCAGCGCTGTGACGATTTCTTTGTTCTTGACCTGTTCGTCCAGAAGCGAACGGCCGCCCTTCATGAGCTGCTTGGTGCGCTCGGTCGCCGTGAGGCACAGAGTGAAGCGGTTGTCCACGTTTTCAAGGCAGTCTTCGACGGTGATACGGGCCAAAAAGCCTCCGAGGGCGTAGAGCCCGGCGGCTATCTCCTAGCCGGCACCGATGCAAGGGTAGAAGGGCTGCTGCCGACTATTAGGCCGTGCCGCCGAAGCGGGCCGGCACCACACCGAGCTGCCGCAGCTTCTCGGCCACCCGAGCCGAGCCGGTGGCCTGCCACTCCTCGTACAACCGCACGATGTCGGTGGCATTTTTTTCGCGTGCGTCGTCGCGGACCTCAGCGATGACCGAGGTGCAGTCGTCGAAGCGCTCCGACATCTCGCCGAAGACGTCGCCAAGGCCACCTTCGGGGTCGCGCAGCATCCGCGCCGCTGTCCCGTAGGCGCCGCGGCCCATCTCCGCGTAGTAGTCGGGCGAGATTCGCCGCATGCGGAGGTGGTCCCGGAAAAACCCGAGCTGAACCAGGGCGTGGTCCCCGAGGCGGCGCCAGCAGGTGAGCGCCTCTGCGTATTCCGCGGCGTTCGCCCGCGCGCGCAGCTCGACCAACGTGGAGGGCTCCGCTTCGTCGCGATGCCCCTGCTCCGCGAGGAGATTCGAGAGGTAGTAGACGGTGTCCTGGCTCACCGGAGCGCCGCGTGCCCGCGTCGCATCGTCCACGCGCTCCCGGAAGAAGTCGAAGAGGTTGTCGGCAGGAACCACAGAAAGTTTTGCGTTCAAGGCCATGAAAGCACTCCTCCCTCACAAAGTCCCGAAGGTTGCTTGACGCCCGAAGGGCCGTGACTACTCATCGGCCGCCAACAGATTCACCGGAGCTGAAGTTATGACCGTTCGCCCCCTCTTCGACCGCGTCCTTGTCAAGCGGAACGAAGAACCGACCCGCACCAAGTCCGGGCTCTTCCTTCCGGACACCGCAAAAGAGAAGCCCATCGAAGGCACCGTGCTCGCCGCTGGCGGGGGCAAGGTCGGCGATGATGGCAAAGTCACTGCGCTGACCGTCAAAGTCGGCGACAAGATCGTCTTCGGCAAGTATGCCGGCACGGAAATCAAGATCGACGGCGAGGATCGTTTGATCCTCCGCGAAGACGACATCCTCGGCGTCGTCGAGTAGCTACCTCAGCCGTCGCCTTTCCCTCATTCACGAAAACATCGTACACGGAACTCACCCATGGCTGCCAAGCAGATCATCTTCGACACCCACGCGCGCAACAAACTCCTCGCCGGTGTCGACACCCTCGCCAACGCGGTGAAGGTCACTCTCGGCCCCAAGGGCCGCAACGTCGTGATCGAGAAGTCCTGGGGCGCCCCCGTCGTCACCAAGGACGGCGTCACCGTGGCCAAAGAGATCGAACTCGAAGACAAGTTCGAGAACATGGGCGCGCAGATGGTGAAGGAAGTCGCCTCCAAGACCTCCGACATCGCCGGTGACGGCACCACCACCGCCACCGTCCTTGCCCAGGCGATCTACCGCCAGGGGCAGAAGTTGGTCGCGGCCGGCCACAACCCGATGGACCTCAAGCGCGGCATCGACAAGGCGGTCACCGCCATCGTCGCCGACCTCAAGGCCCAGTCCCGCCCGGTGGACGACGGCAACCAGATCGCGCAGGTCGGCACCATCTCCGCTAACGGCGACGCCAACATCGGCGGCATCATCGCCCAGGCGATGGACAAGGTCGGCAAAGAAGGCGTCATCACCGTCGAAGAGAACAAGGGCATTGAAACCGAGCTCAAGACCGTCGAAGGCATGCAGTTCGACCGGGGCTACATCAGCGCCTACTTCGTCACCGATTCTGAGCGTATGGAGACCGTGTTCGAGGATCCCTACATCCTCATCCACGAAAAGAAGCTCGGCACCATGCGCGAGCTCATCAAGCTCCTCGAAAAGGTGCACGCCGCCGCCAAGCCGGTGATCATCCTCGCGGAAGACGTCGAGGGCGAGGCCCTTTCCTCCCTGGTCGTCAACAAGCTTCGTGGCACCCTTCAGTGCGCCGCCGTCAAGGCGCCAGGCTTCGGCGACCGTCGCAAGCAGATGCTTGAAGACATCGCCATCCTGACCAACGGGCGGCTCATCGCCGAAGAGCTCGGGCTCAAGCTCGAAAATCTCGGGCTCAGCGACCTGGGCACTGCCAAGCGCGTGGTCATCACCAAAGAAACCTGCACCATCATCGATGGCGCCGGTTCGCCCGAGGCGGTCAAGGCCCGCATCAGCCAGATCAAGAACCAGATGGAAGAGACCACGTCGGACTACGACCGTGAGAAGCTTCAGGAGCGTCTGGCCAAGCTGGCGGGCGGCGTCGCGGTCATCCGCGTCGGCGCGGCCACCGAAGTCGAGATGAAGGAGAAAAAGGCCCGCGTCGAAGACGCGCTGCACGCCACCCGCGCCGCAGTCGAAGAAGGCATCCTCCCCGGTGGCGGCGTCGCCCTGATCCGCGCCCAGCGCGTTCTCGCGGCCGTCGATGCCGTCGGTGAGCAGCGCTTCGGGGTGGACATCATCCGTCGTGCGGTGGAAGAGCCCCTGCGCTGCATCGTCCAGAACGGTGGCGGCGAGCCCTCCATCGTGCTTGAGGCCGTCCGCAACGGCACCGGCGGCTTCGGCTACAACGCCGCCACCGGCGTGTACGAAGACCTCTACGCGGCCGGCGTCATCGACCCCACCAAGGTCACCCGCGCCGCCCTCGAAAACGCCGCATCGGTCGCGAGCTTGCTGCTCACCACCGAAGCGATGATCTCCGAGTACAAGGAAGAAGACGACGGTGGCGCCGGCCACGGGCACAGCCACTAGGCAATCGCTGCCGTTGGGAAGGCCGCTCCACCGGGGGCGGCTTTCTTCGTTTTGGAGCTCGGTCGGGGCTGGCACGACGCCGGCTCCGTCACCCTCGCCGTGCGTCTGCGGCAGCCTTCGGGTGGGGCGCCGCGCGAGTACACGCAGGGGCGGCTTGGAAGGCTGTGGGAGGGGGGAAGCGTTAAGGCTCCCCACCCTTTGTTGCGGAGTCCCCCTGTCCAAGCTCTCCATCGTGATCGCGCTATTGTTCGGCGCTCCTGTCGTGGCGCTGCTGCCTGCCTGCGGGAGCGCCCAAGCCGATGAGGGAGTAGTGTTTGAGGGGCCCCGACTCCTGGAAATGATCCCCGCGACAGGCATCGTCGGGGACGGGACCACCATCGCCGACTTGTACATCCTCGCCCTCGACCCGCACGGCGCGCCGTTGACCGGACTGGCGCTGAAGGGAAGCACCAACACCGGCTCGGTCTCGGCGCTTCAAGATGCCGGTGGTGGGCTCTGGCGGATGGACTACACGCCGCCCAAGGTCGACGCTCCGGTGCCCGCGACGCTGACGCTCAAGGGCAAGATCGGCAAAGAGCAGTTCCTGCGAACGTGGTCGTTCCCGATCACCCCCTCGCCCACCCACCCGCTCACGGCCACGGCCAACCCGGCGAAGTTGACGCTCGGCGTGGACAAGACCGCCACGATTTCCATCAAGTTGGCCTCCGGGGACCGCAGCTCGGGTGACTCCGTCCGCCTGCAGATTGCGGCATCGACCGGCACGGTGGAAAACATCACCAACCTCGGCGGTGGCAACTTCAGCGCGCTGTACACGGCCCCGAAGGAGCTGGTCGCCAAGGTCGCACTCTTGACCATCGTCGACCAGGGTGACCCAAGCCGCACCTTCGCGGCCCTAGCCATCCCCATGTTCAGCAAGATGGACGTGCCGGTCACCGCGGCCAAGAACGCTCGGGTCATCCTCAAGATCGGCGAGACGCAGTTCGGGCCCATCCAGGCCGACTCCAAGGGCAGGGCCAAGGTGACCGTGCTCCTGCCGCCGGGGGTGACCAGCGCCGAGAAGATCGCGGTGGGGGCCGACGGGCAGAGCATCAGCGAGCCGATGGACCTGAAGCTCCCGGAAGCGTCACGGATCGCGTTGATGCCCGTCGCCGCGGGGATCCCCAACGACTCCCGCGTCGGCGTGACGATCCACGCCGCGGTCGTCACGCCCGACGGGCGCCCAGACACCACTGCCCAGGTGGTCTTCGCGGCGTCGACCGGAACCTTCGCACCCACGCGACACGACGGCAACGGGGTCTTTGGGGCTGTCTACACCCCGCCAAATGGGGGGGTGCCGGGCACCGCGACGCTGACTGCCAGCCTGGCCGACAGGCCGACGACGCAAACGACCTCCATCGCCGCGAAGCTGGTCAGCCTGCGTCCTGGGAACGTGGCGCTCACGTCTGTCCCCGCCCGCTTGCCCGCCGGTGCCGAGTCCTTCACCGTCACCGCACAGGTGACCGGTAGCGAGGGCACGGCCCTGCCGGGGAGGGCCGTGAGCTTTGGCGCCAGTGGCGCACGGCTCGACGGCGCCGTGAAGGACAACGGGAAAGGCGGCTACCTCGCGGTCTTCAACCCGACTGGGAAGGGTCCCGTGCAAGTCAACGCCACGGTCGGGCTGCCGGTAACGGGGAATCCGATGTGGCGGCTACTCGTGGTACCCTCGGTGGGGCGTATCAGTAATGATGGACTTTCATCCTCACAGATCACCGTTGCGGCCATCGATGAGTTCGGGTACCCGGTGCCCAATGTGCCGCTGAACCTGACGTTGACGGCTGGGGACGGCAGCCTCCCCGCCGAGGCCACGACCAACGCCTCCGGGCTGGCTCAGGTGTACTACACCTCGGGGCGCAAGTCGGGTCTGATCGGGATCGAGGTCGCCTCGGCGAATCAGGTCGCGTCCGCGGCCCTCCTGCAAGCGCCTGACGAGCTGACGCTGCCGAGCATTCCCGTGGCGGGCTCGCGTGCCGAGGCCGCGTTGGTGGCAGAATCCCGGAAGGCGCTGGGCGAAGTCCGGATCGAACGGGAGTAGCTCCCGGCACGCGTCAATCGGTGGGGATCGTGTCGGCAGGCAGCGCGAGTGGAATCTCTTCGCCCTCGACCGCCTGGGTGGGCGGCGCCGACTCGGGCACCTCCCAGCCGTCCTCCAAACCCTCCGCCGGGGTCCAGGTCGTCGCGTCGGTGGCTGCGTACTCCGCGTCGCTCACCCAGTAGCCACCGACCCAGGTTTCCCCGTCGAACCAGCCCGGGATCCACACGTGACCGGCGCGCGGCTCGGTGGGCTCCCAGTACCCGGACTCCCAGGCGCCCTCATCGTTATAGCCGCCCTCGACCCACTGGTAGCCGTCGCGACCGGCCGGGCGCCAGAAGCCCTCGACCCACTCTTCGCCGTCCCAGAAGCCGGGCTCCCAGTTGTACCCAGCCGGCGCAGCACCACGAGGCGCCCAATGCCCGCGGATCCAGACGCCGGCGTCGGTGTACTCGCCCTCCACCCAGGCCCAGTTTCCGTCGGAACGCTCCGCCACTCGCCAGTACCCATCCACGTAGGCGCTGCCGAACCAATAGCCGGGTACCCACCGCCAACTGGCACCATACCAGGCCGCGGCGGGACGCGTGGAAGTCCAGTGACCAGGCTGCCAGTGTCCGTATGCGCCGACGTGGCCCGCACTCCATGCCCAGCCGGCGCGGGACGGAGGCACCCAACTTGCGCCCCAGGGGTCCACCGCGAACGAGAAGTACACCACGGCCCAGGAGACATGCACCCAGCGGTGGTACGGGTGAACCCACCAGCGAGTGTAGTGAGGCCGATACCACCGGTGTTTCGGCGGCGCGTGGCGGGCGTGGGGATGGGCGCGAACGTGCCGCGGGACCGGGTGTGAATACCGCGAGCCCCGCTCGGCGTAGGCATGGCGATGCCGGGACGCGGACGCAGTGGCGGTGCGTTCGTAGGGAACCCGGGAGGCTGGTGCGGTAACTTTCGGTCGCGATACGCTTCCCTTTGAGGCCGCTGTACTCACCCCCGGCCGGGCGGTGGGCGTGCTGTCGTTCCGCGGCGTCGGGGTCAGCCGCGGTGACCCATCGCTGGTCGGCGGGCGCGGGAGGGCTTTGTCTTGGGTGCGAGGCGGCTGCGCCTTCGACGGCGTCGGGCTGGCCTTGACCGGCGAAGTCGACTCCTTCCGCTCGACCTTCTGCGGCTTGGGCTCTGGCCGCTTGGGCTCTGGCGCCGCGACCGGACCCGACGGGCTCTTGGCCGGCTCAGGCTGCTTGGGCGAGTCCGGCTTCTTCTTCTTCTTCGGGGCGGTCTTTGCCTCGCCGGCAACCGCCGCCAGTCCGGGAAAATCAGATGGCGCGGTGACCGGCAGCAGGGTCAGCGCGGCGGCCACCACCAACGAGCGCAGGATAAAGCGAGAGGGCGTGGTCATTCTGGACCTCGGCATGCGGAGATAATAACCGCGGCCGATGCGTTTGTTCCTGATCCTGTTCGCCGGTTGTGCACAGAACGACGGACCCGCGGCCGAGACCGGCGAAGCGGGAGCGCCAGACGCCGACGCCGACGGTTTCGACACCATGCTAGACTGCGACGACGCCGACCCGGACGTTTTCCCCGGCGCCAGCGAGCTGCCTCGCGACGGGATCGACAACGATTGTGATCCCACCACCTGTGGCGCGAGCGGATTTGCTGCGACGCCGAGCGCGCTGACATTGCCAACTACCTATGGGGAACCTGGAGGACAGCCATTCGACGTCGTCGCCGGGTTTGCCAATTGTGCAGATGACTCCCCGAGCCATGGTCTCGCTGATCTCGATGGTGACGGCCGTCGTGACTTGTTCGTGAGTTTTGTCTGTGGCGACGACGAGGCCACGGGTGACACCCAATGGCTGGCGCACCTCGCCACCACCGATGGCTTCGCTGCGGACCCCACGTTGTGGACCTTACCTGCCGAGTACGGCGCCGCCGGTGCCGCGCCATTCGTCAACGCCATCGCGACGGCGGTGTGCGGGGACGGCATTCCCGCCCACTTCCTCCGCGACCTGGATCGCGACGGGCTTGCAGACATGGTCGTGACGGAAGTTTGCGGCGAGGACGCAGTGGGCCGCACGGAGTGGTGGGTACACCGAGGGACCCCGACTGGGTTCGCCGCAGCCGCCGTGGCCTGGCCACTACCCACGGGTCATGGCGACCCGGCGTTCGTCCCCTTCGCGGGTACGTCGGCACTGGCGGCGTGTGCCAAGGGCATTCCGGCGTACACGCTCATGGACGCCACCGGTGATGGCCTCGAGGACATCGTCGTCACCCAGAGTTGCACCGACCCTACGATCGGCAGCACCCGCTGGGATGTCCACGCCAACGACGGCGCGGGCTTCGTGGCCGCGGCCCCGTTCGCGCTGCCGCCGGAGTACGCCGCCGACGGTCATGTGGCCTTTCCGGCACCGCGTGGTGTGCCCTCCTGCGGCGACGGGGTCCCACGCCACGACAGCGTCGATCTCGACGGCGACGGCGGCCTCGACCTCATCGTAACCGAAGCCTGCGACAGCGATGAGTCCACTGGGGATTCTCGATGGCTCGTGTACCGCGGGACGGCCTCCGGTTTTGAAGCCCTGGCCACGGACTGGCCGCTGCCGCTGGAGTACGGCGCCGAAGGAACCTCCCCGTTTTCCTCAACGGTCGACGTCAAAGACACCGGCGACGACACGCCTGGCCACGAGCTCCGCGACATGGACGGGGACGGGCGCCCCGATCTCCTGGTTACCCATCGTTCCAGCGACCCGACCCTTGGCAAAAGCCGCTGGGCGGTCCACTGGAATGAGGGGGACCACTTCGCCGAAGCCCAGTGGACCTGGACGCTGCCGGCGTCGGGTGGGGAGTCCCCCTTTGGCCGCTCGGGCAGCAGTCCCGATTGCGCCGGTGGCGGCCCGGCCTGGGTTCTCGATGACACCGATGGGAACGGTCTTCCGGAGCTCCTCTTGACGGCGCAATGCGACGACCCTGCGCTGGGCGACACCCGATGGGACCAGTTTCCGGCGCTGTGCGAGCAGTAGCCGCGCACCCTTCTACGCCTCGGCGAACAAGTCCGGAAACTCCTCCTCGACCTCGCCCGTTGGCAACTCGATCCAGAAGGTCGACCCGATCCCGGGCTCACTGACGACCCCAACGTTGCCGTCGGCGTGACGCACTACCTGACCAAGCCCTTCTCACCCCTCGAACTGCTCGAGATCGTCGAATCGATTGCTGGTGCGGCTTGACTGCTGACAAGTCGCCCCTCGTCGATGCGCATACCGCCCAGCTGTTGCGGCTGGTCGCCGACTTCAAGGTCGTCAGGGCCCGCGCCGAACAGCTTGAGCGGGCCTACCTCAAGACCCTGGAGGTGCTGCTCCGCGCATCGACCTACAAGGACGAGGAGACGGGCGCCCACATCAAACGCATCGCCCACTACTCACGAAGTCTGGCGCTGACGACGGGCTGGTCGGCCGAGGACGCCAAGGTGCTCTTCGAAGCGGCGCCCATCCACGACGGCGGCAAGACCGGGGTGCCGGACACCGTATTGAAGAAGCCAGGATCGCTGTACCCCGAGGAGTGGAAAGTGATGCGCCGCCACCCTGGCATCGGCGCCTCGCTCCTCCAAGGCAGCGGTTCCCCCCTTTTGGAGATGGCGCGGGCGATTTCGTTGACCCACCACGAACACTGGGACGGCAGTGGCTACCCGAAACGACTGAGCGGCGACACCATCCCCCTGTCCGGGCGAATCGTGAACCTGGTCGACACCTACGACGCGTCGCGCAGCCCCCGTTGCTACAATCCCGCCTTTTCCCACGAACGGACCTGCGAAATCATGCTTCGGGGGGACGGACGAACCGACCCGGCCATCATCCAGGACCTCCCAAAAGACGTGCCAGCTCCAGTCCAGCAAGAAAAGCAGGATGTACAGGGTGCCGAGGCCGTACCCGCCCTCAAGGTCCATCCCGCCCAGCGCGAAGACGACCGAGGCCAGCGCCACGATCACCAGCCGCAAGACCAGGTCCACGAGCCAAGCCAACCCGCGCGACCCAGGCCCCGCCAACGAGACGGGCAGCGCCACGTGCTCCGGCGTCTCCAGCGAGGCGCGGCTGTCGATCGGTGTGTTGCGGGTCTGCTCGCTCAGGGTGCCGGAGAGGGTACCACGCAGCCCAACTCTGTTCCATCGAGGACGTATAGCGCGGCAGCGCCATCGGCCGACGCGGGCTCGCCCAGCACCGGTCGAAGCAGCCGCTCGAGGCGCGGCCAGTACGACCGGCCGAACTTGGAATCCACCCGACCCACATGGGCGCCCTCGAAGCGCGTGAGGTCAACGAGGACGTAACGAAAGCCGCGCGCTACGAGGTCCGCGCGGTCACCCTCATCGAATACCGGATCGCGCGTCAGCTTGACCTCGCCGTAGTCAAAGAGCAGGTCCAACAGTGTGTTATCCCGACGCAACTGGTGCGCGAATCCGCTGCCGAAGTCCGCGTTCTTGACCAGCATGCCCCCGAGAAGCGGGTGCCGATGGAAGGTCTGGAACCACAGGTTCCGCTGGTCGGAGAGGAAGGGCAGATCAAGGACGGCACCCGCCGGGGCGTCGCGCAGACACAGCACTGGGGCCGGAACGCGCGCGTCCCACACTGGCAACGGAAGCTGTCCGGTGCGGACACACTCGACGATGGCCGCCGCGAGCAGCAAGGCGGGGAGGGGGCGCCGTCCCCGGATCGACAGCTCCCCGAGAAACGGGGCAATCATCGCGATACCAAAGTACACGCCAATGATCGCGCGACCCGGCCACCACCAACGTCGCAGAAGGTCGACATGGCTCACCGCGGCCACCCACGGTCGGTTCACCACGTGGCCGCTGGACCACGCGATCAACGGGCCGCTCGCGACGACCGCCGAAACCAGCACCACGACGAGGGCCAAGAGCACTGCCCCCTTCCGACCTGAGCGCCAGGCCAGGACCGCGCCCACCACCAGCGTACCCACCCCTGAAAACGCGAGCGCCGGAAAGGCCCCCCGGAACACCGGGTCCGGGTCGCCGGTGATCGAACCGCTCAGGCCCACCAGCGGTGCGAGCACGTACAAGCCGGTGGCGTCCCCCTCGACACTGCGAAGCGCCAAGGGGGCCAGGGCACCGACCCCGTCGATCGCGAGGAGCCCGGGCACCAAGCCAGAGTTTATCGCCTGCTGCATCTGAAGCACCGCCGGCGCGACCAAGAGCGCCGCCACCGCCCCGGCCACCACCAGTACGGCCAGGCTCCTCCACCTGTCCCGGCGAAACAACAGTCGAGTCACGCCGAGGATCACCGCCAGTATCCCCAGGAGCACCCCCGCGTACCAGTAGGTCCACCCGCTCGCAGCAACGGCCAGACCCGTCAGGAGCGCCGCGACAGGCGTGCGGGCGCCCCAGACACCAGCGAGCGCCAGCGCCGGCAGTGCAATCCAGGCCTGCGTGGGGCGCCCGCCGGCAAGCTCCTGCAAAACGAACGGGTTCATCGCCAGGACAAGGCCCCCCGGCCAGCCGGCGCGACCGGAGATCGTGCGCCCGAGCACCGACCCGGCGGCGAAGTTGCTCGCCACCACCACCCCAATCCAAACGTTGTAGCCCAGAGCGTCGCCGAGGAGTCGGCGCAAAGGCCACGCGCAGAGCGCGTCGAACAGGTTGCCGCCTGTGTGCGCGAAGACATCCTTGCCGGTGGGGAAGAAAAGCAGATCAGTGTGGCCCAATCCCTCGCGGCCCGCCAAGACCTCGCCCAGATACCAGAACCACCACTGCGTGCCGAAGCCATCGACGTAGCGGAGCCCAAGCACGCGCTGGGCGGGTGCGGCCAGGACGGGGCCCAGGACCAGCAGCACCAGCAAAAGGCCGACCGCGACGGGTACCCGCCTGGACATCAGATGGCGCCGACGGCGAAGTGCACCCGAAGTGCGGGCTCCTGCCGGTAGTCGAGCGGCATGGGGTTGAAGCCGAGGTCAAGCTGGAGCGGGCCGATGGGGGTCGAGCGGCGGATGCCAATGCCCGTGCCCAGACGCACCAACGGGTCGGTGCCACGCCCCTCTGAGTCCGTCGTGACGGCGGGCGTCAGCCACCACACGTTGCCGACATCGGCGAAAAGCGCCACTTGCCAGACGCTCCAACCCGGCAGGCCCAACTTCGAGAACGGGACGTTGAGCTCGACGGTGCCTACCGCCATCGCATCGCCGCCCGTGGTGACCCAGCGGCCGGCCGCCTCGCGTTGGCTGTAGTCCAAGAGCGGTTGCAGGGCGTCTGGCCAGGCCACGCGCTCGGCGCCGACGTAGTTGGCGGGCCCGATCTGATCGATGTCAAAGCCGCGGAAGGAGCCCCCGCCGCCGGCCCGGAAACGATCCTCGACCGGGAGGTTGACCCCTTCGTTGGGCACGATGGCCACGCCCCCGCGGAGCCGCAGCACCAAGCCCAATCCGGCCGCCGGAACCAGCTGCGTCCAACTGCCATCGGCCTTGACGAAGGCGATGTCGCTGACCAGATCGTCGTTGACCCGCAGGCTGACGGCACCGAGTCCGCCTCGCGTCGCGTTGGCGGCGTCGTCCCGGAAGTCCAGCACCAAGCTGGCCTCGATGCCGCTGGCCCAGCGACCTTCGCTCGGCAGCACCGGCTCTGGCTCGACGGCCTCGACGACCCCGAGCTCGGTCTGCCAGGCGTCGTCGTTGACCAGAACACCCGGGTCGACATCCAACAACTGTCGTAGTTGCGCCCGGTAGCCCAGCTCGGCCGTCGCCCCCCCCCCCAGCTTCAGCTGCACCCCGGCCCCGCCGCCAGACCGTCGTAAGCGATAGGTGCGCTCCTGCTGTTCTTCGTTGAGGAGGATGTCGACGGACACCCGTTCGCCGGCCGTGGGGAGGTCGGGCGCTTCGTAGCGCAGCGCCGCCTTCCACTCCGGCGCCAGCCAGTCCGGCGTCCAGGTGTCCCCGACCCACCCGATGCCCGCCTGCCCGTAGAGCGTCAGGCGGTGGGCACGCCCCCAGAGGTTGCGGTGGCTCGCCCGGGCGAAAAGCGCAGCTCCGTTGTCGGTCGCCACGCCGCCCCCGACGTCGAAGGCCAGATTCCGCTTTTCCTGAACGGTGATCAGCACGTCCTTGACGCGGTCCTCGTCGCCGACCGGCTCGACGCTCACCCGCGAGAAGACGCCCAACTCGTAGAGCGACCGTCGAATCCTGGCCAGTTTTTCCGGCGAGACGGGATCGCCGGGATGCACGTCCACGGGGCGCCCAATCGTCTCCCGGCGCGTTCGCGTGTGTCCGGTGATCTGCACCGACCGCGCGAGGACGATGGGACCGGGAACCACGGTGACGACGACAACGGCGCGCTCCCCGGTGGCGTCCAGGCTCGTCTCCACCTTGGCATCGGCGTGAAGGAAACCCTCCTCCCGGTGGGTCTCGACCACGCGCCGCGCCCGCTCGGCCAGCGTGTTGGGGTTGAGCGGCCGCCCCACCAGGTCCGCGAAGAGCACCCGACCGACGACACCAGGCGCGCCCCCGCGCACATCGACGCGGACCACCGACGCGCGGGGGCCGGCTGCCACCCGGTAGGTGACGTCCACTTCGCGGCGCTGGCCGACGGTCCCCGCAGCCGGCGTCCACCCGCTCCGCGTGACGGCGACGCGCGGATAGCCTTGCGCCCGGTAGAATTCCTCGATGGCTTGTGCCGCTCGGTCGGCCGCCTCGGGCGTGATGGTCTGGCGGGCAAACGCAGGTGTGTCCAGCTTCTCAGACGCAGACTCCGCCGTGGCCTGACAGAGGAACCGCTCGGAGCGCCGGCGCGCGGCCGCCACGGCGGGGGTCTCGCCGCGGGCGCGAGGTTGCGCGAGACACCCGGAAAAGCCCCCGCGGCTGGACACGCCGATCACATCAGGGTCGACCGGTTCACCCTCCACGCGGGCGCCGCGCAGCGCGTAGCGGGGGCCCCGTTTGCCATCGAGCCCAAGGCGCACCGCAGTCTCGGTCTCGACCACCGTCACCTCGATCGCCGCCTCGAGCCAACCTGCGGCCTGGGCCTCCGCCGAAAGGCGACTGCCGGCCTCGTCGGCAAAGTTACGGCCGAGGCGGGCTCCGTCATCCAGCGCCATCGCCGAGATCAGCTCGGGTTCATTCGGCAGCCGAGACCGATCCACCGGGTCGGAGTAGCCGATGGTCCAGGGGCGGCGGGGCTCGATGAGCACCGAAAGCCGTTCGCCACCCTCAGGATGGGCCGCAAGCTTGAGGTTGACCCTGGCCTCGGGCCACCACGGGCGGCGCCACCACAAGAAGGCGCCAGGCCACGCGTGGAGCCGTTCGGTCAGCGCGTCCTGTGCGGCGCGGAGCGCGGCATCGGTCCATGGTTTCCCGACCGACACTCCCTCGCCTGCCAGGATGCGGCGTGTCTCGGCCTCGGACAGCGCGTCGTTCGGCCGGACCTTCACTTCCCGGACCAGTTGAGGCGCCCCCTCGACGACCGAAATGGCCACGAGGGCGTCCCCTTCGTCGTCCCAACTGCGCTCGAGCCCCGCGTCGGCCGCCGGCCAGCCCCGGAGGCGGTAGGCCGCCTCGATCAACCCCTCCCAGCGAAGCGGTTCGTCCCGATCCCACGCCTCACCCTCTGCAAGCCCGATGGGCCCCAGCAGATCACGAACCGCAAACGCACGTACGCCTACGACGGTCAACCGGGCGATCCGCGGCGCCGCCCAGACGCGGTACTCGACCTTGACGCCTTCTACTTCCTCGCCGTTCGCCAGCTTGACCGGCCATGGCTCCACCCAGGCCTCTACCTGCCCGAACTCGCCGGCGCGAAAAATAGTCGCGACATCTTGGCGCACATCCATTGGCAGGAAGAGCGCGCCCTGCCGCATGCGGAGCAGGGGGTCGAGGGTTTCGCGACCCAGACCGCCGCGGGGGGCGGCGATCGTCACATACGCGACGAGGCGTCCGGACCAATGCTGGAGGTCTGTCGCCCATCGCTCCGGGGCATGCGGATCGGCGGGCGCGGTTGCCCCGTCCGTCTCCCCCGCCAGCGCCAGACCAAGGAGGAGCGCGATCAGTCCAGCTCCCACCGATATTTAAGCTCGGCACCAAAGGCCGCGCCCAGGTCGAGCGTCCGCCCCTCCTCCTGGCTGGTGGAGTAGGCCGAGGCGAAAAGCCCCCGGGTAATCTGGCGCTCGATCGCCAGGTACAGGTCGTAGTCGGCGAGATCGAGCTCGCCAGTTGCGGTGAAGCCCAAGAAGTCCTTCTGGCCCACGACGCGCCAATTGCTGTCGAGCGTCGGGGTGCCGCGCGCGCCGCTGCCACTGACTAGGTTCCATCGGTCTACCAGCTGCGCCGGCGCCGTGGCCACTTGCGCCGCCAGCAGGTCCGTGGCCTGGGCGGCAAGCGCGGCTGCGGCGACGCCGCCGTACTGTTCGAATTCCTCGCGCGTCATGCCGAAGAGCAGCAGTGTATTGACGTCGGCCTGCGAGAGGTAGGGGTCCGAGCTCGTCGTCGTGTTCCAGTCCGAGAACGGCCCCGTGACCGAGTAGAAAACGCGGTAGCTCTGCTCACGGCCGCTCACCTCGGTCTGTAGCGCGATGTCGAGGTCCGGGTCGAAGGTGTACGGGTCGATGAAGCGGATTTCGCCCCGGGTGATCTCGAAGTCGCGATCCTGCAGGTACATGTGGCCGCCCTCGTCGACCAGGATGGAGCCGATCATCCCGGGTCGTTGGGTGTCGCCGACCACCCGAAGCGACGCGGAGGCCACCCCTTCCGCCAGGTTGTTGCGCAATCGAATGGTATCGTTCGCGGTGACCGTGAGGTCCATGCTGAAATAGTCCTCGCGACCGGCCGAGGCGGACTCGGTGAGCCGGCTTGCTTGCAACGCCAGGATGTTGCCCTCCCAATCCACTCGATCTCGGAACTGCATGTCGGTCAGCACGATGTCTCCGCTGAGGAGCAGATCGCCCACGGGTCCGTCGAAGCGCAGCTCCGCGCCACCCTGGAGCGCGGGGAGGTAATCGAAGTAGCGAATGTGGGCGTCGGCGAGGCGTGCGGAAAGATCGAAACGAGTGGGAACCCAAGCCGGCGCGGTGATCGTCCCCGCCGCATCGACGCGCCCGCCCCCGACGTCGGCCGTGACCTCCTCGATGACGTATCTGGTGCCGTCCGTGGTGACTCGGGCGTCGAGACTGGTGAAGGTGGCCGGGAAATAGTCGGTGCGGAGGGTGGCGTCCTGGGTCTGCACGGTGGCGCGCACCCCGGCCGGACCTACAGCGGTCCCAAACTCGGCGTCGATCGTCAGGCCCCCCTCAGCGGTCGTCACCCCGGGTGCGAAGAGCCGCACCAGGTCGAGATCAGCGGTGCCTCCCGCCCGGAAGTTGGCCCGACCATCGGCGGTCGTCCACCCCTCCACGCCGAGGCGTGTCCGCTCGTCGGCGAGGGTGAGCCCGGGCACCTGCACCGAGGCACCGTGTACCGCAATGACCCAGTCGTCCGGGTTTGTGAGGTGGTGACGACCCCACGACACCTCAACCTTTGGGAAGCGCGCGTCGATGTCGACGGGCGTCGGATCGTCGCCGATCTGCCCCGCGAGGTCGACTTCCCCCGTCAGAGTCGCCAACACCGGTGTGCCGTCGGCGCCTTCCGGGTACAGGACGTGCATCGGGAAATTCGACAGCGCCGCGTGTAGGTCGTAGGGCTGCTGCCCGTAGATCCCGAGGTGCCCGCTCAACGTCGCGGCGTCACCCAAAAGCGCAGCGCTCCACGCCAGGGTGCCCCCGGGCTCCGTCGAGAAAACCAGCCGGGAGTCCACTACATTGCGACGGTTGACCTGGGCGCGCTGCACGACGAGCCGACCTCGTGGCTCCCAGTCCATAAGCGTGCCGCCGACGCGCACGTCACCCACGATTTCACCTCTTACATCAAGCGGATTTTCGCGAAGATGGTCGAGGCGTTCCAGGCGGAAGCCATCCGTGAGCACCTCGACGTTCATCGCGTACTGACGCCCAACGCTGCCCCGCGCCAGCACAACCTCTTCGCCGCGCCGCAAGGTGAGATCGTCGATCGCGAGGATGCCGTCGTCCATCCACGCGGTGGCCTCGCCGGAGTCGAAGGCTTCGCCGTAAACATCGACGGCGTCGAGCTCAAAGTGAACCTCGCCGCTGAGGCGCGTGGGCGGACCGTGCAAGAGCGCGCTGCCACGAACCGCTCCATCCACGCCGGGGAGGTCGACGAAGATCCCGGTCAGATCGGCGACCCGGCCACCCGGAACCGCGATCTGGGCGTCCATCCACATCGCCGCGCCACCGACCACCAACGAATAGTTGCCAAGGAACTCGGTCGTCCCGCGACGCCCGCGGATCTCGGTGAAGTCGAGCCGCTCCATGTCACTTTCCAGGTGGGTACGGAGCTCTTCGGCGATGGGAAGGTCCAAAACCACGGCATCGCGGACGTTGAGCGAGGCGCTCGCCTGAAGGTTGTCGAATGGACCGGACAGCGAGCCCTCGATGTGCGCCGAACCGCCCAGACCCGCCCCACCCAGCGGGGCAAGCCAGCTCAAATCGACATCGTCAAGCTCAGCGCGAAGCAGGAGCGGTCCGTTCGGCAAAAAGCCGATGTCGGCCCAGGCGCGACCCCGGCCAGGCCCGACGCGGGTGTCCGTCGCATCCAGGATGATGTGGTTGGCATCCAAGACCAGCGCTCCGGCCACACGCGCCCGCGGCACGTCCAACATCACCTCGGCCTGCCCATCGTAGGGCCCGTTGCGAACCACGAGATTCCCGACGTTGACCTCGAACGGTCCCTCCAAGCGCAACGGGTCGAGCGTGCCCGTCACGTGGGCCTCGACGTCCGCCGGGAAATCGACCCAGGGGTTGGCAAAGCCTCCGGTCTGACGCAACACCCGTCCCAGGTGGACACCTTCCGCCAAAACGGCTGCCTCGACGGCAAACGTGTCGATGTCGACCGTCGCGACGACATCGACTACACCATCACCCCAGGGCAGTCGCAACCGCTCAGACGAAGCGGTGGTCCCCGCGAAGTGCACCGGGCCGACGATCTCACCCAAGCGCACGGCGAAGGGGACGTCCGCGGCGTCGATCAACCACAAGACCACCCCCTCGGTGGCCACGTGTCCGTCGACCGTTGGCGCGCTGGTGCTGCCACCCAACGTCACGTCGAGGCCCACGACGCCATCGACGTAGCTCCTCGGGTCGTCGGGGCTCGTCGTAAACCCCGGAAGCGCCACCCGAAGCGAAAGGTCGCCACCGATCGGACCGCCCGCGACCACCGATACGCTTCCGTCCACGGCGAAGTGATCGAAGGTGACATCGATCGAGGGTGCCACGACCCCCTTCGGGGAGAGCAGGACATGCTTGAACCGCGTCGGTCCTGCCTTTTCGTGAATGCGCCCGACGTCGACCGTCAGCCCTCCGAACGCGATGTCGGAACGCCTGTCGAGCTCAGCCCCGACGTCCACATCAACCAGCTCCACGCGGAGATCGGCGCCCTCGATGAGCAGCTGCCCATTGAGGACGACCAGCTCCCGCCAGGGGAATTCGCTCAGCGGGCTCCCACTCTTGGACACCCGCCGCTCGCGGAACTCGCGCAGCCCGTCCGCGTCAAGGTGTAGGTGCACGTCCGGGCTGTCCACGGTGAGCCGGATCAGGCCGGGACGCCACTCCTGCACGCCAAACAGCGCCCGGACGCTTCGTACCCCTACGATCCGCTCGCCATCGGCTCGACCGGCGATCACCACACCCTCGAGCGCCACCTCGGGAGGAAAGTAGGAGACCTTCACCCCGCCGACCGTCACCTCCTCGCCGAGCGCCGCCTCGACCAACGTCTGCACGGTCGTTCCGGCGATGCGCGCCGCGAGGTCGGTCTTGAGCACCAAGAGCGCGCCCGCCACGAGGACCACGGGCAACAGCCACCAACGGCGGCGACGGCGGGGGCGGGGGCTTGCGGTGTCGAGCGCCACGTACGTTGCCCATATGGGACACCGGGATTAGGTGCACGTGCAACGCGGGCGTAGCTCAGTTGGTAGAGCACGAGCTTCCCAAGCTCGTTGTCGAGGGTTCGACTCCCTTCGCCCGCTCCAACGATCATCGTCCGGGGGGAGCGCCACGAGGATGGCGCTCCCGTCGGCGGCCTACTTCCGGGTCATCTCCACATCCAGCTCGATCTTCACTTCGTCACCGAGGATGAAGCCGCCACCGTCCAGCGCCGAGTTGTAGACGATCCCGAAGTCCTTGCGGTTGAGCGTGCCCACCGCGTGGGTGCCGGCCTTGATGTTGCCCCAGGGGTCCTTGTACTCCTTGGAGATGGTGTCGACGTGAAGCACCACTTCCTTGGTGATGCCATGCAGCGAGAGGTCGCCGACGATGTCAAAGCCGGTCGGGGTGACGTTTTTCACCGCCTTTGAGGCGTACTTGATGGTGGGGAACTTCGCGGCGTCGAAGAAGTCGGGCGAACGGAGGTGGTCGTCCCGCTTGGCGTCGCGGGTGTCGATCGTGGTCACGCTGACCTCCGCGTTGATCTTTGTCGCGCCCACGTTGGCCGCGTCGTATTCGACGGTGCCGCTGACGGTGCCGAATTCACCGCGCACGGTGGAGACCATCATGTGGGTGATGCCGAAGCCGACGCGGGTGTGCCCCGGGTCGATGGCGTAGGTTGCAGAAAGGGCAGGAGAGACGAGAAGAACGACAGTTGAGAGCATCGAGAACCTCACACCCGTACAGAAATAATCGCGCCGATCTAGTCGACAAGCGGCTGATTGATGCTCATTTCACAACAAACAACCCGGCGGCCACGCGGATAGAAGCGACGGATGACCCAAGCGCCCGTCGCCGGCCCCAAGGATCCTGACATCAAGGAGGATGTGGGCGTCGCCACCCGTCCTCGGATCGAAAAGCCGAAGATGTACAAGGTCCTCCTCCACAACGACGACTACTCGACCATGGAATTCGTGGTGGAGGTGCTGATGTCGGTTTTCCGAAAGACCAAGGTCGAAGCCAACCGAATCATGCTGACCGTGCACAACGCCGGCAGCGGAGTCGCCGGTATCTACACCCGCGAGATCGCTGAGGCGAAGACGGGTCAGGCCCTCGACCTTGCGCGTAGCCGTGCCTATCCGCTCTTGGTAACGACGGAGCCGGAGTGACCCTCTCCCGCGAATTGACCATTGCCTTGTCCCTCGCACTCGACGAAGCCCGTGAGCGCGGCCATGAATTCATCACGCTCGAACACGTGCTGTACGCGCTACTGACCGACCCCACCTCGGCGGAGTGCCTCCAAGCCTGCGGTGTAGACCTCAAGGTGCTCGAAAAAGAGCTGGACACATTCTTCACCACGCTCGAAAAAGCGGAGATGGGGGACGAAGACCCCGAACAAACCGATGCGTTCCGCCGCGTATTGAACCGTTCGGCGCTGCACGTGCAGTCCAGCGGCAAGACCGAGATCCGCGGCCCCAACGTACTGGTGGCCCTGTTCTCCGAGGACGACAGCCACGCCGTGCACATGTTGCGCCAACAAGGTGTCGAAAAGCTCGACGTCACCTCGTTCATCGCGCATGGCCGCCGCAAGGTGGTCGAGGACAAGACCTTGGAAGGGGCAGGGGGTGAGCCCGGGAAATCCGCGCCGGTGAAGGACCCGCTCGGGCAGTTCTGCGTGAACCTGAACAAGAAGGCCATCGCCGGCAAGATCGACCCGCTCATCGGCCGCAGCGCCGAGCTGGAACGTACCATCCAGGTGCTGGCGCGTCGTCGTAAGAACAATCCACTCTACCTGGGCGATGCCGGCGTCGGAAAGACCGCCATCGTCGAGGGTCTGGCGCTGGCGATCGTGGAGGGCCGCGTCCCGGACCTCCTCAAGCCGTGCGTCATCTACGCCCTCGACATGGGCGCGGTCGTCGCCGGCACTCGGTATCGTGGCGACTTCGAAGAGCGGGTGAAAGCGGTCGTGGACACGCTGGTCGCCACGCCCGAGGCGATCCTTTTCATCGACGAGATCCACACGGTCATCGGCGCAGGAGCGACCAGCGGCGGGTCACTCGACGCGTCCAACATCCTCAAGCCGGCGTTGGCCAATGGGGAACTGCGCTGCATCGGCAGCAGCACGCACCAGGAATATCGGCAGAGCTTCGGCAAGGACCGCGCCTTCGCCCGGCGCTTCCAGACCATCGAAATCGGCGAGCCCACCGTCGAGGAGACGATCCTGATCCTCGAAGGGCTCAAGACGCAGTACGAGAAGCACCACGGCATCACCTACACCTCAGAAGCGCTGGACGCTGCGGCGAGGCTCTCCGCCCGCTACATCAACGAACGGTTCCTGCCTGACAAGGCCATCGATGTGATCGACGAAGGCGGCGCCGCCAAGCGGCTCTCGCAGCCGGGGGGGATCGTCGACCAGACCGACGTGGAAACCGTGGTCGCGCGGATCGCCCGGATCCCGCCGAAGAGCGTCACGGCGGAAGAGTCGAGCAACCTCAAGAACCTCGCCAACGAGCTGCGAGAACGGATCTTTGGGCAAGAGAAGGCCATCGACGCCATTGCCTCGGTGATCAAGCTCAGCCGCGCCGGCCTCGGCGCGCCAAACCGCCCCGTCGGGTGTTTCTTGTTCTCGGGACCGACCGGCGTCGGCAAGACGGAGCTGGCCAAGCAGCTCGCCGAGGTCATGGGCGTCCAGTTCCTCCGCTTCGACATGTCCGAATACAGTGAATCGCATACGGTGTCGCGACTGATCGGTGCACCCCCGGGCTACATCGGCTTCGACCAGGAGGGCCTGCTCACCGGGGCGGTCAGCCGCACCCCCCACGCCGTCCTGGTGCTCGACGAGATCGAAAAAGCACACCCCCAGATCTTCAACATCCTTTTGCAGGTGATGGACAACGCCACGCTCACCGACAACAACGGGAAGAAGGCTGATTTCCGGAACGTGGTGTTGATCCTCACCACCAACGCCGGCGCGCGCGAGGCCGCCAAGGGCAGCGTCGGCTTCACGCCACCGGGCGCCGAGGGCAAGGTGTCCGAGGCCCTCAACAACCTCTTCCCCCCCGAGTTCCGCAATCGACTCGATGGCAGCGTGGTCTTCGGGGCCTTGACCCGTCCGGTGATCCTCCAGGTCGTCGATAAATTCGTGCTCCAATTGGGCGCCCAGCTTCAGGCACGGGACGTCACCATCGAGGTCACGACCTCCCTGCGCGAGTGGCTGGGCAACGAAGGCTACAAACCGGCGTTCGGCGCCCGTGAAATGGGACGCGTCATCCAGGATCACCTCAAGAAGGCGCTCGCCGACGAGCTGCTTTTCGGGAGGCTCCAGAAGGGCGGGCGCGTCCTTGCCGACTTCGTCGAGGGGGCGGTGACCTTTGACTACACGCCGAGGCCCGAGCCGGAGGCGGCCATCGCCGCTGAGCCGGAGGTGGCTGTCGCAGAAGGGCGGGAGCCGGCGGAGTAGCGGGGAGGCGCCGATAGACGCCGCGAATCCTGCCGCCTACGCTCCGTAGCAGCTACCCCGGCGGCGGCGCCGACCCCGCGGGTGCCGCACCCCCAACCGGAGGCGCCCCCGCAGGCGGCGCCCCGGCCGGGGTGCCGCCCGCAGGCGGCGGGCCTCCGCTTTCGAGCTTGTTGAGCACCAGCTTGAGGTCGGTGATCGGCTTGTCGCCCACGTCGATCCACGTGCTGGCCGCCATCGGCTCGCCGAGCGTGGGCCCGTCCCCGGTCACGTCGATGAACACCGCGACCTGAACGGTCCCGAAGTTTTTAGGCAGCTCCACGTCGAAGGGGCCGAGGGCGTCGAGCTTTCCGGAGTAGACCAACTCGGAGACGGTGTCGCTTTTCTTGAGCACGTCCATCCGAATCGTCCCTTCGGGGGTGCCGGCGTAGGATGCTGTGCCAGAGACCTTCACACCCTCGCCCGGCACCACGGCCAGGGACGAGGGCGCGCCGGTGCCGGGGGTCGGGGGGGTGCCGGCTTGGCCGCCAGGCGGGGGGCCACCGGGGGTCTCACCGCCGGGGCGGGGGGCACCCGGCGCGCCGCCGGCCTCGCCGCCCGGGGGACCAGACTGCATCGGGACCTCTTCCGGGGCTTCAGTGGGACAGGCGGAGAGGAGGAGCAGCAGACTCAGCATGGGATTCACACTCGATGTGCCAACATGCCAAGTCCCGGCGTACCGCGCAAGGCCTGGAGCTTACTCGGGAGCCGGCGGTGACGCGTTTGCCGGGCCAACCGGCCGGTTGGGGGGGGGCAACGGCGCATTCGGGTCGGCAGGTCGAACGTCCCAGAGCAAAACCGGTCCGTGTTCGGTCGGGTCCCCGAGCTTATCCCGCAGCCAGCTCTCCATTTCGGCCGTCTCACCAAGATCGCGGTGCAACGCTATGAATCCGGCGTCTCCCCGACGGAGGTCTTGGATATGGGCCTGCCGGAAGGCGCTCCCGCTCCCGAGTACGAGCCCCGCGAGTCCCCCATTCCCGTACAGCCGGAACGCGTCGGCACGAACGTTGGGACCGTACGGGATCGGCTGACCGTGGATGGTCTGAAAAAGCAGGTATCGCGAGGTGCTCATCCCCTCCCCGTTCGCGGGAACGTCCACGACGGCGCGCGGGGGGGCGTCCGAGGTCTCCGCCACCGCCGCTCGCACCGCCTCGGCGTAGCCGAAGTCCAACGCCGGGGTCGTGGCCACCGGCCAGGGGGCGGGGCTCAGCAGGAGCAACTCGACGAGCAGGCCCCCCAAAACCCAAGGTGCCTGCCGCTCGCGGACACCCGCCGCCCCCACCGCGGCGACAATGGCAATCCCGATGAACCCGAGCCGCTGGGGATGGGCGATGGCGCCCGAGGGCAAAATGTCGACCAACAGCCGGTACGGCAACGCGACGAGGTGTCCGCCCAGCCGCACCCAGTCTCCCCCTACCCAAAGGAAGGGTCCCAGGCTGAAGACAACCGGCACGGCCGCCGCCCACAAGAGCCGCCGCCGCGGCGAACGAATCGCGGGAATCAGCACGAAGAAGCCAAGGTAGCTCGAGTGTCGGAATGATTCGCCGAGCGAAGAGAGGTCCACGGATTGAAAGTTTCCGGGAACGAAAAGACTCAGCGGGTCGACCGCGTTGTGTTGGAGCACCCAGAAGCGGTCGCGCCAGTCCGCGACGTCGCGTTGAATGACGGAGTGCGCCGCATCAGCCACGGTCGACTCGATCACCAGGATCACCGGAATCGTCACCACCGCGGCCACGATCGCCGCCACGACGACACCGCGGAGCAGCTCGCGCCGCGGCCCACGCCAAAGCGCGTCCGCAAGCACGACCACCGCTGCGAGGCCCAGCCCAACGGCGTAGTAGTAGGTCCCGACCGCGGTCAGCGCCCCGAGCAGCCCCGTTGTCACCCAGCCGCGAACCGGGCCTGGAGAGGCCGTCGCCCTCAAAAGTGCGGCCAGTGCGAAGACGCCCCACGCAACGCCCACCGCCTCGCTGATGCCGTTGTGCAGCTCGGAGATGACGTGCGCGGACGCAGCGACACCCACGGCGCCAACCCAGCTGGCTCGAGGCCCCGCGCCGAGCGTGAGCGCGAGCTGCCGGCCGGCGACGCTCGCCGCCGCGATCAGCGCGACGATCACGACGTTCCAGGCGAAGGCCACCCCCCCGATCGGCACCAACCACATTCCTGCCGCCGCACCCACCGGGTCGATGAACCATAGGTGCCCACCCTCGGGCGCGTTGAGCAGGTGCGTGGCCAGCGGCAGGCGCCCCTGGACGAGACAGTCCCAGAACCACCACGGTCCCCAGGCGTGATTCCACACGTCGACTCGGGGATCGCCGAGCATCCGCGAGCCTGTGGAGAGCGTTCCGGGTGCGGTGACCAGGAGCGCAAGCCCGAGGTGCAAGGCCCAAGGCCCCACCCGGACGGGTGGAAGTTGGAGACGGTCGAGCACAGCGGGGTGTATCTAGAAGCGGTGTTCTTGCCCCCACCGGCGGGGGAATGGCGGACGCTCCGAGTCCCGACCCGAAGCCCGTTGCGTACAGCCCGAAGCCAAACCCGCGGCGTTCACAGCCCCAGCGAGCCCCCTCCGGTTGACGCCCCGACGTGCACACCCTACGTTGGACCCCGAATCGGAGCGGTCCGCAATGTCCCAGGCGTTTGTCATTCCCCACGGTGTCGTCTTCGCCATCAACGACGACGGCGTCGTCATCGAAAACGAAGGCGATGTGGAGCTGCACACCGACTTCGGCGGGCGGACCCTCGCGCGCGTCGTCTCGCACGAGGGCAACATCCAACTGGACGCCACCAGCCTGGATGCAGGCCAGGTCATCGCCAGCGGTGAGCTCACCACCACCGGGGCGCTCAAGGCACAGTCGGTACGGGCGCGAAGCGGCACCCTTCCCGCGCTGGACGTGGGGAGTCTGAACTTCGGCGGGAACGGCAACATCGTCGGGCACCTGCGGGCAGACCAGGCCGATGTGGGCGGCAACCTGGAGGTGGGGAGCGTCGCTGCTGACGGGCTCCGCGTCGGGGGCGATCTCCACGTGCACGGTACGCTGGATGCGCGTGTTTTGGAGGTCGGGGGCACCATCACCGTAGACGGCCGCTTCAGCTTCGACGTCCTCGACGTCGCGGGGACGATCCGGCTGGCCGGCGACGTCACCGGCAAGACCCTCATCGCAGACGTCGTCGAGCTTGGCACCGGGAGTGTCAGTGTTCGCGGCATTCAAGCACGGACCCGCATCGTGATCGGGGCGGCCAGGCTGACTGTCGATGCGATCGTCGCGCCAGAAGTGATCCTGGACCCCGGGGCGACGGGCCGCGCCACGGTCATCGAGTCGCATAACGAAGTGGCGCGGGCGGCCATCAAAGGTGGATTCCGCCTGGCCGAGGTCGGCGAGATGTTCGGCACCGCCGACACTTTCCTCGCGGAGCGCGGGCTGTCCGGCCTTGGGGCCGGCACCTCGACGGGCGGGGCCGTCGCGCACGAGGCCGCCGACGAAATGTGGCAGCCCGCCGGCGTCCGCGTGCCCAGCGCACACGACGCGGCCGCGGAGGAAGCTCCGGTTGAGGGGGTCGCCGCCGAGGAGGCGACCGCGGAGGAGGCTCCCGCTGACGAGGTCCCCGCCGACGACATCCCCGCCGAGGAAGCGTCCGCAGAGGAGGCCTCGATCGAGTCCGACTCCGCCGCCGGCACCGACTGGGCCCCGGCCGACGAAACGCCCGCCCCCCACGACGCGCCTGCCGCCTACGAAGCGGAGCCCGCCGCCGACGTCGAGCCCATCGTCATTCGCGAGTATTCCGGCGAGCCACCCACGGCCGATCCGCTCGACGCGGCCGCGCCCCTCTCCAAAGCGGTCGAACACCCGCTCCACCCCCAGCTCGCGTCCACCGTGCAGCGCATCGTCGACTGCTACGCGGATTCGGAGCTGCCCCCGGCCGTGGACCGCCTTCGCGCCCTCGTCGAGGCCCGCACCTACCCCGACATTCGCGCCGAGATCACCAACATCTGGTCGGAGCTGTTGAAGTACCACCAGAAGAAGGGAATCCGCATCCACCACCAGGTGACGACCACGTTCAATTCGGTGAACTCGCTGGTCAAGAAGATGTGACCGCACGCCGCGAGGTCCGGTCCTGGTTGCCGGAGGCCACCCCGCGGCGGTAGGATGCGCGCACTTCGGAGTTTGGAGCATGCGGCTCCTCGTGCCACTACTGCTCCTGCCGGGATGCAACAGCTACGAGCTGTTTCGCGTCACCGGTTTCGAACAGGCGACGTTCAACAACAATGCGGACATCCTCTTCGTCATCGACTCTTCGGGGTCGATGAAGGAAGAAGCCAGCGCGTTGGCGCTGAACTTCGAGGTTTTCCTCGGCCAGCTCACCAGCTCCGAGGGCAGTAACGTCCCGCGTGCCACGCTCAATGACGCGGTGAACAACTACGTCCGGGAAAGCACCGAGAACGGCTCCATCATCGACTACCAGCTGGCGCTGACCACCACCAGCGCCAACTATTCGTCCGGGCCGACCGCTGGCATCGACGATGGCGAGGCCGGCACTCTGACCGGGGAGGTGCCCGTCGTGGTCCGCGGCGACGAGGATGTCGCGACTGCATTTCGAACAAATCTGGTGTGCGACACGGTTTATTGGAAGACCGCGGACATGGCGACCGATCCCGGGTACGCAGCGGCCGACGACGGAAGTTGCCCGCTGCCAGAGGGCGCCGAAATCCCGCGCGAGTACCTCGAATGCCTCTGCCCGGGCGGGTGGATCGAGGTCGAAGGCGCCGGCAACGAAGAGGGGCTGGAAGCGGCGCTCAACACGCTCTGTCGAGGCTCGGCCGACGCGCCCGACGCCTGTTGGGACGACGACGACGACGAATCCACCGACCCCGGGTACCCGATCGTCCCGGGCGACGCGAACTCGATCGCCGACTTCATCCGCCCTGAGGCCAATACCTTGGTGGTCATCATTTCCGACGAAGGCGACGGCAGCCGCCGCGTACCGAACAATGATGGCGACGCGACCCCGTACCTGGACATTTTCGCCGATTTCCCCAATTCCGTGCGCTTCGCAGTGATCGGACCGTCCTACCACGACCGGGACGGCTCCTGCCTGGACGGCGCCCAGACCTGGGGGGTCGAGCGCTACCAGGCCGCAGCCACCACCACCAACGGAGCCTACATCGACCTGACCGACCAGGAAAATGGCTGCGCAGAGACCGACTGGGGCGAAAACCTCACCAAGCTCGGCGAGCTGCTCAACAACCAGATCAGCTCCTTCGTGCTCCAGGGCGTGCCCGACGTGGCCACCATCCGCGTGTACACCGACGGCCTCGAAGTCGGCGCTGCCGAAGACTCGACGCCCGAAGCCCAGACGCCGACGTACGGCAACGGCTGGAGCTACGACGCGGCGCTCAACGCCGTGACCTTCCATGGCGCCGCGCTCCCCGAGTACAACTCGGACGTGCGCATCTACTACCGCCCGCTCGGCGGTATCCCCCGCGAACTCCCCATCTAGGCCGAGGCTCCCCCGCCCATGCTGCTCTCTATCATTTCGCTGGCGTTTGCGGCCGACCTGACCAAGGACGTCGCCAAGGACACGCTCGACATCGGCGTGCTCAAGAACTCCGAGGTCAAGGTCGTCCAGAAGATGCTGTACCGCAAGGATGGCGCGCTGGAGATCGGTGCCACCCTCGGGGTCATGCCCTTCGACGGCTACACCGTCGCGCCGAACCTGGGCCTCTCGGGCATCAAGCACTTCTCGGACACCCTGGGCGCAGAGCTGCGCTTGGGTGGCGGCTATGGCCTCGAAAACGGTGTCTACACCGAGCTCGCAGGGCCAACGTACGGAGTGGCGGTTGAGGCGTATCGGTACCTCGCCAGCGTCGAAGCGGACCTTCAGTACACGCTGGCCTACGCCAAGATGAACCTTGGCGGCCGCAAGGTCGTGCACTACGACGTGTACGCGCTGGTGGGCCTCGGCGCGACCCTGGAAAGCTCGGTGCTCCCTTCCGCCGACATCACGATTTCACCGGCGCTCCCGGTGGGCTTCGGCGCCCGGCTGTTCACCACCAAGACCACATTCGTCAAGTTCGAGGTGCGAGACAGCATCCTCGTCGAATACCGCGCGCAAAGCCAGACCTGGGCGCCCAAGCAGAACGTCAACATCGCCCTCGGCATCAGCCTTTTGCTCGGGGGCGGGAAGTGATCGCAACGGTCACCCTCGCCGGCTTTCTGCTCTGTGCTTCATCGGCATGGGCGGGACCCAAAAAGCCAACCAAGGAGGTCGAGAAGCCCACCGCCGACGCCCCGGCCGCGATGACGAAGAAAGAAGTCAAGGTTCGCGGCGAGGCCTTCGCACAGTACGATGTCGAGATCGCCGCCGGCAGCAAGACCCGCGCGGCCGACGCCCTGGTGCTCATCGTCGACGACCCGACGCTCGCGGAGTTTCACGGCGAAGCCTATGCTCGCCTCGGCGACATCCTCGGTGAACTATCCCTGCCCTACGCCTCGCTCTGCGCCTACGCCAAGGCCTTCGAGACCGCCAGCGACACCAACATCGCCGAAGTGAGCATCCGGGTCCCCAAGGCCATCGAAATCGCGACCAAGGTCGGCGATCTGGCGCTTTTGCAGAAGCCTTTCGCCGGCAACCTCGGCCTGGCGCGCACCGACGATGTTCGCGGGCAGATGGCCTACCTTGCCGCCAAAGAAAACGTTCGTGCCGGTCAGTGGGGCACCGCTTCGGCCGTGCTCAAGATGGTCCGGGATGGCGACCCCCTCTGGGCCGATGCCAAGGTGCTCGAAGGCATCGTGCTCAACCAGCAAGAACGCCACGAAGACGCGCTGAAGGCCTTCGAGGCCGCCGCACGAACCGGCACCGATAAAGAAGTGCGTTGGACCGACAGCGTGCAGATCAACACCGCCCGTACCTGGTACGGCTCCGGCAACTATCCGCGCGCCATCGAGGCCTACAGCCGGGTCACTCGCGGCAGCGCCTTCTGGCCCGACGCCCAATTCGAACGGGCTTGGGCGCATTTCCGGGTCGACGACTTCAACGGCTCGCTCGCGCAGCTTCTCCCGTTCGACTCGGCCTTCTTTGAAAAGTGGTACTTTCCTGAAGCGGACCTGCTGCGCATCTACAGCATGTTCCTTTTGTGCAAGTTTCCGGAGTCCGAAGAGCAGATTGGCCACTTCAAATCCAAGTACGCCTCGGTGCACAAGTCTCTGAAAGGCTGGAACGACGTGTCCGAGCTCGAGACCTTCGAGGCCGCGAAGCTCTACATGCAGAAGGGCAAGGTCACCGAGCTGCCCGAGATGATCTGGCGCCCCTGGGGCGAAGAAGAACGGTTCGCGCTCTCGGTCAAGGCCGTCGATTCTGCCAACGACGAGCTCAAGCGGATGAAGCGCGTCGAGGCCAACCCCTTCTCCGACAGCGCCAAGACCTGGCTGGAAGCACGGCGGGATGCGGTGGTCCGGGCCGAAGGCGGGCGCATCAAGGAGCAGTTCGCGGCGCAAGAGTCCGAACTTCTCGACATGCTCACCAACTCCGAGATCTTCATCCTCGATATCCTCCGCTTCAAGCAGAAGATGTTCGAAGAGGCGGCCCGAACCGGCAAAGAGCTCGAAGCCGCGCGCAGTGTCAAGCGCACCGAACGCATCCGCAAGGGCTGGCAAGAATGGCCCTTCGAAGGCGAGTTCTGGGCCGACGAACTAGGCTACTACAAAGTCGACATCGTGCCCGAGTGCCCGGCCAGCATGCGGCAAAGCGTCAAGACGGACTGAGGCAAAGCAGGATCCCGCGCGTCTGTCGGTGGGCGCTGCTCCCCTCCCGGTCGCTCGGCGCGAGGTCACCTGGCCGATCGAGGTGGGCACCGTGACGTTGACGGACTGGGGCGCGCTCGACCACGTGGCGCGCGTCTCGGTGGACCTGGTCGGCGTAGGCGCTGCCGACGGCGGCAACGTCCTCAACGGAACCATCACCTGCGGCAACTGACGTCACGGCGTGACCGCAACCACGTGCTCCCCGACCCACACCCCCTCCCCCTGCGACACCGCCACTGCCTGCCAGAAGCGGAGGTCGCGCTCCTGGCGGGTCACGACCGGGCCATACGCGGAATTGAGGTGCTTGGGCACCCTTCCCGCCGCCACGCGCGCCCCGACGAAGGCCGCGTGCGCCGCCAGTCGTTCCGCCGTGCGAATCGGGCCCCAGGCGACGGCATCAGTCAAGGCGCGTGGAGCGTCGCCGAGCACCGCGGCGTCGGCTTCGACCGAGACGCTGCTTCGTGCCGAGGCGAGGGCGGCCGCAGCAGTGGTCCCGGTCCCCGCGAAGGGGTCCAGGACGGTGTCGCCGAGGCAGGAGTACATCTGGATTAGCCGCCAGGGCAGCTCGCAGGGGAAAGCGGCGCTACGCGAGCGGCCGGCGCTCGAGCTTTGCCGCTGACCCGGGAGCCCGGCCCAGAGGTCGGAGAACCAGGCGTTGCGCTCTTCCCAGAAGTAGGCGCTCTCGCGGCGTCGGTCCGCGTCGTACACGCGGACGCCGGGCTTGCGGAACAAGAGCACATACTCGTGTTCGTAAGTGACATAGGCGCCGCCGGGCAGCATGCCGGAGCCCATGAACTTGTTCGGGGCGTTGGTGGGCTTGCGCCAGAGGATGTCCGGCATCGGGCAGAGGCCGACGCGCATGGCGCCCGCGAGCACCCGGGCGTGGTTGGGCCACAGCCCGAAGCTACCGCCAAGACTGCGGGTGGCGTCGCCGATGTTGATCGCCGCCCAGCCGCCCGGCACCAGCACGCGCGCGCACTCGGCCCAGGCCTCGTCGAGCTGGCGGTGCATCGCCTCGAAGACCGCCGCGCCTTCCCCGCGGCCGAGCGCCGCCCCGATCTCCGGGTCTGCCGCCGAGAAGCCATCGTCCCACATGGCGATCATCGGGTAGGGCGGCGAGGTCACCACGAGGTGAACGCTCGCGTCGTGCAACGGCAGTGCGCGCGCATCGCCGTTGCAGAGCCGGTGGGTGGTGCGCATCGCGCCCCGGGTATCGCCGGGCTACGTCGGGGGCATGAGCTTCGCGCTTTTCGTCGGCGTCGGGTCGATCGCCGCCGTCCTCGGCATCACCGTGTGGCTGATCCAGCTCGCGCCCGACTCCTGATGCGTTTTGCCTCCGAGTTCGACAAAGCGGCCTTCCACCACGGCCCGCCCGCGCTTTTCACCCCTGATCCCCGGGGGAACCTACGCATCGATCCCGAGCGCACCCGCGAGGTGTGGCTTTTGGTCCCCGAATGTCAAAGGGGGGAAGATGCGATGTACATCCTCACCGACACCGCCACCGGAGTGCGCATGCTCCTGGCCACGAACTGCCCGGCGCTGGCGCTGTGTCAGCCGCGCGGAAGCCTTCGGCGGGTCGATGACTACGATGCTGCCAGGGCGGAGGTTGCGGGGCAGTGGTGATCGAGGAGTGGTGCCCTCGCCCATGCATCGCCTCGAAACGCGCCTCGGCTATCGAGCGCACGCCCGCCTCCCTGATCGCCGAGCTTGGCCCACCTCTGTTCCACGATGGCATTGGTCACGCGGAACCGAGCATCCCCCCAAAAAAGCCCGGCGGCGGCGCTCACAACCCAGGCAACAACGGCCCCGCCCCACCCCCCAGGCCCTCGCCGCCACCCCTCCGGATGAGCCCCGCCACGTACCGGATGCCGGTCGCACACGCGGTGTCAAGCGCGGCGCCTTTGGCCAGCTCGGCGGTAATCGCGGCCGACAAGGTGCAGCCGGTGCCATGTGTGTCAAATGTATCAATCCGGCGATGGCGGAATCTGCGCTCGCTACCCGCGATCGTCAGGCGGTCGATCACCCAAGCCCCCTCTCCGTGGCCACCCTTGAGCAACACATCTCCCTGTATCCCTCCCAGCGCCGCCGCCTCCGGCAGGTTCGGCGTCACCAATGTCGCCAGCGGGAACAGCCGCCTGCGAAGTGCATCGAGCGCGCGCGGCTCCAGGAGCGACGTCCCATCCTTGGCCAACATCACCGGGTCTACCACCAGCCGCGGCCGGGAGGGCAACCCTTCCAACACATCGCACAATGTATCAATGATATGCGCATCGCCCAACATGCCAGTCTTCATCGCGTCGACCGGGAGGTCGTCGAAGATCGCGCGGAGCTGCTCACGTACTAGGCCGGGCTCCACCAGGGACACCGCGCGCACGCCGCGGCTGTTCTGCGCGGTGACCGCGGTGACCACCGACATTCCGTAGATGCCGCGGTCCAGAAAGGTCTTGAGGTCGGCCTGCAGCCCCGCGCCGCCCCCACAATCGGAGCCGGCGACCGTTAGCGCAGTGCGCACCCGCATCGCCGCGGGATAACGCGCCGGCCGTGCACGCCGCGCCCCCCGACCACCCCCAGAACGTCCTGCCAGGCTGCGGACTCGCGGCCTATGTGGTGCTCTTGCTGACCATCGCCAGCGCGGGCGCCATCGGCGTCGCGATCTCGTCGTATTCGCTGGTGGCAGGCGGTAGCGCGCTCTCGCCGATGCGGACGAGCTACGGTGGGGTGGTCGATTCCCGGGTCTTGCAGCCCATGCGCGAGGCCGGGCTGCTCTTGATCGACGAGATTCCGGACGCGTTCCACGCCGAGTCCTACGATGGCAGCGCCGCCTGCGCCATCAGCGGGGACAAGCTGCTCCGCCTGTCCAGCGACGCCGGCGCGCAATCCGTGCTGCTCTTGGATCTCGTCCGGGTCGAGGGCGGAGAGACCGAGGTGGTCGCCGAAACCGCGACGGTGACCATCCGCTGCCCCTTCCGCACCGGCGAAGGCGCGGGCAGCTTCAAGGCGATGTTGAAGTCGGTAAGGTAGGCGCCGCCCGGGGGGGGGCCCGGCAGGGGTGGGGCATGAGTCGGTTCCTTGACGAGCGGCAGCTCCCAGCGCGCTAAGCCCACGCGCACCGTGCACGTCTTCGAAAACAGCGACCCGAGCGCACTCGATATCCGCTCGCACCCCTGGACAACGGGGTCCGACCCTTCGCATCGTTACGTCGATTTTCGCACCCAACCGGAGTTGATCCGGGGGGCCCTCGAAGACTTTCGCGTGGTCCAGGGTCAGCCCGCCGTCGAGACGTTCTACCGGCTGGTGGAGTGGGTCAACGGGGCGGACTCCCCGTTCGAGTCCAACGATTGCGCGTTGGCGAACGTCGAGGTGAACCCGTCGAGCGCGATCCCCACGCGCCTGTTGGTCTCCGGACGCCTGATGATCCTGTTTCGCGACGTGTCGCAGAACTGCTCCAGGGCGAGGGTGCACGCCCTGAACCAGGCCATCGCTCGCGGCTGTGCGGACGTCGACCCGGACTTCGACCGGGCCGCGATCGGGCTCTCTCTCGTCGAGGTCCGGTACCGGGCGCTGCCTCCTCCCCGCGATCGGGGTCAACAGCTCATGATCAGCTTCTGGGTAGGCGGTGACGAGCTTCCCGAGCTGTGGCAGAACCTGGACCGGACGTTCGGCAATCTCGACACCGCGCTACGATCGCCGCTGGTTCGGGCCTGCGGCGGCTGAGTTGCCCTACTCCTCCCCAAACCACTGCACCACGCGGATGTTCGCATCGGCGGGATCGGGGCGGGAGATCGAACGTAGGAAGCGTTCGGCGACGCCCGAGTGGATGAGCACGCGCGTCTCGTGACGCATGACACGAAAGCCGCCGATGTGTTGTTTCTGGATGCCGCCGCGGCGACACAACATGGGAAGCAGCCACTTCGGATCTGCACGTTGGCTATGGCCAACATTGATACGGAACCATGCGCCGTTCATCTGCGGACCGGCGTTTGGGTCGAAGCCATGCTCGGGCGGTTCGGAGTGCCCAGGCTGGCCGGCCTGGCCCGGCTGGGCATGCTGCACCCGTTCCCGCTTGGGCGCCGGGGGCGGCGCGGACCACTCACTGACTTCTTCGGGCGCGGGCAGCTGCGCCCGCTGGAAACGCACCAGCGCCGCCACCATGCGCTCCGGGTCACCGGTCGCGATCAGCTCGCGGGCGACGGCGAGATCGACTTCCTGCACGTCGGCCGCCAGCTCAGTGACCGTGGCCCGCAACGCCACCTCGTCGCGGGTGCGGATGGTGTCGGCCGAGGGCGGGCCGATCCACCACGGCTCGACCTTGGCCTCGAAGAACATACGCTCGGCGGCGCGACGCTTGGCGCCGGGCACCAGCACCACCGCCATGCCCTTGCGTCCGGCGCGACCGGTACGACCGCTTCGATGCAACAGGATGGCGGGATCGTTGGGAAGCTCTGCATGCACGACCAGACCCAGGTCCGGGAGGTCTAGACCCCGCGCCGCCACGTCAGTCGCGACACACACCCTCGCACGGCGGTCGCGCAGGGCCTGGAGGGCCCGGTTGCGTTCGGCCTGTCCCAGCTCACCAGAGAGGGCGACGGCGGCAAAACCGCGCTCAGCAAGCGCCATCTGGAGCCGGTTGACCCCCTCGCGGGTGCGACAGAAGACCAGCGCGCCGGGGGCATCGACGAAGCGGAGAATGTTGACGATGACGCGCTCGATCTCGCGGGGGACGACGACGACGGCACGGTACTCGATGTCCGCGTGCTGTTCACCGGTGGCGACCGCGACCCGAGCGGCGTTGCGCTGGAACTTCCTGGCCATCGATTCGATCCCGGCCGGAACCGTGGCAGAGAACATCAACGTGCGGCGGTCGGGCGGCGTGGCCTGGAGCAGGTGCTCCAGCTCATCGCGGAAGCCCAGATCGAGCATCTCGTCGGCTTCGTCCAGCACGAGGCCGACCACACTATCCAGCTTTAGCCTACCCTTATCGAGGTGATCGCAGAGCCGACCGGGGGTGCCGACCACCACATGCGCGCCCTGATGCAGCTGGATGGCCTCCTGGCGAATGTCCATCCCCCCGACACAGGCCACGACCCGCGCGCCGGAGGGGCCGAGGAGCCACGCCAGCTCGCGCTGGACCTGCATCGCCAGCTCCCGGGTAGGGGCGACCACCAGGGCCAGTGGCGCCTTCGCCGCACCGAATCGAAGCTCTTCGCCGAGCAGCTGCGGTGCCAACGCCAGCCCGAACGCGACCGTCTTGCCGGAGCCGGTCTGCGCGGAGACCAGCAGGTCGCGCACGCCGAGCGCAGGGTCGAGAATCGCCGCTTGAACCGGCGTCGGCTCAGCGTAGCCCTTGGCGGTGAGCGCCTGTACGAGCGACGGATGGGCGTTGTCAAAAGGCATGGTTCCGCCGTGGGGGCGCGGAGCTAACCCGCGGGCGGTGTGGTTGACTGACCCGTTACGATCGAGCATCGCTGCGCCCGCCCCGCGCCTCACCCCTCCCCAGCCACCCAACCCTCCAGCGCCCACACCGTCTCCAAGAGGTCGAGCCGCTCGGTGTCGATGGTGACATCGGCCTGCGCGTAGAGCGGCTCCCGCACCGTCAAAAGCGCCCGCAGCTCCGCCAAAGCATCCCGCCGCCCCAGCATCGGGCGGGAGTCGCCCTGAGCCTCCACCCGACTCAGGTGGGTCTCGGGGCGCGCGCGCAGCCACACCGTCCGGACGCGCCGCCGCAGTTCCCCCCACATGCCGGGCTCGGTCACCAAAGAACCGCCGGTGGTGAACACGACGCGCTCCTCTCGGGACCAGAGCGTGTCAAGGACCTCCCGCTCCAGGCGCCGATAGGTCTCCTGCCCGTGGTCCGAGAACAGCGACGCCAGCGGCATTCCGGCGCGCGCCTCGACCAGGGCGTCCACCTCCTGGAACTCGGCGCCCAGCCGCGTCGCCAACAGCCTCCCGGCCGTCGATTTCCCGGCGCCGCGAAGCCCCACCAGCGCGATCGACACCCGCTCGCCACCGAGGCGCCGACGCCGTTCCGGAAGCGAGAGCCGCCCGAAACGGGTCAGCTCGTCCACGGTCGGGCCCGCGTCGATGACCAGCTCGGCCAACGACACCTCCAGGGCGCGCGCCAGCTCCGCGAGGCGCATCAGGCTCGCGTTTCCGGCGCCGCGCTCGACGTCGGCCAGAAAGCGCAGGCTCACGCCGGAACGTCGGGCCAACGCCGCTTGGGTCAGACCCCGGTCCTCCCTGAGCTGACGGACACGCGCCCCCACACGAGGCAGCAGCTCAGGAACCGGCACGGTCTCCATTTGAGCAGTATACTGCATGTCTGACCCCTTGAACACCCCCAAGTCATGCAGTATAGTGCCGCCTCCCGGACCGAGGACCCATGGCCGAGATCGCATACCCGCCGGTGCGCTTCGAGACGCACCCTTCGCGCTACCGTCACTGGCACCTCACCGTGCAGGGCAGCGTCGCCACGCTGACGATGCGCGTGCAGGAAGACGGAGGCATGTGGCCTGGCAAGTACGAGCTCAAGCTCAACTCCTACGACCTCGGCGTCGACGTCGAGCTGGCCGACGCGGTGCAGCGAATCCGCTTCGAGCATCCCGCCGTGCGCGCGGTGGTCATGACCGGCGGCTACGACAAGATCTTCTGCGCCGGCGCGAACATCCGCATGCTCGCCCAGGCCAGCCACGCCTTCAAGGTCAACTTCTGCAAGTTCACCAACGAAACGCGCGGCGGCATCGAGGAGGCCACCGCCAAGGGCGGCGCGGTCTACATCGCAGCGCTCAACGGGACCGCGTCGGGCGGCGGGTATGAGCTGGCGATGGCCTGCAAGGAGATCCTGCTCATCGATGACGGCAACTCCGCGGTTTCGCTGCCGGAAGTTCCCCTGCTTGGTGTGCTCCCAGGCACCGGCGGCCTGACCCGGCTGACGGACAAACGAAAGGTGCGTCGCGATATTGCCGACGTCTTCTGCACCAAGGCCGAGGGCTTCAAGGCCCGTGATGCGGTGCGGTACCGCTTCGTGGACGCGGCGTTCCCCCGTAGCAAGTGGCAAGCCGGCGTCGAAGCCCGCACCCAGGCGGTGGTGGCCGGCAATCCGATGGCGCCCGATGCCTTCCCGGTGGAACTGGAGGCGCTGGAGCCCACCGAGAGCCAGGGTCACTACATCGAATATCGCTACGTCAAGGTCACGATCGACGCGGTCACCCGCGTGGCCCATGTCACCATCGCCGCACCGACGTCGGCGCCCACCAAGGACAGCTCCACCTGGTCGCTCCGCGCGTGGCGCGAACTGGACGATGCGCTGATGCGGCTCCGCGTCAACCATCTGGACATCGGCTTGCTGGTGCTCAAGACGACCGGCGACCGGGACGCGGTCATCGCCGCCGACGCCGCGCTCGACACCCAGGGTTGGTTCGGCGACGAAGTTCGGTTTTTCCAGGCGCGGGTGCTCCGCCGGCTCGACAACATGGCCAAGTCGATCTTCGCATTGGTCGAGCCCGGCAATGCGTTCGCCGGCTCCCTCTTCGAGCTCGTACTCGCGTCCGACCGCAGCTACATGCTCGCTGACGACGATGGCATCAACAAGGTCCGTCCCACCGCTGTTTCAGGAGGGGCCTTCCCCATGCACTCGGGCCTCACCCGCTTGCAGGCCCGCTACCCCGGCGATCCCAGCCTTCCGGGTCGCATCCTCGCGATCGACAACGTCGTCGACGCCGAGTCCGCGGCCGAGTTGGAGTTGGTCACGATGACGCCGGACGAGATCGACTACGCCGACGAGGTCCGCATCGCCATCGAAGAGCGGTGCAGTCTCTCGCCCGACGCGTTGACTGGCATGGAGCAGAACCTCCGCTTCGGCGGCCCCGAGTCAGCCGAGAACAAGATCTACGGCCGGCTCACCGCCTGGCAGAACTGGATCTTCCAGCGCCCCAACGCCGTCGGCGAGCGCGGAGCGCTCAAGATGTTCGGTGCTCCCGAACAGCCTATTTTCGACTACAAGCGCACCTAGGAGCCCACCATGGCCGAGATCGACTACCAAAGCCGCATCCCCAACAACGTCAACCTCGACACCGACAAGCGCCTGCAGCGTGCGCTCGAAAAGTGGCAGCCCGCCTACCTCGACTGGTGGAACCAGATGGGGCCGGAAAGTTTCCAGCAGCACGACGTCTACCTGCGCACGGCCGTCAGCACGGAGCCCGGCGGCTGGGCCCAGTTCGGGTACGTCAAGATGCCCGACTACCGGTGGGGCATCTTCCTCGACGCCGCCGAGCCCGATCGACGCATCCCCTTCGGCGACCACGCGGGCGACCCCGTCTGGCAGGAGGTGCCGGGCGAGTATCGAAATGTATTGCGGCGTATCATCGTGACCCAGGCGGATACCGAGCCGGCCAGCGTCGAGCAGCAGCGGTGGCTGGGCATGACCGCGCCCTCGCTCATCGACATGCGCAACCTGTTCCAGGTCAACGTCGAAGAGGGCCGCCACCTGTGGGCGATGGTCTACCTGTTGCACGCCCACTTTGGTAAAGATGGCCGTGACGAGGCTGATGATCTGCTTGCCCGGCGCTCGGGTGACCCCGACAAGCCCCGGATTCTCGACGCCTTCAATCAGCCCTGCCCGGACTGGCTCACGTTCTTCTGTTTCACATGTTTCACCGACCGCGACGGAAAGTATCAGTTGGGTGCGCTGGCTGAGTCGGGCTTCGACCCGCTGTCCCGTACCTGCCACTTCATGCTCACTGAAGAGGCCCATCACCTCTTCGTCGGCGAGACTGGCGTGGAGCGGGTTTTGCGCCGCGGGGCACAGCTTGCCAAGCTCGACCCCAACGGCGATGCGCGCGCCCAGGGTGGCATCCCGGTTGCGATGATCCAGAAGTGGATCACCTACTGGTTCAGCTACTCCATCGACCTGTTCGGCTCGGAGATCAGCAGCAACGCGGCGGACTTCTTCGCGGCGGGGCTCAAGGGGCGCTGGGCGGAGGTCAAGGACCACACCGAGCACTCCGCGCTCAATCAGTGGCAGCGGATGACTGTGCTCGAAGGCGGGCGACTCACTGAGAAGGACGTTCCGCTTCGCAATGCGATGAACGAGCTTTTGCGCGCGGCCTACATCAAGGACACCGAGCGGGTGGTCAAGCGCTGGAATCTAGCGTTGGAGGAAGAAGGCGTCGCCGACCGCATCCAACTGCCCAACAGCCGCTTCTTCCGTCGCCAGGGCATCTACGCCAACCTGCACTTCACCCCGGAAGGCGAGATGATCTCCGCGGAAGCGTGGAATGCCCGCGTGGACGGGTGGCTCCCCACCGAGGCCGATCGTGCCTATGTCGCGAGCCTGATGCACCGGGTGACCGACCCGGGCAAGATGGCGCATTGGATCGCAGCACCCCGCCGGGGCATCCACGGCAACCCCGTGGAATTCGAGTACGTGCGGCCGCCCCGGGCGTGAGCCTCCGGAGCCGCCTCGACCGGGCGCTGGGCCTGGGACCGTCGGACGAGCCCCGGCCCATCGCCGTGTCGGCGCGGCGCACCCGGGTGAACGCCCCGTTGGTTTCAACTCCCGGCGCGCGTGTCAGATTGGTCAGAACCCAAAGGAGTGGCGAGCTCGGACGTCTTCTGTTGTGGCTGCACCGAAACCACGTTCCGGTCGAGCTTATAGAGGGAGTAGTGGACGACGTGTGCGTGGATGGGGAGCGTGTGTCAGCAACGGAAGCGCGGCGTAGATTGGGGTAGGGGCCGCCCGTGCCCGCAAGCGGCCGCTGCGTCGGCGCTGTGTCCTGGCGTACGTGGCCGGCCCCTTTCGCCCGATCGGGGCAGTGCGCGCGAAACCAACTGGGCGTTGCGGTATCCTCCTCCGTATGCGCTCCCTCGTCTTCAGCCTGGTCCTCGCCGGCTGCCCCATGCCCGTTGTCGAGGAGCCCGCGGGCGAACCCGGCCGGAGTGGACCCGACCGCTATGACACCGCCGCGGGCGATACCGCGAGCGACGACACCGCGGGTGAGGACACGGCCGCGTAGGACACGGCGGGCGAGGACACGGCCGCGGAAGATACCGGGGGCGAGGACACGGCGGTGCCCATCGACGCCGACCTCGACGGCTTCAGTGCCGACGCGGACTGCGATGACGCCGACCCGAACGCCTTCCCCGGCAACCTCGAAACCTGCGACGGCACCGACAACGACTGCAACGGCGAAGCCGACGAGTCGAGCTCCAGCGACGCCTCCCCATGGTATGCCGACCTCGACGCCGACGGATTCGGCGACCCTGCCGCCTCGACCGCCGGTTGCAGCGCGCCGCCCGGCCACGTGGCCGATGCCACCGACTGCGACGACACCCGCGCCGCCGTGAACCCGTCCGCCGCCGAAGTGTGCGACAGCACCAGCACCGACGAGGACTGCAACGGGTTGTCCAACGACAGCGACGCGGGCGTGTCTGGCACCACCCGCTTCTTCACCGACAGCGACGGCGACGGTTTCGGCGACGACACCCTCCCGCAAGACGCGTGCGAAGCCCCCGCGGGGAGCAGCGCTGTGGGCGGCGACTGCAACGACGCTGACGCGGCCTACAACCCAGCCGCCACCGAGTCCTGCACCGAGCCCATCGACTACAACTGCGACGGCTCGACCGCCTACGCCGACGCCGACACCGACGGCACCCCCGCTTGCGAAGACTGCAACGACGCCGACGCTGCAATCTTTCCAGGCGCCGACGAGACCTGCAATGGTGTCGACGACGACTGCGCCGGCGACATCGATGAAGCCGACGCCATCGACGTGAGCACCTGGTACATCGACAGCGACGCCGACGGGTGGGGCAGCGCCTCGCTTACCGAGCTCGCGTGCGCAGCGCCCCCCGGGTACGACGACGACAGCCTGGACTGTAACGACGGCGATGGCGGCGTGCGGCCCGATGCGCCCGAGGTTTGGTACGACGGCCTCGACCAGAACTGTGACGGTCGCGACGACGACCAGGACAGCGATGGCTACGGGGTGGCCAGCGACTGCGACGATCTGGACGCAAGCGCGTTCCCGGGCGCCACCGAGGTGGACCTCGACGGCATCGACCAGGACTGCGACGGCTGGGACGGCGGCGCCGACAGCGATGGCGACGGCCTCACCGACTCCAGCGAAGCTAGCGGCAGCACCGATCCGTTCGACCCCGACACCGACGGCGACACGCTCCTCGATGGCGAGGAGTCCACCTACGGCACCGACCCCACGCTGGCCGACACCGACAACGACGGGCTCGACGACGACGAGGAACTGGGCCTCGGAACGGATCCAACTGACGACGACGACGACGGCGATGGCTGGCTGGACGGCGAGGAGGTGGCAGGCCACACCAGCCCACTCGACGCGAGCGACCACCCGTACACCGGTGGCTGGGAGATTGCGGCCTGTCGCGACACCATCGTGACCACAGGCGCCGCGGTGGGCGACATCGCCCCGGACTTCGGCCTCATCGACCAAAACGGCGACACCGTGCGCCTCCACAGCTTCTGCGACCGTGCGGTGCTCTTGGATTTCACCGAGTTCTGGTGAAGTGGTTGCCGCTCGGCTGCCCCCGGTCTGGAGGCAAGATATCAGCGCTACAAGGATTACGGCTTAATCGTGGTCAGCGCCGCGTCGGAAGACAGCAGCTACAACCCCGTGGAGCAGGCGGACCTGTTGACGTGGGCCACCGCCTTCGCGCTGACGTTCCCGGTGCTCGCCGACGACTCGGCGGCGGTGGACGCACTGTACGATCCAATGTCGCGTAGCCGGCCCACCTACGTGCTGCTCGGCCCTGGCGCGGAGATCATCGAGATCAACAGTATCTCCGACGCCGACATCGTAGCGGCGCTGCCCACTGCGTACCCCTAGTGCCCATCGTGCCCCTCCTTCTTCTCCTGGCCTGCGAGGTCGAACCCCTCGATTCGGCCGGTGACTCCGACGCACCAGCCGCGCCCGCGTGGGTGGCGGTGCCCCCCGGATGCGAGGCCCCCGGCACGCTCGGCAACGACCCACTGAACCTCGTCGGGCAGCTCCGGGTCACACAGGAAGGTCGCGCCGGTTTCCTCGAAGCGGTCGACATCGAGGTGGACGGCGATCTCGCGTACGTTGTCGGGATGGGCCGGCTGGTGATCGCCGACGTCTCCGATCGCACCGCGCCCGTGCAGCTCTCCGGCCCCTCCGAGACGAGCTTCGGCAAGCTCCACCGCGTCGAGCCGATCGGGGAGGACTACATTGCGACCACGCAGCGCGAGGATGGTCTGCTGCTGTGGGATGTGCGCGACCCCACCGTCCAGGACCAGCTCCTCCAGATCGACGCCGCCGGCATGGAGGGTCTCGCCTACGCGGAGGGCCGCCTGTACGTCGGGGTACGCAACGAGGGCCTCCGCGTGTACGACGTTTCCGACCCGCCGGCGCCCATCGAGACCGGTCGCGCCGCCGGCCTCGCCGCGACGTGGGAGCTGGCGGCCACCCAAGACGGCTGGCTCTACGCTGCGGACGCCACCCTCGGGCTGGTCCCCATCGACGTCCAGAGCCCAGACGCGCCGGTGCTCGGCGTTCCCGTGAGCTTCGAGGACGCCGCGCCGCTGCACGTGCGATACACGGATGAACGCGTTTATGTATCACTGGGTGCTGCAGGGGTAGACGTCTTCGACGTCATCGACCGCGCCACGCCGGTGTGGCTCGAAAACTACGCTACCAGCGGCTCGGCGGTGATGAGCGCCGTCGCCAACGGACGTCTGTGGGTGGCCGATCATGAAGCGGTCACGGTATACGATCTGGCCACGCACACCCCGATCCATCGCGACGAGGTCGAGCAATTTTCACTCGCGGTGTGGGCCGAGGGCGACTACGGCTTCGTCGGCGACTGGAATCACATCGAGATGTGGCAGGTGACGCCGGGGGTGTCGGCGCCGTCGCTGGACGGCCCGTCAGAGCTACGGCTCCGAGACGGCGTTGCCACGACGATCATCACCAACCAAGGCGGGGCCCAGCTGCACCTGCTCGGCGCGACCGCCGACGGAGGGACGGTGGAGGCGACCACGCTGACGCTGGCCCCGGGCGAGTCGGCCAACCTCCGGGTCAGCGGGCTTGACGCCGAAAGCAGCCTTTGTGTCGCCACCGACGACCCCGACGACCCGGTGCAATCCTTCCCCATCCGCAGCTCCGCGCCGCCGCCGGCCGGCTTGCAGGCCCCCGACTTCACCCTCACCGACCTCGACGGGGCAAGCTACCGGCTGTCGGAGCAGCTCGGCAAGCCTGTGCTCCTGGTGTACTTCGCCACCTGGTGACCCGTCTGCGCCTCCGAGGTCTCGGACATCGAAGCCAGCCTGATCCCCGCCTATCCCGAGTTGGTCGTGTGGGGCATCGCTTCCGGAGAGGACCCCGTCATGCTCGAAGCGTGGCGCGACGCGTTCGACGTCGACTTCCCCATCCTCGCGGACCGTGACCACGCCGTGGCCAAGCTCTACCAGGGCAGCTTCGCGTTCCCCACCGGCGCCTTCCCCCAAGAGTGGTTGATCGGCACCGACGGCGTCATCGAGTACTACGGCAACGAGTACGAATACAGCACGCTCGCGGAGCTCATCGAGGCCGAGCTGGAGTAGGAGCCTTGGCAAGCCAGGGCCAACCGTCGGTACTCGTGATCCTCACCGATCGAGGCGCTACCAGCCCCCAGTCTTCGCGACGAGCGTGATCGCCGCCAGATCAAGCTGCATGTCCGCCGTCAGCTCAGCCAGCTCGGCACCGTCGCGTTGCTGGCGCGTCTGCCACAGGTCGAGGAACGTGAGGGCGCCTAGCTCATAGGCGGCTTCGGCGAGCGTCAGCGTCTTCTCCGCCAACGCCCGTTCCTCCACCGCCAGCCCCCGGGCCTGCTTCGCCGCGCGATGGGCCGCCCACAACGAGCGCGCGTCCGCCTCGGCCTGATCGCGATCGCGCGCGACGACGTGGGTCGCGACGTCCTTGTTCATGGCCGCCTCGCGCTGCTTGGCGATGCGGTAGCCGCCGTCGAACAACACCCAGTCCGCGGTCAGCGCGGCCTGCCAGTTCCACTCTTCGCCCGAGAAGCCGCTATTTTCGCTGAACGACTCGGTGAAGCGGCCGTTGATCGTCGGGATCCAGCCGAGATCTGTGGCGGTGCGCGCCGCCTGCGCTGCCCGCGCGCGCTCCTCCGACGCGGTGATGGCCGGGGCGCCAAGGGCGCGTTCCGCGGCGGCGGCGGGGCTGGCGAGCGTGACGCCGCGCGGCTCGGGGCGGTCGAGCGCCACGTCGGGCTCGGTGCCGAGCAGTCGCGAGAGACCGACCTCCGCCTGCACCTTTCCGGCCTCCGCCTGCACGAGCTCACGACGCGCACGGGCAAGCGCCACGCCGGCTTGCGCGGTGTCGATGCCGCGGCCGGCGCCGATCCGCTCGCGGGTCTCCGCCAGCGCCAAATACTTCTCGGCGCGCGCCACGTTGTCCATCGCGAGGCGCACGCGCTCCCGCGAAAGGAAGGCCGCCCAATAGGTGTTCGCCACGCCGACCCGGAGCTGGTCAAGCTGAGCGCGGGCCTGCGCCTCGGCGGCGCGCGCGGTGGCGTTGGCAGCCGTCCACGCGGGCAGCGCGGAGCCCGAGAAAAGCGGCTGCACCACGCTCACGGAGCCGCTCCAGAACGATTTCTCGTTGACGACGATCGGCTCGGTGTCCCCGACGAGGCCGGCCAGATCCTCGGGAATCATCTTGGAGAAGTCGATCGCCGACTCGTATTGGTTGACCGTGTAGCCGCCGCTGAGCGAAAGCCGCGGCAGAAGCGCCGAGGCCGCCTGGCCGCGAATGGTGGTCGCCGCGCGCATCTGGCTCGCGATGAGCGCGGCGTCGTCGCCGTCGGTCTCGGCGATGCGCCACGCCTCGTCAAGCGAGAGCGCCAAGGCGACGGGAACGAGCAGGGAGAGCAACATCTACGACTCCTTGTGGAGCGAAACGAGTGGGGGAGGCCCGCTTGGCTTCTTCTTGCCGCCGAGCAGCCGGCCGACGAAGTTCTGAATGTCGTCGAAGAAGCTGTAGAGCACCGGCGTCGCGAGCAGAGTGAGCACGAGCGAGAGCGTCTGGCCGCCGATCACGAGCCCGGCCGTGGCCTTTGAGAAGCCCGAGCCGATGCCCTCCGACAGCAAGAGCGGGAGCATGCCGATGACGAAGGCCACGGTGGTCATCAGGATCGGCCGGAGTCGGTCCTTGTTGCTATGTAGGATGGCCTGCAGCCGCGGCATGCCCTCGCTCCGGAGCTGGTTCGCGTGATCCACCTGGAGGATGGCGTTCTTCTTCACGACGCCGAACAGCACGAGGATGCCGAGCGCCGAGTAGAGGTTCAACGTCTGATCGAAGATCAAGAGCGACACCAGCGCGAAGGGCAGCGTCAGCGGCAGCGACGCGAGGATGGTGACGGGGTGCAGCCAGCTCTCGAACTGGGCCGCGAGCACCAGGTACATGAAGACGAACGACAGGCCGAGGGCGAACACGAAGCCCTTCGCGGTGCGCGCGAGCTCCTTCGAGCGGCCCGCGGGCGCCGCCTTGTAGGTCGAGGGGAGATCGAGCGTCGCGACCGACGCCTCGATCCCGGCGAGCACGTCGCTCTCGCCGAAGCCGGGCCGGGCGCTCGCAGCGAGGGTCACCTGTCGCTGCCGGTTGAGCCGCGAGATCGACGAGGGGCCGGTGTCGGGGGTGAGGGTGACCACGTCGGAGAGCGGCACGGGCCCGCTCGGCGTGCCGATGGAGAGCAGCGCGAGCCCCTCTGCGTCCGCACGGAATTCCGGGGCCGCGCGGAGGCGCACCTCGTACTGCTCACCGCCCTCTTCGTACGTCGACACCTTCTGCCCACCCACGAGCAGGCGGAGCGAGGTCGCGACGTCGGCCACGGTCAGGCCCAGCTCGGCGGCACGGCCACGATCCACCTGCGCCACCAGCTCGGGCTTGCCGAGGATGAGCGAGCTGTTCACGTCGGTAGCGCCAGGGTGCTCGCGGAGGGCTTTTTCGACCACCGTGGTGTACTTCGCCAGCTGGTCGAGGTCCGGGCCCGACAGCGTGTACTGGATGCCTTGCGACGACTGGCCGGTGCCGGAGAAGCGGGCAACCTCGACCACGCTCAGCGTCAGCGCCTTGTCCTGGTGGGAAACCACGTCGTCGCGGACCGTCTCCATCAGCGCCTGCTGCGACGCCTCCCGGTTCTCAGGGTCGACCAGGCGGACGTAGATGTTGCCGACGTTCGGTGTTCCCTGGTCGTTGTTGCCGATGGTCACCAGGGTGTAGTCCACGCCGGAAACGGTACGGACCTCCCGGGCAATCCGCTCGACGATGATCTGCGTGGACGCGAGGCTCGTGCCTTCGGCGGCGCGCACGTTGACCTCGAACTCGGCCTCGTCGTTGATCGGCAGGAAGCTCTTCGGCACCATCTTGCCGGTGACAGGAATCGTCGCCAGCGCGCCGATCATCGCGATCCCGACCACCCAGCGCCGGCGCATGCAGAAGGCGAGCGTGGCCATGTAGAGCCGCTCGATGGGCTTGTAGAATGCGTCGGTGAAGCGGGAGAGCACCCCCCCCTCCGTGGCGCCCTCGCCCTGAAAGATCCGGGCTGAGAACGTCGGGGTGAGCACCAGGCTCACGACCAGCGACATCGCGATGGCGGCCGACATCGTGAACCCGAAGTTCACGAGGAAGCGGCCCGGGATCCCGCCGACGAAGCCGACAGGCGCGAACACGGCGATGAGGGAGAAGGTGGTGGCCAGCACGGCGAGGCTGATCTCTTTGGTGGCAGCGCTCGCGGCCTCCATGGCCGGCATCTTCTTCTCGTGGACGAAGCGGAAGATGTTCTCGAGCACGACGATCGCGTCGTCGATCACGATGCCGACTGCGAGGGCCAGCGCCAAGAGCGTCATCGTGTTGAGCGTGAAGCCGAGGTACTGCATCACCCCGAACGTCGCGACGATCGAGGTGGGGATGGCCAACGCAGCGACAAGGGTGGCACGCGCGTTCCCGAGGAAAAGCAGCACCACGAGCGCGGCGAGGATGCCGCCCTCGATCAGGTGGTTGGTGACGTTGTCGGCGGCGGTGCGGATGGTCTGCGAGGTGTCGCGCGAGACCTCGAGGGTGTACCCCTTGGGCAGCTGGCCTTGGATGTCCTCCAGCCGGTCGAGTACATCGTCGACCACCGCGACAGTGTTGGTGCCCGCCTGCTTGCGGACCGCGAGGATGACGGTGGGGACGCCATTGCGGGAGGCCACGCTCTTGGCATCGGCGGGGCCGTCCACGATGGTGGCGACGTCCCGGACGCGGATGGTGGCGCCGCCATTGGCGCGCACGACGATGTCGCCGATCTCATCCACCGTCTGCACGCGGCCCTGCACGCGCAGGTTCACCTGGCGCGGGCCGGTCTCGATCGAGCCGCCCGGGATCTGCACGTTCTGGGTCTGGAGCGCGCGGGCCAGCTCCGGGGCGCTCACGCCGAGGGCCCGAAGGCGCACCGGATCGACCTCGACGCCGATCTCGCGCTTGCGGCCGCCGATCACGGCCACGGAGCCGACACCCTTGGCACCTTCGAGCCGCCGGCGCACCACCGTGTCCGCGATCTCGGTGACATCGACGATGGGGTCGTTGGACGACAGCGACAAGAACAAGACCGGCGCCGCCGACGGGTCGAGCCGGCCCACGACGGGGGGCTCAACGCCCTCGGGCAGGTTCGGCAGCGCGACGTTGACCTTGTCGCGCACCTCCTGCGCAGCGGCATCGCCGTCCACGTCCAGATCGAAGACCACGAAGACCAGGGATATCCCCTCGGCCGAGGTCGACCGGATCTCGTCGACGCCGGCGATGGTGGAGAGCGTCTCCTCGAGCGCGTCCGAGATCTCGGTCTCCACCTCGCGGGGGCTGGCGCCGGGGAGGATGGTGGTGACCGTGACCATCGGGAATTCGATGTTGGGGAAGAAGTCGACCCCGAGCTTGCTGTACCCGGCGAGGCCGAGAACGCACAGCACCAGGATCACGACCGTCGCGAAGATCGGCCGTTTGATGAAGGTGTCGATGAGGCTGCCCATCGCGTTCTCCTACTGAAGCGAGAGGGCGGCGCCGTCGGCGAGCCCCTCGGGAATGGGGCTGATGACCACCTCGCCGGGCGCAAGATCGACGCGGATCTCCACGACCTCGGCAAGGCGGGAGCCGACTTCGACCACGCGCTCCTGGGCCACGTTGTCCTTGGCCACGTAGATGCGCGCCACGCCATCCTTCTCGATCAGCGCCGCGAGGGGAATCGTGACGCCAGGACCATTCGGTAACGAGAGCTTCGCCACGGCGAAGCTGTTGGGGCGCAGGGCGCCGTCGGCGTTGGGTACCGTCGCCTCGACCACGAGGTCGCGGGTGCGCTCGCGCAGGGCCGGGCTGACCCGGTCGATGGTGGCTTCGAAGACCCGCCCGGGGTGTTCGGTCACGGTGAAGGTCACCTTCGCGCCGCTCAGGACCTGGGCTGCGGCGCGCTCGGGCACGGAGAGCTCAAGCCGGAGCGGGTCGACTGCGACGAGCTGCACGACCGCCTTGCCGGGGGTCACATACTCGCCGGGGCTCACCATCCGCTCGGCGACGACGCCCGCAAACGGGGCGCGGACGGTGGCGCGGCCAAGCTGGTTCGTCGCGAGCGCGAGGCGCGCGCGAGCGGCTTCGAGCTGCCGGGCGCCTTGCTCGCACTGGGAGAGGAGCCGGTCACGCTCGGCCGTGGCGAGCCCCCCCGCCTCGGTGAGGGCGCGGGCGCGGGCGCAGTCGGCCTCCGCTTGCTTCACCTGTACTTCGGCGGCCGCGACCGACGCCGCGGCCTCCGTGGCCTGGAGGCCCGACGTGGTCGCGTCGAGCACGACGAGCGCGGACCCACTCACGACGAGGTCCCCGCGGTCGGCGACGATGCGCTCGACCGCGCCGGCAGCCTCGGCCGCGACGAGCGCGTCCTCGACAGCCACGAGCGAGCCGGTCACGGTCAGCGTGCGCGGGACCTCCTGGGTGGTGGCGATGGTGGTGGCGACCACGAGGGGAGGCGCAGCTTTTTCGGCTGCGGCCTCTGCGGACGGGCCGCCCGAGCATGCGACCGCGGTCAGCAAAGAGAACAGAAAGAGGGGGCTCATACAAACACCTCGGGCGTTCCGGCGATGCGCCGGTTCCTGAAAAGGGGACGGGGTGGGGGCGGCGGGCCGCGTCAGCGGCGGGCGCTGCCCTCGAGGAAAAGCCGCACGATCGCGTCGGCGCGGGCTTCGGAGGGGGCATCAAGGGCCAAAAGCAGGTCGACGTCGATCGTGGCGCGGACAGCGCCCATGAGCACGCAGGTCGCGACGTGCTCGTCGACGGGGCCCAGCGCACCGCTGTCGATGCCCTGGCGCACGAAACCCGACAACACCCCGTAGAACTCCCGGATCACGTGTGGGAGCGGCCGGACCCCGGCGGCGGGCACGCCCGGACAACCGCCGGGCTCTTCGATTTGCGACAGGACCCGCAGGGTGGCCCAGTGTTCACGCATCTGGCCGATCAGGAGGTGTACCAACGTGTGCAGCCGCTCTTCGAACGGCCTGTCCACGGTGCCCTCGAGGTACAGCCGCACCCGGTCGAACATCGCCACGCGAACGTGGTCCAAAACCGCCCGCACCAGCCCGCCGCGGTCCCCGAAAAGGTTGTAGATGGTGCCCACGGACACCCCCGCCTCGGCCGCAATGGTGTCGATCCGAGCCTCCTTCACGCCGTCCCGCGCGAAAACCCGGCTCGCGGCTGCGATCAGCTCCTCACGAGCCTGCTCGCGGAAGCGCTGACGAAGCAGCGGCTTCCCTTCGTCTGGTGAATCTTGGTTCATAAATCGAATATTGGTTCTTGAATATATGTTCACGACCGAATGCGCAAGGAAAATCGGCGCGAGAGCGTGGCGCTCCTGCTGTTTGACGCCGGGCGCCGGAAGTCAGATACTATTGGTTTATCGATGATTATGGTGCACGAACGAGCGCGCGCGCCACGTGGCCCAGCGAGGGCGATAGCGCGCTGGCCGGGCGCCAGGCCAGCACGACGACCCGGGAGGGCTCGGGCGGCGCCAAGCGCCGCACCGCGACGTCGTTCCGGCGGCCCTCGACAGCGAGGGCCAACTCGGGCAGCAGGGTGAGCCCCTCCCCGCTGGCCACCAGATGCACCAGCGTGGAAAGGCTGGTGGCACGGAACGCAGACTCGCGGAGGCCCGCCCGGCCGCAGAACGGGAGCGCCTGATCGCGGAGGCAGTGGCCGTCATCGAGCAGGAGCACGGACTCGTCCGCCAGCTGGTCCGCGCGGACCGGCCCAGGATGGGCAGCGAGCGGGTGGGCGGTGGGCAAAATCAGCAAAAAGCGGTCGGTGAACAGCGGCACGCGCTGGAGGTCGCCCAGCTCCGGGCCCTCCGCGAGCAAGGCGGCATCGAGATCACCGGCGCGCAGGGCCTCAAGGAGCGGGCCTGTCTTGTCTTCCCGCCAGAGCGGCCGCAGGTGCGGGAAGGCGGCGCGCAGACGCATGGCCGCCGCGGGCAGCAGGTAAGGCGCCAGCGTGGGGATGACCCCGAGCCGAAGCACCCCGCTCAGCGGGTCCCGACCCCGACGGGCGGCCTCGGCGAGATCGGCCGCATCGCGCAGCAGCGCGCCGGCGCGCGCGAGGAAAGCCTCGCCGGCCGAGGTACATCGCACGTTGCGCGCGTTGCGCTCAAAAAGCAGGAACCCGAGCGCACTTTCGAGGGCGGCCACCTGTTGGGAAAGCGAAGGTTGCGCCACGTGGCACCGGAGCGCCGCCTTTCCGAAGCTGCGCTGCTCGGCCACGGCGAGCGCGTACTGGAGCTGGCGGAGGGTGAAGGGGAGCGAGTCGGTCATGGTCTCTACAATAGTCCAAGCCTATCAACACCGATGAAACGATGTATTGGTCCTCTTGCCGGACACGACGCATATTCATGGGGCCAGAGCGGATTCACCGCCCAGCAAAACCCAAGGAAAATGCCATGTTGACCGTTGGAGATCGCCTCCCCCACTTTGCCCTGACCGCCGTTACCTCCCTCGAACCGGGTCACGAATTCGCCACCGTCGGCGACGCCAGCTATCCCGACAAGTGGCTGGTCCTCTTCGCGTGGCCGATGGACTTCACGTTCATCTGCCCGACCGAGATCGCCTCGTTTGGAAAGAAGAATGCCGACTTCGCCGACCGCGACACCCAGGTGCTCGGCCTGAGTATCGACAGCCACTTCGTTCACCTCGCGTGGCGGAATTCCCATCTCGACCTGCGAGACCTTCCGTTCCCCATGCTCGCCGACATCAAGCGTGAGCTCACCTCGGCGTTGGGCATCCTCCACAAGGTCGATGGCGTCGCGCTCCGGGCCACTTTCATCGTCGATCCGCTCGGGGTGATCCGCCACGTGAGCGTCAACGACCTTTCCGTGGGCCGCAACGTCGACGAAACCCTTCGCGTGCTCGACGCCCTCCAAACCGACGAGCTGTGCCCCTGCAACTGGAAGAAGGGTGAGTCCACCCTTTCGGGGTCCTGACGTGGCCGCCGTTGAAACGCTGGCAGCGCTGCCCGACTTCGCGAAGGACGCCCGGCTGAACCTGCAGTCGGTGCTCGCCGCGAGCTCGCTCACGGACGCGCAGAAGTGGGGGGCGGCGGTCACCGCAGCCGCCACGGCGCGCAATCCCACCCTCCTCGCCGCGATCCTTGCCGACGCACGCGCACAGGTACCCGAAACAGTGATCGACGACGGGCTGGCCGCCGCCTCGCTGATGGCGATGAACAACGTCTTTTACCGCTTTCGTCACATGGTCGGGAAGCCTGCGTACAACGAGCGCCCCGCCCGCCTGCGCATGAACCGCCTGGTGAAACCCGCTTCGAACAAGGTGGACTTCGAGCTCTTCTGCCTCGTGGCGAGCGCCCAGAACGGGTGCGAAACCTGCGTGGTCAGCCACGAGGCGGCCGTGACCACCGCGGGCGTCTCGGTCGACCAGGTGCACGATGCGGTGCGCATCGCGGCAGTGGTGCAGTCAGCAGCCGTCAGCTTGGAGCTGGCTGCCGAACGATGAACAGGTCGAAGAGGGCCACGGTGCCCTGCCCGCCGCCATCGTCGGTGATGGTCCAGGCGCCCAGCAAATCGGACGAGGCGGTGCACCCGGTGAGGGCCACGCCCGTGAGGACCGCAAGCAGGGGGAGTCGCAGACGGACGGGGTGTACCATGGACCTCCACGATAACCGGTGTCCCCCCGATGCTCTGGCACTCCTACGATCGCGCCGCCGACTTCCTCGACGCCGCACGCCTGCTCTTCGAGCGAGCCGCCCCCAACCAGATGCCCCTCGGCATCGCCGAGGGCGTCCTGACCGGCGCACCAGGCCCCGCGGTGGTCACGCGCATGGCGGTCTGGGTGCCGCATACGGTGGACCCGGGCCCGACACCAGCGGGCTTTCCACGGGTCGCCACCCCGAACGACGCGCCCCCACTGCAGCGCTGGGCGCTGGCCTTCCGCGACGAGGCCGTCCCCGCCGACCCGCCGCCAACCCAGCTGGCCGGCATCCGCTACGGCGGCACGGGCCGCGCCTGGGTCTGGCAGGTCGACGACACCCCCGTCGCCTTCGCCAACTTCCCCCGCGAGGTCGGCGGCTACTGGTCGATCGGGCCCGTGTACACGCCACCGGCGCACCGGGGTCGAGGCTACGCAACGGCGCTGGTGGCGCACATGTCGTCGCACGCCCTGGCGCAGGGCCGTAGAGGGTGCACCCTGTTCACCGATCTCAACAACCCGTGGTCCAACGCGATCTACGCGCGGATCGGCTCCCAGAGGGAGGCGCTTTTTACTCGGCTCGCCTGGGCCATTCCTTGATGCCCGCGGACCCAACCTTCCACGCCGCCCTGGCCGCCATCGTCGGCCAGGGCGGCGTCGAGGCCGGCGTGCCCGCGATCGACGTCACCGGGCGCGCCCTCGGGGCCCCCGCGTGGCGCGTGCGCACGGTCGACACCACGCAGGTCGCGGCGGTGGTGAGGACGTGTCGCGCGCACGGGGTGAAGGTCTCGGTCGCGGGGCGGATGAGCGCCTACTGGAGCCCCCTTCACCTCGACGGCACCGTGCTCGTGGAGCCACCCGCCTCGCTCACCCGGGATGGCGACGTGTGGCTGGCGGGGGCCGGCTGCCTCGTGCGCGGGCTCGACGTCGGGCTGCGCGTCGCCGGCTCTCACTTGCCCATCCACCCCGACGCGTTCGGCGACACCGTGCTCGGGGCGCTGATCGCCGGGGCCTGCACCTCGGGCGTGGGCATGGGCCAGGGCGGGATCGGCGCCGCGATCGCTGGGATCGAGGTGGTCACCGGCCGGGGCGACGTGCTGTGGACCGGCTCGGCAGCACGCCACGGCGTGCCGCCGTTTCTGCGCGAGGGCCTCCCCGACCTCACCGGCGCGTTCATCGGCGCCGAGGGCGGGCTGGGCATCGTGACCCGAATTGCGCTGTTGCATCGCCCGGCGCCGTGGCGGGTGCGGGTGTCGGGGTGGGCGTCTGGCGCCGTATTGGACGTCGTCGTCGCCGCAGCGCGCGCCCTCGCCGGCATCTACGACACCGTCCGCATCGTGCAGACCAGCGACCGGACGGACGGGTGGGCGCTGGACGCCTGGATCGTGTCGAGTTGGAGCGCGCGTGAGGTCGCCCAGCGGGCACTGGAGGCTTGGCGCCGACTCAGCGCGGCCGGACTCACCGGAGTGGTGTCGGTTGCGGAGAGCGCGGCCGCCCGGACCGGTCGAGCCCCCGACTACGACGCCCGCTGGAATCCTGAAGCCGGCGGCCTCGCAGCGTTTTCGGCCCGCGCCCGCCTCGCCGGCCTCGACGTGAACGCGCCGTGGGCGGCCTTCCCGCAAACCCTCGCACTTGCGCGCGGGCTGTTCGCGGCTCAGGTCGCGGCGGGGGTGGAGACGCGGCTGGCGTTGTACCTTGCACCCGATTTCGTGAACATCGGGGTTCACGCGAGTGTTCCCCACGACTCCGAGGCGTGGGGTCCAGCGGAGGCTGCCCCGTGGTTCGAGCGCTTCGCGGCCTTGCCGCTGGTGCCCTACCGCGTGGGGCGCACCTGGCCGCCTTCGATGCTGCGCGGGCTGGAGCCCACCCGCTCGCTGCTGCACGCCCTCGCCGACGAGCTCGACCCCGACCACCTCTTCGCGCCCGAGCACCCCCTCTGGACCCGCTGACCGCCTGGCTCACGACGCTCGGCGAGCCCGATGCGGCCACGCTCGCCGCCGCGCTGACTCGCCTCGCTGGCCGCGCCCCCCACGGCAGCGGTGCGGTCGATTCGGCCCGTCCCCTCGCGGCGATGGAGTGGAGCGTCCGAGAGGGCGACGAGGCCGTTCGGTGGGCGTACAATCTCGCCGCGGAGCGCGTACACGTCGGGGCTGTCGCCTCGTTCTTATCAGACCGAGGGGCGCTGTCAGTTGCTGTCGCGACTGCCCTGAACGGACTGGAAGGCGCCGGCCTCCAACTTGGCGCGGCCGGGAGCCGGTCAAAGCTGTATGCCTACCTGGGCCCGCAGGCCCCCGACGCCATCGCGGTGCTCCTGGCCGTGGCCGGCGCCGGACCTGCGTTGGCGGCAGCGCTGCGCGGCGCCGTGCCGGACTTCGCGGCGCTCGATCTCGAAGCGCCCGTGGCCGCCAAGGTCTATGTCGAAATGCGCTCGCTCCCAGCGACCACCGCCGCCGCCGCCGCCGCCGGTGCGCCTCGGCTCGCCGCGCTCGGTGCGACCCTCGACGAGGGGCTTGGCACGCACCCCGCACGATGGGTACTCTCGCTGCGGGCTCGCGCTGGGCTCGTCGTCGATCGCACCCTCCACGTAAAGGTCGACGCCGCGCCGGAGCGGCTCGCCGATCTCGCCGGTGCTGAGCTGTCGGCCCGTGCGGCGACCCTCTACCGACGCGCCGCCCGCCTGCGTCTGCGGTTGCTCCCCACCTACGTCTCCTTCCTCGATTCTCCGGAGCGCCCCCTGCTCAGAACGGTGTACTACCGCCTCGTGGAGCCACGCTGATGGACCCCGTCGATGTGCTGATCCTGGGCGGTGGACCGGCCGGCGCGACGCTCGCGGCGATCCTCTTGCGGCACCGGCCCCAGACCCGCGTCCGCATCCTCGAACGCGACGCCTTCCCCCGCTTTCACGTCGGTGAGACGCTGGTCGCAGAGATCAACCTCGTGCTCGCCGAGATGGGCGCATACGACGCGGTCGCCGCCGCCGGCTTCGTCCGCAAGTACGGCGCGACGTTCCGCTGGGGAGTGGGCCAGGAGCCCTGGCACCTGTCGTTCGCGACGATGGACGAAATGCGCGCTCCGGGGGACCGTCTGGACTCCGCCCAGACCGAGTACACCTGGCACGTCGACCGCCCAGTGTACGACCAACTTCTTCTCGACTGTGCCCGGAAGCAGGGCGCAGACGTTGTGCACTGCGGTGCCCGATCGCTCTTGCGTGAGGACGGGCGCGTGGTCGGGGCGGTCGATCGTGAGGGCCGCACGCACCGCGCCCGCTTCGTCATCGATGCCACCGGGCAGACGGGCCTCGAAGGCAGCGCCGGCGACAGAGTGATGGACCCCCAGCTGCGAAATGTGGCCTATTGGGGCTACTACAAGGGTTTTGCGTTCGAGGAAACGCTCAACGGCAGCATGGACCGCTCGCGCGCGTTCATCGTCGCGCATCCGGCGGGGTGGTCGTGGTATTTTCCGATTCGCCCGGATCTGGTGTCCGTCGGTGTCGTCACCCACGCCGACGATCGGCCGCGGCTGCCCCCGGAGGCGCTTTTTCACGCCGCCATCGACGGTTGCCCGGAGCTCAAGCGCCTGCTTGCCGACGCCACAGTGGTCCCCTACGCGCCCGGCAGCCCGCTGGTCCACGTGATCCGCGACTACAGCTACATCTCGACCTCGATCCATACACCCGGCCTCACCCGGGTCGGCGACGCCGCCGGCTTTGTGGACCCGATCCTGTCCGTGGGCTGTTTCTTGGGGCAATCGGGCGCGCGCCACCTCGCCTACGGGCTGCGTAGCCTGCTCGACGAGGCCGCTCTCGCCGAGGCTGGCGTGATGGGCGCCTATGCCGACCACATCGTCGAGACACTCCGAGCCTTCCGCGAGTTGACTTGGTTCTTCTACCGCTTCAACGAACGGCCGGACGCCTGGTGGGCCCAGGCGCGGTCCCTGGTCACCGGGGCCGGCTTGCCAGCCCGGGCCACCGATCGTCACGCATTCGCGGCGTTCGCTTCCGGTTTCGCCGGCCGTCGGTCGGTTTTCAGGGAGCCGAACGGCGTTTTCGGCGAACCCTTCTTCGCGGACGCATTCCGGCGACTGGTCGATCCGGATGGCGCGCCTGCCGGAGCGCACCCCCGCCTCGTTCGTACCGACCGCCCTGCCCTTGTCGGACCGGTGACGCTGAAGCCCAGCTACGTGCCGGTCGACGGCGAAGGGAGGGTGATCCTGGCGCTGCGCGTTGAGGTCGCGACGCCTACCGCTGACGAAGGCGACACGCTGGTACGGCGGCTCTTCGTTCCGTTGAGTCTTGCCCCCGTATTCGACTGGCTCGACGGCACCCGTGACCTCGCGGCGCTCTCCCGACGGCTGCGCAATCACCTGGGCGTCGCGCCCGAACACGAGCCCGCGCTGGTGCGACATGTGCGAGGGGTGGTGGAAAGCCTGTACGACCGGGGACTGGTGGAGATGCGTTAGACTTTCCCCCATGCCCACCTCCCGCCGCGGCTTTCTCCAAGCGGTCCTCGGCACCTCGGCGGCCGTCGCGCTTGCACCAGACGCCGCCGCCGCGACACCCGTCGCGACGCCCGGAAACGGCGATGCACCCATCTCCTTCTGGGTCAACGGTGAAGCGCGAACCCTTGCGGTCGCCGGCACGCTCACCACGCTCGAGCTCGTCCGCGAAAGGCTCGGCCTCACCGGCGCCAAAGAGGGCTGCGGCCACGGCGCGTGCGGCGCTTGCACCGTGCTCGTGGACGGCGCTGCCATCGTGAGTTGTATCCATCCGGCTACGAGCCTTCATGCCCGCAAGCTCGACACCATCGAAGGTTTTGCGAAGGGCGGCCAGCTTCACCCCATGCAACGGGCCTTCGCAGCCGAAGACGCGCTCCAGTGTGGATACTGCACGCCGGGCTTCGTCACCGAGGCCATCGCTTTTTACGCGGCCTGGCGCCTGGACAACGGCACCAAGACTCCTGACCGCGCCACGATCGCCGGGACGCTGGCGGGCCACCTGTGTCGATGCGGCGCGTACGACAACATCTACCGGGCGGTCGCGGCAGCCTGCGCCGGCAAGTACGACAGTGAGGTCGGAGCTCCGCCCCGAGTTGAAGCGAAGGACAAGGTCACCGGGGCCGCGCGATACACGGTGGATGTATCAGTCGATGGGCAACTTAGCGGTGGGTTTGTTCGCTCACCGCACGCCCACGCCCGGATGGTTCGTATCGATGTCGGAGCGGCGCTGGCCCTCCCGGGGGTGCGGGGCCTGTACCCGCTGATCGAGCAGGGGCACAAAGCCCGGTACGTCGGTCAGGAGGTCGCGATCCTCGCCGCCGATTCGCGAGAGGCGCTGCGGGCGGGCTTGCGCGCCGTCAAGGTCGAGTGGGCGCTGCTCACTCCCGTCCCCAGCTTCGACGCCGCCCGGGTCGCGGGCGCCCCGCTGGTCTTCGAGCCCAAAGAAAAGCCGCTGTCGGGTGCCGAGTTGCCCGTGCCCGCGGGCAAGGCGGCCGGCAATCTCCGGGGTCCCAACTCGATCTCCGTCCTCATGGACGAAGCCGGCGCCGATCGCGCAGTCGCCGATCCGAAAAACGTGGTTGTCCACGAGAGTTTTCGCACCGAAACCCAGTGTCACACCTCGCTCGAGCCCCACGCGGTCCTCGCCGTGTGGCGCGACGAAGGGCTCGACGTCTGGCTCAGCACCCAGGCCGTCGACGCCATGGCGGACGAAATCGCGGAGGCGTTCGACCTCACCCGAGAGCGCGTTCGGCTCCACAGTGAGCACACCGGTGGCGGCTTCGGTGGCAAGGCGAACTTTGACGTCCAGATTCGCGGATGTATCGCGCTGGCCAGGCAGCTCGGTCGCCCGGTTCGCGTCGCGCTGGAGCGCCACGAGGAGCTGACCATTGCACTGCGGGCCGGGCACAGCGCTGAGTTCCACCTCGCGGCCACGCGCGGAGGCGAGCCGGCCGGGCTCGTCATCAACGGTTGGGGCGACGGTGGCGCCAGCGTCGGCAACAGCCTCGGCATCTTCGCTCGCTTGATGTACCCCTACTCGAAGAAGCGCGTCCAGGAGTGGGACGTGCTGAGCCACGGTCCTCCCACGCGTGCGATGCGCGGACCCGGCGGGCCTGCAGGGCACTTCGCGCTGGAAGGGACCATGGACAGCCTGGCGCGCGCGCTGAGCAAGGAGCCGCTGGCGCTGCGCCGGTCGTGGGACAAAAACCCCGAACGCCAACGCCTCTACGATCGTGTCGAAGCGCTCGATTGGTGGAAGGACCGCCCCAGGAGCGCGGGTACCGGCCGCTTCCGACGAGGCGTGGGCCTCGCCTCCGGGGTGTGGATGTACTTCGTCCAGTCCAACACCCAAGTACTCGCGGAGTCGTCGCCGGAGGGCTTCACCCTCCGCTGCGCCACCCAGGACATCGGCAACGGCTCGCGCACGGTGATGACCGAGCGCGCCGCTCAGAAGCTTGGTGTCCCCCGCGAGTATGTCCGGGTCGAGATCGGCGAGTCGAAGTACCCCACGGGCCCGATGGCCGCTGGGAGCCGCTCGGTTGGTTCGCTCATCCCGGCGATCGACGACGCGATCGAACAGCTCGGCAAAGACCTCGTGCGCGCCGCCGCACGGGCATTTGGGCTGAAGAAGGCGGTGCTTGCCGCGGGCGGGGTCGCCCACGAAGGCGGCATCAAACGCTGGGATGAACTGCTACCCACCCTGCCGCGGTTCCAGCGCATCGGGCGGCGGCTCCCCGACGACATCCCCTACTTCTTGCCCTTCGCGATCGGCGGGCTCTCGGTCGGCAAGCGCCTCGGCGCCTCGGTACAGCTCACCGAGGTGGAGGTCGATACTCGGCTGGGCCGCACGAGGCTGCTGCGAAGCTGGTCGGGCCTCGCGGTGGGGAAGATCGCGACGCCGATGCTGGCGCGCTCGCAGGTGTGTGGCGGAGTGATCATGGGCATCGGCGCAGCACTTTACGAGGAGCGCCTGTTGGATCCGAACACTGGCGGACTCGTCTCCGCCAACCTGGAGGACTACCGGATTCCGGGGATCGGGGACATGCCCGAGATGGAAGTGGTCTTCGATGAGGGCGGCTTCGACAACGTGGGGGCCGGCGGCATCGGCCTGGCCGAGCTGTGTACGGTGCCGGTGGCGGCGAGCATCGCGAGCGCAGTACACGCGGCGACGGGATGGGCTCCTCGACACCTGCCGATCCGACCGGACCGCATGCTCGCTGGGGTGCCGGCATGAGCGAAGTTCGTTACCCGACCACCCAGTCGCAAGCGGTGTGGGGACAACGCCGCGCTGGCGGCACCGACGTGATGGATCGGCTCCGACACGGACGCATTGCCGGCGCGCTCGTCGATCTGCGCGATGTGGCCGGCATGGAAGGGCTGGTGGTCCTCCCCGACGGCAGCGTCGAAGTGGGCACCAAAGTGACACTCGCCAGGTTTGCGACAGACGCCAAGGTCCGCGCCGGCTGGCCGGGCCTTGCCGACGCTGTGGGTGGACTGGCAACGCCGCAGATTCGCCAGGTGGCGACCATCGGCGGCAGCCTCTTGCAGCGCACACGTTGTGCGTGGTTCCGCAGTCCCGACTTCAGCTGTCACAAGTCGGGCGGCTCCGGATGCCCGGCGCTTGCCGCTGATCACCACTGGAACAGCATTTTCGGGGCGGGGCCGTGCGTGGCCCCGCACCCGAGCACCCTCGCGGTGGCGCTCCTGGCCTTCGATGCGCTGATCCTGGCGGACGGCCGCGGCACGCTTACCGTCCCGGAGCTCTACGGCGACGGCCAAGCCGCTGACCGAGAGCACACGCTCACCGACGAGCAGCTCCTGGTGGGGGTCCGCCTGCCCCCACCGCTCCCGGGCGCGGTTTCGGGCTGGCTCCGGACCGCCGCCCGCGCCCGCGCCGAGTGGCCGCTGGTCGAGGCGGTGATTCGCCTGGTGCCCGGCGGAATGCGGGTCGCGGTGGGCGGCGTGGCGCCGGTTCCGATGCGGTTTTTGGCCGTCGAGGCCGCCCTGGAGGCCGGCGAGGGCGTCGGCGCCGCAGCCCAGGCCGTGGCGGGGGCCGCGTCGAATCCGGGCTCCTCCTACAAGGTGATGCTCCTCCAACGAACCATCGAGACGTTGCTCGAACGCCTGCTCACACCCCAAAAGGCCGCTCCATGACCGCGCTCTGTCACCACCTGCGCAGCAAGGCGCTCATGGCTTTCGAGATGCTCGGCGAAGACGAACTCGAAGCGCTGTACACCCACAACGAGGTGCCGTGGTCGTGCAGCCGCACCGGGAAGAACACGGGTCCGGACGACGACCTCTGCGCGCCGGAACGTTGTGAGCCCAGTCGCGGCTGTTTCCGTCCATCGTCCCGCCTCGTCCGGCGCCAGTCGTAGCGTGCCCATGGACCTGGTCTTGGAGCTCGTCGTCAACGGGGAGGCCACCCGCAGACTCGTACCGGGCAATCGATCGCTCCTGGAGCTCCTGCGCGACGAGCTTCGGCTCACCGGCACCAAGCACGGCTGCGACGTGGGTGATTGTGGCGCCTGCACGGTGCTGGTTGACGGTGAGCCGCGTTTGTCGTGCATCACCCTGGCGGCGGACTGCGCCGGTGCAACCGTCGAGACCATCGAGGCCGTGGCCGTCGGCGGGGTGCTCGACCCCGTGCAGGCGGCCTTCGACGCGCATGTGGCCGCCCAGTGCGGGTATTGCACCCCGGGGTTTGTGATCACGCTCCGGCACCTCTTCTCCGAGACCCCCGATGCCTCGGAAAGCGAGCTGCGAACGGCCTTGGGGAGCAACATCTGCCGCTGCACCGGCTACGTCAAGATCCTGACCGCCGCCCGTGACGCACAGCGGCGAATCGAGGCGGCTCGGTGAGCGTTCGCCAGCCAGAGCCGGTTCCGAGCCCGATCGGCGCCTACCAGGGCAAGGTCGACGGCCGCGAGCGCATCACCGGGCAGGCCGTTTTTGTCGCCGACATGGCCCTGCCGCGGATGGTACACGCCAAGTTTGTCCGTTCGACCCAAGCCCACGCCACGATCACCGCGATTCGGCTCGATGCTGCCCTGGCCATCCCGGGTGTTGTCGGCGTATGTATCGGCGCGGATCTGCCCAAACGCTACGGTGTGATTCCTGTAGCGCAGGACGAAACGGCGCTCGCGCTCGACAAGGTTCGATACATTGGGGAGCCAATCGTATGTATCGCAGCCATCGACGAAGAGACCGCCCATCGTGCGTGCGTCGCCGTGGTGGTCGAGTACGCGGCAATCGAAGCCGTACTCTCGATTGATGCGGCGCTGGACCCCGCGAAGCCGGTGATACACCAATACAGCCGCAAGCCGTCGAATGTGTTGCGAAGGGTGCATCAGAACTACGGCGATGTTGATGCGGGCTTTGCGGCCGCGGCATTAGTGCTCGAAGAGCGCTACGATTACCCGGGGAGCACCCACGCGGCCCTGGAGTCGCACGCGGCGCTCGCCCGCAGCGAGCCTGACGGCAAGCTGACCCTGTGGAGCAGCACCCAGAACCCCCACTACGTCCACCGCGATGTTGCGCGAGTCCTCGGGATGCGGGAGCAAGACGTCCGGCTGATCAAGCCCGCGGTGGGGGCTGGCTACGGCGGCAAGTGTGACCCGTTCTGTACCGACATCTGCGCGGCCTTCCTGGCCCGCAAGCTCGGTCGCCCCGTGCGCATCGTGCTGGAACGGGAGGAAGTTTTCTATGCCCACCGTGGCCGCCACCCCACCCGCATGTCGCTCAAGATGGGTTTTACGACAGACGGCTCCATCACCGCGATTGATTTTTCCGCATGGGCCGACGGCGGGGCCTACGCAAGCTACGGGGTGGTGACCAGCTACTATCTCGGCGTGTTTATGACACTTCCGTACAAGCTGCAGAATTATCGCTTCACCTCGCACCGGTTGTACACGAACAAGCCCCCATGTGGTCCCAAACGAGGGCACGGCGCGGTCCAGCCGCGCTTTGCGTTGGAGCTGATGATGGACCAGGCCGCTGGGCAGTTGGGACTCGACGCCGCCTCGATGCGGCGCGCCAACACCATCGAACCCAACAGCGAAACCTGCAACGGACTGGCGATCACGTCTGTCGGGGTACGTGAGTGCATCGACGCCGTGGTGCGCGCCAGCGGCTACGCCGAGCGCCGCGGGAAGCTCGGTCCGGGCCGCGGCCTCGGACTGGCGGTGAGCGCATACATGTGCGGGGCGCTGCATCCCGTCTATCAGAACGAGATGCCGCACTCGACGGTGGCAATCAAGGTGGATCGGTCAGGCGAGGTCACGGTCTTTGCCGGTACCGCAGACATCGGCCAGGGTAGTACCCACATGCTGGCCGCGATGGTGGCCGGAGAGCTGGGGATCCATCCAGCCGACGTGCGGGTCGTCGAAGGCGACACCAGCCTGACCCCCGTGGACCTCGGCAGCTACAGCTCTCGCGTCACGTTCATGGCGGGGAATGCCGCGCTGGCGGGGGTGGCCCCGCTCCGGGCGCGCATCGCGGCGGCAGTCGCGGCCAAGCTGGGCTGCACAGTTGCGGAGGTAGGCTTCGGGAGGGCCGGAAGTGCCGATCGTGGGGATGGGCCCCGGGTGGGGACTGATACATCTGATGTGTCATGGGTCGACGCGGTGTGGCTGGCCGAAGAAGCCACGGGGCCGTTGATTCACGCCGGAGCGTACACGCCGCCGAAGATCGGGAGCCGCTTCCGTCGGCAGTCGGTGGGACCCTCGCCCGCGTACTCGTTCACCGCGCAGGTCGCGGAAGTAGCCGTGGACGACGAGACAGGCGTGGTGAGAGTAGAGCGCATCTGGGTCGCACATGACTGCGGGCGGGTGCTCAACCGCGCCATCGCCGAAGGCCAGGTGGAGGGTTGCGTCTACATGGGGGTCGGCGAGGCCCTGGCCGAGGAGCAGCGCTACGACGGGGGTCGGATGACCGCGCCGAGCCTGTTGGAGTACAAGCTCCCCACCATTCACGAGTGCCCGGAGATCGAAGTTTTCCTGATCGAGTCCTACGATCCCGGCGGCCCTCACGGCGCCAAGGAGGTCGGCGAGGGGCCGCAGCTGAGCACGGTGCCGGCGATCGCGAACGCCATCACGGATGCGACTGGGCTGAGGCTGCGGGAGGCTCCGTTCACCCCCGAGCGGGTGCTCCGCGCCATCGAACGCGCACGGCGGAAGGGCTCCGGCTGATGCTGCCCTTCCCGCGATTCAGCTTCGAGGCGCCCGACACGGTTGCGGAGGTGGTGAGGCTCGCAACGTTGCCGGGGGCGATGCTCCTGTCAGGAGGCACGGACCTGCTGCCGTCGGTGAAACATCGTTTGTTTCAGCCCGATGTATTGGTCAGCACGCGGCGACTTCGCGAGCTGCACGGATACAGGGAGGGCGCCGATGGTGGACTCACCCTCGGGGCAGGGATGCGGCTGAGCGAGTTGAGCCGGAACGCGGACGTGCGGATGCGATTCCCTGCCCTCGCCGCCGCCGCCGCCACCGTGGCGACGCCGACCATCCAGCGCATGGGCACCCTCGGCGGGAACCTGATGCTTGATACACGCTGTATGTATTACAACCAGCCCGCCGGCTGGCGCGCGGCGTTGGGCGGGTGTCTCAAGTGCGAGGGGACGGTGTGTCACGTCGCGCCGAAGGGCGCCGGTTGCTACGCCGCCCACAGCGCCGACACCGTGCCGGTGCTGTATCTACTTGGTGCCGTGGCGTGTTTCGCGACGACGTCGGGGGACCTGCGCATCCCGGTCGCCGAGCTGTACGGCGACGACGGACGGACCTGGTTGCGATCACCGCGCGGCGCGCTGCTGGTGACCGTGGACATCCCCGCGGCGAAGGCGCCGATCGTCTATCGGAAGCTCCGCCAGCGCGGCGCCATCGACTACGGCCTGGTGCTCACCGCGGTCACGCGCGAGGCGGCAGGCTTCCGGGCAGTGATCTCCGCAGTCGGGCCTCGCCCGATCGAGGTGTCCGGCGCCACGGCGGAGGCCCTGGTCGACGCGGCGATGGCCGTCGTTCAGCCCCTGGCCACGCATCAGCAGGCGGTGCCCTGGCGGCGCAAGATGGTGAAGGTCGAGTTGATGCGGGCGGTGTCGGGGTTGTGATCGGATAGACCCGCGCCATGGTGTCGCGATGATGTTCCTCCTCGCCGTGGGCTGTCTCTTCGACCGCGCGACCTACCTGGCACGGCTGGCGGAGCTGACGGACGACGATGGCGATGGGGTCACCGAGGTGCGCGGGGACTGCGACGACCTCGACGCTGGCGTTTTTCCCGGCGCTCTCGAAACCTGCAATGAGATCGACGACGACTGCGACGGCCGCATCGACGCTTCCGACGACGTGGTCCACGCCGAGTGGTACGCGGATGCCGACGGTGACGGCTTCGGCGGGGGCAACCCCGTGGTCACTTGCGATCCTCCCCCCGAGCTGGTCGCAGCCGGCGGCGACTGCGACGACACCGACGCCGAGCGGTTTCCAGGAGCGCCCGAGGCCTGCAACGGCGTCGATGACGACTGCGACGACGTCATCGACGACGACGCCGCTCCGCTCGACTGGTATCCGGATGGTGACGGCGACGGATTCGGCGCCGGCACGCCTGTCGCGACGTGTGCCGATCCGGGTGGCGCCTCACTCGCGGACGGGGACTGCGACGACACCGATCGCACGGTCAGTCCCGACGCGACGGAGGTGTGCAACGGCGTGGACGACGACTGCAACGGGGCCACCGACGACGCCCCGGCGGTGACCTGGTTTCTCGATCGCGATGAAGACGGCTACGGCGACGATGACACCACCTACGAAGTGTGCACGCCTCCGCCCGGCTACGCGCGACTCGGCGGCGACTGCGACGACGTGGACGCCGAGCGGAATCCCAGCGCGGTCGAAGTGTGCGAGGACGGGAGTGACGGCGACTGCGACGGGCGCGAGGCGACCTGCGGACTAGCGGCAGGCGAAAGCGCGGCAGAAGACATGAGCGCGCGATTCTCGGTCGCGACGACGGAGCCCTACGTGGCGCGCTCGGTTGGAACCGCGGGCGACCTCGACGGCGATGGGGACGACGAGCTGGCCATAGCGCGACCAGGGCGCAACGGCCTCGAGGGCGCGGTGACGCTGATTCCCGGTCAGGAGGAGCTTTGGCTGGGGGACCACGATCTGGAGGGCGAGGGCGCCCCGGTTGCGGGCAACCCGAGCACCGGGGCCTTCGGGTTCGCCATGTCGGGCGGCGAAGACGCCGATGGTGACGGTCGCGACGACCTTCTGGTGTCGGCGCTCTACGAGGACCGCGTCTACCTGTTCACCGATGGGCCGGCGCTATTGCGAGGGGGGCTCGATGCATCCGCTGCGGACGTGATCTTCGTCGGTCCCGACGCCGACGCGTCCTTCGGCATCGCGGTGGCCCTGCTCGGCGACATCGACGGCGACGGCTTCGGCGACACCCTCGTCGGCGACTACCTGTACCAGGGGAGCGGCGCCGCTTTTTTGTACTACGGCGACGGCGTCGGCGGTGGGAGGGAGATTGGATTGGAGGAGGCTGTGGTTTTGCGGTCGAGC
>CANFCK010000014.1 GCA_947445035.1 Deltaproteobacteria bacterium
CACCCACGCTGATCACCGAGGCGCTGCGGCGAGTCGGCGAGGCTTGAGGTGCGGCGTGTCGCGGTAGCCTGACGGGCCTCAGTCTGTGCAACGGCACAGATTCATAAGGTGAAACACCGGCTTTCTCACCAGCTCCCGCCCGGCCCGCCGTACGCGCCCATGTCGTTGTCCGTGCCATCGACGTCGCTGTAGGCCGCTGCGGGGTTCCCGGCGTCGAGCGCGCCCGACGTGGCATCCAGCGTCCAGTCGTCGTTCCGAGCGTTGCCATCACACGCCGAGCGCACGAAGTTGCCGCCCATGCTGATGCTGCCCGATCCCGCGGCAAGCGCACCGCCGTAGGTGCTACCCGAGTAGTTGTCGTTGTAGACATTGTTGTATTGCAACGTTGCGGACCCGGTACCGTACACCATCGAGGTGGCGATGTCGTTTTCCACGATCGAGTTGATCCACTGGAAGCCGGTCGCCGAAGCCAGCCACAGGTCGGCACCGCGCGCGGTTCCGGTGATGGCTGACTCGTTCCCGTAGACCACGATGTTTTCCCCGTCGATGTTGGCGCTGGACTCGGTGAAGATTCCACCGCCGTCCGTCGTCGCCGAGTTGCAGGCGAGCACCGAGTTTGTAAGGTTGATCGCCGCCTCACTGACGAAGAGGCCGCCGCCGTCACTCGCGTCGTTTTCGGAAATTTGGGTGTGGGCCACGCTCAGGATCGCGCTACCCGAAACGAAGATTCCGCCGCCGGCATCTGCGTAGTTGTTGATGACCCACACGTTGTCCAGGCTGACGTTCCCGTCCACGACGCAGATGCCGCCGCCGTAGCTGCTGAGCCAGACTTGGGTGTAGTCGCCCGTGGAGGCCTGGTCGGCCAGCGGCAGCTCGTTGTTGTAGACGATCACGTCTTCGAGGATCGGGTCGTCGCCGCTGATCGCGATGCCGCCGCCGCAGTAGGTGTACGTCGTGACCGAACAGCTGTTGGACCCGCCGTGGGATGACGACGAGTCCGCGCACGTTTCGGTGGTCACGGCCGAGGTCGCGGAGCCCGTGCCGCCTTCGATGGTGAAGCCGTGCAGCGTGGGGGCGGCGCCCGACCCTGACGAAATCTCGACGGCCGCGGCGCAGGCGGTGGGGTTCGAGGTCGAACACACGCTCAGAGAAGGGTCGATCGCCGTGTACTCGGCGCCCATGACTCCCCAGACGTCGATGCTCTTGCCGCTCAGATCGATGGACTCCGAGTAGGTACCCTCCAGCGCCACCACGCATTCGCTCGCGTCGTCGATGGCGTCTTGAAGCGAGCTGTACGGCGCGGCGAGGGTCCCAGTGCCTGCGCTCGAGCCATAGATCGCGTCGGCGACGACCGGCTCGGAGCCGTTTGTATCGTTGCAGTCGTAGTCGTTGTCGACATACCCGGAGGGAAGGGCACACTCGCTGACCCAGTCGAGGGGGTCGCCAAAGCCGTCGGTGTCGTCGTCGGCGTAAAACGTGGTCCCGTCGGTCGGGGCGTCGTCGACGAGGCCGTTGCAATCGTTGTCCGCGCCGTCGCAAACCTCGATGCCCCCGGGGAAGCTGGTGGCGTCGCGATCATCACAGTCGGTGCTGTCCGCGACGTAGCCGGCGGGTTGGTAGCACTCCACGTCCAGCGCGCCGACGTCTCCAAAGGCGTCCGCGTCGGTGTCGGCGTACCAGGACAAGGCATCCGCCGCGGAGTCCTCGTCGGTGCGGGTGTCGCAATTGTCGTCGAATCCGTTGCAGAACTCGGTGGCGCCGGGGTTGGTCTCGAAGCGACCGTCATCACAGTCTGTGGCGTCGAGCACGTAGCCCGCGGGCTGGTAGCACTGAACGACGCTGGCCGACACGCTGCCGTACGTGTCGGCATCCGCATCGACGTACCAGGTCAGCGCATCCGCCGCCGACGCTTCGTCAATGACGCCGTCGCAGTTGTCGTCGATGGCGTTGCACAGCTCAGTCGCGGCCGGGTTCACGGCCGCGGCCAGGTCGTCGCAATCCAGCGCGTTTTCGGAGTAGCCGGTGGGGAGTGAGCAGGCGTCGTCGGGGACGAGGATGTCGCCGTAGCCATCGCCGTCGACGTCGGCGTAGTACAAGGTGGTGACGCCCTCGTCGACGCGGCCATCGCAGTCGTTGTCGATCGTGTCGCAGACTTCAGCATTGCCGGGGTACGCGCGAGACGTGCTGTCGTCGCAGTCGGTGTTGTCGGTCACGTAGCCGACCGGCGCCTCGCAAACCTGGACCAGACTCGTTGCATCGCCGTAGTTGTCGGCGTCGGAATCCGCATAGAAGTTGGTGGTCACGCCTTCGTCCACGGCGCCATCACAGTTGTTGTCGATGTCGTCACAGACCTCCACGTTTCCGGGGAAGGACCGGGGCTGTGCGTCATCACAGTCGCCATCGATCGCGACGTAGCCATCGGGCTGCTCACAGGCGATCTGGGCCGCTGCGGTGTTGCCGTACCCGTCCTCGTCGAAGTCCTGGTACCAGGCCGAGCCCACCCCCTCGTCGACCGCGCCGTCGCAGTTGTCGTCGCGGCCGTTGCACGTCTCCACCTCGCCCGGGTTGACGCTGGAGTCGCTGTCGTCGCAGTCGTCCTCCGACGGCTTGTAGCCGTCGCCGTCCTCGTCGCACGCGGCCGGGGAGATGTCGCAGGCGGCCCCTGCATCGAGCCCCGATGATGTGTCGTTGGACTTGCCCGCTCCGTCGCATGCCGCGAGGAGGAGCACCGCTCCGATCAGACCAAAGCTGCGCATCGAGGACGCCTCCGCAAGTACGGCATTAGCACAAGATCGGGCGAGGGCCCACCGGCAAAAACGACGGGGCCCGCCGAAGCGGGCCCCGAACCTTCAGCGCTGGGCCGCGCTTACCAGGTGCCGCCGGGGCCGCCGTAGGCGCCCAGGTCGTTCGGGGTGCCGTCGACGTCGTTGTAGGCGGTGTCCGGGTCGCCAGCGTCGATGGACGCGGCGCCTGCGATCAGCATCGCGTCGTCCCCGACGATGTCGCCGTTGCAGGTGATGCCACCGAACTGACCGCCGATGCTGGTGGCCGTGCCGGTGCTCGACCAGGTGCCGCCCGTGCTGCCGCCCGAGCCGGCGTTGTACATGTCGCCGTACCCGCTGGTCCCGGTGCCACCGTTCTGGAACAGCGGCGAGGTGGTGTTGCCCTCGGCGACGACGTTCCAGATCACGCCGGTCGTGCCGCTGCCCACATAGCCCTGCGAGCCGTTGGCGCTGTCGGTGCCCGAGGTGTTCCATGCGAACAGCACGTTGACGAAGCTGGCGGTGCCGCTTGACGAGGTGAAGAAACCGCCGCCGTCGACAGTGGCGTTGTTGCACGCGATAACGGAGTTGGTGACCGTGAGCGTGGCATCCTCAGAGGCGACACCCCCGCCGTCAGACGCGGAGTTGTCGTCCCACCAACCGTGGGTGACATCGACCACCGACGACTGGCTGGCGTACAGCCCGCCGCCGACGTCGGCAAAGTTGTCCGAGAAGACCACATCGTCCAGGGTGACCGTGGCATTGACGGTGCAGATGGCGCCGCCGGCGGACGCCATCCAGATCTGCGTCCAGTCACCGGTGGAGACCTGATCTGGTGCGGGGAGGTCGTTGTTGTCGAACACCATGTCAGAGAACTGCGGGTCGTCGCCGCTGACGAACACCGCGCCGCCGCAGTAATCGTAGTTGGTGACGGTGCAGAGCTCATCGCCAGCGTGGGACGAGCTGGAGTCGGCGCAGGTCTCGGTCGTGGAGCTGGACTCCACCGAGCCGGTGCCGCCCGAGATGGTGAACCCGTGGATGACCGGCGCGGCGCCCATGCCCGAGGCGAGCGTGAGCACCGATTCGCAGGAGGTGGGGTTGCTGTAGTCGCAGGTGGTGAGTCCCGCGTCGATCGTGGTGAGCGCAGACCCTTCCACGCCCCAGATGTCGATGCTCTTTCCGTCGGTGCTGACCGACGACTCGTTGTAGGTGCCGGCGAGCACGATGACGCACTCATCCGCCAAGTCGATACCCCCCTGCACCGAATCCACCGGGTCGGCATTGTTGCCGGTACCCCCGGCCGTGCCGGCAGTCGAGACCACGATCGGCTCGGTGGCGTCGGTGTCGTTGCAGTCGTAGTAGTTTTCGACGTACCCAGCCGGAAGGTCGCAGGCGAGGATCGTCATGCCCTCGGCCCCGTAGGAGTCCCCGTCCGAATCGGCGTAGTAGGTGTTGCCGTCGCTGACGCCACCGTCCTCGTCGATGAGGCCATCGCAGTCGTTGTCGATGAGATCGCAGATCTCGTCGGCGCCCGGGTAGGCGGCGGCGGTGGTGTCGTTGCAGTCGGTGGAGTCGGCGACGTAGCCGGCGGGGACCGCGCAGCTATTGGTGGGCATCGAGAGGTCGCCGAAGGCGTCGGCGTCGGCGTCGGCGTACCAGGTGGTCGCGTCGAGCGCGTAGTTGTCATCGACGGTGCCGTTGCAGTCGTCGTCGATGAAGTTGCAGTACTCGTCCGCACCAGGGTTGGTCTCGAAGCGGCCGTCGTCGCAGTCGGTGTTGTCCATGACGTAGCCTGCCGGGACGTAGCACTCGATGTCGCTGACGGCGGGGTTGCCGTAGGTGTCGGAGTCGGCGTCCTGGTACCAGGTGACCGCGTCCAGCGCGGTGTCCTCGTCGACCGCGCCATCGCAGTTGTCGTCGTAGCCGTTGCACCACTCGTCCGCGCCTGGGTACGAGGAGGCGCGGGTGTCGTCGCAGTCGGTGCTGTCGGCGACATAGCCGGCGGGCTGATCGCAATCGACGTCGGACACGGCGGCGTCGCCGTAGGAGTCGGCGTCGGCGTCGGCGTACCAAGTGCGAACGTCGGTCGCGGTGTCTTCGTCGATGGCGCCGTCGCAGTTGTTGTCGATGGTGTCGCAGATTTCGAGGGCGCCGGGGTTGACTGCCGAGGCGGTGTCGTCGCAGTCGGTGCTGTCGGCGACGTAGCCGGCGGGCTGATCGCAATCGATGTCGGACATGGCGGCGTCGCCGTAGGAGTCGGAGTCGGCGTCGGCGTACCAGGTGCTGACGTCGGCCGCGGTGTCTTCGTCGATGGCGCCGTCGCAGTTGTTGTCGATGCCGTCGCACATTTCGGTTGCGGCGGGGTTGACTGCCGAGGCGGTGTCGTCGCAGTCGGTCATGTCGGCGACGTAGCCGGCGGGCTGGTAGCACTCGACATCCCACATGGCGGGATCGCCGTAGCCGTCGACATCCGTGTCCGCGTACCAGCTGGTGGCGTCGGCGGCGGTGTCTTCGTCGATGACGCCATTGCAGTTGTTGTCGATGCCGTCGCACATTTCGGTTGCGGCGGGGTTGACGGCGGCAACGGCGTCATCGCAGTCCGTCATGTCCGCAGAGTACCCGGCGGGCACCGAGCAGGCGAGGGTGGTCACCGTCGCGTCGCCGTAGGTGTCGCTGTCAACGTCGGCGTAGTAGGCGGTCTGGACGTCTTCGTCGACGAGGGTGTCGCAGTCGTTGTCGATCTCGTCACACTCTTCGATCGCGGCCGGGTTGGCCTTGTTCGTGGTGTCATCACAGTCGGTGTTGTCGGTCACCCATCCGTCTTCGGGGGCGCAGGAGGTCGCGCCGGCGCCCGGGTCGCCGTACGTGTCCTCGTCGGCGTCCGGGTAGTACATCGTGCCCACGCCCTCATCGACCTGCCCGTCGCAGTTGTTGTCGAGCTCGTCGCACACTTCGGCGGCGACCGGGTTGATGGCGGCGTCGGTGTCGACGCAATCGCCGCCCACGGAAGAGTAGCCATCGGGAGCTTCGCAGGCGGGCTCGGCGGTGGCGGTATCGCCGTAGCCATCGCCGTCGGCGTCGACGTAGTAGGCCTGCATCAGGTCGTCGTCGAAGACGCCGTCGCAGTTGCTGTCGATGCCATCGCACAGTTCTTCCGCGGCGGGATTGACCATGGCGTCGTCGTCGTCGCAGTCCCCTTCAGAGGGGAGATACCCGTCGCCGTCCTCGTCGCCGCCAACCTCGTCGCTGTCGAGGTTGTTGATCGCGCTGGTGTCTTTGTCGCCGTCTCCCGACAGATCGCAAGCGAGGAGCAAGAGCACGGGCAATGCGAGGGTGTAGCGGATCATGGGTGCCTCTGAGTTCGCGTGGGGGAGAGCGTGTCTGGAGCGTCAGCTGGCCGCTGGGCCTACAACGGGTCGCACCGAACTGTAGCCGAGTGCACGTTGACTGTAAAGTAGTTGTAGCGGTTTGTCGCAGTCGGTCACCGGGCGAGCAGTCCGTACCTCAGGCCGCGGTCCGAGACCCGCCAGGTTTGGCGTCGTGTCAGATCCAGGGCTCGGAGCAGGATACACGCACCTGCGAGCAGGGTATCTGCACGCTCGGGGCTCACCGGGACCAGCGCCCGGCGCTCGTCGGGGCCGGCGACGAGCAACCGGTCGATCCACGTCCTCAACTGCGCCGCCGACAACACACTGTTGTGAACTCCGCCCGCGTCGTAGGTCTGCAGACCCGATGCCGTGGCACTGAGCGTCGTCGCGGTTCCGGCCACCGCCACGGCCGTTCGTGGTGACACGTTCAGGCGGAGGGCGGCGAAGGCGTTGTCGATCTCCTGGCGGGCGCGCGCCAGGCTGGCCGGATCGACCTGGCCGTAGCCCAGATGGGCGTCGGTCAGCCGTACCGTGCCGATCTCCAACGAGATGCGTTGGTGAATTTGACCCGCTTCGCCGACGATCACCTCGGTCGAGCCCCCGCCGGGGTCCAGGAGCAGCACCGGCCCCGGGGAGACCGCGATGCCGGACACGCCGCCAAGCCAGGTAAGGCGGGCCTCCTCTTCGCCGCTGATGACCTCGACCCGAAGTCCGGTTGCCTTGGTCACCGCTGCGAAGAAGGTGGTGGCGTTGAGCGCCCGTCGTGAGGCTGACGTGGCGACCGCCCGAACGTCCGCCGCCCCCAGCTCTCGGGCCCGATTCGCATAGTCGCGAAGCACGGCCATGGCGGATTCCATGCGCTCGGGCCGGAAAACGCCTACCTCGCCAAGCCCACGCCCCAGTCCCACCACGCGCGCCTCGTCGTGAACGACCTGCCCGTCATCGGCGACCGTCAGCAAGATCGAGTTGCTGCCGATGTCGATCGCCGCCTTCACCAAGACAGGTGTCCAGACCAGTGGGGGTTGGTGTAGCCGCCGGCTCCTTGCGACAGCTGGATCTGGTGTCGCCCGTCGGCGCTCGCCAGCCATATCTGGGCCGTTCCGGTGCGCGTGGACGAGAAGACAAGGTACTCGCCGTCGGGAGACCAGCTCGGGTCTTCGTTGTCGCCGCCGCCTTGCGTGATGCGCTGCATGCCGCTGCCGTCGACGTTCACGGTGAAGATGTCGAAGTTGCCGTCCCGCCCTACGAAGGCGATCTTGTCGCCTTTGGGGGACCATGCCGGCGAGGTGTTCTGGCTTCCTGAAAAGCTCACCCGCTTCGCATCGCCCCCCTCGGCGCCCATCGCGTAGATCTGTGCGCCGCCACCGCGCTCGGAGACGAAGGCGATGCGCGAGCCGTCGGGCGACCAGGTTGGCGACACGTCGATGCCCGGGCTCTTGGTGAGCTGGGCGATCTGGATCCCGGCCAAGGGGTCGATGGTGAAGATGTCGCTGTCGCTACCTGGCGAGAGGGTCAGGGCGATTCGATCGCCGGAAGGCGCCCAACTACAGCCGGTGTTGATCCCGGTGCGCGCGGAGATCCGCCGGATGGCCGACTTGGCAAGGTCGGCGACGTAAAGGTCGGGATTGCCGTTGAAGTAGCTGGTGAAACACAGGGCAGTTCCGGCGTGGTTCCACCGCGGAGCCAGGTTAATCGCCTTGTTCTTGGTGATCTGCCGGCGACCCCCGCCGTCGACGTCCATGACGAAGACTTCCTTGTTTCCGGAGACCTTCTGCACAAAGGCGACCCGGGTGTCGAAGAAGGAGCGTTGATTGGTCACCAGCAGGATGATCGCGTCCGCGGTCCGATGGGCCAATGTCCGCGCGGAGGTCTTCGGGCCAGAAAACGCCTTCGCGCCCAGCTTTGTGCCGCCGGCCACGTCGTAGACCCACACCTCGGCGCGGGTGCCCTCGGCCGTGGACGACAGCTCGGTCTTGGCGAGGGCGGCGGCTCCGGGTGTGCGCCAGGCGGCGAAGTCGAACTCACCGAGCCGGATCCCGGTACCGGGAGGCTCTACGTAGGCCGCGGGGTCGATGATGCGGAACCAGCCGCTCAGCTCGAGGTCTCGACGCAGTGTGGTGTAGAACTCGTCGGCGGCGCCGCCCCGGGGGATGGGGAGCGCGAGGGGGATGTCCTGGTGGCCCGCTCCTTTGGTGGTAAGCGACACGTTGACCAACCCGTCGGCGGCGCTGGCGCTGCGTCGGTCGAGCGTGAAAACGCAGACGAGGACCATCAGCGCCGGGACCGCCGCTCGCCAAAAGCTCAGTTGCACTCACACCTCAGGTTGGCCCGGAGGCCGGCAGCGAACTTGGCGGGGGGCGCGGGCAACTGGCCCGTCACCGCGAACGCGCGTACGCAGGCGGCATCGTAGGAGGGGGTCCGGCTGCTCTCGACGATGCTCGCCTCCTCCGTGATGCGCCCCGAGGCGTCGATGACAGCCGCGCCGATCGCGAGAATGTCGGGGTTCCCGGAGCACCACGCGGGCAGGGGGTGAAAGTTCTTGGCGAGCGAGGTCTCGGCGGCCTTCACCCACTTCGCCAACTCAGGGTCGCGCACGCCCGCGTGGGCGGCGCTGCCATCGCCGGGCTTGGAATCGGCGCTGGTGGCGATGCGGTCGGTGCGGCCCTCGGGGGCGTCGAGGTCGCGAAGCAGATATTCCCGCCGCATCTCGTCCAGGAGGGCCTGCCGGGCGTCGGCGCGATCGTCGCCCGGTTGTGCCTTGGCGTCCGGGAGCGCCAGTTCACTCGCGTTGGGCGGCATCGGTTCCATGCTGTCGGTGCCGCGCTGGACGTCCGGCGCACGTTCCGCCTTCTGCGGCATGCGCGAGGGCTCACTCGGCGGGCCGGACATCTCTACGATGATGGCGTCTTCGGGCCGGAAGAGGGGGGTGGCCGCGCTGCTTCCACATTGGGCGAAGATGACGACGGCGAAGACCACGACGTGGGCCACGCCCATCACCGGCCACTCCCAGCTCGGCAGCGGATGACGCGCCATCTACTTCGCCTTTCCGGGCTGGGTGACCAGGCCGACCTTGGGAACGCCGGCCAGCTTTGCGAGCTCCAGGAGCGTCATGACCTCCTGGTAGGGCAGTGCGCCGTCCGCCTGTACGAAAACGGGCTGTCCTGGGTGGGTCTTCCCCTCTTCGACGAGGTTGGCCTGAAGCTGCTCACGGGTGAGCGGCAAGGGTTGACCAGTGCCGCGCGCAAGGGTGAGGCCCCCGTCCTTCTGCATCCCGATCACCAGCTCCTGGCCGGTGAGCGCGGTGGGCGGAGTGTTCGCGCTGGGCAGGTCGATCTCGACGCCCGTCGTCATCAGCGGCGCGGTGATCATGAAGATCACCAGGAGCACCAGCATCACGTCCACGAAGGGGGTGACGTTGATTTCCGACATCATTGCGCCGTCACGCGATGGACCGGTCATCGCCATCAACGACCCCGATAGTGGCGCTTGACGATGTTGAGAAAATCGGAGGAGAATGCGTCGATTTCCCCGTGAATCGCCCGAATGCGGGTGTTGAAGTAGTTGTACGCCATGACCGCGGGGATCGCCGCCAGGAGGCCCACAGCAGTCGCGACAAGCGCATGTGCGATATCGGGGCCGACCACCTGGATGCTGGCATTGCCAGTGGCGCCGATCTTCTGGAAGGCGCGGAGGATGCCCCAAACCGTCCCGAAGAGGCCGATGAACGGGGCCGTCGATCCGGTGGTGGCAAGGAAAGGAATCAACCGTTCGAGCTGGGCAAGTTCGGTGTTGGTCGTGCGGCGCAGCGCGCGCTCGATGTTCTCCGTCAGGCCGAGGTCCATCGCGCCTTCTCCGGCGCCGCTGGTGAGCCGGCCGAGCTCGACGTAGCCGGCCTTGAACACTTCTGCGACGGGCGAGTTCGGGAAGCGACTGGTGCGCTGGTACACGTCGTCGAGCTGCTGGGCCTTCCAGAAGCCTTCGATGAACAAGGTGGACTGGGCTTGCGCCCGCCGCACCGTGTTCCATTTGTTCAAGATGATGCCCCAGCAGGCCACCGACATGCCAATTAGGGCAAAAAGGACAAGTTGAACCACCAGATCCGCCTCGAGCACCAGCGCGAGGATGGAGAAGCCCGCTTCTGGGGCCGCAGTCACGGTGGTGACGAGGATGGCGTTCTGCAGGTCCATGGGCGGCGCCTATCTCGTTCGCATGTACCCTTCGACGGCCTCGGCGCTTCCCGGAGCAAGCTCCGTCGCCCGCTTGAACGCCTCGGCCGCCAGAGCGCGCTGACCGAAACTCTCGTAGGCGCGCCCCAGCATCAACGACGCGCCGGGGTGGGTGGGGAGCAGCCGGGTCGCGTTGCGAAGGGCGCGGATCGTCAGGTCAGTGCGAGCCTGATCTCCGGCCAATTGGGCGATCGACATCCAGGCGTAGCCATTGCACTTATCGAGGGTGAGGGCAGCTTTGTAGTCGCGCAGCGCCTCGCCAGATCTCCCTGTGATACGCAGGTCGTCGCCGGTGCCGACGCGCTTTCGGCTTTCGCTGCGGCCGGCGTCGGCGGCCGGGGAGCACGGTTCGGGGGGATCGGCCGGGAGCTCAAGGACCGGCGGTGGGAGCGGAGCGCGTGCGGGCTCGGGCGCGCGCGCAGGTACGGGCCAGGGCGAGCCCGGCGGGGGCGACGCGGCGGGCTGGTCGCCGGGCTCGGCCACCAGAGGACGACCGTCGATCACCACCACGATCGCTCCCTTCCCGGGCGACGATCCGGGGCCGACCGCGAGCGATTTCTGGTCCACGGGGAGCGTGTCGTCACACCCGACGAGGCCGACGTTACCGCTGGCGGTGGCCGGCCCCACGCACACATTCCGCGGTAGCGCGCACGCCTGAGCAAAGCAGTGCACGGCCAGCGGGTTGGCCCCGCTGCCCAAGACCTCCCCATACTCCGGCTCGTGGTCTAGCCGGCGGGTGATCGTCGGGTCGAAGCGACCGCTGCCGTCGCAGTTGAGGACCCAGGCGCCCATCAACTCCCAGCGCGTGGCCACGGGCTCGGTCGCGGAGCGCTCGGTGCGCACCTCAAGCGTTGTCGGGCAGTCCCCCACGCCGCCGGCTTGGCAGCATGCAAGGCAGGTCGCGTCGTCGGCGAGCGCGAGCCGCGCCAGGAGCAGGAGCACGTTCGTCTGCTAACGCGCGGCCAGCACCGACTCGTACAGTTCGAGCATCGCCAGGGCGTGCGTCGCCATCGAGGGTCGCTCGACGGGGTTCCGGCGTCCACGTCCCCGGCGCACTTCGTCAGCCAAGGCAGCCGCGAGCGCCGCGACATCTCCGGCCTCGACCAGCCGGGCCTCAGGCGCGATCTCCGGGACGCCGCCCACATCGCTGGCCAGGACGCGCAGACCGGCCGCGAGGGCCTCGCCGAGGACCAGAGGCGCGTTTTCCTCCCAGGTGCTCGGCAACACGAGGACGTCGTGCCCGGAGAGCACTTCCGAGACCGCGGCGCCGACCACGTTCCCGAGGACAGTCACCCCCGGCGTCGCGAGCGCACGACGCTTCAGGGCCTCGGACCAAGCCATGCTGCCCCGCCAAGCTGGAGACGGGCCAGCGAGGGTCAGTGCGGCCGACCCGGCCGGGAGTCGAGAAAATGCGTCCAGCAGCACCTGTGGCCCCTTGGTGGGCAGCCAGGAGCCGAGGAAGAGGAGTCTCAGGATGCCAGCCGGTCCCGCGGGCGCCGGCAAGACCATTCGCAAGAGCGGGAGGGGGAGCAAGGTCGCCTTGACCTGGAGGCGGGCAGCAACATGCCGGCTCGGAGCCAGGAAAAGGCTGACTTTATCGCGAATCTCCCGCCATAGTTCGGCGCGGTCGTCGACCGCGGCTCGCCGGCGGGGCAGGCGAGTCGCCAGTGCAATCGGCACCGGCACCCACAGGTCGGGCGCCAGGCAGGCCGCGCACCGATCGGGCTCCGGGCCGGTGCAACGCTCCCGGTCCAGGTTGATAAGTTGCCCTCGCGCGCACGCCAGCCAGTAGTCGTGAAGGGTGATGACGACCGGCACGCCGGCCCCGGCAGCCACCAGTGGAAGACTCAGGGACAACCCGGCGAGATGGTGGACGTGGACCAGGTCGACCCCGCCGAGACGAGCCCGGAACGACGCCTCAGCCGCCGGATCGCGGAGGGTGCCCTGGAAGCCGTGTGCGCGACGGCCGTGAACATCGCCCGGGCCGAAGCGCTCGATGGACGCTAGCGACGCCAACTCGCAGGCCAGCGCCTCGGCGTAGAGCGCACTTCCCCCCTCCGTCCAGCCGTTCGACACCTGTAGAACGCGCATCAGCGCGCCGGGCGCGGCTCGCCGATCACGTCCTCAGCGCGCTCCCCTCCGACCAGGGTCTGCAGTTCCTCATCGTGATCGTCGCCCACACGGGCGACATACCGGAGCGCGCCTTCGAAAATGGGGAAGCTCAGAGGTTCGCCGGTGAGGGTGTGCGTGAACGCGATGGTCTGGTCGTCGAACAGCTGAAAGGCGCCGAAGCGAGCCTCGCTGTTGAGCCGAAGCAGCCTCGTGAGCAGGTCGAGCGTCGTGTGTGCGCCCACGAGCACGATGCTGGCGAGGCGGACGTAGGCGTGTCCCTCTTCTTCGAACACGGAGACCAAGACGACGGTGGAGCCGAAACGAGCGGTCCAGAACCCGCCTGGGGTCACGTCGGAGTCGATGCCCAGGCGGAGCATGTACTCATCCACGGTCGCCGAAAGCTGGTCGAGTCGATCGCTCATCGCAGCCCATCGTATACACGAATCAAGCCGTCGAGGTGGTCGTCCAAGGTGGGCGGCGGGCGGACGGCGGGTGCCGGCCCCGACTCCGCAGCGGCGAGGCAACGCACGAGGTCGTCGACGTCTCCGGGCTCATAGAGCCAGCCGTCCTGTCCGGGTTCGATGAGCTCGGGGAGGCCGCCCAGCCGGGGAGCGATGACGGGGCAGCCGGCTGCCCGCGCCTCGAGCACGACCATCGGCGCGTTTTCCGGCCAGCGCGAGCCCAGTATGAGCGCACGGGCCCGGCTCAAGAGCGGGCTGGGGTCGTCGATCGCGGGCCGGTGGGGCACCGCGGCAACGTAGGCGGCATCGGGCCCATCGGGGCCAACCACGTCGAGCGGAGTGGTCAGGCGCGCACGCTGGTGCGCTTCGATGACGAGGTCGGGACCCTTGTGCGCGGCGATGGTGCCGAGGAATAGGAATGGCCCGCCCCCGTGCCGTGGGGGCCCGGCGGGCACTCCGTTTGTCAGGTGCTCGACCGAGCCGAACCCCTGGCGCTCCGCTTCGCGGGCCAGCCACCGACTGGGCGAGAGTCGTACCGTACAACGCGCCGCAAACGCCTGATAGGCGTGGGTGCGCCGGTCGATGGCCCCGGGCGGAAGCGGGCCACGACCTTGGGCGAGGCGGACGCGCAGCGTTGCTGGGAGGCGCTGCCACTGCCGGTGCAACGCCGTGGGAGGGATCCAACGCGCCGCGGTCCCCGCCGCCGCAAGTGCCAGGGACACCGCGCGCCCGTCTTTGGCCCAGGCGCCGGCGCAGCTTGCGCACGCAGTCCCCGGGCCGGGGCACGGACCGCCCTCGCGAAACAGCTGTCCGCCCGCCGCGCACCAGCCCCAAGCGTCGTGGAGCGTCCAGACCACGGGAGCAGCGGTTCGAAACTGCGGGTCGAGGAACGCCAGGTGGTGGACGTGGACCACGTCGGGACGCAGCTCCGTAAGCTTGCGCTCCAGCCACGCACGAGCGGACCTGTCTTCGCCGCCGTTGCGGAGGGCGGCGTACGGCGCGTTGTTGACGAGTCGGCTGACGCCCGGATATTCGCGCTCGGCGTACATCGGCGCGCCGTGCTCTGTCGTCGCGGCGAGGGTGTGCACCCACCATCCTCGGGCGCGCAGGCCGTCCGCTGCCAGCGCGGCGACACGCTCCGTGCCGGCGTTCTGGCGGGGCGGAAACCCGTGCACGATCTGAACGACCCGGCGGATGCGCCCCCCTGTGGCCCGCGCCGGTGTATCCTCACCTCGTGGGTACCCCACAGCTTCGCGTACTCGTTGTCGACGACGAGGAGAACCTCCGCCACCTGCTTGAGCTGATCCTCGTGCGGGCCGGCTACGCCGTCGTGTCGGCGCGCAACGGTCGCGAGGCGCTCGGGCTGCTCGGGGCCGCCGACATCGTGCTCTGTGACATTCGTATGCCCGACATGGATGGGCTCACGTTCCTGGACAGCCGGCCGACGGGCGCGCCGCCGGTGGTGATGATGAGCGCCTACGGGTCGGTCGACACCGCCCTCGAAGCGATGCGTCGCGGCGCCTACGACTACGTCTCGAAGCCCTTCAAGTCCGACGAGATCGTGCTGACGCTGCGAAAGTTGGAGGAACGAGAACAACTTGTGGCCGAGCGTGGAAGACTGGCGGTGGAGAACGCTCGCCTTTCTGAGCGCACCGGAGAGCCGGTCGAGGGTTTTGTCGGCCGTGGCCCGGCCATCACCGAACTTCTTCGTGTCCTCGCCCGCACCGCCGCCCACGACTCCAGTGTGCTCATCACCGGGGAGAGTGGCACCGGGAAGGAGCTTCTCGCTCGGGCCATTCACCGGCTGTCGCCCCGGCGCGATGGACCCTGGGTCGCGGTGAACTGTTCTGCGATTCCGGAGTCACTTCTTGAGAGCGAGCTTTTCGGGTATCGCCGCGGTGCGTTCACCGGTGCGGTGCGTGATCACGCCGGTTTGTTCGAGCAGGCGGACCACGGCACCCTTTTTCTCGACGAGATCGGAGAGTTACCGCCGCCGCTGCAGGCCAAGCTGCTGCGCACCTTACAAGAAGGCACCCTTCGACGACTGGGCGCTTCCGCCGACACGACGGTGGACGTCCGGATCGTGGCGGCCACGGCTGCCTCCCTGGTGCCCCCGCGCTTCCGCGAAGACCTCTACTACCGTGTCGCCGTCGTGCACCTGGCCATCCCGCCCCTTCGCGAGCGGGCCGACGACATTCCCCTCCTTGTCGACCACTTGCTCGACGGCCTCTGCGCCCGCATGCGGCTTCCTCGCCCCCGCGTCAGCGGCGAGGCCATGCGGGTGCTGGTGGGCAGTCGGTGGCCTGGAAATGTGCGGCAACTCGAGAATGCGCTGGAACGGGCCCTGCTGGTGTCCGACACCGATTCCATCGAGGCCGCGGCGTTGCCGGCCGAGCTTCGCGGGACGCCCACGATCGGTTCGACGGGCGACTCCCTCTCGATCCCCGTCCGGACCGCGGAGCTCGAGCGCCGACTCATCAGCGCCGCGCTTACGCAGCACGACGGCAACAAGGCTGCGGCTGCCCGCGCCCTGGAGATTTCGTACAAGGCGCTGCTCTACAAGGTCCGCGGTTACGGGCTGGAAGAGACATGACCGCCCTCCTTCTTCTGGCGTGCGTGGGCCCGGTCGAGCGGGGAGAGCTGGCGCTTCAGAAAGACGATCTCTTCTCCGCGGAAAAGGAGTTCCGACAAGCGCTCGACATCAACCCGGAGGATCCCGACGCGCTGTACGGCCTGGGGTGGACGTTCCACAAGGCGGGCGAGCGCGATGCCGCGCGGGACGCCTTCGGGCAGCTCGTTCGGCTCCAGCCGGCGCTCGCCGCTGGCTACCGTGGGCTGGGCAGTGTGCTGGCCGGCGAAGGCAACCTCGCGGGCGCTCGCGATGCGTTGGCGAAGGCGCTGGAGCGCGCGCCGCAGGATCCCGGCGCGAACCAGTCGGTAGCGCTGGTCGACCTCGCCGAGGGAAAGGCCGCGGACTCGCTCGCGCGACTGGACCTGCTCAGCCAGGCCGGGGTGCACAGCAGCGAATTGAGCCAGGCCCGTGCCGCTGCGCTCGTCCAGCTCGGTCGCACCGAGGAGGCGATTGCGGTGGCGGAGGACGCCGTCGTGATCGCAGAAAGCACGATTGCGCTCGCTGCGGCACGACTGACCTGGGTGGAGGCGGTCTTGCAGCACTCCGATGATCGGCGGGACCCGGAGCGTTGCGAGGTGATCGTTCCGGCCCTCGGCGCTTGGTACGACGCCGCCGATCACGTCGTGGATCAGGTACAGGCCAGCGGGGCGCTCCGCGTCGCCGCGGTCGGGATGCGGCGGGAGGTCCGCCGGCGTCGCGGCTGGTTGGAAGACACCTGCGTACCGGGTGGGAAGTGAGTTCCCGGTTGGGAAAAGAATTCCCTGATCCGGCGCGACGCGCACGGCGTAAATACCCGATCTCAACGGGCACGATTCTTGCATCTGCGCGGGGAGGTCACACCCTGGCCGAGCTTGCGGTCGCCCTTGCGGTGGTCGCAGTCCTGGTCGGAATGGGGTGGGGTATGTTTCGCAGCCGAATCACCAGTTACCGGATGTTCCACGTCGCTCGCATGATGCATTCCGACCTCACCACCGCCAGGGCCCTTGCGCTCGACACCAATCGCGAGGTGCGCGTTCACTTTGTCGAGGCGGACCTCGCGCTGGACCCCGCGGACGCCCAGCACGGCGCTTGGGACATCCAAGTCGGCAACCGGGGCTCAGGAAGTACGGAGTGGGACACGCTCCCCGTCGATCGCGACGGGGTGGTCGATGTGAGTCAGGGCGAACGTAGCATCGAAGAAGGCGGTGCCCACGACGCTGACGACATCAGCCTGGCGGACTGGGGACCCCTCGCTGACGATGCGGTGGTCTTCACGCCCCGGGGGTGGTTGGGCAATCGCAGCTCGGACTTCGTCGATGGGGTCATCGCGGTTGAGATTGTGAACAAACGCGCGATGGTCGATGGGCTCAATGAACGTGTCCGCTTGACCGTCGCACGAAGCGGCTTCGTCCGCATGGAGCCGATTCGGGAATGACCAGCACCCTCCTTCAATCCCGCGTCAAGCTTACCGGCCTCAAGCGTGCTGGCTTTACCCTGGTCGAGGTGATGGTGGCGTCGGCCATCCTGGGCGCCGCGCTCATCGTCATGTTCGGGTTTCACAGCCAGGCCGTGCGCTCCAACATGAACGCGCGGCGGCTCACGGACTGTACGTACCTCGCGCAAACGCAGATGGAACGCCTATTGGCGATGGATTGGACCTCGACGGGTCGGCCGACCGACCTGACGCAAGGCATGATGGATGACACGGTGATGGCTGCAGACGCTTGGAGTCCGCTCTATTGGCCGCTTCCCGCCCCGGTCAACGCGGCGTTCGAAGACACGGAAGCGCTCGGCCCAGCGGTGTACTCATTGTCCTGGGACGTGGAAGACATGGACTCCGACGGCACGTGGACGCGCGTTCGCGTGCGCTGCACCTACGATGATGCGGCCTTCGATACCAAGCACGGGACGACGATTTCGTCGTTCCGGTTCCGGGACTCCTGATGCGCCGGGCCTTCACGCTCATCGAACTGCTGATCGCCCTGGCCATCGGCACGTTCGTCGTGGCCGCGCTCTACGGCCTCTTCAGTGTGCAGTTGAGGCAGTTCGTCTACCAGGACCTGCAGATGGAGATGCACCAAAACGTTCGTCTCTCCTTGGATATCTTGTCCCGGACCGGTCGGACCGCGGGGCTTGGGACCACGGGCCGCGTGGCCGGCGCGCTGGGTGTCGGCGGAAGCGAGGCCAACAACCTGCCGACCGTCATTTCTTATGACGGCACCGGTCCCGGTGGGTCGGATGCCATCACCATCGTCTCGCAGGACGCCAACCTCATCATGTTCGCCGACCCGGACGAGCTCCGGGATTGTTCGGACGCGACCGTGGCGTTCGATCTGGAGCGCCCCGGCAACGCCGACAAGGTCGGTGAGATCGCTGCCAACGAGTTCCTGCTGTGTTCGGACCTTTCCAACCCACAGCAGACTCGGTCGATGATGTGGGTCACCCAGTCGGCTGGTGACGCCACCACGGGGTCCATCAGCGTCACCGACGGAACGACCAGCTACGGTGACTTCACCGACTATTGCCCGGTGGGGGAGAACATGCCCACCGCGATGCAGTGCTCCCGGGCGGATGTCATCACCTTCTACATCGATGCGGACGAATCCGACGGCATCGGATCAGGCTCCGCCGAGCACCCGGTCCTGATGATGGATCTGGACTTCGAGTCTCCGGATGACGATGACGTGCCCGTGGTGGACAACGTCGAAGATATGCAGGTCGAGTACTGCTTTTTCGGTACTGACTGCTCCAGCACGGACAGCGCGGGGTGGGTCAACACCGTCGACAGTTACTCTGACACCGACAACGCCAATGATCCCGACGATCTCAACATGATTCGGTTCACCATCGTCGTGAGATCCTCGCGCGAGGATCTCAATCGCAGCTTTGACGGTGCGCCGGTGTCCATCGGCAACAACACGCCGGCGGCAACGAGCGACCACTACTACCGGCAGGTGCTCGCCTCTGAAGTAACCGTGCGCAACATGAGGGTTCTCTCGTGGTTGTAACTCCCCTAATTCGGTCTCGACGCGGCTACGCGATGCTCGTCGCGCTGGTGCTCATCGCCATCATCACCATCATTGGCGGCACGTCGCTGAGCATCGCGGGCGTTGATCAGCGCGTGGCCAACTATACGCGTCGCCACGCGGCAGTGGTAGATGCTGCCGACGCCGGCGGCACCCACGCGCGGATGCAGCTGATGTTCGACCTACCCGAAGACGAGGGCTGGGACCCCGACGCACCACAGGTCTTCGTAGAAGAAGCGGATGCAGCGACGTATTACGAAGGCGACACCACGATGATGCCGCTCGGCAGCTACCAGGTGGCGGCCTCCTTCGCCAAGTGTGGGACCCCGCCGAAGGGCTACAGCACTGAAGAGGGGAACACCGGCTGGCGATCCGACTACTGGGCAATGGAGGCGAACTCTTGGTTCGAGTCCACATCCACCGGCGGCGAACAGACCAATCCATCCGAAGCCCGGGTGACGACCATGCTGCGCAAGGTCATGCCCGGCTCGTGCAAGATCAGGTGAGAACATGAAAAGCCAGATTCTCTCGCTTTCTGCGGTCATGCTGTGGCTGCCGATGTCGGCGTACGCGGGAGGCGCCAGTCCGGTGTCCGAGGCGTTGTCCACCAGCCAGGCGGTTCCGCCTAGCGTGATCTTCGTCATCGATCGGTCGAGCACGATGGGAAACGCCTGCTACACCGGCAGCACCACGACCTGTCTGGAAGATGCTGTCGAAGTCGTGAAGCAGATCAGCCGCCACTACCAGGAGCTCAAGTTCGGGGTCGTCGCCACCGCGGATTCAGCCTCGGACAGCGATTTCTTCGAGGTAGCCCCGGCGGGCAGTAGCTACGCCCAAGTGGCCAGTGGGCTCGCGACGCTTTCGATTGCTTCGGGCACCACGCGCAACCTCGCGGAGACGGTCGACAGCCTCAGCACCGACTACCTCTCCCAAGCAACCGTCGAGGACTGGGTCGACGATGATGGCGACGGATTCGATGGCGACTGGGCCGAAACGCCGTTTTCCTACTACTGCTCGTCGGTGCACGTGATCGTCCTGACCGGGGGACTGCCTGTCGACGACGAAGATCCCAGCATCGCCGCGGGTTCCGCCGCCCCAATCGCCGACGTCATGTGCGACAGCGCGGGCTACGTCGCGACCGACGTCCTCGACCTGAGCTGCCGATATGACAACGTCGTGTCGCACGTGTACAGCCTGGATCACGCAAGCGCCTTGACCGATACCCAGCGGGTGGTGGTCAGCACGGTGGCCATGGGTATAGACACCTCCACTACCGACGGCGCCATGGCCGATGCGGTGTTTCAAAGCGCCGCCGACAACACCGATGGCGACGGCATGTACGCGCTCACCGAACCGGCCGACTCTCGCGACGAGGCCATCAGCGGGGCAGTGGGCGTGCTGAGCGACCTGATGTCGGGGTTGTACGCGCGTTCGAGCCCGGTGATGGCCACCGACGGCAGCTACATGCTGTACTCCTACTACGAGTTGACTGGCGATGTTCCGTTGGCCGAAGGCCACCTCCTTGCCTACGAAATCGACACCGATCCCGAAAGCGCGACCTACGGCAACGTGATGTACTACAGCGGCGCCCCTTACGACGACTACCTCGGCGCCCTATGGGACGGCGGTTGGCTGCTCTACTCCCGAATCGCGAATTCCGGCGAGGCCAACAACGACGACCAAGACGGCTTCATGGAACGGGACATCTACTTCTACGACAGCACGTTCGCGACCTACATGACCGGGGACGCAGCGGAGCGTCGCCTCAGCTTCGACAACCAGTTCGTCGACGTCATCCAGAGCAACAGCTCACTCTTGACCAGCGTGCTCGACACCACCAATACCGCTCACGACGTCGATGGCAGCGGAACCGTTGACTACCTCGACGTTCAGGGGCTCGTGGACTTCACCCGTGGTGTCAGCGACGCTCAGTTCCGGTACCTGGACATCGAGCGCGGCGCATGGAAGCTGCAGGACTCTCCCTACTCGGCCCCGGTGGTTGTGACGGCGCGTAGCAACACCTACTCCAACAGCACGTCGTACCGGACGTTCCTCGAGCTGCTCGAAAGCGAGGCCAGCCAGGACATCGTGCTCTTGGCTGCCAACGACGGCATGCTCCACGCGTTTGCGCTGGTGGATGACGAGAACACGCCGACGGACGACGAGGCGGGCGAGGAGCTGTGGGCCTGGATTCCGGACACGCTCATCATGCGCTCTCGCGGCAACGAGTGGGGCAACGGCCTTATCGACCCCGTACTGTACGGGCGCACCTATCTGTTCGATGGGACCCCGGTCGTAGAGGATGTGTGGATCGACGCCGACGGCGACCGCGTCAAGGACTGTGGGGCCACGCTCGAGGATTGCGAGTGGCGGCGGGTGGTTGTGGTGCAGCAGTCGTTCGGCGGCTCGCGCACCCTTGCGTTGGACATCACCGACACCGAAAGCCCCGAGTTCTTGTGGGAACAGACCAACACCACCGACTCTTCGGCCATGGGGTACACCACGAGCCGGCCGGCGATTGTGAACGTCTACGATCGTTCCAACCCCAGCGAGCCCACCGACCGGTGGGTGGCGCTGTGGGGCGGCGGTCGAGCGGTGGACTACGCCTCGTCGAGTACCAACTACTACCAAAGCGTCGAAGGCAACCTCTACATGTGGGCGATTGGCGACAGCGAGTTCTCCTCGACAACGCCGGTCTTTTCGGCGGAAGGTGAGAGCATCGGCGCCGACCACCCGGACTACGCTGCGCACAGCAGCGCCCTCGACCTCGATTCGGACGGAAAGCTTGAGTACACCTACATCTCAGCGCCGCCGGCCGTTGTTGACACCAACTCTGACGGCGACGCCGACGTCGCCTACTTCCCGGTGACCATCGGCTACGACCCCGATGTGGGTGTCACCCCGAGCCTCAGTCCGGGGCAGTCGTACATCTACAAGGTGCTCATCGACGAGTCGGATCCTGACAACTTCACGTGGTGTGAGTTCTACGATCCGGTCGATGGTGCAGAGCCGGTGGCGGACGACACGGCCAGCAGTGGTGGCGGTGCGGTCGCGTACGGCAGCCGCCCCGAGGTGTACTACGCGATCACCACCTCGTGGATGACAGGTGGAAACCTGGGCATCTACTGGGGCAGCGGCTCGCCCTTCCAAGACAACACCGACAGCACCGCAGGCGTGTTCTTCTTCATGATGGACCCCGAACCTGACAGCTGTTCGACGGCGAAGGCGCTGACCTGTGGCAGCGAAAGCGGCGGATTCTACCAGCTCGCAGCTGGCGAAAGGCTCACCACCGACCCCCTGGTATACGCCGGCATCGTCTTCTTCACGACCTACACGCCGAACAGCGATGTGTGTACTGAGGGCAACGGGCGGCTGTATGCGTTGAACTACGAGGACTGCGGCCCGGGCCTGGATACCAACGGGGACGGCGAGGCGGACTCCAGCGACGATGACTACATCGAAGAGCCGGGTTTTGTCTCCAACGCTGCGGTCGGTCTCAACGGGGACGTCTTTTTCGCCTCGGGTGACGCGGATTTCACGACAGTCGAGCTACCCTCGGACCCCTTCGGCCGCACCGCAATGGTCGGTTGGATGGAGATGTACTGAGCGCGCGGAGCCATCCGACCGGCTACTCCGGCGCGGTCGGCAGGTACGGCAGCGGGTCGACCCGCTCCCCATCCAGGAAAAGTTCGTAGTGCAGGTGGGCGCCCGTGGACATTCCCGAGCTGCCCACCAGCGCGACGGTTTCGCCCGCCAGCAGTTCGTCGCCAACGGAGACCAGGAGCTGGGAGGCGTGGCAATATCGCGTCACCACCTCCTGGCCGTGGTCCACCTCGATCATGCGTCCATGGCCTGAGTGCCACCCTGCGAAGGTGACCACCCCGGCCCCGGTGGTGAGGATCGGCGTGCCGTAGTCGGCGGCGATGTCCAGCCCGCTGTGGAGTTTCCACCGGCGCCGACCAAAGGGGTCGCGTCGCCAGCCGAAGTTGCTGCTGACGTAGCCCTCCACCGGCCAAAGCTGTGGCATTGCTTCACTAGCCTGCTGGAGGCGGGCGAGGTTTTCGTCTAGCGCGTCGAGGTCGATGGCCAGGAGCTCCTGCGTCAAGGGCCCCACGTCCAGAAGGGTGTCTTCGGCAGGCGTCCCGCCGACCACCCCGGAAATCCACGCGTCCCGCTCGGCCATTGACGCTTCGTCGAGCGGACCGAAGCCGGGAAGCGCGCCCTTCGAGGCGAGTGACCGCAGCTGCTCGTCGTAGGCGCGCACCCGCTGGATGAGCGGATCGAGCTCGGCGAGTTGGGCGCGGGTGTCGTCCACCTCAGCCCGGAGCGAGGCGTTTTCCGCGAGGACGTCGTCGTGTACGAGCACGCGCGGGAGGGTCACGACTTGGAGCACGGCCGCGAGACTGAGCAGACCAAGCAGGGTCCCCGCTCCGATCGCCGCGCTGCTGAGGCGGCGGCGCGTCCAGGTGCGCTCGAGCACAGCGCCGCGGCCGTCCTCCGGGATCAGCAGGAACGTGTAGCGAGGCTCGGCGGTGTCTCGGTCGGGCCGCTCGCTCATCAATCGACCTCGTCCACTCGCACGATGACCGTGGTGATGTTGTCGTCGCCACCGCGCTCACAGGCGAGCTGCACCAAATGGCGGCACGCTTCTTGGGGGGAGCCGGCGCGCGCCGCCTCGCCAATATCGGCGGCCTCGACGAGGTTGGAAAGCCCGTCGCTGCACAGCAGGAACTTGTCGCCACGACGCAGGGCACGCACCTGAATGTCGACCTCGACGTCCTCGAGGTAGCCGAGCGAGCGGGTGATCACGTTCTTGAGCTTGTGATTTTTCGCCTGGTCGGGTGTCAAGAGCCCCGCTCGGATCCGCTCGTTCACCAACGAGTGGTCCTCCGTGAGCTGCTCGATCCGGCCGTCGCGCACCAGGTAGGCGCGACTGTCCCCCACGTGGGCCAAGAACGCGTTGTTCCGGTCGAACAGCAAGACCAGACACGTGGTCCCCATGCCGTGATAATCGGGCTCAGCCTGCGCTTTTTCGAAGATGCGCTTACCGGCGAGGCGGACGGCGTAGCGCACCCGCTCGCGCGCAAACTCCACGTCGCCATCGGTGCGCGCCGCTTCCAGTTCGGGGGTGTCGGCGGGACCACTCAGCACTTCCTCGACGGTATTGACGGCGATAGCACTGGCAAACTCGCCACCGGCATGTCCGCCCATTCCGTCACACACGACGTAAAGCCAGAGCTCGTCATTGATGAGGTAATTATCCTCATTATTCGTTCGCTTTACGCCGACGTCAGTGATGCCACAGGAGGTGATGCGCATGAAGTCTCCGTCCGCGTAGCGCGGTGACGCCGCTTCTGCCAAAAGCGGCCGGTCGTGAAGTGTTTCAGTTTTCTTCTGCGGCCGCCGCGAGTCGTCGCCAACCGCTCACGTCGACCTGCTCGGCGCGCGCCCCGGGATTGACCCCGGCGGCTTCGCACCACGCCACGGCCCGCTCCCGACCGACTTGATTGCCGAAGGCGTTGGTGAGGGTCTTTCGCCGCGCGGAGAACCCCATCCGCACGATGCGATCGAAGGCTTCCAGCTCGACGCCACCGTAGTCCGGAGTCGGATGGGGAACAAAACCCACGACGGCGCTGTGCACCTTAGGTGCGGGGTGGAAAGCCTCCGGGGGGAGCGTCAGCAGCCGGTCGACGCCCGCGCGGACCTGGATCTGGACTGACAAGGCACCATAGGTACGCGAGCCAGAGTCGGCTTCGATCCGATCCGCGACCTCTCGCTGAAACATCAGGGCCATCGGCACCCGGAGGGTCAACAAGCGCATGCAGATGGGCGTCGCGACATTGTAGGGGAGGTTGGCGACCACGCGATCCACGCGGGGCAGGTCGATGTGCAGGGCGTCTCCCTCGATCATCTCCACCGAGGGCACGACTTCTGGGAGGGCGGCGGCGAGGTCGCGATCGAGCTCGATGGCCACCACCTGGGCGCCGGCTCGAATCAGCGCCGCCGTGAGCACGCCGAGTCCTGGACCGATCTCCAAGACGCGGTCGCCGGGGCGCACACCGGCACGCGCGACGATCGCCTCCGCCAAGCCGTCGGCGACCAGAAAGTTCTGGCCGAAGCGGCGGCGCGCGCGGCCCTCAAGCTCGCGGAGGCGCTGCGCCGGATGAAGCGTGAAGCTCATGCGGTCACATCCCAGCGGGCCCGTGCGCTGGTATCGAGGGGGGAAGCGTCGTGACCGGCGGCCAGATGCAGCGCGGCGACGTTGCCGATCATCGCGGCATTGTCGGTGCATCGGGACTTGGGCGGCAGGTAGACCTCCAGACCGGTCGCGACCATGGCCTCGCGGATGTGGCCGTTCGCGGCGGCGCCGCCGCCGAGGGCAACGCGGCGGATGCCAGTGAGCGCAACGCCCTTTTCGACACGGTCGACCAGATAGCGCGCCACGGTGTCTTGGAAGGAGGCGGCGACGTCTTCGACTCGGGACTCGGGGTGGCGCTCGAGTCGGGTGCGCACGGCGGTCTTGAGTCCCGAGAAGCTCAGGTCCATCGGGCGAGACGCAGGACGCGGAAGCGGAAAGTTGATGGCGCGAGGGTTGCCGGTCCGCGCGGCCACCTCGACCCGGGGGCCGCCCGGGTACCCAAGGCCCAACATCCGCGCGACCTTGTCGAAGGCCTCGCCGACGGCGTCGTCCGTGGTCTCGCAGAGCACACGATAGTCGCCAACACCCCGCGCCTCGTACAGCGTGGTGTGGCCGCCCGAGATGACGAGGGAAAGAAAGGGGAACCCCGGCGCGGGATCGTCGAGCAGCGCGCTGAGCAGATGCCCCTCGAGGTGGTTCACGGCGACGAATGGAACCCCCCATCCCAGCGCCGCCGCCTTGGCGAAGGAGAGTCCGACCAGCACCGCGCCGATGAGGCCTGGCCCCGCGGTTGCGGCGACGGCGTCGGGGCGTTCGATGCCGGCGGCCGCGAGCGCGGCGCGGGCTGTCGGCACCACGTGCTCGATGTGGGCACGAGAGGCGATTTCAGGCACCACGCCGCCGTAGCGCGCGTGTACCGCCTGAGAGTGGATCACGTCTGCGAGTACGATGGTGCGGCCCTCGCGGAGGGACCCGCCGGCCAGGGACACGACCGCGCACGCAGTCTCGTCACAGCTGGTCTCGACCGCCAACACCTTCATCAGTGCGCGACCTTGGGCCGGTAGGTGGGCTCGTCGAACCGGCCGCCATCCTGTCGCGAGTCATGACACTGCACGCACTGGCTGGTCGGCGGCTCACGCACCAGGTGCGCGGTGGTCGGGGAGGCGGCGTGTGCCTTTCCCGCCCCGTGGCAACTTTCGCAGCCGACATTCTCGAGCCCATGCAGCTGGCGAGGGTCGGTCGGGCCGGTGCCGTCCAGCGCACCGGTCACGTGACAGGAGTAGCAGTCGAGGTCGAACTGCCGGTCGTCTGCCACAACCGATGCGTAGGCGCGCGCGTGGCCGCTGTGGGACCACTGCGCCGCTTGCACCGTGTGGCACGCCGAGCAGGCGGCGGAGCCGACCCAGGGGCCCATTCCGGCCGCAGTGTTGGCCGGTACCGCGGCGGCCGGTGCGGACTTGGCGCCGGTCAGCGTGGCCTTGACCGCCGCCACCTTCGCGAAGGTGGGCGCGTGCTCGCCGACGTCGTCTACCAGCCCTCGGAGCGTGTTGCTCAAACGGCTCGTCGGGCCGCCCGTCGTCGTCGCGAGCTCCAGCGCCGTTCGGGCGGCCGCCTGCTTCTTGGTCCAGAACTCCTCCTGCCTGACCAGACGCGCGACCTCCCGCGGGTCGGTCGCCTTTGCCTTGCGGGTTCCCAGCTCGGTCAGGCGTGCGGTCGCCGTGTCCACATCGGCTGCCCGTGCGGCCGAAGCACCGGCGTCACTCCACGTTCGGGCGCCGGGCGTCACCTGGACCGTCGCCACACCAAGCAGCTTCCCCCGCGCGCCCGAGCTGAGGACCAGCGCGCCCGTCGCCAATGCCTCGGGCGTGGACAGCGTCTCGGTCGAGTCGGCTCGTAGGAAGAAGTCGACCCCCGGGGCTCGCGCGGCGACGTCCGCCTCTGGGGTGCGCCCCAGATCGGCGAGCACGAGGACGACGGTGTCCGTCACCGGGATGCCGGACAGCGCCTGCCCGGCGTCGGTCACTGAGCAGCCCGGGAGCTTCAGCTCGGGGTGCGCGATGCCGTACACTTCCACTCGCGTTCCGCCTTTGTCGAAGCGGCGGACGGCGGGCCAGGGCAGGGGGGTTGCGCACGTCACGTTGCTCAGCACGTAGGGAAGCTCCCAGGCGCTCCCGACGTCCGTGACAAAGGGAAGCCCGAAGGAGAAGTCGCCGCGGGCTGGAAGCATGGCGTCGATTCCGCCGAGGCGGGTGGCTTCGGCGATGAGGCGGGCCTTGGCCTCCCGCTCGGCGCGTTCCGACTCCGGCAAGACCGCGGAACGGCGGAACAGATTGCCAGCGTCAACGACGAGCAACGCCCCGCTGGGCGAAAGGGTACTCAAAACTGAATTTCTCCGGGACAGACCGCCCTGGGGATGACGGGGTCACCCACAGGGTTCGATTTCGCCGTCCACCGCGCCCTGGTAGGCGAGGGTGAACCCGAGCGACTGTGACGGCGTCGCGGCCGGTTCAGATTCGGTGCCGCACCCAAGGAGTCCGAAAAGGCCGACGAGGGTCACTTCTTCCCCTCGTTCTTCCGCTTCTCGATGCGCTCCTGCCGCTCGATCTCGCGCACCCGGCGCTCCTCGGCGTCAATCCGCTCCTTTCGTTCTTCTTCGGCCGCTTCGCCCCGAGCGTGACGACCATTTTCGCGGTGAAGGTCCTTCAACACATCGACCAGCCCGTCATCCACGATGTAGACTTCGGGGAACGCGGCGTTGCGGGCGTAGAGTCGCTCACGCTCATGCCCCTCCTGATCGGTGGTGGGGCTGGCGGCCTTCCCCAGGAGGATGGTCGAGGTGCGGCCTGTGTCATCGACCATGTCCACGCGAGCGATCGGCTTGTCAAAGCCGAACTCGGCGTCGGTCCCGGTGACCCCCACGAACTCGTCGCTCTCGATGTCGGACGCCCGTCCCGCCACGCGGCGCGGCGTGCTCCCAGGGACCAAGACGCCGTCTTCCCATTGCCACTCGGACGCGGCTTGACGTACGATGACCGTCCCCGCGAGGTCCTGGTCGTCGGCGTCCGGCGGCGCGAACGTGCTGGTGAGCGACACGATCTTGTTCTGGTCCATGCGGCCGAACTGCTTCAGCCGCAGCTCCTCCGGGTCCCGAAGGTAGTCGTCCAGGAAAACGTCGCGCACCTGGTACACGAAGGGTTCTCCTTCGAGCATCGCGAAGGCCAGGGGGTATTCCCCATCCACCTCCCCCGAAGGCTTCCCGAGCACCAGGGTAAGCGGAGCTTTGCCACCGGCGAACTGGATGCTGATGCGCGCGCGGGGCTCGGCGAGCCCATATTCGTCCAGGGCAGAGGCGGTCTCGACGAAACGAATCGCCTTCATCGCGCTGATCCGACCGAGCAGGCCCCGAACTTCCATGTCCGCGGCGGCGATCTGGATGGGCTCGACCAGGTCCCACGCCCGGTCCCCTTCGGCCGAGCGCTGAACCCGCAGCCGCTTGCCTCCAGGGAGCGTGGCGTCGATGCCGTCGACGTCCTTGGAATCGAAAGATGCGAAGCGCCGTTCGCGGAACTCGGGGAGCTCGAGCGAGTAGTAGTCCACGGCCGACTTCTTCACGGTGTAGACGACGTCGTCGCCGGTGCGGCGAATGTAGAAACTGACGCCGGACGGGTTGGGATCACCCGCGTCGAACTCTTGTGTGGAGCCGTCCCGCATCGTGAGCTTGATGTGGATGGCGCTCGGACCAAGACCATAGAGCGCGCCCGCCTCGTCTTCTGCGGCGACGGTCGCGCGGGAGACCAGGTCGTGCAGCTGGTGCTTGACCCGGTTCACCATCTGCCGGCTAGCCCGCATCTCGGTGCCTTCGATCCACCACGAGCCATCGGCATGCTCGTTGAGCGTGATGACGCCGTCGCTGCGGGTGACCTCCACCGCGACGAGGTCAGCCTTCTCGAACACAAAAAGCGGCACACCCTCCACCTTCGCCATCGCGGCCTTGCGTTGTTTCGGGGTGAGTTCGGTGGGGCGAGCCCAGTAGTAGCCGCCCATCAACGCGAGCAGCACGCCCAGCGCTAGAATCGAGCCTTTGAACTGCTTCATCGCCTATCTCCCTCGCCGCGAGGCCCAGACGCCCACGCCAAGTACCAGCACCAGGAGTGGCCCAAGTCCAATGGCCAGCCACCGGATCTGGTCGCCGTCTTCGGCCGTCAACGCCAAACGTCGGGCCTTCTTCGCGCCCCCGATCACTGAGATGCGGGCCTCGTCTCCGATGAGCCATCGGAAACTATTCAGTACAAAGCTTGCATTTCCAGGGCCCTCCAAGAGGAGGCCATTGGTGAACAGGTCGCTGTCACCGACGATGAGCACCCGCCCGATTCCTTTCTTGACCAGCCCGCTGTCGCGACTGACTTCGAGGGCGACGGCCATCGTCGCCGGCCCCTGTCCGTCGATGGCCGGTTCGTACAGTCCTTGCCCGTTCTTGAGCGCCCCGCCTCGATCAATCCAACCATCGCGAGTGGTTTCCAGTACGATGGTGTTGCGAATGCCTTCGAGCGGCGGCACCGCGGCCTGCACGGGGGCCACGCCGCTTACCACCGTCACCAAGCTGTCTTCGGAGAGATCGCGGGTGATCGGATGCGACTTGTATCGGGGCACCGGCCGATCGGGGTACGGGAAAACCAGCAGTTTGTCGAGCACCCGCCCGGACGGAATCACCACTCCCAGGCGGCCAAGAATCGACGGGACGGGGGACTCCGGATCCACAGCGATCACCAAGGCGCCCCCGCCCGCGAGGTACGCGAGGATCAGGTCCTCCTCCAGCGCCGGGATGGGCACTTTCGGTCGGAGGATGGCCAGCGCGGCGGCGTCGTCGGGAACCCGAGGCACGGCCATGTCGCGTTGCCGGATGAAGTCGAGCCGCTCGAGCTTGTAGTCATCCTGCTGCAGCACCGCAGCCGCTTCTGAAAGGCCGCCCAGGTCGTGGTTGTCGGGGTCGAGCTCGCCGTGACCGACCAGCGTGTAGACCACGCGGTGGTTCTCTGCGGTGAGCTGCGCGAAGGCCCGATCGAGGGCCTTTTCGCCCAGAAACTCGAGGTGGCGGTCCTCGCCCTTGCCGACACGCTTGAAGAGCTCCCGATCCTTGATGTCGACCCGGGCCCCCCCGCGCTGCACCACCACCGTGCTGTAGTCGGTCACTCCCAACTTTTCGGCCGTCAACCGCTCCTTGTCGAAGTCTACGAACTGAACGGTCACCACTTGCGAGGCGAAGTCGACCTCGTCGAGCAGATCACGAAGCGCGCGGTCCTTGAAATAGGATTCTTGCTTTCCCCTTTGCCCTGAAAAGGCCGTGACGGTCACCGGAGTCGCATCGCGATCGAGGAGCGCGAGCTTGGTGAGTGTGTCGGGTAGGAGCGCCGCACCTTGGTCGGCGCTGAGGTCAACCCGGAGCCGATGGAGGTCGACCAGGAGGTAGCCGACACAAGCGGCCGCCACGACCAGTACACTGACCAAAAGCGAGTTGCCCCCTGCGGCAAAGCGCCGACGAGCCTGGCTCACCGCCATCGACGTGACTCCAGCGAGCGGTAAGTCAAGAACAGGAACGTGAAGGTCATCGCCGCGAAGTAGTAGACGTCTGCGCTGTCGATGATGCCGCGGCCGAAGGCCTCCAGGTGGTTGAGCACGCCGAAGGGCTGGAGCTTGAGGGCAAGATCGTCGCCTACAAGCGCCTCGGCTCGGCTGATCAGCCAAAAGGGCAAAAGCATCGCGATGCCGAGCAAGCCGGCCGCGAGTTGGTCATCCAGCAAGGTACTGGCAAGCAGTCCTGCCGCGCAGAACGCGCCCGCCACGAAGAGGAGGCCCAGGTAGGTGGTGAGCACCACGCCCCAGTCGGGATTGCCGTAGTAGGCGAGGATGATCGGGAGCACGCACGTGCCCAAGAACATCAACGCGCAGAGCGTCACCGAGGCGAGCCATTTTCCAATCACCAAAGACCACGGTGAGATGGGCGCGGTGAGCAACATCTCCAGCGTTCCCTGCCGGCGCTCCTCGGCGAAGTGACGCATCGTGAGCATCGGGAGGATGAACAACTCGGCGATCGCGAGGTTGCTGGAAAGGACCCGAAGGCTGGCTTCGCCGGTCAGCGTGACGCCCAGGTAGAAGAACAAGCCCGCGAGGAACAAGAAAACGCTCAGGAATGCGTACGCGGTTGGATTGACCGCGTATATCCGAAGCTCCTTCTTCCAAATGGTCGTGACCGAACTCATGCCTGGGCGCCCTCGCGACCGACGATGTGAATGAACGCGTCTTCCAGGGTGGGTGCCCGGCGTTCGAGCGCGCGAAGCTGAAAGTCGCCCGCCGCCGCCCGCCCCGCCAGCAGCTCGCGGGGGTCGGTGCTCGACCGCACGCACCACGCGGCCCAACCATCAACGGTGGGGAGAGGCTCCACCCGGGCGATTCCCGGCAAACCGCCAAGGCGCGGACCGTCGATCCCCCGCACCTCGACGTAGGTCCAGGCCCCGCCAGGAGCCTGCTCTCGAAGCTCAGCCAGCGTGCCCTGCGCGACCACCCGCCCGCGGTCGATGATGATCGCCCGCGGGCACAGCGCATCGACTTCCGAGAGGATGTGCGTGCTCAGAATCACCGTGTGTGTCCCGGCGAGCGACTGGATCAGCTCTCTGATGCCCGCCAACTGTGCGGGATCGAGCCCCGACGTGGGCTCATCCAGAATCAAAACGCTCGGGTCATGCAAGAGCGCCTGCGCAAGCCCCACCCGCTGCCGGTATCCCTTGGACAATGAGCCAAGAAGGCGCCTTTCCCAGCCGCGAAGTCCAACGCGTTCCATCGTGTCGCCGATGACGGTGGCGCGCTTGGCCTTTGGCACCCGGCGCAGCTCGGCACAGAACTGCAGGTACTCGCCCACGCTGAACTCCGGGTACAGCGGAGGCGTCTCCGGCAGGTAGCCCACGCGCTCACGCACCTCGTACGGCTCGTCGAATACGTCGTAACCGGCAACGCGTACGATACCCGCTGTCGCTGGGATGTAGCCGGTGAGGATGCGCATCGTCGTGGTCTTGCCGGCGCCGTTCGGCCCCAAAAAGCCGACGATCTCGCCCTTTTGAATCGTGAAGTTCACGTCGTCGAGGGCGACGCGCGGCCCGAACGCCTTGGTGAGCCGGGAGACTTCAATCATCGCCGCCGGGGTTAACGCGAACGGGATGTTCGTGTTGAGCCTGTCTCTGGCCCTCGCGCAGCCGCTCGACCGGGTGCTTTTCGTCGTCGGTGAGCGGATCGTGACCCAAAGCGACGTCGCATTCGAGACCTTCTTTGACGCCCATGACCAGAGCGCGGTGCCCGCCTTCGAGGACGCCACGACCCCCCTCCCGGAACGACTCCGAGACATGGCGGTGATCCGGCAACTTGCTGGGGATGTCTCGGTGTTTCGCCCCTCTGGTGCCGACGTTCGAACCCGGGCGGAGGCGTTTCTCTCGCACTGGCCTCGCGCTGACGACGGCCTGGCCGCACTTCGGGAGTGGGGGTTGGACGAACAGGCGTTCATGGGACACGTCTACAGCAGGATGGTCGTCGAGAAGTACGTGCTCCGCAGCCTGGCGCTCCCCGTGCCAGAGCAAGGTGACATCGCGATGCGGCAGTGGCGCATGCGCTATGTCGCGTGGATCGCGGAGCTGCGGGGACGGGCCGACGTGCGCGTGGCGGTCACCCCATGATTGTCCGCGAGGTCGGACCCGCCGATCTGCCTCGGATACTGGAGATGGAGGCGCTGTGTTTCGGCGCCGAGGCCTGGACGCCGGCGATGGTCGCTGAGGAGTTCGGACGTTCGGGCGGTATCTTTCTGGGTGTCGGCCAACCGCTGCAGGCGTACGCCTGCGGCTGGGCGATCATGGGCGAGCTCCACCTGCTGCAAATCGCAGTGCACCCCGACGCTCGGCGAGCCGGACTCGCGACCCGGCTTCATGCGGCGCTGCTCGGGGTGGCGGCGCCGCGCGCCGACTGCGGCTGGTTGGAAGTGAAGGTAGACAACGCGGCAGCGATCGCGTTCTACGAGCGCCTTGGCTGGGTTCCGATCGGGCGTCGGCCTCGCTACTATGCTGATGGCAACGATGCGATAGTGTTCCGCCTCTCCCCGCTGCGCCCGCCTACCACTCCTGCCCAGAGAATCGCCACGTCTTCGCCACGGTGAATTCGTGGGAGATCTTCTGAAACCGCCATCCGCCAACCTGACGACGGATGCAGGCATCGACCGCTTCGTCCTGCGCCTCAAGCGCTTTGGTGGAGATCTTGCCGACAGTGCCGTCGGGCATGATCTTGAAGGTGACCTTCCAGCTGCCTTTGAACGACGAATCGGCTTTGAGCCTGGCCGCCACGCAGGTCTCGATCTGGGGCGCGTAGGCGCCGCTGACCTCCTTCGCCATCGCCCGGATCTCATCGTCGTCGTCGAGGACGATCGTGTTGGAGCGGCTGACCTTGATGTCGACCGAGCCTAAGGTCGAGGTGCCTACGCCACCGCCAATCGCCGCGACCGTCGCGTCGGCGCGGGCGCCGCCGGGGGTGTAGGTGACGGTGGCCTTGCCCGGTGCATCGGCCGTGCGCGCGCCAGAGGGGAGGGACGGGAGTTCCCCCACCGTGGGCAAACCGGGATCCCGCCGTGCAGCCGACTTCTTCGGCGGCGGCAGCACCGCGCCAGGCAGGCTGGCCGGTCGCTCCTGCGAGGCAATCAGGCCGTCGCGGGGGGCCATGTAAACGTCGTCCAGTTCGTAGATGAGCTCTTCTTCGGCCAATTGCATCTGCCAGTAGCCGACACCCCCCAGACCCAGCAGGAGCGCCGTGGCGAGCGCTCCGATGACTCGGCCCCGCGCCCTGCGGCGCCGCTCCTGGGCGATGTGCGCTGCGGCGAGCTTCTGCTTCTGCTCGAGTCCGGGGTCGGTCTGCGCCTCCTCCCCAGGAATCTCCAACATGCAGTGCGGGCAATTACCCCCCGCCCGCAGCAGGTCGGGAGTGATGCCGCCCTTGCAGTAGGGGCATGCGGGGCCGGGATTTTTGGGCAGGGCAGTCACGGGCGGCAGAGGGTAACGGGCCGACTCTGGCCGAGGCAAGGTCACGTCACGATCCTGACACCTTCTCACCTGACCACTCCGACATCCCACCGAGCACATTGACGACATGGGTGGCCCCGATGCTGGTCATGAACTCCGCGGCCGACGCACTCCTTCCGCCGCCCTGGCAGACGAAGATGAGGTGAGTCGTCTGGCCCAGCTCTTGGTACCGGTGGGGGAGCTCGTCCAGCGGGATGTGTCGGGCGACCGGCGAACGGACCGATCGGAACTCCTTGAGCGTGCGCACGTCGACGAGCAGGTAGGGTGTATCGGCCTCTTGAAGCATCGCCAACGCGTCGCCGCTTACGACGTCCCGGACGACGGCGGAGGGGGCCCCCGGCGTGCGGATCTGGCCCTCGCCCGTAGCGGGATCGGGCGCCGGTGGCACGGTTGGCGGGGGGGGGGCGCGGCCTTCGACCGTGGCAACGATGTCGAGCAGACGGTCGACCTTCGGCAGTCCACGCTCGGCCAATCGTACGGTGCCATCCTTGCCGACAAGCACCACTTGATCACGACAAACTGGCGCCATACGGCCGCACGCCCGATACCCACGCGCGGCCAGCGCCAGGGGGTCATAGAGGAGGAAAGTGTCCACGCCCAAGCTGGTGCGCCACGCCCGGAGGGCGTCGGTCCGCGAGGTGTTGACCCCGAAGACGGCACAGTCCAGCGCCTCGAACCGGGATCGCTCGGCGTCGAGCTGCCGGAGCCACTGTCCCGTGCCCTCGTCCAGCGAACGCAGAAAAACCAGGAGGACGTGGAGATTCCCCTTGAAATCTTGCAGCTTGATCCAAGTTCCGTCGTCGGCGGTGAGCGAAAGACCCGTCGCGGGCGCGCCCACGGCAAGGGGCTTCCAACGGAGGAACTCGATGAGGCTCGGCATTGCCACTCCTACCGCGCTGAGGGCGGCCCGGCTTGTAAGCTAGCCGGCCTCGATTCGGGCCTCGTCCCGGCGCCGCAGCGCCTCCAGCAGCAGGAATTCGGCCTGCCCGTGGATGTTGTCGGCCCCGGTGTCATCGAAGCGCACCTCGAACCTCCCCGCCGCGAGCGTCGCCAGCGAGTACAGCGCTTCTTCGCCCGTCCTTCGGCCGTGCTGGGCTGCGACGATCTGACCCTCTCGAACCTGGACGGCGCCCGGGTCGGCGTCCGCGGTGATCTGCACCAAGGCGGTTTTGCCGCCGAGAGTGAGCGTCTGCAAGAGGTCGATGAGCCCGAGATCGGCCAGCGTGCCCGAGATGCCGACGCTTTGCGCCGGCCGCCGCGCGATCGCCCGCCGGATCTTGGCGACCACCACGTCGGGATGGAGGGGTTTTTCCAAGACATCCTCGGCGCCGAGCTCAAGCCCGCGGGCCACGTCGCGCGCGCCGCCGCCCTTGTCGGTGATGAGGATGACCGGGATGTGGCGGGTACTGTCATGCCGCCTCAGCTCCAGAATCAGCGAGATGCCATCCTTTCTCGGCAAGCGCAGGTTCGCGACGATGGCAGCGGGGACGAGGTTGCGGGCGAGTTGCGCTGCCTGTTCGCCGTCTGCCGCCACGATCACATCGAATCCGGCGGCCCCGAGGCGCGCCTCCAGCGCGGTGAGCACAGCGGCCTCGCGTTCCGCTACGATGACCGCCGAAGAGCCTCCGCCGCCGGCCGCAACTTGGTGGCGCAGCCCTTGGCTGCGCAGCACGTGAGCGAGCGCCCGGAGCACCCGTGCGTCATGCCTCGCGGCCTCGGCGCCGAGCGCCTCGACCGGGTCGCCACCATCGAGCACCGCGGCACGGACGGCTGCGCGCGCACTATAGACAATCTCGATGCGGAGGTCACGACCGGGCCCTTCATGTCCGGAAAGACGTCGTTCTACGCCCGTAAGCACCCCTTCGACATCCCACGGGGGCTCGAACTGTCGTAGGACGGTCATCGCCAATGCGAACCGGCGGCCTTCGTCCCTGGAGTCCATCATTCCCGAGATGAGGCTCAGTTCGTCGATGTCGCAGAAGAGCGCCGCGAGCTGCACGGCGTCGCGGTCCTCGGGCCGAAGGTCAAGCTCTTCGGCCAGGGATCGGGCCAGTCGTGCGGTGCGCCGGACCCGGGCGCGCGCATCCATCTGTCGCGACTCACCAGCGAGGAGCAGGAACTCGGTGAGCTGCATGAAGAACTGTCGGGCGCGGTCGTCCGGGACCGCACTTCGGGCGGTGAGCCCAAACGCCTCGATGGGACACAGCTGAAGTCGGGCGCAGGCCCGTCGCCACCCGATGAGGTGCGGATCGAGCTGTCGAGCGTGGCAGCGCCGGTAGAAAAGCCGCACCTGCCTGTCCGTGCCCAGAAGCGCGGTCACGGACTCGGCATCGCTGACGACCTGCGCGTCGCCCCCTTCGAGCGCTTCCAGTCGCCGCAGGGCGGCGGCCATTGCGGTGTCGAACTCGATCAGTACACTGATGGCGTCGTCGGGATCGGCGTGGCGCGAGTCCGCGACCCGGACAGGCGCGACCGCATCGACGGGAGTCTGCGGCACCAGCCGCTCAACCAGACGACGAAGTGCGGGTCGTGACGCGATGAACAGCCGCAGGCGCGCCGCTTGCGTGGCTGCCTGGACATTCCGCAGCGCGGCGATGTCGGTCGGGTCGGCGGTCAAAAGCGACAGGACGCGCTTTTCAGGGTCCAGGAACGTCGGTACGAGCAGTCGCTCCCGCATGAGGCTGGGCTGCAGGAGCGCCAGCACGTCCGCGGCGATCTGAAGCTTGTCCACGCGATCGTCAGGCACGAGGTTGAGTCTGAACTGTTGGGCGAGCGCTCGGCTGAGCGCCGCTTCGTCGAGCAGACCGAGCTCCAAGGCGACTTCGCCGAATCGGAGGCCGGGCGCGTCGGGTTCGGCCATGCGAGCGAGCACGGTGGCCACCTGCGCCGCGCTCAGAATGCCCAGCTTGACGCAGATCTCGCCGAGAGGTGCGTGGCTCAACTGCGCTCTCCGAGGACGGTCATCCGCCCATCTATCCCCGATCCGGAATAGGCTCGGGTGTATGACGCGTGATCGGGGCGATGCGCACGAAACAGGCAGAAGCCACGCGCAACATCAGGCAGCAATTCGCGTGCGCGAGTCGTTCGCCGCGCTTTTGAAGGACGCGAAAGCCGAGCGGATGTACCTCGGGACCGACCTGGGGGAAGGCCAGTCCGCGCGCACCCGATTCCGCGCTGCGTTTCTCGTGGGCATGCGAGATGCGTTGCAGGAGATGCCGGTGGTTCTCATCGATGTCACTCCCGATGGACTCCTGCTCGGCGAACACGTGATCGTGGCGGCCACCGAGCGGCGAGGGGACTTTACCGAGGTGCTGTTCTCGGAGGGTCTCCGAGCGCTGTCGGTCGAGGCGGGAGTCTCCGACGACGAACTCCTGACGATGGCCGCGCTTTTGGTCACGCCCTGGCAGAATCACGGACCGGGGGTGGCCGACCTCGCGACGTCCGCCTGGGATTCTGATTTTTCCCACGTGCACTTCGAGGTCGTCGACTCGCTTTCTGATCGCGACAATGAAGAGTTGGGTGAGAGCCCCATCGTCCGAGAACTACTGGGTCTGGTAGCGGAACTCAACGCGCGGGCCGACGAGCGTGGTGACGCGGAGATCGCGCGATTACGCCAGGACGAGCTCGCCGTTTTTCTGCGCCTGAAGGACCACGTCGAGTTTGATGAGAGTGGGGAGCAGGCCGAAGAACTGCTCATCGAGTCGGACTTGACCCCAGCGCTGGTCGCCGAGCTCAACGCTTGTCGGGCGGATGAGGACATGGCGCGCGCCGACGTGGCCGGGCTGCTGACCGCACTTTTGGGTGTGGTGACGACGCCGGACGCGGCCCGCACCGTGGGTGAGGCGCTCTTCAGCTATGTGGTCAACGCCGTGCTTGTGGAGGGCGCAGGCAGCGGTCTTGCTCAGCGGACGGCGGAGCTCCTCGATGCCGATCTGACCCCCCATCTCCCCCATCGGGACATGCTGCGCGACGCCGCTGCCATCTTGGCGACGGAGCCCACGCGCTCGCGTCTCGGCCGACTCGCAGCGACCTCGCAGCCGCAGCAGGCCTCCGGACTGCTGTTCACCCTGTTCCTGCTCCTGCCCGGGGAGGACGAGGCCATCTCGCTTGCGGAGGCACTGCCGGCCTGGGCGGTGCGCGTTCTCGCGGACACCGTGCTTTTGCGGGCGGCTCCGGAGCCGCTGGTGGCCACCGACGTGCCGAGGCGGTTCCTGGCCAGGACGGAGCGTGGGGCGCTGGTACTGGGACTGGCGATGGCGGCGCGCCAAAACGACCCTCGGTTGATCGAGCCGGTGCTCGCCCACGCGTCGCACATCGCGGACGATGTTCGCGAGGGGGTACTTGTCGCGATCCGGCATCAACAAACCCCGAAGATTCGAGAGTTTGTGCGTGGATTCTTGGCGGATGTCGCCGAGCCCGTCCGGCTGGAGGCCCTCCGGAGCTGCGTTGCCTATCGTGACCTCGACGTCTTGCCGGTAATCGAAGGCCGGCTTTTGGGCCCGGGGCCGGTCTCGGACACCGAGCTCAGAGCGCTGTGCATCAGCTACGGGCGCATCGGCGGGACCCATGCGCTCTCGCTTTTGGTGCAGGTCGCCGATGGCACGCGCCCGGTCCAGCGCAGCGCGTTGCCCCGCCTGGCGCTCCACGGGATCAAAGCGTTGGGAACCGAATCGGCGCGCAGCGCCCTGGCGCGCATCGGCCACGTGGTGCCAACGTTGGCAGATGAGGTTCGACAACTTCTGGGAGGAGCCCGATGAGCGGAGAGGGGTCCACCGACGGCCGGCTGCTCGCGAGGCATCTCGGCGCAATCACGCGCGCGATCCGCATTCATCGGGTGGGGAATCGCGCCGTCTCAGGGCTCATCCGGTGGTGCGCGCGCGACCTGACGGAGTTGTCGCGCGCTGGCGGCGATCCCCGCGTCGAGTTGGACCTCAACGGCGTGCTCGTTGTCAACGGACAGCCGCAGCGGCTGCGTCGCGAGGTTCGAACGCAGCTACTTCCGCTCGCGACGATGATGCGGGATCTTGGGGTCGGGGGCTTCAAGCTGGTCGGGGACGTCGCCGAGCCGGCACTCTTGAGTTTCTTCGCCCTTTTACGGGAGCATCATGGCGCGCTCGACCGGGTGGCGTTTCAGCTTGCGCTCGACGATGTCGGCGCCGACTGCTTCCGGCTTCTCGTCCCCCGCGTGCTGGTCTCCGGGCTGAGCGGGGGCCCCGGAGCAGCAGTTCGGGTCGCGGCGGCGGAGACGCTTCAGGCCTATGTCCGCGCGGTTTTGGCGGTTGAACAGGCCCGCGACGAGGGGATACTTTTGCGAATCCCTCCGGCGGTCTACCGGGCGACGCAGGGCCTCGCCGAGTTGGCCGACGGCGACTTGCGAATGCATCTCGCGCTGACCGCCCTCAAGGAGGACATCGACTACGGCACCCGGCACCCCGTGCACAGCATGATCTTCGCGATGGCGCTGGGTTCCCGGGTGGGGCTGCCTCGGACCCTGCTGGTCGAGGTCGGCATCGCCGCGTTGGTGTGCGCGTCGATTCCAGAGCAGGCGAGCGCCGACGACATCTTGTCCACGGTTCTGGCCATTCTTCCGACGTCTCGCCTGTCCCTGGCGAGGGCACGGCGCATGTTGGCGGCGGTTGAGTTCCGCGCCGGCCTCGACCGCACCGGTCCGCCGTACATCCTCTTGGATTCGCCGCCCCACCTTTTCGGGCGGATCTGCGCCATCGTCACCCGTTTCGACCAGCTCACGACTACGCGACCGGACCAGCCGGCAGTGCTGGCCGACGAAGCCCTGGCGCTGATGGCCGAGACGCCGGGCAATCGCCTCGATCCGGAGCTGCTGCGCCTCTTCGCCAGTGTTGTCGGTCGATATCCCCTCGGTTCGGCGTTGTTGCTGGACAATGGCGAGGTGGGGGTCGTCATGCACACCCCCGGCGATCCCGCCCTTGCCGCGAGACCGCTGGTGCGGATCGTTCGTGACGCGCGTGGCGTGCTCGTTCGCCACGGGCCGATCGTCGATTTGAGCGACCCCGCGTGCGGCCGGTCGATCCGCGGGGCCGTGGATGCCGAGGCCCTTGGCATCGACGCGAGACGGGCCCTTTTCGGATGACCGCGTCCGGCATCAGCGAGCAATTGGTCGAGGACGGCGAAGCGGTGGGGCGCCTGTCGAGTCGTCTCCGCGAGCTCGGCTCCGTCGTCGTGGCCTTTTCGGGCGGGGTCGACTCTTCGCTCCTGCTTCACGTTGCGGTACAGGCGCTCGGAGCAAAGGTGTGTGCGCTCACCGCGGACAGCGAATCGTTGACTCGCGAGGAGCGAGCGGAGGCGGCTGCGGTGGCCGAGAGCTTTGGGGTCCGACACGTGGTGGTCGCGTCGCAAGAGATCGATCGCCCGGGGTACCGCGCGAACGCCGGGGACCGGTGTTATCACTGCAAGACCGAGCTCTTCGAGCTCGCGACCGCGTTCGCCTTGCGGGAGGGGTACGCTGCCGTGGTCGATGGAACGGTGCTCGATGATCTCGACGAGCACCGGCCCGGCCTGCGGGCCGCGACTGAGCTTGGCGTCCTTCATCCCCTGGTTGAAGCGGGATTCGACAAGATCCGGGTGCGACGCGTTGCGAGGGACCGGCGCATCGCGGTGTGGGACAAGCCGGCGGCGCCGTGCCTCGGGAGTCGTGTCGCCGTTGGAACCACGGTGACCCCCGCGCGACTCCGTGCGATCGCGGTCGTCGAGCGCCATCTGCGGGCCAGCGGCTTCAGGGTGTACCGGGTGCGGGTCCACGCCGTGGCCGGGGGTGACCTCGCGCGCATTGAGCTCGGCGCCGACGAGATCAGCCGGGCGCTTGAACCCGAGGTGCGTGCCGACCTGGCTCGCGTCGCGCGCGAGGCTGGGTTTGGCATGGTCACGCTGGACCTCTCGGGCTACCGACGCGGCGGAGGGACATCGGCTTGAACGGGGTCGTTGAGCTGGGACCGAAGGATGCCGCGCCGCCGTGGTCGCGGCGGTGGCGCGTCCTGGGAGAGCTGACCGTGCTTTGGCTGGTCACTTTGCTGGCGATTCGGCTGGTGACGGTGCTCCAGACCCAGATTCCTGCGGTGGGCGTCGTCGGGTTTCAGCTCCGCGACGTGGTCCTTGCGGCGGTGCCCTTCCTGTTCATCTATACGCCGGTGTACCTGTGCCAGTGGCGAGGGGTCGACAGCTACGCCTACCGGATCGCGATTCCTGCGTTCGACGACCGGGCTGCGTGGTGGGCGGCCGCTCGCCTTTTCGGCGGCGTCACGGCGCTGGCGTTGGTCCCGTATCTAGTGGGGTACCACCTTTATCAGAACGGCCTTGCCTCGCTGCTCGCGTTGTCTGGCAAGGTCGGCGATCTCGACGATGTTCGGCGGCTCTCGGGCCACCTGGTGAGCCTGGACTGGCTCGGGGTCGATGCGTGGCAAACCTTGACGGGGACGCTCAAGCCCAAGCTGCTCGTCCCCCCCGACCCGGTCCTTCTGGTCTTGTACCACCTGTTCTACGTTGCGATTCCCGAGGAGTTCTTCTATCGAGGCTACCTTCAGACCCGGCTGAACGAGATTTTCCCACGTCGTTGGATGATCTTTGGGGCGACCGTGGGCCCCGGGTTGGTGATCGCCAGTCTGTTTTTCGCGTTCGGCCACTCGCTGGTGACCCTCCGGTGGTGGCACTTTGCGACGTTTTTTCCGGGGCTGATGTTCGGCTGGATGCGGGAGCGCTCGGGGGGACCCCTCCCGGGCGCGCTCTTCCACGCGTTCTGCAACATCAGCGTCACCTGGCTCAACGCGGCCTACCTCGGCCCTTGACGAGAGTCAGCGGCTGGTCAGCGCCCGGATTCGAGTCTCGACCTCAGCGGCGCGGTAGTCCGGCGCCAGATCTCGAAGCTCTTCCAAAAGTCGGAGGGCCGCCCGCGCCTTCTGGGTGAGGACGTAGAGTCCGGCAAGGTCGAAGATCGCTTCTGGGTAGGCGGGGTCGGCGTCGGCGGCCTCGCTGGTGGCTTCCCGGAGCATGTCGAGTGCGCCCACCGGGTCGCCCAGCGCCGCCAGGCATCGGGCCTCGATGACGCGCGCGGCAAGGCCCGATTGGTGGGCAGCGAGGTCGCGCGCATCTTGGAACTCGCCGTCGGCCGCCAGCGCCCTGGCGCGCTCGAGATCGACGTCGTGGTCGCCGCCTTTCCCCCATGAGTCGCCAGGAAGGTCGTCAGGTTCGACCTCTGCGAACGTCCCCTCGTCCGGCGCGCCAAAGTCCGGCTCGGCGGCTGGCTGCGGCTCTGCCGCGCGAGCTGCGTTGCGCAATGCGGCGATCCGGCTGAGGACGGAATCGTTGAGCGGGTCTTCGGACAGGGCCTGGCGCCACGCCATCAGCGCGCCCGCGAGGTTCCCCTCGCGGTGGAGGCGATCCCCGCGCTCGGTGGCGTCCTCGATCGTGCCCTCCTCCCCGGCCTTGGAGAGCGGGGGCGCGGTGGGGGGGTCTTCCTCGTCGTCAAGCAGGTCTTCGTCGCTCACTGCGGCGGGGACCTCGACCCGGTCGATGCCGCGGAGAAGCGCCATCCGATCGAGAATGGCCGACGCCTCGCTTCCTGCGCGCGGCACGAGCCGCTCCATCCACGGGAGCGCGTCTGGCACGCGACCGGCCGCCACGAGGAGCTCGGCGAGGCTCGCGATCAGCGCCAGCGAATCGGCCTGTCCGATCATGGCAGCGCGCAAGCCCTCTTCCGCATGGGCGAACCTGCCATAACGAACGAGCACCTCGGCGCGGACGACCGCTCGGAGGGTGCCTTCGTCGGCGGGCTCGACGCAGCTTAGGCTGGTGACCTTTCGTTCCAGCCGGCCGAGGCGGTCTTCGGCCCGCGCAAGGCGCTCGGCGACCTCGGTGTCGTGGGGCCCCAGCGCTGCCGCGCGGCGCAGGGCGTCCGCTTCGGCCGCGATGTCGTTGCGGTCGGCGCCCACTCGGGACAGCTCCAGGAGCACTTTCAGGGCGCGTTCGGCTTGTCCCGCTCCCTCGAAGGCGCGCGCGAGAAGGTCCAGCGTACGGGGCTCCTTCGGGCCCTTGAGGAACGCGGCTTGTAGGGCCTGAAGCGCGCGCTTGAACTCACCCTGCTGGATGCGGCCGGCGGCGGCGTCGAGCAACAGCCCCACATCGTCAGGGCGGCCTTTGAGCGCCAGCTCGGCGATACGCCCGACCTCGTCCATGCGCCCGCGGCGTCGAAACTCCTCCATCACCTCTGAGTAGGCCCCTGAGGCGCCGTCCAGGTCGCCCCCGGCTTCGAGAAGTTCAGCCACCCGGAGGCGGGCGGTTTGATCCTGCGGACTTGTTTCTACCAGCCGCTTCGCGGCTTTGGCCGCGAGCAGTGGCTTTCCGAGCCCCATCCAGGCGCGCAGCGCCGCATCGAAGCAGGCTTTCGCGTCGGACTGGTAGGATCCGGCCAGGTAGCATTCGCCAAGGTCCAGCTGAATCTGCGGGTCGTCGGGGCGCAGGGCCGCGAGCTGTTTGAGCACTGACACCGCAGCCCGGTGTGCGTTTTCTTTCAGCAGGCCTTCCGCCACCTCGCGCAGGTGCCGTTCGGCGTCCTGGTGCTTCCCCTGTCGGATGTAGATCTCGCCCACTCTCTGGCGTACCCGGCGGTCCTTCGGATCGAGCCGCAGGATGGACAGGTACGCCTTGAGCGCGCCCTCGGCGCTGCCGCGATTCAGCTGCTCAAGCGCTTCTTGTTCGAGACGTTGGCGTTCATTGCTCACGGGTCGCTCACCCCGGTCGGTTCTTCAGCCATTCATCGATGAAGCGGGTGTGGAATCGCACGCCGCTGAACGCCGGGTCGGCCAATAGGAGCCGTTGGAGGGGAAGCGACGTCCGGATCCCTTCTATCACAACCTCGTCCATCGCTCCCAGGAGCTTACGAATTGCGCCCTCCCGGTCGGGCGCGTGCGCGATGATCTTCGCGACCAGACTGTCGTAGTACGGCTGCACCATCGCCCCTTCGTGCACTGAGCTGTCCACGCGGATTCCGGGGCCGCCCGGCGCGTGGTAGCCGACGATCTTTCCCGGGGATGGTGTGAATTTCCAGGGGTCTTCGGCGTTGACCCTGATTTCGATGGCGTGACCACGCATCCGCACTTCGCTTTGGGCAAAGGGCATGGGCTCTCCGGCGGCGAGTCGGATCTGGAGCTGAACGAGGTCGATCCCGGTGACCATCTCGGTGACCGGGTGCTCCACCTGGATTCGCGGGTTCACTTCAAGAAAGTGAAACTCATCTCCCTCGACGAGGAACTCGCAAGTGCCGACGGTGACGTACCCGGTGGAGGCGACCAGCCTAGCAGCAGCAGCACGAATCCGGTCCCGCAGGTCCTCGTTCAAGTTCGGCGCGGGCGCCTCCTCGATGATCTTCTGATGTCGGCGCTGCATCGAACAGTCGCGTTCTCCGATGTGAACGGCGGCGCCGAAACGGTCGCCGGCAAACTGGACCTCGATGTGGCGCGGGGCGCGCAGAAAGCGTTCCAGAAACACGGCGCCGGAACCAAACGCGGCCATCGCCTCGGCGCTGGTGATGGCGAAGACCTTGCGCAGCGTGTCCTCGTCTTCGACGACACGCATTCCTTTGCCACCGCCGCCCGCCGCCGCTTTGAGCATCAGCGGAAAGCCGGTCAGCTTGGCCACTTCCACGCACTCGTCCAGTGACTCGACCGCGCCGTGGCTTCCGGGGAGCAAGGGCAGGCCAGCGGCGCGGGCGGCTGCCTTGGCGGAGAGCTTGTCGCCGAACTGCCGGAGATGTTCCGGAGAGGGGCCGATGTACGTCATCCCGTGGGCGTTCACCGCCTCGGCGAAGGTGGCGTTTTCCGCAAGGAAGCCGTACCCGGGGTGGACCGCATCGGCGCGGGTGATGTCCGCTGCCGAGATGACGGCCGGAATATTGAGGTAGCTTTGCCGCGCGGGAGGGGGCCCGATGCAGACGCTTTCGTCGGCGAATCGAACGTGCAGCGCGTGGCGGTCGGCCTCGGAGTAGACGGCGACCGTGCGGATGTCGAGTTCGCGACAGGCGCGAATCACGCGCATCGCGATTTCGCCGCGGTTGGCGATGAGAACCTTGCGGAACACCCGGACTATCCGGGGGACAGGCGGAACAGTTCCTGACCGAACTGCACCGGTTGTCCGTTGTCCACCAGGATCTCGGCGACGACGCCGTCCACGTCGGACTCGACCTGGTTCATCAGCTTCATCGCCTCGATGATGCAGACCACCTGACCCTTGCGCACCTTGTCGCCGACGCTGACGTAGCTCGGCACGTCCGGGGAAGGGGCACGGTAAAAGGTGCCGACAATGGGGGCGCGAACCACCTTTTGGTCGACGGTCGCGGCTCGGGCGGCCGGAGCCGCAGCGGCGGCCGGCGCGGCGAGCGCCGGTTGGGGCAGCAGGGCCACCTGCTGGGCGTACCCGCCGAACTTCACGGCGAGCTCGGCGCCTTCGTGTTTCCAGGTGAACTCGGCAACCCCCTGACTCTTCATCAGGCGCACCAGGTCACGCACTCCTTTCTGATCCATCCGGTCTCCGCGGCGGCCGGAGCCTAACCGAGTAGCCCGCGGAGGCCCAACTCGTACGAGGCCGGACCGAAGCCGCTGACCACGCCGCGAGCGATGTCGGACAAGTAGGAGTGGCGGCGGAACGGCTCGCGGGCGTGGATGTTGCTGAGGTGCACCTCGACAAATGGGAGCCCCACCGCCAGGAGCGCGTCGCGCAGCACCACGGAGGTGTGGGTGAGGCCGCCGGGATTGACAAGGATCGCGTCGGCGTGCCCCCGGGCGCCCTGGATGCGGTCCACGAGGACGCCCTCGTGGTTGCTCTGCACACAATCGATGGTGGCGCCGAGCTCGGTGGCGACACGCAGCAGCAGGGCGTCCACGTCCGCGAGCGTGGCCGTCCCGTAGGTTTCGGGCTCCCGCTGTCCGAGTAGGTTCAGGTTGGGGCCGTGGAGGACAAGCACGCGCATCAGTCGCTCCAATAAACGCGCGCCCATCCGGGTGCGGTGACGGGCACGGGGCCCTCGTGGTCGTCAAGCACCGCGCGGACCGCGTCGCCATAGCCTGGCACTCGGTGGCGCGCCCGCGGCGGTTCCCGGGTGCCCGCGTTGCTGCCGTGGCCGTCGAGCGCCCGCGAGAGCTCCACCACCCGGCCGCGGGCGCGGGCGTCGCGGGGATTGGCGCCGAAAATCCTCTGCCAAGCCCGAGTTGCCCGCGGGTAGTCGCCTCGTCCGGCAAGATGGTCGGCCCACGCCTCGGTATCGAAGGGGTCGCCCCGTTCTCCGTGGAGCCGTCGGACCGGCGGCCGGGCGCGTGCGAGAAGCGCTTGAACGACGGGGTCCGCGGGCGAGCTCAGCCGAAGTCGCTCGAGCAACGCCTCGGCCTCGCGCAGCCGCCCATCCTCGACAAGGAGGCCCGCTAACATCGCGCCAGCGGCAACGTTCTCCGGGTCGAGCTGCACGACCTCTTCCACGACGCCCAACGCCAGCGCGCGGTTCCCGGATCCCAGGTGAATCCGCGCCAAAACCACGCGGGCCGGACCGTGTTCAGGGTGGTGCCGAAGCCCGGCTCGAATCACCGCCAGGGCCTCGCTGCGCTGCCCCTCCCTCCTCAAAAGCTCGGCCAAGGGCACAAACGCCAGCGACCGCGCGTCTTCGCGCACGCGCTTCCGCAGCTGAGCGATCTCAGCCTCGGAGTTCGTGACTACTTCCCTTCGGTGGTGGCGGAGCTGACGATGAGCACCGTCTGATCGACGGAGGTGCTCATCTCAATGCCGAAGTCGGTGCCGCCGCCTGGAGTGCTGTCCAAGAATAGGTAGAAATCGACGATGCCGCGGGTGTCCGTGACCCCGCGCAGGTAGTTCGGGCGGTAGGTGGCGGGGTCGCCGGTGTCGGTCGCGAGCAGGTACTTGCCGGTGAGCTCGAAGTACTGGTTGTCGGGGTCGTTGAGGAAGACTTCGCACAGGGCCTGGAACTCCTCATCGCCGCCACCCTCGGTGCACGCGACAAGGAAGTCGTCGACCTTGGTGACAGCCTTCTGGGGCAGGAGATAGGTGCCTGACCAATAGCTGTAGATCTCGACCACGATGTTCTCAAGGGGCAGATTACGCCCGTACTCGTCCTCGTGTTTGACGATCGCCTGGTTGTGGTAGACGAGCCCGTACCCGTCTTCTTCGGCTACCGCGGCGTTGTAGATGACCGTGAGCCCTTCCGTGGATGACCCTATGGTGGAGTCGTACGGCGGATCGAACGGGCCTTCCGAGCACGCGTTCAGATTGAGCAGGACAGCATGGGCAAGCAGCAGTACCATCGCGGAACCTCGACCGGATTAGTGTACCACAAGCGCATCGACGAATTCGATCTCGACGCTGGCCACATCGCCGCCGGCAGAGATGAAGATCGGCACGCTGGCTCCAGAATCCGGCGCCACGTCGACGAACACGTCGAAGCTAATTCGGCCCGTCGCGGTCGAAACGAGCTCGAGCCACGTGCAGTCTGTGGCGCCACCGCCGCAGCTTCCGAGCTCGATCACCTCGTTGGTTCGCACGTCGAGCGCCGTCGAATCGGCCGGTTTGCCGAGCAGCCGCACCGAGGCGCCGTCCCAGCCGCTCAGCACGCTGACGCGAACCCCCACCGCCGGAGCACCGCCGGGACCGAGGACCACCGCTTCCATCGGAAAGCGCCCACCGATGTCATCCTCGTCGGCGTAGGCTTCTTCCCAGGGTTCGGCAGTGTCGGCGGGCGCGAGAACGATCGAGCCGGGCTCCGCGTCAGGCGGTGCGCAGGCCGCAAGGAGCAGGGCGATCACGAAGCCACCCGGCCGAGGTCCGCGAGACGCGCCAAGGCGGAGTCCGGCAGGACCATCAGACGAACATCTCCGGCGGACACGGGGATCACGAGCTTGATCATACCACGCTCGCGCTTCTTGTCGAACGCCATGGCGCCCACGAGGTCGGCGGCGTCGACACGGTCGGAGAGCCGCGTCGCAAGTCCGAGTGCCTCCGCCGTGCGCTCAAGCTCGCGCACGAACGCGGGCGACGTTCCTAACAGCTCCACCCCAAGACGCGCGGCTGCGATCATGCCGATGCACACGGCCTCGCCGTGGGAGATGGCGCCGTAGCCGATTGTGGCCTCGATGCCGTGTCCGAGCGTATGACCGAGGTTCAGCAGCGCTCGGTCTCCACCCTCATACGGATCGGCCTCCACCAGACGCGCCTTGACGGCCACCGACAGCGCCACGGCCTCGGCTGCGTGGCGTTCGTCCGTGCCTGCCAGATCCTTCGCGCTGGCCCCCACGAGCGAGAACGTTCGAGGCCCGTCGAGCACGGCGTGCTTGAGGACTTCTCCCAAGCCGCATTGCCACTCGCGCAGCGGGAGGGTGCGGTGGGTGTGGAGGGCCGTCCAGACCAGCTTGGGCTGGTGAAATGCGCCGACGAGGTTCTTTCCTTCCGTGGTGTTCACCCCGGTCTTTCCCCCGACCGACGCATCCACTGCCGCCAAGAGCGTTGTGGGCACCTGCACCAGCGGCAGGCCGCGGAGCACAGTGGCCGCCGCAAAGCCGGCGATGTCGCCGATGACCCCGCCGCCGAAGGCGATGACTGTCGTACGCCGGTCGACGCAGAGCGCGAGCAACTCTGACACGAGGCGTCGCCAGGTTTCGAGGTTTTTGTGGGCCTCGCCGTCTGGCAACTCGATCCAGGTTGGCGCGAGCGCGTGCAGCTCCGCCCCGAGTGCCGCGCCGTGCAGCCCGCGCACGGTCGGGTTGGTCACGATCACGATGCGGTCGATGTCGAGCGCAGTAAGCGTCGCGCCCAGGCCTTCAAAGTCTGACGCGATCTGCACGGTGTAGCCGAGCGTGAGTGGGAGGCTGCGAATCAGCATCGGGCGTGCACCGCGTCGATGACCTCCGGGATGGAGAGCCCGTCCGTCCAGATCGGCTCGCCGTACTGCGCCCATGCCTCGCGCCGCCGTTCCAGAAGTTCTCGCCAGCGACCCGCCAGCGGCCTCCCCTCCGTAGTCAGTCGCGACTCAAGTGTGGCCGGGGACGCCATGAGCACCAGCACGCACCACCCGCGCAACAGCGCACGGTTTTTCGCGCTCTGCAGCGTCCCGCCTCCCAGGGCCAGGACCCCGTCGGCGCTGGCGAGCCTCTCAAGCGTCGCGTGCTCGGCGTGACGGAAGGCGGGCTCACCGCCCGCGGCAAAGAGCGCGGGGATGTCGCCGATCTCGCTGTCGAGGTCATGGAGGACGGCGCCAAGCCGCGTGGCAAGACCCCGCGAAACCGAACTCTTGCCGACGCCCATCGGGCCGCCCAGGGCGACCCGCACGGACTACTCGCTCACGATCCGCGGCGTGATGAACACCAGCATCTCGTTCTGCTTGCTCTGCGTCGCGGAGTTCTTGAAGAGGTAGCCGATGAGCGGAATCGAGCCGAGGCCCGGTACGCGCTCCTGGCTCCAGGATTCTTCGGTGGCGTAGACGCCACCGAGCACCGCGGTGTCGCCGTCTGCGACCAGAACCCTGGTCTCAAGCTCTTTTTTCGCGATCGCGGGGCGCCCCTGCACGGTGCGGCTGAAGTCGGCCCGGTTGTTCTTGATCTTCACTTCCATCGCGACGTATCCGTCGGTGGTGATGTGCGGCGTGATGTTGAACTCGAGCACGGCGTCCACGAGCTGCACTTGGGTGCCGCCGTTGCTGACGGTCTCGAACGGGATGGCCTCGCCCTGCTTGACCGACGCGGTGGCGTTGTCCATGACGTTGACGCGGGGGCTCGAAACGACGCGACCCCAGCCCTCGGTCTCAAGCGCGCTGAGGCGAGCATCGAGGTCAATCAAGCCGGGAATGCTCCCGAGCGAGAAGGCCAAGGCGCCGGACGAGCCGCCGGTGGTACCCAGGTCGACGAGCAGGCTGTCGTTGCCGGGAGAGTAGAACTGCGAGGCGCCGCCCTGGGTGAGCCCGCCCGAGACACCGATTGCGTTCGGGAAGAAAGCGCCGGTTTGATACCCGGTGGCGCCAGAAGCATCGACGTTGCTGCCCCACTGGATGCCGAGCTGGTGCACTTTGCTGCTGGTGGCCTCGACAAAGCGTGCTTCGATGGAGACAGCCCGATTCGCGCGGTCAACCCGCTTGAGCAACTCGCGCATCATCGCGATGCTTTCGCGCACGTCCTTGATGATGAGCTGGTTGGAGCGCTCATCGATCTGAATGGTGCCGCGTTCGCTGAGCAGCTCCTTGAGTTGTTCGGCGACTTCCTGGGCGTCGGCGTAGTTCAGCGGCGCCACGTAGATTTCCAGCGGCTGCAACAAGTCCTCGGACTTCTTCTTCTCGAGGGTGGCCTGCTGTTCGGCCTTGATCGTCTCGATCGGCGCGACGCGGATGATGTTTCCGAACCGCTGCGCGGACAGGCCCTTCGACTGAAGGATCGAGGCCAGGGCCTGATCCCACGGTACGTCCTTGAGCCGCACGGTGACGGTACCCTTGACGTCGTCACTGGAGACGATGTTCAGGTCAGCGGTATCGGCGATGAAGCGGAAGACCGTGTGGATATCGGCGTCCTGGAGGTCGATGCTCATTCTCTTCCCGCGATACCGGGCTGAGGCGGCACCGGGCGCGTCATCGGCGAATGACAGCGAGTTGGCATCGGCGGAGCCAGATCCAGCCCCGAATTGGGATTGCGGATCTTCCGTCCTGCCGGACGAGCCAATGAGCACCTCGGTGCCCGAGGCATTGCCGATCGGCGCCGACTCGTTGGTGCCCGGCGCGGAGGGCGCGGCCTCGGCACTCTTCTGTACCTGCTCGGTGCGCGCGCGCATCATGCTGTCGGGGTTGGTCACCTCGACGATGTAAAGGGCACCGTCGCGTTTTACCTGATACTCGACGGATTCGCGAAGCGCGATTTCAACGCGCGTCCCGGACCGCGTGGGCCTAGCGTGGACGGCGCTGACTGGGCTGTAGAAGCGACTGCTGTCGATCTCTCTCGCCAAGGAGTCCGGCATCTTGGCGCCGGGAAGGTCGATGACGATCAGCCGCGAGCTGGGCTGGGAGACGGCGGGTTCGACGCCCTGCAAGCCCATCACGACGCGGCTGTGGGTTTCATCGAACGCAAAGTCCAGAGTGGTCAGGGCAGCCCCGTCGATGGCGGCCGCCGGGCCGCTGAGTCGACCATTGCCGAGCGCGGAGGCGAGGGGGTCCGACTCGGCGCCGGGCACCAGGGAAACCACCAGATCGGTCCCGTCTTGACGGAGCTCGTGCGTGAACGGCCCGGTCAAGAAAAGGGTCAGTCGAACGACGTCAGAGCCGTCATTGAACGTCGACAGCTCGCCTCGACTGACCATTCCCGCCCCGGAGACGACCGCTCCTTCGGCAAGGGTGCTCGCCGGAAAATCGATCACCAGCCGATCAGGGCTGGTCGCCTTGAAGGCGCTGTAAGCCGGGTTTTCCCCGCTGAGCGGGATGCGAACTTCCGTCCGCTCCGCCCCGCCGGTCACCGAGGTACTGCCGACGGTCGTCGGCGCGGCCGCAAGGGCGGGAGTTCCCGCCAGGGCCACAAAGCACAGCACGCCGAACAGCACGCGTGGCCGCATCATCACTCCGTTGAGTTTGGCTTTCACTTTTTCACCACGCCGCCAAAGCGGATGGTGACAGGGTTCACGACAAGTTCGCCGTCTAGCATCCGGTACTCCTCGGTAACGACGATCCCATCCTCGGAGATCGCCGTGACCTTGCCCCAGTTGCGTCCGACGTAGGTGCCGTGACGTACGACATGACCGATACCTTCGGGGTCGATCACCAGCGCCCGCGGCGCCTCGATGTTCCAGATGACGCCCGTGAGCACGAAGCGGTCCGTCTCCCAGCGCTGCAGCGGCGGCGCGTCGGGAGAAACTTCGTCCGGACCTCGTTGCTTGGCGAGGAAGGAGCTGAAGGGGTCCCGCTTGCCAGCGGGGTTGTAGAACCACTCTTCCGCCGCATCGTCCACGATTGTACGTGCGACAGGCGGCGCTTTTTTCGCAGGTGGCTTGGCAGTCGGCGCGTCCAACGACTCGCCGCAGGCCACCAACATCAGGATCATCAGGGTGGCGGACCTCATTCGGCACCCCCGCCCTTCTTTTTCTTGGCGTCCTTCGCCTTGGCGCCGCTCTCGATCTCGGCCTCGGTGAGGAAGCGGTACGTCACCACCTTGCCCTCGATGGTCAGGGACGTTTCCGTTCCGGCCTCCTTGGGGTTGCTCATCTCGATGTCCTCTACCGAGACGATGCGGCCCATCTTGCCCACCCGGTCGAAGAAGATGGCGACCTCATGGTAGCTGCCCTCCATCGCGACCTGAACGGGCACGTCCGCGTAGTACTCGTGCTTGGCCTCTGGCAGGGGCTGGAACTTCCTGACTTCGAGGCCCGATTTGCGCGCAAGTGCGTCGATTTCGCTGAGCAGGCCAGGAATCTCCCGATCGTTGGGAAGTTCCTTGAGCGCCTGTTTGAGGTCGGCCTGCAACTGTTCGAGTTCGTCCTCGAACTTGCCTTTATTCTGGGCCCGCGCCTGGACGTCGTCCCGCTTCTTGGTCAATTCCTGCCGGGTGCGGGTGGCACTGGAAATCGACTGATACGTGGGCCCGATGAGCGCGAAGAAGAGCGCAATCACCAGCACGAGGTAGCTGAGGCCGTAGACGATGACGCGCTGCGAGCGCGGGAGTTTGCCGAGGCGGTCGAGGAGCTGGCTCATGGAGTGGCTCCACCAGCGGGCATCGCCTTGGCGTCGTCCGCGCTGCTTGGCGCGGCGGGGGCCGGTTCCATCGGGGGAGTCCCGGCCGGGGCCGCTTCGGCGGGGGCGGCTGGAGCGAGCGCCCCATCGGCGGGTGGAGTCGGCGGTGGAACGGGCGGAATCGCCTCGGCGCCAGCCGGCTCCGGCTTCTTGCCCCCTTCGAGGAGGTGCGCAGTGAGCGAGAACTCCTTGAGCAGCACAGAGCTGGATTTGTCCTTGGCCTCGTACGCTTCGATGTTCTGGAGGTAGACCTGTTCGAAGTAGTCGCTTGCTTCGAGCGCGCGGAGGAACTGGCTGATGACCTCATTGCTGACCGCGAGACCGCCGAACTCCAGGTTTCCAGCGTGTTCGTTGAGCGTGAGCATCTGCAGCTTTTCCGGGGCGGCCAGCGCGAGCTCGTCCAACATGTGCGCCGGACCTGTCTTGCGTTCGCGAAGCGTGGCGATGACGGAGAGTTTCCGCTCAAGCTCGGCCTTGGCCGCCTCCATCGCGTCGACGTCGTCGGCCTCTTTCTTCAGCCGGGTGATATCAGCGCTCAGGGCCGTGTTTTCGGCGGCCAGGCCACTGTCCCGAATCGTGAGGCCCGCCCAGACAAAGAGGCAGCCGCCGGCCACGACCGCGCCGAGCAGCGCGGCAAGCAGCGTCTCCCTGCGGAGGGCCTCCGCCTTCCGGGTCTGCCGGATGGGAAGCAGGTTTATCTTGATCATTTGTCGTCCCCCCGGCGGAGTCCGAGGCCGACGGCGATGGCGGCATGCCCAGCGACGTCTTGGAGGAAGCGAGGGTTGAACGCCCGCTCGTCCACCGAGATGCGGCGGAACGGATCAACGAGGGTCACCGTGGCGTTGGTGGCCCGCTCAATGGCTTGGGCCAGGCCCGGCGTGCCCGCCGCGCCCCCCGACAGGTAGACGCCGGACAAGCCGACTCCCCCGGAGGTCGAAAGGAAGAAGTCCAGCGAGCGGTGGACCTCGGTCGCGATGTTTTCGGAGACGCCCGACAAGACACGCTCTACTTCTTCGGGAACCACCGCCGAGCGGTCGCGCTCATTGCCGCCGACCTTCAAGGCCTCCGCCTCTTCGAAGCTGACGTTGAGCGAGCGCTGGATCTCTTCCGTGTAGACCCGGCCGCCGAGGCCGACGTCGCGGGTGAATGCGCTGCTGCCGCCGCGTAGAACGTTGATGTTCACCGTGGCGGCGCCGACGTTGACCAACGCCACCGGGTCGGGGCCGACGTCGTAGTTGAGCGAGAACATGTTCTCCAAGGCGAACGCGGCGACGTCGATGACGGCCGGACGAAGGCCCGCCTCAATGAGCAAGGCGCTGTACTCGTTGATCAGGTCCTTGCGCGCTGCGACAAGCAGCACGTCCATGTGCCCGGCTTCGTCGGCGCGCTGACTCAGGATGTGCACATCGATGTTCACGTCGTTGACGTCGAACGGGATGTACTGTTCGGCCTCCCAGGTGATCGACTCCTCCAGCTCGTCGCGCGACATCTGCGGCAACGAGATCCGCTTGATGATCACCGAGTTTCCGGAGACCGCGACGCAGGCATCGCGCGTCTTGACCTTGTGGCGCGCGAGCAGCTCGCGGATCGCCGACACGATCGCGCCGGTGTTCATGAACGCGCCGTCCACCACCGCCTCGGGGGGGAGGGGGGCGATACCGAAATGTTTGAGTCGGTATTTGCCGGGCTTTTCGGCGTCCAGTTCGAGCATCTTGACATGGCTAGAGCCGATGTCGAGCGCGACAGCGCTGCGTGGGCGTGCGAGCAGAGCCAAGTCCATCCTGCGGAGCGGGACACTTCTACCAGAATGCAGGTGCAGTGGTCAACGAGCATCTCGCTCGCGCTATGAGGGAGGGGTGAGCCTGAACCTGTCTCCGGGCCTGGTGACGAGCGCGGCGGCAGTGGCCGTGGGGGCCGTGCTGGCGGTGGTTGGGGGGTGCCTCGCGGAGGTTTCCGGCGGGGCTCCACTCCCTCACATCCTGGCAATGTGTGCGGTAGCACCAAGTTTCTTGGCGCTTCCTCGGCGAGGCGCGCTCGGCGTGGCGGCGGCTGGTTTTCTCCTTTTGTTCGCGGTGGAGCCTGGCCTCGGGTTGGTGGCGGCTGGCCCGTGGTTGGAGACCACGACTCTTTTGGTGCCCTGGGTGGCGGGGGCGGCGGGGGCCGCGGCGCTTGCACCGCTTCGGCCTGCACTACTTCGCGCCCGAGCGCCGCACGGTGCTGTAGCGCTCGTTGCTTTTGCGGCGCTCGGCGGTTTTTCTGCGCCGGTGGCGGCCGTCGTGGCCCTGTTCTTCGGGGCTGTTGGACTCGGAATCGACCCCTCCCTGCGGAATATGGGTGCGCGCAGGCTGGATATCCGTCTCGGTGCAGCCGTGGTCGCCGGAGTGCTTTTTTTGCCTTCCTTGGTGACCTGGTTCCTCTTGCGCCCGGCGCTGGGTCCGACGCCTGCGGCGCTCGCTTGGTTTGCGGCAGGCGTGGGTGTTGCGGTTTCACTGCCTCGGTCGTGGGTTCTCGGCGCGGTCACCCACGTTGGCGCAGGCGGTGCGGCGTGGTTGGTCCTGTCCGGGCCCGCTCCGGCGCCCGCGGCGATTTTATTCTTTCTGTTCGGTGGCGCGGGGGGCGCGGCGCTTCGGCTCGCGAGCGCGGGCGACGCTGCGCTCGCGGCCCCTCTCGTCGCCGCGCTAGCGGTTTTGCCAGCCGTGCGCGCCCTCCCAGTGACCTGGCAGGCGGCGGGCGCTCGGTCGCTGGCGGCGCTTCCGGCGGACAGTTTCCTGCGCGACCGCGTAAGCACGCTGCGCGGCGACACGGAGGTCCAGACCTTCTGGGGCGCCTGGGGGGCGAGTCAGGTGTGGGGTGGGGAGCGCGTCACGCTGGTCGAGTTGGATGGAACAACCGCGGGAAGCTCGGGGAGGGCGCGCGCGGTTGAACGGCTGGCGGGCACGCTCGCAGGGTGCGCCTCGGCGGGGCGTGGCCGCGTGCGGGTGCTGGGAGACGACTATGGGCGTGCCGTGGTCTCGTTGCGGGAGCAACGATTCACGGGGATCGACGTGGCCCTTCCGGACTCTGAGCTGGTGGCGCGACTCGCGGCGGCTGACCCGGGGGCGCACCGGGCGTGGCTGTCTTCTGAGACGCGGCTGCTGGCGGTGCCGGGCGCGACGCTTTTGCGCTCGCGGGGGGGCGTGGACGCGGTGGTGGAGATTGTAAGAGTGGGTTGGGAGGATGGCCGGACTCGCTGGCCCACTCCGGCGCGCCTGGCAGGAACCGCCGCGCATGTGTCGCCGGCTGGCGCGCACGTCCTGGTGCTGCCTGGACTCGGTGTGGAGCCCGGGGTGCTGGAAGGAGCGGTGCGGGCCTTTGGCTCGGTCTGGCCGGTCGTGCAGGTTTGGGTGCCTCCTGAGGGTGCGGAGGCGCTGCTGCTTGTTGGCACGCAGGAGGCGGTTCGTTGGGGCCAGGTGGAGGGGTGCGTGCGCGTCGCGTCGGGTGCGCGGGAGCTTGGCCTCACCACGGCGCTGGAGTTGGCGAGCCTCGTGGTGGCGGACCAGCACTTCGCTGCGAGCTTGGATTCATCGGCCTCGCCGGGCCGAGGGCTCCCCGAAGCACGGGATCCGCTGCCGGTGGCGGGTCTGCTGGCCGTCGCGTCGGAAGCGGACCACGTCTTCGTCGACGCCCCGCTGGGGTTGGCGGCCCGGCAGGCGACGCGGCGGGCATCCCTGGCGGTGCTACGGGCCAGCGCCATAGGCGACGTCCGGACCGCGTTGGAGAGCGCGCGAGGCATGCAGGACCAGCCAGGCGCCGGGGCGGCCATCGACCCGATGATTGCGCCGATATTGGATCGCGCGCGAGGCAGTTGGCGGCTGGCTCGTAGAGAGGGAGAGAACTCCCGGGAGTGGGCCACGGCGGAAGCGGCGATCGACGCAGCGCTTTTGCTGAACCCGGCCTCGGCCACCGCGCGGTGCCTGCGGGCCGACATCGCGCTGTCCCGCCGACAGTTCGATGTGGCGCTCCGCTGGTACGGTGAGTGCTCCGAGCGTGACCCCGAAAGCTGGCTCGCCTTTCAGGGGCTCGCGGCCTCACGGCAGGAGACCCGGGACTTCGTGGGTGCGGCGTCGGCTTTCCGCGAATCGGCGAGGCTGGCGCCGCACATCTGGCAGACGTCATTGAACCTGGGGGTTTTTCTTCGTGCCCGGGGAGACTTTACCGAGGCGGAGAGCTGGTTGCGGCGCGCCGCTGACTCGTCCGCCTCTGACACCACCGTTGGTCGTTCACGGCCGCACCGCGCGCTCGCGATGCTCTATCTGGAGTCTGGTCGCGGAGAGTTGGCGTTGGTCGAGGCCCGCCGTGCTGAGGTGGACGAGCCCACGGGGGATTCCGCGTGGCTGGTGGGCGCCGCAGCGTACGAGCTCGGTCGTTGGGAAGAGGCGGAAGCTTCGTTCCGACTGGCGCTGCAGCGCAATCCGAAGCTCGTCGAGGCGCGAACGGGCCTCGGTTTGTCCCTCGCCCAGCGCAACGACTACCAGGGCGCCGCCAAGTCGTTCCGCGAGGCGCTTGCGCTCGATCCGACTCACCAGGTAGCCCGGGAAAAGTTGGAGTTGTTACGGCCGCTTTTGACGCCAGAGGCAGCCGATGCCACGCCTCCGCTGCCCTGAATCTGTTGCGGCGACGTTCGGTGACGCCGGCGTGTGCCGCGGTGCTTAGCTTCCGGTGCCCGTGCTGAGTTCAGCGGCGCGGGGGCGTCTGGGGCGTTAACCGCGCCCGCTTCCTTAAATACCGGGTCTCCATGATCACCGACCTCATCCGCCGCGTCATCGGCAGTCCCGCCGACCGCCTCATCAAGAAGATGCAGCCGACGGTGGTGCGCATCAACGAGCTCGAATCGCGGTACACGGCGATGTCCGACGCAGATCTGCGTGGTTGTACTTCTGGATTTCGACAGCGGATCGACAACGGGGTCGCCGTCGACGAGCTCCTGCCCGAGGCTTTCGCGGTGGTTCGAGAAGCCGGCCGGCGTACAATGGAAATGCGTCACTTCGACGTGCAGATGATCGGCGGAATCGTGCTCCATCGCGGCATGGTGGCCGAGATGCGCACGGGCGAGGGCAAGACCCTGGTTGCGACGCTCCCGGTGTACCTCAACGCGCTCGTCGGGAAGGGGGCGCACGTCGTCACCGTGAACGACTACCTCGCCAATCGTGACGCGGAATGGATGGGGCGCATCTACAGCGCCCTGGGCATGTCGGTGGGCACGATCCTCAGCGCCGTTCGAGACGACGCCTCCAAGCGTACGGCCTACGCTTGCGACATCACCTATGGGACCAACAACGAGTTCGGATTCGACTACCTCCGCGACAACATGAAGTTCTCGCTCGACCAGTATGTGCAGCGGGCGCATCACTTCGGCATCGTGGACGAGGTCGACTCCATCTTGATCGATGAGGCGCGGACGCCGCTCATCATCTCGGGCCCCACGGACGACACGGTTGACAAGTACGAGGTGATCGACGGGGTGATCAGCGTACTTCAGAAGGAACTCGACTTTACGGTCGACGAAAAGCAGCGGCAGGTGGGGTTGACCGACGAGGGTGTCGACAAGCTTGAAGCTCGGCTGAAGATCGCCAACCTGTACGACCCTGCGAACATGGAAGTCCTTCACCATGTCAACCAGGCGCTCAAGGCCCACTACCTCTTCAAGCGCGACAAGGACTACGTCGTCCAGCCCGATCCGCGCTCCGGGAACAAGCTCAAGGTCATCATCGTCGACGAGCACACCGGCCGGCTGATGTACGGCCGGCGCTGGTCCGATGGCCTGCACCAATCGGTCGAAGCGAAGGAACGGGTGGAGGTCGAGGCGGAGAGCCAGACGTACGCGACGATCACGTTCCAGAACTATTTCCGCATGTACACGAAGCTCGCGGGGATGACGGGCACCGCCGCCACCGAGGCGGAGGAATTCGCCAAGATATACAAGCTTGAGGTGGTTCCGGTTCCGACCAATCGCAAGGTTGAACGAACCGATCACCACGACATCGTCTACAAGTCGCAGGACGAGAAGTTCAAGAAGGTGCTCGCGGAGCTTGAGGAGTGCTACGAACGGGGGCAGCCGGTGCTCGTGGGCACGACCAGCGTCGAGAAGTCGGAGCTGGTTCATCGCCTCCTCGAACGCAAGGGCATCCCGCACGAGGTGCTCAACGCCAAGCAGCACGATCGGGAGGCGCTGATCGTCGCCCAGGCGGGTCGCCGAAAGGCCGTCACGATCAGCACCAACATGGCGGGCCGCGGCACGGACATCAAGCTCGGCGGTGACCCCGAGGGGCTTACCCGTATCGAGCTGAAGAACCGCCGCGAGGCCGGCGAGGAGGTCGATGGGCTGTGGCCTATCGAGCAGGAAGCGGCGGCGCGGCTGAAGGGGGCGCCCCCTCCGGGGCCGGATATCACCCACCCCGTGTACCGCGAGACTCTGGCCAAACACCGCGCCGAGTGCGAGGAAGAACGCCAGAAGGTGCTTGAGGTGGGCGGGCTGCACATCCTCGGCACCGAACGCCACGAGTCGCGTCGGATCGACAACCAGCTCCGGGGTCGCTCCGGGCGCCAAGGCGATCCTGGTAGTTCCAGGTTCTACCTTTGCCTTCAGGATGACCTGCTTCGCCTTTTCGGTTCCGATCGCACGGCGGTGTGGATGGAGCGGATGGGAATGAAACAGGACGAGGCCATCGAGCATCGCTGGGTGACCTCGGCAATTGAGAACGCGCAAAAGAAGGTTGAAGGCAACTACTTCAACATGCGCAAAAACCTCCTCGAATACGACGACGTCATGAACATGCAGCGCAAGGCGGTGTACGAGCTCCGCCGTCGCGCGCTGAGCGGGGACAACATGCGCGGCATGATGCTGCAGAGCGTGGCTGACCTCGTGGACGACCTGATGGGCGAGTGCATCCCGCCGGGTACCCGACATGATCAGTGGGACACCGCCAAGCTCATGGCGCGGTCGCGCGAGATCTTCGGTGTTCAATGGGAGGACTCCGCCGAGTCCCTGCGGGAGGAGGCCCGCACCATCCTTGCGGAGCGGCTCCTGAAGGACGCTATGGCCCGATACCTGGCCAAAGAAGCCGAGATTGGCGCCGAGACCCTGCACCTTGCTGAACGACAGATCCTGCTTCAGTTGACCGACCAGTTCTGGAAAGACCACCTCGCCGCGATGGATCGGCTTCGGGATGGCGTGTCGTTGCGGGGCTACGGCCAGAAGAACCCTCTCTTGGAGTACAAGAAGGAGGGCTTTCAGATGTTCCAGCTGATGGGCTCGTTGCGCGACGAGGCGGTCGTCAGCCGGGTCTTGAAGGCGGACTCCTCACTGGCCGAACGCTTCGCCCAGGCCGCACGGCCGCGGACCATCACCGCGGCCGATATCGAACGCCAGCTAGCCATCCAGCGCGCGCGTGCGCAGGCCGAGGCCGCCGAGGTTGAGGAGCCGCTGGTGGTGATGCCGCCGCAGCGCCCCCCGCCCCGCCTGCCCGAAAAGGGTGCCGAAGCACGGCTGGTTGCGTTCCAGCAAGGCTTGCGGCGGAACGATCCCTGTCCATGCGGAACCGGCCTCAAGTTCAAGCGTTGCTGCTACGACGAGGAGGAGGATCGCGCGCGGGCGAGCGCGATGGCGGAGCTTGCGGCGGCCGCTGCTGCCGTCGCGGTGGTCAGCGCAGGGGACGGGGAAACCTTCCCCCAGTCTGTCACGGAAAGCGGGGAGGACGCGGTTCCCGAGGACCGGCTCGCCTTCGCCGAGGACGGCCCCACCCAGGAGGAACGTGGTGACGTCGAGGCGGGCGGCTGGATGCCGGCCGACGTGGATGTGCTCGGCGGGGGGGACGCCAGCGAGGTCGCAGAGGCGGATGACGCGGTCGCCGACGACGGCGACCGTTCGTAGGCCGCACGTCGGACGGTGGTGAGAGCCAAAAAGTGGCGCAGCCTGAGAACACGTGTTCAGTTGCGGGATGCCTCCAGGCCGCCTCGCCCATGTCCGCATCTCTGCCCGGGACCCCGGCCGCGCCGCGCGTTTCTACGCCGCGTGTTTTGGCTGGCAGGTGCTCCGAACCGAGGGCGACGCCGTGCGTTTCAGCGCGCCCGGCGGGCTGGAAGGCAGCTTCTGGGGCGGCGGTGAGCCGTCGAGCGCTGGGCCGGAGCTTTATGTCGAGGTGCAGGGGATCGACCTCGTGGTCCGGCGCGCGATCGAGTTGGGCGGGATGCGGATCGCGCGCGTGGGTCCAGGGCCGGGCGGGGTCCTCGTCGCCCAGTTGTTGGACACCGAGGGCAACCGCGTAGGCGTGTGGGAGGTGGCTCCGCTCTCCGAAATCCCCTGACGCGCTGGGTCTATGTGCTTACGATCGTGGCTCACCCCGACCCGAGGACCGCCATGTCACTGTGGAATGCCCTGAAGGGCCAGGCCGCCGCTCAGTTTCTTGATGTCTTGGAATGGACGGATGACACGCCGAACACGTTGGTGTACCGCTTCCCGGTATTCCAAAAGGCCATTCAGGACGGTGGAAAGCTCGTGGTCCGCGAGGGACAGATGGCCGTGTTCGTCGCCGAGGGCAAGCTCAGCGACGTCTTCTCGCCGGGCACCTACGAGCTCAGCACACGCACCAAGCCGGTCATGGCCTTCTTCGAGAGCATCAAGTACGCGCTGAACATGCCCTACAAGGGCGATGTGTACTTCGTCTCCACCCGGCAGTTCACCGACCAGAAGTGGGGCACGCCCAACCCGATTCCGGTGCGGGATGCGGACCTGGGTGTGGTGCGTCTGCGCGCGTTCGGCAGCTTTGCCTTCCGTGTGTCCGACCCTGCCTGTTTCATCAAGGAGATCGTCGGCACGGCCGGCATCTTCACCACCGACGAAATCACTGGGCACGTCAAGCGCAAGGTTGTCGCGGCGCTGGCCGACACCATCGGCGAGGCCAAGATTCCGCTTCTCGATCTGGTCGCCCACTACATGGATTTCGGTGACGCGCTCAAGGATCGTCTCAACACCTGGTTCCAGGGCAACTGGGGGCTGACGCTGACCGACTTCGTCGTGGAGAACATTTCCGTGCCGCCCGAAGTTGAAAAGATGATGGACAAGCGCAGTTCGATGGCGCTGGCGGGCGACATGAACGCCTACACCCAGTTCCAGGCGGCCAACGCGATGGAGGAAGCGGCCAAGCGTCCGGGGGGCGGGGGCGCCTTCATGGAGGCTGGCCTTGGTGTGGCGATGGGCGCGAACATGGCGGGAGCTTTGGGTCGCGCCCAGGCCGGTGGTGGTGCCTTCAACCCGCAGTCCGGATTGTCGGCCGGTCCCCCTCCGCTGCCCCCGCCCCTCCCGGGCGAGGCGCTCCTCCACTACGCTGGTCCTGACGGGGTGAAAGTGCAGTTGAGCGCAGGTGACATTGCGACGAGGATTCGCGGAGCCGCCGGGCGTCACCTCGCCTGGAAAGACGGAATGCCCAACTGGGTCGACGCGGCCTCGATCCCCGAGATTGCCGCGGCGCTGACCTCGACGCCGCCTCCGCTCCCGTAGGTCGAGACTGCCCGCCCTCAGTGCCCGGCGCTGGCCCCGGCGGTCAGCTGCGCTACGTTCAGCTCGGCCGCGGCCGCCTCATTCTCACCATCCAGTTTCAGGAGGATGACGGTGAGAATGGCCAAGCTGATGAAGCAGAAGGCGACGCGCTGCACGCTCGAGGCCGGAGAGTCTGTTTTCATATTTTAAGATTTATTGCACCCGGTCCCTTTGGCTCGGGTGAAACCGATGCTTGGCAATTTGCAAGACGGAATGGCGGCCGTCTGCGTTGGGTCGAGCGGGTCAGACGAGACCGAGCATCGTCACCACGATGCCCAAAATGGCGTTCAGCAAGTACACGCCGAACGCCCGCGCCGAGATGAAAATACGCATGTTGGTGGCGCGATTGTGCTGCCCTGGACAAGACTCCCGCGGATGACCAGGTCGAAGATCAGCGGCAAGATCGGGGGAGGTCCAGAACCGTCGGAAAGGGCCATCACCTCGAAGGCGACAAGGGGGCGTTCACCAGGAGGATCAGCCCCGCCACCCGGTAAGGATTCTTGAAAAAGGGCAGGTCGACCGGGTCCTCAACGGGCGGACGCTCTGGGAAGCCCGTCGGAACCGGCGACCAACCCGGGCCGCTCACTCGGTGTTCCGCACGTGCAGCTCCACCAACTGCTTGGGATCGACGGGACTGGGGGCGCCCGACATCAGGTCTTGCGCGCTGGCGGTCTTGGGGAACGCGATGACCTCGCGAATGTTGTCGGTGCCGCACAGGAGCATGGCCATGCGGTCAAAGCCGAAGGCGAGGCCGCCGTGGGGGGGCGCGCCGTGGCGCAGCGCGTCGAGCAGGAAGCCGAACTTCTGCTCGGCGTCCTCGGGAGTCATGCCGAGCGCGGCAAAAACCTTGCTTTGTACTTCGGGATCGTGGATGCGGATGCTCCCGCCGCCAATCTCGTACCCGTTGCACACCAGATCGTAGGCGTCGGCGAACATCTCGCCTTCGCGGCCCGTGCCCATCAAGGCGATGTGCTCGGGACGGGGACTGGTGAAGGGGTGGTGGACGGCCATCCAGCGGCCGCTGTCCTCGTCCAGCTCGAAGCTCGGGAAATCGACCACCCACACGAACGAGAACCCCGGCGGGAGGAGGGCGAGCTCCTTCGCCACCGCGGCGCGCAACTTCCCGAGGCCGGCGTTGACTGCTGCGTAGGTCCCCGCGCCGAGAAGCACGAGGTCGCCGTCCGCCGCGCCCGACGCCGCTACGATGCCGCTCTGTTCGGCCTCGGAGAGCTTTGCGAGCGGTCCGGTCCACGGCGCGCCGACCTTGCCGTAGAGCAAGCCGCCCAGCTTGTAGGTACGCACGAACAAGGTCCACGCGTCGAGCTGCTTGCGGCTGACGCTGGCCCCGCCGCCTTTGACCACGAAAACCTTCGCGATGCCGCCAGCATCGAGCGGCCCGCGCACCACGCCGAAGTCGGTGGTCCGCAGCAGTTCGGTGACGTCGGCGTGTTCCATGCCGAAGCGGGTGTCGGGGGAGTCAACGCCGAAACGTGCGATCGCCTCGGTGTAGGAGATCGCCGCGATCTCGCCGATGTCGTGGTCAAGCATCTCCTTCCACACCGTGCGTACCAGCTTGGTGGCGAGCTCCATGACCAGCGCGCGGGTGGCGAAGCTGACCTCGATGTCGATCTGGGTGAACTCGGGCTGGCGGTCGGCGCGCAAGTCCTCGTCGCGGAAACACTTCACGATCTGGAAGTACCGGTCCATCCCGGCGACCATGAGGATCTGCTTGAAGATCTGTGGGCTCTGCGGGAGCGCGTACCACTGCCCGGCGTGCACCCGACTGGGCACGAGGTAGTCGCGCGCACCTTCGGGCGTGGCCTTGGTGAGGATGGGGGTCTCCACCTCTACGAAGCCCTCACTGTCGAGGTAACGGCGCACCGCGAGCGACGCCCTGTGACGCAGGATCAGGTTCTTTTGAAGGTCAGGCCGGCGCAGCTCCAGGTACCGGTACTGAAGGCGGAGGTCCTCGTTCGCCGAGATGTGCCCCTCGATCGAAAAGGGCAGGGGGGGCGTGCGCGAGAGGATGGTGACCGAGTCGGCGACGACCTCGACGAGTCCCGTGGCCAGCTTCGCATTGGGGCTGGCCCGCATCGCCACGGTGCCTTCGACCTCGACGACGTACTCCAGGTGCACGCTTGCCGCTGCCTGGCGCACGTCGTCACGACAGCGTTCGTCGGCGACGACCTGGATGATCCCGTGCCGGTCGCGCAGGTTGATGAACACGACGCCACCCATGTCGCGGGCGTTCTGCGCCCAACCCTGCAAGACGACGCGGCGGCCGACGTCATCAGGACGGAGCGCTCCGCAGGTGTGGGTGCGGCGGGCGTTGTCGAACATGGTGGGTCCAGGAAGGCGTGCGACCTAACCCGGCCTCCGGCCTCGTTCAGTACGCTTCGAGGTTGTCGTACCCGCTGCGGCAGCCCGGCTCATCGGCGTCGGTGAAGCTGTTGATGTCGTTGTCGACGTCGTCATTGCACTGGTAGTCGCCCGAGAACGCCGCGGGATCCCCGCAGGCGATGGTCTCGGTGTCGGTGATGGGCGTGGCGCAATCGGGGTCGAGCACGTCAACCCAGCCGTCGCAGTCGTCATCGAGGCCGTTGTTGCACGTGGTGGGCGGGTCGACCTCGTCGGCGTCGGCACCGCTTTCGCAGCCCCAGTCGCCAGCGTCGACGAGGCCGTCAGCGTCGTCGTCGAGGCCGTTGTTGCAGGCCTCGGTGCCGAGGCCGTCGTCCTCGAACAAGTCGGTGCCGGTGGTGCAGACCGGGTCGTCGGTGTCGGTCCAGCCGTCGCCGTCGTCGTCGTCTCCGTCCATACACTCGGGGGTGTGGATCTCGTCGCCGTCGAGCGCGCTTTCGCACCCGGGGTCGTCGGCGTCGGTGAGGGTGTCGCTGTCGGTGTCGTCGCCGTCGTTGCAGACGAAGTCGGTGTCGAGGCCCGCTTCTTCGCCGAGCCAGGCGCAGTCGGGGTCGTCGTTGTCGATCCAGCCGTCACCGTCGTCGTCGGTGCCGTCGACGCAGCTGGGGCCGCCGGCCGCGGACGGGGTTTCGAGGTTGTCGTCGGCGTCGAGGCAATCGCTGTCGTCAGCGTCTGTGGTGCCGTCGCCATCGTTGTCCAGGCCGTCGTGGCACTCGGCGGGCCCGACCGCGCCGCGTTCGGCGGTGGCGACCACGCAGTCGGGATCGTCACTGTCGGTCCACCCGTCGCCGTCGTTGTCGCTGCCGTCGGCGCAGACCGCGGCGGGGTCGTTCTCGGCGTCGTCGTTGCCGCTTTCGCAGCCGGGGTCGTCGGCGTCGGTGAGGCCGTCGCCGTCGTCGTCGAGGCCGTTGTTGCAGCCGAGCGCGGAGTAGCCGCTGGCGTCACAGTCGGGGTCGTCGTCGTCGGTCCAGCCGTCCCCGTCGTCGTCGCTGAGGTCGGTGCAGTCGCTGCCGACGCTTGCTTCGTCGTTGTCGAGGCCGTCGTCGCAGTCACTGTCGTCGGCGTCGGCCAAGCTGTCGCCGTCGTCATCGAGACCATCGCTACACGCGGAGGCCGCATAGCCGTCGCCTTCGGAGCCGCCGAGGGCACAGTCGGCGTCGTCTTCGTCGGTCCAGCCGTCGCCGTCGTCGTCGGCACCATCGGTGCACGAGGCGCTCCCCGCCGCTTCGTCGCCGTCGGTAGCGTCGTCACAGTCGACGTCGTCGGCATCGACGTCGCCATCGCTGTCGTCGTCTTCGCCGTCGTTGCACGCGCTGCTGCCAAAGCCGACCTCGTCGCCGTCGAGGGCGCAGTCGGGGTCTTCGTCGTCGGCCCAGCCATCACCATCGTCGTCGCTGCCGTTGTCGCAGTCGTCCGGGGTGGCGCTCTCGTCGTCGTCCCAGCCGACCGCGCAGGAGCTGTCGTCGGCATCGATGGTGCCGTCGTGGTCGTCGTCGATGCCGTTGTCGCACTCCCGGGTGCCGGCGCCGAGCTCATCGCCGACGGTGCCGCAGTCGACGTCGTCGCCGTCGGCCCAGCCATCGCTGTCGTCGTCGACGCCGTTGACGCAGTCGTCCGCGGCGGCGTCTTCGACCGGATCGACGGCGCTGGCGCAGCCCGTATCGGCCGCGTCGAGGATGTGGTTGCCGTCGTTGTCGGTGCCGTCGTTGCACTCGCCAGAGCCGAAGCCAAGCTCGTCGGTGCCGCCGTCGCAGTCGGGGTCGTCGGCGTCGCTCCACCCGTCGCCGTCGCTGTCGGCACCGTCGAAGCAGTCGCCGCTGGGGTCCTCTTCGTCTTCGTCGTCGGCGCTGGCACAGCCAGGATCGTCGGCGTCGATGGCGCCGTCGCTGTCGTCATCGTCGCCGTCGTTGCACACGGTGGTGCCGAAGTCCAGTTCGTCGTCACCGGTGGCACAGTCGGGGTCGTCCGCGTCGGTCCAGCCGTCCAGGTCGCCGTCGCTTCCGTCGGTGCAGTCGGTGGAGGCGCTGTCCTCGATGGTGTCTGCGGCCGAGGCGCAATCGAGGTCGTCGCGGTCGACGAGCCCGTCGCTGTCGTTGTCGGCGCCGTCGTTGCACCCGGCGTCCGAGAGCCCGGCCTCGGAGGTTCCGTCGTCGCAATCGGGGTCGTCGGCGTCCGTCCAATCGTCGGCGTCGTTGTCGAGCCCGTCGCTGCAGCCGGTGATCGGGTCTTCTTCGTCGTTGTCGTTGCCGGCGCTACAGCCGGGGTCGTTGCTGTCGGTCAGCCCGTCGCCGTCGTCGTCGCTGCCGTTGTTGCAGTCGTAGGTGCTGGTCGAGGGGGCTTCGGTGGGGCCCACCGAGCTTGCGCAGGCTGGGTCGTCGGTGTCGGTCCAGCCATCGCTGTCGTCGTCGAGTCCGTTGGCGCAGGCGTAGTCGGTCTCGTAGTCGTCGAGCGCCTCGCTGCACTCCGGATCGAGCCAATCGACGAGCCCATCGGGGGTGGCTTCGTTGTCGAGGCCGTCGTTGCACTCGGTCGCGCCAAAACCGATCTCGGTCAGGCCCGCGGTGCAGTCGGGGTCCTCGTCGTCGAGCCAACCGTCCCCATCTTCATCGACCCCGTTGTCGCAGTCACTCGCTTCGGCCGGGGTGATCGCGAAAAAGCAGAGCGCGTCGCCAGCGTCAAACGTCAGGTCGCCGTCGTTGTCGACGCCGTCGTTGCATTCGCCGGTGCCGTAGCCGACCTCCTCGCTGCCGGTGGTGCAGTCGGGGTCGGCGCTGTCGGTCCACCCGTCGCCATCGCCGTCAACGCTGTCGTTGCAGCCGTCGGTCTCGTCGTCGTCGAGCGCGTCGTCGCACGCGGCATCGTCGGCGTCGCGCTGCCCGTCGGCGTCGTTGTCTTCGTTGTCGTTGCAGGCAGTCTCGCCGAAGCTACGCTCGGTGCCGAGGCTGTCGCAGTCGGGGTCGGCGGCGTCGGTCCAGTCGTCGCCGTCGTTGTCGTAGCCGTCTTCGCAATCGCCCAGCTCAGAGGCGTCGTAGGCGTTGGCGCAGTCTTTGTCGAAGGCGTCCGCAAAGCCGTCGCCGTCGTCGTCGGCGCCGTTGCTGCACGCGTCCGCGTTGTCGATGCCGCCTTCGTCGTCGTCGAGCAGGCTGGCGCAGCCCGGGTCGTTCAGGTCGGTCCAGCCGTCACCGTCGTTGTCGAGGTCGTCGGCACAACGGTTGAGCTCGCTGTCGTCGGTGGCGGACTCGCAGCCGGCATCGTCGTTGTCGATTTTGCCGTCAAGGTCGTCGTCGATGCCGTTGTTGCACAAGGTGTCGCTGATGGAGATCTCGACGTCGCCGACGTAGCAGTCGGGGTCATCTTCGTCGGCCCAGCCGTCGCCGTCGTTGTCGAGGCCGTCGGCGCAGGGGGGGGTGAACTCGTCGTCGTCGAGCGCGGAGTCGCATTGGCGATCGTCGGCGTCGAGGTCGCCGTCGAGGTCGTTGTCCTCGTTGTCGTTACACTGCGTCGGCCCAAAGCCCAGCTCGTCGTCCAGGTCCGCGCAGTCGGGATCGTCGAGGTCGCTCCACCCGTCAACGTCGTTGTCCTTGCCGTCTTCGCAGGGGCCCGCCTCGGCCAGCCCGAAGGCATCCTCACAGCGGTCGTCGGTGCCGTCTTTGCCGCCGTCGCTGTCGTTGTCGATGCCGTCATTGCACTCGTTGAGTCCGAAGCCGGCCTCGGCCGTGCCTTCGAGGCAATCCGGGTCGGCCGCGTCTACGAAGCCGTCGTTGTCGCCATCGCGGAGGTCGTGGCACCCATCGACGGGCGTCTCCAGCGGGACCATCGTGAAGCGAATATTCTGGACCTCGTCCACGACGAACGCCAGCGGCCCGTAGGTTGCCGACCCCACGGTGAGCACGTCGTCTTCCCACCCGGCGCCGCTGAGCGAGAAGGAGGCGTCGCTGTTTCCTTGGTGGAGTTCGACCGAGGCGAAGGCGCCGTCGCGCACGACGACGTTGACGCGGCATTCCAGCGCGGCGTCGTCGAGCACCCAGTCGGCGAGGCAATCGTCGTCAGCGGTGGTGAGCGCGACGCCGTCGGCGTTGGTGTAGGGCTCGGACGGGTCGACGAAGAGCGCGAACGTACTGCCCGCGGCAAGCGCCTCGTCGCCGTCGATGGTCACGACAATGGCGGTGCGGTCGTCACCCTCGGAGGTGCAGGCGGCGAGGAGGAAGGAGACAAACAAGGAGCGAGCCATCATGGGAGCGTCACGACTACGTCGCCTTCGGGCGCCGGTGCGGGTTGGTTGGCGGCGACAACGACGGCGGCGGTGGTCCCGGCCGCGACGGCGCCGCCCCCGACTGCGGCCCAGAAGCCCCACTGTTGGGTGAGCGGCTTCGCCTCGACGACCGTCTTTTCTGTGGTGCGGGCGAGGACAGATCCTGAGCTTGGAACCTCGACCCTGCCGCTGACCGAACGACTGTCGGTAGTGACGGTGATCTCCGTCTTGCCGCGGCCCACCCCCACGACCTTCACCGTTGTGCCCCGACCGACCTCGACCCCGTTGAAGAACACGGTGGCGTCGGGGTTCCCTGTGCTGACGTTCACTTCGGCTCCGCCTTTGTTCATCGTCGCATCGACGGTGCCGCGGATGCCGGCGGTTGTGTCCACCTTCTTGTAGGTCGTGGCGTAGCCGTCGAGCGTGACCTCCACGCCGTGCACACCTGGGGCGATGTCGCGCACCTTGACCGGCGTGACGCCGAGGTCCTTGCCGTCGAGGCGGACCGTGGCCCCCGCTGGGTTGGAGGTGACCGCGACCACGCCGACACTGGACTCCAGTGCGATGGCGACGAGGTAGTTGCGCCCCTTGACCAGGGGGATCGTGCCGCTACCGGCTTCGAAGTTCGGCGCCTGTCCCTGCCACACGAGGCTGCCGGCGCCGGGCGATGGGAGGCGGACGGGAACCGGAAAGGTCTGGCCGTTGACGCTGACGGTGGTCCCGACCGCGCCGGTGAACTCGACCGAGCCGGGTCCCGCCGTCATCGCGGCGGTCAGCTCGAGCGTCTTGCCGGCCTGCACCTCGATCTGGCGGACGAACGGCTCGAAGTTGTCCGCGACGATGCGGAGCTTGTGCGCCCCGACCGCCACATACTTGGTGAGCGGTGCGGCGCCGAGCATCGTGCCGTCGAGGTACACCTCCGCCCCTGCCGCCGAAGCGGAGATCTTCACGGCCCCGGTGGGGTCGGCCGCAGACGCCGGGAGCACGAGGCCGACTAAAAAGAGCCACAACGCGAGCAGGGACATGGTGTGGCAGGGTACCACGACAGCGCGGCACTCTGAAACGTTTCGGGGCCTGCGGCATTGGAGCGGCGGCATGCATCACGTCATCGTCGGGAACTCGATTGCGGGCATCGAAGCGGCGTTGGTCATTCGTCGTCGGGACGAGTCGGCGCGGATCACCCTGGTTTCGGCCGAATCGGACCACCCCTTCGCTCGCACGGCGATGATGTACGTCTTCTGTGGGCAGTTGCGGCAAGCGGACACCGAGTTTTACGATCGGGGACTCTACGAGCGGATGCGATTCGAGCGCGTGCGCGACCGCGTCGTGGGCGTTGACTGCGCCGGCCGCCGCGTGCTTCTGGAGCGGGTCGGGGCGCTCGGCTACGACCGTCTGCTCCTGGCCATCGGGAGCGCGGCGCGTCGGTTGACCCTCGCCGGCGCCTATGATGGACCCGGTGTCTTCCACTACGTGTCCCTCCAGGATCACGTTGCCCTCGATGTCGCAGCGAAGGCGGGGCTGCGAGCCGCGGTGATTGGCGGGGGGCTCATCGGGGTGGAGGTCGCGGAGATTTTGCACGCGCGTGGGCTACGCGTGCACTGGTTGGTGCGCGACGCGTGGACGTGGCCAGTGGCGCTGGACCGCGACGAGGCCGCGATCGTCGAGGCGCACGTGCGAGATCACGGGGTGGACGTTCGAGCGGCGACGGAGGTGACCAGGCTCGATCGCGGCTCGGCGTTGAAGCTGACGCTTGGCGTGGAGGAGCCGCTGGAGGTCGACCTCGTCGTGGGCGCGGTCGGCGTGGTGCCCAACACCCGGTTTCTGGTGGGCTCGGACGTTGCGCTTTCGGTGGACGGGGGGGTCGAGACCCGCGCCGACTTGTCCAGCACGAGCGTGCCCGACGTTTACGCCGCTGGGGACTGCGCAACGGTGACTTGGGCGGACGGGAGCCGCCGCCCTGAGACCCTGTGGTACACCGCACGGGACCAGGGCCGAGCGGCGGGGGCCGCGATGGTCGGAGATTCGGTGAACTACCGTCGTAGCACCTGGTATAACTCGGCGAAGTTCTTCGATCTCGAGTACACCACTGCGGGCTACGTGCCGCTGGCCGAGCCGGCGCGACGTGATCCGACTCCGGGCCACTGGCAGACGTGGTTTCAGCAGCATCCAAACGAAGCTGCGAGCCTACGAATCGTGGCGAAGGACGACCGCGTGGTGGGCTTCAACGCGCTCGGGCGACGGTGGAGCACCGAGGTCTGGTTGCGGTGGATCCACGAGCGGCGGACGTTGGCGTGGGTACACCATCACCTCGCGGAGTCGAGCTTCGACGAGGAATTCATCGAGCCGTTCCCGGTGCTTCCCTCGGCGATTTTGCACGAGGGCGCCTGATGCAAGCCGGCCTGCTCGACACCTGGAAACGGCCATCCCGGGCCCGCGGCGCAACCGCCTGGGGCGCAGCGGGGATTCTCACAAGCTTCTACCTGCTCTTGTACCTGCCGGAGAGCATGTTCACTCCCAATTTTCCGGACGTACTCAGCCCCGTGGCCGAGGCGCTGCACCTGCCGTCGAAGTGGTTTCTGTACGGGTTGCTCTACTCGATTGCCATGGTCGTGGGCGGCTTCTTCATGCTGCGGAAGCACGGCAACAGCCGCTACCATCGCATCCGCACGGTGACGGTGGTCACGGTGCAGATCGTGCTTGGGTTCTCGTTGCCCTTGGCCCTGAGTATCGCCGGAAAACCGGAGTTGTACCTAAGCTACGTGTGGCCGCTGTCCTACGACAAGCTCTTTCCCGACACCCTGGCAGCCATGCCCGCGGCCGCGGCGCTGTGGTTCATCTTCGCGTCGTTGGTGCTGTTTCCGGCGTTGGCGTGGCGGTACGGCAAGCGCTTCTACTGCTCGTGGGTGTGTGGCTGCGGCGGTCTGGCCGAGACCTTCGGCGACGGGTGGCGCCACCTTTCCGACAAGTCGACGAAGGCGTGGCGGTTCGAACAATGGAGCGTCCACGGAGTCCTGGTCCTCGTTCTCGTCATGACCGGGCTGGTGATCGCCGATGGGATCAGCCGCTCGGGAATGGTGGTGGCGGCGGGCGGTGCCGAGGGGGAGCGCGTGGCGTTGTCGGCGCGGCTGGCGCAGGAGGCGACCTCGCTGACCGAGTTGTCCGTCGCAGAGCTGGCGCCGCGGGCGGAGGGGATCCGTCGTGACGTAGAGGCCACGTTGCCGCCGACGTGGGTCATCGACAAGCTCGCTCCCGTCGAGGTTGCAGCGACGGCGGGCGACGCAGTGGCCATGGCCTCGGCGGTGAAGGACCTAGCCTACGGAGTGATGCCGGGCTCGCCGCTCGGGCGCGCAGCGGGGACGGTGAAGGGGCTGTACGCGTTCTTCATCGGGGCGCTTTTCTCGGGAGTCGCCGGCGTGGGCCTTTACCCGCTGATGGGCACGCGGGTCTGGTGCCGTTTCGGCTGTCCGATGGCCGCGATCCTGGGCCTGGTCCAGAAGCTCGGCCGCTTCCGCATCGCCGTGAAAAAGGACATGTGCATCAGCTGTGGGAACTGCTCGGCCTACTGCGAGATGGGCATCGACGTTCGCGCCTACGCGATGGCCAACCTGGATATCCGTCGCGCCAGCTGCGTCGGCTGTGGCATGTGCGCCCACGTCTGCCCCCGAGGGGTTTTGCGGCTGACGAACGAGGCCGACGTCGGCCCCGGGGAACGCGTTGGGGAGTGGGTTGTGGAGATTTGAGCGGGGCGCGTCGCCGGCCCCCGCCCCCGCCTCAAGCGAATGGATTGACGACCCGTACGGGGCCGAATCGCCTGCCCGCCTGCAGGTCCTCGGAGTAGAGCGTGTCGCACCCGGCGTGCTCCGCTGCCCGGATGACGAGGGCGTCCCAAAAGGAAACAGAGTCGAGCCGGTTGAGGTCCACCGCCGCGAGCAGGAGCGAAGGCGTCACGGTCACGATATCGAAGCCCAGGTACACTTCGATGCGGGCGCGCGCTGCGGCGCCGTCCAACTTCAGCTTTTCCCTCGCGTTGACGTAGAACTCCTGGAGCACCTGGGTGGAGACCACGCCGGTGCGATCCGACATCGAGCGCCGCAAAAGATCGCGCGCAGCGCCGTCGTGAATGCCCGTCTCGGCTTCCAGGAGGTCCCGCACCAGCTGGTTGAGGCTCTTGCCGCGGCCGGCGGCGACAGCCCGCGCGCGCTCCGCCAGCGCTTCGTCGATGGAGAGCGTGAGGTTCATGTCCACAGGATACGTGCGCGCGTAGCCTGCGTCAGGCGTCTGTGGGCCGGCTCGGGGCGCCAGCGTTCGGCGGCTGCCAGCGGATAGGGCGGCCCTGATCGCTCTGGTGGCAACTCGCCGCCTGGCCCTCTCGTGTTCACTCCTTGAATGCGCCTCCGTCTGCTGGTCGCCTGCACGCTGTTCGCCTTTGGCTGTGTCGAGAACAACCTGAACGTTGCCTCCACCACGGTGGCGGTGAACCCCGGGCTTCTGGACCTCGGCACCGCGGCCCCGGGCAGCTCGGTCTCGGGAACCCGCTCGATCAGCAGCGTCGGGCTCGGGGCGCTGACGGTTGCGTCGCTGACGGTCGCTGGCAACGACGCCGACGCCTTCGTCGTCGATGGCGACTTCGGCGGCACGCTGCTCGCCAAAGGCGATTCGCTGGAGGTGCCGATCCCGTTTGCGCCGACCAGCGAAGGCGCCTGGGAGGCCGATCTTACCGTGCAGACCGATGCCAACAGCGGCGTCGCGGCGGTCGAGGTCCACCTTCGCGGGTTCGGGGCGTCGCCAAGGCTGGTCATCTCGCCGAACGCCGTGGACTTCGGCCACGTCGATCCCGGTCCCGACGTTTTCCAGACGGTGGTATTGCAGTGTGTCAGCGCGGTGGGCGCGACCCTGCTCACCGCAGAGCTGAGCGGCGACCTCGAGTTCTACCTCGTCCCCGTCACGACGCCGGCGTTGATCACCAGCGCCACGACCTTGGAGCTAAGCGTCTCCTTCGGTCCCACCGACACCGCCGCGCGGGAGGGCGTGCTCACCCTGACCACGGACGACCCCCAAACAGCCAGAGTCCTGATTCCCGTGACGGCAAACGTCTGCCTCGGGGACGCGGCGCTGGACCTGGACAGCGACGGCTATTCCGGGTGCGCGGGAGACTGCGATGATGCCGATGCCAGAGCGGTTCCGGGAGGGGACGAGCGCATCGACGGCACCGACAACGACTGCGATGGCCTCGTCGACGAGGGTACGGACGCCTACGATGACGACGGCTTCACCGAGCGGGGCGGGGACTGCGACGACACCACCGCCAGCACCTCTCCCGGTGCGCCCGAGATTCCCGACGGCCTCGACAACGACTGCGACGGGGATGGGTACGACGAAGCCGCCGGCGATTGCGACGCCGCCGACGCCGCCATCAATCCGGGCGCCACCGAGACGCCTTACGACGGCATCGACCAGGATTGCTCCGGGGCCGACCTCACCGATGCCGACGGCGACGGCGTCTCCCCCGACGATGGCGACTGTGATGACGGCGGAGGGGCCGCAAATCGAGATGGAGGACGGTCCCTTCGCGTACTCGGACTGGGCGCGCGGCGCGGCGCGGGTTGCGGGGCTGCTGAGCGATTGGCGCGGCGCGGGTGGTCACTCAGCCAGAAGGCGGCAGGACCGCATCGCGCCGCGCCTTCGGCCGCGTGCGCTGCCGGTTCGCATTAGGTCGGCGTGTGCTCCTCGTCGCGGCTCTTGCCTGCTCCCACCCGGACGTTGTCGTACCCGCAGAAAGCGCGATGCGGTGGGCGTCGAAGGTGCGGTGGCCTGACGCGGCGGCGACGGGGCTTTTCCTCGCCGGAGAGGTGCCGCAGCAGTTCCTGGTGGGCGCTGAGGGGCAGGTTCGGTCGGGTCCGTTCTTGCGGCTGGAGGCTCCCGTCGATGGCTACGGGCGGGGCTGGGTGGACGAGGGGCACTTCCAACTGCTCAAGGCCGATGGCAGCATCCTCGTCGCGCAGCCGTTGTCCGCAATCGAGCCCTTCGACGCGGCGGAGCGGGCGTTTGCAGCCACCAGCGAGTCCAACTGGGGTTTGATGACCCGGCCCGGCGGGTGGCTGGTCATGTCGCTGTGGAAGGCGCACGGCCACGCGCGGATCGGTCAGACCGAGCTGTACGCCTTCTCAAATGGGGGAATGCCGTTGGTGGTGGATGCTTCCGGTGCCTCGGTGGACGTGGAAGCCCTGGTGATCGCGGCGTGTGGGCCCCGTGCCAAGGCGGTTTTGCCGGAGGCCTGCGCGTCGATCGAGGCGTGGGCTGGCGCTCCGCGCGGCGAGGCGAATCTGGCGGGTGCGGACGGCCCGGTGCGGCTGCGTTGGTTCTGCGGCGGCCCGGTCGAGACGCAAGCGGGGCCGGCGTCGATTTGGACACTACCCGGCCACTCTCAGGCCGATGCCAGCGCGCTTTCAGGGCGGTGCGGTGCCGCGGGGGGCGACACGCGTGTGCGCCTGGTGGAGGGCGGCGCGGAGCTGCGGATTGGGTTGAGCGTCGAGCGCTGAGGCGATCGCCTACAGGCGCCGCGGGACGCCGCGTCGATACCTGACGCCAGCGGCCAGCGATTGCGGCCCGCCCTTACGGAGTCAGTACGTCTCGAGCGCTTCGGCCGGGGGCTGGTTGGCCAGGACCACAGCGTCCCACTGCGCCAGGATCCGCGCGCGGAGCACCATCGAGAGAGCGGCAGCGTGAACAGCGCGCCGACGTAGCAGAGGATGATGCCGAGGCCGCCGATGAGCCCGCAGAGGAAGAGCCCCAACCAGGTCATCAAGAAGGCGCCCGGCGAACGCTTGATCGCGCCGAGGCTGGCGCCGGGGCTGAACATCGGGAAGTTCTCGCCGCTGAAGATGCGCCGGGTCACGTCGATGCTGAGCACGCCCATGACCAGGCTGCTGAGGATGATCCAGCCGTAGCCGAAGATCGCCCCGACCATGCCGAGCAGAATCCCCATGCCGCCGGCGGCGCCGGGGTCGTCGCTGCCGGCTGCTCCGGCCGCCGCGCCGAGCACGACCGCCCCACCGATGCAGCCGCCCCCGATGGCGACGTTCAGCAGTGCGTACGGGAGGAAGTTGCCGAGGGTCTTGAGCCAGTCGAAGAAGCCGGTGCCGATGTCGGCGCCGAGCTGGGGCTCGGGGAGGCCCTTGTTTCCGGCCTTTGCGTGTTCGAACGCGCGGTGGAAATAGCCCCCGGCCTGGAAGGGGCCGACGAACGGGATGAGCATGCACGCGCCGACGATAGCGACCTTCTTCACCCAGTCCGGGTCCTCCGAAAAGACGGCGAAGGCGTCGCCGATGTTCACGGAAGGACTGTTTTCTGCGGACATGGATGCTCCTGGAAGGCGGCTGCTATCCCAACCGTGCGCTATCTGGTACGGATGAAGCGCTTCGTCGTCGTGGTCGGTGCCTCGCTTCTCGGTTGCGCGCCGGCCAAGCTGCCGAGTGTGAACCCGCCGCCACCCGAGCCCGTCGTGACGCCGCCCGAGCTGGTGCCGACGCCGCCCCTTCCGGTCATGACGGACGGTGGGCACGACGGTATCGCCGAGCTGGTGGCCACCCCAAACCCGCGGCGGCCGCTCCCGACATGGGACTCCGTGAGCTCCGGCCATCCCACCGGCGCCACCAATCCGCCCTACCCGGTGCTGATCTACGCCACCGAGCCGCAGGAGTGTTTCAAGGCTTGGCGCGGGGGAATGATGCCACCCGCCCCCGACGAGCGCAAGGCCGGAGGGTTCGTGGTCAAGACGCGCGTTGAGGCGCTGGAGATCGTCCGCGGTGGCGTGCAAGTGGCCTGTCCGGAAGGCGAGCCGGCGCGATTGTTGGCCGCGTGGGCGCAGAAGGACGCGCCGCCGAAGTGACCGGGCGGGTTCGCCAGGAATGGTCCCGTCGGGTGGCGGCGGAGTACGGAAGCGCTGGGATCACCGCGCAGGTGCTGGCGTGGAGCGTACAAGCGGGCCTGCCACCAGGGCTCTTGTACACGGCAAACCGAATCGTGCGGGACGAGCTCGATCACGCGCGCCTGTCGCACGAGGTGCTCGTGGCTTTGGGCGGCGCCGAAGAGCCGGTGGTGTTGGCGGCTGAGGACTTGTCGGTAGGCGGCACCCTGGTCGATGTGGTGGTGCGCAATTTCTGCTTGGGCGAAAGCTTCGCGGTTCCCACGTTCGAACGGATGCGCCGTCGTGCCACACACCCCGCGGTGAGGCCGGTGCTCGATCGCATCCTCGAAGACGAAGCGGTCCACCGCGCCTTCGGTTGGGATGCTCTGGACGCCCTCCTGGAATTGGCACCCACCCTCCGCGAGCACGTCACCATCGTGCTCCCAGGGCACGTCGCCAGCTTCGACGGGTACGCGAATCCGCGGGCGGCCCCGCCGCTGACCGACGAAGAACGCGGCTGTGGGCTCCTCGACCACGCCGAGTACGCGGAGCTGTTCCAGTCGACCTGGACCGGCGACATCGCGCCTCGCTTTGTGCGCCGCGGGATTCCCATCGGATAAGTACTCGCGGGAGCTACCCGATGCGGCACTTCGCCCTGTTCATGCTCGTTTCGATCGGCTGTGACACCGCCGGCACTGACTCCGGGGACGCTGCGGGCGATGACGACCCCTACGCCATCCCCACGGACTACCTGGACCAATGGGACGTGGAGTCGCGCGGGTGCGAGGGGGCTCTCGGCTATTGGGCCTTCGACGGCGACTTCACCGACGCTGGCAAGCTCAGCGGTACCGAGCGCTGGTTCTGGTTCTTTCCGGAAGACGACCCGTCGGCCGATTGTGTCGACACCTTCTCGCTGGACGGCGAGGTGGCCGCCACGCCCGTCGACGACGATCCCTGCTTGTCTTGCGACCGGGACGTGACCGCCGACTACGAGCTGATCGAGAAGACCTGCAACTGGGACGGCTACGAGAGCCTGCTCGACAACAACGACGAAAACGACTCCGTCGACGACGAAACGTACAAGCTGGCGCTGATGTTCGACCTCGATCGGTACGACGGCATCGAGGTGGACGTGTGGAACTTCGTCCGGGATCCAGAGGCCAGGGACAACTACCTCGAGCGCGACAACGTCAAGGGCGTCTGGGGCGGGGCCGACAAGGACGCCGCCGGGCACATCAGCTGGGCCAACGAAGGGATGTGCGTCGAGGTCATCACCGAAGAGTAGCGGGCCGCTACATCGACACCACTTCGGCATGCAGCCCGCCCGCGCGGCGCATGCTCTGAAGGATGACGATCAGGTCGCGCGGGGTGACGCCCATCGCGTTGAGGGCGCTGACGACGTCACCGACGGTGGTTCCCTTGACGAGGATTAGCTTGCCAGCGTCTTCGCGGACGCGCACCTCGGTGTTGGTGACCGTGGTCGTCTCTCCCGCTGCGAGCATGCCGGGCTGGCTGACCTGGGTCTGTCGCGACACATCGATGGTGAGGCCCCCGTGGGCGATGGCGACCGGGGACAGGGGGATGTCCGCCCCCATCACCACGGTGCCGGTCCGCTCGTTGACGACCACGCGCAGCACGTGGTCGAGCTGGACCTCCAACGCCTCTACCGTGGCGATGAATTCGGCCTGACGGCCCAGGTAGTCGTCGGGGACATGCACCATGACGGTGCCGTTGTTCAGCGCGCGAGCCGTTTCCGGTCCCAGGAGCGCGTTGACTACCGTGGCCACCCGAGCGGAGTTGGTGAAGTCGGGGTCGTGGAGGATCCACTCGAACTGGACCTGCTCGGTCACCCGAAGACGGTTGGGGATCTCCCGACTGACGCTGGCGCCGCCGGGGATCACGCCTACCGTGGGGTGGTTCCGGGTTGTCTCGTTGCCACCTCCGGAAACCGAGTAGCCGCCGACGGTGAGCGGGCCCTCGGCGATGGCGTAAACCTGATTTCCGGCGTGCAGCTCCGTCAGGAGTAGGACACCGCCCTCCAAGGACTTTGCGTCTGCCACCGACATCACGGTGACGTCGAGCTTGCTGCCGGACCGAGCGCCCGCCGGGAGGGTGGCGGAGATCATCACCATCGCCACGTTGCGCGACTTGATCGCGTCGTCTTGCAGCGAAATCCCCAACGGTGGGAGGCGCGCCTCCAGGGCCCTGATGGTACCGATGTTCTGGGAGCTGTCCCCGCTCTTGTTGAGGCCGACGACCAGGCCGTAGCCGACCAGCGGGTCGTCATGGATGCCGTAGATACTGGCGAAGTCTTTGAGCCGCGCGGCCTCGGCCGGGGACGAAAGGACGAGGAGCAGACATCCGAGCAGCGGCGCCATGACCCCCTATCGGTCGGGGTCGCGGCGAATTGAGCGTTAGCTTCCGAGAACTCAAACGGTGACCTGATGTCTCTCTCTCGTCGTGATCTGGTGGGCTCCTTCGCGGCTGTAGCTGCCGCCACGCTGGCGGGCACGGCCCACGCGGGCGACAAGAAGCAGGGCACCAGCCCGCTTCCCGCTTCTGGCACCCCGGCTGCGGCTCCGGCTGCGGCTGCGGCGCCTGCCAGTGGACCCTTCGTGCTGCCGGCGCTCCCATACGCGGACACCGACCTCGCTCCTGCAATCTCCCAGAACACCCTCGCCTTCCACTACGGCAAACACCACCAGGGCTACCTCAACAAGCTCAACGAGCTGGTCGCAGGCAAGGAGTGGGCGGACAAGTCACTGGAAGCGGTGATGAAGGGCACCTACGGCACCGACAAGCTGCCGCTCTACAACAACAGCGCGCAGGTGTGGAACCACACCTTCTACTGGCAGAGCATGAAGAAGGGCGGCGGCGGTGCGCCGGGTCCAGGCAAGCTCTCCGACGCGATCAAGGCGAGTTTTGGCGACGGCGACGGCTTGAAGAAGGAGCTGACCCAGGCCGCGGTCAGCAACTTCGGCTCGGGCTGGGCGTGGTTGGTGCAAGACGCCGAGGGCAAGCTCAAGGTGCTCAAGACCTCGAACGCCGACAACCCGGTCGTGATGGCGACCGGGCGGCCGCTCCTGACCATCGACGTGTGGGAGCACGCCTACTACCTGGACTATCAGAACAAACGCGCCGAGTACGTGGCGGCGTGGTTGGACAAGCTGGTGAACTGGAGCTGGGCCGAATCGCAGATGGCGTAGGCGGTCTGTCGCTACTGCCCTGAGCCGTCCCCGTCATCGGTAGGGCAGCCCGTCTGGTCGAACTGATCGGCCACGAACTCCCCGAAGTAGCACGCCATGATGCCGCCCTCGTCGTCGTAAACCCGCCAGCCCGCGTAGGGGCCGTCGTCGCACGAGAGCGTGGTATTGCCGGCGTTGGCCTCCGAGGCCTCGGTGTCGAGCTCGGCGTCGTACAGGTGGATGGTCTTGGTGTCCTTGTCGAGCCCGCCGTAGGGCACGGTGTGGAACTCCACCGGATCGGGGCTGGCCTTGACCTCGGCGATGACCTCGGGGACCTGCTCCGAGAAGCCAATCTGGAGGTGGAGCACGCCATCGACGCACTCGTTGAGCGGCGTGCCCACGATCTCGATGACGGTGTCGGAGGTGAAGGGGACGTCCTCTTCGGCAGAGTCGGACTCGGGGGTGCAGGCGAGGGTGAAGAGGAGGAGCATCTGACGCGATAACTCGATGCCCCTCGACCGCGGTAGCGGCTTCCGCCGCGGCGGCCGCCGGCGAACTCCCGGTCTGCCCGCTACGCCTCCGCTACCTGGGCGGCCCAGGCTCGACCGGCTCGACCGGCTCGACCGGCACCACCGGCACCACCGGCAGCTCCGCCGGTCCAAACACGACCTCCCTCATCTGCGAGTAGCGGCTCTCCGCGTGCTGCTTGTCGATCCAGCCCATCAGCGCGGCGCTGTGGTAGCCGATGCGCACCTGGGAGAGGCTGCGCACCTCGGCCTCGGTGGTGGGCGTCAACGGGCGATCGACCGCCATGAGCTCGGCGTAGCGCTGCGGCAAGAGCGGCTTGCGGTTGGGCTCGACCAGACCGTAGGGCAGTAGGGCCAAGGACGTCTCAGGATCGTAGAGGTCCTCGGCGCCGAGAACATGCCCGAGCTCATGGGCCACGGTCTCTTGGGCATAGGCGGCGTTGTTGTCGTCGAGAGATACGAACGAAACCGCGATACGACCGGTGCTCGAGCCCCGGCTGTCGGACGCCAGGCTCCCCGCGTCGTGACCGTACACCAGGTAGACGCGAACGCCCCAGTCGTCGGGCTCGGCGCCGTTGTCCCGCGCGAGTCCGTGCCAGAAGTCGGCATAGCGCCATGCACGCCACGCCGCTGTCACCCGGTTGATATCGGGGTCGTCGAGCACCGGCGGGTCAACCGTGCCAACCCACGGACCGAAGGTGGTGACGCGGATGGGCACCGCCGTACTGCCGGTGAACCGCGCGTACTCCTGTTCGTACCAGTCCTGCACTCGCCGGAGCGCCCACGGGCTGCCGACGTCGTTGAGCAGGCCGATCATCGGATGGTTTGCGTCTTCGGCCTGCACGAACTGGAACACCGCCACGCTGATGCCCTCGGTCACGTCGAGGTGCTCACGCTCGTCGCGGTTGTGCTGCACGACCTCGTAGAGAAAGACGGTGAACAGGAAGATCGCGAAGAGTTGCCGGACACGCCTATTCCGCTGGAGTGTCTTGCGCTTTTCCGTGCACGACACGCAAAAGCGTCCGCCCCCCGCGTCCAGTCGGCACTGCGCGCAGATGCCCATGCCGCAGTCGGAGCAGGTGCGCCCGAGCAGCTGGGGCGGGTGTTTCGGACAGGTCGCCGGCGAGCCGTCCAGGTCCTCGATGATGGCGATGAGGGCGCCCGTGTCGCGCATGCGGGCCGCGAGGGCCTCGGCCTGGGGGGCGTCCGCGGTGATGAGCACCGGAACTGGAAAGAGCGCCGAGCCGGACACGGCAGCGTCGCCCGGCTGGCCGTCGGGCGGTGGGCGAATGACGACCACCTGCCAGCGGCGGTTCAGAGCCCCTGCCCGAGCACGAGGTAGGCGCTGCCCGCGCGGCTGCCGACCCCGTAGTCCTCGTACGGGGCGCCCACGAGCACATCGCCGTTGCCGTCGCCGTCGACATCGCCCACCGCGGCGAGCCCGTTGCCGGCGTAGTCGTTGTCCCGTTCGCCGGTGAGCTTGGCGTCGGCCGACGTCAGGCTCGTGAACGCTGCGAGGGGGCCGTACATCAGGTACGCGGCGCCCGCGCTGGTGCCGCCGCTGTCCTCAAGGACGGCGCCGATGAGCACGTCGTCGTCACCGTCGCCGTCCATGTCCCCCGCGCTGGCGAGGGTCCAGCCGGCGCCGTCGTCGCCCCCTTCGCCGGCGACTTTGGCGTCGGCAGCGGACAGGTCCACCCTGCCGGCATGCATGCCCCCGAGGATCACGTAGGCGCCGCCCGAGTCGGCGGCCCCGTAGTCGTGGTAGGGCGCGCCCACCAGCACGTCGCCGTAGCCGTCGCCGTTGGTGTCGCCGCCGCTGGAGACCGCGTAGCCGGCCTGATCGCCCGCATTTTCGCCGATGAGGGTAATGTCGGCGCTGCCGAGGTTCGCGTCGGTGGCAAGCGGGCCGTACAGGACGTAGGCCGCCCCGGCGCCGGAACCGCCCCCCGCATCGCCGATGGCCCCGATCGCGAGGTCGACAGCGCCGTCGCCGTTGACGTCGCCCAGGATGGCGACGCTGGTCCCGGCCTGATCGGAGCCGGACTCGCCCACGATGCCGATGGCCGCGCTCAGATCGAGGGTGCCGCTGACCCCCCCGCTCACCACCCAGGCCACCCCGGCCAGGGTGCCGCCGTCGTCGGCCCAGGGTCCACCGACCACGAGGTCGTTCTGACCGTCACCGGTGAGGTCGCCGTCACCGCTGACGGTCCAACCCGCGTAGTCGCCGGCGTCCTCGCCGACGAGGGTGAGCATCGCCCCGGTGCCGACGTTTACCGTGCCGGAGCCCGCCCCGCTGAGGATGTAGGCCGCCCCCGCATCGGTGCCGCCACTGTCGTTGGCCCAGGCGCCCGCCGCGAGGTCGTCCACCCCGTCGCCGTCCCAGTCGCCGATGCCGGCCACCGAGTAGCCAAAGCCGTCGCCGGCGGCGGCGCCCACCAGAATCAGGTCCGCGGTTGTGCCGAGATCGACCACCCCGGAGGCGCTCGTGGCCAGCACCCGGTAGGCGGCGCCGCTCCCGGTGCCGCCGTCGTCGGCACCGAACGCGCCGATGAACAGGTCGGTCAGCCCGTCGCCGTCGGCGTCCCCCGCGCCGGAAACCGCGGCCCCAGCGTAGTCCCCGCCGGCGCTGCCACGGAGCTGCGCATTGCTGGTGGAGAGGCTGGCGGTGCCGCCGAGCCCGCAGCCGTTGCTGGTTCCGTCACAGTCGTTGTCGAGCCCATCGTGACAGATTTCCGTTTCCGCGGGGCTGACGGCACCGTCGCTGTCGAGGCAGTCTTCGGCGTTGGCGACGTAGCCAGCGGGGGCGGAGCAGGCTTCGTTGGGCGAGGCTTCGTCGCCGTAGCCGTCGCTGTCGCTATCCAGCCAGAACGGCGACTTCACGCCTTCGTCGACGACCTCGTTGCAGTCGTTGTCGAGCCCGTCGCAGATTTCGGGGTTGCCCGGCCACCGGTCGGTCTCGGTGTCGTCGCAATCGAGGGTGTTGTCGACGTAGCCGGCGGGGGCCTCACAGGCCTCGATCGGCGAGGCGGGATCGCCGTGATCGTCCCCGTCAGCGTCGGCCCAGAAGGGGAGCAACACCCCATCATCGACACGCGTGTCGCAGTCGTCATCGAGCCCGTTGCAGACCTCGACCCCGTCGGGGTTGATGGCGGCGTCCTCGTCGTCGCAGTCTTCGCCGCCGAGCCCTGCCGTCTCGAACCCGTCGCCGTCGGCGTCACGTTCCACCACCGAGAAGGTGACGCTGGCGATCGCGACCTGCGCTGCGGGGTCGGTGGCGGTGACGATGAGGGTGTACTCCCCGAGCGGAAGCGGCGCGAGCGTGAAGTCCGCCAGACCGTTGATACCGGGGTTTCCGGGGGTCTCGGCGCCGCCCACCGGTCCCTGCCAGGTCAGCGTCAAGAGGTCGATCGCGGCGCCGTCCATGTCGCCCGCGAGCACTTCCACGCGGATCGAGTCGTCCTTGTCGAAGAACTCGCCGCCGCGCGGGTCTAGAAAGCCAATCTGTGGGTCGCGCGGGGCATCGGCGAGCGGGGCGGGCTCGATCGACACGTCGCCCAGCCAGACGCCGCCGGCCGCTTCGTCCGCGAAGTCTTCGGAGCAGCCGGCGAGCCAGAGGACGAGCATCAAGGCAGTGTAGCCCGTCAGGCCGAGCCTGCCCGCGCGGCGTGTGCTTGGGCCCGGCGCCGGTACACGACCGCCAGCACTTGGGCCACGGCGCCGTAGAACTCGGCGGGGATTGGGAGGCCCAGACGGGACTTCGCGTACAGCGCGCGCGCCAGGGTTCGGTTCTCGATGATCGGCACTTCGTGGCGGTTGGCCTCCGCGCGAATCTTGAGGGCGAGGTGATCGACCCCTCGGGCGAGCACGATCGGTGCGCCGCTCTGATCTTTGCGGTAACGCAGCGCGATGGCGTAGTGGGTGGGGTTGACCACCACGACGTCGGCCTCCTGGACCTTGCGGAGCATCTGCCCCGTGGCCAGCTGACGTTGTCGCTGACGACGTTTCGCTTTGACCTGGGGATTGCCTTCCTGCTCCTTGTGCTCCTGCTTCACTTCCTGCTGGGTCATCCGCATCTGCTCGGCCAGCTGGAAACGTTGCCACCCGTAATCGGCGGCGCCGATCGCGAGCGTCACGGGCAGCACCCGCTGGAAGAAGCTTTGGATCAGCTCGGTCATGAACTCGAGCTGCCCCCGCACGTCCACCGCGGCGATGACCGGCAGGGCATCCAACCGCGTCTCGATGGCGGACCACGCGGCCCAGGATACCGCGGTCGCGACCGCCAAACCCTTGATGAGGGCGACGACCGGCTGGACACTGAAGAAGTGGCTCTTGGCGTTCTCCAGCGGATCCAGCCGCTCGAGCTTGGGCACCAGCGCGTCGGGAGCGACGTTGAACCCGGTGACCAGCAGCCCGGCGATGATCGTGGAGAACGTGCTCGCCGCGAGCACCAGCAACAGCGGCGGCCCGAGGTTCACGGCGATGGCGAGGGCCACGTTGCTTACGTCTTCCTGCGTCAATTCGTGATCGCTGATCCGGTCGTTGAGGGCGTCGAACAGGCCGTAAAAGCCGGCGCTGAACAGTGGAAACGCCGCGAGCAACGAGCCGGCGCCCACGGTCAGCCCGATCGCGGCGGACAGCTCCTTGCTCTGGGCGACCTTGCCCTCGTCGCGGAACTGTTGGATCTTCCGTTCACTGGCGTCCTCGGTTTTTTCCTGCTCGGAATCAGCCACCGCCCATCCCGCGGATGATGCGATGAATGGGCTCCCAGGCGCCTTGCAGGGCCACTGCTTCGACGTGCAGCAGCGCCGGCAGCGCCGCACCGAGCAGCACGATCCCGGCAATGATGGTGAACGACATTCCGATCGAGAAGAAGAGTTGGAGGCCCGGCGCCATCCGGCCAATGACGAGGAGCGCCAGGTTCAGCATCAACGCGAACGCCACCAGCGGACCGGCGAGCTGCACTCCGAGGCGAAACACATTGTTCGCCACCTCGAAGAGCACGGTCGCGGCGCCGAGGGGGTCCGTGACGTGCCCGGGGGGGAGCGCTCGGAACGACTCGCCCAGCGCCCGCACGCAGCCGAGGTGCATGTCCAGGGCGAAGAAGACCCCGGTCGCCAAGAGCTGCGCGAGCGCCCCCAGCGTGCTGCCGTGGGCGCCTGTCATCGGGTCCAGCATCGACGACATCGTGAGGCCGATGTTGTTGCTGATGATCTCCGAGGCCGTCGATACCGCCCCGGTCAGCAGGGCGAGCGTGAATCCCATCGCGACGCCGAGCACGACCTCGCCGGCGACGGTCGCGACCAGCTCAGGCACGGTCACCGGCAGCCGGGCGCCGTCGGCCGCGGGTACCAACACCGCCGCCAGTGGGAGGCAGATCGCCATGCGCACGGGTCGGGGCACGCCCGCGTTCCCCGTCACCGGGAGTGCCATGAACATCGCCGACACCCGCGCAAACACCAGGATCCCCACCAGAAAGGGGGTGAGGTCCAGGTTTTCCATCAGCGTTCGGCTCGGCCGGACGCCTCTGAAATGCGGTCGAAGGACCGGGTAGCGTAGGCGACGGTCTGCTCGAGCATCCAGCCGCCGCCGACGGCGAGCACGCCGATGACCGCGATGAGCTTGGGCAAGAAGCTGAGCGTCTGCTCGTGGATCTGGGTGACCGCCTGCACGAGCGACACCACGGTGCCCACCAGGATCGAGGCGATGAGCACCGGGGCGCTCAAGAGCAGCGCCATCCGCATGGCCTCCTGACCGATTCGCATGACCTCGGAGGCATTCATCGCACCACCCCGGCCGCAAGGTCCCGCACCAGGAGTGCCCAGCCGTCCATCAACACAAAGATGATGAGCTTGAAGGGCAGCGAAACCACGACTGGAGGCAACATCATCATGCCCATGCCGACCAGGATGCTCGACACCACAAGGTCGATGACCAGGAAAGGCACGAACACGTAGATGGTGGTGATGAACGCCGTCTTGAGCTCGCTGAGCACGAAAGCGCTGACCACCGCCGGCGTTGGCACGTCGTCGAGGCTCTGCGGCCGCGGGAGCTCCGCCACCTGAAGGATGGTGGCCATGTCTTCGCGACGCGTGTTCGCGAACATGAACCCACGCAGAGGCTCAAGCGAGTCGTGCATCGCGACCGAGGCTTCGGTCTGGCCGGCCAGGTAGGGCGCGACGCCGCCGTCCCAGGAAGCGGTGAGCGTAGGTTGCATCACCAACATCGCGAGGAAAAGCGACAGACCGACGATAACCTGGTTGGGGGGGCTCTGCTGAAGCCCCAGCGCCTGCCGCAACATCGAGAACACCACCACGAAGCGGACAAATGGTGTCATCACCACCAGCATCGCCGGAATGAACGACATGCCGGTGAGCATGAGCAGCATGCGCACCGCCGTCGATGACTGCGTCTGGGAGACGCCATCCACCAGCTGGCCCGCGAGGAGGACGCCGGGCTCGGCCACGGACACCCCGACCTGGGCATCGACGGCGAGGGCGATGCTGGTCATAAGCAGGATCACCGTGCACCCTCTTTGGCGACGATCGCGTTGAAGCGAGCGCGCATCCCGTCGGCCCGGGTGGGGCGCACGTTCTCGTTGACCGCGATGCGCTCTTCCCCGGCCTGCGCGGCGGCCCGCAAGCGCTCCACCAGCTCGGCCACGGCGGGCACCGGCGGTTCTTCGGTGACGCGGGAGCGGCTGTCAGCGAGGCGAAGCCTTGGCGTGACTGGGGCGCCCGCGGTGAGGCGCGCGTCCCGGAGCGGCGGACCGACCAGGCGGCGGTCGGCGGGCGCGCCTGGTGCGGTGGCCATCGACGGTGAGCGGTAGACCGGACGCGTCTGGTGACCGGGAGCGATGGCGACTGCCGGCGCCTCCGCGACCTCGAACGTCCGCTCCGGCTGCGCGATGACCGGCAGCGGCGGCACGACAATCAGGTTCGGCGCGGCCAGCATTTCGGTCGGCGCGGTGATCAGGTCGGCAGCGGGGAGCGTGTTCTTCACCAGGAGCGACAGCCCCGCCTTTGCCGCCGCGGGCGTCGGTTTGGGCCCCCGTAGGAGCGCAGCGGCGCCGCGGCGCACGGGCTCAATGATCGGCTCGGCGAAGGCGGTGACGATCGGCTCGGGCGCCGCGGTGGGCACGAAGGCCTCGATCACAGCGGACCAACCATGGTTATTTGCGGGCTCTGGCGCGGCGTGCGGGGCGCTGAAGCGGCCGCGGAAGTTGGCGCGGCGGCGGCTGGGGCGGCGGGGGGCCACCTCGGCGGGCCGCGCGAGATCGTCGTCGGAGAAGAAGCGAGGGCGATCCGGTACGTCAGTGGGGTCCGGCATCGGCTCAGGGTCACGTTCGACGAGCACCTCCTCGAGCATCCGCTGGAACTCGTCGGCCCGGTTGGCGGGTCCCGGCGCACTCTTGACGTCGAACTCGTCGTCCTCGGACGGGAGTGCGACGTCGGCGAACTGCTCGCGGGGGGCAGAGGCGGCGACCTCGCCGAGGTCGTTGAGCAGCGTGAGTCCGGCGCCCGACGAGCCCAGGAGCAGGCGGCGGGTGGCGCCGGACGCGTCTTGCACTTCGACCAGCACCAGCGCCGACTTGTCGCCGAGGCCATGGCGCTGAACGACGCGCATCTCCGCTGAGGACGCGGTGGTGGCGCGCTTGCGGAGCTGCCAGGCGCCGACGAGGCCGGCCGCACTCAACAGCGCCGGCCATGCCCAGCCGGAGGACGGGAGGGCGCCGGGCTCGGGGGCCGCGATCGTCTGCGCCTGGGCATCGACATCGAAAAGCCGCTGGTAGGTGGGCTCGGGGGGGTCGCCGAAGGCGAGGCTGCTCAGCAGCAGAAGGGCGCTCACGACGCGGTCCGGGCCATCTGGTCGTCGACCAGCTCGGTGATGCGCAGCGCCATCTTCTCGCCCACCATGACGACCTCGCCGCGGGCGAGGACCTTGCCGCCGACGACCACGTCGAGGGGGGCCTCGCTGCCGCGGGTCAGGTCCACGACATCGTCGCGGTCGAGCTCGGCGAGCTGCCGGATGGTGAGTCGGGTACGCCCGAGCTCGATGATGACCTCGACGGGCAGGTCGGAAAGAAAGGCGGAGGAGTTGCGTTCAGACATCGGTACTCCCGATGCCTTCCCTTCGGTCACTCCCGAGGGATCTTTAGCGGTACCTAGGCAATATTCTCGATCGTCAGCACGCGTCGTGAGACACGGAACGAACGAACGCCGTCGCACGCGCCTGGTTCGCCCGAGAACGAGGGGGTGCCGTTGACCAGCGCCCGCACCTCGCCCAGCGCTCCGAGGGGCATGGCGTCGCCGATCTTCAGCGCGCGAAGGGCGCCGAGGGTGGTCGACAGGCGCGTCAGCTCGACGGTCATCTCGATCTCGCAGCCGTAGAGCCGCTCGTAGTTGGCACGTCGACGTGCCGCCGCGCGGGCGGTGGCGGTGTGATCAGCGGCGCCGCCCACCCCGCGGAGCATCACCGCCGGCAGCGCCAGCGTGAGTTTTCCGAGGGGCTCGTGTTCCGGCCCGCATTCAATGGTGCAGGCCAGCACCACCGCGCTCATCGAGGTGTCGGCCACCCCGTGACGGTTCCCGGTGGCGGCGCGGGGGGTCAGGCGCGGTGCCGGCTTCACCGGCCAGTGGGCTTCGAGGGCCGCGAAGAGCTCGTCACACATGCGAGTCGCCACGCACAGCTCCACCTCGGTGGCGCCGCGGGCGGCGGTGTCCATGCTCGGGCCGGCGGAGTCGCCGAAGAGCCGGGCGGTCAGCCGCTCCAGTAGCGGACCCTCGATCACCGCGAAGCCCGCGACCCCGCCGCGCTCCATGTAGAAGCCCGACCATGCCGCGGCGCCCTGGACCTCTGGTTCGTTCATCAGGTCGCCGACCGCGCATAGTCGCGCCTGCAAAAGCCGCATCGGCGTGTCCGTGCCGGAACGGGTGAGGATACGGGTTCGCAGACGTCGAAGCGCGTGCTTGAGGCAGTCCTCCATCATCGGAATACACGCCTGCAACTCCCGATCTTGCGCGAGGACCGAACTCGACATTAGCTCACCACGAAGGTCGTGAGGTAGACGCGGTCGACGCGGATGGGCTCGGTCACGCCGTTTATCCGCATGAGGAGTTCATCCTTGAGGCGCGTCTTGCCATCGGTGCCTTCGAGCTCCGACCAGGTGAAGTCGCTGACCGCGGTGATGATGCTGTCGCGCAGCTGCGGCGTCAACCCTTGGACCGCGTCCCGTGTGGATGCCTCGGAGTCGACAGCCACTTCGAGGCGGAGCACGCGGCCGCCGCCGCTTCCTTTCAGGTTGACGGTGAAGCTGCCCAGCGTGGTGACCGTTGGGACCGCCTGCGTCCCGCCGAGGGGCTTTACGGGGGTCGCGCCGTGGCCGGCCGGTTCGGCTTTCGCCTCGCCGTGCCCTTCCGCCGGCTTCTCCTCGCCGTGCCCTTCCGCCGGCTTCTCCTCGCCGTGGCCTTCGGCCGGCTTCTCGCCCTCTGCCGCCGGCTCGTGTCCCGCTCCGGTCGCGACGACATCCACGTCGTCGTCGGGCTTCGGCGCCAGCGCGATGGACGCGCCGTAGCCTCCGCCCAACCCGAGAAGGAGCACGCCGACCAGCGGCAGCATCGCCTTGAGCTTCGAGGGCTTCGGGGCTTCGGTTTCTTCGTCATCCATGGCGTGCTCCGAGCTAGATCAACTGCATGAGGGTCTGAAGGGTGTCGTTCGCGGTGCTGATCACCTTGCTCGACGCCTGGTAGGAGCGCTGGGCGGTGATCATCGAGACGAACTGACTTTCGAGGTCGACGTTGGACTTCTCCAACGAGTTGCCGGCGATCGACCCGCGGCCGCCGGTCCCTGCCGTGCCCACCGCCGCCTGGCCAGCGTCGGGAGTGGCGCGGAAAAGGGCGCCGCCGATGCGCTCGAGGCCCTGCGGGGCCTGAAAGCTGGCCACGCCCACCCGGCCGATGTCCACGGACTCGCCGTTGGAGTAGGCGCCGGTCAGGGTCCCATCGGTGCCGACGGCGATGCCGGTGAGCTGCCCAGACATGGTTCCGTCCTGGGCGATCGCGGTCAGCGCCGACTCTTCGCCAGACATCGAGACGACGCCGTCGGTTGCGACACCGGTGCTGTCGAGGCCGAAGTCGAAGAACACGCTCGGCGTCTCGGTGCCGCCGAAGTCCCACGTGGTGGTGGTGGAGGTGTCGGCCTGGGTGCTGCCGGTAAGCGTGCCTTCGGTGTCGAACGTCAGGGTGCCAGAGGCGACCTCGAAGGCGTAGCCGGTGTCGGCCGAGAACTGGGTGCCGGTGGAGTCGTAGGCCTCGCTGGCGTCGACGACCGCGCGCCAGCTCCAGTCGTTGGCGCCGCTGCGTTCGTACAGCACGGTCACGTCGTGACCGACCCCGCGGCTGTCGTAGATGGTGGTGGAGGTGGTGAACTGCGCGGCGGTTCCGGCATCGACCAGGGTGCTGGTGCCGGCCCCCGTGCCGAACAGGTCCAGCCCCGCAACGTCGGTGGCCACGTCCTCTTCGGCCGACAGCGTCGTCTCGAGGATCACGTTTGACGTCGGCGTTCCCGGCACGTCGGCCGTCGGCAGCTTCAGGTCGCCCAGCGCCGCCGAGACGGCCACGCCATCGCCCGAGTAGCCCTGGACGCGCATGCCGTTGGCGCTGACGACGTAGCCTTCGTCGTCGTAGCCGAACTCGCCAGAGCGGGTGTAGAAGTCCTGGGTGCCGTCGCTGACGACGAAGAAGCCGCCGCCTTCGATGGCCATGTCCAGCGCGTTGTCGGTAGTCTCGAAGGAGCCCTGCCCGAGCATCGTCGCGACGCGGCTGGTGGCTGCGCCGCCGCCGATCTGCCCGCCGCCGTTCACCCCGAACACGTGTTGGGGAAGGAAGTCGACGAACGAGGCACGACCGCCTTTGTAGCCAGTGGTGTTGAGGTTGGCGATGTTGTCGCCGATGACGTTCATCCAGGTGCTGGTGGTGCCGAGACCGGCTGCGCCGACATTGAGAGCTGAGAAAAGAGACATGATGACGTTCCTTGTGGGTGAGTGCCCCGACCAAACAGATCGTTGCGTTTTCGGGCCCCCTTGGAATATCCTTGGTCCAGCCCTGGTTTCTGAAGATCGCCTAGCGGGCGACCACCGTCGAATCGATATTGGTGAAGATGTTGCCGATCGCCTCCTGGCGGGTGAGCGCGGTGATCACCTTTCGGTCGGAAACGCCGACGATGAAGGCGTTGTCGCCCAAAAGCACGAGGCTCTCTTTCGCGCCCTTCTGGCGCAGCTTGTCCACGGCGGAGCCGAGATCTTCGAGGTCGGTGTCATCGAGCGTGATGCCGCGCGAGGTGAGTCGCGCCTGGGCGTGTTTGCTGAAGGTGAGGCCGCCGGATGGGGCCGCCGCTGGCGCCGCCGGCGCCGCTTGCGGACGCAGCAGCGACTCCAGCGCCTCGCCGAAGCCGGGCAGGGCTTCGAGGCCCCGCGCGGGTCCAGTGCTCGGGCCTACCGAGCCGACGCGTCCGAAGGGGCCGATCATTCGGACGGCTCCCCGAGGCTCTGCACCGAGCCGAGCTCGATCGAGATGCCGTCCATGGTCAGGAGCGGCGAGCCGCTCGAAAGGTCCATGCCGTCGATGCGCCCGCGCATCTGCTCGGTGACGGCGACTTCGGCGCCCTGGGCATCGGTGGCCGTGATCGCGAAGCTGTAGTCACCCTCGGCGCAGGCTTGACCATTGAGGTCCTTGCCATCCCAGGTGTAGGAGCCGTCGCCCGCGGACATCGGACCGAGGTCCTTGGTGAAGACCACGTCCCCATCGGCGTTGGTGATGGTGATCGACGAGGTCGTGGCCGCCGCACTTGCGGCGTACGTGACGGTTTCGTCTCCGGTTCCGGCGTAGTGGAAATCGTTTCCGGTCGCGACTACGTCCTTGCCGATGAGCCCGGTGAGCGCGGCGTTGTTCATCGACATGTTCACGAGGTACAGCGACTCCATGCCGTCGGAGAGGCCCTGGAGCTGCTCCAGCGAGGAGAACTGGGCCAGCTGCGCCACGAACTCCGCGTTCTCCATCGGGTTGAGCGGGTCCTGGTGCTGTAGCTGCGTCGTGAGCAACTTCAGAAAGGCGTCCTTGCCCAACTCGTCGGTGGGGCCGCTGTTCTGGGCGGCCAGGGCGGCTTGCTGGTCAGCGCTGTAGACTCCGGCGACGGCGTTCATGTTCTACTCTTCGGTCGGGGCTGGGGGTTCTTGAGGTCCGAAACGTTTAGACCGCGCGATTGAGCAGCCCGTCGCGGATCCGGCCCGCGATGGCGGCGCGGCGCACCTTTGCGGGCCACGGCGGGGCCTCTTCGCGACGTCCATCGCCACCAGGGTTGTGGTGGTGCCGGTTTTCGCCGAAGTTCGCGCCCTCGCCCTCGTGGACGGCTTCCACGGCGCGGGTGGTCTCGCCGCGGGCCGACGTCGCTGGCGCGAACTCGATCCGCTGGAGAGTCAGTCCTTCGGCGGCGAGCCGATCCACGAGCTCGGGGGTGGCCTCGGCCACCATGCGATGCAGCTCGGCGTCCCCACGGAGCACCAGGTTTAGGAGCTCGTCGTGCCGAACCATGTCCACTTCCCAGTGGCCGAGCGCGTCGTCGAGGCGGAGCGTCAGGCGGTCCCCCACCGTGGCTCCGGCGTCCTGAACTTCGCCGAGGGCCTCGATCTTACCGGCGACCCCGGCGAGCTTTTCGAGCGGAAGTTCGCTGGTGGAGACGGGCAGCGCACCGCTCATCGCGAAGTCGAAGTGATCAGGGGGGAAGGCGGCGACGGCGCCGGCTCCCGCGTCGCCGTCGGACGATTCCGCGCCGGCGTCGGCGCCGTTCCCCTCGGTGGCCGTCTCGTCGAAGTCACCGTTGGCCGCAGCCACACGTTGCAGTTCGAAGCTGGTGTTCGCGGACTCGGGGGCGGACGACTCCTTGGAGAGGCCGGCATTGCCGAGGGCCGGTCGGGCGGCTGCGGTGCGGACCGGCTGCGCCGGGAGGGCTGCCGTCGTGAGTGGGCTGCCGTAGGCCGCGATGGCCTTGGGGGCCAGGGCCGGCGCCTCGCTCGGGAGGAACATCGGGAACTCGAAGATCAGGCCCGGGTCGCGGATGGGGTCCGCCGGCACCGGCGAAGGGATCACGATGGCTGCTGTCCCGATCGGGGGCGGATTCCGCGGTAGCGTGAGACGCGTCTGCGACATCGTCGCCATCGGCATCGCGGGGGCATGGTCCACCTCGATCGAGGTGCCCAGGAGCATGAGGTTGGTCCGCAGGTCGTCGGTGGGCGCGGCCCGGTCGAGCACCATCTCCAAGCTCGCGGACAGCGCGAAGGGCTGGCGCGAGAGTGGCGGCAACATCGGCATGAGGATCGGGAAGGGGATGAGCGCGGCGAGGTCCGCCTCGGCCAGGTCCTCGAACTCGACCTCAGCGGCGTCGATTTCGGGAAAGCCGAAGCCCTCGCCCAGCGCGCGCATCCCGGTCTCGAGCAAGAGCGGCAGCGGCGCGAGACGCGGCGGCGGTTCGGTGACCGCGCCGAGGACCACTGCGAAGCTGGTCGGCGGGGTCGCGACCCCGTATCCGCTCGGTCCGACCGTGGTCGGGAGCGCCGGGAGCGTGATGGTACCGGGCAGGGTGAGATTCACGGCAACTCCACGGCGATGGGCTCGGCCATCCGTTGGGCGAGCGCGGCTGCTTTCGCGGGGGGCAGCACGGCCAGGAGCTGGCCTGCTTTCTTGCGCTTCATCTTGTCGAGGACGGTCACGGCGAGCGGATCGTCCAGCTGGGCGAACATCGGGGCGATGGTCCCGGCGCGGTTGGCTTCGACCATCTTGACGATGCCGTCGATGCGGAGATCGCGGGCGACGTCGGCCACACCGATCAGGGCCTGGAGCTCGGTGCGGGCCCGTTCGAGCCCGGTCAGCCGCTCGATGAGCCGCGCCTCGGCGGTGGCCATCTCTGCCCGCTGGGCGTCGAGGGCGTGCGCACGTCCGTCGAGCTCGCGCTCGCGATGCAAGAGGTCCTGCGCCAGTTGGTGGGCGCCTTCTTCTTCCAGGGAGCAGTAGCGCTCGATCTCAGAGGCGGTGGGGTCTCGCCCAGCCCAAGCGGCGGTGCCAGTGCCGAGGCCCAGCACCATCCCGCCGAACGCGAGAGCCCAGGCTCGACGGAGCGTGGTGATTGCCATGGCCCCGTCTTCGGTCGGGCCGGGGCGAACTTGAGCCGGGCCGGGGCGATAGGGTGCCGTTCATGGCCGCTCGTGTCCTTGCCCTCCTCGCCGCCGTCCAGGCCGTCGCCATCGTCGCCCCCCCGCTTTCTTGGCCGCTCTGGATGGTTCACTTCGTGGCGCTGGAAGCCTGCCTGCTCGGCGCGGTGGTGGCCCTGGTGGCGATCCTCATGACGGACGAGCGCTGGGTGACGGCCACCGCCACGGTCGCGGGCCTCGTCTGCCTCTTGCCCGCGCTCTACATCATCCCGCCCTACATCCGGGAGGGGCAGTCGTTCTCGGTCTGGAGCTGGGTCACCGGCGGCAGCGTGCCGATCGTGGAGGTGGAGCGCGACGTGGCCCTGGGCGCCACCGTCACCGCGGATGTGTGGCGCGGGCGTGGCGAGGGCTTACGCCCCGCCGTGGTGGTGGTGCACGGCGGGAGCTGGCGTTCCGGCGACAAAGGCGAGCTGCCCCACCTCTCCGCCGTGCTGGCCGATGCGGGGTACACGGTGGTCGACGTGCGCTACCGCCTGGTGGGTGACGCGCCGTTTCCAGCGGCCATCGAAGACGTGCGTTGCGCCTTGGCCACGTTGGCGGCGGAGCCGGCCCGCTTCGGGGTCGATCCGTCGCGGCTGGCCCTGCTCGGGCGCAGCGCGGGGGGGCAGATCGTGCTCGTCGCGGCCTACGCCGATGCGTCGATTGCCTCCTCCTGTGGGGGCGCCGTGCCGCCGGTGCGGGCCGTCATCTCGCTCTACGGCGTGACCGACGTCGCGTGGGCGCACGACCACCCCTACACCCCCGATGTGGTCGATGGTGTCGCCGCGACAGAGGTCTACCTGTCGGGGACGCCGACCGGCGCGGCCGAGCGTTACCGTGCTGCGACGCCCCAGTCATGGGTGCGCGCCGACGTGCCAGAGACCTTGCTGCTTCACGGCACCGGCGAAGGCTGTGTGCGCCCCGAGAACACGACCTTCCTCAACGACAAGCTGGTCGAGGCCGGCGCCCGGGTCCAAATGGTGCTGGTACCGTGGGCGGACCACGGCTTCGACGTGCGTAGGGGCGGCTTCGGCGAGCAGTTGTCGCGGGGGGTGATCCTTCGTTTCCTCGAGAGGGTGATGGCGTGACGTTCGGCGCCTACGGGCCGTCGAATTCGCGCCGGGAGGCGATCTCGTCCATCCGCCGGGCATCACGGGTGGCCTGTTCGCGCTCTTCTTCTTTGGCGTGGGCCTCGATCACGTTCTCGGTGGCGATCTCGTCGCGCACCCGGCCCACGTGGATGCCGCGCTTCTGCTCGACCTCCCGCTCACGTTGCTGCAAACGAGCGCTTTCGCGGCGTTCGGCGACCTCCTGGCGCATTCGGAAGGCGTGGTAGGTTGCCAGGGCGAACGGGTCGCTGGGGTCGGCCCGCTCTCGCGCCTGGACCACAGCGTTGCGCACCGCCTCGACTCGCTCAGCCTGGGTGTCGCGTTCGTCCTCGGCCCGCCGCAGCATGCCCTGCGACTCTTCCCGCGCGTGGGCCCGCAGGCGCAGGAGCGTGTGGAGTGCGGCCATGGTGCTTCATCGGTCGGGAGCGGAGCGGCTTCAGTCGGGTTCCGCAAAGGAAGACTCCAACCGCCCTGGACGTCAACCACGCGCGGTCGGCACCCCCGCCGCCTAGCGCCCCGGCGCCTTCGGCACCTGCAGCGCGACCAGCCGCGCCATGGTGTCCGACATCTTGTCGGGCGAACCATCGAGGAAAATAACGTTCCCCTTGCCTTCTTCGGCGAAGTGCTTCAGGGACTCGGTCCACATCGAGAACAGGATGAAGCTGACATCGAGGTTGGCCTTTTGCATCTCGGCGGCCGCCTCGGTCATGCCGCGGGCGACCTCGTGACGGAACAAGGCGATGCCCTGCCCGCGGAGCTGCGCGGCGACTTTTTCAGCCTCGGCGGCGATCCGGATCGCGTTGCCCTCGGCCTCGGCCTGTTTGGTGCGGGTGATGAGGAGCGCTTGACCCTCGTTCTCGGCGGCGGCGCGGAGGTTGCTGGAGGCCACGACCTTGGCCATCGATCGCAAGATCTCTTCGTCAAAGGCGATGTCGTTCATCTGGAGATCGATGAGGTGGTAGCCCCACTCGGAAAGCTGGTGGTCGAGCTGTTCTTTGACCGAGTCGATGATCTCACGACGCAGGCCGAGGATCTCCGACTGCTTCTTGGTCGCGACAAAGGACCGGACGGAGCCTTCGATCGAACGAACCAGCGCGGTCATGAACGCCCGTTCGTCCACGAACTTGAACGCCACGTTCATGATGGTGTCTTCGTCGTGGTTGAGCACCGAGAAAAGCAGCATCTGCTTGAAGTGCACGTTGGCCTGGTCGATGGTGATCGCCTGGAACGACATCTCGACGGCGCGGTTCTGTAACGACAGCCGCTGCGACACCACCTCGATGATCGGAATCTTCAGGTTGAGGCCTGGCCGCAGCACTCGCCCAAACTTGCCGAAGCGGGTCACGATGCCGACGCAGCCTTGCTGGATGGTGGTGAAGCTGCCGGCCGCGATGACGAGCCCGACGATTGCGATGCACGGGATCCCCGTGAGGGTCAAAAGTCCGAGTAGCTCTTCCATCATGCACCAGGGTGGGGAACACGGATGTAACGCGGTTGGCGTGGCCGCTCGGGCCGAAACGCGGAGCGCGGCGGGTGGGGTGAGGCCGCGCGCGGGTGTGCCCGACGCATCGCCGAATCGTGCATCACCCAGCGAGAGTGAGCTGCCCCTGCGGACCCGCCAGCAGCGCAGTTCCAAGCGGGAGATCGTCGGGGAGAGAGGTGGTGCATGCGCGTCGGGGCCTGCCCGCGCACGGTTTCCGGGGCGTGCCGTGGTCAGCGCTCCGGTTTGCCTCACGCCGATGGCGCCGACCGGGGGTGGCCAGGGGCCCGGGGAGCGACCGCGAGGGCGGGCTCGGACAAATCGTGACATGTTAATTTATGGGCCGCAGACGGGACAAGTCCGCGTCCGCGTCCGCGTCCGCGTCCGCGCCCGGCGTCGTAGCGTGCACACTGTCGATGTGCAACGCTGCCTCCGCGCGCCCGACTTTCCACCTCTTACCTGGCGCGCGGGAGTATTCAATGTGCCAGACCCGGACCATCAACCTGCCCTGGACCACGCGCTACTCGGATGTGACCGCCAACGACGGTGTCTTTTTGCCGGTGTCTGGTTGGATGGACGCATCGACGGTACGTCGGCTGCGAGTGGCCTTCGAGGTCGCGGCGACGACCGACGCCAGTGGGATCATCAAGCCGGGCATCGAGTACGCCAATGTGGAGAACACCCCCTTTGGCGGACTGACGTTGACCGGCGCCGCTGCGCAGACGGGGAACGGCGTGAATTACCCGACGCAACTGTCAGACGTCGGCGCGTCGTCAGACGGCAAGCAACTCGCGCGCCTCGGCTTCTGGTTCAAGGCCTCGTCGGCGGGGCTGAAAGCGGCGCGCGTGGCGGGCAAGGCGGACGTCGAGTCGTGATCCGGGAGTCGCTGCTTCCGGAAGGCGCCGGCTCGACGATGTCGGTGCCGCGCTGCTTTCCGGAGACCGACGGGAGCTCGGTGCCGGCGCCGTTCGCTTCGGCGGGGGGGGCGGGGCGGTTCGCCGCACGCGCCAAGAACGTCGACGACGCAGACTTGATGCCGCCGTTTCAGACGCAGAACGACGGCATGACCGTTGATGCGTACGGGCATGGTGGGTTCTTCACCCCGGCATCCATCGGTCCTTGGGTGGACATCTACCTGTCCGCCGGCGTCGAGGACGGCGGCGCGTCGTGTCATCATGACAACCAGGCCACTTGTGGGCTGTACCGCGTACGATGGGACCTTGGGCTGGAACGCGCGGTGGAGGTGGAACTGATTCGTCGCTCGTGGCGAGGCCCCGATGGGACCCAGTACGGAAACGTGGAGGCCGCGGTTTCGGAGGCGGGCGACCTCGCCTGGCTGCTGCGCGGATACGACCCGTCAGGCGGCGACGAGAAGCAGACCTACCTGCTGCATAGGCGCAGCGGCAGTTCGTTTGCCGATGTGCTCGATTCCGGCACGGCGAAGGCGGATCGCCCCCATTTTCCCTGGTTCAACACGGCGGATACCGTCATCTATGCCAAACACGACGGGGGACCCTCTCCGGCCGGTCCGGACTGGCAGTCGCTGTGGTGGGTACCGGTCGGTGGCGCGCCGCACGCGCTGGTGGGCAGGGGTCCAGAGACCGAGCTGAACAGCGGCGCAAGCGACGACCTGAGCTATGGCAACCCGCAGGCCTTTGGCTACGACGGCCGGCGGGTGGTCACCTTCGGCGTGGAGGTGGGCGCCGACGGCACGGTGAGCGAGCACACAGTTCCGCACGTCACTTCGTTCTTTGGCACGGGGCGGGAGGACTTTTCACTGGGCGGGGGCGGTTTCCTTTCGTGCCAACATCCGGCGTGGAGCCTGGATGGGACTCGGATTGCGTGCACGCGGCACGCGAAGATGGAGGAGCCTGCCATCGACAGGAAACTGCGCCAGCTGTACCGATTCGCGAAGGTCGGCACCATCTGGGTGTCGGAGGGGCCGCTGTTCAAAGCAGCGGACCCCAGCCTGCTGCCGGGGCCCTTCCCCGGGGTCTCCTGTAAACTCCTCACGTACAAACAGGCCCATTGGTGCGGCGACGCCACGCACGTGGTGGCTACCGTCTTCTGTACGGACTCCAATTTCCCCGACCTGCCGCCATCGATGTCGCGGGTGCTGCTGATCAACTTCAAGGATCAGGCGAACCCGGTCCACTATGATGTCACCGCGGCGGTGGTGGCGGCGTTTCGCGAGATGGGGGGAAACCGGCGTTGGCGAGCTATCTTCAGCGTCTGTCGGACCGTAGGGTGACGCGCGGTACTTGGCGCGCCGCCGTGCTGTGCACGGCCACGGCCTGTGCCCGGTCGTGCGAACCGGCGTCCACCGCTGAGCCGGCGCCCGCCGATGAGCCGAAGCTCATCCGCTGGACGGACGTGACGCTGGGCTTCTTCCACGGGTGCGGAATTCGCCCGAACGGCGACATCCAGTGCTGGTCCGGGGCGCCGATTCCCGTTCACGACACCGGCGGGGACACGGTCATGGACGGCTCGCTGGTGGGGACCTTTCCGGGGCCGTTCACCTCCGTGGCGTTGAATCACCCCTACCCACACCCCGGGTACGCCGAGACGGTGTGCGGCGTCCGTGCGGCTGGCGATGTGCTCTGCGTGGGGGGGATGCGATGACCCCCCAAGGCTCCTTTACCCACTTCTATCCGACCGGCGCGGGCGTGGGTTGCGGGCTTCTGAGCGATGGCGGTGGCAGATGCGAGCCGGATTGGCCCCACGAAGGGTCCGCGCGGGACCTGCCCGATGTCATGGCGATGTCGGTGTCGCAGTTTTACCTGGCCCTGATCGACTTGGCCGGTGCGCTCACCGTGGACATGGACTTTGTGGAGCCGGTCGATACCGTCGTCGTCAGTGGGTCGTGGACGGCAATTGCGGGTGATGACTGGGGCTCGTTTTGTGGACTGCAGCGTCAGGGTACACTCGTGTGCTGGGACCTCGGGCCGGGGCCCACGTCCATGCCGGTCCCCCTTTCCGCGCCGACCGGCACCTACCAACAGGTATGCCTCACCGCGAACGATCAGGCCTGCGTCCTCGACGCCGGCGGCAAGGCAACATGCTGGGGCGCCGAACGGATGGAGGCCCCGGACGAGACCTTCAGCAAGCTGGCCTGCGGAACCCATTCGGTGTGCGGCCTGACCGACGACGGCCGCATCGTCTGCTGGGGCGCCTGCGACAACGGGGAGTGTGATGTCCCGACCTATGAATAGCGTCTGTCGGACCGTGGCGTGACCCGCGTGAACTGGGCGCGGTAGTCTCGCCTGGGACGCCGCGTCGCGGCCCAGCGCCTGCCTGTCGAGACGCCTGGGCCTGGCGCGACGCCCAAACAGAGTTCGGTCGCCCCCTACCGCAAAAGCGCCTCCATCGTCGCGATGGTCTCCGCCAGCGGCGTCGCCTCTTCCACCGGCTGCGCGAGCCAGGCGTGGATCTTGTCGATGCGCGCGATGGCGGCGTCGACGGGGGGGCTGGAGCCGGCCTTGTAGGCGCCTAGTCGCACGAGCTCCTCGTTCTGCGCCCAGGTGTTGAGCACGGTGCGCACTTTGCGAGCGGCCTCGCGGTGCGGCGCTCCAGTCACGACGTCCATGACCCGGGAGATGCTCGCCAGCACATCGACAGCGGGGAAGCGGCCCTGCCCTGCGATCTTGCGGCTGAGCACGACATGGCCGTCCACGATGCCGCGGACCGCGTCGCCGACGGGGTCGGCTTCGACATCGTCGCCGTCCACCAGCACGGTGTAGAGCGCGGTGATGCTGCCGCGGTTGGCGCCCGGACCCGCCCGCTCCAAAAGGCGAGGCAAGAGCGAAAAGCAGCTTGGGGTGTAGCCGCGGGTCGTCGGGGGCTCGCCGACCGCGAGGCCGATCTGCCGTTGGGCCATCGCAAGCCGAGTGACGCTGTCGAGCATGAGCATCACGTCGCGGCCTTGATCGCGGAAGTGCTCGGCCACGGCCATCGCCAAGAAGGCACCGCGCAGTTGCAACACGGGAGAGCGATCACTGGTCACGACGATGACCACGCTGCGGCGCAGGCCCTCGGGCCCGAGGACGTCCTCGAGGAACTCGCGAACCTCGCGGCCGCGTTCGCCGACCAGCGCGATGACGTTGACGTCGGCAGCGCTTCGGCGCGCGATCATGCCGAGCAGCGTGCTCTTGCCTACACCGGAGCCGGCCATCAGTCCGACGCGCTGACCGCGGCCCAGGGTCAGGAGCCCATCGAGTACCCGGACGCCGGTCGGGAGCGGGGTCCGCACCAGCGAGCGCGACATCGCGTCGGGAGGGAGCGCGTGCAGCGGGCGCGCGATGACCCCGGCGATGGGGCCCTTGCCGTCGAGCGGCTGCCCGAATCCGTCGATCACCCGCCCGCGAAGCGCGTCGCTGACCATCGCCATCGGCATCTCGCCGGTGCAGGTCACGCTTGCCCCGTGACGCACGCCGTCCAACGACGAAAAGGGCATCAGCAGCGCCCGGCGCTCCTTGAAGCCGACGGTCTCGGCGGGGCCCACGCCATCGATGATCGCGACCTCGCCGATGCGCGCGCCCGGCAGCTCGGCCGTGACCAGGGTCCCTTGCACCGCGACCACCCGGCCGCGGCGACTCTGGGTCGGCGCGTCGGTCCAGCGTCGTTCGAGCGACTCCAAGCCCAAGAGCGAGGCGCTCATGCGCTGCGCTTCCACGCCTGGACCTCGGCCAGAAGCGAGCCAGAGGCGGTGTTGAGGGTCGCATCGACGATGCCCGCGTCGCCCTCGGCGATGCATCCCGCCTGCACGGAGGGGTCTCCCAGTACGCGGATGCTCTCGCCCATCGCGGACTGCACGCGCTCGACGTCTGCGGGGTTCACGCGCACGGTGACCGCGCCTGAGGACAGGGTTTCGACGGTCTCGCGGACCAACGCTTCGAGCAGGCCCGGCTGCGCTTGGAGCGCGTCTCCGGCGAGTTTGCGGGCACCTAGGAGCAGCAGGGTACCGGCGTGGGCGCGAAGCTCTGCGACCATGCTCTGCTTGAGCCGGGCCAGCTCGGCGGCGAGCTGTCCGAGACGTTCGGTGGAGGCGGCGGCGCGGAGCTTCTGAGCTTGGAGATCGGCGACGAGGTGCGCGTGTTCGGCCTCGCGCACGCGGTCGAGCTCGGCGTTTTCTGCGGCCGTCGCCTCGGCGCCCTTGACGGCTTGGGCGATGGCCTCGGCCTGGACCTGCTCGGCGAGCGAAACGTACCCGGACGCAGTGCCAGCCGGCAGTCCGTCGTCGCTCGGGGCGGTGGCCGGGTCGTCGGTGTGCTCAACCGACTCGTCGAGCGCCGGAGCCGGCGCCTCGGCCGCGACCGGGTCTCGCGCGGGTAGCCCAGCGGTGAACACCATCGATCGGGCCGGTGCCAGCGTGCTGAAGGCGCGAGGCGCGCCGCCGCTTGGCGCGCTGGGAACGAACACGCCGCGGGGTGACAGAGGGCGGAAGGTGGCCACGTCCTACGCGTCCTCGTCCGGACCGGTCGCGAGCACGATGACGCCTTCGTCATGGAGCCGCTGCGCCGCTGCGGTGACGCTCTCCTGGGCCGTGCGCATCTGCGACTTGCGGGGGTTGCCAAGCACGTCCATCTCGTCTTGGAGATCGGCGGCAGCGCGGCTGGACAGGTTCTTGAGGAAACGGCCCTTGAGCTCGGGCGGCGCACCCTTGAGCGCCATGACGAGGTGGCCGCGCTCCACCACCTTGAGCACCTGCTGGATGGCGCGGTCGTCGAGGTTGATGAGGTCGTCGAAGACCACCATGAGTCGCTGCAGCTTGTCGGCCAGTTCGTTGCCCTCGTCGCGCAGCCGCTCAAGGACCAGCTGGTTCGTTTCGCGGGGCAGGCGGCCGAGGATGCGCGCCGTGGTCTGAGCGCCGCCGATGAGCAGCGGGTCGTCCTGATCTTCGAGAGCACGCCGGATGGCGTCTTCCACGTCGTCCGCCAGCTCCCCCGAGACGCGCTCAGCGCCCGCCATGCGCTTGGTCAGATCGTACTGCGCTTCGGCGTCGAGCACGCCCAGCACACGGGAGGCGTTCTCGGGCCCCATGCGCAGCAGGGCCACGGCCTGAACCTGGGGGTGCTCCTCACGCAGCACCGCCGCAATGGCGCCAGCGGAGCGGCTCTTGATGAAGTCTTCGAAGTCGCTGCCAACACGACGGCGGATGGCGCCGGCCACCACATGCCGACGCTCCTCATCGACCAGCTCGGGCAGCACGGACTGCGCGAAGTCGCGACCGGTGTACGGTACCAGCGACACGCTCTGCAGGCTGAGGATGAAGTCCTTGACCACGCCTTCGATCACCTCGTCAGGCACTTGCTGGACGGCGGCGATGGCCATCCCAAGGCGCTTGACCTCGTCGTCCTTGAGCTTGCGCAGCACCATCCGCGCGGTGTCGCGCTGCAGGTACATGATGAGGATGGCGGCCTTTTCGAGCCCGCTCAGCGTCACCAATGGCTTGGCGGGAACCTCGGCGGCCTTGGCTTCATCTTTTTTTGCGGCGGCGGCCATCGCGACTCCTTAGGTCCGTATCCAGCGACGGAGCACTTCCGCGCTGTGGTCAGTTTCGCGGAGCACCAGCGCGGAGACGTCCTGCGCGCTGACGTGGCGGAAGCCCTCGACCTGCTTGCGCAGCCGCTCGCCGAGGTCCGTAACGTGGTCGTCGTGTTCGCCACCGACCTGAGCGTGTTGGCCGTACGCCGCCGCACCCCTGGTCGCCGAACCCGCCACACGGGTGACGGTGATCGGCGTGCCGTCAGGGCCGATCGTCTCGACGGTTTCCATGTGAGCGGGCTGGCCGAGCGAGACCGCCCCGTGCAGTTGAAGCGCCTTGAGCAGCGGGCGGACCACCATGAAGAAGGTGAGCAGCACCGCCACCAGCGCGACGGCGGCCGGAATGAGGCTCGCCCATGGAATGGCTACGGAGAAAGTCGCGTCGCTCATCGGGGTCTCCGCAAAGGGAACGAAGCGCACGTTGATGGCGTCGCCGCGCTTGGCGTCAAACCCGAGGGCCGTCTGGGCGACCAGCTCCAGCGAGGCGCGCAGCTCCTTCTCGTCGATCTTGCTGGCGGTCGCGATGGCCTGCACCGTGGCGAGGTCGATCATCACGCCGGCGCTGATGCGCTTGAGCTCGCCGGCCGGCTTGATCGTCGTGGTCTGGGTGGTGCTGACCTGGTATTGGGTGTCGGTCTGCTCGCGTTTGCGGGCGGTTCCGGCGTTGGATGGGGTCGCGACCGTAGGAGTGTTGCTCTGCACCCCGGCTTCGCCCGGTTGGGCACCGGTGGTGGTGGCGCTGTTCTGATCGCTCTCGGCCTTTTCGCGGATGGCGGCCACGCTGTCGGGGTCGACGGCGTTGACGGTCGATTGGGAGGAGGTGCTGTCGACGTCGAGCTGCACGATCACGCTGACCGCGGCCGGGGTGCCCAGCACGGCCGCCAGGGCCTCGGTGACGGTCTTCTGCATCCGTGCAGCGCGCCGCTCGGCTTCGTCGGGGGCGGCGGCAGGATCCTCGACGCCTTCGCCGGACCAGATGGTGCGGCCGGTGTTCTGATCGACCACGGTCACGTCGGCGTCGGTCATGCCGGGAAGGCCGTCGGCGACGAGCTTCGCGATGGTCTTGCCCAGGTCGCGGTTGGCAGTCATGCCCGCTTCGGTCTTGATGCTCACCGAGGCGCTGGGCCGGGCATCGTCGCCGAGGAAGCCGGTGCCCTGGTCGAGGTTGACCAGCACCGAGCTGGCGGCGATGCCGCGGATGCCGTTGATCTGCTTGACGAGCTCGCCCGCCAGCATCTTCTGGAGGTAGACCTTCTCCGCCCAGGGGGTGCTCCACGCCGGCACGTCGGTGACACCTTCGAGGCCGGTGGCAGCGGGGTTGCCGGCGGTCGCCTTCTTGGCGCTCGCCAGGTCGATCGAGGGCACTTCGATCGTCTGGCCGTCCGCGCCCAGCCGCCAGTCCACGCCGGCCGCGCTGAGCTGGTCGAGGATGACCGTACGGTTGTCGTTGTCGTAGACCCGGTTGAGCTTGCTCCAGCTCGGCTGGCTCGCCCAGATACCCACCCCGATCAGGGCGAGGAGGGAGGCGCCGGCGGCCACGCCCAGTACCTTCTTACGGGTGGCGTCGAGGCCACTCCAGAACTCGGTCACCTGGGTCCGCACATCCGACACTCAACAATCCAGTTCATGGCCGTCATCGGTCACACCGGGAATTGCTTGAGCGGGACGGGCGTGATTATTTTCAGAGGGTGGTCAGGTACGCTTCGATGTCGTCCAGATCGGCCTCGGAGAGGGAGGAGGTGTCCCCCATCTCGCCAGTCTGGCTCAGTTTCAGGACGTCACGGAGGGTCGCGGCGCGCCCGTCGTGCAGGTAGGGCGGGGTGGCCGCGATGCCGATGAGCGAAGGGGTGTCGACGCCCTTGAGCCCGAACATGTCGTGGGGGAGTTGGTCGGTCATGCGCTCGCCGTTGTGGCAGCCGGCGCAGCCGATGTCGTAGCGATTGAACAGCGCCAGACCCCGCTCCGTGGCCGCAGTGACCTCGCCCTTGCGCGGGTGGTCGACGTCGCGGGTGTAGTCGAGGAAGGCCGCGATGGCATCGAGCTGAGCATCGGTGATGCCCACCCCGCCGAGGCGCTCCTGGCTGGTGATGCGCGCTTCTTCTTGGAGCGTGGTCACCCCCGCGGTCCAGGTGAACGGCGCGGTCAGCGAGACCGGACCCGCAAAGGACGGAGTCTGCCGGATTCCTGAATCGACGGGCCAGGTCATCCCGTCGTTGCGGCCCTCGAAGTGGCAGGCCGAGCAGGAGAGCCCTGCGGCGGGGGTGACCACCGCGGGGTTGGTGGCGGCGTAAAACAGGGCACGGCCCTCGGTGATCTCGGAGCCGAGGGTGTTGGCGGTGAGCTCGACCGCGGGCTCGGCCGTGACCATCGCCTTGGCGGCCTCGCCGCCGGTGAGCTGGGCGTCGATCAGCGCCTGGATCGGCGCAAGTTCGATCCTGGAGAGCGCGCGATCGAGGAAGAGGTGTACCCACGGCACGCCGTCGGGCGCGAGCGCGATGCCCCGTGGGCCGGCGCCGGTGCCGACCAGGACCGTGGGGCTCAAGAAGAAGCCGCCCGGGCCCTCGCTCATCGTCGCGGGGTCGGCGCCGAGCACGATGACATTCTTGGAGGTCTCCATGGTGCCGAAGAGCAAGCCGCCATCGGCCGAGTAGCTGGTGCTGGCCAGATAGCTGCGCACCACCATCGGGTGCTCGGGGTCGTCGGTGGCGGCGTAGCCTTCCGCATAGACGATGGGACCTGCCGCACCGAGCGGCGCCCCATGCTCGTCCACGTCCAAGAGGGCAATGCCAGGGTTGTTCGGGGAGAGTCCCAGGCCGAGCTTCTCGTAGCGCTCTGCCGGATCGTGCCCTTCCTCGCCATGATTGCCGCCCGGTACGCTCACGTCGTCGACCCAGAGTCCGGGGATCGCGAGCTGGTCGCCGTCGGGATTGAAGGCCGGGTCACCGGTCAGACGCCGCGCGTAGGGCTGGTCCATCTGCTTTCCGGCGCCCATCAGCGTCGGGAACTCGATGGGAATGGGGGTCGCTTCTGGCTCGGTGGTATCGACGTAGGAGACGATTCCGCCCACGGCCGCGCTCACGTACAGCGTGTCGCCGCTGGGGTGGAGGGCCAGCCACGACGGACGACCGGGGATGGCGATCACGCGCACAGGTGAGAGGTCGCGGTCCAGCTCGTGCACCTCGTCCTGCGTGGAGAGCGCCACGTACACGTGCTCCCCATCGGCGCTGGCTACGATGCCCAGCGGCTCGGCGCCGGTCTCGACGCGGTGTAGCAGGGTGAGCTGCCCGTCGACGTCTTGGAGCACGGCGATGCTCCGCTCGGCCCGCAGCGTGACCAGGAGGCGGTCGCCCAGGACAACGATGCGGGAGGGCTCGCCACCCAGGTCGAGGCTGTCGATCGTGCCGCGCTCCAGGTCGTAGCGGGAGACCACGCCCTCGTCGGTGTGCGCCACGTAGAGTGCGTCTTCGCTCGCCGCGGCGGACTGGCTGCCGGTGCCGGTGGTCTCGGGCGGCGGCGTGCACGCGGCGAAGCTCAAGAGGGCGAGGGTGGGGCGGAGCACGGGGGTAGTGTACTCCTGTCCGTCGGCGAACCGAAGCCAGGGGATGGCGGCCGCCCGGCTTCGCCGCGGCGGCGTTGCCGTGCGATCCGTCTCCAGTGCGGGCTACGCCTTGAACCGCTCGGGCCAGCGCTGCTCGGTTTCGCCAGCGGGGAGTTCGGTCGCCTGTGGCGCCCAGTCCCCCTCGCGGCGCTTGCTCGCGCGCGAACCCGCTTGCGGGACCGTCCAGCTTGAAGTACAGACCACGGGTGGAGATGCGCGGGATGCGTGGAGTCGGCCGGTTCGCCCTGACGCTCCTACCGCTTTCGGGGTGCGAGGCCGAGCCGGCGCCAGAAGCGGTCGAGTCAAGTTGGGCCGGAACCTCCCCCACGGGCAGCCAGCCGATTGTTGCCTCGGCGGACGGCTCCGTCCTGGTTTCGGTGCTCGCCGACGAAGGACTCGTGGTGCGGGCGGAGGGTGACGACGTCTCACGTCTCCCCCTTGGCGGGACCCCGAGCCGGGTGGCGTCCCTCGGCGACAAGCTGCTGGTCACCCTGCGCTCCGAGCGCGGCATCGCCGTGCTCGCAGAGGTGGACGGGGCGCTGGTAGAAGTGAATCGGGTCGCGACAGGCGCGGAGCCGATGGCGGTGGTGGTCTCTCCGGACGGTTCGCGGGTGTACGTCGCGCTGTACGGACACGACGAGGTTCGGGTGTACGACGCCGACCTTTCCGTCGTCCGGACCCTCGTCGCGCCGGGCCTCCCGACCTGGCTCGCCCTGCACCCCAGCGGCGACAGTCTCTACGTTGTCGCGGGTGTGGGCGGTGGCGTCACGTGGTTCGACCTCCGCGAGTCCGAGCCGGTCGGCGTCCCCATCGACATTCCCGCCCTCGATGGCGCCGGCCGCGATGGCGACCTCCAATTCACGCGACGGCTCACCGGCGATCCGGCGGTGCGCCCCGATGGCGGCCAACTCGCTGTCCCCGGGCTGTGGGTCGACAACACTTCGGCCCCCAAACACAGCGCGGAAGAGCAGGCCACGCGCGATCCCGCCGTCGCCTACGACATGATCGGCCTCGGCCTCGCACCGACCAATCCGGGCCTGATTCTGGTCGAGCTCGACCCGGCGACGGGCACCCCGCTCGGCGTCGATCTCCGCTATGCCACCTCCGAGGCCTCGCCCGCCGATCCCGAGCTGCCGCAAGTGGTGCGCGGCTACCTCGCCGGCGTCGCCTATTCGCCCGATGGCGCCTACCTCGCAGCGCCGATGGAGAACTCGCGGTTGGTGGTGGTGATGGCGGCTGACCAGTCCAGCGAGAGCGCGACGTTGGGTGGGTTCCGCGAGGGCCCGCTGGCCACGGTGCTCACCGAGGACGGCCCCCGAGGTGTCAGCTGGACCGATGCCGGCGTCAGCGTGCTCAACGTCTTTTCGCTCACGATGGCGGAGCTGCCCGTCGCCGAGGCGATCGCCGGGATCGACGCCGAGCTCGCTGCCGGTGGTCTCGGACACACCCACATCGCGGCGGCGCCGGGTCTGGTCCTCTCGCCGCCGCTTTTCAACGACCAGCTCACGGAAGGGCGGCTGCTCTTTTCCTCGGCGATCTTCCCGGAGATGGCCACGCGTGACTCAGGGGTTTCCTGCACCACCTGCCATGTGGACAGCCGCATGGACGGCATCGCCTGGCCCGACTTCGACAAGATTCCGCGACAGACCAAGACCCTGGCGGGGCCGATGTCCCTCACCGCGCCGTTCACCTGGACCGAAGATGTCCTGACGGTCGCCGAGGAGTCGCGGATCACCAGCGAAAGCCGCCTCGGCGGCCGCAATGCCACCGATGCCCAGCACGACGCGGTGGCCGCGTGGATTGAGCACACCCCCGACGTTGATCACGCCGATCGTGGCGCTACGACCGAGGCGGTCACCCGTGGGAAGGCCCTCTTCGAACGCGAGGACGTTGGCTGCGCCGGCTGCCACGGGGGTGTCCGCTACTCGGACCAGGGCCGCCACGACCTCTACGAGCTCGCTGGCGTCGACACTCCAGCGCTGGTCGGCATCGCAGCTACCGCGCCCTATCTACACGACGGCCGCGCCCCCACCCTCCGCTCCGTTCTGGAGTCCAGTCGCGACGGTGAGATGGGCGACACGTCAATGCTGTCGGAGGCGGAAATGGCCGATCTCGAAGCGTTCTTGCGGTCGTTGTAGACCTGGTCGTCCGTCGGGTCGCAGGTGGCGCCCTCGTCCACGCTGGCCTCACCCCGGCGAAAGCGCCCGATACTTCCCGCTGAAGTAGGTGAGGGGCGCGGCGTCCCGCCACCCCGCCGAGAGCACGTGACCGACGAAAAGGGTGTGGTCTCCGGCGTCGTGCTGCGCGTGACCCTCGCACTGGACCCAGGCCAGCGCGCCGTCGATCCGCGGCGCGCTCCCCCCCTCGATCCAGCGCACGTCCGCCTCTCCGTACCCAGCGAAGTGGTTGGACAACGCCGCCTGGTCGTCGGCGAGAATCGACGCGCTCCAGCGGCCTCCCGCCGCGAGCACTCCGTGCATCTGGGCCGATTTCGCCACGCTCACCAGCACCAGCGGTGGGGCCAATGACACCGACAAGAACGCGCTCGCCGTCATCCCGTGGCGTTTCCCATCGACCTCCGCCGCGATGATCGTGACCCCACTGAGGAAGCGTCCGAGCGCCTGTTTGAACTCTACTGCCGCGACTGACATCCGCGGAAGCTATCGCCCTCGGGGTATGGTGAACCATGCTCCCCTTCGTCGTTGCGTCGGCGTTCGCGATCGAGGCCACTGTCGACGTCACCCTTCCGGCCGAAGCGCAGCAGCTCGGACTGGACGAGGCGGCGTTGGAGGCCGAGTTGGCTGGAGCGATCGGCGTCCAACTCCACATCGTCGACCTGGGCGCGTACATGGACCAGATGGCAGATGCCAACGTGCTCAGCGCCAAGGGCATGGGCGTGGACTACGGCTCCGACATGCAGCGCTTCGCGTTCGGGGCGGCGTTCGGGACCGCGGTCAGCGGGGCTGGAGCGGCGCTGGATGGTGGCACCAGCGACGGGACGGGGCTCCCCGAAACGGGCTTCGCGCTCCAGATCGGCGGAATGGCGGGGCTCAACCTGGGCGCCTTCTCGGAGAAGGACAGCGCGCTCCGCCGCTTCAAACTGTACATCAATGGGATGAGCGCCGAGACCGATCGTGCGCCCTTCGCGGCGACCTTCCTGAACTATGGCGGTCATGTCCAGATCAAGTTGGTCAAGGGCGGCGACAAGACCGACGGGGTTCGGTGGGGCGGCCTCGACTTCACCGGCGGCTACGAATATTCGAGCTACACCCTGGCGCTGACCGAGTCCATGCCGGTGAGGCAGTCCGGGATGACCTGGAACGCCACCGGCACCTACGAGCTGTCAGCGGAGTCCCAGAGCCTCCCCGCCGAACTCTCGACAAACCTGCATGTCTTTGTCGCGACGGTCTACTGTGGGGTCGGCTTCGACTACCGCCTCTCCGGCGGCGCGGACACCTCGATCTCGGTGGGCGGGCCGATCACCATGGAGTTCGACGGGCAGACGGCGGACGTCGGTACCGCAACGCTGACGCTGGCGGACTCGGGTGAGGTCTCACCGTGGACGGCGCGGGCATTCACCGGGGTACAGGCTGATATCTTTATGGTGAAGCTCTACGGGCAGGTCAACGTCACGCTCGATGAGAGCGTCGGGGGCCATGTGGGGGTGCGGGTGGTTTTGTAGAAGGTGGCGCAGACCGTGTAGTCGGGGGCGGTGTCGCCGCCGCTGTCGGTGTCGGTGTCAGAATCATGGGTGCCGTCGCTACGGCAGTTCAGAATGTCCCGCCCACCGTGACCCCGTTCGGCGAGGGGAGCACCGCCACCTTGCTGCCGCGCCGATCGTGGATGCCGAACTGGATCGGGCCGCCCAGGCAGCCGAGGGTGCTGCCGGCCACGAAGAGGATCGGGCCGAGGGTGTAGTCCCCGCTCGCCGCCAGGAGGGGAAACGTCGCCATCAGGCCCAGTCCGACGTACCCGAGCACCAGGCCGGTGGCCGGGGTCCCTTTGGGCGCCTTGCCCCAGGTGTAGGTCGTGGTGAAAAGCGCACCAGGCGCGGCGGAGAGGCCCAGCACGGCCCCGCTCACCAAAAAGACGGTGCCTACCGTGAAGCCGGCCCCAAAGGACGAGTCCGAGGCCATCACGCCGCCGCCGATGAGCGCCAGCCCCGCGCCGACCCCCTCGGCGATCACAAAGCCCTTGCCGATGCGATGCGACACCCAGAACGGCCCGCCCGGCCGGTCGGTCGGGAGCGTGTCGGCGGTGACGGCCGGCTGCTCGCGAAGGCTCGACAGCGTGGGGAGCGGCAGGTTCTCTTCGGCCTGCGCCATCGCGAGACGGAAGAGCGCAGGGGTGATCACCGAGGCGCCGTGGCCATCACGCGCAACCTCGCCTCCCCATCCTCGGCGCGAAGCCGCCCCACCACCGCAGCCGCGAGCGCACCCGCCACGTTCAACGCCTCGATGACGGAGGCGAGCTTCTCCTCGGGCACCGCGAGCAGGAGCCCCCCCGACGTTTGCGGATCCGCGAGGATCGGCTTCGCCAGCGCGTCCAGCTCTGCAGCCCACGAGACGTTCGGCCCGTAGTGCGCAAGGTTGCGCCCAGTTGCCCCGGGAACCGCGCCCGCGGCGATGTGATCGCGCGCCCCAGGCAAACTCGGCAGCCGGTCGAACCACAGGTCGGCGCCCAACCCCGAGCCGGCCGCCACCTCGTGCGTATGGCCCAGGAGCCCGAAGCCGGTGATGTCGGTGGCGCAGATGAGCCCCGCCGCGACCGCCACTTCCGAGGGGACCCGGTTCAGGAAGGTGGTGACGCGGATGAACTCGGCGTACTGATCCTCGGTGATGAGCTGCTTTTTCACGGCGTGGGCCAGCGTGCCGCTGCCGAGCGGTTTGGTAAGGACAAGGTAGTCCCCCGCCTTGCCCGCGTCGTTGCGCAAGAGGCGATCGGGGTGGACGACTCCGGTCACCGACAGCCCGAACTTCAGTTCCTCGTCGTCGATGCTGTGCCCCCCCGCGATGATGATTCCCGCGTCTGCGCAGACCTCTGCCGCTCCACCGAGGATGTCCGCCATGACTTCGGGGGCGAGCTTCTTGAGCGGGAGCCCCACGATCCCCAGCGCGAGGATCGGTTTTCCGCCCATCGCGTACACGTCTGAGATGCTGTTTGCCGCCGCGATCCGTCCGTAATCTCGGGCGTCGTCGACCACGGGCATGAAGAAGTCGAGCGTCTGTACCACCGCGAGGTCGTCCCGCAGCTTGTAGACGGCGGCGTCGTCGCTGGTGGTGATGCCCACCAAAAGCTCCGCCGGCCCGCGCCGCGGGAGCTTCTTGAGGATGCGTTCCAGGTCCGCCGGACCCAGCTTGCAGCCTCACCCACCGCCGTGGGAGTACTGGGTGAGGCGGAGACGATCGGGCATGGGCGTAGCTTAGCCGGCCGAGGGACCGAGCACATCGGCGATCGCGCTGCCGACGGCCTGGGCGAGGAGGGCAGACTCGGCTGGCTCCATGACCAACGGGGGCATGACCATCACCGTGTCGCCCAAGTTGCGCACGATGGCGCCATGCCGACGCGTCGCGAGGCTGACGCGGTGGCCGACGCGCGCTGCCGCCACAAACGGGGACCCGTCCGCCTCTGCGAGCACGATGGCGCCCATCATTCCGGCGTGACGCACCTCCTTGATACACGGATGTGTCACCGCTCGAAGCGCGGTCCCAAGCGCGGTAGCGCGCACCGGTAGCCGCTCCAGGACCCTCTCGTCGGCGTACGCGTCGAGGGTGGCGTTGGCGGCCGCGATGGCCAGCGGGTTGCCGGTGTAGGTGTGGCCGTGAAAGAAGGTGCGGTGTTCGGTGTACGGACCGCGAAAGGCGTCGTAGATGGCCTCCGTGGTGAGCGTTGCTGCCAGGGGCAGGTACCCTCCGGTGATCGCTTTGGCGAGGCAGAGAAAGTCTGGCTTCACCGAAGCTTGTTCGATGGCGAACATCGTCCCCAGCCGCCCGAACCCCGTGGCCACCTCGTCGACGACCACGAAGACCCCGTGGGCGCGGGCGAGGTCGACGAGCGCGCGCAGGAACGCCGGCGTGTGGGTGCGCATTCCCCCCGCCCCTTGGACCAGCGGCTCCACCACCAGCGCGACGAGCTCAGCGCCGTGGCGCTCAAACAAACTCTGCGCGGCTGCGAGGCAGACCGCCTCCTCGCCTGCCGCCGCCCGCTCCGGCGAAGGAATCCGCAGCGCTTCGAACAAAAGCGGCCGGTAGATCCCGTGGAAGAGCTCAATCCCGCCCAGTGATACACTCCCAACTGTATCACCGTGGTACGCGTCGGTCAGCGCGACAAAGCGGGTGCGGCCGGTCTCGCCCAGCTGTTGCTTGGCCTGAAACGCCATCTTCAGCGCCACCTCGACGGCAGTGCTGCCCGAGTCGCTGTAGAAGACGCGGTCGAGGCCGGTGAGGGCGGTCAATCGTTCTGCATGCTCGATGACACCGGGGTGAGAGAGCCCAAGCATGGTCGTGTGTGCGATACGTCCGAGTTGGTCGCGCACCGCCGCGTCCAGACGGGGGTGCCGATGGCCGAGCACATTGCACCACAACGACGCGGTTCCATCGAGGTAGCGGCGGCCGTCGGTGTCGAAAAGATACACGCCGTCGCCACGCTCGATCACCAGGTTCTCAGTCTGCTTCTCCCACTCGTCCGCTTGGGTGAACGGGTGCCAGAGTGCGGCATAATCGCGGGGGAGCCAACGTTTTGGAACCTGGGCCGCCACCCACGACGCCCCGGGCGGATCTTGGGAGGTGACCGGCGGACGACGTGGGCGGCGCATCGTCCGGTCGATATCACTGTTCCCGCGGATCGCCTGTGCTTATCAATTAGCGCGCACTGCCCACTCTTGGAGTCTGTCTTGGATGAGCTCATCGTAGCCCTCGTGTCTCTGGCGTTGGGTAGTCTTCCAGTGATCGCGGCGGTCTTCGCCGGGCTGATCCTCCTCTGGCAAAGCGTCGCCATCGTTAGCGGCGATCAGTTCATCACGCTCGAACGGCGCTGGTTCGGCAAGGGCATGACCGACGGACGCACCGTGGCGCTCCGCAGCGAAGTCGGCGTGCAGGCTCGCACGCTGGGGCCGGGCGTCCACTTCTTCATCCCCTTCATCTACACGGTGGAAAAGCACAAGTTCTTCTCGATCGGCGAGGAAGAAATCGGCATCGTCCAGGCGATCACCGGCCTGCCCATCCCCCCCGGCCAGTTCTTCGCTAAGACGGTCGAATGTAATATTTTTCAGGATGGCGAAGCATTCTTGCAGAATGGGGGTGAAAAAGGCCCGCAGCTCTCCATCCTGCCTCCGGGGCAGTACCAGATCAACCCCCACCTGTTCACGCTCAAGATTGAAAGCGCGGTGATCATTGGCGAAAACGAGGTGGGTCTCATTGAGGCGGTCGCTGGTCTGCCCTGCAAAGTGGGCCGGATCTTCGCCGATCCCGTCGAGTGCGATGCCTTCCAGGATGCCGACGCCTTCTTGCACAACGGCGGTCAGAAGGGCCCGCAGATCCGCATCCTGCCCCCCGGCAACTACCGCATCAACACCGCGCTGTTCAAGGTCGACAAGCGGGCGGTCACGGTCATCCCCAACGGGCACATCGGCCTCATCACCGCGATGGACGGCGGGCGGATCATGGAGGGCAGCCTGCTCAGCCGCAAGATCCAGGGTCACTCGAACTTCGAGGACGGCCAGGCGTTCATCGCCAACGGCGGGCAGAAGGGGCACCAGCTCGATGTGCTGATGCCGGGCGCCTATCGTATCAACACGATGTTTTTCGTGATCAAGGCCGTCGTTCCGTGGACCTCCATCAACGCCGACTCCATTGGCATCGTCACCGTGCTCGAAGGCCGCCCCATCCTCGAAGCCAACCGCATCGCCGCCGAGGAACTGTCGCTCGGCACCCACAACAACTACCAGGACGCGGCTGCTTTCCTCGCCGCCGGCGGCCAGAAGGGCCTGCAGATTCCCGTGCTTCGTGCGGGTAACTACGCCATCAACCCCTGGTTCGCGATCATCGACCAGGTCCAGATGGTCGAGGTCAAGATCGGCGAATGTGGGGTGGTCACGAGCTTTGTCGGCGAAGAAGGCGAGGATACCACCGACGCCAACGTCAACGCCAAGATCGTACCGGTGGGCAAACGCGGCATCTGGGCCGAGCCGCTCGGGCCGGGAAAGCACCCGATCAACACCAAGGTCTCGAAGGTCGACAAGGTGCCGACCACCCAGATCTTGCTCAACTGGGCTGACACCCAATCGAGCGCCCACAAGCTCGACTCCGAGCTGCAGACCATCACCTTGCGCACCGCCGACGCCTTCAGCGTCAGCATGGACGTCAGCGTCATCATCCACATCGCGATGGGCGATGCGCCCAAGGTCGTGGCAAACCTCGGTTCAGTCGACAACATGATCTCCCAGGTGCTCGAGCCGGCGATCTCCTCGCACTTTCGCAACTCGGCCCAGTCGGTCAAGGCGCTGGACCTCTACACCAAGCGCGCCGAGCTACAGGCCCACGCCAAAGAGCACTTGCAAGCGGTACTTCGGGTCCACCACATCGAGTCGAAGGACACGATGATCGCCGACGTGGTCCTGCCTGAGGAGCTCACCCGCACCGTCACCGACCGTCAGATCGCCGAGCAGGAGCGCATCACCTTCAGCACGCAGCGCCAGGCCCAAGAGGAGCGCAAGACGCTCGAAAATGCCAAGGCCCAAGCCAATATGCAGCCGAAGGTCGTCGAGTCGGAGCGGGGGGTGGAAATCTCCAAGAACCTGGCCAACGCGGAGATCGAAAAGGCGATGGGCGACTCTCGCGGCATCGAGGTGCGCGCCGAGGGTGCGGCGAAGGCCACCCGGCTTACCGCCGGCGCCGGTGCTGAAGCGACGCGTGTCAATGCGCTCGCGGATGCTGAAGCCATTGAGAAGAAGGGCCTTGCGGAGGCGCTGGTCATCCTCGAACAGGGCAAGTCCACCGCCGAGTCCTACAAGCTCCAGGTCAATGCGATGGGCAACGAGATCTTCGGTCAGATCCAGGTGGTCGAAAAGATCGCCTCGAACAAGCTGAAGCTCATCCCCGACGTGTACATCGGCGGCAGCTCGGGCAGCGGCACGGGCGTCGGTGGCTCGGAGAATCAGAACGCGCTGATGTCGATTGCACTCTTGCAGTACCTGACCGGGCGGAAGGTGCTGGAGGGGAAGGCGGAGGAGTAGCTGTCCCGCGCCGGGCATCCCCCGAAATGCGGGCGCGGCCGTGCTGACGCGGCTCAGCCGGTATCGCCTGTTCGACATTCGGGAGGCAGGGCGGAGCTGGGCACCCATGTGCTGACGCCGAGTTCCAAAGCGGCGACCATCCCCCTCGGAAAGCGCCCGAGGTGGTGCTGGCGTGCGGGAAGGGCTGGCGGCGGGTGGCGCGTGAGCCGTTGGTAGGAGTACGTCCCGTCCCGCCCTCCGTGTTAACCGCCGCCCCTCACCGGAAAACCCATGGCTCTTGTCCCTGTCCACGGCGGTCTCGACGCCCCTGTCGATCGCATCCTGCCCTTCTCGAAGAAGGCGGCGCTCCTCGCTGAATCGGCCGGGATGCCCCGCATCTTGGTCACCGACGCGGATTTGTCGGTGGTGTACCGCATCGCCGACGGCACGCTGTCGCCGCTGACCGGCTTCATGGACGAGACCACCTACAACCACGTCCTCGACAACAAGAACGTCGTGCGCAACGGCGTGGCTTACGCGTGGGCCATCCCTCTCGCCTTGCCGGTGACGGAGGCCGAGGCGGCTTCGCTCAAGCCGGGGATGATCGCGGCCTTGGTCGACTCGACCGGCGCGGTGTTCGGCACCCTCGCCGTCAGCAGCATCTTCACGTGGAACAAGGCTCGTTACGTCGAGCAGGTCTACGGCACCTCGCGGATGGATCACCCTGGCGCGGCCATCGCAACCGGCGACGAGCGCGGTACCTTGGTCGGCGGGGACCTCTCGGTGCTTCCCGCCCGTCGCAACACTGAGTACGGGGACCTGCTCCTTTCTCCGGCGCGCACCCGGCAGATGATCGGGGAGAAGAAGTGGACCGCGGCCCTGGCGTTCCAGACCCGCAACCCGCTCCATCGTGCCCACGAGTATGCTCTCGTCTACGGCGCCGAGCAGCTCACCCGCGCCGGCAACTACACCGGTGTCGTGCTCAACCCCCTGGTCGGGCAGCTCAAGAACGACGATGTCGACGCCTCAACCCGTGTTCGCACGTACCGCATGCTGCGAGACCGGCGTCTGCTGGGTGAAGGGGACAGCGACACCTCGGTCTGGGAGGCTGCGGGCTACAATCTCAACGACGTCTTCGAGCTGGTGTGTCTGGACATGAAGATGTTCTACGGCGGCCCCTCCGAAGCGATCATGCACAGCATCTATCGGCAGAACCACGGATTCAGCCACATCGTCATCGGCAGGAAGCATGCCGACGCGCCGTACTTCGACAAGTCCGCCATCTGGGGTGACTTCGACGCCCAGGAGATCTTCGACAAGCTGCCCGGTGCGCTGTCCACTCGCCCCGTCAAGGTTGGATTCGCCGCCTTCTACGAGAGTCTCGGCCGGGTTGATCTGACCGAGCGCCACAAGGGTGAAGCACCCTACAGCATCTCCGGCACCCTGATGCGTGAGCAGCTCGTAGCCGGCGAGCGCCCTGATGCCCGGATCATCCGCGGCGAGGTCGCTGACGTGCTGATCGAGGCGTATCGGGCCAAGGGGTAGGGGGGTAGCGGAGGGCGGCCGCCTGGCGGAGCCTGGTCGCCAGGCCATCGCTACGGGACCCCGACTTCCGGGCCGGAGGCCCTTTGCTCTGGCGAAGATCGCGGTCGACGCGGCGTTCGCATCGCGCACCGCGGCCGGGGATCGGGCGGCTATTCCCCGCCGTAGATGAGCCAGCCCTCCCCCTGCGCGGTCAGAGGGTTCCACCCGCTGCAGAGGAGGTCGGGCGCTCCATCACCGTTGACGTCCAGTTCGCCGGCCAGCGATGCCCCCTCAGACTCGCTCCCGCTCGCGGCGATCGTTGCCCAGGCGTCGGCTGCCAAAATGGAGCCGCTGAACGCCGCCGCTCCCTCGATGAGCCACGCCGAACCTCCATCGACGTCCTCCCGCGAGTTTCCGATGCCCAACTCCGGGTAGCCGTCCCCGCTTAGGTCGCCCGCCCCAGCCACCGATCGACCCGCCGCTGCCCCTGCTGTCGGCCCATGAACCAACGCGTCGGCGGCGATGCTGATGGACCGCCCGCCGGCGATGGTCGCAGAACCAAGCAGGACGTAGACCCCTCCTGCGCCGCTCGACAGGCCCGGCGCCGAGAAGGCCGCGTCATCCCTGCCGTCTCGGTTGAGGTCTCCCACACCCGCCATGGAGGAGAACGTGTCGTCCTCAACCGGACCGGAGAAGACCTCCGCCGCGCTGGCGGGCTCACCCGACGTCTGGCGCGCGCTGTCGCCAGGAAACACAAAGGCGCGGTGTTCGCCGGTCGACGAGTCGACTGCGGCGTCCCAAATGGCGAACTCGGGAAGGCCGTCGCCGTCGAGGTCGCCGAGCGCGCTGGCTTGGTGCCCCCCGTCTTCCGAATCCACGCTCGACCGCAAAACCACAGCCTCCTCCAATCCAATCTCCCTCCCACCGCCGACGCCGTCGCCGTAGTACAAAAAAGCGGCGCCGCTCCCCTGGTACAGGTAGTCGCCGACGAGGGTGTCGCCGAAGCCGTCGCCGTCGATGTCGCCGA
>CANFCK010000015.1 GCA_947445035.1 Deltaproteobacteria bacterium
ATTCCGTTTTGACCGCCCATGTGCGCGGAGCGCCTTCGCGGACCCCGGCTGGGACACAGCTTCAGGCGCCATTCCACCTTTTCTACCGGTAGTTTCAACTGGGATCGGATCGGGTGAATTCGATGAGACGGGACACCCGACAGTGACGACGCCGACGCGCGAGCCGGGGCCGCCGAGATCGGCGCGATGGTTGCCGACGCCTTCGCCGACGCCGACCTGCAGGCCGCGCTCGCCGACGCGGCGGGCGGCATCATGGACTTCTACGCCGAGCGGCTGAAGCACGCTCAGACGGAAGCGCCGGTCGCGTCGCTCGCGCCGCGGGGCTCGAAGGCAACGGGGGAGGCCGAGGAATCCGAGCGCGAGCCGGTGCTGCCACCGGGCTTCCGCGCTGCGGCGTCCCGTGGTGGGATCGAGAGCGACATCGCTGCGCCGTCGTCGGCCGGGGCCACGGCGACGATCCGGGCATTCCTCCAGGGGGCCGACGAGGCTGCGGCCGGCGCGGGCGGCGGCGGGGTCGATGTCTCGTGGGAAGCGCGCCGCGACCGGGGCATCTTCGGCCCGGCCGTCGAACTGGCGCTGGAGCGCGTCGAGCGCGGGGACGTGGACACGGCCACGGTCGCCACCATCGAGCAGGCCATCGAGCGGGCCGCCGACACGGCGATGGCCCCCGGCGGCGGCGGACTGCTCCAGGTCGCGGCAGTCCCGCGCGTCGTCGCGGCGTTGGAGAAGGCGTCGGGGCAGAAGGCCCGTCCCTCCAATCCTTTCGGCAAGCACGCCGGGCTCCGCATCAGCCGGAAGTCCTACGACCGGCAGAAGGCGTATCGCTTCAAAAAGAACTACGGGCGTTGGTTGCCGTTTCTGGTGGCCTGGGACTCGGTGTTGCGCCTGGTCGCCGTCGAGGCCCGCATCCGCAAGCGGTTCAAGCCCGGCTTCGTGCTGGACGACAACCTCCTCGGCCTTACGACGCGCACCGACCGGGGCGCCACCGTCATCTACATCCAGCCCGACAAGTTCGCCCAGGTGGCGAAGGCACACCGCGAGCGACCGATCGCCGTCGCCGCGTACCTCCACGGCATCGCGTGCCACGAGCTGACCCACGCCGACGCTGGCCGGACCCATGCGAATGGCCACGATGAACGGTTCATTGTCGCCCGTGAGGATCTCGGGGCCGCGACGGCGCATCTGCTCCCGGCGCTCGCGGTCCTCGTCACGAAAGTGCTGCGCCTGCCCGAGAAGGACAGCGACGAGGCGAAACGGCTCGGGCGGCTGGACCGCCAGGTGGCCGAGCTGCGCGACGGCGCGAAGGAGGCGAAGCGCGTGCTCGCCGCCGTCACGCGCGAGCGGGATCGCCTCTCGGGGGAGCTGGTCGTGGCGCGCCAGGGCGGGGGGCCATCCGTTGCCGCCGCGAGCTCGCGGGCCGAACGGCTCCTCGAGGTGGCCGTTGGCGCGCTCCGGGCTCGGCCGCCGGCGGGCGTCGATGTCGCCTACGTCGAGGGGTTCGTCGGGCGGAACCGGGGGGCGCTGCTCGGGATCGTGCGCGGGGCGTTTCCGGGCGGGTGAGGCACGGCGGCGCTAGTCCGTCGGCTCGTCTTCGCGACAGAGGTCGTCTACGCAGCGCGTCGGGCGGCCGTTTCCCGTCGCGGGGCAGTCGGAATCCGTGGCGCACGCCGTGGTGCAACTGCCGCCTGGGCCGAAGTCTACGCAGAGCAGCCCCTCCTCGCATTCGCCGAGCGCCGTGTCTGCGCCAGTCGGATCGCAATGGTCGTAGTAGCCCTCTGGCGCCGGCGGTCGGCAGGCGATCAGGGTGAGGGCGAAGACCCAGGCGAGCATCGGCGGCCGATAACGGGACACGAGGCGGGCGTCGATCACCGCACCGTCCGACGTCGTGCGCCGTCGCACCGAATCCCTGCGCCAGCGTGCCTCTACGGCCCTCCAAACGGTCGGGCGCACGCGCGATGGGCCACGAAACGCGCCAGAATCGAGGGATAGCGTTGCTCGGCGTTTCACCATACCTTTTTCGTACCGTGGGCGAGTGCCCGGCGCGGTTGGTGTTCCACGGCCCACTTGCAGCCGATCCGCGGTAGAAATCCTCGACGGAGCCTATGGTGTCACCCAAGTCGAGCAGCCTCAGAGTCGCGCTCTACGCTCGCGTGAGCACGGTCGGTCACGGGCAGGATGTCGGTCTCCAGGTCGAAGAACTCCGGCAGGCGGCAGCGCAGCGCGGGTGGACCATCTCGGGGGACTACATCGACGATGGCGTGTCCGGCTCGAAGGCGAGCCGGCCGGCGCTGGACCGGATGATGGCCGACGCCCAGGCCGGGCGGTTCGACGTGGTGGCCGTGTGGAAACTGGACCGCCTCGCGAGAAGCGTGATCCACCTTTTGGCGATGACCGAAGCCTGGCGGGAATGGGGGGTCGGTCTGGTCTCGCTCCGTGACGCCCACATCGACACGACCACGCCGTCGGGCCGGTTCGTGCTCCAGATCCTCGGAGCCGTGGCCGAGCTGGAGAAGGGGTTGATTCAGGAGCGCGTGGTCGCCGGGGTGCGCCGGGCGCAGGCGGCGGGCAAGCACTGCGGCCGTCCGCGGAAGGCGACCGCGGACAAGGCGCTGCTCGCAGCGAAGGGGCTGCTCGAACAGGGGTGGGGTTGGCGGGCCGTGAGCGAGGCGACCGGCATCCAGAAGGACACCCTCCGGCGGCGGCTCAACGAGGCCGGGATGCTGGCGCAGAACCCTCCCCCCACCGGGACCGCCTGATCGCGGCGCACAAGGGCGGCGCAGAACGCGCGTAGAAGCATATGGTTTTGCGCGGCCGAGACCCGCTCCAAACGCTCCCAACGTGACGTGTGCGGGCAGGGATGCGGCCAGGAGCGATGCGCTACGTGGACGCATCCGGCGGGTCACCGTGTCCCGATCGGGCTGCCAGTGTCGCCCCATCGACGACTCGATCAGAACGACGGCCTCGCGGTCCGGTCAGCGGCCGCGCGAGACCGGTGCTCCGGATCGAGCTTGATCGCTCGAATGTAGGCGGCGTGGGCTTCGACCCGTCGCCCCGCGCGCTCCAGTCCATCGCCGAGACTGTCGTAGACCTCCCAGGTCTCCCTGTGGTCCTCGACGTTGAGCTTGAATATCCGCACTGCGTCGGGGATCGCGCGTCGTTTGAGCAGGTCGTAGCCGAGGGTATTGAGCTCTCGCCAGTGGCGGTTCCAGTCCAGCTCGTGGTCGCGGCGGATCTGCCTGTAGCGAGCGACCGCCCCGTCAATTCCGTCACGCAAGTACGCGCCCCGCACCGCGGCGTACGTCGACGGCGGACACATCTCCCCGTCGATGACGCCATTCTCGACCCTCTGCCAAGCGCAGATCGTGGACTTCGCGAGGTATCGTCCAGCTTCGCTCCCGTTGGTCAACACCACGATTCCGTCTCGCGCGGCCGGAACGATGTAGTACATCGCGTCCCAGCCGGGGTTCGTCCCAGAGTGCCACACTGCGAGCCGCCCGTCAGGAAGCGCTGTGACGACGACCCCGAGACCATGCGTTCCCTGCGTTCCCGGCATCGGAACGACCATCCGCGCAAGATGGGCCGCATCCAGGGGGCCGGAGGGCGCGCCGGCGAGTCCTTCGCAGAACTCGGCCACCCAATGCGCGAGATCCTCGGCGGTTGTCGTCAACCCGCCCTCCGCCAGCGCGAGCTGGTGCTCAGGTTGGACCGGCTCGCGCCACCCGTCGTACCCGCGAGCCATCGTGCTCGCGGCCACGTCCCAGGACACGAACCGGGTGTGCGTCATGCCCAGCGGACCAAACACGCTCTGCGCGGCCCAGTCCTCGAACCGCGTTCCCGTCACGCGCTCGATCGCGAGTTGGAGAAGCGCGTAGCCACCCCCCGAATAGTTCACCTCGGTCCCGGGCGGCGCTACGATGGTGAAGGGCCCCCCGGTCTGTGGATCACGCCCCTCTTTCAGCAGGCGATCGAGCGACCATGTCGGATCGGGCGGTGCGGGCAAGTACCACATCGACAGCCCGGCCGTGTGGCTCAAGATCCGCTCGATCGTGACCTGCTGCGCGTCATACTCCGTAGGCGGAAACCGCCATCCAGGTAGATAGGCCCCTACCGGGGAGTCGAGACGAAGCACGCCACGCTGGTCGAGCAGGACCACGCCGTAGGCCGTCAGGCTCTTCGACACCGAGCCGACGTTGAACACCGTGGAGCTTGAGACGGGAACGCCACGCTCCAGGTCGGCAAACCCTGCGTAGACCGCGTGTGCTGGACTCCCATCTCGGATCTCCACCACCGCGGCGCCGGGAACGCCGAATGTTGCGAGGTCTTGCGCAACCTGATCATCAAGCCAGTTGGCGTCCGCCGCGGCAGCCAATCCGGCCTGGACGAGCAACAGGGTCACCCGAGGAGAGTAACCGACCCCCGCCCACCGATCGGGAACCCGTTCGCGAGACTCCGGCGTGCTCCGGGTTAGAGCCTCGGCGTGCCCTCCCCGCTCGCTCTCCTCGACCACCGCGTCATCGTAGGCTTTCACGGCTGTGACCAGGCGACGGCCGACCGCGTGCTCGTCACGGGCGAGCCAATGAAGCCGAGCAGCAACCGCTGGGACTGGCTCGGTGAGGGGATCTACTTCTGGGAGCAGAACCCGGAACGCGCTTGGGCGTTCGCAGAGGAGCAACGCGAGCGTGGCAAGGTGAAGAACCCGACGGTGATCGGCGCGTTCATCCACCTCGGGCGCTGCTTTGACCTCACCCGCAGCCTCGCGACCTCGGCGCTCGCCGACGCCTACGGAGGGTTCCGTGCGGTGGCCGAGGCGCTGGGGAACCCGCTCCCGTCGAACCGGTCCGGAGCCGGCGCGGGGGAGGACCTCCTGCTCCGCGACCTCGACTGCGCGGTGCTGAACTTCCACCTCCGCGCAGCCGACCGATCCGAGGGCGGCGGCAGCACGTTCTACCAGACCGTTCGCGGCGTCTTCGTCGAGGGGGTGCCGGCGTACCCCGGCGCGTCTATCTTCACGAAGACGCACACCCAGGTCGCTGTCCGCGACCCCTCGGTAATCGTCGGCTACTTCCGCCCGTCGCGGTATACTGACCTCGGAGCCTGACATGGACCAGCCGTCGAACCCCTACGCCGTGAACCCCTACGCCGAGCACGAGGCTCGAACGCGGGCATGGTGGGCGGGCCTCACTCTGGCTGAGCAGTCCGCCTTCCTCGTCGAGATCGGCATCTACACCGCCGACGGGAAGCTCCACCCGAACTACGACCACCGCCCCGAGACAGCGGGCTCGAAGCACGCCGAGGCGAAGTAGCCCGCGCGCAGAAGCGTAGGTTCAACGATGGTATCCTTCCCTCACCATCTCCTTGCACAGCTCCCCGTTCTCGCGTACCCAGTTCCGAAATCGTCCCGTTAGGGCTACCACCGCCGCGTTATGCGCCGCCCCCGATGGCCCGCCCCTCCTGGCCACGCCGCCTTGTCCGCATCGGCGGCTGGCTGGCCGCGCTTGGCTTCCTCGCCCTCGGCGTCGCCGCCATCCCCGTCGGGCTGGTCGCGCGAGGCTGGAAGGATGAGGGCGAGGCGCTGGCCGACGCCCACGCCCGCTACGAACTGGCCCACCCCGGCTGGAGCTTTCCCGCCCGCGTGCGCACCAAGCCGACCCCGCTGACCGCGGCGCCAAAACGCCTCGTCGCTGAAGCGAAAGCGCGCGGCTACACCGAGCAATGCCCCGACCCCGGCCCTGGCCAGTTCTGCGCAAAGTCCCTCGTGGTCGTGCCCCGCACCGGCACCACTGAGCTGGAGCCCATCGAGCTCGGCTGGCTACTGGGCCCCGACGCCGAGGTGCGCATCCATCTTCCGCTCGATGAAGCACCAGATACGCTGATCCAGGCGATCATCGCCTCAGAAGACCGCGAGTATCGCACCCACCACGGCGTCAACCTCCGGTCGATGGCGCGCGCGGTCTGGGCCAACGCGCAGGACGGCGGCTACTCGCAGGGGGGCAGCACGCTCACGATGCAGGTCGTGCGCAACCTGAACCAGCGTCGCGAGAAGACGGTGCAGCGGAAGCTCCAGGAGATGGTCATGGCCTGGGCCATCGACCGCCACCTCGGTAAGGACGGCGTCCTGCAGATGTACCTGGACGCGCCGTATCTGGGACAGCGCGGGACGCTGTCGGTGTGTGGTTTCGAAGCGGCGTCCCACCACTACTTCGGCCACGGGGCCGCGACCCTGTCGCTGGCCGAGGCCGCCACCCTGGCCGGCATCCTCCCCGCACCGGGTCGGTTCGCGCCCGATCGGTACCCCGACCGCGCCAAAGAACGTCGTGATCGGGTGCTGTCCGCCATGCACGATCTCTACGGTACGGACGTGACGGAAGCGTTGGCGACGCCGATCAGCACCGCTCAGCCCGCCCCCTTCCCCGAGCGTTACCCCGCCTACCTCTCCGCCACCCGCGCTTGGCTCGAAACGCGCCTGTCCCCCTCGGTGCTCTACGGGGCGGGGCTCACCATCGAGGTCGGGCTGGACGTCGTCGTCCAGGAAGAGGCCGAGGTGCTTTTCCCGGCGAAGACCCGCTACTTCGAGGGGCTGGTCGGCAAGTGGCGCACGACCGACCCGATGCAGGCCGCTGGCGTGGCCCTCGATGTGGACTCCGGACTGATCCTCGCGATCTACGGGGGGACCGACGTCACCGCCATCAGCTTCAACCGGGCGACGCAGGCCATGCGGCAGCCCGGCTCCAGCTTCAAGCCGCTCACCTACGCGATGGCCTTTGAGCAGAAGGACGCCGAGGGCAAGCCCCGCTTCACCGCAGCGTCGACCGAGCCCAACTCCCCGCGCGACTTCGTCACCCCCCAAGGCAAGTGGCGGCCGCGCAACGTGGGTGGCGAGTACACCACCACAGCGTCGTTGGCGCATGCGCTCACGTGGTCCCAGAACATCGCTACGGCCTCGCTCCTAGAAGATGCCGGGGGTCCCAAGGCGCTCATCGCGTTCGCGACGCGCCTCGGTTTTGACACCACGAAGTTCCCCGAGGAGATGGGCCTGTGCCTGGGCCAGGGGGAGGTCACGCCGCTGGCGATGGCGCAGTTCGCGGGCATCATCAGCAACGGGGGGCGACTGCTGACCGCTTCGCCGGTGGCCCGCGCCGTCAACGCCGCGGGGGTCGAGGTCCTCGGGCCCCCCGTCGCGGGAGAAAGCGTCATCGAGCCGACCGCGGCGGCGATCACCCGCGAGATGATGAAGTCGGTCATCGAGGTCGGCACCGGCGGGGCCAGCCGGGGTGCCGGCGGCGAAGGCGGCTATCAGGGGCCCGCCATGGGCAAGACCGGGACGACCGACGCCGAGAAGGACCTGTGGTTCGTTGGCGCCACACCGAAAATCGCGATGGCGGTGTGGATCGGGTACGACACGCCGACCCCCCTCGGCGTTGCCGCCAGCGATCTCGCGGCGCCGCTATGGGGCTGGTGGATGAATCGCGCCACACGCGCCGACCTGACCGAACGGGACCCCGCGACGGGTGCCCCCGTCTACCCCAAGTGGTCGGACGAGCCCAAGCTCCAGAAGCGTTCCATCTGCAAGGTCACCGGCAAGCAGATGAATGGGACATGCCCCGGCATCCAGGCTCCCTTCGCCGAAGGGACGGCCCCGCGTGAGGGCTGCCCCATCGAGCACCCGCCCGTGGTCGAAGAGATCGAGCTGGACGCGGAGGGAAACCCCAAGCCGAAGCACGAATCCTTGTGGAAGCGGCTGGCGCGTGAGCAAGAAGAGGCGGCGGCGGGTGGGGCGGTGGTGCCGTAGGACCCGACGGCCCCGCCGGGGCTGACCCGCGAGCAGGCTTCGGGATAAGGCCCAACATCTCCCCGCGCCACGCTCGTTTGCTCCTTGCCCTGGCGGGCACGCTCGGCAGCCTCGCCGCCGCCGAAGGACTCGCTCGCCACCACGACGGCGCCCTGCTCTTTCCAGACGACGGCCGCCGCTACGCCACAAAGGGCGGCGCGCACGGCACCAATTCTCTGGGTTTCCACGAACGCGAGCTGCCGCTGGTCCCTCCACCCGGGGTCCGGAGTGTGGTGGTGCTCGGCGACTCCATGACCTGGGGCACCACGACCGCGGAACAGGCGTGGCCGCGCGTTGCGGAAACCGCGCTTGGCGCCAACTGGCGACTCGTGAACTTGTCCCACTACGGGTACGACGCCGAGCAGAGCCTCGCGACCTTACAGGCATTCGGATGGGCGTATCAACCCGAGCTGGTGGTATTCGCGAGCTACGTGAACGACCTGGTGCCCACCGAGTTGATCACCGTCGGCGAGCCTCCGCTGCCGGCGTGGGTGGGCCTCCACGGCGCGCTGCCGGCGGGGCTGCGGCAGTGGAGCTCACTCGCGCGGCTCGGGGAGGGACTGGTTCGAAGCTTTCGTTTTTCGGAGCGGGAGGCACGTGAGCCATTCAAAGATGTATTGATTCGCATGCGGGATGCATCGACCGAACGCGGCGTCGCACTTCTTGTGCTCGGCCTCGGCCCGCACGTGCTCGCGGAGGCCGACCCGGTGGCCTGCGAGGCCCTCGCTGGCGGCGCGGGGCGCTGCGCGACCGCGCGCAGGCGCCTTGACGACCAGGCGGCGATCGCCGGAGAGGCGGGCGTACCTTTTGAGCCGTTGATACGAGCCCTTCAGCCCCCGCCCGCCGGGGGTTGGTTCCCGGCGAACCCCGAGGACTGGGAGCATCCATCCCCGGAGGGGCACGCGCGAATCGGCAAGGCGGCCGCAGAGTTGATTCGCGGGTTGCCCCGAGCAGGTGGCCGATGACGCCCCCGCGTGATCCCCGACGCGACGCGCCCAGCGCCTTCCCTCCGCGAAGGCGGCCAGCGCTGGCGCGTCGCCCCCAAACCTCACACGTTCCGCAATCCCCACCACGCCCGCCACCGCCACAAACGGTCCTTGCGCCGCTTGTACGGGGGGGCCCCGGCCGTCGTGGAAAGCGTCGCCTCCCACAAACGCTTGGCCTCCGCCCGATCGCCCGTCGCCAGCGCCGCGCGGGCGGACTTGAACCAGGCTTCGGCGTGTGAGGCGTGGACCGTCGTCGCCCGCAGATAGGCGTCTCGGGCCTGGGCATGCTTCCCGGCGCGGACGTACGCGTCGCCCAGGCGCACGGCGGGCTCCCCCCACCGCAAATCGGCTCGTAGCGCCAGCGCCCTGTCGATTCCCGCGTGCCCCTCGGCCAGGCGGCCCGCGGCCAGATGCGCGAGCCCGCCAAAATAGTGCGCGTCCTCGTCCTCGGGGTAGCGGCGCAGCACGTCGCCCAACAGGGTGATCGCCTCGGCGGGATCGCTGTCGCAGACGAGCCCTGCCAGCTCGGTGCGGGCAGGGAGATCGTGAGGATTCGTCGTGAGGCGATCACGCAGGAAGCGCGCGCGTTGCCACCGACGGACGGGTCCCCGGAAGTCCGGCAACCGCCCCACAAACCAGCTGCCCCCTGCGCCCCACAGCAGCAGCACCACCAGAAATCCCAGAACGGGGCTGCCGGTGAGCCCGGTGATCAACATCCACGGGAGGAAGGTCTTCATCCGGAGCGCACCGCGCCCTACCCTTCGAAGGTCCTGAAGACCAGCGTCGCGTTGACCCCGCCGAAGCCGAAGCTGTTGCTGATCGCGGTGCGCAGCTTCGCGTCACGGGCGACGAGCGGCACGTAGTCGAGGTCGCAATCGGGATCGGGCGTGACGAGGTTTGCGGTGGGTGGCACCTTTTGCTGGTGAAGCGCCAAAACAGTCGCGACCGCTTCGACACCGCCGGCCGCGCCCAGAAGATGGCCGGTGACGCCCTTGGTGCTCGAGACCATCACCTTCCGCGCGTGATCGCCAAACGCCGTCTTGAGCGCGGCGGTTTCGCTGCTGTCGTTCTGCGGGGTGCTGGTGCCGTGGGCGTTGATGTAGTCCACGGCGTCGGGAGCGATCTTCGCGCTGCGGAGCGCAATCTGCATGCACCGAGCCGCACCCGCACCACCTGGTGACGGCGCGGTGTCGTGCCAGGCGTCGTTGTTGAGCCCGTAGCCGATCAGCTCTGCAAGCACGTTGGCGCCCCGCGCGCGGGCATGCTCGAGCTCTTCGAGCACCAAGATCCCCGCTCCCTCGCCCATCACGAATCCGTCGCGATGTAGATCGAACGGGCGACTGGCCGTGGCCGGGTCGTCATTGCGCTTGGAGAGCGCCCGCATCACCATGAAGCCGGCCAAGCCGACCGGCGTCACCGCAGCCTCGCAGCCGCCGGCCAGGATGACGTCTGCCTCGTCCGCGACGATCGCCCGCCACGCCTCGCCAATCGCGTGGTTGCCCGTGGCGCATGCGGTCGTGACGCAGAGCGCGGGGCCCTGCGCCCGATACCGGATCGCGATCTGGCCCGCCGCGAGGTTGGTCAGCGCCCGCGGAATGAAAAACGGAGAGAGCCCCTTCCACCCTTGCTGATCGAAAAGTCGGGACCCATTCACGATCTCCTGCAGCCCACCGATGCCGGTGCCGACGTACACGCCGAATCGAGGGTCCCCCTCCAGATCAGGCACGATTCCGGCATTTTCCAGCGCCTCGTCCGCCGCATACATCGCGTAGCGCGCAAACAGGTCCAGACGACGCGAGACCTTCTTGTCGATGCGCTTTTCTGCGTCGAAACCCTTGACCTCGGCGGCGATATGGACCGGCATCGACGAGGTGTCGAAGCGGCTGACCGTGGCTGTGCCAGAACGGGCGGCCAACATGGCCTGCCAGGTCGTGGGTACATCATTTCCGCACGGAGTCACCGCACCGAGGCCGGTGACCACCACCCGTCGCGTCACGAGCTACTTCGCGACCTTGTCGCTGATGTAGTTGATGGCGTCCTTGACCGTGGAGATCTTCTCTGCGTCCTCGTCCGGGATCTCGATGCTGAACTCCTTTTCGATCGCCATTACCAGCTCGACGATGTCGAGGGAGTCGGCGCCCAGGTCATCGATGAACGAGGCGTCGGGAGCGACCTCGGCCGGGTTGACCCCGAGAGACTCGGCGATCAGGTCCTTCACGCGGCGGGTGGTGTCTTCGCTGGCCATGCTGGTGATCCTCGATTTTCCGCAGCCTAACCCCGCGGCGGCCTCCCGCCACGGCCTTACTTACGCGCGGGTCAAAAGCCGGGTGCAGTCCTTGCGAACCGCGGCCACCAGACCCTCTCCCGCGCAGTTGCGCGCGTATCGTAAGGCGCTCGCGACGGCACGCGCATCCGCACGCCCGTGACCGACCACGGCCACCCCGTCCACACCCAAGAGGATCGCGCCACCGACGCTGTCGTAGGTGGTGCGCTGCCGAAAGCGTCGGAACGCCCCCGCCAGCAGCCAACGCCCCATCAACGCGTCCGGACGCCTCCGGAGTTCCTCCCGCAAGACGTGGCCCGCCACCTCGATCGTTCCTTCGACGGTCTTGAGCATGACGTTGCCGACGAAACCATCGCACACCAGCACGTCGCACTCGCCCCGCAGCGCGCCGAGGGGCTCGATGTTGCCGACGAAGGCGAGGTCCAGCGCCTCGATCTCGCCGTAGGCCGCGCGCACCTGGGTGTTGCCCTTCCCCCGCTCCTCCCCGTTGGCGAGCAATCCCACCCGCGGCTGTTGGAGCTTCAAAACCGCGCGGGCGTAGGCCTCGCCCAACACCGCGAACTGCGCAAGGTGCTGCGGCTTACAGTCCACATTCGCCCCTAGATCAAGCAGGACGAGCTGTCCCCCATCACGACGGGGAACGACGGTGCACAACGGCGCACGATCCACCCCAGGGAGCATCCCGAGTACATGCTGCGCCGCCGCGAGCGCCGCCCCGGAGTGCCCGCAGGTGACCGCCGCCTGCACCTTTCCGTCCCGTAGGAGCTCGAAGATACGGCGAATGGAAGAGTTGGGCTTCTTACGCAAGGGGCTCGTGGCCGGCTCGTCCATCGCCACGATCTCTGGCGCATGCACCACTTCAGCGCCTTTGGGCACGCGTCCGCGGAGCCGGTCGGTATCGCCCACGAGGAGCACCGGCACGCCCTGCGATAGCGCCAGCGCGGCGCCTTCGAGGAGCGCGTCAGGCGCGTGATCGCCACCGAACGCGTCGAGCGCGACGGGGCGGGGGTCGGCCACGCCGACTATTCGGTCGCGGGGGCGTCGTTGTCGGCGAAGATCTTGCGGCCGCGGTAGCTGCCACACGCCGCGCACACGCGATGACGGAGCTTCGACGCGCCACAATCCGGGCACGTCTCCACCGCGGCGGTGAGCTTGATGGCGTCGTGCGAGCGCCGCATGCCGGTCTGGCTGCGGGACATGCGCTTCTTGGGTACGGGCATGGGACTAGTCCTCGGAAGGGAGATTCAGGGAAAGAAGAGACGCTCGCCAGCCGGCGGGGGCCGGGCTGGATTGGACGCCGGCGCGGGAGCGGAATCGGGCCTCGCAAGCCTCGTCCTCCGCTTCGTCGAGCACGCCGCAGGTAAGTCGGGCAGGGCGTTCCACCATCGCCCATTCGCGCACCACGGCGGAAAGGTCGAGCGCGACGCCATCGTACTCGCCGACGTCGTCCACGGTGAAGCCCACGTCGACCGGAGCTTGCGGGAGGCCGTCTTCGTCGTCGGTGACCTCAGGCAGGCTGGCCAGGGGCGAGTAGACGATGCTGACGTCCCCACCAAGGCTGACAACGAGCGAATCACTACAGCGATCACACGGAACTTCGCCGACAAGGTGCACTTCGCCGCGGGCGGCGATGTGCACGCCGTGCCGGGTGAGCGTAAGCGCACCCTCGAACGCCTTGACCTCGCCCCCAAAGCCCGACGCGCACGCCGCCGCGGCCCAACTGCCGAGGACGATGTCGAGCCCCGGTGCGGGGATGTCGGCGAGGGCCACGTTCACAAACGACTCCGATTCCCGGTAGTGCAGGGGCGCGGGCGTTTACCCCAGCGCAGGCCCCCCGTCAAACCAGCTCGGGATGCCCGCACACACGGTCGCAGCGACGGATCGCGTCGCGGTGAGCACCAAGGTCACCGGCGGAGTCCGCCAGGGGCCCCGACGCCATCCCGGGCTTGAACGGGCAGACCACGGCTTTGCCATCGGGGAGCAGCGCGAGGCGCAGCCCGCCCAGCTCACATTTGCCGCCTTTCCGCGGCGCGCCGGGACCGCCAGCCCTCATCGAACCGAGCACCTCGCGCGCCCCAGCCGAGGTCTTTTGCAGCGGCCAGCCCTCGGCCAAGGCCGCGGCGACCGCCGCCCCCGCCGTCGCCGACAGCGAAAGACCCTGCCACGGCGGACAGAGCACCACGCCGTCCGCGCCCAGTCCGCGCGCAGCCTCGAAGTTCGCACGCGCGCCCGCGGCCGACGCCTCAGTGATCGGGATGTGCACATGCACCGTGAGCGGCACTCCGCGGCTGTTTCGAGCGTGCACCAGCGCACGCACCGCCTCCTCGCCCGGCCCTTCGAGCGTGGTGGCGACGAGCTCGCAGATCTGCATGCCCCGGTCGAGGAGCTCCTCGGCCCGCGGCCCCGACAAGCCGTCCGGGCCGGTGCGGACGGTGACCGGCATCTCCAACCGGTGACAGAAGCGCACCAGATCGGGGAGCAGGGCATGACCGGCGTGCGCGGTGATCCGCACCGGCATCGGCCCCGCCCACTGCAAAAGCTCCACGACGCGCTCCTGCCACGCTTCCAGGGTCAGCCCGGGCATGTCCCCTGCAAGCGGCGCGTCGAACCCGTCCAGGCGGATGTCGAGCCGCGCCGGGCGCTGGCCCAGGCCCAGCCTTGCCTTTTCGCGCCGGACGCGGGAGGTGGCGCGGATGCGGAGGGTCTCGATGAGCTTCACGGCGCCCGGGCGCTATCACGGGGGCGGGGGAAAGGGGAACGGCCGCCTTGCGACCGCCGCGACACGACTGGCCGCCCCCCTCACATGCCCCCACGCGCGTTCCGGAATATCAAGGTCCCCGTGCGAGCCGTCGCGATCATCGCCTTCCTGATCCTGGCCTGCGCCGGCGGCGGTGAGCCCGATCCCGCGGCGGCGTACGTGTCTGCGCTCGAGCCGGCGATGGTCGAAAACGCCGCCCTCGCCCAGCGCTTCCTCACCGAAGCCTCGCGCATCAAGAAGAAGGAGACCGACGGCGCCCAGCTCGCGGAGGTGATCGCCAAGGAACTCGGGCCCAAAGCCGACGAGCTCTCTCGGGCGGCCGGCGCGGTTTCGCCACTGGATCCCCGCCTCACCGAACCCCACGCCGTGCTCGTCAAGGCCTGGGCCGACCGCGCCGCCGCCTACACGGCGATGAGGGACGCGTGGGCGGCGGGCGACCTCATTGCGTGGGACGCGGCGGTCAAGAAGAACACGCAGTCCAAGCTCGACGAAGAACGCTACTTCACCGACATCAACGCAGTTCTCGCGCCTGAAGGGCTCACGCTCCGACAGTATCCTCAGCCCGCCGCGCTGTGACCCGCCGCGGCCTGCTCCTCGGCGGCGTCGCGCTGGCCGCGACCCCAGCGTTGGCCAGTCCGATCGACACCGAGCCCGACGCGATCATCGAGTGGCTGGCCGCGCTCGGAAGGGGGGCCGGCTTCTCCGAATACGCGGAGGGGTTGCCGACGTGGGCCGCCCGTTTGGACCCGGCGCTCCACCGGATCCGGTCCCACCCGGCGCTTCGGCGCCTCCGGCTGGCGCGCGCCAACGCTGGCATCGGCTACGACGCGCTCCCCTCGCTGGCGCTCCACCTGACGGGGGCGCCGGAAGCCCTCGCCCTACGCGAGGGCCTGACACCCTGGCCGACGGCGCTCGACGGTCGCTGGAAAGATGTCGACGTGGCCGCCTTCCTGCGCGAGGCCTCCAATGCCGCGCGGAAGGCTCGCTTCCCCGCGCTCTGGGCCGACGCCGACGACCTCCGCTCCCGCGCCGCCGACAGCGCGCGCCTCCAAGCGGACAAGCTCGATGTCGCCTGGCTCGAAGCGTGGTTCGGGTTCCCTGCTCCCGGCCGCGTCCGGGTGGTCCCTTCCTTGAGCTCGGCGCCCCACAACTACGGCGTCCGCCGCGCCGGTCGGGATCCCGAATTGGCGGCGGTGCTGGGTGTCTCCGAGGTCGATGGCAGCTTTCTCGCAGGGGGCGAGAGCCTGCTCGTCCACGAGGTGGGGCACAGCTTTGTCAACCCCCTCGTCGACGGACACCGCGCCGTCTTCGAGGCCCCCGCCCGTGCCCTCTTCGGAGCCGTGGAAGAGCGCATGCAGGCGAAGGCGTACGGGTCTTGGGAGACGGTGGTCAAAGAGAGTGTGCTCCGCGCCTTGGTGGTCCGCTACTTGGACGCCCACGGCGGTCCTGGCGCGGCCCGCAGCGAGGTGGCCCGGCAGATCGACGACGGTTTTCCGTGGACGCTGGTCCTCGCCGATGCCCTCCTGGCGTACGAGGCCGATCGTCCGCGGTACCCGACGTTCGGAGACTTCAGCGTCCCCCTCGCGGCGACGCTCTCAGTCGTGGCCGACGAAGAGATCGCGCGCGCCGCGAACCGGCCGAAGCTGGTGTCGATCGATCCCGCCCCCGGGAGCGTCGTCCCTGCGAATCACCCGGCGTTGGTCGTGATCTTCGACCGCCGGATGAAGGATATGAGCTGGTCGATCGTCGGCGCTCCGGAGGACATCCCCGAATCGGGCGACCCTCGCTACGAGCAGGGTGGCACCCGGTTCGTGATGCCGTGGACGCTCACGGCAGGGCGCACCTACAAACTTGCCATGAACAGCGCTCGCTTCAGAGGGTTTCGGTCGGCGGAGGGCGTGCCGCTGGATCCGGTTGAACTGTCGTTCTCGGCGGCGCGATAGCTCCCCCTGGCCCCGCTTTCGCATTAGCCCCCGCCATGGTCCTGACCACCGCGATCTCTCCGGACCCCGACGATCTGTTCATGTTCCGGGCGCTGATGGAGGGCCTGGTAGACGCGCGCGGCCTGCGGTTCGACGTCCGCACTGAAGACACCGACGCGCTCAACCGCATGGCCTCCGGAAACGGCGCTGACATCAATGCGATCAGCATCGCGCATTACCCGAGTGTGGCGGAGCACTACCGGCTTTTCCGCCACGGCGCGAGTGTCGGCCGAGGCTACGGTCCGATGGTCGTGGCGCTGGCCGACCGGGTCCCGGCCAGCCTCACCGGCCTCCGCATCGCCGTCCCCGGGTTGACCACGACCGCCTACCTGGTGCTCCGCATGGCGATCGGCGCGTTCGAGCCCGTGGTGACGCCGATCATCCCCTACGCGCGCACCTTCGACCGCTTGCGCGCGGGCGACGTCGACGCCGCCCTGCTGATCCACGAGGGCCGGCTCACCTTCCCCGACGAAGGCTGCGTCGGATTGCTGGACGTGGGCGTCGCGTGGAGCGAATGGACCGGAGGCCTTCCCCTACCCCTGGGCGGAAATGTCATCCGCCGAGACCTCGGTGCCGACGTCATCACCAGGGCAAACGCTTCCATTTACGACAGCATCGCCCACGCATTGGCGCATCGTGATGAGGCGATGGATTGGCTCGAAGCGCGCGGCGTCAGCGTTCGTACGCGCCCCCTCCTGGATCGATATCTGGGCATGTACGCCAACGCCGACACCCTGGACATGGGCGACGACGGCGTGCGTGCGGTGCGGCGCCTCTTGACGATGGGCGCCGAGCGGGGCTGGTTACCCGCGGTCAACGTCGACTTCGTCGGGTAGGGGCGCAGGAGGCCGGCTGACGTCTGTCCCCATCTGCCGGCGCATCTCGAAGTAGGCCTCCGTCCACTCGCCGTCCGGGCCGCGAATGCAGAACGGCTCCTGGCGGTGGCAGGGGCCGTCCTCGTGCGTCGCCACGAAGATCGAGATGAGCGGCGCCTGCCGGGCCCGGAAGACCACATCCTGGCGCGCTCGCAGGGACAGCCCGGCGGCGGCGATTGCCGACTCGCCCCGGGGATCGGCGGCGGCGAAGCAGACCACGAACCTCCCCCCCTCGCGTAGGGTCCTCGCGGCCGCGGTCGCGTAGTCGGCGATGCTCCCGCGCAGCTCCATCCGACATGCGGCACGCTGTGGGTGGGGCGAAACGACGCCCTTCCCAAGCGGAATGTAGGGTGGGCTCCCCGTCACGAGGTCGAAGGCGCGTCCTTCCGGAACAAAGGCGGCGTCACGTAGATCCCCGAGGCGACACTCCACCCGGGCGCCCAGCTGGTTTTCCGCGACCGTACGCAGCATCAGGTCGTGACTGACCTCTTGCGCCTCGATCGCGACCAGCGTGGCGCTGGGCTGCATCCGCCACAGCGTCATCAGCCCGACCGAGCCGATGCCCGCGCCCAGATCAAGCAGCCGCGTCGCCGCGGGGCACGATTCTGCCGCCACCCAGGCCGTGAACAGATCGTCGGCCGAAAAGCGATGGCCACCCACCAGTTGGTGGATGCGCCAGTCGCCGGCCAGTCGGTCCAGGCTCGTCCGCTCGTCCATCGCGTCGCGACCGGCTAGCGCGAAACGAGCATGGAGACCTGGGCGCGGGTCACATCGTCCATGCGGTACTCCACGCCCATCCCGGGGGGCTCGGCGCCACGACCGTCGGAGTGGTAGGTCACGACGGCTTCGAACACCAGCGGCTCCACGAGGCCGGGTGCATCGATCTCGAAGATGCACTCACGCCCGATGGCCAGCGGCTTTTCGGTCTTGATGAAGGCGCCGTTGCGGCGGAGGTTGTCGCGGTATTCGACGACGAAGGAATCGTGCTCACGGTAGTGGAGCCGCAGCCGGGCCGGCTTCTTTCGGGGCTTGGCCGGCCCGTCGGGGGCGGCTTCCGGCGATGGAGCCGGGGCCGGGGCCGCGGCGGCGACCGACGGGGCGGCGGCGGCCGGCGGCCGCACGCCCGAGGAGGTCGGCGAATCGTCGAAGGGGTTCGGGGGCAGGCTCTGGGGGGTGAACCCCGGGATCGCCTGGTCGGTGAACATGTCGACGGGAAGCGCGGTTGCCGCCCCCCCGGCGCCGGTCGCGAAGGGGTCGTCCGCGGAGTCGGAAAAGCCGTAGGCGGCGGGACTGGCAGCCGGGGTGGCCGCGCGCACCGGCGGCGGCGCCGGTGCGGGCTCGCCGAACAAGGCCGAAGCCATGGGCGGCGCCGTGCCGAGATCGAGATCCACCTCGCCAGCGCCCTGGTCATCGAACGCCGCGTCGTCGGGATCTTCGGAAGGGTCCGCCGTTTCTTCACCCAGACCGGGCTCGTCAGAAAGCACCGCCTCATCGACCATGCCCTCGAACGTGATGCCCGAGCTTTCGGCAGGGGCTTGCCCAAACAGCCCACCCGCGTCGGAGTCCGTACCGAATTCCTCCAACATCGCCGGCGGCGGGTTGCGCTTGCGCGCGTCCGTCGCGGGGTCGAGGTCGTCTTCGTCGAGGCCCCCGAAAAGGTCGCCAGCGTCGAGCTCCGGCTCGGCGGGCGCCTCGGCGATGCCGCGCGGGCCCGGGAGCCGCGTGCCGCCCATGCCCAGCGTGGCGGTGGAGCGCCCGTAGAGGTCCTCCTCTTCCGCCTCGGTGGCAAACGCCGCGTCTGGGATGATCTCTTCGTCGGGCGTGACCTCGGCCACCGCGCTCATGTCGATCACCGGGGCGGCGGCAGAGGGCGTGACCGGGGGCGCGGCAGGCTTGACTGTCGGGGCCGGCTTGGCCGCTATGCTCTTGTCCGACGAGTCGGAGCCGAACAATGACGAGAGAAAACCGGCCTTCTTCTTGACACCCGGCGTGGTCTTGACCACGGCCGCCGGCGGTGGGGCGTCGCCGCGCGCGGCGCGGGCCGCCTCTTCGCGCGCCGCGTCCTCGGCGGTGGGCATGCGGGGTTCTTTCGCCCGCTCGGCGTAGTTCCGGACCGAGATGGTCTGCCGCTCTCCCGACTGCTTGTTCACCGCCACCACATTGAGGATGCCGTTGGCGTCGAGCTTGAAGGTGACGTCGATCTTGGTCTGCATGCGCGGCGCCGGCGCCAGACCCTCCATGACGAACTCGCCCAGGAACTCATTCTCCGCGGCGACGCGGCTTTCCCCTTGCCGAACGGTGATCCGCACCGAGGTCTGGCCGTCGTGCACGGTGGCAAAAGTCCGGGTCTCGGCCGAAGGAACCTGCGAATTCCGCGCCACGATCATCGAGAACATGCCCCCGGCGGCGTCGATGCCCAGGTCGAAGGGCGTGACGTCCAAAAGCACGACTTGCGGCTCGTCGGGGTCGGCAAGCGCCGCCCCGTGTACGGCGGCGCCCACGGCCACCGCTTCTTCCGGATGGACGGCGCGGCTCGGTTCGCGACCGAAGAGCCCGGAGACCGCCTCGCGCACCCGTGGCATGCGCGTCTGCCCACCGACGAGCAAGACGTCATCGACCTCAGAGAGGGGTAGCCCCGCGTCGGCGACGGCCCCCCGCGTCACGTCCAAGCAGCGCTGCACGAGGTCCCCGGTGAGGGACTCCAGCGTGCTGCGCGTCAGCACCGCCTCCAGGTTCTGGCCCGCCATCACGTGCGGGATGACGACGTTGGCGCGGTCGCTGAAGGACAGGTCGCACTTGGCGCGTTCGGCCGCATCCTTGACGCGCTGGAGCGCGTTTCGGTCGGTGCGAAGGTCGGCCTCCGTGCGCGCCTGGAAGGCGTCGGCCAGATGGTCGACGATCCGGTAGTCGAAGTCCTCACCGCCGAGCCAGGTGTCCCCGCTGGTCGCCAGCACTTCGTAAACACCGGCGGAGAGCCGAAGCACCGTGACGTCGAAGGTGCCACCGCCCAGGTCGAACACCACCAGCGTCCGCTCGATGCTCTTGCGATGCCCGTAGGCCAGCGCCGCCGCCGTGGGCTCATTGAGCAGCCGGTCGCACTTGAAGCCGGCCATCCGCGCCGCTTCGATCGTTTCTTGCCGCTGGAGGTGGTTGAAGTGCGCGGGCACCGTCACCACGGCCTCGTCCACCGTTTCCCCGATCGCCTTCTCCGTGATCGACTTCGCGACCTGAAGTACAACCGCCGCCACCTCGGCTGGGGACATCCACTCGTCCGCGAGCTGCATCAGCACGCCTCCGTCGGGACCCTCCTTGATCTCGTACTGCAGCCGCTCCCGACAGCGCTGCACTTCCGGGCTGTCGAACCGCCGCCCGATGAGCCGCTTGGTTGCGTACACCGTCCGGTCGGGGTGGGTCAGGATGAGATTATGCGCCGCCTGCCCGACGATGAACCGCCCCTCACCGCGCGCGCTCACGACTGTGGGCAGCACCTTGTAGCCGCGATCGTCCTCGATCACCCTGGGCCGACCGTCCTGAAGGATGGCCACCGCGGTGTTCGTGGTGCCCAGATCGATGCCGACTATCCTACCCATCCCGTACCCTCAGGGGCGGGCACTATACCAGTCCGGGCGCCCCGGGAGTAGCCGCCGGGCTCAACCCTCTGTCGGACCGCGGAACAGCGGCACCTGTACGTCGCGACGTCGTTGTTGTGGCTCAACCGGATAGTCACCGGTGAAGCACGCATCACAGAAGCGCGGGCCCTCGCCCCCCATCGCCTCCAATACGTCGTCCATGTCCAGATAGGCAAGGCTGTCGGCATCGAGGAACTGCCGCATCCGTTGCAGGTCCATGCGGTGCGCAAGCAGCTCCGTGCGTTCAGGCGTGTCGATCCCGTAGTGGCACGGGCCCGTCATCGGGGGGCTGGCGATTCGCAGGTGGACCTCGTTGGCGCCGGCGCCACGGAGCATGCGCACCAACTTCTGCGCCGTGGTGCCCCGCACGATGCTGTCGTCGACCACCACGACCCGCTTTCCCGCCACCACCGAACGATTGGGCTGCAACTTCAGCCGAACCCCGAAGTCACGGATGCGCTGGGTCGGCTCGATGAACGTGCGGCCGACGTAGTGGGAGCGCAAAAGCCCCATGCCCATCGGCAGGCCACTGGATTGCGAAAAGCCCAACGCCGCCGGCGTCCCGCTGTCTGGCACCGGCACGACCACGTCGGCGCGTGCGGGAAAACGCCGGGCGAGGCTCTGCCCCAGCCGCACCCTGGCCGCGTAGACGTCGGTACCGAACACGGTGCTGTCTGGGCGGGCGAAGTAGATCGCTTCGAAAACGCAGGCCTTCTTCGCCTTGCGCGGGAACGGCCGCAACGACTGCGCGCCGTCTTCGTCGAGGATCGCCATCTCGCCCGGCTCGATCTCGCGCACGACCGTGCCCTGGACGAACTCGATGGCACACGACTCACTCGCTACGATCCAGGCGCCACCGCGCCGACCGAGGACCAGTGGCCGAAAACCGTGGGGATCTCGTGCGGCCACCAGCGTGTCCCCCACGAGCACCAGGACGCACCAAGCCCCCTGCACGCGCGTGAGCGCTTCGATGAGCCGGTTGATCAGCGTCTTCTGGTCGCTCCCGGCCACCAGATGCAGGAGCACCTCGGTGTCGGATGTGCGGGTGAAGATCGCTCCCCTCTCCTCCAACTCGTCGCGAAGGGGGCCGGCGTTGGTCAACGTGCCGTTGTGACAGATCGCCAGCTGCCCGTGGCGCCACCGCGCCAGGAAGGGCTGCACATTTTCCAAGCCCGGGCCGCCCAGCGTGCCGTAGCGAACGTGCCCGATCGCCGTGTCCCCCGGCAGACTTCGCAGCGCCGCATCGTCAAAGACGTCATGCACGAGACCTTCGCCCCGATGCTCTGCCAGGACGCCCGCATTGCGCGCGACGATGCCGGCGCCGTCCTGCCCGCGGTGTTGGAGCGCGTGCAAACCCAGGTAGGTGAGCCGTGCCGCATCGGGGTCTCCGATGATTCCAAACACACCGCACTCGTGATGCAGCGACGCGCTTTCACTCATGAGACCCGCCCCACCACGGGGTTCTATCAAGCCCGAGGACGCTTGGGCGGCGCGCCGGGCCCGCTTCGCCTGAGTCAGGCGTTGATCGCGGCGCGTCGCGGCGCCGGAGACAAAATCTACACGAGCGGCGATCCAAACGCCTGCGGATGCTGTACCATACCGCCCACCCCCAAGGCCGGAGCATCGATGGCGCGAAATCTTCTTCATCTTTCACTGACCCCCCTGTTGGGTTTGTGCTTGCTGGGCTGCCCCGGCGAGGACACCGGCAAGGACGACACCGGCGATTCCGGGACGGACACCGACACCGGTGACTCCGGGATGGACACCGGCGACACCGGCGAAACGGGTGACACCGGGGACACCGGGGACACCGGGGACACCGGGGACACCGGGGACACTGCGGACACCGGCGATACCGCGGACACGGGCGACACCGCCGCCACCCCGATGTTCGAGGTGCTGGTGGACGACAGCGACATCACCGAGGTCACCGACGTGGCTGTCGACGGCGTCGATGGCGTCTACGTGGTCGGCATCGACGCCGCCGGCGACGGTGGCATCTGGTGGGTCGAGGCCGACGGCAGCGCCGTGACCGCCATCGCCACCGACATGGCGCTCACTCAGCCAACCGGCATCGCGCTCAGCGAAGACGGCAACACGCTTTATGTGAGCGACCTCGCTCCGGCCTCCCCGACCGGCGCCATGAACGGTGCGGTGTACAGCCTTCCGTCAGGCGGCGGCACGCTGACAGAGGTCGGCACGGCCGACCAGATCGACCTCCCGGGCGACGTGGTCGTGATTCCCGGCGGGGGCGGCCTCTACGTCTCCGGCTTCGACGCGGATGGTGAGCCGACGATCTTCATCGTCGACTCCGGCGTCACCGTCGGGGTTGCGGGCGGCTCACTGACCGACCCGACCGCGCTCGCGGTCTCTCCGGACGGGACCTGGTTGTTCGTCCTTGACTCCCTCGCGGCGGACTGGGGTGCTTCGATCCTTGCGTTCGAGCTTCCCGACTACAACGAGAGTGAACTCGACTCCGGGTTCGACGTCGCCTTCCCCGGCGGCGTGGGCACCGACGGCGCGTCCGTCTGGTACTCGAAGGTTGGCGACCCGGGCCTGTTGGAGGCCGCCGCCGACGGCTCGGGGTTCAGCGTGGTCGACACCACGGGCTTGATGGAACTGCCGGCTGGCGTCGCTGTGGGCGCCAACCAGGTCTACGTCACCGAGTCTGCGCACGATGTCGGCGCCGACCTCTACCTCTACTCCTTCTAACCTACCATTTCGCGAGTCCTCATGACCATTCTCCTCTCTCTCGCGCTCTCTCCCGCTCTGGCTTCGTCGCACCGGGAGGCGCCGGCAATCTCGCTGGATCCTTCCGCCGACATCGCCGACTTCTACATGTTCACCAGCCCCGAGAACACCGACAACGTGGTGTTGATGATGAACGTCAACCCGCTGTCGCTCCCCGGCGGCGGGCCGAACTTCCACCGCTTCGACGACAACGTCATGTACCAGATGCACGTCGACAACGAAGGGGATGGCGAAGAAGACATCGTCTTCCAGATCCGCTTCGAGACCACCTACAGCAACGACGCGTTCGGGTTCGAGACCTTCATCTACAACATCGGTGATGTCGCCGACCCGGCCAACGTCTACCAGCGCCAGACCTACACCGTCACCCGCATCGACGACGGCGTGGCGACGTCGATCCTCGCCAGCGGCGATGTCGCCCCAATCAACGTCGGGACCCAGAGTGGTTCGAACGCAGGGGGGTACAACCCGGAAAGCAGCACCCCGGGCACCATCACGACGGCCAACATCGAGAGCTCGGGGGCCTACCGCTTCTTCGCCGGGCCAAGGCAAGACGGCTTCTACGTCGATCTCGAGCGCACCTTCGACCTGTTGAACCTCGCCGGTATCGACGGCACCCCGAACCAGAACACCCTGCTCGGCTACAACGTCCACACCATCGCGATCGAGATCCCCGCGATCTCACTGACTCGGGATGGAGCGGCCCCCGCGGCCGCGGACCAGAACGAGATCATCTCGGCCTGGAGCACGACCTCGCGTCGCGCCGTCACCGTCCGCCGCCAGAACGGCTCCGACACCGCCTCGCGCGGCGGCTGGGTCCAGGTCGCGCGCCTCGGCAACCCCCTGGTGAACGAGGTGGTCCTACCGGTGATGCAGAAGGACATCTTCAACAGCAGCCACCCGCGCGACGACATCCAGTTCTTGTCCTACGTGCAGACCTCGCTGCTGGGCGCCTACATGAACGTCGTGCTCGGCACCACCTGCCCCACCACCTACGACGCTGGGCTGGGCCTCGGCGGCCGTGAGGACCTGATTCTCGCCTTCCTCACCGGGCATCCCGCGCTCGGCCTCCTCCCGGGCGGCTTCTCGCTGGGCGGCGCCATCCCCGGCGAGGCCGGCAAGACCTTCGGCGCCTTCGAAGCGCTGCGGATCAACCTCGTGGGCACGGGCTTCGGCCAGTGGCCGGACGGCCGCAGCGTAGAGGACGACGTCACCGACGTTGCGCTCGGCGCGGTCTGCGGGGGCTTGGCCGACTCGGGCGAAGGCTTCGCGGTCAGCGACGGCGTCGACTCCACGGGGCTGTCGTACCTCGACACGTTCCCCTTCCTCGGCGATCCCTGGGCGGGTGACGACCATCCCAACGGCTCGCACGACGAGCTGTAGGCCGTAGAGCCCAATCGGGCGCTCAGGGGGCGGCTTCGGCCGCCCATTTTGAGTTTTTTGCGGGTCTACGCCCTCATCGTGGCGGCGCCGCCGACCGCTCCGACGGCAAGAGCCCCGGCCCCATCGACAGCGCCCGCTGCATCGGCGCAGGGTGATCCCGAACGATCATGAAGCAGCTCGCTGGGCGCCGGGCCACCGATCGGCTGGCCACGAATGGAAGTTCGTTCGATCGGGAGCCATCCCGTGCCAGATGCGGCCTCCTCCGAGGCAAGTGGGTCCAGATGCGGCTTGGACCGCGGCAGCGGCAGCGAGCGCGGGAGACCGAACGCACCAACGCCAACTATCTCCCACCTCGCCCACGCCCTGCGGAGTCGAGGACGGGCAGGCCGCATCCCGAGGGGGATGGCACATGAACGGCCGCATCCAGGGGGGCATGGCATCGGGGAGATGGTGGTCAGCCCGATCGTCGTCATCCTGGCGCTGTATGCGTGCGGAACTGCCGGTCGCGACCCGGCAACGACCGAGGCCCCCGCGTGCGAGTTCGACTCGTGCGCCGAGACGCCTTCCGAGCCGGACGGCCTGGCATGCTGCATCGACGCCCACGGCTACGGCATCGAGGACGCAGACAACCTCGAGCGCCTCGCCACGAGCTGCCAGGCAGAGGAGTGCGACGCCGGGCGCTACCTTTCGGCGGCGGCGGCCGTCTGCATCGCGCAGAGCTGCGGCCTGCCGCTTGGCATTGGGAGCTGCTACGCGCGGTTCGAGTTCGGGTCGTCTGGACCCCGGTGGGCCGTTGATAACGAGACCGAAATTTGCGATGATGACCACCTGTGCGGGGGTGGGGACATCCTCAGGGTGCAGGCGGAGACGGGAGCGTGCAGCGAGATCGGGGCGTGGCTCAACTGAGCGCCGCCGAGATGCGCCCCCGCTACGGCACCGTTGAGGCGGGCGCTCCGGGAGCCGGCGACGCCGCCCGCTCCGAGGGCAAGAGGCCCGGCCCCATCGACAGCGCCCGCTGCATGAGCGCCTCGTCCCCGAGGATCTGGCTGCCCATCCGCAGGACGCGCGGCTCGACGATGCCGGTCGCGAGGGCGATGCGCGCTTCGGCGGCGGCGTCGATAGAGGCGTCGCGACCCAACCACGCTGCCCACGCCCGCGCCATGCGCGTGGTGGCGTCCTGGCGGATGACCCACTCGGCGTCGAGGATCGTGCGGGCGGCGAGCGGATCGCTAGGGGCGAGCCACATCGCGTAGCCGCGGGCATCCTGCTCGCGCACCGCTGCTACGGACACGGTGGCATCGAGCTCGGAGAGCCCCCACGCCGCCTCTACCGTGGCCCCGACGGCCCGCAGATCGGCCGCGGCCCCCACGTGGTCGCCGGTGTGTAAACGAACACGCCCTCGTGCGAACGCCGCCGGCGCGTACCCGGGCAGCAGGGCCAGCGCCTGGTCCAGCTCGGGCGCGGGCTCGCACGCCAGCGCGTGTAGCCAGCCGAGGCGGGTCAGGACCCAGGCGTAGGGCTCGGGATCGGCGGGCGTTCCGGTCGCGACGGCCAGCTTCGCCATCTCCAGGGAGCCCTCGACGTCGCCCCACAACCAGCGCAGCCAGCCCACTCGATCGTAGACCTCGAGCCCCGGGCGGAGATCGGCCGCCGCCTGGTAGGCCGCGCCGGCCTGTTCGAGGCGACCCCGCTCCATCTGGGCGTCGCCCAGGAGCGCGTGATCGAGCCAGGTGGCGTCGGGCATCGCGACGAGGCGGGCCGCTTCCACCTCGACGGCAGCGAAGTTGTGGAACTGCAGCTCGACATGGGCGCGGAGGCGCAGGGCCTCCCTATCGTCGGCGTTGCGCGTCACGGCGCAGTCCAACGCGCCCGCTGCGAGCGTGTAGAATCCAGGATCCGAGGTCTGACGCGCCTCCCGAATGAACAGTCGGGCCAGATCGACGGCTTTCCCCGCGGCGGCGTGGCGCTCCGAAGCCAGGGGGCCCGCGGCGGAAGCGTCGAGCATCCGACACGCCATCGGCGTGGGCGGCGGCGGCTCGTCGCAAGCGATGAGGAGCGCGAGGATCACTTGGCCGCCGTGCGCTCCCGCAACGCCGCGAGCGCGCTCTGGAGGGCGTCCGGACAGGCGGTGTCGTCGCCGCCGATGCTGGCGTCACCGCGGACGGAGGGCTTCTGCTCCTTGCCCGCGGCGTCGGTCCAACCGTAGGCGATGCTGACCTCGCACGAGACGCCGGGCTGTCCTGCGTTGGTCGGGGCCGGTCGCGTCGCGAAGCGCACCCGTCCGGTCAGCGGCGCGGCGCCCGCACCCACGCAGGCCGCCGTCACCGCCGGGTCGGCCATCGCGTCGCCACCCTCGGGATGCGACAGGAGCCAGGTGCCCGCGGCCTCGACGCAGGCCACCGCCGCCCCAGGCTCGCCCGGCGCCACCAGGGTCTTGAACTCAGCCAGCGCGCGGCCCGGCCCGTTTTCGCCGAGATCAACCTTGGGGACGACGGGGCCGCCGTGCGAGCGCGCCAGCTCGCCCAACGCGTTGGGCGTACCCGGCGCCACCGCGATGTAGGGCTCGGCGTCGATGGTCCGTGGCGCTGGCAACGGTGGCGGGCGCGTCGCCAGCCACAGCGCAGCGGACGTAGAGGTGAAGGCGACGGCGGCGAGGCCGCCGACAAGCAGTCGTTGCGCGGGGGTCATGCGCCCCCGGTATCCCGGGGTATGGTCGGCAGTCCCCTCGGAGTGTGCATGCTTCTGGTCGCCCTGTGGCCCGCACTCCTCCTCAGCTGCGACGGCGAATTGACCGCGCCCAGCGTGGGCGTCGCCGTCGCCCCGGACCAAAGCGTGGACGCCGACACCGATACCGACGCTGATACGGACACCGACACGGACACGGACACCGACACCGACCTCGATCAGACGTGTGTGGCGACGAGCTGCGGCGGTGATCCCACGGGCACGTGGTCGCTCTCCGAAGTGTGCATCACCGCCGGCCCGAAGCCGTTTGGCGGCTGCGAAGGGGAGACGTTCGCGCTGAGCTCGGTGACGTTGAGTGGATCGTCCAACTTTTCCGCCGATGGCAGCTACGTCAGCAGCCTCGGGGACGGCAGCTTTTCCACCGAGATGGTGGTGCCGCAGTCGTGCTTGAAGTCGACCTGCGAGCAGCTTGAGGTCGAGACCGACACCACGTGCGTCAGCGACGGTGCCGCCGGCTGCATCTGCACCGGCGAGGGGCCAATCGACGGCGCCTCCGAAGCAGGGACCTGGAGCGTCGAGGGCAGCGTCCTGACCCTGATGCCAGACGACGGCGATCCCGCCGAGTCTGACTTCTGCGCCGATCCGGACGAGCTCTGGGTGGATGGCGCCGGGACCGGGCTGCCGATCGCGTTCTTGTACGGGGCGGGGTAGGGAGAGTTAGCCCCCCGCCCGCCAGCCAAGGACTCCCATGCGCACTTGCTTCGCCCCGTTTCTCCTCCTCGCGGCCTGCACCACCGCCCCCGGCGACACGGGCGAGACCGGTGACACCGACGACAGCGACACCGACGACGGCACCGACACCAGCGGCCAGGAAGGCGACACCACCGGTCCGACCCTCCCGGCATGTACTCCGCAGGCCGGAGACACCGACCGCATCGCGCTTTCAGGGGTGATCCTGCTCCCCGACGGCCCCGTTGCCGGGCACGTCGTCTACGCCCCCAGCACCGGCAAGATCACCTGCGCGGGCGCGGCCTGCGACACCGCTGGCGCCACCCTCGTCTGCACCGAGGGCATCGTCTCGCCGGGGCTCGTCGATCCGCACAACCACCTCCAGTACAACAGCATGCCGCCGTGGCAGGTCGATCCCGAGTTCATCGACCGCTACGACTGGCAAGGCGACGGCCGCTACGATGACTTCAAGGACGCCTACAACGCGATCTCAGGCGACTACGGCTGCGAGATCATGCAGTGGGCCGAAGCCCGCGAGATCGCCCACGGGACGACGTCGGCGGTGGGCAGCTCCGGCAGCGGATGCATCGATCGCGGCGTCCGCAACCTCGACGAGAACTCCAGCGCCTCGCACCTGGACAGCTACACGCTCAGCTACAGCAGCGGCAACGTCGAGAGCAGCGTCAGCGACGGCGACGGCGTCTCGTGGCGCAGCAAGCTCGATTCCGGCAGCACCGATGCGGTGATGAACCACGTGGCCGAGGGCAGGAGCGGGTCGGTCTCCAGCGAGGTCGACCACATGATCGACCGGGGCATGACCGGGCCCGGGCAGGTCTACGTGCACGCCACCGACGCGACGACGGAGCAGCTCGCTATCCTGGGCACCTCCGGCACGGGGATCGTCTGGTCCCCGCGCAGCAATCTCGCGCTGTACGCGACTACCACTCCGGTGGAGATCGCCACCAACCTCGGGGTTCCGTGGGCCATCGGCAGCGATTGGACGCCGAGCGGCAGCATCGGCCAGCCCCAGGAGCTGGCCTGCGCCGAAACGTGGCTCATGGGCAAAGGAAGCCCGCTTTCCGACGTGGAGTTGTGGCGGAAGGCCACCGAGGACGCCGCGCGTTTGGTCGGTGCCGACGGCGTACTGGGGGTTCTGGTCCAGGGGGCCGCTGCCGATATCGCCGTGTTCGACTACCAGAATACTCCGTACCGAGCGATCATCGGTGCCGACGAAAAGAAGGTCCGGCTGGTGATCGTGGACGGCGAGGCGGTCTACGGGCACGCCGAGTACATCGATGCCCTCGCGGAAAACGCGGCATGGTGCGACGAGCTCGACGCCTGCGGTGAGGTCCGCAAATACTGCCTGAAAGGTGCGGAGAGCGGTGAGTTGGGCGACACCCTCACCGACGTCGAGGCCACCCTCGAAGCGGCGCTGGCCGGCGAATCGGTCCCGGCCGGCTACGAGTACGCCGCTGAACTTTTCGGGCTCTACTCCTGCATCGACGAACGCGACGTCTGTGACCTACGCGAGCCATCCGCCGGTGACGACGATGGCGACGGCGTCGCCGACAGCGCCGATGTCTGCCTGGGCATCTACGATCCGAACCAGTGGGACACCGACGGGGACGGGCTGGGTGACAGCTGCGACCGCTGCCCGACCGTGCCCGGCGAGGACTGCGACCTGAGCGCCGACGATCGCGACGGCGACGGCATCGACAACGCCGACGACAGCTGCCCCGACACCTACGACGACGGCACCGACACCGACGGCGACGGGATGGCCGACGCTTGCGACGGCTGCCCCTCGGTCCCGAATCAGGCTGGCGAGGGCTGCCCGGCCACCGTCACCGCGCTGCGGCAAGGGGGCTTCGAGGACGGCACCACCGTGCAGATCGAGGCGGTCGTCGTGACCGCTGTGCGCACGGATGGGGGCTTCTTCGTGCAGGAGCCAGAGGCCACGGAGTACGGCGGGCTCTACGTCTTCGTCGGCGGCGCGGTCAGCGTCGAGCCAGGCGATGTCGTGAGCGTCACCGGCATCTACACTGAGTATTACGGCATGTCCGAGCTGACCTCGCCCACCGTCGCGGTGACCGGCTCAGCGAGCGTGCCGGCGCCCACCGACCACGACACGTGCACCCTCGCAGGGGATCCCGAGCCCTTCGAGGGGATGTTGGTGCGCGTGCAAGACATCGTGGTCACCGACGCCAACGCCGACGCCGACGACGGCAGCGACACCCCCGACTACGACGAGTTCGTGGTGGACGGCTGCCTCCGCATCGACGACTTCCTCGACGAGAGCCTGGATCAACCGCCGCTGGACACCGCGCTCGCCTGGGTGCAAGGCGTGATGCTGTACAGCTTTGACAATCCGAAGCTCGCGCCGCGTTCGGTGGACGATATCGAGGCCCAATGATCGCGCTCCTGCTAGCCTTCACCCTCGGTTGCGACGAAGCTCCGCCCGCAGATGCCCCGATCGCCGAGCCCCCGCCGGCGCGTGCAGCCCCCGCCGCAACCGCGCCGGTCTCCGGCCCCCGGGTGCCCGTCGACACCGAAAAACGCTTCGCCGCCAGCCACATCCTGGTTGCCTTCGCCACCGCCATGCACGCCCCGCCCGAGGTCACGCGCACCCGTGACGAGGCCCGTGCGCGCGCCGCCGAAGTTCGCAAAAAGCTCACCGAAGGCGCAGACTTCATTGCGATCGCCGCCGAAATCAGCGACGACACGACCGCCAAGCGCGGCGGCAGTCTCGGCTCGTTCGAGGCCGGCAAGATGGTGCAACCCTTCGAGGACGCGGTTCGGGCGCTCCAGCCCGGTGAGCTGAGTGAGCCGGTCGAGACGCCCTTCGGCTTCCACGTCATCCGTCGCGACGTAATCCAGGAAGTACACTGCGCGCAGCTGATGATCGGGTGGGCCGGCGCCCAGAAGCCGCTGCCTGGCGTGACCCGAAGCAAAGAGGATGCCCAAAAACGCATCGAGGCCGCCAAAGCCGAGCTTGATGGGGGCGGACAGTGGGCGGACGTCGTCCGAAAGTACACCGACGGGCCGCTCAAGGACGACGCCGGCGACCTCGGGTGGTTTGCACCGCGGCAGTTGATGCCCGCGCTCGACACCGTGGCCTTCGACCTCGAGATTGGCGCCATCAGCGCGGTCGTGGAGTCCCCCACGGCGTTCCATCTCGTCCGTCGTCTCGAGTAGATGCGCCCGGGGGAGCCCAGCCGCACCGCCCGATGGGTGGCGTTCTTGCGCGGCCTGGCCCACCACGGGCGGCCGGCATTGGTCCACGATCCGCTCGCTGCCGAGCTCCTGGGTGGCACCGCAGGCGTAGTGCTCACGATGGCGGACCGGACCGGACCCGTCACCAGCGCGCTGGTCGCGGTCCTGGATGCAGCGTCCGGCGGCCGCAGCCGTTTCATGTCGATCCGCACGCGAGTGCTCGATGAGGTCGTCGCCAGCGCCGTTGCGGAGGGGATCGACCAGCTGGTGATCCTCGGCGCCGGCTTCGACGCACGAGCGTGGCGGCTCGACGGATTGTCTGCGTGCACCGTGTTCGAGGTCGACCACCCGGACACCCAGGCGCACAAGCGCGCGCGGCTCGGCATCCGTGCCCCCACAGCCCGGGAGGTCCACTTCGTCGGCGTGGACTTCGAGGTGGATTCCCTGGCGACGCGGCTGGTCGATGCGGGATTCGACTCCAGTCGCCCGGCCGTGGTGCTCTGGGAGGGCGTGGTCATGTACCTCCCGGAGGCGGCCATCGACGCCACCCTCCAAACGCTTGCGACGCTGTTGGCATCGGGGTCGCAGCTGGCGATCAGCTACTCTCGCACCGGCGCCGGCGCGACCGCCCTCACCCGGCGGGCGCTTGGGGTGGTGGTCGGCGTCGCGGGCGAGGCCTTTCGCCACCACGAAGAGCCGCCGGCCATGGCCGCACGGGTAGCGCGCGCCGGCTTTTCCGTCCGGTGGGACGAGGGTCATCCCGACTGGGTCCCGCGCCTTTTGGGCCGTCGACAGACATGGGACATTCAGCGCGTCGTGCTAATGCGGCGGCCATGACCCATCACTTCCACCGCCTCGGGCGTGCCTGGCACCTCGAGATCGACGACGCGGCCTCGCTGGCAGCGGTCCTGACCCTGGACGATGCGTTGTGGATCGCGACCAGCGCGCCGACCAGCACGCTGCACGCGGACGCCGGCCTCTTGCGCCGCGTGGACGCGGACGGGGACGGTCGGATCGATCTCGCCAACCTCAAGGCCGCGGTGACGTGGCTCTTCGACAATCTGGCCGACACCAGCGGGGTCCGGCCGGCGTATGGTCCCCTCCGGATCGAGTCGATCAAGGACCCAGGCGTGCGCGCGTCGGCCGAGACGGTGCTGCGACGCGGGGGGCGCGTCAGCGACGCCGCGGTGACGCTGGAGAGGGTCCGCGCGGTGCGCCAGGAGGAGGAATCCAAGGGACTGTCCATCGCCGATCGCGCCCTGCCCGGCGCCGCGGAGGACGAGGCGCTGGCGGCCTACGTACAGCACGCCATCGCCGTGACCGCGGGCGTGGCCCACCCTTCGGGAGAAAAGGCGCTTTCGCCCCAGACCCTCGCCAGCTTCCAGACCGACCTTGCCGCATGGACCGAGTGGGTGGCCCTGGGCACGCTCGACGGGCCTGAGGCCACCACGACGGTGATGCCACTGGGCGAAAAAACCGCTGCGGCGGCGGCGGCGGTGGCCGCGGTGGTCACCCAGGTCGATAGCTTCTTCGTCCTCTGTGATGCCGCCCGAGTGGACGCTGGAGTTGTGGAGCGTGCATGGCCCCGCATTGAGCCCACCGCCGACGGCATTGCGTTCGACCCAGCGGCAGTGACCGCCACCCTTCTCGCCGCGCCGGTCGCACGACCCAATCCGGGCGGGCTCCTTCGCCTCGACGGTGAGCTGAACCCTGCCTGGGCGGCACCGATCGCGGCGCTCTTCGAGCTCGCGGCGGTCCCGCTCGGGACCGGTCGTGCTGGGCTCGATCGCAGCGGCTGGCTCGCACTTCAGGGGCGGCTGGCCGCGTACAACGCCTGGGTCGCCGCCCGCCCCCGGGACGGCGCTTGCGGTCGCGACGAAGAAACGATTTCGCGGCATCTTGCCAGCGCGAGCCTTCCCGCCGCGGTCGAGGCTCTCTTCGCCCGCAGTCGTGAAAGCGCCGCGCTCGTCGCCGGCTTCGATGCCGTAGAAAGACTGGTGTTGTACCAAGGCGGGCTCATCCCACTGGCGTCCAGCTTCGTCAGCTGCACCGATCTGTTCCGCGATGGACGGGAGCCCCTTTTCAACGCCGGCCAGCTCATCGCTGACGGGCGTCGGTTCCGGCTGGCCATCCGCGTGCCTGACAAAGCACGGAGCCTGATGTTCGCGCCGCTGGCCAGCGCTTTCCTGGTCTACGCCCACGTGGGCCGCGCGGCCGGCGCCTGGGACTACGAGGTTGTCGTGCCGGTGACCGCGGGCGAGCGCGGGACGTTGATCGCGGGTGCGTATTGTGCGTTCATCGACCGGGACGGAAACGAGATGTTGGCCCAGATCAACGCCGTCATCGCCAACCCGATCTCGGTCAAGGAGGCCCTGGTTCAGCCGCTCTTGGCGATCCCCAACGCGATCGAGGCGTGGTTGGAGAAGCGCAAGGCTTCCGCCGAGAGCAGCCTGACCCAAGCCGGCGGCAACGCCGTCACGGCCGCGGAGTCGGTCCCTGGACAGGTCGCAGCCGCGCCGGTACCCGCCCCCCCTCCGGGGGCCCCCGCGGCCGCGGCACCGCCCATGGGTCCGGCCGCCATGGTGGCGATGTTGACGGGCGTGTCCATCGCGATCGCCGCGCTCGGGTCCGCCTTCGCGTTCATCGCCGGGTTTTTCTCGTCGCTCTCGCCGCTTGGCGCGCTCGGCGTTCTCGCCGCGCTCGTGGCGGCGTTCGCCATCCCGACCGCGCTCCTCGCCTGGATGAAGCTGCGTCGGCGGGACGTTGCGGCGCTGCTCGAAGGCAGCGGCTGGGGCGTGAATCATCGCCTTCGCATCGAACGCCCCTTCGCGTTGAAGCTGACGGAGCGGCCCTCGCTCCCGTCAGGCTCCGCCACCAGCGGCAAGGATGCCGGCGATGGGCCGCTGCTGAAGATCTTGTGGACCTTGGTCGTGGTCGGCGTCGTCGTGGCCGTCCTGGTGCAGTTTCGCGGGCTGGTCGCCGACACCATCGGCATCGAACTGCCCGAGGCGCCCGCTACTTCTTCATCTCCCGAACCTTCAGCCCCAGCTGATTGAAGCGCAGCTGGATCTTCCGCGCGCCGCTGTCGTCACCAGTCAGCACACGGGACATCGCTGAGAAGTCGCCCTCAAGCTCCTCCCAGAGCCGCGTGTACAGCTGACGCTCCACGTCCTGGGCCACGTGGTTCAGCGTCGGGTCGGGGTGAATCACCACCTGACAGCGCCACCCCTCCGCGCTGTCGGGGCGGTCGACACGCACGGCCCGGAGCAGGTCACGAACCAGCTTGGGGCGGACCTGGACGACATCGCCGCGGCCTCCTCCCGACAGCGCCGCCAGCTCGGCGAACGTGAAGGTGAGCGCGTTCTCGACCACCATCGCGAACTCCCGCATATTCCCGGGCCAGCGGTGGCGTCGGAGCAATCGCTGCGTTCGCTCGGGCACCAGCAGCACGAGGCGCCCCGCAACGGCGGCCGGGATCTCGGCTCCGAGCTCGACGTGCACCTCACCCGCGGGCAAGGTCGCCGTCCCGATGCCGAGGCCGTTCTTCTCCCGATACTCGACGACCAGGCTCACAAGCGCCGGCGACTCCACCGCGCGCTGCACGGCCCACGCCAAAAACCTTAAAAAATCGCCGCGACGTTCCACAAGCGCCGGGAGAATCACCGTGCAGGCGGGGTTCAAACGCATGTACAGGTCGGCGCGGAAGCGGCCTTCTCTCACCCGGGCGGGCAGGTCTTCGTGCGTCGCGACCACCAGCTTGACGTCGACGCGACGCTCCACGGTGTCGCCGATACGCGTCAGTACCCCTTCCTGCAGCACCGTCAGCAACATCTTCTGGACGTCCTCGGGCATGTTCCCGATCTCGTCCAAGAAAAGGGTGCCGCCGTCCGCCTCTTCAAACGCCCCTTTCCGGTCGGCCACGCTCCCGGTGTAGGCCCCCCTGAGCGCGCCGAAAAGCTGCGCCGCCACCAGATCGCGCGGGAGCGTGCTCAGGTCGACGCTCACAAACTTTCCGCGCCGGCCGGAGCGGGCGTGGACCACGTGCCGCGCCACCATCGACTTCCCCGTTCCGGTAGGGCCCCCGAGGATCACCGGCAGCCGGCCCCGCGCCAGCACGTGCAACCGCGAGCGGATCCGCCGCATCTGCGGGCTTCGGCCCCAGTAGACCGGCCCCTCGCTGTCGCGACCCCGGCGCGCGCTGAGCACATTCTCAAACTGCACACGGAGCGAGCGCGCGTCGACATAGTCATCGTCTAGAAAATAAGTGTACTCCTCAGCAGCCAACCGCTCCGCAGCCTGTTCCAGCGCCACCTCGGCGCGGCTGGTCATCAGCACCACCGGCAGGTCGGGAAGGCGCCGCCGCAACCGGGCGAGTATCTCGAGTCCTTGCCGACGGCGCACCCTGGCGACCATCTTTGCGTCCGCTCCCTCAGGAAGCCCGACAAGCTCGGCGGGAGCGATGTCGAAGTGCACATCCAACAAGACCAGATCGATCTCGCGGCGATGCAAGCGCAAAAGCTCAAGCGCCGCCGCCCACGAGCGCGCTGGGCCGAGGTACTCGTGCTCGGGAATCGCCTTGCGACACAGCTCCAGGTACCGATCCTGGTCGTCGATCACCAAGATGGTAGCCACCTCAGGACTCCGACTGCTCGACAAGGCGCCGACACGCCTCAGCGAGCTTGTGGGAGACCCTGGCCACGGCACGCAGCTCCAGAAGCGCCATCGCATCAAGTTCGCCGAGCAGGTCGGCGATGTGCGACACGAGCCAATCCACCTCAGCGGTATCGAACTCCGCGACGCTCGGCCGCAGCCTGGTCCACACCGCGACGCAGCTTTCGTCTCCCGACGGACCACGCCGGGTGCGACGCAGATCCGTGATCAACGCCTCACGAACGTCGACCTCCGACGAGTCCTCACCCAGCCACCGGGCTTCGAGATAGACGTATTTGCCCAGGTCGTGCCGGACCTGGAGCGCAGCCTCGCGGGATCGCATCGCACACGCCTTATCCCCTTGCGCTTCGGTGTAAACTTTTGACTCGCCGGGCCGACAGGTGTGCTACCTTTTGCGTGGCGTGAGGTTTCCCATGATCCTGGCCCGAACTGTCTCAATCAGCCTGGCGCTCGCGCTGGTCGGCTGCGCCGCGGAGGTCTCCGTCGATGTCGACGGCGATGCCGACGGACTGCTGGGCAGCGAAGAAGCGGAGCTCGGCACCGACCCCGACCTCGCCGACAGCGACGGCGACGGGGCCAACGACGGCGAAGAGCTCGCCTCGAACACCAACCCGCTGGACGGCGCCGAGTACCCCTACAAGGGTGGCTGGGAAATCGACAGCTGCAAGTCCGACATCCAGGGAGAAGGCCTGTCCGAAGGCGACATCTCCGACGACTTCTCGTTGGGCGACCAGTTCGGCCAGAACGTACACCTGTACAGCTTCTGCGACCGTGTGGTCTACCTGGTCTTCGCCGCCTTCTGGTGAGGCTCGTGCGTATCCGAGGCCGGTGGCCTCGAAGCAATCTACCAGGACAACAAGGACGACGGGCTGATGCTCGTCAGCGCCATCACCGAAATCGACGACGGCACCGCCCCGGCCACCGAGGATCTGGTCACCTGGGCCGATACCCATGGCCTTACCTTCCCCGTCGTTGCCGACCCGGAAAGCGCGCTGATGTGGAAGTACGCGGCGGACATGGACGGTAGCGTCGGACTCCCGTTCACGGTCGTCATCGACCGCGGTGTGGTCATCGACAGCATCGCCAGCGGCACCCAGGTCTCAGCGGCCGTCGGCCTCCTGTGAAGCTGTCCGCGCTGCCGCTCGGCATCCTGCTGCTGGGCTGCGCCGGTCTTTTCCCGGAAGAAGCCGACACCGCCGAACCGCCCGGACGGCCAGATCGCGGCGGCGATGCCGACACCGACAGCGACTCCGATTCGGATTCCGATTCGGACTCCGACTCCGATTCAGATTCAGATTCCGACTCCGATTCGGACACCGACACCGACACCGGTAGCGGTAACGACGACGACGGCGACGGGCTGACCAACGCCGCGGAACTTGAACTGGGCACCGATCCCGAGGACAGCGACTCCGACGGCGACGGCGTGGGCGACGGCGAAGAGGTCGATCAGCACTCGGACCCGCTCGACCCGGATGACTTCCCGTACATCGGCGGCTGGGCCAAAGATGCGTGTCGCGACACCGTGCGGGGCGAAGGCTACTCGGAAGGCGACGTCAGCACCGGGTGGAGCCTCAGCGACCAGTTCGGCCAGGACGTGTCGCTCCACGACTTCTGTGATCGCACGATCTACATGGTCTTCGCCGCCTTCTGGTGAGGCGCCTGCCAAAGCGAGGCCGGTGGCCTCGAAGACCTCTACCAGACCTACAAGAGCTCCGACGACCTGCTGGTGCTCGAAGTGATGATCGAGACCGAAGCCTACACCGCCCCCAAGCAGCGCGACCTCGAACGCTGGGCCGACGACTACGGGCTCACCATCCCGGTCCTCGCCGATCCCAACGGCACCCAGCTGTGGTCGTACGCGGCCGACATGGGCGGCAGCGTCGGTCTGCCGTTCACCGTCATCCTCGACAAGGGCGTCGTCATCGACAGCATCGCCAGTGGCTCGCAAGAGAGCGCGCTGGTTCGCAGATTTTAACCCCGGAGTGACGCCCATGAAGCTGCTTGTTTTGCCCATCGGGCTCTTGATTCTCGGCTGTACCGGGCTCGCCCCAGCCGAAGAAGACGGCACCGACGACACCGACGACGTCGTCGACGACAGCGCCGCCGATGACGACGGCGACGGCCTGACCAACGACGAAGAAGACGAGCTGGGTACCGACCCGGACGAGTCTGACTCCGACGGCGACGGCGTCGGTGACGAGGAGGAAGTCGACGAAAACACCGACCCCCTCGACGAAGACGACTTCCCCTACGAGGGCGGGTGGGCCAAGGGCGCTTGCCGCAACGACGTCGACTCCGAGGGCTACTCCGAAGGCGATGTCAGCAAGGGCTGGACCATGCCGGACCAGTTCGGGCAAGAGGTCTCGCTCCACGACTTCTGTGATCGCACGATCTACGTGGTCTTCGCCGCCTTCTGGTGAGGCGCGTGCATTAGCGAGGCCGGCGGCCTCGAAGATCTCTACCAGGAATTGGAAGGCGACGGGCTGATGGTGCTTGAGGTGATGATCGAGACCTCGGACTACAGCGTCCCCAAGACCGCCGACCTCGAAGATTGGGCCGACGAGTACGGGCTGACGATGCCGGTGCTGGCGGATGCAAACGGCGAGCAGATGTGGAAGTACGCGGCCGACATGGGCGGCAGCGTCGGCCTGCCCTTCACCGTGGTGATCGACGAAGGCGTGGTCATCGACACCATCGCCAACGGCTCGCAAGAGAGCTCGATCCGCCACAAGTTGCGCCCCATTTGATCGGGCCGCCGGGCCGATGAAGCAATTCTTGCCGCTGTGCTTGGTCCTCTCCGGCTGCGCTGAGCTTTTTGGTGCGGACACGGCCGCGGGACCGGACGCGACATCGAGCTACGACGGGGGCTGGTCCATCGGCGCCTGTCGAGACGATGTCGTCGGTGAAGGCAACGCCGAGGGGCAGGTGGCGCAGAACTTCACGCTCGTCGACCAATATGACCAGGCGATCGAGCTGCACGCCTTCTGCGACCGCGTCGTCTACGTGGTTTTCGGCGCCAGCCAGGACGGTCCCACCCGCGCCGACGCGGACGACCTTCAGGAGTTGCACGCGGCCCACGCGGCGGAGGGGTTCATGGCCGTGCAAGTGCTGGTGGAGAACGATGCCGGCGGTGCCCCCGCAACCGATGATCTGCAGGCGTGGGCGGCCAACTACGAGATGACGATTCCGGTGCTCGCAGACCCCGGCGGCGCGGTGATGGCCACCTTTGACGCCGAATCCGACGAACTGCCGCTCACCGTTGTGCTGGACGAGGGCGCGGTGATCGACACCATCCGGCACGCCTCGCAGCTGGAGGAGGTCGCTGAGAAGTTCTGATCAATCGCAGGTGAAGACCTGGCCGCACGCGACCGCAGCAACTTCGTTGTCCGCCTCGGTGCAAGAGTTTTTGTAGGTCGCGAAGGCGTCCAGGCACACCGCGCCGGCCGCCAGGTCATAGGCGCAGCCTTCGACCGCCCGGGTGCCCGACGTGAGCGTCACCTCGACACAAGCGTCTATGCTGGCGAACGAGAAGTAGAAGTCCTCGCGATGGCAGACCTCCAGGGCCGCGCAAGAAATCGTGTAGTAGGCGGTGAGGTACGCCGCGACGTCCATTTCGCCGCCGGTGTCGGTGTCGGTGTCCGCGTCGGTGTCGGTGTCGGTGTCCGCGTCGGTGTCGGTGTCGGTGTCGGTGTCGGTGTCGGTGTCGGTGTCGGTGTCGGTGTCGGTGTCGGTGTCGGCGGTCGCGCCGGTGCAAGAGGTGCCGAGAGCGACCAGGCCAGTGAGGGCGAGGAGTCGAAAAAGCGGGAACAAGGGTCGGAAGATCACGGCAACTCGGGGAAGGGCAGCGCTATATCGCGCCGAGCTCCGGCCATGCCGCCCGCCGTTTCAGGCCCACGCTGACGATCCTTTCGCTCCCTGCCCGCCGCCGTCGCGGTACATTCAGGGCGCTTCCCCGTTCCCGAGGTCGGCGTGTTGTTCTTCCTGACGTTGATCGCCACGGTGTTTCCCGCTTTCGCCGGCGCCGTGCTGGTCGGCACTGCCCAACTGCCCGCCGACGGGGTCACCGCCTCCGAAGTGCGCGTCTACATCGCGGGCTGCCCGAACAACGCCCGCGCGCGCGTCAAGGCCGAGTCCGGGAAGGTGACGGCCGTCACGACCTCGCCGGACTGCGTCGTCACCTTCACCTACACGCCCCCCGCGGTCCCCTCCCCTACGACCCTGCCGCTATCGGTGCAGATGCAGGCCGACGAGTACACCGTGCAGGTCCCCGTCGCGCCGGTTTTTGCCGGTGACGTCGCCATCAGCTTCGATCCGCCGGTCTTGCAGGTGGGGGGCGCCGCGACGGTGAAGCTCAAGCCCAGCGGCACCAGCCCCGTCGCGCTAAACTCCCGGCGGTTCGTGGTCACCGCGAGTGTTGGGACCATCGACACGCCGATTCCGCTGGGGGACGGCACCTGGTCGGCCCGCTACACCTCGCCCAAGACGCTCACCGCGCCGGTGATGGTGGCGATCACCGCTGCGGACGCGTCGGCGCCGGCCATTCAGGGGTGGGCGGGCCTGCCCATCACGCTGAAGAAGAGCGTCAGCTTCGACGCGCAGGCGGGCAGCCAGAACGTGCTCAACGTCGGCGGCAAGCAGTACGGGCCGCTCCAGGCCGACAGCAAGAACAAGGTCGCCTTCGAGATTCACCTGGACCCGCGGTACCCCACCGCTCGGCTACAGTCGATCAATCCCGACACCTCCAAGGTCGACAAGGACGTGCCGATTCCGAGCGTGCCCCAACAAGGCCAGCTCGCGTTCTTGCCGCTGCCGGCGAGTCTGGCGGCCGACGCCGGGCGTACGTTGCCGATCCGCGTCGTGGCCTTTGCCCCCAACGGCGACACGGTTTTGGCCACCGGCATCCAGATGACCACCTCGGGCGGCACCATCAGCGCGCCGGCCGCCGACGGCAAGGTTTCGGTTGCGACGTTCACCCCCGGTCCCCCCGGCGAGGTCACCCTCGGCGCCAACTGGAACGGGATGGTGACCAGTCGGAAGCTGAAGGTGCTCGCTCCGCTGCCGAACATGACCATCGCCGCGGATCCGGCTGACTTTCCGGCGGGAGGCGGCACGGTGAAGATCGTGGCGCGGCTCAAAGACGCCAACGGCGTGGCGCTGGCGGGGCGGTCCCCGACGATCACCGCCGAAGGCGGCTCGATCTCGGGCAAGCTCGTCGACAACAAAGACGGGAGCTACTCGATCGGCGTGACCGGCTCCAGCAAGACGGAGCGCGCGCGGGTGTACGGCACCCCGCCGATGGGCGTCTCCGCGCTGGCGCCAGCGCGGATCCTGGTGTGGGCGGGATCACCCACGGTCACCGGGAACGGGCTCGACAGCACCTCGTTGACCCTGGTGGCGGTCGATGCCTACGATCTCCCCGTGCCCGGCATCGTGTTCAACCTCGCCGTGCCGAAGGGCGACGGGGTTTTGCCCCCGTCGGTCACGGCCGACGCCAAGGGCATCGCCCACGCGGTCTACAAGGCCGGCACGTCAGCGGGCTTGGCCACCGTTGTGGTCGATGCCGCCGGGCTCAGCGTTGGCATGCCCATCTTTCAGGTGGGCAAGAAGATGTTCGTATCGCTGGAGCCACGCGGGCCCGACGCCTACAAGGCCTCCCTCGACCGCTGGCAACACGCTTCGCCCGCGCTCACGATCGTGCGAGCGGGAGTCGTCCCGCCCAGCGGCCCTCCAGCCGACCTGCAGATCAGCACCACGCCCGGCTTCACGACGCCCGGCGCGGCAATCCTGGTCCAGGTGTACGTCGCGGACCAGACCGGCGTCGGCGTCGCCGGCCAAAAGTTGCAGATCGGCGCCTCCCCCGCCACGGTAGGAGCCATCAGCGATTCGCGCGATGGAAACTACAAGTTCAGTGTCCAGCTTCCGGCCGGGAAAGACGGACCGTTGACGATCACGGTGGCCGCGAGCACGGCGATCGCCGCGCTGGACTTGCCCACGCTGGAGCAAGCAGGGGGCGCCCGCGCCTCGGCAACGGTCGTCGCAGACAGCAGGACCGCCGCGGGTGGCGGCGGCTTCGGTGGAGCCGGCACGTCACGAGGTTCCACCGCCAAGGTGGCCAAGAGTGGCAATGGCGAACCCGCGCGCGGGCGGCTCGGCGCCGGTGTCGTCAACCTGCGCGGACCCTACGCCCAGGACACAGATGGGGGCGGCGGTCTTGCCAACGCCGCGACTGAAGCCCCGGGCGCGGGGTTCTACGGCGTCATCCTCGGGGGCGACTTCGGGCTCCCCGTCGGACCCGGCCGCATGAAGCTGGACGCCTTCGCCCGCTTCTCGGCAAACGTCTACGAGGTCAACGGGGACCCCTTCCTGGTCTTCACGCGCGACGTCACCTTTGGCGGGCGGTACCTCCACGGCGTGGCGGAGGGGATCTCGGTGGGCGGTGGCCTCGACCTCCAGTCCTTGTCGTCGCCGTACTATACCTACACGGACGACGCTCGGACCGCCGCGGAGTTGGGTATCGGCGACTGGTTCGGCATGCGCGTCGTCGCGGAGCTCAACATCGACCTGCCCAACAATCTACACGTCGCTGTCGATCTCGCAGAGACTTTTGCGTGGGTTCCGGCGGGCACGCACGCGGGCGCGCTCATCGACATTCCGCTCGGGTCGGCGCCGGTGGCCATCCGCACGGGCATCGCCTGGGACTTCCACTACCTGCCCACGACCGCCCTGGGCGCGGAAGGCCACATCGACGAGCACATCATGACGCTGCAGCTCGGTGCGGTCTACGTGTTGCAATAGGACTGATCAGAGCGCCGACCAGCCCACCGCCGGAACCCCCGAACCAGCCGGCGGCGGGTTCGCGCCCACCATGTAGAGCGCGCGGCGATTGACTGGGTGATCTTCGCCGTCGCCGGTCTGGACGGCCAGGAGGCTCTCACCGAAGCCGTGCGTGTACACCGGACCGGCGAAACCATGCGTCTTGAGCCAGCGGCCGATCGAACGGGCCCGGCGCTCGCTGAGGTCCCGGTTGTGGCCGGCATCACCGACGGTGTCGGTGCAGCCAGCAATGTAGAGCTTCACCGGCACCATGGCGCCGTATTTGTCGAGCACGTCGGTGAGCTGCTCCAAGACACCCTTCATCTTCCATTCCTGGTCGGCCGGAATGGTGTCGCTGTCGCTGGCGAAGAGGATGTCATCGTGGGGGATGTTGAGGAACCACGGGGAGTAGGTGAAGCCGGCCCACGCCGTGCCGCTTCGGAGGGTCACGTCCAGCAGCACCACCTCACTGGCCTCGCCCACGAAGGGCACCTTGACCTCGCCAGGACCCTGCCCGACCGCAACGGTGCGCTTGTCGAGGACGGCCTTGTGGGCGCCGTAGGCGATGATGTCCGCCTCGTCCACGCGGCCCGTCGCCTTGACGGTGACGGTGCGCGCTTCGAGGTCGGCCGATGCGCGGGACAGATCGATGCTGAGAGGCAGGCGGTAGGCCCATTCTACGGGCACGTCCTGCTCGACGACGTCGCCATCGACAAACGCGGCGCGGACAAAACACTCGGCCGTGTTGACCGCTTCGTTGCGCGGGAAGGTCACCGTGACCTGGGTCATCTCCTTGACGGCGCCTTTGTCCAACTCGATGGTCTTTCCGCCCACCTTGCAGCTGATGTGCAGCGACTTCACGTTGCGGGTGGGAGTCAGAAAGAAGGCTGGATTTTCCTTGGGTCCCGGCGCGGGAGTGACCCCGAAGGCGAGGTCCTGGGCACCGGCGAGCGCAAACAGAGCGAGCAGCATGAGCATCCTTATCGTGGCGTACGGGCTACCATGACACCATGCTCGCTCTCCTGTTCCTCGCTTGTACCGCCGACCCCGGGGACACCCAACTCGACACCAACCCCGACGACACCGACACCGGCGGGGACACCGACACCGGGGATACCGACACCGGCGACGGCGACGACACCGGCGACGACACCGACACCGGCGACGGGGGCCTGCGCGACATCCGCGACGAGATGGCCAGGAACGCTGACGCCTGCGCGATCATCGGGGGTCACGACGACGTGCCCGCGGCACAACAATACTACTGGGGAGAGTTCTTGGGCGACGAGGCCACCGGCTGGACCGGCGACGAGGCGTGGTACCTTTTCGGCAACGAAGCCTGGTACGCGCGTGGGCTCGAAGACTGCGAAATCTGGTTCACGGTGACCGCCGAGGTGGCGTCGAAGGGGGCGTGCAGCGGCTGCGATGTGGGGCTCATCGCCGAAGCCGCCGTCGACACCGATCGCACCACCTGCCCGGACGCGCAGGTCGAGGGCTACGCCACGATGACGGAGCCGTACGCAGTCGAGCTGCTGGGCGACGGCAGCGTCGACTGGTACTTCCCCGGCTCCGGCACCTACTTTGCGGACGGCTACTGGGACGCCTCGGGGATGAACTACCTGGCCGACGACGGCTGCACCCTCCCCTCGGACTGATGCACCCCCTCGACTTCGGCGCGGTCGCCCTCGCGGGGGCGATTCGGCGCCGCGACATCAGCGCTGAAGAGGCGGTGGTAGGCTGCTTGCAGCGGGTGGCGGCGCACGACCCGACGCTGGGGGCGTTCGTCCAAGTTCATGCGGATGCAGCCCTGAAGGTCGCGCGCGCCAAGGACCGTTCACCTTCGGACGCCCCCTTCCACGGCGTCCCCATCGCGATCAAGGACCTCAACTTCGTTCGGTTCGGCACCACCCGGTTCGGCTCCAAGGCGATGCCTGCGATCTGGTCGCCGATGGATGACATCACCGTGTCGCGACTCCGCAAGGCAGGGTTCGTGCTTTTGGGAAAGACGGCCACCTCGGAGCTCGGCGTCGTCCCGATCACCGAGCCTGCCGGTCAGCCGCCCACGCGCAACCCGTGGGACCCGGAGCGCTCGCCAGGGGGCTCCAGCGGTGGGGCGGCGGCGGCGGTGGCGGGCGGGCTCCTGCCGGTGGCGCACGGGAGCGACGGGGGCGGCTCCATTCGCATCCCAGCGTCGTACTGCGGGCTGGTGGGGCTCAAAGCCACCCGGGGCACGATCCCCAACCACCTCGGCCTCCGCGACCCCACGATCATCTACACCTGCGGCGCCCTGACCCGCACGGTGGAAGACGCCGGGGCGATGCTGACGGTCCAGGGCAAGCCGGTCCCTGAGGCCAAGGCCGGTCCGCTCCACATCCGGGTCGTGCGCGACGTACCGCTGGTCCCGACCGACCCGGACGTCGCCGCGGCGCTGGAACAGGCCGTTCGTCTGCTCGCTGCCGACGGTCACACCATCGAGGAGGTGACCGCGCCCGCCGGCACGGTCGATGACTTCCTCCCCATCTGGCAGCATCTCTTCGCCCAGATCAAGATCATGCGCTGGGGCCAAGCCGAGCCGGTCACGCGCTGGCTCGGCGAAGGTGGAAAGGACCTGGACGGCGCATTCGTTCGCCAACGTCAGGCGGAGCTCACCGCGCGTTGGAGCCCTTGGGTGGACGGTTGCGACGCGCTCCTGACGCCCACGGTCTCCGCTCCCCCTCCCCGCATCGGCCAGTACGATTCGAGCGACGGCGAGCGCCATTTCCGCGACGTGGCGCTGCTCGGGGCCTGGACTGCCCCCTTCAACATCACCGGCCACCCGGCGGTCAGCGTGCCCGCCGGCCTGGACCGCGGCGGGCTCCCCCTGGGGCTGCAACTGGCCGGGCCGATGCGGAGTGAGCGGACGTTGCTCCGGCTCGCAGGCTCGATCGAGGCGGCGATGGGAGTGGGCTCGCGACCGAAGGTGTGGGCGGGGGGCTAGAACTTCCCAGTCACATCCAACACATGCAACTGCCGCCAGTCACTGCCGGAAGACGGCAACGCCGTGAACGCGAGGAAGGTCTTCCCACCGGCCGTCACGACCGCGGGCTCGCCTACGGCCGCCATCCCGGTCTTGACCTCTGTCGTGCCGCTGCCATCGAGCTTGGTGATGTAGATCGAGCCATCCTTGGCCGGCTCGCTGGAGCCGTAGAGCACCGCCGTTCCGTCCGGCGTGACCGTCGGCGTGGCCCGAATGGGGAGGCGCACGTCCTTGGCGACGATGCGACGATCCCCACCGAGGAGCGGCACCACACCGATGTCCCAGTGATCCTCGCCGCGCTCGGCAGTGAAGTAGACCGTGCTCGTGGCGGCCATGCGCGGGCGGGTCTGGTCACCGTTGCCGGTCGCACCTTTGACCGGCGCCGCGGCCGTCTCGCCCGGAGCCACGGTGAAGATGTCCTCCGTCCCGTAGTTCTTGCGCGAGAAGACGACCCGCTTGCTGTCCGGGCCGAACGTAGGCGCGTTCTCGGGCTCCTTGGTGCTCGGAAACGCCAGGGTGACCTTGTTGGTCTGCTGCGAGAACAACATGACGTCGCCTGCGCCTGAGGCGGAGGTCACGAAGGTCACCATGTTCCCGTCGGGCGAGATTGCGGGCCACGCCAACGAGCCCGGCGCCTGGCTGCCGTTGAGGTATTCCGCGGGCGCGGGATTGCTGGCGCTCAGGAAGTACAAGCGCATCGTCCCCCCGGCGTTGGCGCCCGAAAAGACCAGGATGCTCTGCTTGGGGTGCCACACCGGCGCCGCTGCGAAGCTGCCGCCGGCCGAGAAGCTGGATGACGACCCGGGGATGGCCACCTTGGTCGGCGCGCCCGGGGCCCCACCCGTCACCCGCACCACGTGCAGGTCGACCTTGTCGGAGTTGTTATTGACCTCGAAGGCCAACCAATTGCCGTCGGCGGACCACTGGGGATTGCTCCCGTGACCCCCACCGACCCAGCCGACTTCGGCGGCGCTGGCGGACGAAACAAACGCGAGGAGTGCGGATAGGATCACTTCGTCTTTCCGTCGGTGGAGGGGGCCACGGTGAACGCTGCTTGAGCCCAGGGGTACAGGCGAACGAAATCAGTCTGTGCGCCGCCTTCAATCGTCACGGCGCCCCGAAGGCTGCCGATGTCGACGAAGGCGTAAGAAACGCTGGCAGCGCCGCCGCCCGCCATGATGGTACCGGAGAGCTGCTGGTAGTCGGCGTAGCGGGTGTCGGCAAAAACCTGTCCGTTGGGGTCGGCGCAATTGGCGGAAGACACGCAGGCGGAATCGAGCCCGGTGACGGTGCCGGTGCCGATTCCCCACAGTGGACCCGCGGCGATCCATAGATCATCCAACCGGATCGACGCGGCGAGCCAGGCGTAGCCCATGTGAACCTGGTTCGCGCTCACGACGTAGCTTTCAGGTGCGCCGTCCTCGATGGTGGGGCTGCCAAACAGGTTGTGGTAGCCAAACTGGGCGATGACGCCGAAGTTCTCGCTGGCCCCCATCTCCAGCCCCACCCCGAGACGCCCGCCCGCCCCGCCGAAGGACTCGGGCTGTAGCTGCCCGCTGTCACCCACCACTCCGTCGAACGAGTCGCCCGGGAAAAGCACCGCCACGCCCAGCTCGGCGCGCGGACCGACGTAGGCAAAGTGGAAGAGGTTCTTCTTGTCACTCTTGAGGCGCTCGACTTTGGCCAAGGCGACCGGCGCCGCGGACCCCGCCACGACGTTGACCTTCACGCCCGAGACGGTGTACTCGCCGGCGGGGAGGATGCCCTCGAAGTCGTTCTCAGCAAGGTAGGTCGCGACCCAGCCAATCGCGGCGCGCTGGTCGGGGGCGAAGGGCGGGACGGTGGGAATCAGCGTGCGCTCACCCGAGAAGTCTGGATCGAAGACCACCTTGACCGGACCGTACGAGGCATCGATCTCGGTCATCCAGTCGATGATCTCGGACTTGCCGTCGAGCTTGGCGGCTTTGGCGAGCCGGTTGCGGCAGCCGGTGATGTTGCCGATGGCCCGCGCCGACTCGGCGCCGAGCTTGTTTTCGTTGTAGGTGAGCACCTCACCCTTGGCTTCGAGGGCTTCGAGCTTGATGTATTGCGCCTCGACCGCGGTCCATGCATTGCGCTGGGCGAGCTTTCGCATTTCTTCGGTGAGGCGGATGTGTTCGGCACGTTCGACGTCGCCCGCGGCGGCGATGGGCACAACGAGCGGGGCGAAGCCGAGCGCACAGAGAAGGAGCGTGCGGGTCATGAGGTGCCTCGGGATTGGTGCCAGGGGTCGAGGAGGGAGCGGGTGTAGGGGTGCTGGGCTGCCTGATGCTTCAGGTCGACGACTTCGATCACTTGCCCCTCCAACATCACCACCGCACGGTGGCAATAGTCGACGGCAGCGTCGAGATCGTGGGTGACAAGGATACACCCCGCGCCCGGTGGCAGGTTGCCGACGAGCGCTTGCAGTACCGATGCCCGCCGGTCCGGGTCCAACCCCGATGTGGGTTCATCGGCGACGACCAGTCGGGGGGACAGTGCCAACACTCGCGCCAGGGTCACGCGACGTTGTTCGCCCCCGCTGAGCTCGCGGGGAAGGGCGTCATGGCGATGCGGCAGCCCCAGTCGCGACAGCATGGCCGATGCGGCGCCCCGCGCGTCCACGGCCGAACGCCCGCCGAGGACCACGAGGGTTTCCTCGATGGCCTCGAGCACGGTCTGCTGCGGGTCGAGCGCGGACATCGCGTCCTGGGGAATGTACTGGTAATGTACCCGCTGCTTCTGCCGTTCGGCCTCAGGGAGCGTGTCCCAACGCCGGCCTTCGATCCAGATTTCTCCCTCGGTCGGGCTCTCAAGGCCGAGCACCATCCGGGAGAGCGTCGTCTTGCCGCTGCCGGACTGACCGACCAGCGCCACGACCTCCCCCGGGGCAACGACGAGGTCAACCCCTCGCACGGCGTCCACCTGCCGGCGCGGGCTCCACGGCCACGCGCCAGCCACGTCGAAGCGCTTGTGGACGCCCTTGACCTCGACGATCGCGCTCACGCCGCCCCCTTCGAGCCGCGAGGGGCCTCCAGCCGCACCACGTGCTCCGCGATGCGCTCCACCGTGTCTTCGTGGTGGGAGATGAGCAGGATGCCGCAGCCGTGCGCTTTGCCTACGGTGAGCAGCAGCTCCACGATCTGTCGACGCAGGACCGGATCCAGGCCCGTTTCCGGCTCGTCGGCGATGAGCACGCGCGGGTCCGAGGCCATCGCCACTGCCAACGCCGCGCGCTGACACTGTCCGCCCGAAAGTTCCCCCGGCAACGACGCGGCGGCGCGGGGTGGCAGGCCAACCTCATGCAGCAGGTCCCGCAAGGTGGCGCCGACATCGGTGGGCGGCGTGGCCCGCCGGGCGACGGATATCTCCATCTGGCGGCCGACCGTCCGGCCAGGATTCAGAGCGCTCGAAGCGGCCTGCGGTGAGTAGCTGATGTAGCCCCCCCGAAGCGCAGCCGTGTCGCGAGCAAGGCGCAGATGCCCACGTTCGCCACTGGCCGCGACCCCAGCGAACCAGTCCTGCGTTCCGCGCTCGGGGAAGTGAAGCGAGCCCCCCGAGAGCCCCGGGAGCACGTCGACCACCCCCATGCACGCCCGTGCCGTCAGGGACTTTCCCGCGCCCGAGGGTCCGCACAGGGCAGTGACCTGACCGCCGAAAACTGTGATGTCCACGCCTTCGACGAGCACCCGATCCGGCGCGCGGACGGAAAGCTGACGTAGGCGCACGAGCTCGATCATCGTGCCTTCGCCATGCTGGTCGTCATCTTCGCCATCAACGTGACCATCGCGACAAGCCCCAGCCCCAGCACCAGCGCGTGCCCCGTCGGCATGCCCAGTCCGATCGAGGTGTACCCCATGTACAACAGGTCCGCCCACGACTTCAGCGAGTCGGAGTGGGTGAAGCTGGACTGGTTGTCCTGCACGGCCAGGTACGACAGGCCGAGCTCCAAGAAGGTGACCTGGAGCAGGACCTCGGACGCCTGCCGCACCACGACGGGGCGCAGGTTCAGGAGCACGATGTGGTACAGGAAGACCCGACTCCACGAGAAGCCGTGGGCACGCAACGCCTCTACGAAGCGGGCGCCACCGAGCCGTTCGGCCACCGCCGCTGCTTCGTCCGCCGCCCCCGGCGCCGCCAGAAGGGCCCACAAAAGCGCCAGCGGCAAAAGGCCCCGCGAGCCCGACGGAATCAGCATCGCCGCCACGAGGATCACCACCATGCGCGGAAGGGCGCCGAGCACCTCTCCCAAGGCCTGAATCGCGGCGTCCACCCGCTGATCGCCGACACAACGAAGAAGCCCGCCGGCAATGCTCAGCAACGCCACGAACGCGGCCGCGCCGATCGCGGGGCCCACCACCACCGAAGCACCCTGCTGTGCATATTGCAGGAGAGGACGCCCAAGCTGATCCCCGCCGAACGGCGGAACGGCGCCCGGACCGGCAAAGGCCAGGTCACGATTGGCATCGGAGAGGTGTGCGGGCGCGGTGAGGGCCAGCCCCAAGAGCGCGACCAGGACCAACGCAGCCACGGCCCCTGAGAGTTGGCGCCGCATCATGCGACCACAACCGCGGCCGGCACCGTCGGCGCCCGGAGCACGTGCATCGCGGTCACGATTTCCACGATGGCCTGGACGACGAGCAACAACGCGCTGAGCGTCGCGAACGCCGTGGCCGCGGCAAGCACCACCCCGAAGTCCTGCAAAAGGGTACCCGCCCACAAGAGGTCACCGACGCCGGTGAGGCCCAAGACCACTTCGACCACCACGGCGCCGCTCAAAAGATGAAGGACCCGTGCCCGCATCTGACCCACCAGCGCCGGGGCCACGTTGGGGAGCATGTTTGCCAGAGGCGCCTCACCGCGCAAGATCGCGATGCTGACGTACCGCTGGTTGCGCTCCGACTGGAAAAGCCCTCGCACGCCGCTGACCGCGGAGGCGAACGCGCCGTCGGAGATGCCGAGCACCGCGGCGCCGATCAGGAGGCGCCACGTCATCGCCTCATCGCCGAAGGCGCCAGCGCCGAAGCGCACCACGATCATCGCCGAACCCAAAAGTGCGAAGACCAGCGCCGGGACCAGCCCCACCGCCGAGAAGACGCCGTCCGCCTTTGCCGGAATCAACCCCGTTGCGGCACCGACCGCGCCCAAGAGGATCGGCACCAGCGCCAAAAGGACCAAGGTCACCGTGACCGGGGTGGACTCCCACAGCAGATCGGCAACTGGCAGGCCCTGTTCCACCCGCCAGCTGCGGCCGAACTCTCCGTTGAACGCCGAGCTGACCCACTCGCTGTAGAAGCTCCACGGGCCGGCGTCGAGATTCCAGCGCGCCGCCAGCTCGGCCGTGCCTCCGCAGGTGGCGGGAGGGCAGATGATCTCCGCCGGGTCGCCCGGCAGCGCCCAGATGAGCGCGGTGATGATGCCCGGCACCAGAACCGGCAGGCTCAGCGCGGCGAGGAGCCGCACCCCGGGCCGAATCCACCAGGCGGCCATCCTACTGGAGCTTCCAGTTGTCAACCTCGGTCCAGTAGTAGAACGGGGCGATGACGTTGCCGCGCACCTCCGTGCGCCAGGCGCTCTTGGTGTCGAGCTTCCACAGGAACATGTACGGCAGGTCTGTCGCCAAGAGCGCATGCAGCTTGTGGTAGGCGTCAAACGCCGCCGTGTCCGTACGCGCCTGGTTGTACTCGACCATCAGCTGGTCGGCCGACGGATTGCTGTAGTTGAAGATGTTCCGGGTGCCGGCGGTGGTGCCCGACCGCGTCTGGAAGAGATCGTTGACCTCCTCGACCAAGCCGAACGACCACTTCCCGACCAACAGGTCGAAGTCGGTGGCCTGTCCAGTCACCACCTTGCGGGACCAATCGTCGGAGGAGACCTTGGCCTCCTGCCGATCGAAGCCCGCGGCGCTGAGCTGGTTGCCGATCTGGGTGAGCAGATCGGGCGCCTCGTTGTCGAGCGACGAGAGCATGCCGATGTTGAAGGTGACCGGCGTCCCCTTGTAATGCCAGCGGCCTCCAATCTGGCTGAGCCCAGCTTCGGTCAGCAGCTTCGCCGCCGCGGCGCGGTCGGACTTCTCCTTGAAGGCCACCTGCCGGTTGTAGAAGGGCGAGGACTGCACGAACGGGCCGGAGATGAACTCGCAGGGGCTGTTCTGCTCGCCCGGCTTCACGCCGATGGTGAGCTGACGCAGGTCGCTGCGGTCCAGAAGCAGGTCCAGGGCCTGACGCACCTTGGGAACGGCGAGCGCGCCCTTCTTGGTGTTGACCGCCATGAACCACCACGAGCGGAGGTCGTAGCTCTTGAGCTGCAGTTCGTCAGACGCGCTGACGTCCGGTCGGTATTGGGGCGGTACCGCGATGATGCCCTGCACGCCGTTGTTGCGAACGGTCGTGACCTGAACCGCGGGGTCCTGCACTTCTTGAAGTGAGAGCTGGGCGATCGTCGGCGCATGGTGACCGTTGGAGTAGGCCTCGAACGTGACGCCACGGCGCCCCTTGCTGCCTTTGAACGGGCCGGAGCCGACGGGGTGCTGACTGAAGTCCGAGTCGGGGACGATCTTGGTGTCGGTAAACTTTTCGGCCGGCAGGAGCGCGAACATCAGCCGCTCCTGAGGGTTGTGGAAAACCTTGGTGAAGCGGATCGTCGCGATCTGCGGGGCCGTGGCCTCGCAGCCGGCGAGGATGCCGCGATAGCCCTCGGCGATGGGGCTGGTCGTGCCCTTGTCGAGCATCGCGGCCACGGTGAAACAAACGTCCTTGCTGGACACCGCGGTGCCGCTGTGCCACTTCAGCCCAGTCTTCAGCGTGAGCTTGTAGGACTTGCCGCCATCCGCGAGCTCGTACTTTTCCACGAGGCGGCTGACCATCCGGTTGTCGACCGGGGAGTGGTAGAAAAGCCGATCGAAGACCAGCTCTTGAGAGCGGTAATCGGTCATCGACGACGCGTAGAGCGGGTTGAGCGTGCCGGGCAACTGTTCTTCGTAGAAGGACAGCTGCGCACCGGCCAAGAGGCCAGTCGCGGCGATTCCGAAGGCGACGAGGGCGCCGCGGGTGGTGGGCAACATTGAGCTCCTCAGTGCGTAGGCACGCCGGGGGCGGCGTTCCTGCTCAGGCGGACGTGTAGGGCATCCAGCGGCGCGCGCGCGAGCTCGAGACCCGGCACCTGCCGAAGGTTCTGGTGGACTAATTCCGTCGCGCGGGTGGTGTTGCGATTTCCCGCATCCCACGCCGCCAGGAAGAGAATGAAAACGGGGTCGATCGCGTTGTCGATGTTCCGATCATAGGCGTTGATGCGAAGGATCCCCGACGCCTCGTCTTCCCCCCGCGCCCGCGCATAGAGATCGACCGCACGAAGGACGCCGGCCCTCGCGTAGTTGCTGAACGGTCGATGGAAGCCGTCAGCGGCCCCGCCGGTCTGAGCAGCCATGGCCGTTTCGATGGCCGAGCCCAAGATGGCGGACTGCTCGATCACGCAGTCCACATCGACCTTACCGGAGGTGCTGCACCCGGTAGCGATGGCCGCGTAGGCGCTGCGCCCGGCGAGCGCTTCCGCTCCCGGCACATTTCCCTGGGCTACCAGCGAGCTGAAAAACATATCGGCCGCCGAAGTGTACGCCGACATGAACAGCCATGTATCAGAGGCGAGCGCGTCGCCATCGGGGACGCGCGCTTCCAACGGCAGGCGAAACGGGTTCAGGAACTGGTCGATCACCGCGGCGGAGGCGGGATCCGCCTCGCGGGCGCGCGCCTCGTGCCAGCGGGCGAGCGCGAAAAGATCGCCAGGATCTCCGGCCGACACGACGCCGGGCTCACCCACGAGGGCCAAGTCCATCGGCGCAAACCCACCCACAGGCAGCTCGCCGGGGCGGCCCTGCACCAACGTTGTGCCGGCGGGCTCGTCGGGCAGGCCAACCGGCGCGGTGGCCCAAGCCTGCCACGCGGCGTCGCGCCGGACAATCTCCGCAACCGCGCTGGACCCCGACTGACCAAGGCGTTCGGCGTACTCGGGCCGCTTCATCAGCACCCCCGACACGCCGAGGAGGTAGGCCGTCTCGGCTGGGTCACTCGGCTGGATGTCAGCGCCATAGACTTGGAGGATCGCGTTGGCCGCCAAAAGCGCCGACTGCCGGTAGATCGCGGCGTATTCGGTGTGTGCGCGGGCCAGTCCCGCGGGGTCGGACTCGCTGGCGAGGGCCGCGAGCGCGTCAGGCCGACGCGTTTCGTACCAAGCAACCCAGCTGGGACGCCCCTCGAACGGCGCACGAACGTCCGCTTTGGCCATCCGCACCTGCCAGGAGGCCGCCACGATCTCCGGGGGCACCGACGCCGTCACGACCGGCGCGATGACAACTGGGCCGTCGTCGCCCGTGCAGGCGGCGAGGAGGGCGAAAATGAGGAACATCCTGCCGCTCATCCCTCGCAGAATGCCCGTTGACCGGCAGCCGAAACACAGAGCGCCATCGCGCTTTTGGTGTCCTGGCTGCTGGCCTTGGCGTAGTCCAGCCACTCCCTGGCGAAGTCCTTGGTCTGGCCGCGCCACTTGGCGGCCTTGGCCTCGTTTTCGTCGGTGTGCTCCTTGGTCGCGTAGACCTCTTCCGATTCGGTCCAGAGCTTGTTCGCGGCCTCCGTCTTGAGCCGGTACAGGTCGTACACCCGCTTGGTGTAGGTGCCGCCCGACCAGCGAGATTTGTTTTCCAAGGCGTAGTCGGCCCAGCGGATGACCCCCTGTGCGCGCCCGGTGCCGCCGCGGCTGAGCTGGGTGGCGTACTTGAAGCACATGTCGGGGTCAGAGCGCCCGATGTCTTCCAGGTGGCGCTTGACCAGCCGCTCCCACTCGACCTTGTCTCCCCGACCCTCGGCGTTGGCGATGAGCACGCGCGAGAGCTTGTCCTTGGCGGTCTGCTCGCCCTCGCCGCCGATGCGACCCTCGATGCACTTGACCTGCCCGGCGCGAAGCTGACCGAGCATCGCTTGCGGCTCGATCTTCACGAGATCGCCGCACGAGTCGTCGCTGAGAGCGGGGGGCGTGGGGGGCGTCACCGGCTTCATCCCGGTGGTCACCGGTGTGGCGGTCGGGGTGGTGCTGGCGACCGGGGTTGTCGTCGTCGTCGTCGTGGTAGTCGGCGGCGGGGTCTTGGCGGCGGTGGTCGTCGCGGGGGGCGGCTTTGCAGTCGTCGTCGTCGACGCAGGCGGCGTGGTCGTGGTCGTGGTCGTCGGCGGCGGCTTCGAGGTGGGCGTCGTCGTGCCGGTGGACGTCGGCGTCGGCCTGGGGGTGACCGTCGCCACCGTGGGTTCCACGGTCGGCGTCTGCGCCGCCACTGGCGGCGAGTCGGGGGTAGCGGGTTCGGCCACGGGCTCGACAGCCGGTTCGACGACCGGTTCAACCACGGCCGCAACTTGCCCGCCGATCGGACCATCGTAGGCCGAGAGCCGGCCAAAGGGAGAGAATACGGCCGTCGGCGCCAAATCAAACCAGCCGACGCGGGCGTCCGCGGGCGCGGGGCGACCCACGGCGTCCCCGATCATCCCTGGGCCCACCGCCTTGCCCTCCACTTTGCAGCCCGCCCAGCCGTCCTGGCAGGGCAAAGACGGAAACGCGGCGCTGTACGACGACCAGCCACCCGCGACCGCCGGAAGCGACAGGAGGCCTAACAGGCCGAGGAGGCCCACCTTTCCAGACAGACGCATCGCCTACTCCTGTGCTTCGCGGGGAACGTCACGGCCGAAGGTGATCATCGGCTCTTCGATCTGTTCGACCTCATTTTCGATCTTGTGCAACTTGACTTCGATCACGTTGCGACGCTTCCGGATCTGGTACTGGAAGACTTGAGTGACGTAGCCGGGGGCGCTGATTTCGAGATCCAGCGTCTGCCCGGGGGTGAAGCGGAGCTCGGTGCCATCGGGCAGATAGAGCACGCTCGTTTCCCAGCTGCCGTCGACTGAGTTGACGCGATGGCGGTCCTGCTCGAGGGGGTGGCGGACGACCGCGGTCGCGATGGGGAGGGCGCCTTGGTCCTTGACCACGACCTTGACCGGGACGCCCTCGTCCGGGGCCTTCGGCTTCGCCTCGGCGGCTCCGGCCAAAAGCATCCCTCCGGCCAACATCATTGCACGGTAGAGCGAACTTGAACTCATGACTAACCTCCAGCTTCGGGCGCGAACTGCGCCTTGAACACGGGGTCCACCGCAACCGTTCCCGCTTGTTGCACGTCGCCCAAGAGGGCCCAGGCCCGCGCCGCCGCGTCGCCGGTCTGTCCATCGAGCAGCTTGCGCGCCGTTTCCCCGTCCTTTTCAGCCACCAGCAGCGCTGCGGTTGCCCGGGCATCTGCGTAGCCGTCGGCGGGAGAGATCGCGCTGATACGCTCGAAGCCGGCTAGGCACCCTGGCCCGTCGCCCTCGGCGCAAAGCACCAGCGCGCGCGTGGCCTGGACCCGCCAGACCTGGCCCTCAGGCGCGATCGGAATCGCGTCGAGCAAGCTGGCCGCGATGCCCGGTTCGCCCGCCGTCGCGGCACGCCCGGCCCACAAAAGGAGCTGCTCGGCGCCGTCTTCACGGACGGCGGCGTAGGACTTGATCGGCTCCTCGGCCGCACGAACCGCAATCGGCCGTTGACCGAGCGCCCAGAGCGCGTTGACCTCGGCCAGTCCGGCCAAAAGTGGAGCCGGGTCGTTCAGAAGGTCCAAGTAGGCGGTGGCCGTGACACCCACCGCGCCCGCTTCGACGTGCAGCCCTTCCAGCGCCGTCTTGGCCGCCGCCCGGTCCCCGTCCGCGAGGCTGACCTCGGCGACGAGGAGCCGAGCGACTGGACCGCCCGCCGCCGTGGCGTGCAGGCGCACCGCATCGAGATCACCGGTTTCTACCGCGACAAGTGCGCGTCGAAGCTTGACCTCGGCCAGGCGCTCTTCGGCGGTCGCCTCGACGCCGGCCAAAAGTGCATCGGCCGCAGCGGGATTCCCCTGGAGCAACTTGACGTAAGCCGCCCCGGAGACGGCGTCGACGTTGGTGGGAGCGGTCTTGAGCGCGGCATCGTAGGCCGCGGCTGCGCCGCCGAGATCACCGGCCTTGAGCTTGCCCTCCGCCTCGGTCAGCTGTGCGGACGGATCGGACAGCAGTCCCTGAAGCATCGAACATCCAAGAAGCGAAAAGACGAGCACCGGCATTCGGGGCACACTCCGCCCTCCCGCTATTGCGTGGCCGATGGGGGGGCAAGCGCGGCCGGCCGCTACGGAATATGCGCGGTACTGGAGCGCCCTAAGGATGGAGTCAGCGCCGGGCGGACGGGGACTTGAACTCCTGCTGCTGCACGAGATCAATGCCGGAACCTTCGCGCGTCTCTACCTGGCAGAGACGCGCGGCGCCGGCGGAGTCGATCGCATCGTCGCCGTCAAGATTCTCCGTGAACAATGGGAGGGGCAGCAGGACATCGTGAACCGCACGCGCGACGAGGCGCGGCTTTTGGCCCGGTTGCGGCACAAGAACATCCTCCGGGTCGAGGACCTGGTGGAGATCGACGGGCAGACCGCGATCATCATGGAGTATGTCGACGGCCTCGACCTCAAGCAGCTTGTCGATGCCCTGGTCGAACGAAGGCAGCGGGTGCCGGCAAAGGTGGCGCTGCAAATCGTGCTGGAGTCTGCCAGCGCGCTGGAGGCCGCCCATTTTCGGGTGCCCACCGGTCTGGACGGGCCGCTGAAGGTCGTGCACCGCGATCTGAAGCCCAGCAACATCATGTTGAGCGTAGAGGGCGAAGTCCGGGTGCTCGACTTCGGCACGGCCCGCTCGACGCATGCCTTCCGCAGCGCTGAGACCGGGGCGATGCGCTTTGGTTCGCTGAAGTACATGTCGCCCGAGCGGCGCGACGGCGACCGCGGCGAGCACGCCGGCGACATCTACGCCCTCGGCCTGGTGCTCATCGAACTTTTGCGTAGCGAATGGCTGCCTCTGCTCCCCATGGATGCCGGGGAGCACGATTCCGCGATCGCGCAGGCGATCGCCCGGCTGGACCAGCTGGGGATGCCCAATTCGGAGTGGGACCTGACCCTGCGCCGCGTGCTCGGCCAGATGCTCGCCAGCGAGCCGAGCGTGCGACCCAACGCCGAACAGTTGGTGAAGCTTCTCCGCGCGTTCGTCGAACAGGCGTCGGGACCGACCCTTGATCGTTTCGCCTACGAGGTGGTGCAATCGCTGAACTGGCAGGTGCACAGCGACAAGAGCGGCGGCGCGCTCGCGGGGCGCACCGTGACCGTGAACCAGCTCGACAGCGGGCGCCCGAGCGGTCCGAAGGCCGGGGCGACCCGATCTTCCGCGCCCTCGCGCCCCGCAGCATCGATTCCACCGCGATCATCGGCCCCCCCGGCCGCGGCGTGGGGCACGTCAGTCGAGCCCGAGTCGGCACCCGCCAACCATCGAGCGTTGGCGTTGGGGGTGGGCATCGTCATCGCTGGACTGCTTGGTCTGGTCCTTTTGGCGCTGGTCGGCGGTGGGTTGTGGGCGGTGCTTGGCCGCGGGGAGGAGCCCAGCGTGGCGGGAACCGAAACGGCCCCTGCGGCGATCGTTCCCCCAGTGGTCCCGGTCGATGGCGGGGCCGCCGCGATTCTCGCCGGGCCGCCGCTGGCGGTGACCGTGGTCGGCCAGGCTGCCCAGTGGGTAAAGCTGGAGCGCGATGGCGCCGTAGTCCTGGAAAGTCGCAAGGCGATGGACGGCGCGGCGCCCGAGGGAGACTACACGCTGGTGGTGAAGTTGGTGGGGAAGGAGCCGCTGCGCGCCGCCCTGGTCCTCGGGTCGGACGGGGTGTCCCTCCAGTGCGAGGGCAACGCCGCGGGGAACCTGACGTGCACCGGAGGAAAGCGGGCGTTGACGCTGAAGCCGTGATCGAAACGACCGGTACGGAGCGTGCTGGGATACACTCCGCCGCAATGCGCCGCTGCCTTCCACTCGCCACGCTTGCCATCCTCTCGCTCGCCGGCTGTTCGTTGCCCTTCGGCGCTGACATCGACGACCTCCCGCCGGTCGACAGCGCCGCGGACACCGACACCGGCGAAGAAACCGGGGAGACGGGGGACGCGTCCGACACGGTGGTTGCCGGCGTGGTGGTGGGGGTGGACGGCCTGCCCCTCGCAGGGGTTTCGATCACGGGCGGCCCAGGCGTGGTCGTCAGCGGGGCCGATGGCAGCTTCATCGTAGACGGCACGGCGCCAGTTCAGCTGAGCTTCGAACGCGCCGGCCTCCACACGGCGGTGCGCACCTACAACCACAGCCTCGCGCAGGCGCGGGTCGGGCTGCAACCGAAGCGCACCGCGACCCCCTTCGATTCAGCCGCCGGGGTGACCATACTCATGGACAAGCTCACCGCGGCGCCGGAAGACGACGCCTCCGCGGTCGTGTCGGCCGGCGCCCTTGGTGTGGGCATGGTCGCCGTCACCTTTGATCCGCTCGACCTTGCCGCGGGCATGCACACGCTCCCGCTGGGTCCGCTGGGCGCCGACGGTCAGGTGGCCACGATTCTGGCGGCCGCGGTGATCGAGCTGTCCGGGGGCGAGGGCGCGCTCGTCGCCAGCGCGCCGATCACGGTCACCCTGTCGCTGCTGGCTGATTCCTCCAGCGGCTCGAACGCGGTCCTGCGCGCCGATGGCGCCTCGTGGACGTACGTCGGTGAGGCCACGATCCTCGCGATCGGCGACGAGTACGCGGCATCGTTCACGGTGACGGACGGCGGCACCTACGCCGTCGGTCGGCTCGACGCTGCAGGCTGTGTGTCCGGAAAGGCCGTAGACGGCAACGGCGGGGACGCGGGGGGCGCGCGCGTGCGATCCTACCTCCGTCCCGTCGCCGCGGGCATCGCCAGCTATGTGGACGAAACCGTGGCCGCGGCTGACGGCTCATTCTGCGTGACCGGCTCCGGCGCGGGAACCGCCATCCTGGTCGACTATGCCGATGGCACCGGGGCCGTGTGGTCCTCCGCGACCAACGCAGCCGCGGTGGGCACCCCCGACACCTGCGAAGAATGCAACGAGATCGGCAACGTCGCCCTGGCCCTGGCCGGCTGCGCGACGGGCAACCTCTTCTCTGCCGACGGCAGCGCCACGCTCCCCTCCCCCTTCGCGTATGAGGAGGGCGACATCGCCCTGAGCGTCGTGGCGGATGGCGATGCATCGGTCACCTTCTTTGCGCGAGCGGGCACGTCATTCCATCTCCGCGGCCCGGGCGGCCTGCGCAAGACCTTCTCGGTGACCGGCGGAACCACGCCGACCACGTCCGATTGCACCCGGCTGGGCAACCTCCAAGCCCCCGAAAGCTGCGTCGCCGTCGATGTCACGGACAGCACGGGGGCGCTCCCCGGTGTGACCGTGACCCACGGCAGCGGCGCGTGGACCACCACGGGCGACGACGGCACCGCGTGCGTCAGCAGCGAAGACGGCGACACCACCTACACGGCGTCGCGCACCGTCGGCGCCCAGGCTGTTTCCTCCACGACCGCAGCAAACGTCGACGCGGTGGCGGGAAGCTGCCAGGCGGGGGAGTGTTTCGCTGGACCGCTCTTGAGCTTCCCGGACGCCGGTTGCGTCGAGGGCGTCTTGTATGGAGAAGGCGGCGTGGCCGAGGCCGGCGTCACCTTGTGGTCGTCCTCCTGGGACTCGGTCACCACGGGCTCGGACGGCGCGTACTTGCTCAGCACCGCGGGCTACGGCCGCGGCGCCATCTGGGGCGGCACCTGGCCGGTCACCAGCTTCGACGACCAGCCCGCGTCGGCCGGCTGCGCGTCGCTCGACCTCTACGCGGATGCGGGCGCGCCGCCATCGCTGGTTGTGGCCATGGACGACTTCGCGTGGCGGGTGGATGCCGGCGGGACCGATACGACGCTCGTCGCCGCTGCGGTGACCCAGTTCACGGACATCCAGGCCGACACCACCGCCGACCTGCTGTTGGGCGTGCTCAACGTGTACACGTTCGCGGGCGAGGCGGAGGGCGCCGGTTGGGCCAACTTCGGGAGCTCTTCGGCCTACTGGTCCGCAGCGCGCATCGCACCGGACGGCTCGGTGGTCGCGTTGCAGGGCTACGGTAGTCTGAACCCGGCGGTTTGGCTCTATGACCTCAATGGGGACCAGATCCGCCAGCTCTCCACCAACGCCGGCACCGAGGCAGACGGGCTCGCGTTCTCCCCGGACGGGCTTTACCTGGCCAGCTCGCGCCTGGACGGCGGCATCGAGTCCACGCCGGTCAGCGGGGCACGTTCGCCCATCACCTTCGCGACGGCACCGTGCGCCCACCCGGTCTTCTGGGACACCTTCACCGTCGCGCTGGACTGCAGCGGCGACGTGTACCTCTACGAGACCGATGGCAGCGGCAGCGTCAGCTTCCTGCTCGGCGCCGAGGCCGAGCGCGTCTGGGCGATCACCAGCACCAACCGGGTGGTCTACACCAGCGGCGACACGCTGCGGATCGCCAACATCGATCTGAGCGACGAACAGGTGCTCTACACCGGCAGCCCCGACACCACGTTCCGCCGCGTCCGCGCCACGGCCGACGGGCTCTGGGTGGCGGCGATCGTGGACGACCCGGTGGCCGGCACCGATGTGGTCGCCATTCCCGACCAGGCACCCTACGAAGCGGCCTGGCTGACCGAGACCCCGAGCGAGAGCGAAGTCAGCATCGACTGGCTCGACTGAGCCCGATGGTCCGCACCCGGGTGCTGCACGCCGACGGTCACGTGCAGGTGACCGACACCATCGCAGCCGCGCGTGCCCCCGCGCCTGGAGACACCATATGGGTGGACCTCGTGGCGTCGACCGACGTCGGGCTGGCCACCCTTCTGCCCGAGTGGCGCTTTCATCCGCTGGCGCTCGAGGACTGCCTCCACGAGCAGCGCCGGTCCAAGTACGAACGGTATCCGGGTCACGACTTCCTCGTGCTGCAAGCGCTCGACCGCACCACCACCGACGAGCTCGACACCATCCCGATTCGCGTGCTGCTCAAGCCTGGCCTCGTGGTGACGGTCCGCCAACAGCCCAGCACGGCCTTGGATCACGTCGCCGCCTTGTTTGCGGAAGACACCGAGCGGGTGGGCCAGGGCGCCGATCGGGTGGTCCACGCCCTGCTTGACGCCATCGTGGACGAGTTCATGCCGCTTTTGGAGAGCTGGGAGGCCGAGCTCGACGCAATCGAGGACCGCATGGGTGTGCGCCCCGAAGAAAATCCCGTCGAGGCAATCATCGCGCTGCGTAGACGTTTGCTCCACGTGCTCCGCCAGATGGCGCCGATGCAGGAGGTGGTGCGTCGCCTCCAAGACGGGCCCGAAACCAGCGAGGTCGGGCGCATCTACTACCGCGACGTGCACGACCACATCGTCGCCGTCATCGACTCCGCGGTGCTCCTCAAGGAGGTCTGCGACGGCCTGATGCGGGTGCAGAGCGAGCGTGGCAACCAACGACTGAACAGGGTGATGAAGTACCTGGCGATCGTCAGCACGCTGATGTTGCCGATGACCGTCATTTCTGGCGTATTCGGCATGAACTTCGACGTGATCCCCACCGCCCACGCCGAGCAGGGTTTCTGGGGCGCCCTGGGGATGATGCTGGGGAGCGCGCTCATCCTGGTCCTCTGGTTCAAACGTAGGGGGTGGATCTGAGATGGCTGACCGCATCCTGCTCATCGAAGACGACCCGTCGATCGTGCGCGGGCTCGAGCTGAACCTCAGCCTCGACGGCTACGAAGTCCGCGCCGCCATGGACGGCCCCGCCGGCTTGCGGATGGCGACCGAGTGGAAGCCCGACCTTGTGCTCTTGGACGTGATGCTGCCGGCGATGAACGGCTACGAGGTGTGTCGTGAGCTCCGACGACGCGGATTGTCGATGCCGGTGGTCATCCTCAGCGCCAAGGGTGCCGAGCCCGACAAGGTGATGGGCCTGGACATGGGCGCAGATGATTTCGTCACCAAGCCCTTCGGCCTGGCCGAGCTCCAAGCCAGAATCAAGGCCCACTTGCGACGTGGACGCCCGGCGACCGCACAGGTGCTGCGTTTCGGCGACGTCGAAGCGGACTTCACCGCGGGGGAGGTGCGGCGTGGCGGCAACGCTGTCGAGATGACCGCGCGCGAGTTGCAGCTCTTGCAGTACCTGGCCCGGCACGACGGTCGCGTCGTGACCCGACAGATGATACTGGACACCGTCTGGGGTGCCAACTACTTCGGCACGGAGCGCACTGTGGACAACTTCATCACCCGCCTGCGGCAGAAGCTGGACGGCGACGATCCGCAGCACTTCTTCACCGTGCGCGGCATCGGCTATCGTTTCCGTGCCGAGGCTGCCCGATGAGACGCGCGATCGTGCTCGTGGCGCTCTTGGGCTGCCCCAAAGCGCAAGAGGGTCGCCGGGTGCCCGCCGTCGAGGCCCCAACGCCACCCGAGGCGCCAACCCCCAAGCCGCCCAACCCCGAAACCCCGCCCCGACCCAGCTGGCGTGCCGGTTGGAGCGAAGAAAACGGTACCCTGGACCGACCGGAGGAGCGCTGGGGGGTGACGCTTGGCGGGCCGATCACCGCACCCGTGCTGGCCGACACCACACAGGTCTATGCCGTCGCCGACGGTCGCATCGCCGCCTTCAGCCTGGATGGAAAGCGAATCTGGGAAGTGCAGCTTCCCGGCGTGCAGGGCGCGGCGCTCGCCGGCGAGAGCATCGTCGCCGGTGGCGACGATGGCCGCGTACACTTCTTCGACCGAGCAACGGGCAAAGAAAAGACCGCCACCGAGCGCGGGGGACCCCTGGTCGGAGCGCCGGTGGCGATCGACGGCGGCTGGGCCTGGGTCACCGAAGAGGGGGCCGTCGTGAGCAATGCGGGTTGGCTGTATGCCGTCGGCAAGTCGCCGATGGGTCGGCCGGCGGCGGACGAAAGCACCGTCTACGTCGCGACGCGTGACGGCACGCTGATGGCGGTGGGCCCCAAAGGTGTGGAGTGGCAGGTCAAGCTCCCGGGCCCGCCGACGGATGGGCCGGCGCTCGACGAAGACAACGTCTACGTCTCGCTCGCCGCCGACGGGGGCGAACCGGGAGGGGTAGTCGCCTACGGGCGCTGGGGGCCGCTGCTTGCCAAGGAGCGCTGGCGTTTTCGCAGCGAGTTCCAGCCGTTGGCCGCCGTCGGCGCGGACGTCGACACCGTCTACGTCCCCGACAAAGACGGCAACGTCTACGCGCTCGGGGCGGACGACGGCAGCCGGCGGTGGAACAGCGAGGGCTACGGCGAGTTCTCCACCCAGCCGCTGGTGACCAAAGGCTCGGTCTTCGTCGGCAACAGTGACGGCCACCTGACCCGGCTCGATACCTACGACGGGGGCCGCGCCTGGTCCATCGACCTCGGCGCGCCAGTCACGGGCGAGCCGGTGATCGTCGGCGGCGCGATCTTCGTGGGGCTCGCGAACGGCCGGCTGATCGCACTGGAGTAGCGCCGCGATCCCGCGTTAGGCGCCGCTATGCGCCTCTCGCTCGCCGCCGGTCCCCTCCCCCGCCTCATCGCTGCCGGCGTGCCCGACTGGATCGGCGCCGACGGAACGCGCATCGGGTGGAGCGTGCGGGATGTCCTCTTCTGGTTCGATGGCGGCGGCATTGTGAGCCATCAGCTACCTGACTTTGTAGACGATGTCTGGGCCGGCGCCACCGGTTGGACCTGTGCCACCGCCAGCGGAGCGGTGGTGGTGGACCCGGTCGCAAACGCCGCCGGCCGAAGTCTCGTCGTGGACGAAGGGGAGCCCCTTGGCGTGCTCCCGGGGGCCGACTGCGTGCTGGTCCTGTCGGTGCCCGAGCATGCACTGTTGCGCCTTGACGGCGGGGCTACGGTCGAGATTCCCGACGCCGCGACGCGGGCGAAGTTTGCGGCGCCGTTCGCGACCGGCGTGGGGCTCGTGTGGATTGACCTGGACCTGCTTTACCGGCTGACGGCCGGGGGGATTCCCCAATGTTTGGGGCGCGTTCCCGCCGCGACGGCGCTGGCCGTCGGTCCGGGCGGCGCCGCGCTGGTCTCGTTGACGGAGGATGTGGTGTGCGCAGCCCCGAGGCGTGTAGCGGTACGCCTCGGGCAGGCCGTCCAAGCCGACACCGCGCGTTTTTCTCCCGATGGGCGGCGGGTGCTGGTCGCCGACGACGAGGGGGTCCTGGAGGTGGACCTCGGCGAGGGAAAGGTGCTCCGCCGGTGGGATGGTGCCCTGACCCCGGTGGGCTATGCCCCGGGTCCGGTGCGGTGGGATTGGGTGAGCGGCGCCCTCTTGGACGAAGATCATCAGCACCTTGCGGAAGGATTCGTGTGCACTGTGATGACGATGTTTGAGGGCAAAGTCGTGCGGGTCGACTCCACTGAGGTGCGCGTTGGTGAGGCGCGCTTCCACCACGGGCTGGTCGAGGGCGACGACGAGATGGATGTAGTCCTGGCCGACGCCGAGGGTGTGGTTTTGCAGACGCTCGACGGCGCCGCCGCGGCCTTCAGTTGGGAGGGTGTGGAACGGTGGCGCGAGCGCGGACGTGAGGTGGTCGCGCCGGAGGCGAGGCTGCCGAAGGGAGTCGCGCTGGGAGGGGCAGACGACCCAAGCGCGGTTGTCGTCGCGGGGACGACATGGGCGCTTCCGGCCGACGGCGCGTGGCGTGTGGGCGGGGATCTGTGGATTACGACGGAGGAGGGGATGGTAGTAGGGCTGCCTGGTTGATGCGGCGCGTGTTGGTTCAACCGCGCCCTCAGTTGGCCTCCCCCCCCTCCCACCGCAACGCCAGCTGCTCAAAGCGCGCCCGGCGAAACCACGCACCGAGGCCACCCGGCTTGGGCGCGCCGTCGACCGCCCGCTGCACGTCGTCCTCCGCCTCCAGAAGCAAGGCGCCATCGGCGTCCAAGGGGTGCTCGCAGCTCCACCAGCGGCCGTCGGGCCACTCGATGAAGACCATCGCGAAGCGGCCGACGACACGCCCGGCGTTGCGACGCACCATCACCCCCGCGGCCGCCAGCGCCTCGGCCCCAGGCTGCGACGCGAAAGCCGCGATGCCCCGGTGAGGGTCGCCCGCGGCGAGGACAGGCGGGAGGTCGACGAGCTGCGCCACCTCTGAAAAGATCGTCACCAGCAATGGCCGAACCGGGCCCTTCCCGACCGCCTCCACCAGCCTGCCCCACACCGCCTCGCCCAGCGCGTCGTCCCCTGCAGGAAAGTCGGGTTCACGCGGGGCGTGGGCGATGCGCACGCGCAGCCGGGTCATGGGTCGCACCGGTTGTTGCCGTCGTCGTTCTCACAGCCGACACCCAGGAGCGGGATCCGCACCAGCTCGCCCGAAAGCGTGGCCGCCAGGAGCTCGCCAGCGAACGCCCGGCTCTCCGTGGGTCGAAACCGCACCGCGATGCCCATGTGGTCGCTGGCCTCGAGCATCCGCGGCACCTCGGGCGTGGGCGTGATCGCGAAATCGCCCGTGTCCCCCTCAATCCACAACTCGTTCACGCCGCTCCCCCCGGTCTCGTCTTCCGTCGTGAGTGTGAAACGCAGAACCGCCGACTGCCGGTTCGGCACAAGCTCGCCGAAGTCGGCATCGCCTGCAGGCTGGATCACCAGGCGACCCGAGCCCAGCTCGGCAAGGTCAAGCCCGAAGGAGCCGCAACCGCATAGGACCAGCGCTGGGAGGGACCGCGGCATCGACCACGGGGCCTAACCCCGACGGCGGCCGCTGAGGGCGACGAGCGCCGGCCGCTCCGTCGTCCCGGCCCGGCGGTCGCGCGGAACGCCGGCGGCTCAGCCGCCTGGATGGCTGCCGACCGCCGCCCGATCGCTTACACCCTCCACGTGGCCGCCGAGCCCGCGCTCTTCCGCGCACCCCCCCCTGCCGAGCTGAGCGCTGCGCTCGGCGCTAGGTTCCGCCGGCGCTTGGCCACGCTCTCGGACGCCGCCCTCGTCGAGCTCATCGGCGACACCGTTTTCCACGAGCGGAAACGGCTCGGGAGCGACGGCGGGTCCGAAGGCTACGGAGCGTTGGTGGACGAGGCGGCGCGCGCGGTCCATCAGGGGGACCGACCCGCCTTGGAGCGCGTCGGGCTCGCACTCGTAGAGGCGTACACCCTCGAAATCCACAACCCCTTTTCGGCGCGCACCTACCGCTTCGCCACGCGCCTGATGCCGAGCCTTTTGACCCGATTGTTGTCGGCCACCCGGCCCCGCGACCTCCTGCAAGGGCGCATGGACCCGGCTGCACGCATCGGCCTGCACGGTCCGATCGAGCGACTCCGCGCGCTGTCCGAAACGGCCACGCTGATCCTCGCGCCGACCCACGTCAGCAACCTCGACTCGCCGCTGATCGGCTACTCGCTGTTTGCGGCCGGGCTCCCCCCTTTTGCGTACGGCGCCGGGCTGAACCTGTTCAACAATCCGGCGATGGCCTTCTTCATGGAGCGTCTCGGCGCCTACACCGTTGACCGTCGGAAGCGGAACCGACTCTACAAGGAGACGCTCAAGGACTACAGCGTCGAGATCATCGGCCGCGGACACCACTCGTTGTTCTTTCCAGGCGGCACCCGTAGCCGTTCGGGTCGGCTGGAAACCAAGCTCAAGAAGGGGCTACTGGGCACCGGTCTCGACGCGTGGCAGCAGTCGATCGCCGCCGGCCGGCCGCGCGACGTCTTCGTCGTCCCCTGCACCCTGTCGATCGGCCTGGTTTTGGAAGCCGAGTCGCTCATCGCCGACGCCCTCGCCGAAGAGGGGCGCCAACGCTACATCATCATGGACGACGAGTTCAGCGAGACGCGAACCATCGTCGCCTTCATCCAAAAGCTGATGGCGCTGGATGCGGCGGTCCACCTGCGTTTTGGTGAGCCGATGGACGTGATGGGCAATCCGATCGACGAAGATGGGCGCAGCCTCGACCCCCACGGTCACCCGATTGACCGGCTCGGCTACGTCTGCGATCGGCACGGCGCCGTGCAGAAAGACGATCAGCGCGACCACCTGTACACCCAGCGGGTGGCCGATCGGCTGGCCGAGGCCTACCAGCGGGACTTCATCGCCCAGTCCACCCACCTTGCGGCGTGGGCGGCCTGGCGATCGTTGGCGGCGCTGCACCCGGCGATGGACACGTGGCAGCTGGTGCGGCTTCAGGGCGAGGAGGCGACGGTTTCGCGCGCGGGGGTGGTCGCCAGGATCGGCGAGGCGATGAGCAGGCTTTCAACGCGGCACACGGCGATGCCGACCACGGCGGAGACCGTGCTGGACGAGGCCCTGCACCGCTTCGGATCCTACCATCGGCGGCGTGCGATCGACCCGGTCGCGACTGGCCTGCAGCTCACCCCGGAGCTGGTCCTGTACTACCAGAACCGGCTTGTGGGTTGGAAGGAGCTCCGGTGAGCCACCTGCCCACCGTAAGGCTGGTCGGCGATGGCGAGCTACGAGATGCGCTGGCGCTGTGTCTCCGCGGCTCGGGCGCGCCCCACGTGGAGGCCGACGCCGACCTGGAGCTGTGGGTGGTGCCGATCGGTGCGCTGCGCGCCCTGGTGCGAGAGCGCCGGCCCGGTCCAGCGGACCGGGTGATCCTTTCGAGCCGCGGGTTGGAGCCCGGGACCGGCCTGCGCGGCAGCGACGTACTTTTGTCGGAGTCGGCGTGCCTCCGCGTCGGCGCACTCGGGGGACCGCTCCTGCCGCACGAGCTGCGCCGGCAGAGCCCCTGCGCGACCGTGGTCGCCTCGCAATACCGGGAGGTCACCCGACTGGGGACCGCGGTCCTGCGCTCGTCGTTGTGCCGCGCCTACGCGACCGAAGATCTGGCGGGCGTGGAGCTTGCGAGCGCGTTGGTGGAAGTGTTCACGGTGGCCCTGGGTGCCGCCCGCGGGCTCGGGCTCGGCAGCGGCGCCGAGGCGCTCCTGGTGGCGCGCGCGGCGGTCGAAGGGGCCCGGTTGGCAGCGCGGGTCGGCGGCGACGCGCGAACGTTCTCGGGCCTCGCCGGGGTAGGGGACCTCGTGGCGTGCGCGGCGAGCCCCGATCATCCCGGCCATCGCGCCGGCCTGGCCTTGTGTCGAGGAGAACGACTCCCAGAGGTGGCGACGATGTGTGACGCGCTCCTGGCCCAGGCGCCAGGCCTCCCCATCGTGACCGGCGTTCGTCGAGTGGCACGTGGCGAGGTCCGCGTGGCCGATGCGCTGGACGTGCTGATGGCCAGCGCCCACGTCGGCGAATGGGACGACGCATGAGCGGACCCATCGGCGTGTACGATTCCGGCTTCGGCGGACTCAGCGTGCTCCGGGAGCTTCGCAGCCACCTACCCGAAGCCGACTTCGTCTACCTGGGCGACTCCGGCCGCGCGCCCTACGGCGGTCGCGACGCGCACACGATCCTCGACCTCGCCGAGCAGTGTGTCCAGCGGCTCTTCGAAGAAGGCACCGCCGTGGTGATCGTGGCCTGCCACACCGTGTCGAGCGTGGCGCTTCGCCACCTCCAGGCCCGCTACGGCAACCAAGCGCGCCGGGTGCTGGGGGTGACCATCCCCGCCGCCGAGGCTGCGGTGCGCGCAACCCGGGGCCGCATCGGCTTCCTCGGCACCCATGGCACAGTCGCAAGCGGCACCTTCGCCACCGAGGTTCACAAGCTCGCAGCGGTCGAGGTGATCGAGCGCGCGGCGCCACTTCTGGCGCCCATCGTCGAAGAAGGCTGGGAAACGAGCGACGTCGCGTCGGCGGCGGTTGCCCGGTACCTGCACCTGTTGGGCGACGTCGATACCGTCGTACTCGGCTGCACCCACTACCCACTTTTGCGGCGCGCCTTCGAAGGCGCTCTGGGCCCCGACGTGACCCTCTTGGACCCCGCGCCCTACGTGGCGGCGCGGCTGGTGGACTGGGTGCAGCGCCATCCTGGGTTTGTGGACACGGGGTCGGGAACGCTGCGGGCGCTCACCACCGGCGACCCGGCGCGCTTCGCCGAGCTGGGCGCACGTTTCCTGGCGGCACCGCTCCCGAAGGTAGAGTGCCTCCATCTACACGATGGCAGGCTCGTTTCAGGGAGGGGCGGCGCGACGGCGGGGCAGGTGGTGCGGTAGCGGTTTGACCGCCTCCCGACCTCCTGCCAGTTGCCCACCAACCCCCGTTCCGGCTACCCTCCCCTGCGTGAGCGCCCCAAACCCCCTCGACCGTCACCCCGAAGCGCGACCGCGGCTGCGCGGGAAGCTCCACTCCTGGACCGCGGGCTTCGCGATCGTCGCCGGGGTCGTGATGTGCAGTCTGGCCGCGGGTCGCGACGGTTGGCGCCCGCTGGTGGGCTGCGCGATCTACGCGGTGGCGCTTTCCGGGCTTTTCCTGATCAGCGGCTTGTTCCATCGCATCACCTGGACGCCGCGGGCCTACCTGCGCATGAAGCGGCTGGACCACGCAATGATCTTCGTGTTCATCGCCGGTTGTTACACCGCGTTCAGCCTCCTTTTATTGCAGGGCGAGATCGCCGAGCGGCTGTTGTGGGCCACCTGGGGCGGGGCCGCCGCCGGGGTGGCGCTCAAGCTGGTGTGGCCGCGGGCCCCGCGCTGGCTCGGCTTTCCGCTTTACCTGGGACTGGGCTGCCTCGCGCTGTTTGTGCTGCCCGAGCTCCTGGAGCGCGGCGGGGCGCTCACCCTGTCGCTGCTGGTGGCGGGAGGCGTGATCTACGCGGTGGGCGGCGCCTGCTGGACGATCCGTTGGCCCGACCCGTGGCCGCGCACCTTCGGCCACCATGAGATCTTCCACGTCGCGGTAGTGGTGGCCGCGGCCCTGCACCATCTGGCGCTGTATCGAGCGTTGTACGCCTGATCAGGGGGGCGACGTCACCGCCGTCGAAAATCCCTCGCCATGATCGTCCGCCGCCCTTCCAGCCGCGCGTTGGCGATGGCTTCGATCGTCGCGTCGCGCACCAGTTCGGATAGCGCTTCCATCACGTCGCCAGCGGTGTTGAAGTCGGCGCGGTCCTTCACGAAGTCCTTGAGCCGGGAGGCGATGATCAGCACCTCGTCGGGCTCCACGGGGGCGCTGGTGGGGCGAATCAGCCGCCGCTCGGAGGCGCCGGGTGGCGGCGGAGCGCGCTCTTCCAAGGCCCAGACGTTGGCGCGGTGGTTCAGCACCGGCACATGCGCGTCCCAGCAGCCGACGCAGCAGAAGATCATCGGCAGCCGCACCGAATTGCACGTCGATACGCTGCACTTGTAGTATTTGCCCCCGTGGGCGATGGGCTTTTTGCACGAGGAGCAGTTCTTCCAATCCATGCCTAGGCCTGACCCGCTTGTTTGAGGAATGAACGCGTGGTCTCGTGCTGCGGGTCCCCGAACACCTGGGCCGGAGGACCAGATTCTACGTCGTGACCGCCGGCGAAAACATGTACATGATCACTGACTTCCCGCGCAAAAGACATCGAGTGGGTCACGACGATCATCGTCTGATCGGCGGCGGCGAGGTCGGCGATGACCTTGAGCACCTCACCGGCCATCACCGGGTCGAGCGCGCTGGTCGGCTCGTCGAAGAGGATGCACTCCGGCTGCATGGCGAGCGTTCTGGCGATGGCGACACGCTGCTGTTGCCCGCCGGAGAGGTCGCGCGGCCAGGACTTCGCCTTGCTTTCGAGGCCGACCCGGCGCAAGATCTCCAGCGCGCGGGTCTCGGCCGCGTCTTTCGACTCCCCGTTGACGCGCATCGGCGCCTCGATGCAGTTGCCGAGCACGGTGAGATGCGGGAACAGGTTGAACTGCTGGAACACAAAGCCCACGCGCTTGCGGACGTCCTGTAGCAGTCTCGCGTCACGACTGGGATGAGTTTCCGGCGTGAGCGTGTAGTTGCCGATCTTCACCGAGCCGCCGTGGAAGCGCTCCAGCGCGTTGATGCAGCGGAGGAAAGTGCTCTTGCCGCCGACGGACGGGCCGATGATCGCCGCGACGTCGCCGCGGTTGACGGTAAGCGAGATGCCCTTGATGACATCCAGGTTGCCGTGGCGCTTGTGGAGCTCGTGGACGTTGATCATGTGCGTGCCTCGTTGCCGAGTTTGTTCTCGATCTTCCTCGCGACGAGGCTCATCGGGTAGCTCATCATCAGGTAGAAGAGGCCGGTGAAGCCCATGAGCACCACGAGGTCCGAGACGTTGTTGCGCGACAGGACGCTGAACTGTTTGGTCAGCTCGACGATGGTGACGACGGAGCACACCGAAGTGTCCTTGAACATCGCGATGAAGTCGTTGACCACTGGAGGAATGACGATCCGGAAGGCTTGCGGCACGATGATCCGCTGGAGCGCCTGGGGCCGGGACATGCCCAGAGACAGCGCCGCCTCCATCTGGCCGCTGGGGATCGCCTGAAGGCCGGCTCGATAGATCTCCGACTCATACGCCGAGTAGTTGATGGCCAGCCCGATGATCGCGGTGGGAATGGCGGGGATGATGATGCCCAGCTCGGGGAGGAAGTAGAAGATGAAATAGAGCTGGAGCATCAGCGGTGTGCCGCGGAGAAACTCCACATAGGCGGTGAGCGGGAGCTTGAGCCAAGCCGGACCGTAGAGCCGGCCGACCGCTACGCTCAGCCCAATGGCGATGGCGAGCGGGAACGAGACGAGCGAGAGGAACACGGTCATCAGGGACGCGGCCCCGAGGAGCCGGGCGTAGTCCCCGGCGTTTTCGAGCTTGGACTTCTCCTCGACCGGTGGGGGCGCCGCGACGGAGACGACGGCGGGGGCCACGGTTGACGCGTCGGCGTTGGTTGGCTCCACCGCAGCGGGCGCCTCCGTCAGCGCGGCGGCGAGCCCGTAGAACTTGCCGCTGTCGATGATCGCGGCCAGCTCGGCCTGATCGGCGTTCCACATGCCGTAGTTCTTGTAGATGCGCTCCAGCTCCCCGTTGCGGTACAAGGCCACAAACGCGGTGTTGAACGCCTCGATCAGGTCACGATCGCCTTTACGGGCGTAGATGACGTAGTAGCCGGGGGCCACCGCCTCGCCGACGAAGCGGAGCTTGGGGAAGTCCTTGGCGTAGAACGAAGCGATCGGCGTGTCCTGGAGCGTGGCGTCGAGCTTACCGGTCTCGACCTCGCGCATCGCGTCGGTGACGCCGTCATAGGAGGCCACCTCGATCGCGCCTCCGAACGCGGCCAGGTACTCCTCGGCCGCCGATCCACCGAGAACGCCGAATCTCCACTTCTCCCCGTCGGGCTTGGGCGACTTCAGCTGCTCCCAACTCTGGATCGGGCCGTCCTGCCGGACTTCGAGTTGAAGCGCGTACACGTAATGAGGGAATCGAGGTCTCCATCGCCTCGGCCCGGTCGGTCATGAACTCGTAGCCGTTCATGATGAAGTCGACTTTGCGCGCCTGCAACATGCTGGGGAGCGCGTCCCACTGCGACTGCTGGAAGGTGATCTTCAGGCCCATCTGCTTGGTGAGCGCGTCGGCGAGCTCGACCTCGAAGCCGATCAGCGTCTCCTGGTCGGTCTCGCTGGGGAAGATGTACGGCGCGCCCCCCTCCTGGTCGGCGCCCCAACTCAGGGAGCCGGCAGCCTTCGCTGCGGCGAGGGTGTCCCCCGCAAAGGCCGGCCGGGTCGCGATCGTCACCAGAGCGACGAACAGCACCGCGACAAGACGGAAATAGGAGATCATCGGCGGGCCTGCGTGCAGCGATACAGGCTACCACGCGCCATGGAACGGAAGCGTCGCCGCCAACTCGACGCCCCACGCCCCGCTGACCGGGGCCCAGATGGCGCCGAGCCCCACTCCTGCCGCGATCAGGCGGGCGTTGACCTCGGGGTCCAGCGGCTCCGCAACCGTGATGGCACCGCCTATATCGAGGGCGGTCGAGAGCGGTCCGTGCCCCAGACGCTGGCGGAGCCCGAGGGCCAGCTTCGCGTGCGGCGCCGGGGAATCTCCCAGCACGCCGCCCAGCTGCAAGCGGGTCCACACCCGCTCTCTCGTGACCAGCTCGAACTCGCCGCCGAGGGCGTAGCCGCGGTCGTGGGTGGGCGTCAACACCGCGGCAAGCCCCCAACCCCCTCCCAACAGGGCCGGCCGCGCCCGTTTGGCAAGCAGCGCGGTCACGTACGTCGTGCGCGTCGCGAAAGAGATGTTGTCCGCCGACAGCTTTCGGCTGACGACCCCGATGATGCGTCCCTGGGCATCGAGCAACGGCCCGCCGCTGTTCCCCGGGTTGAGCGCGGCATCGGTCTGCACGAAAGAGTCGCCGACGGCCGAGACGATTCCCTGCGTGACACTCCACAGGAGGGTTCCCGACAACGAGCCGGACGCCGCCGCCGCGAACGGATGGCCGATCGCCCAGAGCTCGGCGCCCTGCAGGGGATCTTCGGTCGCGAGTGCGAGGATGGGCGCCGTAGGGCCGAGCCCGGGCACCTCGATTAGCGCAAGGTCCATCGCGACGTCGGCGGCCACCATTCTCCCCACGAACTCCCGGCCATCGTGGGTCTGCACGCGAGGTCCCAGGCCGCTCGCGACGCAGTGATAGGCGGTGAGGACGGTGCCGCTCGGCTCGACGACGCTGCCGGTGCACAGATGCGGGCCGGTGGTCAATAGAACGATGGTGTCGAGCCAGGCGGGGTCCATCGCGCCGACCTATCCGACGCCGCGATAGATCGGGATGATGGGCGACGCCGGGGCGATGCTGCGAGTGGACGGGTGGACGTTTCCGGCGTCGACGCACGGAATCGCCCTCGTTCTTCGCGCTCCCATCGAGCCGAATGCGCCCCTCGACTGGCTCCACGAGGTGCTCTTGGCACCGTCACATCGCGACTCCTTTTTTGCGCTGGTGGACGCGCACGGGCTGGTGGTGGTCAAGGGCGTCCGGGCCGAGGAAGGCGCCTACCGCATGGTCCGCGGGCGCTCCAGCCGCGGCCGACTCAGCCAGGGCGAGTATTTCCACCACGACGGCTGCACCGGCCCCATCAAGCCGCGCGTGGTCGAGATCCGCTTTCCCTACCAGCTGGTCGCGCGGCATGTCGCGACCGCGGTCGCCCCCTTTCCAGGGACCGTGATCGCGATGTTGGCGGAGCTCCCGAGCGCGCTGGCTGAGGGCGCGAGTTGGGGTCCGTGGCGAGATCGCGTCCAGGACGGCGTCCTGAGCCGCGCCGAGTGGGACACTCTGCAAGGGCTCCTGACCCGGGCGGTGCGTCGTGAGCTCGGTGCGGATGGCGCGCGCGCGTATTTCCGGGGGGTGGACGCCCGCGTCGGCGCCTACGTCGAGCCCTGGGAGGCCGGTGAGAGCCGTTTCATCGCCAACACCAACGCTGAACGCACGATGCAGCACCGACGCGCCTGGCCGCTGGCGATGCCAGAAGGCACGCCCAACGGCAACCTCGTCAAACGCTGGCCCGCGGAGGAGCTCGGGCGCGATACCATGCCTGGGTGAACCGCCCCCCCGCTCACCCGCTCGCCGTCGCGATCGCCGGCACACTCGTACTCGGTGGGATCAAGCTGACCGTGGCGCTGCTCACCGGCTCGCGCGCCGTCCTCGCGTCCGCGGCGGACAGCCTCGGCGACGCCGTGATCTCAGGGATGAACCTGCTGATGATGCGCCAAGCTGCCGAACCTCCGGACGAGGGCCACCCGTGGGGTCACGGGAAGGCGGAGGCGTTGGCCTCGCTCACCCAAGCCGTGCTCCTGGGAGCGGTGGTCTTCGTCGTGGCGCGTTCGGCAGTCCTGTATCTGTGGGGGGGCCAGGCGATGGTGCCCGACACCGGCTTGGCCCTCGTCGGCATGGGCATCTCGGTGGTCGGGAGCTTTCTCATCTCCTCCTACTTGATGCGCGCTGCCGAGCGCACGGGGAGCCTCGTGCTCCGCGCCGATGCGACGCACTACCGGATGGACCTGCTGACCGGCGGCGCCGTCATCGCCGGGCTGATCGGGACCCGCCTGACCGGGCGGGCCGAGCTGGACGCGATCGCGGCCCTCGTCGTCAGCGCCCTGATGGCCCGCGAGGTCTGGGGGCTCGGACGCGAGGCTGTCGACGAGCTGATGGACCGGCCGCTGCCGGCCGACGAAGTGCGCGTCATCGAAGGCGCCCTCACCGGGCTCGGCGGCAACGTTCGCAGCTGGTGCAATCTCCGCACCCGGCGGGCGGGGCCGATGCGCTTTGTGCAGGTCCACGTCGCGCTCCCAGCGACGATCAGCTTTGCGGAGGCGCACGCAGAAGTCCATCGTGTCGAGGACGCGCTCAAGGCGGTTTTGCCCAATATCGACGTCATCGCGCACGCGGATGTCGAGGGGGAGGCGGAGTAGCGGACCGCCGGGCGGCCTCGGGGGTCCCCCTCCGCCGCGATACATTGCCCCCGTGGACATCCCCGCCTACGCCGCGTTCTTGCCCCCTCCCCTTTTGGCGGCGCTCGATGCACAGATGGTGCCGACAGCCATCGCTGGGCTGCGCTCCAACCGGGGCCTCGTCGAGCGCTTCCCTGTGCTGGAATCCGCGGAAATGCTGGGCCTCGTGGTGGAGGTCTATCAGGCCGTCTCCATCGCTCTGAAAGCGGTTTTGGAGCGCCGCATCGACGATCGTGCTTTCTTCGACTCCCGCACCGTCGCGCTCACGACGGAAAACGCTGGGCTCGACATCAACGACCCGAAGTGGCGCACGGCCCTCGGGGAGCGCGATGCGGACGGCCGCATCATCGCGGGACCGTTACCCGATCGCACCGATCCGCCGGCGGTCCAGGTGCCAACGTTCATACAGGGCCACCAGGTCACCCTGTTTGGCCCCCCAGACTCCGCAAAGATGGCGCTCAACGCCATGAACGCGATCCATCGCCGGCGCCCCGACGAGCCGCCGATGGTCGCCGAGCTGGTGGAGGGGCACGTCGCGCGTTGGGGCGCGGACAGCGAGGACAGCAAGACGCCGCTGGTCACGAGCCTCTACGAAGCGAGCATGAACCTGACAAGCTGCTTCGCAGGCACCCTCACCGACACCGATCCGCGCACCGGAAAAACCCTCCGCCTCGCCGAGAGGGCGCGCTCGCTCCCCATCAAGCGCGTCGCCGGACTGGCGCTCCCCGACGGCAACCATCTGCTGCGCGGCTCGCCGCTGCCGCTGCATCTGGTGGAGTTGGTCCAACATGCCTGGTTGAACCATGACAAACCCGAGGCGCTCGTCTTCTACTTCCCCAAGCTGGAGAATGACGAAGAAGCCGCCTACCTTGCGGCGTTGTTGCGGGCGACGGAGGCGGGGATCGCCAAGCGCGACCCGCGCTTCAAGCCCGGGACCATCCGCGTGCTGATCGTATTCGAGAACCCGCGCGCGATCTTCCGTATTCGCGAGATGGCCGCGGCGCTCCACCCGTGGTTCCTCGGCGGCAGCCTCGGTTGGCACGACTTCCTGGCGGCGACCGCGCGGCTTTTCCGCCATGACCCCGGCTACCGCATCCCGGTCAAGGCCGACCCGAACATCGTCATTCGCCACATCCGCGAAAGCCACCGCATCCTGGTGCGCGACCTCGGCGCCTGCGGCGCGCTCAAGATCGGCGGGATGTACGGGGTGCTCTACATCGAGGGCGACGCGCGCAGCTTCACCGTCAGCATGGTGGGGTTCGTGCGCGACGTGATGACCCAGCTTCGGCGTGGACTCGACGGTTTCTGGGTGGCCCACCCGGACTTCGTGCGCATCGGCATCGCGCTGTGCGAGGCATGGCGGCGCCGCCAGCGGGACCCGACCAACACCGAGCTATTCTCGCTCATCGGGGCCTTGGTTCCGGACCCCGTGGAGGCGCCGAAGCTGGTGGCCTTCCTCGGCAGCGACGACGCGCCAGGGCTCTCCCCGGACGACCCCCGCTACCTCCGCGCGGTGCTCGCCGCCGAGCTGGGCGGCAGCGATGTCATCGCCAACGACGACCCCGAGGAGGTGCGGTACAACGTTTTCCAGGCGCTGCAATACCTGGCGGACTGGCTGTCGGGGAATGGCTGTGTCGCCCTCCCCGCGACCCTGCGTGCCGCTGACGGCGAGCCTGTTCCCGTGCGGGTGATGGACGATTTGGCGACCACTGAACGCTCACGATGGGAGCTCTGGGCAGAGGTCCATCACGGGCGCGTGGCCCGCGCCCAGTTCGAAGCCATCCTGGCTGAGGAGATCGCCTTTTTGCGAGACGGGCACGAGACGCCGACCCATCGACCGGCGGTCCGCTGGGAGGGCGAGGCCTCGCGCTGGTACCCGACGGCGGAGCGGCTGCTGCGGCTCTTGGTCCTCAACGAGCGGCCGCCCGAGTTCGTGACGGAGCTGCTGCTCCCGTTCACTTTTGCGCCCATCCGCGAAGCGGCGGATCCGTGGGCGGCCGCGAGGCGGCTCTGCCCGGGACGCTACGACTTGGGCTGAACGAGGCTCACACCAGGTACCGACCTTCGCGCCAAGCTCAGTGCCCGTGGCTGTGGTCGTGGCCGTCGTGCCCGTGCGCGTGGCCGTGCGACGCCTCATCAGCAGTCGCGACACGAACCGAGCGAATCTCAACCGCGAAGCGAAGCTGAAGGCCCGACAGCGGGTGATCGAGCGTGACGCTGATGCCGTCGTCATCGACGCCCACCACGTAGAGCATCATCGATTCACCATTCGGGCCGCGGGCGCCGAGCGGCATGCCGATCTGTGGCTGCATCTCCGCGGGAAGTTCGTTTCTCGGGACCCGGAAACCCTGGCCGGTGCGTTCGCCGTAGGCCTCGTGCGCCTCGACGATGATCTCCAGGGCTTCGCCGGCCTGACGGCCGAGAAGTTGCCGCTCGAGACCAGGGACGATCTGCCCGCCGCCGTGGAGGTAGCTGAGCGGCTTCCCCTCCGAGGCGTCGAGGACGCGGCCGTCCGGCGCGTGGAGCACGTACTCGAACGAAACGACCGAACCCGTTGTGATGACCATCGGCGACGGCTAACGGATGGCCCCGGGCGGCGCGAGCCGGGTATACGGCTGTTCATGCCCGTTGTCGTCGCGAATCACGGCCCCGTGGGGCTGCTCACGCTCGACCGGCCCGGTCGCGCGCACGCCTACGATCGCGACCACCTCGACCAAATCCTGGCAGGCGCCCGCTCACTCGCAGATGCGCATCCGGTGATTGTGATCCGGTCGAGCGGCGAACGCGCGTTCTGCGGGGGCGCGGACCTTCAGGGGATGTCAGGCGCCGGCCCGCTGGACGCCCTGGATCTCCACAGCCAGCTCACCTTCACCGCGCTGGCGCGGCTCCCGGTGGTGCTGGTCTGCGCGATTCACGGCCCGGCCGTCGCCGGCGGTTTCGAGCTGGCGCTGGCCTGTGATCTGCGCGTGGCCGGCCCGCGAGCCACGTTTTCACTGCCCGAAACCGGCCTCGGCATCCTCCCCAGCGCCGGGGGAACGACCCGACTTTCAAGGCTGGTGGGCGCGTCCAGGGCCAAAGCCGTGATTCTGGGCGGCGAGGTTCTCGATGCCGCAACCGCGCTTGCCTGGGGGGTGGTCAACCGGTTGGCCGACGATCCCCGCGCCGAAGCGCTGGCCTGGGCCACGCAGATTGCCGCGCGCGATCCAGCGGCGCTGGCCCTGGCCAAGGCGATCATCGACGCCGAAGAAAGCACCGCATCGCTGGCGCGCGAACGCACGGCGGAGGCGATTTTGTATGGGCGGAAGGCCGTTCGCGCCGGCGGCCCTGACTAAGGGCACTCCCTGTGCACGTACCGGCCACGGTAGTCGGCGCCGTCCCCCTCGTCGTGAAGGTACGTGACCGGCCGTAGAGCTGCTTTACAAAAGGTCTTGGATGATCCTGGGATCTGTCGCGGCCATCGCCGCCACGCTTCGGGTGATCATCCCTTGTTCCAAAAGCACGCGGAGATGGTCTTCCAACCGTTGCATGCCGAGCGCTCGACCCGTGGACATCACATTGTGCAACTGGTGAAGTTTGTGCTCGCGGATGAGATTCCGAACGGCATCGGTCACGACGAGGACCTCGGTCGCCAGAATCCGGCCCCGACCGTCTGCACGGGGAAGCAGCCGTTGCGAGATGACCGCGCTCAGGGTGTTGGCCAGCTGGACCTTCACCTGGCTTTGCTGAGCCGCGGGAAAGACGTCGATGATCCTGGAGATCGTGCTGGCCGCGTTGTTGGTGTGCAGCGTCGCGAGCACCAGGTGACCGGTCTCCGCTGCGGTGAGGGCGGTGGCGATGGTTTCGAGGTCTCGCATCTCGCCGATGCAGATGGCGTCGGGATCCTCGCGCAGCGCATGGCGTAAAGCGGCCGGGAAGCTGCGGGTATCGGTGTTGACCTCCAACTGGACGACCAGCGCCTTGCGGTGCTGATGGCGGTACTCGATCGGGTCTTCGATGGTGATGATCTTGACCTGCTTGCGCTGGTTCAAGCAGTCGATCAACGCGTTGAAGGTCGTGGTCTTGCCCTGACCGGTCGGACCCGTCACCAGGATCAGGCCGGCGTCTTTGAGCACCAACTCCTTGATGACCGGCGGCAACCCCAGCTCGTCGGGGGTACGCGTCCGCCGCGGCGTCACGCGAATCGCGGCTTCGGCGATGCCATCACGCAGATGCACGGACACCCGAAACTGGCCGAGCACCCCGTCGTTTCGGGGATCCTGGACCTCGACCGAGACCGACAACTGCCAGTCCCGGTCGAGCGCTTCGAGCTGGTGGTGCTGCAAGACGGAGCGCACCAGCGCATCGCATGTCACCTTGTCGAGGACCGGGTGGGGCAACGCGCGGACATCCCCGTGGACACGCATCGACGGTGGCGCGCCAGCGATCAGATGAAGGTCACTCCCGCCGGCCGCCAACACTTCGGCGAGGAGCGTCACGATGTCCATGTCGTCAACCTACCCGGATCCGCGGTAGGATGGGCCCATGCGCTCGCTGTTGCTGCTCGGTTTTTTGGCCTGTGACTCGGCAATCCAGTCGGGGGGCGTCAAGCCCGGCGAAGGCGACGAGTGCGAGGGCAGCTGCCAGGACACCCTTACCTGCACCCAAGCCGGGATCTGCGCCGCGGACGGCGCCCCGGGAACCGCAGTTTCGGGCGACGACTGCTCGGCCACCGCCGATTGTGCATGGAGCCTGGAGTGCAGCTCCGACAACGAATGTGTTGAGGCGGATGCCGGTCAGACCGGCGGCGCGGGCGACGAGTGCGACGGCGACGATGATTGCCAGGCCGGCTTTTCGTGCGAAGACGACGCCTGCGTGGACTTGGAAATCCCCTACTGGGGGGGCGGCGTGTGCCCCGCGGACGCGGCCGCCGACGACGAGTTCAAGGTCCTGTACCAGATTCCAGACCTCCCCACGACGGACGAGCTGGACTTCTTCAGCATGCCCTTCCCGAACAACCTGCGCCTGGACAGCGCCGGCCACCCAATCATGGACGGGTTCCCGGTGCCGGGGGAAGATTCGCCGGCCGCCGGCCGCCTGCTCGCGCTCATCGAAGGGCAGTCCTACTGGGGGCTTGACCCCGTGGTGCTCTTCCGCTTCAACAAGCCCCAGGACCTCGACACGCTCCGGGTCGGGACCACCGACGCCACCATCCACTTCGCCAGCATCGACGCCGACGCCGACGATTTTGGCGAGGTCGACGACTTTGAGTACTTCACCCGCCAGTCTCGTGACCGCTACGTGTGTCGGAACTGGTTGGCGGTCACGACGTACCCGGGGAAACAACTGCTCCCGAACCACAATTACGCGGTGTGGATCACCAAGGGCGTGACGAGTGGCGGCGACGAAGTCTTCCGCGACGACGACTTCAAGGTGCTGATGCAGGACGAACGACCGACCGACGTCACCGATGCGCGGGCGTACGACGCCTTCGCGCCCTTTCGAGACTACGTCGACGAAAGCGGCCTGAGTCGTGGCGAAGTGGTCGCGGCCACCGTGTTTTCCACCGGGGACCCCGCCCGCGACCTGCGCTACACCCGCGAGGTCGTCGAAACCGAGACCACCGTGGTGAGTGTAGACGCGCTCGACGTGTGCGGCGCCTCCCCCTGTGAACGCGCCTGCATCGGCGCTTCAGGGCTGGCGGAGATGCACGCCAAGGTGAGCATCCTCGACTTTTCGGCCTCGGGAACCGTCGAGTACAACGGCGCCTTCCGCCCGGTGGTTCAGGACAACGACTCCGTCTGTGCGGTCATCACGCTCCCGGAAGGCGCCGCTCCCGAAGCCGGTTGGCCCGTCGCCCTGTGGCTCGGAGACCTCGGTGGTGATGCCCAGGACGCGGTTCGCAACGGCATTGCAGAGGCATTCGCACAAGAAGGTGTCGCGACGATGGCCATCGACCTGCCGCAGCACGGGGATCGAGCGGGCGAGGACGGACCGTTGGCGGCCTGGTTCGCGGTCGAGCAGCCCGACATCTGGCGCTCCACCCTTTTTCAGGCCTTCGCGGACGGGCTGGTGCTGCAACGCCTCGCCGGCGACCCGCTTTTGGGCCTGGACCCCGCCGACGTGTGGGTCGTCGGGGAAGGCGTCGGTGCCGATGCCGGGCTGCCGATTCTGGCGTGGGGAAAGGAGCTGCGCGGGGGTGTCCTCGGGAATCCTGGTGGGATGGCGGGCGAGCTAGCCACGGTGCGGGGCGCTCCGTACGACCTCGAACATGCGCTGCAACGCGCGGTCGCCGACACCAACCTGAGTCGTTTCCACCCGCTCGTGGGCCTCTTGCAGCAATGGATGGGGCCGCTCGACCCCATGGCCAGCGGTCAGGGGGTGCTCCGGGACGCCTCGACGCTGGCGAAGCATGTCCTGGTGGTGAGCGGAATCGACGACGATGAGGTGCCCGACGCCCAAAGGCATGCGGTGCTTCGTGCCATGTCCCTCCCGACGGTGGGCATCATGCATGAGGACTATAATCAGGCAGATAGCAGTTCACCCCTCATTGAAAACGTGAGCACCGCCGACGGCAAGCGCACCGCGGGTGAGCTGCAGTTCGAAGCGGGCCACCACGCGTTGTCGGACGTTGGTGCCGACGCCGCGGCCGCCTTCGTCGGCAGCGGGGTCAGGGACGGGGCGCCGACGATTACGGAGTAGCCGTGGGCGCGCGACACGCCGGCACATCCGACGCGCCGCGCACCCCCGGCGCCGACGGGTCCGCCGCCGGCCGAGAGGCGGGCGTTTCCCCGACCGCCAGCGGACCGCTACCGCCCGATCCCAGCCTCCTGGACAGGCAAAAGCAGCACACCCCCCGCGATCGGCACGTCCTTGGTCGAGGCCGAGACCACGTCGGCCGCGGCTACGACCCCGTCATCATCAGCGTCGCAGCCCCATCGCAGCCCCGACGGCGCCTCTGAAAACGGTCCGGCCTGCCACGAGCCCGCCTTCGCCTCCACGCGGGCGATCGCCCGGCCATCGTTGGCGAGGAGCTCGACGCGGACGACCCCAACACACGCCCCTAGCACGCGGCCGTGGCCGATGATCGGCCCCTCGACCGGGACCAGCGCATCCCGCGCGTCGATGGCATCTTCCACCATCGTCGCCGGCGGGGTCGCCTCAGGAATGAGGCAGGCGGCGAAGAGGATGATCAGGCCCCCTCCACCCGACAGGGCAAGCCTGCCAACGCCGGGGTGCCGACGAAGGGGTCGAGACGGTCGTTGGGAATGATCGAGGCCACGTCGGTGGCGTAGCCGATGGGCAAATCAACCGTGTCCAGCCGCAGGCCGGCGTCGAGGCTGACCGTCGCGACGACCGAGCCAGCCTCGGTGACGATGCGCACCCGGTCCCCGGCGGCAAAGCCGGCATCGGGGTGGAGGGTGACCCCTGGATCCGCGGCGTCGACGGCACGATCGAAGGGGCGGAGCGCCGCATCCCGCGCCGCCGCGCCCTGCAGCCAACGATCGAAACCGGCAGGTGCCGTGGGCGGCGCCAGTCGCGACAGCGCCTCCGCGATCGCGGCCGGGAGGAGCTCGATGCGCCCGGACGGGGTGGTCAGGCGCCAGTTGGCGCGGTCGTGATCGCCGCCCTGCCACGTTCCCGTTTCGCGGAGCGCGTCGATCGTGGTCTTGCCGCCGAGCGTCAGCGCCCGCGCTTCCCACGGCCCGAGGTCGGACTTGGCGAGCAGCGCGCCGAGTGCACGAAGATGAGGCCCATGCGCACCCCCGCGCACCGTCGGCCCGACAACCGCGAACAGGTCGGCGAGAATGCGGTCCTCGGACCGCGCCTCCCCCGGAGGGGCAACGAGCGCGGGCGTCCAGGCCGACTCCCGATTTGGCAAGATCGCGCCGTCGTGCAGATGCAGGTCCTCGCGCTCCCAGGGGTGGGTGGCCGGCAAGACCCAGTGCGCCAACGCGGTGGTGTCATTCTCTGCCACATCGATGGCGACCAGTAGATCGAGGGAGCCGAGCGCCTTACGGAGGCGACTGCCCCCCGGCAACTCACGCGCGGGGTCGCCCATCACGGAGACCAGCGCCCGGACCTGTCCTTCGCCCGGGCGGGAAATCTCGTCGGTGAGGAGCGCGCCGGGCGCCTGAAGCAAAAGCAAGGGGTAGTTCCCCGTGCGGGTGCGCGGGGCCTTGTCGGTGGGGAGCTGGGCGGCGACCGCGTGGATGTCGAGCCCGCCCTTGGCGTCGTAGAGCCCACCAGGACGCATCAAGTTGGCGGTCAGCGCGTGCAAGACGATCGCTGCCCACGAGGCCAACGTCGCGGTTTCCGACGCCAACATCTGCGGCGACCGGTGGGCCAACGACATGGCCGAGCGGGAGAACTTCAGCGCGACGCCCGCGATTTCCTCGGGTGAAACCCCGCAGATCGGGCCGACACGCTCGACGGGCCACAACGAGACCGCGGCCACCAGCGCGTCCCAGCCGGCGGTGAAGTCGTTGACGTACTGCTTTTCGTGCCACTTGTTCTTGATGATGGTGTCCAAGAGGCCCAAGAGCAGAAAGACTTCGGTTCCCGGCCGAATCTGTAGGCGCACGTCGGCGCCAGCCGCCAGCGGCGTGGTGCGCGCGTCGGCGACGACAACCTTGGTGCCCTTGGTCTTTCGAGAAAAGGCAAGCTCGCCCGAGTGGGCTCTACCGGCTTGGAGCGGTCCCCACCCCTGGGCCTCCTGATTTCCACCCAGACAAAGAACATAATGGGCGCGACCGACGTCGCCTTGCAGTGCAACGGGATGGCCCAGGACGAGCTCGGCCGCGCGTACCCAGGCCCCGCCCATGGTGGACAACGGGGAGTACAGGTTGGGGGAGCCGAGGCCGAGCGTCCACGCAAGAGTACGGGTGAGCCCGCGAGTGTGCGTGCCGACGGGGGCACCGGCGTAGGTGGCCAGCGAACGGGCTCCCGTTTGGCCGCGGATGGCTTTGAGGCGGGCGCCGATCTCGGTGATGGCGACCTCCCAGCTGACGTCTTCCCAGCCGTCGGCGACACGCCTGCGGGGGCGGAGGATGCGCCGCGGGTCTTGCGACGCGTTGGCGCTCTGAAGGCACAGGCCGCAGGTTCCGCCGCGGCCGGAGGGCAGCGTGTCGTTGGCCCGTAGCGCGGTAATCCGGCCGCCCTCGACGGTGGCCACCAGGGGGACCATGCACTCACCGTGCCGGCACCACGTCAATCGCTCCTCGCCCATCCGCCCTCCGCGACGCGCCTTATCTCACCAGTCCGGGGAGCACGGCGCGGAGAAGTCGCATCGTGTGAGGCAGATGACGTGACTGCGCCAGCAATGACTCGACGGCGGCGCGTGAACGCAGGTGCGGCACCAGCCTGGCGACGAGCATGTCCGGCTCGGGGCTCCACGCGGCGGCGAGGTGCGCGACGACTTGCGCGCGGGGGTCGGTGTTGAGCGCGAGCGCGGCGGCGCGCGCGGCGACGTTGGGATCCACCGGAAGCAGCGCCGCGGCCGGCTCGGGACGCCCCGTCGCTTCCGCCGCTGCCACGAGCCCCTCGATGTGCCCGGCCTCGGCATGGGCGACGCAGCTTTGGGCGAAGCTGGGGCGCCCCGATGCCGCGATGAGGTGGAGGCGGCCCGCAACCGGGCCCTCCACCTTGCGCGACAGCTTGACCAGCCAGCCCGCAGCCGGATGCCGCTCGGCCGCCACCTGCAGCACGTCCACCGCCGCCTCGCCGGCAAGCTCCGCAAGCCGGGGGAAACACCCCCTCGGCGTAAGCTGCCGCTCCAATATCTCCACATGGACGAGCGCCGCCCGGACGTGGACTGGACCGCCCGGCGCGCGCGCGCCGCACGCCACCTCCACCAATGCGATCGGCGCCGTCGTCGCGAGCATCGCGAAGAGCTCCGTCGGATCGGTGAGCTGGTGAGCCGAGCGCACGATTTCGTCGAGTTCGTCGCGCGCGGTGCGCACCAGCGGCGACGCGGGCGGTGCCTTGGGCTGGGTGGGCTCGTCGTCGAAGGGGTCGCCGCTCATCGGGGGCTCCGGACGCCGCACAGCGTCGTGAGCGTCTCCGCACGCCACGCGAGGCCCACCGGCACGCCGACCCAGTCGGTCACGGGTTCTTCGGGGTGGAAGTAGCCGGGACGATCGCGAACGCCGGGCTCATCGCAGAGCGGATGGCCGGCGGGCACCGCGACCTTGCTGTCGGCCCGAACCTCACCGAGGCCGCAGGCTGCGACGACTACGCCGTCGGCGTCGCTGGCCACCAAAAGGGCGCTGAGGTCGGCCGCACCGAGCGCACGAAGCGCCGCCCAAGCGGCGTCGACGAGGGCGAAACGGTCCGCCGCAACCGCGGACGCAAGCCCCGCGAGCGCGTCACGAGCAGCCTCCGCGGCCTCCCACGCCTCGCCCGGCGCATGTGCGCCCCGAACCCGCCCCGCCCAGGCGATCGTGGCGCCGCCAGCCGCCGTCCGCCCGCGGAAGTGCCCGGCGAAGGGCGTCCGGCCCGGCGTGCCGACGAGGAGCGCACGCATCGCTAGACGTCCCGGTCGATGATCGTGGCGATCCCTTGCCCAAAGCCGATGCACATCGTCGACAGGCCGAAGCGCCCGCCGCTGGCTTCGAGGACGCCCAAAAGGGTCGCCACGAGCCGAGCGCCAGACGCCCCCAGCGGGTGCCCCAACGCGATGGCGCCGCCGTGGCGATTGGTCTTGTCGGGTTCGAGCCCCAGCGCCTGCCCGCAGCCGAGCGCCACACTGGCGAAGGCCTCGTTGATCTCGATGGCATCGAGGTCCTTGACGGAAAGCCCCGCCTGCGCGAGCGCCTTGCGCGTGGCCGGGACGGGGGCCGTCAACATGATGGTGGGGTCGCACCCCGCCGTCGCCATCGCGATGATCTTCGCGCGCGGACGCAACCCGTACTCCTTGACCGCGCGCTCGCTGGCCACCAGCACCGCCGCGGCACCATCGGTGATCTGCGAGCTCGACGCCGCGGTGACCACGCCGTCCTCACGGAACGCCGGCTTGAGCTTGGCCAGATCCGCGACGGTCGAGCCGCGGCGGATGCCGTCGTCGCGCGACACCTCGCCGATGGCGACGATCTCGCGGTCAAAGGCCCCCCCGTCCTGGGCCGCCGCGGCGCGGCGGTGCGACTCCACCGAAAAGGCATCCAGCGCGTCGCGACCGAGCTGGTATCGCTGCGCCACCAACTCCGCGCTCTGCCCCTGGGGCACGATGGAGTAGCGCCACGTGAGCTCGGGCGACATCTCCGCCATCGCCCCATTCAGGAACATGTCGCTGCCCATCGGCACCCGGCTCATGCACTCCACCCCGCCGGCGATCACCAGGTCCTGAAACCCCGACGCGCAGCCCATCGCCGCGAAGTTGAGGGCCTGCTGCGAGCTGCCGCACATCCGGTTCACGGTGGTCCCCGTCACGTCCACCGGGAAGCCCGCGACCAGCGCCGCCATGCGCCCGATGTTGAGTCCTTGCTCCCCGACGGGGGTCACGCAGCCCATCACCACATCTTCGATCGTGGCCGGATCGATGCCCGTGCGGGCCACAAGCGCGCGGAGCACGGCGGCGGCGAGCTCATCGGGGCGCACGCCCGAAAGCTCGCTCTTGCCCTTGGCGACGCGTGCCAGAGGAGAGCGGACGGCGTCGACGATGTAGGCGGTACCCATCCGACGGGGCTATCCGCTGACGTCACTCGGTGCATCGCGGGTCGCCCGCGTGGACCACGAGCGCTGTTTATGCCGCCGGGGCTGGTCCGTCGGCCGGGCCCGGTCGCTGGACAGCACCGGCTTCCCCAAAAGGCGATTCACCACCGTGCCAGCCAGCGCCAAGCCAAACATCGCCGGCATCCACGAGACGGTCCCCTGGATCACGTTGCGGTGACCGCAACTGTGGTGCTCGTTCTCCCCTCCTGGGCAGATGCAGCTGAACTCGTCGTCAACAACTTCGTCGAGGGTCGCGGGCTCCTCGTCGGTCCACACACACTCGATGCCGCTGGGAATCCCCAACCCCCGCAGCTCGTTGCGCACGACCCGCGCCAACGGATCCTTCTCGGTGCGGCTGATGTCGGTGACCCGGATGCGCGTGGGATCGAGCCGCCCGCCCGCCCCCATGGCGCTGACCACCCGCTGCCCGCGCTCCCGGCAGGCCGATAGCAGCGCGATCTTCGCGGTGACGTTGTCGATGGCATCGACCACGCAGTCGTAGCCGGGCGCCAAGAGCTCGGCGGCGTTTTCACCCTCGAAGAAACGCTGCTCGGTGACGATGGTCGCCTTGGGGTTGATGCTGCGGCAACGCTCCGCCATCAGCGCCACCTTGCTGGCGCCGACGGTGCGCCGCGTGGCGTGAAGCTGCCGATTGAGGTTGGTGAGGCAGACCTTGTCGAAGTCGACCAGCGTCAGGTGCCCGACCCCAGCGCGTACCAGCGCCTCGGCTGCGTAGCTGCCCACCCCGCCCACGCCGACGACCATGACACGGGCGGCCACAAGGCGCTGCCACCCGTCGCGACCCACCAACAGCTCGGTACGCTGAAACGGGTGCATCGTCTAGACCGGCGAAGCGGTCCACGCGCCCGCGATCCGCACGCTCTCACCGCTGTCGTTGAAGGTCTTGTCGTAGCTGGCATTGAGCGTTTCGCCATCCTGCCCGGTACCGGTGAACGGGGTGCGGGCCACGCTGCCGTCAACCTCGCCGATGAGGTCGCCGCTGAGGGCACCGCCACCCTTCTGCTTGCCCTCGATGGTGAAGTAGAAGTCATACTCCCCGTCGGCCTTGCAGTAGCCGGTGCCGCTCATCGTCCCATCCTCCGCGATGTTCACCGTGACGGTGCCCGGACAATCGGCATCGAAGGTGCCGTACTCCCCGTCGTACCAGATGTGGGTGGCCATGCTCCCGGCGTAATTGAGGGAGCCGACCGTGCCGGTGTCGTTCCCAGAGTCGTTCCCAGTGTCGTTCCCAGTGTCGCCGCCCTTGCCCCCCACGGCGATGCGCACGGTGTCGGTGTACGTGTCCAGTCCGACCGCCAATTCCACGGTGACGTCGACCGCACCCTCACCGGCCTTGTCCGCGTCCAGGCTCGCAAAATCTCCCTTGGCCGTTGCGTCTCCCACGGTCCACACCACCGAGCGGTACTCGGGGATGTCCTGACCGTCACGCACCTTGACCTCGAGTTCGATGAGGTCGTCCCACTCGAACTCGGCCCCGTCTTTGGGCATGATGATCTTGGCGGTGATGCCGGTGCCCGCGTCGGCCGAGTCGTCGTCGGAGCCGCCCGAGCAGGACGATAGGACCAGAAACACGGGCAGGTAGCGCATCCGATGGGCATAACGTGGTGACCGCGGCCACAACCACCCCCCGCTTTTTCGGGCTAACCAGCGAATGGAGTGACCATGGGAATCCTCGACCGAATCAAGCGCCGTCTTCCCATCGTGGGCGGCAGTCCGCCTCCCCGCACTCCGGTCCCGCTGCCGATGGCGCGGCCCCCGGTCGCGCCTGTTGAGGAGGCGGATCCCGTGTCGCCGCGCGGAGCCCAGCCCGTCCGCGAGTACGTGGACAGCTTCGTCAAAGCGAACAAGGTGGTGTTGTTCATGAAGGGGAATCCGGGGGCGCCCAGCTGTGGCTTCTCCGCCTCAGCTTCAGGAATCCTCAGGTCTTACGGCGTCCCGTTCGCGACGTTCGACGTTTTGAGTGACGCCGACGTTCGCGACGGCGTCAAGGACTACAGCAACTGGCCGACCATCCCGCAGGTGTTCATCGGCGGGGAATTCGTCGGCGGCTCCGACATCCTGAAGCAGCTGCACGAATCGGGCGAGCTCAAGGCGATGCTGGCGTAGCAAGGGCGGCGGCGCCGAGGCGGGGCCTGGAAACGCGGCGGGCGCCTGGCCGGTATAGGCTCGCGCGGCCCCCGGAGCGTCCGTGTTCCTGCTGTTGTCGCTGTTGAGCGTCGTGTGTGCGTCGGTCCCGATGCTCACCTTCTTGCTGGTCATGTGGTACCTCGACCGGCACGACCGCGAGCCGCTGTGGTTGTTCCTCTTGACGTTCTTGTGGGGCGCCTGCGGGGCCGTCAGCTTCGCGCTGATCGGCAACGAAAGCTTGATCGCCGTGCTCGGCTTCCTCGTCGGGCCCGAGCGAGCGGACACCTTCGGCGCGATGATCGTCGCCCCGATCGTCGAAGAGCCGATGAAGGCGCTCGTGCTCTTCGCGGTCATGTTTTCTCGGCACTTCGACAACGCGACCGACGGTTTTGTCTACGGCGCGGCCGCGGGCCTCGGCTTCGGCATGACCGAGAACCTCTTCTATTTCGTGAACGTGGCCGCCAGCGGAGACGTCGCCAGCTGGGTGATGACCGTTTTCTTGCGCACCTTCTTCTCGGCCGTCATGCACGCGTGTGCGACAAGCTGCGTCGGCGCCATGCTCGGCTTCGCGCGCTTCCGCGGCATCGGCTGGAAGATCGCCGCCCTCCCCCTGGGCTTTGGCGTGGCGATGGGCATCCACATGGTGTGGAACGGCATGCTCACCGTGGGGGACATCGTCGGCAACGGCACCTACCTCTTCGCCAACCTGGCGCTTTTCATCGTCGAGTTCGCCGTGCTCTTCGCGGTGTTTCAGCTGGCGCTGTGGGAAGAACGCGCCACCATCCGTCGTGAGCTGGCGGACGAAGTACAACGTGAAGCGCTGCCTCTGGCCCACGCGCGGGCGGTGGGGAACTACTTCCGTCGCGCCCGTGCCAACTGGGTTCCCAAGGGCATCCCCCACCAACAATACGTCCGCGCGCTCACGACGCTGGCCATGCGAAAGCATCAAGCGCGCAACGCCAGCGCCGGCGCCTACGACTTCTACAGCGAGGAGGTGGTGCGCTTGCGGCAGGAGGTGCGGTCGCTATTGGCGTTGGCGCGGTAGGCCCCTCAAAACCGCCAATCAAACCGGATGTCCACCGAGGTCAGCGCCCGTTCCCGGCCCACCAGCGGCAACCGAGCCTCCAGCGCGAGGCCGGCGTGCTCGCCGATGCCCCCACGGAAGCCCACCCCAACTCCCGCGTAGTCGAGGGTGTCGGTGCGACCGAACGCGGAAATGCCGTCGAGGACGAACGAAAAGCGCGGGAACGCGCGCCACTCGGCACCGGCGTCGACGTTGACGCCCAGCCGCGGGTACAGCGGCCCGCCGCCCAGCGCCAGCCCCACGTTGGGCATCACCGCGGCGTGGACGAGGAGCGTGTCGCGCGCGGCCCACACGAACTGCACGCCAGCGTCGGCCGCGAGGGGAGCACCGTGTTCGTCGTGCAGAAACGCGGTCGGCAGCACGAGCTTGCCCTGGACCGCCAGCGCCCAGTTGTCCCCGTCCACCCCGCGCCAGCTGGCACCCACGGCGGTGTAGCCGGGACCGAGCGCGGACGTGGAGATCGCGGAGATGAGCATGTCCATCCGCACGGCCTCCAGGCGCGCGTAGAGCTCCAGGCGGTCGTTGACCGCCCAGCTGCCCGTGAGCGTGCCCGTGGCAAGGATGCGGCCGTAGAGGTTTTCGGGCTCGATGATCGCGTACGCCGCGGGGGTGAGCCCAAGCGTCGTAGCCGGGCACACGCGGTGCGCGCCGCCGAGGTCGCCATCCACGAGGCCGGCTTCCACTGGTCCCTGGGCCACACCATCGGTCCATGCGGTGCAGAACATCAGGGCAACCCTGGGCCCGACCATGCGCCGTTTCCGTCGCGATCGAGAAGAAAGGGGTTGGTGAACGACATCGGGTACCCGTGGGGGGTGACGGTGCGGAAAAGCCACTCGACGGAGCCGCGCTCCGGCTCGGCGGGCTCGGCGAGCGGCCCCACGACGTCGAAGCAGTCCACGCCCGGATCTTCGTCGAGCTCCTCGACGTCGCGCCAGTCGATGCTGCCGTCGCCGTTGTGGTCGCCGGTGTCGGGGAGGCCGTTGCAGTCGAGGTCGCCCTGCTCGGCCAGCGCCGCACCCGCCTCCACGACGATCCAGCTGTCGGCGCTGCCCGCGGGCAGGAGGTCGGACAGGGGGATGTCGAGCGTGACGCGGGCGAGGCCCTCGGCGCCCAGCGGGTCGGCGGGGTGGAGAAGCTCGGTGGTGTAGGTGCTTGCCTGCCCGTTGACGAGCACCCTCACCTCCGCGACGGGCACCCATGGCGCTGCTGAAACCTCGATGTGGAGCACGTCGTCAGCGACCGGAGCGAAGGACTCCAGCCCCGGCGTGCGACTGCCGATGCTCGCCACGATCACGGGCCCGTTGGTGCCCAGGATGTGGCCCGCCCGCACGTCAGCGTTGAAGGTGGCCACGTCGAAGTCGGCGCGGGTGGTGGCGGTGAAAACCACGTTCCGGGGCGTGCCGAGCACGTTCTCGACGAGGCTGTGGCTGTCGGAGTTGGCGGTGCCCCCCCGGACGATGCCCTGATCGAGCAGGTAGTGCCAGAACGAGCGGTACTGGAGGAGGCTCTCGTTCTTGGTGCCGTTCATCACCTCCTGCACGTCGTACTCGTCATTGCTGTACCGGGCGTCGTCGGCCTTGTGGAAGAAAAGCGATTGGCTGGTGCTGCCACCGGCCTGGTCGAGGGGGAGGGTCTGGTCGATCCCCATGGCGGTGGCCCAGGAGTAGTCGCGACCGAACGCAGCACCGCCGTACGGGTGGTTCATCTGCACCACGCCCTCGGCGCGGCTCCACCCGCCATCCTCCTGGCGGGTGGTCAAAAGGCCCGGTTCGGCCTTTTCGTCGTACGTCGCGCCGCGCCAGGGGGCCGTCGGGTCGTAGAGCACCGGCCAGTACATCCAATGCCCCACCACCTGCGGAAAGCCGTAGTCGGTGCGGTAGCGGAAAAGCAGATGCCCCGTCGCCTCGGTGCCGGTCAAAAGCGTGAAGCGGTCTGCGACCCCGAGCGCGTCGATGGCCACGGCGTAGTCGTTGACCACGTCATGTTCGGTGGTCACGACGATCTCCAGCCCAGAGGCGACGAAGGCCTTGACCCGGTCGTCGTCGGGCATGTTGCTGTCGAAGCTGGCGCCCCCGTGAACGTGGAAGTCGCCGGTGAGGGTACCGGCGGGCTGGACGTCGAGGGTGGTGACCTCGAGGGTGACACTCTGGCCGGTCACCGCCGCGACCGTGACGCCCTGGACCGCGCCGAGCGTCGAGAAAAGCCCCCGCGAGGTGTAGAAATCGTAGTTGCCCGCTGGGAGCGCGATCGTCGTGGGCCCGTTCACGATGACCCGGTTGCAGGAGGGGCTGCCCCCGTGGGTGAGCCCGAGCATCGGCGCGCAGGGCTCGAAGAAGCCAAAAACGCTGCCCTCGGTCGCAGCGGCCGTCGCGTCGTCGGCCGGGATCACGTTGACCACGGCGTAGTCGCTCACCCCGTCGATCAGCACGTCGATGGACACCTCGCCCACCGCCGGAAGCGTGATCGTACCGGCGTTGACGGGGTCGCCCGCCACCGTCACCTCGCTGGTGGCCACTTCGCGCCCGAAGGACTCCGCGTGAAGGGTGTAGGTCCGGTCGGCAGGCACCCGCGCCGACCAGCTTCCGTCGTTCGCGGGCAGCACGTGGGTGACCGGCACGCCGTCGGCATCGACCACCAACAGGCTGGCCCGCAGGTTCTCTCCGAGCTTGCCGCCGGGCGCGACCACGGTGCCCGAAAGGGTGGTCCACGCCTCGCCCCAGAGCTGCTCGCGCAGCTCCCACGCAAGGTCGGCGGCACCGGAGATCGAGGCGCCATCGGCCGCAAAGATGAACCGCTCGTACACGTCCCAGTCGCGGGCGGGGAAAACCCGCGGCGCGGGACCCATCGCCGACACGTTGTCGCTCTGGAAGCCCGTCAGTTGCTCTTCGCTGCACGCCACCACGCCGTAGCTGGCGGCCGGATCGCTGTGCATCCCCGCCACCATGAACGGCACGTCGAAGAAGGCGGTGCCGATGTCGGAGAGCCCGAAGCTGGGGTGGGTGAAGCCGGCGCCGGCCCGCGGGGTGAACGGGGTGAACTGGCGGCTACCCCAATAGAACGCGTCGGTCAGGTACAGCGACAGGGCGTCCGCGGTGCCATTGCCGATCTCCGTCCGCACGCGCAGGCCTGGCTCGCAGGGGCGAATCTCGTAGCGCGTGGCCACAGCCACGTCAGGGTACCCGTCGAGAGTGCCGAGCAGCTGGACGGCGCGGATTTCGCCCTCCTCCAAAAGCTCCATGCTGGTGTAGTGGAAGCCCTCCTCGGGCAGGAGCCCGGTGGCCTGGAAAACCTGACGAAGGGAGTCGTTGTCCTTGCCGGTGATGCCGAGGTCGAGGATGCTGCCGCCCGTGGGGGCGATGTAGTGCGGGTGGTCGAGGCCCTCGATCACCGCCACGATGCGATCGTTGGCGAGCACCAGATCGCCTGTGGCCCCCAGCGCTGCGAGGCCGCCCGGAGGCACATCGTTGGGGCCAAGCCAGTAGGCGTCGGTGCTGCCCCCTTCGCAGGTGTACGCCACCACCTCGCACGGCGAGGGCATCAGGCAGGCAGGGTCACCTTCGAGGCAGGCGGGGCCGTCGCAGGCCACGAGGGAAAGGAGGAGAAGGAGCACGGGCACCTGTAACCGGCCCCAACGCACTCCCGGCTCAGCGTCACCGCAGATAGAACTCCATCACGTTGATGCCTTCGTAACCACCGGCGCTCTCGTTCGGCAGGGCCGCTCCCGAGGGACACGTGTCCGCCGCGGTGCGCCCGTTGAGGTCGGCTGACGAGTCTGCGTACCCGATCATCGGATGGGCCTCGTCGCTCCAGTAGCTCGACATGAACGACGGGCAGGTAGAGCAACAGGTGCTGTAGAACCACGGGACCCCGCCGTAGTCGTTGACGCAGTCCGTGGACGGCCCGGCGTCCGTCGTCGAAAGCTCGGCCGCGTTGGTGAGGCTGACCGTGCTCGAGAATGCGCCGAGGTCCGCGGCGGTGCTCGTCACCGTGACCGTGCCGCCGCTGCCGGTGTAGTAGAGCGGGTCACAGTCACCGAGGCTGCTGGAATCGCGCGCGTGATGCACGCCCAACATCTCGCCGCCCGCACCCACGACGCTCCACGCGACGCCGGCCAGACGGAAGACCTCCCCGGTGGTGGCGTCCCCCTGGTGCACGCCGTACCAGTCGGCGTAGTCGGTCAACAGGAGCGAGGTGTCGGCCCAGTCCCAGACGGTGCGCTGCACGAGCGTCCATCCGCCGCCGTCGGTCGTCTGATCGCACCAGACCTGGAGCTCGGGCACCGCGCCGCCAAACCCGTCGACGTCGATGAAAGTGAGGCCATCGGTGGTGTAGCCGTCCGCGAGCGCCTCGGCGCACGAGGAGCACATCTCCGGGGCGCTGAGGTCGCAGTCGAGGTCACTGCCTCCGCACACCTCCGCCGCTCCTGGGAACACGGTGGCGTCGGTGTCATCACAGTCCGTTGCATCGGCGACGGCATTGGCCGGCGCGGCGCAACCGACGCTGCTGATGGACGCATCACCGTAGCCGTCGCCGTCGGCGTCGGCGTACCAGGTGCCCACGTCGGCGGCGTCGGTGTCAATGACGCCGTCGCAGTTGTTGTCGATGGTGTCGCAGACCTCGGTGGCGAAGGGGTTCACCGCGGCAGTAGAATCGTCGCAGTCCGAGTCGTCAGCAACATGGTCGGCGGGGGCGTCGCAGGCCATGGCAGAGGTGGTCGCGTTGCCGAAGCCGTCGCCGTCGCTGTCGGCGTACCAGATCGAGGCATCGGTGGCGTCGATGTCGATCTCGCCGTCGCAGTCGTCGTCCTCGCCGTTGCACAGCTCGACCGCCGCCGGACTCACCGCCGCCGTCGAGTCGTCGCAGTCCTGGCCGTCGGCGATCTGCCAAGCGCCGGCCTCGCAGACGACGGCCGCCGAAGCCGGATCGCCGTACCCGTCGCCATCGCCGTCGGTGTAGACCACCAGGGCCGAACTCCCATCGAGCGAGTCGTCATCGGCATCGACCAGGGTGTCACAATCGTCGTCGAGCTCGTTGCAGACCTCGGTAGCGCCGGGATTGACCGCAGCGTCGGCATCGGCGCAGTCGGCCGCGTCTTCGACAAAACCCTCGGGCGCAGTGCAGTCCTGCACGGTGCTGGCGACATCCCCGTACCCGTCCGCGTCGGTGTCGGCGTACCAGGGGAGCATGACCATGCCGGGATCGATTTCGCCGTCGCAGTCGTTGTCGATGCCGTCGCAAAGTTCGCCAAAACCTGGGTACACCAGCGGGTTTTCGTCGTCGCAGTCGTCGCCGACCTTGACGTAGCCCTCCGGAGCCTCACAGAAGGTCTCGAACACCGCCGGGGTGCCGTGGCCGTCGCGATCGCCGTCGTAGTAGTAGACCGCTGACTTGCCGATCATGCCGTCCTGATCGTTGCAGTCGTTGACCGCGAAGATGCCGTCCCCGTCAGCGTCCACATTGGTGTTGAGCTTTTCGCCCCCGACCGGCCCACAGGCGGCGAGGAAGATCGGGAGAGCGGGGAGCAGAGTGGAGCGCAATGTGGCCTCGGGGGCGTGGGCCGCCATTGTCGCACAGGTCAGCGTCTCGGGGGCGCCGCCATCCCACGCGCCGGGCCGGGCGACGCTGGGAGCCGCGACAGAATCCGTCAGCCCCTCCGCACCGGCCGCCCCGCCCGCTCCTGCTCAGCGGCGTCCCACGGGCAGTGCCGGCAACCGCGGCCGCAGCAATGCCCCTGCCTCCGCAAGTACGTTGCCGTCAGCACGAAGTAGCCCGTGTAGGGGTCGGGGTACCCGGGATCCCCACGTGCGTCCGCCTCGGCGTGCACCTGGAGCTGTCGCGGGGTCAGCTCATCGTACCGCATCGGGTCCTCGGTGAAGAAGGGGCGCGAGCGCCAGCGCGGGTAGGGCGAAGATCGTCGTGAGGAAGAACCAGCCGGTGTAGCCGATCTCACCTGTCGCGAACCCCGATATGGTCCCGGCGACCGTGCGCCCCACGGCCGCTGTCGCCGTGAGGATGGCGAAGCGCACCGCCGGCTGCTCCCGTCCGCAAGCGCGCATCAGGACGGCGAAAAGCGGCGCGGTACCGAGCCCCTGGGTGAGCGACTCAAAACCGCCTGCGCCGAGGATCGTGAGCCTCGTGGGCGCCAGCGCGACCGCCGCATACACGAGGTTACTGCCCAGCTGTAGCCCGCCCAGCATCCAGATCGAGCGCAGGTGGCCCACGCGGCTCACCACTTCCCCTCCCACCAACGCGCCGACTCCGGTCACCAACGAGCCGAGCAGCACGCTGTAGAGCCCGACGTCCTCTACGGACAAGCCCGCATCGAGCCAGAAGGGCTTCACCATCGGCGCCATCGCCGCGTCGCCGAGCTTGTAGCAAAGGGCGAAGGCCAGGGCGACCAGAGCGCCCCGTTCGCGGAGCCAACGACCCAACTCGACAAAGTAGGCGGGGGTGCTCGTTGGCGGGCTGGCCGGCGCGAGCGGCTGGAAGGCGACGAGCCCTGACACCGCGACGCAGAGCCCGGCGATCGCCCACCACGCCCCGCTCCAGCCCCACGACACGCTCAACCACAATGCGCCGCCTCCGCTCAGCGCCATGGCGAGGCGGTACCCGGCGACTCGCAATCCTGCGGCGCGCCCTTGGTGCTCCAGCGGAACGAGACCCACGACCCATCCGTCGATGGCGACGTCCTGGGTGGCGCTGAGCACCGCGACCACGAAGAACGCTGGAATCAGCGCCGTTCCCAGCTGCGGACCCAGCGCACAGATGGTCGCGATGCCGAGCAGCATCACCACCGCCTGGGCGCGCAGGTGCCCAAGCCGCTCTACCACCGGCGACCACAACGCCTTGAAGGTGTAGGGCGCCAAAAGTGCGCTGGTCGCACCCACGACTTCCAGGCTGGCGCCGGTCTGTTTGAGGTAGACCGGCAAGAATTCGCTGAGTACGCCCATCGGCAGCCCAGAGGCCACGGCAAGTACGGTGGCGCCGAAAAGCGCGCGTCGACCGGTCAAGCGCGCACCCGGACCAGGGAGGTCAGTCCGCGCGGCAAGGGGAGGCAACGGGCCTCGAAGCGGAGCGAGCCGCGGTCAGTGTCCAGTGTCTGCGGCCAGGAACCGGCCTCCAACCAATGGAGCACCGCGATGCGCAGCAGCCGCGGGTCGACGTCCGTCCAGAACTCCGGAGCGCCGCGCGCGTCGCTCAGTCCCAGCGTGCACCAACGGGGGCGGGCGCCGTCGGTGAGGCGGAGGGAGACGCCAGCCAGCGGGGGGGGCGCCGCGCGCGGAAACAGCGTCCCCACCTGATCTGCAGGGCCGATCGCCAGCTCGAGGCAGGCCCGGCGGGTGAGCGCGACCAGCTCTGCGTCCGCACCGGCCTCGGGCCAGGGGCCACACCAGCCCAACGCGGCGAGCGCCAGCACGGCGCGGGCCTGTTTCAGCCGCGGCGCCTCGTCGCGCTCGCCGAGGGCGTACCCGACCTGCCCGACCGGCGCTTCGCTGGCCAGCATACGGTCAAGGTCGGCGAGGTCGCAGCGGATCCACGCGTCCACGAGTTCCTCGGCGTAGGGCATCACCCTTGCGGTGCTGACGAACAGGCGCTCGCCAGCGGCGTCGACGCCAAACGCGGCGACGTCGAGCCACGCGCCGCCGAAAGGCGAGCGGCGCAAGCGGTCCAAGAGCGGCAGGGCCACGCGCGCGGCGAGCATGGGCGCTTGTACCCCGCCCGCCCGCCGCCGGGGTACATCCGCGCGGTGTCCTGGTACGAGACCCTCCTTCAGCCCGTCGATGCCGCCGTCTCCGCTGCGTGGGCCCGGATTCCGGGTTGCCCGGCGGACCCCGCGTCCGTTCCGCGCGCCGGCCTTGGCGGCGCCGTCGTGCTCCACGTGGCGCGAGGCTGGGGCACCCGGCGATGGCAGGAGGCGGGTGGGCTGGCCGTGGCGCTGGTGGAAGCCACCAATCAGCGGGTGCATCTGGGCCCGCCTGACGAGGCGACCCGGCAGGCTTGGCTCTCAGCAGACAGCCGCGTGCTGCGGCTCTTGGCCACAAGGGCCGCGCGCGGCGACGAGGTGCTCTTACGACGCGTGGCGGAGCGGCTGGCGGGCGAAGATGTAGGCGCCAGCGCGGTTCCGGAAGCGGTGCTCTTTCTGCGAGCGGCGGTGGCCGCAGGGGTGATTGTCGCCGCCGTCAGCGATGCCGACCACGCCGCGCTCGACGCGTGGGCGGTGGGCCTCGGGCGCGCCATCGAGGGCGAGCCGGGCGGCCTCGACGCCGCCAAAATCGCCGTACACGCGCTCTCCGATTGCGACGCGTGTGAACGCTTGACGGCGGTGCTCCACCCCGGCCCCGACGTGCCCGCAGCCCGCCGCGCCGGCGCCGGATGGGCTCCACACACGTTGCCCGACGTCGCCCTCCCCGACGACGAGCTGACGTGCGCCATGTTGGCGAGCCTCCCCAAAACCGGGCCGATCCTCAGCGCGTCCCGATGGCTGCTCGCTCGTGGAGGCAAACGCCTCCGCGCGCGTCTGGTGCTGGCAGCGGCGCGGGCGGGTGGCGGCGACCCGGCCGCCGCGTTGCCGGTGGCCGCCGCCATCGAATGGGTCCACACCGCTTCGCTCATTCTCGACGACATCGTGGACGAGGCGGAGCTGCGGCGGGGAGCGCCGGCGCTCCACCGCCTGACGTCGCCCACCTTTGCGACGGGCGTAGCGACCTGGCACCTCACGCGGGCGGCGCTCGACGTCCCGGGGCTACCCGACACCCTCTTGGCGCTGCTGGAAGGGCAGCGGACGGAGCTGCGCCACGCCCACGACCTGGGGCTGACGCAGGGGCAGTGGATCGAAATCGCGTCGCTGAAGACGGCGCGCCTATTCGCCGCGGCCGCCGAGCTGGGCGCGCGCGCTGGCGGGGCCCCTCCCCGGCTCCAGAAGCGACTCCACAACTTCGGCTTGGAGCTGGGTCTGGGCTTCCAGATCGTCGACGACCTGCTCGATGTCGTGGGGGATCAGGCCGCGCTCGGCAAGCGCCCTGGTCAGGACGTGCGTGCCGGCCGCGTCAGCTATCCCTTCCTGATGGCGCGCGACCATGGAGCGGACGGGAGCACGGACCGGTGCACGGAGGCGGCGCGCGCACACCGTGACCGTGCTGTCGCCGCGCTGGGAACGCTGCCTGGAGGCATTTCCGGGATCGCTGAGCTCGCGACAATGGCCGTGGAGCGGCGCGCGTGATCGGCAGCCGTTCCCCCTTCGACCACGCCAAACGTGTCGGGGGATGGCTCGCGTCGGGGCTGGTGGTACTGGCCTGCTACGGTCTGGGGAAGCTCGCCGGTCCCGGGCACCTTCTGCCGGTCACCGACTGGGAGGCGGCGATCCCGCTTTTGCCTTGGACCATCTGGATCTATGGCTCCGGGACCAAGGCGGCGCTGCTGGCGTGGCTGATGGTACCGAGTGGCCCAGCCGCGCGGCGGCTTTTCGGCACCCTGGCCCTGGCTTCGGCGGTCTGCGGCCTGGTCTTTGTGGGGTACCCGACGACCTACCCCCGGGAGCTGTGGCCGCTCCCGGGTGGAGACTCCCTCACCCTCCGCGAGTTCGCCGATCTCCGTGACACCGACTCCCCCAGCAACTGCCTCCCGTCGTTGCATGTTGCATTGGCGTGGGGACTGGCGTTGAACTGGTCGAGTTGGCTGAAGCGAACCCGCGCGCTGCCGTTGGTTTGGGCCGCCGCCGTTACCTTGGCGACGCTCACCACCAAACAACACTACGCCATCGATCTACCGACCGGCGCCGCGGTCGGGGTGGCGGCCTTCTGGGTCACCGGGCGCATCCAAGCCTGGAAGCCCGCGCCGGCCCGGCTCTCGATGGCAGACACCCGGGCCATCGACGCGCTGCTGGTGCGGGTCCGGGCCCACCAGTGGCGCCTCGACGACCTTCCGCCGCCGCCACAGACACCCCTCCCCCCGGCGATGGTCCGCCTGCTCAACGAGGTCATCTACATCGAGGAGATCGCGCGGCTGAACTTCGAGCTGCTTCGCGACGCCAGCGACACCCCCGCCCTCGCGGAGCTCTACGGCCTTTTCGCTGCCGAGGAACGTCGCCATGCCGATGGACTCCGCCGCCTCCTTGCGGCCGCGGGCGCCCCCCTCCAAGCACCAGGGCTCGGGAACGCGCTGATCCTCGATCAGTTCGACACCCTCGATCCGAACGTCGACGCCCCGCTCGTCGCGATGTCGACGCCCGTCTTCGAGACCTTCCTGGACGCCGGCACCATCCCCTTCCTCCAGGGCCACCCCGCCCTGCGTTCCCCCGGCTTTGACGCCTTTGTGGAGCGGGTCTGCGCCGACGAGGCGGCCCATCTCGCGCTGAATTGGCTTGTCAGCCGCGAGCTGGCGCGGCAGCGGGGATGGCTCGCGGGCCTGACGCTCCTCTTCAACCCCAACCTACTTCGCGGCACCCGGGCCATCCCGTGGATGTCCCTGGAGGTGTACTCAATCGCGCATCAGCTCGGCTACGACTTCGCGACCTTGCTCCCGCCGTTCGGGCGCATCTGGCGGATGCACGATCGCTTTTCGGAGCTGGCGCGGTACCCGCTCTGGTGGCCGTTCCGGCTCTTCGCTGTGATCGGCGGCGTCGCGACCATCAGCTGCATGGCGTTGTTGAGGATGCACGTGCTTTTCATCGACGTGTGGGTTTTTGTCACACGCATGAGCGGTGGGTTCGCGCGGTGGGCCTTTGGGTCGGAATTATTGAGGCGGCGAGGGTTACCTGGCGTGTGACGTCAAAAGCGGCCCACGCCACCGGCACCGAGCTGCCTCCACTCCGTCGCACACATTTTCATGACGCCGGGCAAGCTGCAGGGTAGACCGAGTCCATGCTGCTCCTTGCGCTGGCCGCCTGCCAAGAAACCACCTTGAAATCGGCGAACGATGCGCCGAGTGTCACCATCGTGCGCCCCGCGGACGGGAGCGCCTTCGATCCCGCCTCCACGGTGCTGTTGTGCACGCAGGTCGACGACGAGAGCCTGCCAACGCAGCTCAGCTACACGGTCGATTCCGACATCGACGGCGTTCTCAGCACTGAAGTCGGCGCGGCCTGCGAGGGTGGCAACATCGGGTGGACCCTCACCCTGAGCAACAACCAACACATCCTCTCGGTCTTTGCCACCGACGACGCCGGTCAGATCGGGGAAGACACGGTCACCGTTGTTCCCGCGATCAACACTGCCCCAAGCTGTGAATTCGCCAGTCCGCTGACCGGGGCCGCCATCCGCAAAGGCGACCGCATCGACGTCACCGTCGGTGCGACCGACGACAACACCGACCCCGCCTTGCTCGTCGGCCAGCTCACCAGCGATCTCGACGGCGAGCTGTGGTCGGGAGGCCCAGCCAGCACCGGCGTGATCAGCTTCGCGTGGACGCCCATTCTGGGGGGTGACCACGCACTGACGCTGTCGCTCACCGACCCGATCGGGCTCGTCGGCGCGTGCGCCACCGATCTCTACGTCGAAGCCTGCCTGGATGAGGATGGTGACGACGTCCTCGATTGCGATGGCGACTGCGACGACTTCGACGGGACGGTGTACCCGGAAGCCCCCGAGCTGGCCGACGCCAAGGACAACGACTGCGACGGCGAAACGGACGAGGGCACGGCCTACCGCGACGACGACGGCGACGGATACGCCGAGGTGGACGGCGACTGCGACGACGCCGACGCCGCCCGCGCCCCGGGCCTCGACGACACCTGGTACGACGGCGTCGACAGCGACTGTGGGGGCAACGACGACTACGACCAGGACGGCGACGGCGCCCAGGTGCTCGGCGTGGGCGACGACTGCAACGACCTGGATGCCACCATGCTTCCCGGCGCACGTGACCCCTGGTACGACGGCGTGGACAGCGACTGTGGCGGCGAGGACGACTACGATCAGGACGGCGACGGCGCCCTCGCCGAGATCGGCGGCGGCGACGACTGCCTCGACACCGACCCGACGATGTACCCGGGGGCGAGCGACGGCTGGTACGACGGCGTCGACAGCGACTGCGCCGGCAACGACGACTACGACCAGGACGGCGACGGGGCGCGCGCCGCCTCAGGCGGCGGCGCGGACTGCGATGACACCGATGCCAGCTCGCTCCCAGGGGTGCCAGAGGTCTGGTACGACGGCACCGATCAGGACTGCTCCGGCGGCAGCGACTACGACCAGGATGGCGACGGCCAGGACGGCGACCTGTACGGGGGGCTCGATTGCGATGACACGGAGGCCACCACCTTCTTCGGCGCGACGGAGGTTTGGTACGACGGCGTGGATGGCGCTTGCGACGGCGGCAACGACTACGATCGGGACGCCGACGGGTACGACGCCTTGGCCTGGGGCGGCGGCGACTGCGACGACACCGACGCGACCGTGAGCCCAGGCGCGACGGACATCCCCTACGATGGGATCGACAGCGACTGCTCCGACACCAACGACTACGACATCGATGGCGACGGCTATCAGTCCACGGTGGTGGGCGGCGGCGATTGCGACGATGGCGACGCCAGCATCAACCCCGGCGCGACGGAAACCTGGTACGACGGCATCGACCAGGACTGCGACGGCGCCAACGACAACGATCAAGACGGCGACGGCGACGAGGATCTGAGCGTCGGGGGCGACGACTGCAACGACCTGGACGACACCATCTACACCGGCGCGCTGGACGTGTGGTACGACGGGACCGACTCCGATTGTGACGGCGCCGATGACTACGATCAGGACGCGGACGGCTACCTCTCGACCAGCTACGGCGGCGATGACTGTCGCGACACGGATGCGAGCATCAACCCTGGCGCCACCGACATCGCCTACGACGGCATCGACCAGGATTGTTCGTCGACCAGCGACTTCGATCTCGACGGGGACGGCTACGTGGGCGAGGGCGGCGGCGGCGCCGATTGCGACGATGGCGACGCGGCCATCAGCCCCGCAGCCACCGAGGTCTGGTACGACGGCATCGACCAGGACTGCGACGACGCCGACGACTACGACCAGGATGCCGACGGCTACACCGCCCTGGGCTCGGCCAGCGGCTCCGCCGACGACTGCGACGATGTCGATGACACGATCAACCCCGGCGAGGGGGAATCCTGGTACGACGGGGTTGACAGCGATTGCGACGGCGCCGACGACTACGACCAGGACGCCGACGGGTACACCGACCTCGGCTCGCCGACCGGCAGTGCCGACGATTGTGACGACGAGGACGCGGTCGTCAACCCCGGCGCCGCCGAGGTCTGGTACGACGGCGACGACCGCGACTGCTCGGGCGGCAGCGACTACGACCAGGACGGCGACACCTACCTTTCCGAGTCCTACGGCGGAACCGACTGTGACGACACGTCGGGGACCATCAACCCCGGTGCCATCGACATCTGGTACGACGGGACCGATAGCGACTGCGACGGCGCCGACGACTTCGATCGCGACGGGGATGGCCACGGCTACTACGTTTTCTCGGGCGGCGACGACTGTGTGGACACCGACGACAGCATCTCGCCCAGCGCCACCGAGGTCTGGTACGACGGGGTCGATCAGGACTGCTCGGGGGGGAGCGACTACGACCAGGACGAAGACGGCGACGACTCCGACGCGTGGTCGGGCACGGACTGCGACGACGAGGACGACACGATTTCCGGGATCGCGACCGAAACACGCGACGGCCTCGACAACGATTGCGACGACGATTGCGACGAGGGGCTCATCGTCGCCGGGGATCTGCTGGTGACCGAGGTCATGCCCAACCCCGCGGCGGTGACCGACCCCGCCGGAGAGTGGGTCGAGGTCTACAACAACACCAGCATCGACATCAAGATGTGCGGCTGGACCATCGGGGACAACGCCGCCACCCACTCGATCACCGCCGACGTGCTGGTACCCGCGGGCGAGTACGTCGTCTTCGGCAACTCACTCAGCAGCACCACGATGGGCGGGGGCATCACCGTCGACTACGCTTGGGGCACCTCACTGGCGCTCTCGAACACGTCGGATCGGGCGGTGCTGACGGACTCGGTCGGGCTCGAGATCGATCGGGTGACGTGGACCACGAGCTTCCCGTACGCGGCGGGCTACTCGATGGAGCTGGATGTCGACTTCTTCGACGTCACCGGCAACGACGCCTCCACGTCCTGGTGCCGCTCGGTTGATCTCTACAATGCAACGGATCGCGGGACGCCGGGGGCGGCCAACGGCGGTTGCTGAGACTCTCCCCACCCTGGCGTCACCCTGCCGTTCGGCCGTTTCTTGGTCCCTGGGAGCCGCCCCCGGCGGCACGGGCGACTACTCGATATAGCCAAGCTGCCGGAGCTGCTCCAACATCGCCTCGTCCGAGGTCTTGTCCTCGGTGGGCTTGCCCTCCGTCATGGTGCCGTAGGTGGGGATCTTCTTCAGCGGGTGCGCGCTGCGGAAGCTCTGGGTGTAGAGCGCTTCGATGGCCTTCCCGTCGAAGTCCTCTGCCCCGGGAAGGCCCATGCCGTAGAGCACCGTTGGCGTGATGTCGTGGATGCGAATGCCATCGAGCTTCGCCTTGGGATCGATGTCGGGGCCCGCAGCGCAAAAGACACCGGGCGGCTCCCAGCCGTGCCCACCCGAGTGCTCCACGACCTGCCCCACGACATCGCCGTAGGTCTTGCCTTCGTAGGTGACCGCCTCACTGACCCCGGCGCTGAGGATGTCGACCATGAAGTCGGCGCCTTTCTTGACTTCGTAAGGCTTGGCGTCGCGCACAGCGAAGACCGCACCTCCACCTTCATACTTGAACTTGGCAAGCTTCGCGGCCAGATCGGCGCGGATTTCCCCCTCATCGCCTGGCGAGATCACGCCGCCCTTTTCCCGCCCCGCGCGCGCGAAGCGGACCATCTTGGCCATCTGAAAGTCGGCCGTCTGATAGTTGAAGACCTTGGTGGCCGCCATGTTCACCGTGCGCCCATTGCGGGTGAGCAGGCCGACGTGCTCCAGGGCCATGTCCAACTCCACCGAGACCTTCACGAACTCCTCGGGCAACTTGCCGAAGCCATGGTCCGAGATGATGATGAAGTTGGTGTTCTTCGGCGCGGCGGCCACCACTTTGCCGAGCACGGCATCGACGGCCCGGTACTTTTCCGGAATCTTGTCCTCGTACAACGCCTTCTTCTTTGGGTCCACATTCGCGAAACCATCAGGCCGGTAATACTTCCAGTACTTGTGGCTGACGAGATCGGTGCCGTGGAGGTAGGCCCAGGTCAGCGCGTACCCGGCGTTCGCGTTCTTTTCAAGGTACCAGGCCATGATCCGGTCCTCGCCACCGGAGTCGTCGTCGCGAGGGAAGATGCTCCGGTCGGCGCGGATGGTCTTGAGCTCGGTCGAGAAGTTCGCCTCGAACGAAGCGGGTGAGGTCCGGTTCTCAACCGGGCGGTTGGCCCGGTCCGAGACGATGAGCCCGTTGACGGTCTCGGCCGGCCACGAACCCCACCATCCCAACATCATCACCTTACGACCGAACTCCTTGCGCGAGACCATGTTCCAAATCGCCGGCACCTTCCGCATGGTCGATGACACCGGGGCGCTGCCGGAATCCGTCGCGACGTCGAAGTTGACGATGCCATGATCTTCTTTGTCGCGACCGGTCGCGACTGTTGTCCACACGATGGGTGAGTTGGCGCCATAGGCCGTGGCGAGCTTGGCGCTGGCGCCTCGCTCGCGGAGCGCCTTGAAGTTGGGGAGCTGGCCCTTGGCCTGGAGCTCGTCCACCACCGACCACTCCATCCCGTCGACGCCGATGACGACGAAGGGATTGGCGGGGGCGGCGGCGCGGCTACGGTCTGGGGCCGCTGCGAGCGCAATGACCGCGAGTGAGAGCGCGAGCGCGCTGACGACGGAGGAGGAGGAACGGGAGCGCATGTGGGGCACGGTGCTGAGCGCCGAGCGTAGCTCAGGGCCCGCCAGGGCGCGGCGGGATCAGCGTTCGGGGTCGGGGGGCGCGCCGGTGTCGGCTTCGATTTCTGCCCACAGCTTGTCGACCAGCGCGCGAGGAGGCGGCGGCGGCGATTGCCCGTTGATGCTGATGCTGAAGTAGTCGAACGAGACCGAGACCCGCTCGATCTCGCTGGTGTTTTGTTCGACCATGCCGTGCATCGCATACCCCGGAAACAAAAGCAGCAGCCCTTCCTTGGCGGGGTAGTCCACGTGCCCCACGCTGTAGGGGCTCGGCGTGCTCAGGCAATGCGGCTCACGACGGATGGGCTGTTTGGGGTCCAGAAACCGGAGCGCGCCGGGCTCGGGAACCTGCAGGTAGAACACCCCCGAGAACGCCGACGCCACGTGATTGTGGGACTCGACCTTGCCGCCTTGACGCAGGATGTTGACCCAGCTGCGCCCCATGTAGAGATGCTCCCGCGTCAGGTCGATGCCGAGCTCTCGGGCGAAGATGTTGGCCCGGATGTTGATCATCTCGTACAGCGGGCGGAGCTCTGGGAACTTGTAGAGGTACTGCGCACGGTCAGGCGCATTGCTTCCGCTATACGACGCACCCGTCACCAGCGGCTGATGTTTGGTACGCCCGCGGCTGATGCGGAAGAGGTGGGGGAGCACCTCGGCGCAGAGCGCTTCATGGTCGGGGATGGCCTCGTAGAAGATCGGGAGCGGAAACCAGGACTCGACGGGCACGTTGCCTCTTAGCCGACCGCGACAATCGTGCTACGATTGTGCGCTCCTCACCCGGCAGGACCCCTATGAATCGAACCGCACTCAGCCTGTCCTTCATCCTTGGCGTGGCCTGTACGGGCGCCACGGACGACACCAAGGCGGATGGCGACACCTCCGGCGGCAACAGCATCGATGACGGCGGCAATCTGGACGTGGACGCGGACGGGTACACGACCGTTGACGGGGACTGCGACGACAACGATGCCAACATCAATCCGCTTGGCGTCGAGGCTTGCGACGGCAAGGACAACAACTGCGACGGCACGGTCGATGAGG
>CANFCK010000016.1 GCA_947445035.1 Deltaproteobacteria bacterium
GGCGGAGCTGCGTACGCCCTGCCTGTTTTCGCTCCGATGGGCGCGTTCTGGGCCACCAACGCCCTTGCCGCCGCTTGCGGACGGGCCCGAAGCGGGTGTACCCTCGCCGGGTGTGCCTGCTTCCATGCCGTTCGTTTTTCCTATCCCCCTATCGACCGACGGCGGCCGGGGGGGACTACTGCGAGGGTCGCGCGTGGGATGATTTCACGCTGCACTTCGAAGCCAAGGAGCGGTGCTACACGACCGCGGGCTGGACCACTGGTAACTGTGAGCCTCCGGCCGACGAGGATGGCGGCTGCGACAAGTCCCATTACGCCAAGACGGGCATCGTCAACATGAACGCCTCGGAGCTGGCCTACCAGGGTGCGGTGTGCGATCGAGTGATGTACCTGGCCCGGATCGCCCTCGATTACAGTCGATGGTTGGCGGCCAATGGTGGCGCCGCGAGCGACGTGGCCGCCTACGCTGAGTCCGCCGACCGAATGTCACGCTATGCCGTGGTGGTGTTGGCGGACAACGCCAGGACCTGGTTGCACGAGCTTGGTCATATCTGGCTCGACCCGCGCTCGCCCACCTACGATACCGACGACCTCCCCTGGCACGGCGCGCACTGTCAGTTCAACTGCTGCAATGACGTGGTCGCGGAGCACTGGTACTGTCGGGTCCGCGGCGCTCTCGGCCTGCCCTACCGCGCGTTCGAGAGTTTCAGTCCAGATGACTACGCCTATGACGCCATGCCGGCCTACCGTTCGGATCACGCGCAATGCAGCGGCGACGAGTACGCGGTGCGGATCTGGAGTTGCGATGTCACCAACAACGGCGATTTGGATCAACCAACCTATTTCTGCTCCACGGGCTGCTACGTGAGGATTGACCTCTTTGGCTTTGGCTACAACTGGTACATGCCCGACGACTTCAGCTGGGTGTACGACGCATCGAGCGTCGCGAACGTGTGCCCGATATGAGCCGCGGGGGGCGCCTGCACCGCCTCGGCCTCGTGGGCCTGGCGCTCATGGCCTGCGGTACCGCCGACTCCGCCAACTCCGCCACCTCCGCCGCCTCCGTCGACTCCGCCGAGGTCTGCAACATCGTGACCTGGCAGGACTACGTCGAGCAATATTACCCCTATGCCTGCCAGCGCTGGGAACGATGCGATCCCGAGTCCTTCGCCAAGTACGCCAGCATCGAGGCGTGCGTCGAATTTCAGACGGACCTTAGCGCAGACTCGCCGCAAACCTACTCCTACTGGGGTTGCGGCCCCTTCGATCCCGACAAGGGCTGCACACAGCTGGCATGCGCCAAGACGGCGGTTGTGGATTGCGACGAGTCTTGTCTGGTCGGCACCGGGTACCTGATGGAACCCACCTGCAGTCCTAGCTATGACTGAGCGCCCCATAGGTCGCCCCCCATGAGCCGGCGCCTCTGGCTCTGCGCGCTGGCGCTGATGGCTTGCGGCACTGCCGACACCGGCGACACCTCCGACTCCGCCGAGGTCTGCACGATCGTGACCTGGGAGGACTACATGGCGCAGGAGTTCCCCTATATGTGCGCGCGGTGGGAACTCTGTGAGCCCGACTGGTGGCACTACGACAGCGTCGACGAGTGCGTGGAGGAGCAGACCGAGCACCAGAGATACTCGGAGGACGTTTTCCTCCTCGACGGCTGCGGTCCTTTCGACCCGGAAAAGGGCTGCACCCAGTTGGCCTGCGCCAAAGCGGCGGTCGACGACTGCGGCGACTCGTGCACAGTCCGGCTCAACTACCTGATGGAACCCACCTGCGACCTCTGAGCTATGATCACCCCATGGCCGTCCGACGTCCGTCACCCGTCCACCGACGGTCGTCACCGAATGCTTGTCAAGCATCCCCCAGTGCCGGCGCGGCCAGGGGCTCCGGAGGCGCCGACGTGGGCCGAGTGCGATGCCGTCGTTCGCCGGGCCTACACCATCGACACGCAGCTGGGCGATGTGCTTGCCGGTGAACGGCTCACCGGGCTGCGCGTCGAGCAGGTCGTCGGCATCCGGCGTCGCGCCATCGACCCCATCCGCATGACGCTGGTGGTCGAGAATGGCAAGAGCGCTGCGGAAGTGGCCGACCAGCGCACCATCCCCGTTCCTCAGTCGTTGCTCAACCTCTGGCAGGCGCGGATTGCGGCCTGCAAGGGGCGGGATGACTTTCTCTTCCCAGCGACCACCCAGAGCGGCCACCTGCACCTCGACACCGACGTGCTGAAGCGCCTGTGGATGGATGCCGTGAGGGCGGGGGAGGTCGGGCCCAACGTGTATAAGCCGCTGAACCGTCGTAAGGGGCGCCCGAACCATGGCTTTCGCGCTGCGTACATGGCCGGGCTTCAGGGGCTCACCGTCGAGATCGACGGCTCACCGGTGCAGCGCGTGACCGACAAGACCATCGACTACCTGGTGGGCCACAAGCCGCAGGACACGCGGTCGAAGCACTACACGCCACCGACAAAGGCCGCGTTGGAGGCTGCCGTTCGGCTGGTACCACCGGTTGACCTGAAGGTGGCGCCGGTGGTGGCGGGCGGGAACGTGCTCGCGGGGCCGTGGGCGGGGACATGAGCCTGCGACATGCTCAGAAAGGGATGTCGTCGTCGGTCGTAGTTGGTGGCGCATCAGCGGTACGAGCCGCTGCGCGGCCATGTCCGCCTCCATAGCCGCCGTATCCAGACTGCCGGGCCTTCCGGATGCACTTCCGACATCCCGCCGTCTTGGTGTCCTTGTCCAGGTCGACTATCTGGAGCAAGGAGTTGCATTTCCTACGATCATCGCACCCCGCTTCCTACTTGCGGGTCTCGGCCTCACCCTCGCGTGCGGCCGTGCCAGTGACAAAGGCCACGACACCACCGGGCAACCGTGGCGTCCGCTTTGCGGCGCTACCCGGTCTCTTCTCCGCCGCCGCCGCCGGAATCTTCTCCGCCGCCGCCGCCATCCGTGCAGTACTCCCCGAGGGCCTCGCCAGCAGCCTGGCAGTCGGAGGTGGACGCGCACGCCTGGAAGAACTCGCCGCTGGTTGCGACCGCGCAATTGTCAGCGTCGCAGCAGACGACAACCGTTTCGCCGTTGCAGGACACGTCGTCGGAGATGTCCACGCACGCGACCACATCGTAGCCATCGGCCGCGGTTCCATCGGCAGGTTGCCCTTTGCCCTCGTAGCCGAGATTGTCAGCCGCCGCAGTCGCCGTGGCAGGAGCAGAGGTGGAACAGGCCGCAAAGACCGTGAAGAGAATGAACATGGAGCCTCCGAGCAGTGTTGAGCACCCTGTCTACTACATCACAATCTGAAAGGTCAAGAAACCCCGCAATGAAGTTTCAGATCATGACGGAATTCATCGGCGAGCGGGATCATCCCGGCTGCCTGCATGCCCCGTCGTCGTGACAACGTCCTATACGCCGCCCTCGGCGCTCGTCTCCGCGCCATCCGCACGGCTGCGGGATGGTCGCAGGAGCAGTTGGCGGGCGCGGTCGGTATCGCCCCGAACAACCTTTCCTACTACGAAAACGGCCGGAAGGGATTGACCATCACGACCCTTGCGGCCATCGCCGGGGTGCTCGGCACTCGCCTTGCCGACCTTGTCGACGTGGACTTGCCGGTGCCATCGACGATACCCCCGCCCGAGGAGGATGCGCTGATGCGGGCGGTGCGTGGCCTGCCGGAGGGGGCGCGAGAGGTCGTTGCGGCGCTCGCGCGGGATCTGGCGCGGCGGTGGCCTGTGGGCGCGTAGCGGGCTGACTTTCCGGGGGTGGCTGCTCCCGGCGGTGGCGCCGTCAGCGCGGCAGCTTGGCCCGCCGCCGCGTGCGCTGGAGCTGCCTGCCGCGCCCTCGCCGGTCAAGCCAGTGGTGCATCCTCGCCGCCCCCACCATGGCCTGCAGTTACCCCGCCGGCACGTCCATGAGAACGCCATCATCCCGGTGTTTCGGGCAGACCCACTCGTCGTGGAAAACCACCTCGACGCCGTCGAACTCGTCCAGCAGCATGAGCGCCGCGCCACGCGTCGGGCAATTCTGGGCGATGTAATACGGACGATTGCCGGGGCGCGGGTCGCCGCCGGAGCCAGGGGCGGTGGTGGAGGACGCGGACATCAGCGCCCAGCTATGGACCTTGATTGTCCCGTCTCGCCCGTTTTGCCCGGTAAAACCTATGGATATCCCACATGGCGCGACCAGTGTCCCGGCGGCGATCAGCAAGATCCGAGCCTCGAAAGCCGATCGGCCTTGACACGAACTGGTAGAATTCGGTGGGATTCAACTGGGCAATACTGCCGGGACGGGACATGTGGGCACCCTTGCGAGCGACGGTCCCGTACACCTTGGTGATGCGGCCGGCGTTGAACACCGACTGATCCACGTCCACGAATTCGGTTGCGATGCTGCCCTGGAGTTTGGTGAGTACGCGGCGAACAAGCTCCCGTGCATCGTCGTCGTTGGGGAGCGCCACCCAGTAGAGCAGGTGGTAGCCGTTGCCGGACAGGCACACGACGGGCTCAGGCCACCCGTAGGTACCCAGCAGGGCTCGTGCCGCGGTCATGCACTCCGACGCCTTGGCCAGTTCGTCGTCATTCGCAGAGATGCCGCGCGCCCGCTTCGGATCGAAGTCGATCAGGATGCATTCCCGATGGTCGACATCGCCATCGGCGGCGGTCATCTCGGCGTAGTCGGTTGCCCGGTTGGGGTTGGCACGCGCCATCAACTCGGGCTTCAGCGGGTTGAGCGTGAAGTAGGTCCCCTCCGGAGCGTGCTCCCTGTCGAGCCGCATGACCTCGTCGACCAGTGGTGCCACGGCGTCGAAGCATCCTGCGGAGGTGAACGGCTTGCCTCGTCCCTTCGGCTTGCACCTCAACGCGCGCAGCTCACGCACGCCACCTTGTCGATAGAACAGGTCAAACGTCCTTCTGATCTCGTCGCGGTCGGCGTGCGGCGGGTTCGAAAAAGCGGGGTTAGAATCGTTGGAGGTCATTGCACGACTCCTTTGCAGCGGCTGGGGTCCGAAGCCTCGGCCGCTGCGCCGTTTCAGGTGGTAGTAGGGCGGGTGGCGGACGCGGCGACGGCCTCCGCGGCGGTGCTCGTGAACGTCCGCGCGGCGAGCCATGCGTCGAGATCAGCGCGCCGGTAAGCAACGCGGCCCAAGGGGCCACCGAGGCGAATGTACCGAGGGCCCGTGCCCCTCAGCCGCATAGCGCGTAAACTCTGCGCCTTGAAGCCGAGAATCGCCGCGACTTCGGCGCTGCTGAGCAGCGTGAGATCAGCGGCCACGGGGCGCCTCCACGGCGGCGGGGCGTGAACCGTCCGCGGGAAGGAAGCCCTCGGCCTCCAGGCCCCGGCGAACGTAGCGCAGGACGAGACGGCTCCGGCTTCGGTCCTCGCGCTGGCCTTGGTTGTCGAGCGCGGCGACGACGTCGCTGGGAAGGTGAACACTGACAGGTCGAACTGGCATTTCCGCTCCGGTGTGGGGCGAGTCTATGCAGGCCGAGATATGAATACCTCCAGCGACGGAGTAGTAGAATCATGACTACAGAACAAGAGGAAGTTCAGAACCGCGGCACGTTCGGTGCGTGGCTTGTAAGGGAACGAAGCACTAAATCCTCCAAACACCCCAAATTCACGCAAGAGAGCCTCGCCGCGGCGCTGCTCGCCGAAGCAGCAGACAAGCGGATCAAAGACCCGGGCGTGTCGGTCAAGGCTGTAGGCAAATGGGAGATAGGCGCCTGCCGTCCGGGCCCGACCCCGCGCAACATCCTCGCGAAGGTGCTCGGTTCGACGAGGGAGGACATCGATCGGTTGCTGGTGATCGACGCCCAGGACTCCGCCAAGGATGCAAGGGCCGAAGTCCGCGCCTTGGAGTTGCGGGTCGCCGAGTGCGAGCGGCTCGTGGGGCAGGCCCGTGCCGAAGCTGACGAGCTTCGCGTCGCGCTCACTCGGCGCTTCACGTCGCCGGAGAATCAGGCCTGGCTAAAAATGGAGCGTCAACGAGAGCTATCCAAGCGGACCAACAGGGCGGAAGCGTGTTTGACCTTACAGGCTCGCCGGCTTGCCGAAGCCAGCGGGGGGCGCGGCGACGAGACCATCGAGGCCCTCCTCGCCGTTGTGGCAACGGCCTGCGCCGCGGAGGACGGTGGGGCAGCCTTCGCCAGCGCGCTCCGGACCTTTCGCACGGTCGACGATATGGCGGCCCGGGGCGCCGCCCTGAATGCGTTCGCCGCGTCAGCCTCCGCAGCCCATGGCTTGATCACGCGCACGATCGCCCGCGCACAAGCCAAGCAACCGGCGTGGCCCCGTGGCCGGCGCGTCACACTGACAAGCCCCTACGCCGTCCCTAGGGAGCCGACCCCGGAGGAGGAGTTGCTAGACCGCGCGTCAACGGTATGGAAGCGGGAGGCAGCGGCAGCGTTCCGCGAATTTGAAGCGAACATGACCTGGCTGCTCTCGAATCCGGGATCGCTTGACTGGGGGGCGCCCGCTCAGCCACCAGCCGCCGCCCCGTCCCCGAAGGCCACCGAGTAGCCACTCGGGGCGCGCCCGCTCCGAGCCCTGCCCGCGGAGCACGCCCACCCGACTCACCGCCCTTCCCTCCCCCCCGACTTCCCGCCAAAGTGCGACGTGGCTGCGACGTGGCCAAAAAGCCATCGCAACAAACAAAACGCCCGCCCCAGCTTTACCCCAGGTACGAGCGCCCGTTTTTTATGGAGCCGAAGATGGGATTTGAACCCACGACCTGCTGATTACGAATCAGCTGCTCTACCCCTGAGCCACTTCGGCGGCGGGCCGCGTTCTATGCGCGGTGGGGGCCCTCGTCAAGCGTTCCCGGCGGTCGGAGCCCCCTACGCGTTGGCGAAATCGGTCAGGTGGGCGCGGGGTTCGTCCACCACGACCGCCGGCTCGACATGTTGCCGGAGCGCTTCGCGAATGCTGACGCGGCGGTGGATGACGTCATCGAGGTAGGCCCGCTCGCCCGCACCCGAAAGCGGGGCGTACGTCCCGGCGCGGCCCACGGGGGTGATGTTCAGCTCCCCGAGGGCGAGGGCCAGCTGCCGCATGCGCGCGGCCGTGGTCGTGACCCACACGGGGTGGTGATTGGCGACGCGCTGCACGCGTGCACCGACGGTGCTGACGTCGGCGGCCACGTCGCCCAGCGCCATCCGGGCGGCCTCTACAACCCGGCCATCATCAGCCTTCCAGAGGGGGTCCCCCTCCTCGACCGCCATCTGCACCGAGACCGTCCCCTGCAACGCACCGTTGCCGGGGAAGAGCCCGTGCCGGACCAGCCGAAAGGCCTGGCCCGGACCATCGACGACGTGCGTCACCCAGGGAAGCGCGGCGCCGCCGCTGAACGTGACCTCCAAGGCGTGTCGGAAACGCAGCCAACCCACCTCCGAGGCGAGGCCCGAAGGCGCCGCGTCGCCAAGCAAGCCCACGACCCGCGCCGGGGGAAGGTCAACGTAAACCTCCCCCTCCACGTCGGCACTCGACAAGCGTACGACACCCGCTGCAAGGCCCACGACATCGGCCCCACAGACGACCTCCACCCCCTCGAGCAACAGGGCGAGTTCGCGCGCTCGACCCCCGCTCGGGGACGCAAACACCCCTCCCGCCGACGCCCCATGCACCGCCCGCGCCACGTTGGCGCTGACGCCTGAAGCCTCGCCAAACCGCCGCTCGCAGTAGGGCTCGAAAAGCCGGGCGAAAAGCGGCTCGCCATAGTGCTGCACGACCCAGTCGCGATAGCTGCGCTGTTCGTGCCCCCCGCCGATGAGCCGAGCCAGCTCGCTGCTGACGCGGGTGCGACCCCACTCCGCCAGCGCCGAGACGACCTGCAAGGTCGGCAAAAGCGTAGGTAGAACCCCCCGTGACAAGGGAAGCGCGCGCACCGCACCGCCGACACACAGACCGGTGGTCATGCCGCGGATGGCCCGCCAGTCCGCTGGCACGGACTCGAAGCACTCAAAGCCCGTCCCCACGGGAATGTCTGGGTGGGCGAGCCCGGCAACGTCGGCTCCCTCCTGAACCAGGACCACCGACCGACCGGCCGCCCGCAGCGCTGCCGCCGCCCGAACCGCGCCGATCCCGCCACCGACAACTACTGCATCCGCCAACCCTGCTCCCAGGCCGCTCGTGCGACCGCGCCCCGCCCTAATCCCCAGTTGCAGAATTCGCGAGGACGTCATCCGCGCGCACCCCCCGCGAGAGTACACTTCCTGGCATGTCTGAACAGTCCCACCGGCCCCAGACCACGCCGACCCCCGCTGTCGAAACCCCTGCCCTCGGCCCCGCGGCGAGCCCCGACAAAAGGGTCGCGGCCAGCGGCGCGGGCGGCGGTGGGAACGCCTACGCGGCGTCGATGGCTCCCCCCCCAGCCGCGGATGAACCAGCAGATCCTGGGTTTTTTGACCGCCTCGGTGCGCTGACCGGCTCCACCCACATTTCGACTCTGCTGGGGAAAAGTGGGCAGGGCGTCACCTGGGAAGACACCGACAAGTCCGCGAACCACCCGAACGTGGACAAGTGGGGCAACGACCGCATCCGCGTGCCGAAGCTGCGAATCTCTTCGATCCAGACCGCCGCGCTGTCGGCCAAGGCAGTCAGCGCTGACGGGATTGATCTCAACGAGCGCGACAAGAGCAAGGCAGGAAAGTTCGTGGCGGACCTCGCGGTGCCGACCGCCTCTGCCAAGGAACTGGCGTCGACCTCGCCAGCGCTCAGGGCTGCGGGAATCGAGCTGGCGGGGGTGAAGGTCCGGCGGGAGTTCGCCGGCAAAACGCTCACGGACTTCTTCACCGAACCCGGAACGACGACGGTTGAGGTCGCGACCGCCAAGCTCAGCGGATTTTCGGGCGCGGGCGTGGAGGCGGGCGCCATCACGGCGAGCGGGCTGACAGGGGCCACAGACGGCACCACCTCGCAGTTCGGGGCCAGCGCCTCACACGCCGACAGGCTCTCCGCCAACGGGACCACAGCGGCCACGGTCGACGCGAAGGGACTCACAGGGAAGCTCGGAGCCGATGGCGGCGAGCTGAGCGCCACCACCCTGGAAGCAGGCGGCGTCCGTGCGGCAGGCGCGCAATTCGTGAAGGTCGGCACCCACGGGCTCAGCGTGAAGGCTGGCGCCGGCACCGTGTCGGCCTCGGCCGACCGGATCGATGTGGCGGGGGCCAGCGGCGCCAACGGCTTCGCCATCCAGTCCGGCACCGCCACGGACGCGACGCTGTCGTCCACGGCCGAGGCCACCAGCCTTGCCGCGAAGGCGGTGCGGGTCGACGGGCTTTCCGCCGGCGGGGTGAGCGGCGCCTCCGCCGAGCTCGACAATGCGTCGATGACGATTGGCGGGGGCTCGGTCACCGCCGCTGCGGACCGGACGCGCGCAACGGACGTGAAGTCCGCGGCCGGTAGCATGGGGCAGGTTTCAGCCGCGGGCACCCAGTTCATGACGAAAAACGGCGAGACGCGGATGACGACCGGGTCGCTGGACGCGGCGGACCTCAACGTGGGCGCCATGCACCTCGACGCGGCCAGCGCCCAGGGCGTGGACGTCGGGCTGGGCGCCGGGCGCACGCGCGTGGGGGTGGACGCGGTCAAGGGCACCGGCTTCACGACCGCTGGGGTCAAAGCGGGCGACCTGTCGGCCGCCGGCGTCACGCTCGATCAAAGCGGCCAGGGCGGCCAGACCGACAAGCTCCGCGTCGCGGCAAAGTCGGCGTCGGTGGGCAACCTCGATGTCGGTGGCATCCACAGCGATCGCATCGATGGCAACGACCTCACCGCAACCGTAGGCGCCAGCGGCGCTGCGACCGCGACCGCCACCGCCCGAAACCTCAAGGCCACCGGCATCCGATCGGGGCAGACGACGTTGGCCGACCTCTCTCTTCAGGGCGGCACCTACGCTGCGGGCGCCGACGGCCACACCTTCGGCGCGGGCGCTGCGTCAGCGACTGGGCTCGCTGGGGCCGATCTCTCGCTCGCAAGCGCAGCCGCCACCAACGCCAAGGTGCGCGTCGGCAACGGGAGCGTCGATGGAAGCGCCGACAAGCTCGGCGCCACCGGGCTGGTCGCGGGACAGGTCAAAGCGGGAAAGCTCGGGGCAACCGCGGCAAAGGTGCGCTCCGACACCGGCGGACTCACGGCCAGCGCGACCAGCGCCGACGCCAGCAAGATCGCGACCGGCTCGGTGAGCATCGCCGACGCGCACGCCCAGGGACTGACCGCGGCCATCGGCGACAAGGGGACGAACGTCGGGGCCAAGAAGGCCACGGTGAATGGGCTCGTGGCCGGCGACGTGAAGCTCGGCAGCACAGTCGCGTCGGATGCCAAGATGCACGTCGGCGCCGGTGGCGTCAGCGGCGGCGTAGGCAGCGCCCAGCTTTCGGGGGTGTCCCTGCCTGGCGCCACCGCGGAGAGCGCCAAGGTCACGGGCGGGAAGTTCGCCACCGCGGCCGGCTCGACCACCGCGTCAGCCGAGGCCGTCTCGGCCACCTCACTCAAGGCCGCGGGCATGGCGGCGAAGTCGGCAGATGCCAAGAACCTGGCCCTCGCCCGAAACGCGGCTGCCGGCTCCACCTTGACCACCGCCAAGGCCGACAAGCTCGGCGCAACCGGCGTGGTCGCGGGCGACTTGAAGCTCGCCACCGCCACCGCCAGCGGCGTCAACGCCAAGCTGGACGAAAACAAGAAGGGCACGACCACCTCGGGTAGTGCCGCTTCGGCAGGTGCAACCGGCCTCAGCTACCAGAGCGGCGCCACCCGAACTACCGCGGACGCGATCAACTCCGGCAAGCTCACCCACCAACAAACGGGCGCGCACTCCACCACCGAGAGCGCCGGCCTCACTGCGAGCGGGCTCAACTACCGCTCCTCCGGCGCGGGAGGGGGCACCGGCTCGGACCTCACCGAGCAGGTGGGCGGACTGGTCGGCTCGGCCGACCTCAAGGCCTCGGTCCCGCTCAACCCCCAGACGACCGGCACGGGCACCAAGAAGATGACGGTGAAGGCCGGCACTACCGCCTACGTCGAGGTGCAGGTACGCAGCGGCAAGCTCGTGCCCGCCAACACCAAGGCCAGCTTCTCCACACCGCTCGACACCTGGGGTTGGACCAGCGTTCCGGGCGTCTACATGAGCCCGGAGGGCAAGCTGTTCGCGTCCGTCGACGGGCTCTGGGACTCCAACCTCACCGACGCGGTGAACAAAAGCCTTGGGCAAACCTGCGATGTGGTGCCGCTCCGGGTGTCGGACCTGTTGGCATCCAAGGCACCCCCCAGCGGGGGCACCCCGATCGCCGACATGAGCGAGCTCAAGGTCAACGGCAGTGTCGGCCTCACGCGCGGGACGGTGGCGACGGGCGGCATGACCGCGACGCTGGGGGCGGGGCAAGGCGCCAACGTGGCCCAGGTGGAAAAAGACGGCGACCGCTCGATGAGCGTGGCGTTCTCGAAGCTTTTGCTGGACGCGTTCGGGGTCGAGACGGGCGGCGCCAAGGTCGACGTCAAGAGCGTGCAGGCCACCGGAGCGACCGGGTCGCACGCGGGGAGCAGGACCACTGCGGGCGCCGCGAGTCTGACCACGGGGAAGGCCACGCTGACGCGGTAGTCAGGCCGGAGGCCCGAGCGGCCACGGTCGCCGGGGCGGAGCCACCGCCACCGCCCCAGGGGCGCTGCGTGATAGCCGCGCCGATGATCAAAATCACCGGCGGCTCCCTGCGCGGGCGGGTGCTGCCCGCCGAGGTTCCCGAGGGCGTGCGCCCCACGAGCTCACGGGCGCGAGAGGCGCTCTTTTCGATTCTGGGGCAGGACCTGACCGGGTTGAGCTTCCTCGACGCGTTCGGCGGAGCCGGCGCCATCGCGTTGGAAGCGGCGTCACGCGGTGCGGCGCCCGTCACCGTCTTTGAGCGCGCTCCCATCGCACTCGCAGCGATCGCCGCCAACAGCACGGCCTTCAAGACGCCGCTCGACGTGCGCGCGGGGGACACGGCCACGCTTTGCCGCGACGTGCGGGCGGACCTCGTCTATCTCGACCCCCCGTACGACGACGACATCGCGAGCTGGATTACACGGCTGGCGCCCTGTGCGATCGAGGTGCTGGTTGCCGAAGGGCGTAAGGGCACGGTCTTTCCCGAGATGGCGGGCGCGCTACCGCTGGACCGGGTCCGCTCCTACGGGGACGCGAGCTTGGCGGTGTACCGGGTGGCCGCCGAGCCTCAGCGCGGCTGATCGTTCGTATGACAGTGGGCGCCGCCGCCCGCGTACCAGCTGGCCAGCATAGGGATCACGAGGATGTCGCGGCCGGGAAACCATTCTCGGAGCTGCACTTGCGCTGCGGTGTCGGCGGGTACGTCGCCGAAGCCCGTCGTAATGACAAAGTTGTTCCCCACCAACCAGTTCATGTAGTCGGTGTCGAGGTCGACGCCGCGGTAGCGCACCGAGGTCGCAAACGGCCAGCGAATCACGTCGAGTCCCGCCTCCGAAAGCGCGGTGGCAGCGGCATCGTAGATGAGATCGTCGTGACCGCCGGGTTCGCACGTGCTCTGTGTGGAGCAGTCGGCGACCACGATGCGCTCGGCGTCGATGAACCGGGCCATGCCGTCGATGTGGCCCCCGGTGAGGTCGCCCTCGGGCGCGCCCTCCACGATCACGACGCGGGTGACGCCGAAGCGCGACTCCATGAGCTGGACCGCCTGCTCGCGGGTCAGGTCGGGGTTCCGATTGGGATCCCCGATCGTGGACCAGTTGAGCACAACCGTGTCGAGCCCGTTGAACTCCAGGTTTCCCCGTTCGTGCACCGACTTCACCGTGTCAACTGGCAGGTCGAGCAGGTCCCCGATCGCGATGGGCACGGCGTCATCGTCTGCAAACGGGATCTCCCCGAATGCATCGCCCCACCCGTCAAAGCCCCAGTCCTGGATGCGAAGGGCGCCATCCTCTTCGACGTAGACCGGCCCGTTGTCGCGAATCCACGCGTTGTCGTTGGGGATGTCGTGCCAGGTGAGCGTGAAGCCCGCGGCGGAAGCGGCGCCCGCGATCACCGCGGCCGACACTCCCCCATCCGTCGCCAACGAGGCCTCCGCGGCGGCGCGGGTGGCCGCGTCATGAACCAGCACATGCACGTCTTCGTAGTCGAGCACCGTGGCCACGATCTGCGACATGTCGGCCTCATAGGCCTGCTCGTAGCGGCGGGTCCACTGAATCCAGATCGCCGCCTGGGGCTCCCACTCGGCGGGGACGCGCCGCACCGGGCTGAGATCGCCGGTGTCGGCAGTGTCACTCGTGTCGCGACAGTGGCCATCGGCGCACCCGAGCAGGATCGCGAAGAGCATGCCGCTCAATACTCCGCGATGTGGGCGTCCATCCACAAAAGCCGTTGGTGCATCCACGCTCGAACGTACGCATCCTCGTCGGCGTAGCTCTCGACCTCGAAGAACCAGCCGCCGTAGTTGATCGACTCAATCGGCCACACCTCGTCGTTGCGCACGATGGCGTCGCCAAGGATCGCCTGCAGCTCGCCCATCCGCTCGTTGAGCGCGCCCTCGTCGAGGCTGCCCGCGCGAAGCTCGGCCCACCGCGCCGAAAGCCGGGCGCGGAACTCGGGGTCCTGGGCGAAGTTCGCCCACAACACCGGGCGGTACCCGATCCACACGTCGTAGGCGCCGTAGTTGCCGTAGGGGTAGTACGGAAACTGCCCGAAGGTCATGTCGAGGTCCCAGGGGATGAAGCGGATCCCCTCCCCCGCGGCGCGAGACAGGTGCATGCTGGTGTAGAAAGCATCTTCGTTCTTGAAGAACTCCTCGATGAGCACAGTGTCGATGACGCTGTCCATCTCCGTCCGCTCCCACACGCCCGACCAGTCCCCCTCGGATGGGGCCGCGACCGCCTCGACCTCCCATCCGGCCAGAAAGCGGAGTATCTGCTCCTCGGCCTCCGCGGTGGGCGATGCCGGAGACACGAGCTTCCAGCAGCCATAGGTCGCAGTGTTGGTGTAGAAGCAGTCCTCGTCGAGCTGGCTGAGCACGAAGGCCTCGCCCGACTCGCTGCCGTCCGCGATGTCGACGCGGTCGTCGTCACGCTTGACACGCTCCACCAGGGCGTGGACGCCGAAGTACTCGTCGTTGCGCCACAGCTCGCAAAGCGCCGACTCGGCCGCGTAGTGCTCCTTGCCGCCCCAGCTCCGAAACAGGTCGTAGCCGAGCTTGTCCCGGATCAACAGCCGATCGTAGTACAGCCCGTCGATCACCCAGTCGCTGTCACTGCCCATGCCGAGGAGGTTCGCGGCAACCGCGGTACCCGCGCCGTCATTGAGCTCGACGCCGTACCCCGGCTTGGCCACCTGCGACGACGAACGCCCGCGCACCCACACCTCTGCGGAGCCGGTGTACTCGATGTCACCGGACTCCGTCGCGACACTCAACCCGCACGGAACCTTGACGTCGCGCGTGGGAAGGACCGCACACTCCAGCTCCAACCGACACAGCCGCTCGGTTTCTGGCGTCGGCTCGGGGCCGGACCCTCCCGCCGGGAGCGACTCGGCGGTGTCGGCGACCGCGGCGTCCGCGCCGGTTGACGCACTCGTGTCCGGTGACGCGACACAGCCAAGGAGGAAGACAAGGCTCACCATTCGGAGATAACCCGGACACCCAAGCCGCAGTCGTAGGCCAGCGCTCCGGGAAAAGACGCCCTTCAATCTACCTGGCACGGTGCTTGCTTTCCATCCTGACGCACCCACCCCGGAGCTCCCATGATCTTCCTGCTCGCCCTCGCCGCCTGTTTCGAAGAAGAATTGGCCTGCACCAACTTCTACGCCTTCTCGGTCACCACCACCGTCGTGTCCGTCTCGGGCGAAACGCTCGAGGGGGTCGTCGGCAGCTACAGCGTTGATGGCGGCGACTCGAAGCCATGCGAAGACTTCGGCAAGGGCAACTTCGTCTGCGGCGGCGAAGAAGCTGGACACTTCGCAGTGACGTTCGAAGCGGACGGGCACGTGGCCCAGACCCAGGAAGTCGATGTGGAAGCCGACGAATGCCACGTCATCGGCGAGCAGCTCGCCTTCGAACTCGACGTCGCGGCCTGCACGGAGGAGGAGGTGGCCGCGGTGATCGTCAACCTCTCCAGCGACCTCAGCGCCGACGCCGTCCTCGACAACGCCTGGGTGAGCTGGCAGGACCCCAACACCGACATGGCGCCCCAGCCCTGCGATCTCACCGCGACGGACACCTTCGCGTGCGGATTCGAGTCCGTGGGCGAGATGGATATCCGGGCCGGCGCTGATGGCCACGCCAGCGAGCTGCGCGGGCTCACCTCGGTCCTCACCGCCGACGAGTGCCACGTGGAGACCCAGACGCTCGATCTGGTCCTGCTCGCCACCGATTGCTGAACCAGCCCGCCCCACCCGCGAGTTCCCCATGATCACGCTGAACTTTCTCCTGGCTTGCACCGGCTCCGGCGACACCGGCGACACCGGCGACACCGGCGACACCGGCGACACCGGCGACACCGGCGACACCGGCGACACCGGCGACACCGGCGACACCGGCGAAGTGCTACCGCTGAACCTCGCGGACCTCGTCTCGGGTACGCCGACCAGCGTCCAAGGCTGCTCCTGGGCGTACGTCGCCGCACGCTACCCGGAGGCGACGCTGGTCCTGCGGGTGGCGCTTCCGATCGCCGATGACCAGGAGCGGGTCGACCAAAGCTACAATGGCACCCTCGACGTCGACGACAGCCTCGAGATCGGCACCGGCACCGGTACCGGCACGCTCAACGCCTGGGACTGCTCCGACGTGATGGAGCGAGAGGAAGGCGTGCGCCTGTGGAAGGCCTCGGCCGCGACCATCAGCGTGGACGCGACCTACGTTCGCGACGCGCCCGAGTGGACGTGCGACGGGGAAGGCCCCAACCCCGTCTACGACGCTGTCATCACGCTTTCGGACGTGGTGTTCACCGATGAAAACGGTGTGGAGGGAGCGCTCGCGGAGTGGAGCGTCACCACCCAAATCGGGATGTACTACTGCGGCGGATGAGCGAAGCGCCTACCACCGCGCCGGACAATGCCCGTCCTCCGCCAGCCACTCGTCGACGAACGCGGCACGATCGGACAGAAAGCGGCGAAGATCGGCGATCGCATCCTCGTGGTCGCTGGTGCTGAAGGGTTTGTTGGGGTCGTCGGCGACCGCCTCGGCGATCTGTTCGCTCCAGCGCTCCAACTGCCCGGAAATCTCGTCCACATCGTACGCCGCCCGGGCCAGGGCCACTTCGTCCACGTAGCGTTCGCACCACGCACGATTGGCCAGAACGGTCATAAACAACTGCTCTTTGCGCCAGCCGTTGTGCTCGTAGGTGATGGGGTCGGTGGTGAGCGTGTCGGGCCAGACCAGTGAGCCATCGGTGTACGCCGAGTCACCGAAGCTCAGGTCGAGATCGTAGGGCAGGTACACAAACCCCCGAGTCGGGTGATCGTAGAGGTAGTAGTTGATCTCTACGCCCGCCCAGTAGTTGTCCATCGCCGGCACCATCGCCTCGGTGGCCCACTCGGCGATCGCCTGCTCCAAATCGACCAGCGCCTCGATCTCCTCGACGGCCCCTGCGCTCTGGAGCGCTTGCAGGTCGGCGATGTCGCCGATGTCCTCGTTGGTCTTGAGCTCCGCGCCGCCCTGGTACAGGTTGCCGTCCGGGTCCTCGAAGTGGCGCTCCAGGTACTCGTGGTCGATGCGCTCAACGTTGGCGTAGAGGCCCATGTACTCGCCATTGACGACGACCCGCGCGCTGTTGGCACACGAATAGGGCAGGCCCCGCTTCTCGAACAGCGGGAAGGCCAGGCGTTCGTGCAGGATCGTCCGGTCGTACCAGGGTGCGTCGAGCATGACCTTGCGCAGCCCGTGGAAGCGACCGTCGGGATCGCTCTCGTTGAAGGAGATGACGAACTGGGGCTTGGAGCAGCTCCATGACCAGTTGCCCTTGAGCCGGGCCTCGGCGGCCACGGTCTCGCCATTCCAGGTCAGCTCCATCGGCCGGTAGTTCTGGAGGCCGCTCTGGCAGTCCGACTGGACCGCTCGCCACTCTCCGTCGCTGAAGGTCAGCTCGAAGGTCTGCAGCACGTCGGGATCGTAGAGCTCAGGGCAGGAGCCCGGCCAGGTCTCTACATCACCGGTGTCGCCCGTGTCATCGGGCTCTCCGGTTTCGTCTTCGGTGCCGGAGTCGTAGGTGCCGTCGGTGCCGGCGGGGTCGGTGCCACCCCCGCCGAGGACGATGGGGGTGGGAGTGCAGGCAACGAAGGCAAAAAGGGTGAGGAGGCGCACGGGGAGAGTCTACCCCCGTTGTCGCCCCCGTCCCACCGACGCCAACGCCGCGTACGCAACCGGCGTCACAAACAGCGTCAGCACCGTCGCCGTCAGCATCCCAAACACCACCGCAATGCCCAGCGCCGCGCGCCCGGCGCCAGAGAGCCCCAACGCGATGGGCAGCGCCCCGCCGATCGTCGCGACCGAGGTCATCAGGATCGGTCGAAAACGCAGCCGCACCGCCTCCGCCGCGGATTCCCAGGGACCGAGGGAGCGCTCTGCCTCGGCCTGCCGCGCGTAGTCGACGATGAGGATGCCGTTTTTGGTCACCAGCCCCACCAACAGGATCAGCGCAATCTGCGAGAAGAAGGACATCGACTGCCCGGTTGCCCACAGCGCGCCGAGGGCGCCACCGAGCGCCAAGGGCACGGTGAGCATCACCGAAATCGGCGCCACCCACGAGTTGAACTGGGCCGCCAAGAGCAGGTAGACAAACAAAAGCGCAAGCCCGAAGACCTCTGCGAGCGAGGCGCTGCCCTCCACAAGCTCCTTGGCCTGCCCGGCCAGGGCGGTGTGGAATCCGGAGGGCAGGCTCTCCTGGGCGAGCGCCTGGAGCCGTTCTACCCCCTGCCCGAGGGTGATCCCGTCGAGGTTGGCGCTGATCGTCGCCGAGGGGCTGCGCCCATAATGGAAGCGCGTCGCGGCGGCCGTGCGCTCCTTGCCCGAGACGAGGTTGGTCAGCGGGACCAGCACCCCGTCATCCGCACGCAGAACCACGCGGCTGAGGTCGGCCGGCTCATCCCGATCGGCGCGTCCAAGCTGGGCGATCACCGGGTACTGACGCACGCCGCGCTTGAAGCGCCCCAGCTCCGCGCCCGCGGTGAGCACCTGGAGACTGCGAGCGATGTCGCCGAGCGGCACGCCCACGGCCGCCGCCTTTTCCCGGTCGACGGACAAGGCCAGCTCCGGACGGTCCAGCCGCAGGTCCTCGTTGACAGTCGCGAGGCCGGGCACCTGACGCGCGGCGACGAGAAAGCGCGGAAGTTCGGCGGCGAGGGTGTCGAAGTCGGGGTGTTGGAGCACGAACTGAAGCGGCGTCGAGAACCCGCGGCCGGCGGTGGGCGTCTGGATCGGGACGACCCGGAACGAGGTGACCTTGGCGAGCACCGGCTTGAGCGCGGTGACAATCTCCATCTGCGAGCGCGCACGCTCCTCGCGGGGCACCAGCGAGAAGAAAAGCATCCCGGTGTTGGGCCCAGCCGCCGTACCGCCGCGTCCGGTACCCACGCGGGCCAGAGCCACCCGTCGCTCCGGCACCAACGGGATGATCTGGGCTTCGAACTCCCGCAGGCGTGCATCCATCCACTCGAACGACGTCCCTTCCTGGGCCTCCAGCCGCAGGACGAAGTTGTTGCGGTCTTCGAGGGGGAAGAACTCGGTGGGGAGCGCGCGCCAGCCGGCGGCGCCGAGGGCACCTGCGAGCAACAACACCGGCACCACCACCACCGGCCGCCGCTCCACCCAGCGGTAGCTCGCCAAGAATGCCCGCTGTAGCGTCCCCTCCCCGCTCGGCGCCCGACCCGGCCGCACCAGCGCCGCAGTCAGCATCGGCGTGAGCGTGAGCGCCACCAACATCGACAGCGCCACGCTCGCAGCGACGGTGACGCCGAATTCCAAGAACAGGCGCCCGGTGCTGCCGCCGGTGAACATGATCGGGATGAAGACCACCAACAACGACACGGTGGTCACGACGACGGCGGTGGTGATCTGCCGGGTCCCGTCGAGCGCGGCGCGCAGCGGCGACGCGCCCTGTTCAAGGTGACGGACGATGTTTTCCAAGACCACGATTGCGTCGTCCACCACGAGCCCGATGGCGAGCACCAAACCAAAAAGCGTAAAGACGTTGATTGTGAAGCCGGCGAGCCACAGCACCAGGAAAGTGCCGGTGAGCGACACCGGGATCGCGACGGCGGGCACCAAGGTGCTGCGGAAATCTCGGAGGAAGGCGAAGATCACCAGCACCACGAGCACGAAGGCGACCCCCAGCGTCAACTGCACCTCATGGATGGAGTCGCGCACCGAAAACGCCCGATCGAAGACGATGTCGAGCGAATAGCCGTCGGGCAGGGCCTCGGCGATCTCCGGGAGCCGGCGCTGGATCTCGTCGGAGATGTCCACGACGCTGGCCCGAGTCTGGGGGTTGACCGCCAGCGACACCGAAGCCACCCCGTCGGCGCGAGCCGAGGTTCGTTCGTTCTCCGCTCCGAGCCGCACGGTAGCGATGTCGCGGAGGTACACCCGCGCCTCGCCGCCGCGAACCACCAACGCTTCGAACTCTTCGGGCGTCGAGAGCCCGGCGTCCAGGCGCACGGTCAGTTGCGTGGCCGCCCCCTCCAGCCGACCGGCGGGCAGGTCGACGTTCCCCTGCGCCAGGGCTCGCTCGACGTCCCTCACGGTGACCCCACGCGCCGCCATCTTGCCGGCGTCCAGCTCCAGGCGCATGGCGTAGACCCGCGCCCCCATGATGTCGACGCTGCTGACCCCGGCGACGTTCTCGATGCGCTCGCGCACGATGCTGTCCGCAACATCGGTGATGGCGAGCAGATCTCCGCTTTCCCCGGCGAGACGGAGGAACATCATCGAGCTGCCCGACCCGTCGGACTTGTCGATGCCCGGGTCGAGCACGTCGCGGGGGAGCCGTCCCCTCACCCGCCCTACTCGCGAGCGGACGTCGTTGGCCGCGGCCTCGAGGTCCCGTCCGGCCTCGAACTCCACCGTGATCTCGGAGCGCCCGTCTTGAGACGACGACGTGAGGGTCCGCACCCCTTCGATGCCGTTGATCTCGCGCTCCAAGAGCTCGGTGACGTCGCTCTCGACGATCGCCGGATCGGCGCCCGGCCACACCGTGGTCACCGTCACCACCGGACTCTCGATGTCGGGCGTCTCGCGCACCCCGAGCCTGGAAAATCCCAAGAGCCCGAGCAGGACGAGCAGCAGCGAGAGCACCACCGCGAGCACCGGCCGCTCGACAAAACGATCGGTCCACGCCCTCACGGCGCCGCCTGGACCTCGACCGGAGCGCCCTCGCGGAGCCGCGCCAGGCCCTCCACCACCACCTGTTCGCCCGCGACCAAGCCCGACAGCACCTCCACCCTCTCGGCCAGGCGTTCCCCCGTCGTGACCGGACGCCGCGTGACCTTGCCCTCCGCGAGCACCCACACCGTGGCGCCGTTGGCCGTGGGCGCAACCGCCTGGGAGGGCACGAAAAGCGCGTCCAGCGCGGTGCCGACGACGATCTTGACCGAGGCGGTCATCCCTGGACGAAGTCGGCGTTCGGGGTCGTCGACCTCGACCCGTACGTCGATGGTCCGGTTGGTCTCGTCCACATGCGTCGCGACGTAGGCCACACGCCCGGACAGCTGCAGCCCCGGCAGCGCCGACGCCTCGATGAGCACCGGGAGCGACGTCGTCAGCCGCGCCAGCTCGGCTTCGGGGACGCTGACATCCACGCGGAGGGAGCCGAGCCCGTCCAAGCGAGTCAGCACCCGCGTCGGATCCACGAGCTCTCCGGGGGAGACGTCGCGCCGGCCCACGGTCCCGTCAAAGGGGGCGCGCAGCGTCGTCTTACGGATACCTTCGTCAGCGCGGACGAGCGCGGCGCGGGCGAGGCTGTCGGCGGCGATGGCGCGGTCGAGCTCTGCCTGGGAGAGGTCGTCCTTGTCGAACAGGCCCCGCGCCCGGGTCAGCTCCTGCATCGCCATCACCGTGCGCGCCTGGGCGTCGAGCAACGCGGCCTCGGCGTCCGCGCCCCGAAGCCGCACCAGCACCTGCCCGCGCGACACACTCTGGCCATCGGTGAACTCCACCGCATCGACAAGACCGGCCACCTCGACCCGAAGCTCAGCGCTGTCGAGCGCCCGCACGGTGCCCGTCGCCGTCAGGTTCCGAGCCACGGCCACGGGAGCGACAGCCTCCACGCGAACCGGCGCCGGGGCACCGCCGGGGGCGATTGGACCGCCCGTGGCGCAGGCGATGAGGAGGGGAAACAGTAGAGGAAGCACGACGACCCGGGAGCGCGGTCTCCTACCACGGTGGGCGGTACCGCCCCAACGGCGGCGCCATCCCCCCCTGAATGCGGCCTGTGGCGAGGTATGCCTACCTGGATGCGGCGTGTCATGCGCGCGGGGGACCGCCGCGCCGGAGGCCTCGAGGATTATCGGCGTTGGTTTGTCGGGCGCTCGGCGGGCGGCGACGCGGGGGGACCCGAGGCCGCATCTGGAGGCACATGCCTCCGCGGAGGCCGCATCTGGCAGGGGATGGCCTGGATGCAGGTCGCGAAACGTCCCGCGCCGGACAACCGGCCCACGCCCGCGGCCCCGATCACCCCCGCCGACGACGCCGCAAGACCCCCGCCGTCAGCAAAAGCGCCGGCACCGCAAGCACCGCGCCGGCGCTGCACCCACTGTTGAACGCCTCCGTGTCCGCCGCCGCCGCCTCGCTGAAATCAGCGACTGCCTCCGGCTCGCCCTCGCTCGAATAGTCCTCGATCACCAGCGCCGCCGGCGTCGCCAGCGTCGTGAGCGCATCAAAATCGTCCACGTCCCTGAGCGCGATCCTACGGCCGTCCTCGAGCACCAGCGTGCGCCGTGTGACCTCGCCAGAAAAGGCGTTCTGCGACTCCTCGCTGATGCCGACCCGGGTGGACGCCACCTCCTGGGTGACGTCGGTATTGAAGACGAAGATGGGGTCGGCGGTCATCTCGGCCGCGTCCATGGTCGTGAACAGGCGGGTGACCCAACTTGCTGCCTCCATCCGGTCTAGCTGCGCCGCCATGACGTCGAGCACCTCCACCTCCAGCCGATCGGTCGCGACCTGGGGGTCCCAGCCCTCGCTCGACACCGTGAAGCAGCCCGGGCAGCTCAAGAAATCGACGGCATCGACACCATCGGGCGGCGGTACGAGCTCCAAGAGCAGGTTGGTGAGCTGGGTACTGCCCGGCATCCCCGAGTAGACGATGGCCTCCAACCACGTGGTCGGCTCGGGTTCCACCCGCATGTCGTCGAGGATCAACGAGGGTTGATCGAGAATCCACGTCCAATCGGCCGAGGGACCGGCATAGTCGGTGGCGAAGGCAAGCCCGCCCGCTTCGTCGACCGCGTCGCCCACGACTTCGCGGTAGTTGTCGGCGCCGGTGTACCAGTTGAAGGCGGCCGCGTTCGGCGTCACATGAAGGTAATTGTCGGGCACCGCGCGCGAGGGGCCGTAGAGAAAGACCTCGATGGGCATGTCGTCCACCGCGGCGACGGCGGTCAGCTGGATCGGGATCGAGGCGGCCGCAGCGTCGTACGTCATGCCGATGGGGGCGATGTCGCCGCTGTCCTTGTCGGACTGCAGCTTCAGCGCCACGAAATACTGCCCGGCAGTGACATAGGGCGCGAGGGCCGTCTCCATGTCGTCGGGCACGTCAAAACCTTCGTCCTGGAGCCACGTCACCAGCACCTCGGCGTTTGCAGCCTGTAAGACAACGGTGTCGTACGGACCGACCGCCTCGCTCGACACCACGGTGACGCCACCGCGATCACCCGCCTCCATCTGCGCCGACAGGTTCATATCGCTGGAGGTGGCGCAGCCGAAGCTCACCCCCCCGCTCGACTGCGTCTGCAGCGACAGGACCGGCGTGGTGTTGTTGGCGATCCCGGTGAACATCGCGTCATTGGACAAGAAAAGTTCCGGCTCGGTCGGGACCGGCACCACCCACGCGAATCCGTCGGAGTCGCCCTCGTACGAGATCTGCACCTCGGTGGTGAGCACGCCGAGCCCATCGCCGTCGGAATCGGCCTCGAAGAAGAAGAAGATGCGCTCGGCCGACTGATCGACAGGCGCCGCCACGTCGCAGAACATGCCGCCGCACGCCAGCGCGGGGGCGGGGGCGGCGAGGGCGACGACAGAGAGGGCGAGGACGAAAGAGCGCATCGCTACCCCGTATCCGACCCCTACATCCGCGTCAGCACGCCGATGAGTGAGTCTGAGACGCTACCACCCACCCTATCCGCCACCGTCGCCGTGATCCGCACCTCGCGTCCTTCCAATCCGTCGAGATCGTAGCCGTCGAAGCGCTGGTGAAGGTCGCTCCCGACCCAGCTACCGGCGTCGTCACCCACGTTCGCACAGACCATGCGTAGTTCGTAGGTGGTATCGCCCAAGAGCACGTCCCCATCGATGTCCTCAGCGACGAGGCGCACGCTGGCCCCCTCACCCAAGTCCACCAAGCCGGAGGTGCGCACATGAAACGGGGAGTAGGGCGAGCCGCCTTGGGGCGGGGTTCCGTACGGCAGCGGGTCCCCCTCAGCCAGGTCGTCGTACGCGACGCCAGCCGGCGCGACCGCGGCGGCGCGGTCACCCACGTCGTCGCAGGCCGGGCGCGCCACCTCTGGCCCCGCGCAGGCGAAGAAGAACCAGAACATCAGCCGGTGCGGCGGCGACGCAGGATTCCGGCCGCGAGGAGCAGCACGGGCACCCCGACGGCGGCGGTGTCGCTACAGCCGGCGTTGAACGCCTCGGCGTCAGCCGCCGCGGCCTCGGTGAAGTCAGCGACCGCCTCCGGCTCACCTTTGGATGAGTAGTCCTCGATCACCAGCGCCGCTGGGCTGGCCAGCGTCGTGAGCGCATCGAAGTCGCTCGCGTCCGGAACCACGATGCTGCGCGCATCAGCGAGGACCAGCGTGCGGCTCAGCGCCTCACCACTGAAGGCCGATTGACGCTCGACGCTGGTCGCGGTCCGCGTGGCGCTGATCTCCTGCTCCACGTCGCGATTGAACACGAAAACCGGGTCGGCGGTCATCTCGGCCGCGTCCATCGTCGTAAACAAGCGGGTGAGCCACGGGGCCGCCTCCATGCGGTCCTGCTGCCCCTCCATCACGTCGAGCACGTCGGCCTCGAACCGATCGGTAGCCACCTGAGGATCCCAGTCGGCGCTATCGACGTCGTAGCAGGTGGGGCAGCTCAGGAAGTCCAGCGGGTCGACACCATCGGGAGGGGGCACCAGCTCCAACATCAGGTTGGTGAGCTGCGTGCTGGCGGTGATCCCCGAGAACACGATCGTCTCCAGCCACGAGGTCGGGGCGGGCTGGCCGCGCATCTGGTCGAGGTCGAGCGAGGGCAAGCTGAGGACCGAGCCGGCGGCGGTGCCCGAGAAATCGGTGGCGAAGGCCTGCCCACCGGCTTCGTCGACCGCGTTGCCAACGACGTCGCGGTAGTTGTCGGCGCCATCGTACCAGTTGATCGCGGCGTCGTTGATCTGGACGTGCAGGTAGTTGTCCGGCACGGCGCGAGCAGGTCCATACACGAAGACCTCGATCGGCATGTCGTCGACCGCCGCGATCGCCGTGAGCTGAATCGGAATCGAGGCCGCAGCGGCGGGGTACGTCATCCCGATCGGCGCGATGTCGCCGCTCTCCTTGTCGGACTGCAACTTCAGCGCCACGAAGTACTGACCGGCCGCCACGTACGGGGCCAACGACAGCTCCAACCCATCCGGCACGGCGTAGCCTTCGTCCTGGAGCCACGTCACCAATCGATCGGCGTTTTCCGCCTGCAACGTCACGGTGTCGTACGGACCCACCGCCTCGCTGCTCACCACGCTGACGCCGTTGCCACCATCTTCGGCGCTGTCGAAGTCGCCACTCAAGGCGTTTTCGGTCGCACACCCGAGCTGCAGCGAACCGGTGGCTTGGGTGACCAGCGCGTAGACCGGCGTGGTGTTGTTGGCCACGGCCGTGAACATCGCGTCGTTGGACAAGAAGATGTCGGGTTCGGCCGGCACCGGGACCACCCAGGCGAAGCCCGCCGACTCTCCGACGTAGGAGATCTGGACCTCCGTGGTGAGCAGGCCGAGACCGTCGTCATCGGTATCGGGCTCGAAGAAGAAGAAGATGCGCTCGGCGGCCTGATCGACCGGCGCGGCGGCGTCGCAGAACATGCCCCCGCAGGCGAGGGCGACGTCAGGCGCCAAAAGGGCGAGGGCGGCGAGGGACAACGAAAAGGTGCGCATGGTAAGCTCGGGCCGGGGTGAACGTAGCCGGACGGCGACCGTCTATGCAAGCCGTGGGCCACGCGGAAAAAGCCAGCTACCATGCAGGGGCGGCCCCTCCCGCGGGGCCGGCTGCGACATCGTGATCGTGGGTTGGACCGCTTCGGGCGTCTCGCGGACCGTGTCACCGAATGCTGTTAGAAATAGAACTCCAACCCCATGTTCGCCTGCACCGCACCGGCGCGAGACGGGTCATCCGCCGGCTTGTTGACGTAGCCGATGAAGCGGGCGTCGAAGTCGAGCGCCACCTGCTTGCCGAGCGCAAACTCGATGCCGACGCCCGCATGCGGACCCCAGAGCGACTCGCTGGTGGACAGGCCGCCGCGCGCCAGGGGCTGGTCGATCTCGCGATCGGTCATCGTGACACCGGCGAGCACGTAGGGGCTGACCGGGGACCACGAGAAGGCGTGCAGCGCCACAGACGCCTGCAAGGGCTCCTGAACGCGGGCCGAATCCTGGCTCCACGTGGAGTCGTGGTGGGTCCACGCGACCTCGAGGCTGAGCGCCTCGACGGGGCGGTAACTGGCGCTGAGACCCAGCCCCGCGTCGCCATAGCCGCCACCTTCGTGGAAGTCCGAAAGGTAGCTGCCACCGTGCACACCGAGGGAGAACTTGCCGGCACGATCGACCGTCCGCTTGGGCGCCGACGCCTTGCTGCCGCTGCGTCCGCCGCCGCCCGCAACGATCACCGGCGCGGGCCCGTAGACAAACACGCCGTGGGACCAGTGGTGGGCGTGGCCGGGGCGCCAGGGGGTGAACCACCCGGACCGATGGTGCGCCTGCCAGCTTGAGTGATGGCCGCGCACCGCGTCGCGATGACGGGCCGCACTGGTGGAGCGCGCAGGGGCGTGGCGGACGGCCGGCGCGTGGGAAGGCGTGCGATGGCGCGAGGCCGACGCCGCCGGGGCGCTGCGGCGCTCGGCCGACTCGTGCCGCGCCTTCGACCCGTCGCGATCGCGAGAGCTCTTACGCTCCGCTGAAGCATCGGCGCCATCGTGCTCGCGGGAGCTGCGGCGCTCGCTGGAAGCGGCGGGCGCCGACCGGCTGCGCTCATCGCCACCCTTGGCGTCGGAGCTGCCCTTGCCCTTCGGCTTACGACCGGCCGCGTCGGTGTCGCCGACCAGTGTCGAGGTGGCGTCGGCAGAGGCGACCTCGGGCACGCCATCGTCAGTGGCGAACGTCTGGGGGGCGAGAGCGAGGGTGAGAACGAGGGTGGTGAACATCGTGGCTCCGAGCGTCTGTGGGGACAACGCGCGGGACCGCGGACGTATTCGAGGCCGACTCGAATCGTCTGGGCTCGCGGCCTGCCACGCGGGTCGGTGCCGGGCCGCCGCCGCCGCGGCCGTCGCGCTACCGCCCGAACGCCCCTCGAATCTCGGCGAGCACGCGCGCATCGAGCAAGTAGACGTCCGACCGACCACTGACCCGCGCGCGGACGATCTTCCCCTCGGCCTCCGGCTCGCTCACCCCGGGCTTGCCCAAGTCGAGCTGCCATTTAGCCCCCTCGCGCAGCGCTACCCGCACCTGCGCACCCGACGGCACGAAGACGTTGTCGGAGGCGATGCCCACCGCCCGAAGCTCGGCGAGCCCCCCCGCGGCGGCAGCGATCGCCTTCTGGTCCACTTCCATGTTCGCGGGCTGGGTCACCACCCACGCCACCGCTTCGGGATTCCAGGCGACGGCCACGGTGAGCGAACCTTCAGTCCACGCCACCGACTCGATGGCGAGCCGGTCAAAGCCAGCAAGGCTGAGATCACGCAGGGCGGCAGGCTCCAGAAGGAGCGCCGTGCGGACTCTGCTCGCGACGCGGAAAATCTCGGTGCGGTCGTCGACGCGGATCCAGGCGGCACGGGCGTCCTGTCGCGAGCCGAGCACAATGCGGTGCGAGGTGCCGTCGTCCAGGGTCAGCGTCGCCACGGCCGCGGGCTCGGCGAAGCCAGCCTCGTAGGTGGGGGCGTGGATTTCGCTGGCACGGAGCTTTGCCAATGCGCCGACGACGAGTTGGGCACCTTTGTCGTCAACAGTGAAGCCCGCGCCTTCCAGCGACCAGGCGCCGGCGTCCTGCACCAACCGCAGCGGCCCCGCGGCGCGCGCCACCAGGAGCGATCGGACCTTCTCCTTCGGTACGTCGATCAGCGTCCGATCGCGCCACTCACCCGCCGCTCGCTCGAACCGACTGCGCGCGCCAACCGCCGCGCGGTACACGGTGTCCGACCCCGGGAGCCGCACAAAGGCGCTGTCTGGACCGGCGGACTTGCCGACGATGATCGCGACCGCCGGCTCGGCGCCGCCGGTGTAGAGCTCCGCCCGAAGCGCGTGTTGATCGTCGACGCCGTAGGCCTCGAGATTCCCCTCGTCCACCCTGACGTCCATCGGGATGCCCGCACCGAGCGCCTTGACGAAGCCGAGCACCAGCGCGTCGTCCGCCGCGTATTGGAGAGGCGCCACGAGCTGCCAGTGGGCGTCCGGGCCCGAGCGCTCCAAGACGAGGCTGTTGATCTGGTCGGCGATCGTGATCCGCATCACCGTTTCGGGAGCCACCGCGGGCAGCGCCGGTAGCGCTGAAACCTCGACCGTCGCGGGGCTGCGGTCAAGCCACACCAGCGCCGCGAGCACGGTTGCAATCACGATGAGCAGCCGGCTCTTGGCGGTCACCGAGGCGATCACGACGCGCTCCGGCTGGCGCGGCGGCGAAGCGCCCACTGGCGGGTGGCGCCGAAGCTCACAAGCAACACCGGGCCCAAAAGCAGGTTGAACGCCTTCCAGCCGGCCCGTTCGCCGGGAGTCGTCGCCCGCAGGCTGGGGAGGGTGGCGTTCTTGCTGCGGATGCCGATGAGCGCCTCGTCCTGGATGAGCCAGTCGGCCAGATTCAAGACGAACGTGCTGTTGTTGGCGACCATGTCGGCGCTGGCCGCCACGAAGAGCCGCGTCGGCGCGCCCTCGGACACCAGCGCCGCGTCGTCGCCCATCCCATCCTGTTCGCTGGGCACCTCGTCGTCCGGGGGCGGCGCGGGGCGGGTCTCGTAGAAGCTGCGCCAGGCGCCCTGGAGCGTCACGGCGAGGGCGAACGGCCCCCGCTTCTCACCGTCGAGCACCCCGGTGAGCGCGCTCGGATCGAGCGAGGCCACCGCGGTAACCGAGCCCGACGAGGGGGACGATCGGGCCAGGACCTCGGCGCGAACGCCCTCGGGGAGCGGCTGCGCAAGCTCCAACGAGGAGACGAAGGGCGTGACCAGATTGTCGATCCCCGCCGTCAGCACCGAACCAGCGGAGAGATCGGTGGCCTTGACGATGAGGGGGTAGTTGATCTCCCGGCTACCGGTCTTGTTGCCGACGCGCACCGGAAAGCGCATCGCGCCGTTCTGCACCCGATCGAGCACCACGTCGCGGTTCGCCTTGACGCCGAAGCTGCCCAAGAGGGGTTCGAGGCCGCTGTTGACCCGCTCCGTGCGCAGCGTGCGCATGTCCGGGCGCGTATGCGTCAGAAAAACCGCAGCCGCGCCGCCCCGCATCACGAACTGGTCGATCTGGTAGAGCGCGCGCTCCGGTAGCGTCACCTGCGGGCCGATGACCAAGAGCGCATCGACCTCCTCAGCCAAAAGCCCCTCGCCGCCCAGCTCCACCGGAAGCAACCACGCCTTGCGCCCCATCCCTTCGACCAGGGCGCGCATCGGACCTTCCGGCTTGCTGAGATCGGGCTCGCCGTGACCGATGGAGTAGGCGATGACCTTGCGATCTTCGACCTTTTGCGTCATCCGGTGGATGGCGGAGACGAGGTCGTACTCCAAAGACGCGAGGTTGGTGAGTGCGGGGAGCGTCTCGACCCGGTCGCCGTACAGGAGCGCCGCCCCCATCCAGACCGAGCGCAGCTCAGCCCGATCGTCCTGCCGTACCGTGTACTGCAACGGCGCAAGCCCGAACTTGTTGGCCTCGGCTATGCGCTCGACGTCATCGGTCGGATCGTAGAAGCTGACCTGCATCTTGCCGCGGGAATACGCGACCAACTCGTCGAGCTTGTCCTGCACCACCTGCTGGTGGTTGTTGTACGGCGCCTCAAGCCCAGGGGTGAAGTACACCCGCACCACCAGCGGCCGTTCGAGCGTGCCGACGAGCTGCTTGGACGCCTCGTCGAGACTGTGCAATCGGTCGCGACTTACATCCAGCCGGAGGAAGTGACCGCTGGCCAGAATCGTTGCCAAAACCACGATGATCACGGTAAGGCACATCTGAAGCGTGGCGTTGGCCAGCAGGCGACGAGCGGTCACGACCACCGCCGTCGTTGCAGTGCGTACACCGCCACATGCAGCCCGATCGCCGCGATCGAGGCGTAGAACAGGAGGTCGCGGGTATCGAGCACCCCGCGCGCCAGATTGTCGAAGTGGTAGTCGAGCGACAGATACTGGGCGAGCGGCACCCACTCCACTGGCACCCGGTCAAGGAAGTTCCCCAGCGCGAAGGGGAACAACGACACCATCAGCGCGCCCAGGAAGGCGATGATCTGCGAGCTGGTCAACGCCGAGATGCCGATCCCCACGCCCGCGAGCGCCGCGCCGAGCGCGATGAGCCCGAGGTACCCGCACAGCACCGTGCCGAGGTCGAGCGTGCCCTCGTTCAGGAGCCGCACCACCAGCGAAGCATCGCTGGCCGATGTCTCCGGGATGCCGAGCACAGCGACCGTGATGGGGTAGCCGAGCGTGCACAGAATGCCGACGGTGACCAGGCCAACCGCCGCCAGGAACTTGCCGAGCACCAGCTCCTCGTCCCGAATCGGCAGCGTCGCGAGCAGCTCGATGCTTCCCGTCCGATACTCCTCCGCGAACAGGCGCATGGTCACCGCGGGCACGAGCACCACCAGGAAAAGCGCGCTCCAGAAGAAGACGCTGCGGAGGCTCACGACGCCCGAGGCGAAGATGTCGTCGAACCACAGCGCGAAGCCACCGACAAGGATGACGTAGATGCCCACGATGACGTAGGCCAGCGGCGAGTCGAACCAGGCGCCGAACTCCCGACGGGCGATCGCGAAGACGTTGGTCATGAAACGGTGATCACGGCCGCCGGGGCTATCATGTAACGGGGGAAAGGGCTCGCCGCCCTCTCCCCCTACCGGGCCATTCCCTCCGGCCTCCAAGCTTTGCTTTCCGGCCTGCGGCGCACGACGCGTTCGCAACGCGTCGCGACGTGGCCCTCTCCGCCTCACCGCAGTCACCCATGGCGCGCGGGCGTTTCATTGGCCTGGGAGGGGCGGAACGCGCCATGGGTAACTAACCCGTGCTCGCCCCCGGCGAGCTACCTTGCGGCGTGTCCCGTCGCTGGCTCGAGCCGACTCCGCCAAAGATGCTTTTCCTGTTGGCGATGGCCTGGCACATGGCGTGGGCCTCGACCGTCGCGACACCCAGCGATTGGGACCCCGCTTACTACCTGTCCGTGGCGCGCCACATCGCCGCTGGCGACGGGGCGATCACCGATGCCGTGTGGAACCTGGGCTACCTGCCCGATTCGCTGCGCCACCCCGCCGATCTGCATTGGATGCCGCTCCCGAGTCGGGTGCTGGTCCCGTTCATGGCGCTCAGCGGCGGAAGTTGGGCCGCCGGCCAGCTCGCGGCGGTGTTGCTGGCGGCAGGGTGGGCACCGCTGGCCTGGGCGTGGGCGCAGCGTCTGGAAGCCAGCGCCGAGGTCCGCTGGTGCGCCGGTCTCCTCGGGGTGATCGCGGGTGGCTACGTCCGTACGATCACGACGCCGGACTCGATCGCGCTGTACGGGCTACTTGGCGGGAGCGCGCTGCTCGCGGCGTCGCGACAGTGGGCGGTCACGCTGCCACTGGTGGTGATGGTAGCGCTCACCCGAGGAGACGGCTTTCTGCTCGGCTTTGCGTGTGCGGTGGCGTGGAAAAAGCGCGAGGGGCTGGTCATCGCGGCGGGCGGGCTTTTGGCCACGCTGGCGTGGTACGGTCGCTGCTACCTGCTCGCTGGGGACGGCTGGCTGGCGCTGCGGGAGCGCGCGGCCAACGCGGTGCACCTCACCGATATCTTGTCGACGACCGCGCCGATCGCCCCCAGTATCGGGGACCGGGTGGCGTTCCTCGGCGGGCAACTGGGCACCATCGTGGCGGTAGCCCTCGTCGTGAGCAACGGCGTATTGATCTGGCCGGCGATGGTGGAGCTCTTCAAGCGGCGCGGCGACCGTGGCTTGTGGCCGATCGCCGCGTATGTCCTTTGCTTTCCGGTAGTGCTCCATCTGCTCGCGCCCGCTATCGCCGCCGAAGGGTCGGTCTATCGAAGCGGCGCCGCGCTGTTTGCGCCGTTGGCCGCGCTCGCCGCGGTGGGCGCCGCCAACCTGACCCGCCGGTACCACCCGCTTTTCTTGCCTGGACTCATGGTAGCGGCGAGCCTCGTCGCCAGCGTGCTCAGCGGGCGCCAATACATGCGCGTCCTGAGCCAGCTCGGCGCCGACTGCGAGGCACTGCAAGGGGTGCCGCGGGGCGCGCCAGTGCTTTCGTATGACCCCATCGGCGTCGAGGCCCGGTGTGGCCACCCCGGCGCGGTGATGGCGCGCGGAAGCGACCTCGGCCCTCTCGTCGAGCGATACGGGTTCGAGTGGGCCCTGGTGGCCCCCGCCGACTACGACAACGGCACCGTTCGGGCCGAGGACTGGTCGCTGTCCGGCTGGACGAAGGTCAACGACCGGGTGTGGCGGCGCCACCCCACGAGGCTCCGATGACTCCATCACCCGCGTATGTCCTTCCCTTCTCAGCCGTCAACGCGGAGTCGTTGGCGCTCGTCGGCGGGAAGGGCGCCAACCTCGGCGAGATGACCGCGGCGGGCTTCCCAGTTCCGCCGGGGTATTGCGTGACGACCACCGCGTGGCTCGCCTTCCTCGATGCGGCTCCCGCGGACGTCTTCGCCGCGCTTGACGGGCTCGGCGCGGGGGACCTTGCCGCCGTTCGCGCCGCAGGAGCGGCGGTTCGCGCCACGCTCAGCGCCCTGCCAATTCCTCAGGAGGTCGCGGACGCCGCGACCCGTGCGCTCTTCGAGCTCGGCGTCGACTACCCCTGCGCCGTCCGCAGCTCGGCCACTGCCGAAGACCTCCCCGACGCCTCTTTTGCGGGCCAGCAGGACACCTACCTCAACCAGCTGGGCGTGGCCCAGGTACTCGACGGCATCCGCCGCTGCTGGGTTTCCCTGTTCACCGACCGTGCCATCCTCTACCGGGTGGAACGTGGCTTCCGCCACGAGCAGGTGCAGCTGTCCGTGGTGGTTCAGCGGATGGTTCTGCCGGAGGTCTCGGGCATCCTGTTCACCGCCGACCCCATCTCCGGACATCGTGACCGGATTTCGATCGATGCCGGCTTCGGACTCGGCGAGGCGCTGGTCTCAGGGCTGGTGAGCGCCGACCTCTACCGAGTCGACAAGCGCACCGGCACGATCCTTGAGCGTCGGATCGCGGACAAGCTCCTCCGCATCCGCCCGCTCAAGGAGGGAGGCACCGTCGAGGAGGCGCTCTCGGACGCGCAACGCAAGGCGCCGGCGCTCTCGGACGCGCAGATCGGCGCGCTCGCCGCGCTCGCGGTGCGGATCGAAGCCCACTACGGCCGGCCCCAGGACGTAGAGTGGTGCATCGAGGGCGACGAGCTTTTCGTGGTCCAGAGCCGGCCGGTGACGACCCTCTTCCCGGTTCCGGAGCCGACGCCGACCGATGGCCTGCTCCACGTCTACATCTCGGAGAACCACATCCAGGGGATGGTCGACGCGATCCCGCCGCTGGCGCGCTCCATGCTCAAGGCCGTGTACCCCTTCGGGAAGTCTCCGGACAACCGCCTGGACACCGTCTACCTGACCGAAGCCGGGGGGCGGGTCTTCCACGATGCCACCGAGATCCTCCACCTGGGCTGGCTGCGTGCGATCTTCCCGTCGCTGCTTGAAGAGAGCGATCCGCTGATGGGCAGAGCCCTCGGCGACGTGGCGCAGTGGCCCGAGTTCCACCTCCAGCGTGGACTGGCGGACCGGCTGTACACCTGGTCGTGGGCGATGTTCCGTTTCAGAAGGCTGGTCGGAGGCCTTCTGGTCCACGCGCTTTTCGTCGAGCCCGAGGGGCTCGTCCGCGCGCGGGCCGCGCGGGAACCCGACGTCCTCCGCCGCGTTCGCGCGAGAATCGACGCCGAGGCTCTCGGTCCGGCGCGCATGCGTCAGGTAGGCATCGAACTGTCGACGCTGTACGAACGGGTGCGCCCCACGTGGTTCGGCCCGATCTTCGCTTCGATCTTCTCGAACCTGCTGCTCGACCACTGGTTCCCGAAGGACCCCGACATGGTGGCGCTCCTACGGGCGATGCCGGACAACATCGTGACCGACAAAGACCTCGAGCTCACCGATGTCGCAGCCGTCATCGCCAAGAATCCGGCGCTTTGCGAGGTGCTCGCCACCGCAAAACCCGGCAACCTGCTGCCTCGACTGCGCGCGGTGGACGCCGAACTGGGCACCCGTTTCGACGCCTGGCTCGCCCATTATGGCTGCCGTGGTCCCGGCGAGTTCGACATGAGTCGGCCTCGCTATGTGGACGATCTCAACCCACTCCTGCAGGCGATGCGGGGCATGCTCGCCGGCGGTGCTTCCCCGCAGACCATACGGGCCGACCACGCGGCGATGGCCGCCGAAGCCGAACGCGCCATCGACCGGCTCGCGGCGCGAAGCCCGCTGTGGAAACGGTGGCTGGTGCGCCGCGCCGCGCGGGTGGTCCGCCACCTCACCACCGCCCGCGAACAGCCCAAACACCACGGCTTGCAGATCTCCCGCATCGCTCGTGAGCACTTGGCCGTCGAGGCCGCTCGACTGGTCGACGCCGGTGTGCTCGCCGAGCCCGGCGACATCTGGTTCCTGCGCATGCACGAGCTGGCGGGCGGCGTGGGGCATGAGGTCCGCGAGCGCGTCGCGACGCGGAAAGAGGAGTTCCGCCGCCACCAGCACCTCGTGGCCCCTCGCGTGGTCACCTCCCGCGGGGAGAGGATCGTCGCGACGCACGCCCGCGGGAGCGCGCCTGAGGGCGCGCTGGTCGGCACCTCTGCGTCGGTTGGCGTCATCGAAGGCATCGCGCGCGTGCTCGAGGCCCCCGACCAGCCCCTCACCAAGGGAGATATCCTGGTGACCCGCTTCACCGATCCTGGTTGGACGCCGCTCTTCGCGCTTGCGGGCGGCTTGGTCATGGAGGTGGGCGGGCAGATGACCCACGGCTCGGTCGTCGCGCGGGAATACGGCATCCCCGCGGTGGTGTGTGTGCCCGACGCGACCCGGTTGATTCCCGATGGCGCCCGCATCCGGGTCGACGGGGATCGCGGCTACGTCGAGGTCTTGGCGGGTCCCGGCGGCGACGTGTGAGCAGCCCTCGGCTCTGGAAGCTCCGAGGCCACCAGGCCCGTGGCCACCAGAGTGGCCCCCGCCGCGACCAGCCCGACGCCTTCAAAACCGACACGGCCGTACAGCGCACCGGCAACCGCACCCCCGATAGCGAACCCGGTGTGGCCCCCGAATGAGGTCAAGCTCATCAGCGAGCCGCGCTCATCAGCAGGTGCCAACGTAGAAAACAACGACTGGAACGGGGGCATCCGAGAGGATGCCCCCGCCATCGCCGCGAAGAACACAAGGTACGACGCGTAGAAAGACGGCACACTCCAGGCCGTGGCGCCGATGACCACCGCGAAGGCCGTGGACGCGCCGAGGATGATGGTGCGCCGGCCGATCCGGTCGGAGAGCCAACCGGACACCGGGTTTGCGATGATCGCCGCGATCCCCCCCACCACGAACATCCCTGCGATGGCGTCGCCATCGACCCCAAAGCGGCCCTCGAGCCAGGTCGGGAGATAGGCGATGTACGCGCCGACGCCAAAGAACATCAGCAGGTAGGACAGCGCGGCTGCCGCGGTCGTTCGGCGGGTCGCCAGGGCACGGTAGCGCGCGAACGCGGACCGGAGCGACAGCTCGGTCGACAGCGGCACGTCGGGTTGGGGCACCCGGGCCCACGTCAGCACCGCGGCCGTGGCCATGAACGCCGCGAGCACCAGAAATGGGCTTCGAAAGCCCCACCGCCCCGCCATCACCGCGCCGAGTGGAATCCCCGCGACCTGACCGAGCGCGAAGCCTCCCATGACCACGCCGTTGGCGAACCCCCGGCGTTCGTAGGGAAAATAGTCTCCAATGTACGCCACGGCCACCCCGCCGAGGACGCCACCCGCCATCCCCGCCAACGCCCGGCACACCAACAAGGTGGCGTACGAATCGGCAAAGGTGTGCAGCACCAACGCCACCGTCATCCAAGTTGTCCCGATGAGCAGGATGCGCCGCCGCCCGTAGCGATCGGACACCGGCCCCGCCACCAGCGCGAAGAGCCCGGCCAACAGTCCATAGGCGGTGATGAGCGTGCCTTGGAGCGCCTCTGGGACGTGGAGCTCCTCCCCGATGCGAGGCAAAAGCGGGGCGACCAGGAAAACCTGGCTCGTCGACGCGAAGTTCATCGCGAAGAGCGCGGTGAGAACGGCCGCGTCGCGGCGCGGGGTTGACGCGTTCATGGGCCGTCGGCCCATAGCCCGCTGCGTCAGGGCGGGCGGTTCCCCCTCGATCGCGGTATACCTCGACCGAGGTAGCGAGATGGGGTTTGGTCGAAACCCGCACGTGGCAAAGGCAGAAGCCGCCGAACAGAAGGCATTGGCGGCGCGCGATGCACTGGCGCGGGAGCAGGGTTGGCGCGAAGCCGCGCGTCAGTGGGAACGGGCGGCCGATCGCGAAACCGAGGACAAGCGCCGGCAGCCGTACACCGACAAAGCAGAAGCCGCGCGGGCCGCGGCCGACGGCGAGCCGGTCGACGAGGCCAACTAGCCTGATGTTCCCGCTGCCCGCCGACCTCGCCTGCCCTGCACCCACTCCGCACTCGCCCGTCAGTGTGGACGTCGTCTCCGCCGGCGACTTCGCCACGAGCTGGGAGATGGTCGAGGGCGGCGGTCAGACCGGTCCAACCACCCTGCCCCTGCTGGTCGGCGTAATCAGTCATCCGGACGGCACGATCCTGGTCGACAGCGGCCTCGGCAAGACGACCCGCGCCGGCACGTGGCCCCGCTTCCCCTTCGATGGTTTCGACGTGTCGGTGCCCGAGGGCGCGGCCATCGTCGAGCGTGTTCCCAACCCGCTCAAAGTGCTTCTCACCCACAATCACTACGACCACATCGGCGGCCTCTTCGACCTGCCGGGCGTCGAGGTGTGGACGGGGCTGGACGACTTGCATGGCGGGCGGTTCCCGGCCGACCTCCGCAAGATCGTTCGCTTTGTGGGCAAAGACCTCCGCGACGGCGTCGTCGGGCGCGTCCTCGGGGTTCCGGCCATCGACGTGCAGGGCGACGGCACCGTCTGGTACCTCGGCACGCCGGGGCACACGCACGGCGCGGCGAGCGTGCTGGTACGGGCCAAAGAGCGGCAGTACCTCTTTGTCGGGGACACCGCCTGGGTGGACCATCACCTCATCGACAAGCGGCGCCCTTGGCTCATCTCACTCCTCGCGGACGACGACCACAAGGCCCTCGACGCCAGCCTCGGCTGGGCGCGGTGGATGTACGCGAGCTGCCCGGAGCTCATGGTGGTCGCGGGGCATGAGGCGGCGCGGCGGCCGTAGCGGCGGACTTGCGGCTATACTCGCCACCTCCGGAATATTCGCATGGCCCGCCCGCTCGTAGCCTGCCTGCTCCTGCTCCTCGCCTGCGACGGCACCGGCAAGCCGGACCCTGACGAGCCGGCAGAGGAACTCGCCGGCAACCCCGACGCCGTGGACGAAGACGGCGACGGGTTTCTGGTGTCCGACGGGGACTGCGACGACAGCGAAGGCACCGTGAACCCCGATGCCATCGAGGTGTGCGACGGCATCGACAACAACTGCGATGGCCTGGTGGACGAAGGCGTCGCCACGACCTTCTACGAGGACGGGGACGACGACGGCTTCGGCGACGACCGAACGGCCAGAGGCTTCTGTGAGCCGCCGGTGGGCTACGCCACTGCCGGCGGCGACTGCGACGACACCAGCGCGGCGTTCTACCCCGACGCGCCGGAGCCCTGCACCGAGGACATCGACTACAACTGCGACGGGGTCGTCGCCTACGCCGACGTGGATGCCGACGGCTGGGCGGAATGCGAGGACTGCGACGATCTCGACCCGCTGATCTCGCCCGACGGCACCGAACTGTGCAATGGGCTCGACGACGACTGCGACGGCGAGGCCGACCCGGCCAGCGCCTTCGACGTCGTGCCCTTCTACCTGGACAGCGACGGTGACAGCTACGGCGACAGCGCCAAAACCACGAGCGCCTGCGCCGCGCCCCCCGGCTACGTCGCGGACACCACCGACTGCGACGACGCTCGCGCCGACGTGAACCCCGGCGCGACCGAGCTGTGCGACGCGAGCGACACCGACGAGAACTGTGACGGGCTCGCCGACGACGGCGACCCGGGCGTCGACCCGACCACGTACTCCGTGTGGGTCGCCGATGACGACGGTGACGGCTTCGGCCTCGACAGCTCCGCCATCAGCCAGTGCGACGCGCCCGCGGGCTGGGCGGCCATCGGCGGCGATTGCAACGACGCATCGACCGACTTCTACCCCGGCGCGCCCGAGCCGGACTGCGACGATCCGAACGACTACAATTGCGACGGGAGCGTCGCGTACGCCGACATGGACGGCGACCTGTGGGCCGCCTGCGTGGACTGCGACGACACCAACGCCAGCGTGAATCCGGCCGCCACTGAGCTGTGCAACAGCCTGGATGACGACTGCGACGGCATCATCGACCCCGACACCGCCGCCGACGCCGGGGACTGGTACGCCGACACCGACGGCGACAGCTACGGCGACCCGACCGCGTACCGCGAAAGCTGCGCCTCGCCCGCCGGGTATGTCGCGGACGCCACCGACTGCGACGACACGCTCGCTGGGATCAACCCCGGCGCCACCGAGTCGTGCAACGGCCTCGACGACGACTGCGACGGTTCGGTCGATCCCACCACGTCGGTCGACGCGCTGACCTGGTACGCCGATGCCGACGGCGACAGCTACGGCGACCCCGGAAGCGCAACCGCCGCTTGCGACGTTCCCGCCGGCTACACCGCCGACGACACCGACTGCGACGACACCAACGACAACGTGAGCCCCGTGGGGCTCGAAACCTGCAACGGCCTCGACGACGACTGTGACGGCGTGATCGACCCCGACACCGCCTTCGACGCGCTCCCCTGGTACGCCGACACCGACGGCGACGCCTATGGCGACGCGAGCGCCTCTGTGCTGGATTGTGCACAGCCCAGGGGCTATATCGCGGATGGCACCGACTGCGACGACGGACGCGCCGACATCAATCCGGGCGCGAACGAGCTCTGCGACGCGCTGGACGAAGACGAAGATTGTGACGGCCTCGTTGACGACGGCGACCCGAGCGCCGACCCGACCACCTTCGGCACCTGGTACGCCGACGGCGACGGCGACGGCTACGGCGATCCGGCGGTGCTCTCGACCGGCTGTGAGCAGCCCAGTGGCTACATTGTCGACGGCACCGACTGCGACGACACCCGCAGCGGTGTGCACCCCGGCGCCTCCGAAAATTGCGATGCGTTGGACGTTGACGAAGATTGCGACGGCCTCGCCGAGGACGACGACCCCAGCGTGTCGACGGCCACGTACGACACCTGGTACGAAGACGGCGACGGCGACGGCTACGGGTCGACGGTGACGCTGGACGCCTGCGACGTTCCCAGCGGCTACACGGGCGCGGACGACGACTGCGACGACGCCGACGCTTCGGTGTCCCCCGCGGCCACCGAGGTCTGCGACGGGATCGACAACGACTGTGACGGCACCGTGGACAGCTCGGCCTGCACTTGCCTCGTCGACTTCAACGACGCCTACACAACCTACGGCTCCCGGGCCAACCCGACGCTGTACTACGGAGCCTACGGGCTCACGTTCACCATGGACAGCGGCTACGGGCTCATCGGCGGCGACGCCTACGGAGACCCGGGGAACTGGTCCGAGAGCGGCTCCATTCCGGACCCGGCTTGGGGCGGGTGGGACTTCGGTTCGGCCGTCAATACGCTGGACTTCTCCTCGCCCGTGACCAACGTCGCCTTCGACATGGCGCGCACCGCGGCTGGCGACGTGACGGTGTCCGTGAGGAGCTACCTGAGCGGCACCCTCGTCACGGCCACCTCCGTCTCACTCACCAGCGCCAGCTCGGTCCAGACGGTGTGGCTCACCGGAAGCATCGACAGCGTGGAGACGACGATCACCGGTTCCTCCTTCGCCTACGCGATGGACAACCTCGAGTACGACGGGAGCGGGAGTTGTCCGCCGTGAGCGGCCCCCGCTAATACTACTGGCTGGCAGTCGCCCTGTTGCTCGGCGAGCAGCGCCTCACCGGCCTGGAGGATCACGCGATTCCTGCTCGTGCCCCGCTCCGCCCCGTCAACTCCCCCCGCCACCGCCGACTCCGCGCCACTTCTGCGGCATAGGCGACCACCTCCGCCTCCCGACGCTCGTCGGTCCACCCCAGCAGGCGTTGCATCCGAACGGCGACCTTCGGGGCCGCGGCAAGGCCCTGATCCGCGTCTCGATAGTAGAGCTGGGTACGGCGCAGCAGCACGTCGGTCACCGTGCGGGCGTGCTCACGATGCACCCCGAAGTCCACCTGCGCGAGGCGCTCGGGGCGCCCGTCCACCAGCACTTCACCGCAAGTCTGGTCCGCGGCAATCAGCCTCGCGACATCGACGGCGCGGGTGCCGTAGGTGCCGACCAAACATGCACAGGTCACATCGTCCAGCGGGGTGATCTCGCGAACCAGGGCCTCCACACGCGTGGCATCGTCGTCCTCCGGCCAACCGACCGCCCCGGGAAGCGCGTTGCGACCGGTATAGGCCTCGACCAGCGGCTTGCTCAACGAACCGGTGAGTCGGAGCAGCTCGACGGCGCGGTCGACGACCTCGCCGGCCATCTTGCGGAAGGTGGTGAGCTTGCCGCCGGCGATGGTGATGAGCCCGTCGGCGTCGACATGGATCTCGTGTTCGCGGCTGACACTGCTGGCGGTGCCAGTGCTGTTGATCAACGGACGCAGGCCCGCCCACGTGGCGATCACGTCGTCGGTGGTGAGTCGGGCGCCAGGAAAGTAGGTTTCCATGCAGCCGAGCAGGTACAAAACGTCGGCGCCGGTCGCGGCGACGTCGCTGGGATCGCCCTCGTAGTCGGTGTCGGTGGTGCCGATGTAGCTGCGGTCACCCCAGGGGATGGCGAAGAGCACGCGCTTGTCCTTGGGATGGGTGCAGACCACGGCGTGGCGGAGCGGCAAACGTTCCCGCGGCACGACGATGTGCACGCCCTTGGTCGTCCGCAAGAGCGGTGGCGCCTCGCCGTTCGGCGACCGCACCTTGTCGGTCCACGGCCCCGTGGCGTTGACGACGACCCGCGCCGTGAGCTCGCGCTCCTCGCCCGTGTGCGCGTCGCGAACCCGAGCGCCCACCACGCGGCTGCGGTCGTCACGGAGGAGCGCCACGACCTTGGTCCAGGTGTACAGCTCGGCGCCGTGAAGCTCGGCGTCCAGCGCCGCTTCCAGCGTCAGCCGAGCATCGTCGGTCGAGCAGTCGTAGTAGAGCTGGGCGCCCCGCATCCCATCGCGAGCCAGCCCCGGCTCTTCCTCGAAGACCTCCCGCGCCGACAGGTTCTTGTGGATCTTCGGCGACCGGAAAAGTGACAGCCCGTCGTAGAGCCACATCCCGAGGTTCAGTGCGAACGGCCCGATCTTCGCCGCCTTGTACACCGGGAAGATAAAACCGAGCGGGTTGACGAGGTGGGGCGCGATGTCAAGCAGCACCCGACGCTCGGACACCGCCTCGAAAACCAGCGAGAACTCCCCCTGTTGAAGGTAGCGGAGCCCGCCGTGCACCAGCTTGGAGCTGCGCGAAGACGTGCCCGATGCCAGGTCGTGCTGCTCCACCAGCGCCACCTTGAGCCCGCGGAGCGCCGCATCGCGCGCCGCACCGGCACCGACGATGCCACCCCCCACAATCAGGACGTCGTAGACCATACGGCCGGCTATCCGTTGGATATGCTGCGCGGCGAGGACTCCGCGTTGCTGACTCTCCTGCTCCTGGCCTGCACCACGTCGACCGACCACGCCGATACCGCCGAAGAAGCCCCCGCCGCGCCGACGGTTTCCTGGGTCAGTCCCCAGGAGGCGGACGACGTGGGCACCACCGCCAACGCGTCGATCACGACGACCGACTTCACATTCGTCGACCTCAGCAAGCACGGCGAAGGTGGCGCCACGGGCTTTGTCCGCATCACCGCCGATGGAACGGCGCTGGGTGACTTCGACACGCCCCAGTTCACGCTCGACGGGCTCACGGTCGGCGACGTGCTGCTCGACGCGCAGCTCTACTACGACGATGGGGACGAGGTCCTGGGCAAGGACGGCCTCTTGTGCGAGGAAGACGATGACACCTGCGCGCCGGTGACGGCCGAGGTGAACATCACGGTGTCGGTGGCCGGCGGCTGAGGGCGGCGGCGACCTGCTCGGCCAGGGCAGCGTTGCCGGCCTGGGTGAGGTGGATCGGATCCTCCACGAAGAAGCTGCCCTCGGGCAAGGTCGGCGAGAGGATCGGCACGCCCGACGCCAACGCCTGAAGCGCGGCGAGGTGCTCGACGGCGGGGGTCCGCATGGGAAACGCGAGGACACGGACGTCGGCGCCGGCTTCGCGGACGCGACGGACGAGGTCGCGCAGGTTGGCGACGTACTCCTCGGGCGGCACGCGAAAAGTGGCTCGAGGCGGCGGCGTGCGCGCCCCCCGGAGCTCGCGGATCAGCCGGAGGAGGGCGAACGACGGTGCGCGGGGACCGGCGACACGCAAGCGATCAGGTCCCTGGCCAAGCTCGGCGTCCCGGACGAGGTAGGCAAGAAGAACGAGGCGGGGACGGAGTGACAGCGCGGTGTGGAGCGTCGCGAGCCCCTGGACGGTGCTGTAGCCGGGCACGCCGCCGTTGACCGTGGCCTCGCCCAAGAGCGCTGCCAGCCGGGCCGGCCACGCCTCCTCCTCTTCGACTCCCCACCCAAAAGTGGTCGAGTCCCCCAGACAGAGGATGGCGCCGGCGCCCGGCTCGCCGCCTCGGTAGCCGAGTCCGTTGGTTCGAACCGTGAAGCTCGTTCCCCGCTCACGAAAGGGCACCTGACGCGCGGGCATGTCCGCACGAAGCGTCCACAACGACCCGACGTCGCCGGCGTAGATTCCCGGATCTGGAATGCCCAAAAGCCGCAGCCCGCTTTCGACGAGCCCCAGCACGACGCCGGCCAGCAGCACGCTGAAGGCGAGGTTTCGGAGGATCCTGCGCATGCTGGCAACGTAGCCCCCGTTCCGCCTCGACGCGGTCGGTCCCGAAACGCTACACTCGCGGGGTGGACACCACACGCAAAGACCTGTTGATCTGGGGCGGCGGCGCGCTGGTGGTGGTGCTCGGGGTCCTGGGTTGGTTGTGGTTCGACCAGCCCCCGGAAAACTTGCTCCCCCAACAGTACCGGTTCGGCATCCTGTGAGCCTCTCGCGCCGTACCCTCATTCGACTCGGTGGCGCCTCGCTCGCAGCGGCAGCGGTGGGCGGCGGGGTTGGTTTCCAGCGCTGGCGCAAGACAGGCGGATTGTCCTCGATGCGCATCACCGGCCCGTGGCCCGAGCTGGGTCCACAGGTGAACTGGATCCTGCCCGACCTCGACAACGCCCACATGGAGGTGCCCGACCGTCCGCACGACATGGAAGAAACGCGGGACCCTCAGCGCCGCGCCGCGGTCAAACGCACCCGGGCGTTCACGGTGAGCAGCTCGTCGCGTCGTCTCCGCGGCGACAACTTCGGGCCCCTGCCACCCGACGGGGTCAAACGGATCGTCGCCATCGGGGATTCGACGACATTTGGATGGGGCGTGGCCGACGACGAGACGTGGCCGGCCCTGCTGCAGGAGGAGTTGACGCGGCGCGGCCACCAGGTGGAAGTCCTCAACGCTGGAGTTCCAGCCCAGGCCCTCGAAGGGATGGTCGCCTGGCTGAGAACGGTCGGGCCTACGATGGGCCTCCACGGCGTGCTTTTCACGCGCCGGCCTCCCCCCGCCGGGGGCGATCCGCTCCACGCCTACGCGCAAGCGGTGGCGAACGTGCGTCGGGCGCTGCCTTCGGCGAGAGTACACGTGCTCCTCTCCGCGATCAGCCAGTTCGATCCACATGGAATGCAGGTGTGGCAGATCGAGGACTCCGGACTGCGGGCGCGGATCACCGACACCCCGGTATTCGACATGACGCCGTCGATCCGTGCGGCTCAAGGCAGTCGCGGCTGTCGGATCGAGCTTGCCGGACAGACGATTCGGGTCGTCCGCGGCGAGACCGGCGAGACGCTTCTCACCGCCGCAGCGTCGCAACACGGGCTCCCGCGCGAGGTGTACACACTCTTGGAGAAGGACGCCTCAGTCCGTGAGGCGCTCTTCTTCGACGATGGCCACCTCGATGCCGATGGCTACGCGATCATGGCGCCGATCGTCGCGGACGAGCTTGCGACGGCCGGGTGGTTCAGTTGATCCAGCCCAGGCGCTGAAGTTCCGCGGCGATCAGCCCGGCGAGCGCGTCGTGGCCGGCAGGGGTCAGGTGGTTGGTGTCGCGGAACCAAGCCGGGTTGGTGACCAAGGCGGCGGTGTCGAGGTAGGCGAGGTCGCCCCCCGCCGCGGACTTCATCACCGCCCGATACTCCGCGATGCTGATGGGATCGGGCTGCATCGCCTCAGACAGCAGGAGCAGCTTCGCGCCTGACGCGCGGACCGCCGCGGCAATCGTGGCCACGTCGTCGGCGAAGTCTTCCGCCGGGACCGCACGGTCCAGAGGATTGGCACTGAGGCCGCGCACCAGAAACCGGAGCCCATTGAACAACCGCAGCTCTTCCAGCACGCCCGGCCCCGCCGAGAGCGTCCCCGCCTTCCACCGTCGATGGAGCTCGACGTACGTCATCGCCGACGTCGTTCCTTCGTTCACGCCCACGTACAAGGTCACGACGTCGGGCTGCAGCTCGGCCAGGTGGCGCTCCGCGAAGAGCGCGATGTGGAACGACGACCAAGCGCCCACCCCCTGGTTCACCGCTTCGACCCCGGCCCCGAGGACCGCGTCGAGCCTCGCCGGGTAGAAGACGCCCAGGTCGTCCTCCTGCCACGCCCCCCCCGTAGATGAGCCACCAAGGCACACAATGCGCGTGTCCGCCCCCTTGGCGGGCACACGTACCGGGTAGCCGGAAGAGGGATATTCGGTCGACGTTGCACCTTCCAGCGCCCGAAAACTCTCCACCGTGGTCGACCAGCCGGCCGCGTCGACCGGCGCCGCAGTCCAGAACCGGCCGGCTTCGGTGAAGCGGACGCCGAGCTCCACGTAGCCCAGCGCGACGATCGCGCAGAGGAAGGAGAGCCCGTTGTAGAAGCGCACCCGCCCGGCGTGGACCGTCAGCCAGACAAGCGCACCGACCATCGCGCCGGCCAGCGCGAAATACATCCGAGCCGCGGGGTGGCTGCCGAAACCGAAGACGACGCCGACGGCCGCGCCGAGGGCCAGCACCGCAGCGGCTGCAGCGGCGCTCTCGGGGCCGGCCAACCGCCGCGCCAGCAGCCGACCCACTCCCACCAGTCCGATGATCGCGAGTCCGTAGAGGCTGAGGTCCCGCCCAACCACCAGGGCGGTCGCGATGGCCACCGCAAAAAGGGTCACGACGAGGCTCGGAGCCTTCGCCGCCCAGCTCCCCCCGAGCGCCGCTACATGCGCGAGCGCCGCCGGTACCACGCCCGCAGCCAACGACGCCCACTGCGTCGGCAACGAAGGGAGCCGGAGGACCTCGCGCAGTCCGGACAGGTCCACGCCGGCCAAGAGCGCGCAGAAACCCAGCGGCAGCGAGGCCAAAGCCGCGACACCGAGCGACCCGCCCGAGGCGATGGTCGCCGCACCGAACGCGATCAGCCCCGCGGCGCCGACCGCGAGGGCGAGGACGTGAGCGGCCGGCGACAGTGGCGCCGCCGAGGCCCCCCCGCCGACCAGGTCCGACACCCAGAGGCGGTGCAGCCCAGGCGTCAGCACGAACTCCGCCCCGGTCGTGACCCGACAACGCATGGTCTGCCCCTGCGAGCTAGCTTCTATCGAGTCGACAGTGGCACGCAGCCGCAGCGGGTAGGGCGCGGTAGAGACGACCGGCAGGTTGCCCTCGCACCCGCCCGGCCCGGCCGGAGCTTCGCCCGTCCGCAGTCGCAGGGTCGCAGCGCCGTTGCCCACGTCCAGCGAGCCGCGCTCGGGCAAGGTCATCGTGAACGCCAGCTCTGAGAGCGGCGGCGACGTCAACGTCCGGTATTGGACCAGCGCCCAAGCCCCTGGCGAGACCGCCAGCTCGCCCAGGAGGGACGGGTCCATGTACCGCGTGGGGGCAGGGGCGATCATCCAGCCGGGTGGTCCCCGTTCTGCTTTGACCTGACCCCACGCGACGGCCGCGGCATGCCCGGCCGAGGCGCCCAGAAGCCCAAGAATGAACCACAGCGCTGCGGGCGGAACGCGCGTCGCGGGGCGGGCACCCGCGGGCTCGGTCATCGGGTCGGCGGCTGCGAAAAGTCGTAGCCGGTGCGCCGGAGAAGCTCGATGAACGCAGGGTCGAGCTGGAGCTCGCGCGCGACCGAGCGGCCGGCCACCGCCTCCCGATAGCCCTTCCATCGCGCCAGCAGCCCGCTGACCACGTCGGGGTTGGCCGCGGCGAGATCCCGCTGCTGCTCGGGGTCGGCGTCAAGGTCGAACAGACAGTTGTGGAGCACCGGCGGGCCCAAAACCTGGCTACCTGGGGCCGGGCCGCCGGGGGGAGGCGGGGGCAACGCGCCCGGGTGACCCAAGCCGCCCTCGCGCAGGTCAGCGCGACTGCACGGAAAACTCTGGTGCAAAAGCGCCCACGGCGGCGCGATCACCGCGCCCGCAGGCTCCGCGCCCATCATGCTGGTGGCGCCGCCCTCGACCAGGGTCGTCGACCGGATGACGGCCGCCGGATCGGTGAGCAGCGGGCGCATCGAGACCCCGTCAATCGTGGCGGGTGGCGTGGCCCCCACCAGCTCCAGGATCGTCGGCAACAGATCGACGTGACTGACCAGTGCGTTGGTCGCGCCTACCGGGACCCCGGGCACCCGGACCACCAGCGGCACATGCACAGCGTCGTCGAAGTAGGTGCCGCCGTGGAGCAGCTCACCGTTGTCGTCCAGCGACTCGCCGTGGTCCGCGACGACGACGATCACCGTGCGATCGAGGCGACCGCGCGCTTCCAGCGCGGCGTAGAGCACCGCCACGTCGCGATCCATCCTCGCAACGGCCTTGGCGTACTCCCGCCGCCAAATCGCGACCCCGGCGGCGCCAGCCTGGCGAGTCAGGCGCGTGGCGTCATCACCGCCGCCGCCGACAAGCCCGCCAAAAGCGTTCCCCCCTGCCATGCCCGGCATGGCCGCCCGCGCGGTGCCAGACTTGCCCTCGTCCCACAGCGCCAAAAGGACGCCAGTCGGGTCTTCGGTGGCACCCTCGTCGGTGATCACGAAGGGAAAGTGGGCGGTACGACTGTGGAAGAGCGCGAAGATCGGGCGGTCCGCAGGCTGCGCGGCGATCCAGGTGACCGCAGGAGCTGCCGAGGCGCCGCCAGCGCCCACCTCGCCGCCACCGTGGCGCCCATCGGGCGTGTCCCGGGGCGGGGCGATGACCACCATCCGTTGAAAACCACGATCGAGGCCGTAGTCCGGCCGCAAGCCCGACGCGGCGTCGATGGTGAAGGCGCCCGTCCGGTATCCGTAGAGGCCCAAGACCTCGGGGAGTGTCGGGACTCCAGTCGCCAGCCCCTTGCCCCAACCGAGCACGCCCGTGGAACTGCCGAACCGCCCCGTCAATTCCGCCGTGAGCCCGGAGAGCGTGAAGTTCGACGCCGCGTAGGCGCTGTCGAACCGTACCCCCTCAGCCGCGATGCGATCGATGCTGGGCGTCAGCCCCGCTATTGCCCCGTAGGCGCCCACGTGATCACGGCGTAGCGAACAGAGTGAGATCACGATGACGTCGCAGCCCGAACAGCTCGCACCACCGCTGACGCCCACGACGTCGGTGGGCGGTTGGCGGTCGAGGTCGACGGTGCCAGGGCGGACGGTGTTGTCGCCTGGCGCCGGCCCCGGCGGGGGGTTGAGCGGCGCCGGCATCGGGGGGTACACCGGCGTCGGGGGCGGCGCCGGCTCGTTGGAGCACGCGGCGAGCACGAAAACCGATACCAGCGCGCGGCCTGCGACCCACCACATTCGCAGAACCTACTCCGCACGGTCGCCTCAAGTCGAGCCCGGCCGCGCCGAAACGAGGACATGCCCCGTCTCGCCCTGATTCAAACCGCGCCGGCACCCTTCCGCCAGCTTCCCGCCAACCGCCCCTTTCGCGGCGTCGTGCCCCACGCGCCGCCGGGGATGCCGGCCTTGATGCGGACGCTGCTCGCGGCGGTCGCCACGGGGTGAGCGTGGGGTACAATCCCCTCATGCTCCTGCTCCTCGGCTGCACAACAGCCATTCCTGATGACACCGCCGAGCCCGCCCCGTGCCTCTCCGAGGTGGATGGCGAAAACGCCGGGTTCGCAGACTATGCCACCGCCGGCGCCACCATGGGCACGCACTGCGCGGGCACCGACCACCAGGAAATTGAGGGCGTCGAGCGCCTCGTGTTCATGGGCGACTCCGTCACCGAGGGCACCCCTCCTACCGAAACCTGGGCCTACTACCGCTCGCTCGTGACCGAGGGCGTACGCGCACGCTTCGGGGACGACCTCCCGGTGGACGAGTGCTCGCGCTGGGGGGCGCGCACCGACGACCTGCTCCAGGATGGCGACCCCGCGCAGATCGCGGAGTGTTTCCCCGAGGTGGAGGAGCGCCGCACCCTGGTCGTGCTCACCGTGGGCGGGAACGACGTGGTCGCCTTCTCAGACGAGCTCGACGCGGGCGCCACCGACGAGGCCGTCCTCGCCAGCGCCGATGCCGCGTTGGGGCTGCTCCACGACGCGCTCATCCATCTTCGCGACCCCTCCTTCTTTCCAGGCGGCGTCGACGTTGTTTTGGGCAACGTCTTCGAGTTCACCGATGCGACGGGCGACCTCGTGGCCTGCCCCTTGGCCGAGACCTTCGGCTTCACCGGCACCTACCCGCAGATGCTTGAGGGCTACGCCTACATCAACCAAGCGTACGCCGGGATGGCGGTCGAGCTGGACATCGACCTGGTGTTCATGCACGAGAACTTTTGCGGCCACGGCTTCCACAACGACGATCCTGACAGCCCCTGCTACCGGGGCGCGGACAACGAGCGCTGGTTCGACAACACCTGCATCCACCCCAACCCAGCCGGCCACGCGGAGCTGGCGCGGATGGTGCTCGCGGTCGTGGACGAGTAGGGACCGACCGGCGCAGGAACGATCAGCTTCCAGGTCGTCCAGGAGTTCCTCAACGTGGCACTCCGCAAGTTCGCCACGCCGATGAGCCCCTCGGAGGCGCGGGAGTACCTCGACATCGTGCTCCTGCCGCTAGTTGAAGCCATGCGGGGCCGGGGCGCCGTCGTTGCAAGCGCGGCCCCCCTCAACCCGCCTGAGCTTGATTCGGCCCGGTATCACCCCCCCAAGACGCCCAGTCGTTCCAGCTCCGTCGCAAGCCGCTTCGTATTCACCACCGCTGCAACCTCGCTCATGTGCTCATCATCGCGCCAGTGGACCCGCTCCACCCCTGGGTTGGGGAGCACGAACCACCCGTCGGCATGCGTTTGCGCGTCGGCCAGGACGGTCTCCATGCCGCGGAGGCGCTTCTCCTCGCGGGCGAGGATGACGCCGGCCACAGGCGACACCGCGTACACCAGGGTGATGTCGTGCGCGTGGGCGACCGTCTCCAGCTCCACGACGAAGGTGTCGTCGAGCGCCTGGCCGATGGCCGATTCGGAAGGGTAGCCGCCGATGGGAACGCCGGTCAGGCTCGGGCGACGGCGGGCTGCCCAGCTTTGGCCGAAGACCTCGGCAAACGCCACGTCGAGGTGGGCGCGGCCCGGGGCACCGCTGACCGCGGACGCCACCACATCTGCCAGTCGCGACAGAGTCGCGTCCCGGGCGGTGACGGCGCGCTGCCGGATGCCTTCCAGCCCGTCGGGAGCGTGGTTGTAGAGCTTTCGGCCGATGACCGGCTCGTCCGCGGTCAGGTACGGCCGGAGCAGGAGATCGCGGCGATCGGAGGTCAGGTCGGAGGTCAGGATCTCGATGGGCGTGGCGTACACGACCACCACCGGCCGCCTGGTAGCCGGCGCGACGAGGTTCTTGATCACCGCGTAGTAGACGGGCAGCGTGGCCGACCCGATCGAGATCACCTGGACCTTGAGCTTCGGTCGGCCCAACGCCGAAAGCAACGTGGCAACGTGGATGTCGGAGCCTGCCTTGGAGTTGCCGATGATCACCAACTCGGCCGCCGGATCGACGGTTACCTCGCCAGGCGCGCCGGGCAGCGGCACCGCCGGCCCCACGCGAGCGGCCGGCAACGCGAGGTAGCCGCCCACAGGAGGAATCACGGCGAAGATCGCCATGAGCACCCACATCAGCGGGCTAGAAGCGGAAGTAGATGAAGGCATCGGCGTTGGCCCGGGTCCAGTAGACCAGAAGGGTGGCGACAAGGGAGACAAAGCCCACCGCGAAGGCGGGTCGGAGGGCGCCGAGGCGAGGGAGGACATAGCGCTCGGTGAGCAAGCCGAGCACCAGGATGGCGCCGCCACAACTGGCGACCGCCACGAGCACGCCGCCGACGATGAGCTCGCTGGCCGGGTGCACCGGCCAGGGGTGGCGGAAGGTCTCGAAAAGCACGCTGGCGTCGTGCTGACGGAAGATTGCCCAGCCGAAAACGGTGAACGAGAAGAACAGCGGGACTGTCACCCAACGAGACAGGGTTTGGAGCACCCGCCACATGGGCCGGTACACGACGACCAAAATCCCGTGGTATACCCCCCACAAGACGAAGTTCCACGACGCCCCGTGCCACAGTCCGCTGGCAGCCATCGTCACCACCGTCACCGCGGCGACGCGCAACGCCGAGCCCTTGTTTCCGCCGAGGGGAACATAGAGATAGTCGCGTATCCAACTGGAGAAGCTCACGTGCCAGCGACGCCACAGCTCGGCGGGGTTGGCTGCAAGGTAGGGGTGGAGGAAGTTCGGAGACAGGGTGAAGCCGAAACACTGGGCGACGCCGCGGGCGATGTCAGTGTAGCCGGAGAAGTCGGCGAGGATCTGGACGGCGAAGGCGAACGCGCCGGCCAGCGCCAGGGGCAGGCTCAACGTCGGGAGGCCGTACACGCGGTCGACGTAGACCGCCACGTTGTCCGCGACGATCACCTTCTTCGCGACGCCCCACGTCACCCGAATCAGCCCTGCCCAGATGTTCGACCACCTCACCACCCGCGGCGCGAGCACCTGTCGTAAAAGGTCGGGGGCACGCTCGATGGGCCCGGCGACGAGCTGCGGGAAGAAGCTGACGAAGAGGTAATAGTCGAGGATGTTCCGGCAGGCCGGCATGACCCCGCGGTAGACGTCGATGGTGTAGCTCATCGACTGGAAGGTGTAAAAAGAGATGCCCGCGGGAAGAATGACCTCCATCAGCGGCACGTCCGCGCCGAGGGCACGCAAGTTGTCCGAGGCGAACATCGCGTACTTGAACCACGCCAAGAGCGCGAGGTTGGCGCCGAGGCTGGTGGCGAGGAGCGGCCGCTTGCGGGCGGGCCAGCGCTCCATCCCGATCGCGGCGAAGTAGTCGATGCCGGCTGAGAAGTAGAGGAGAGCGACCCACCAGGGGTGCTCCCAGCCGTAGAAGGTGGCGCTCGCGACCAGGAGCAGCAGGTTCTGCAGGCGCCAGCGGACCGGCACGTAGAGCGCAAAGACCAGGGCGAAGAAGATCGCGAAGGTGACCGTCACAAAACTCATCGCGGCGGCTCTCCCGCTCGGCGAATCTGTAGGATGACCGGCCGGTCTTCGCAGGTCCAGCCGTACAACGCACCGTTGCCGGGCCTCCCGCCCACGCGCGACCAGCAGTTGCCAACCGTGGCCGGGGCGTGGGTCACACCCCAGAGCTCGGTGGTGTCGGGTGCGTCGCGAGAGCTGGGCGGCTCGCCGGGGAAGAGCACGGCGTGCAGGCTGCCGGGGTCGCTGAGGTGCGAACGGCACGTGTCGCCCGTGCTCACACAACGCACGTACGGGCGGAGCGCGGCCATCATCACCCAGGGCCGGGAGGAGGCGTAGTCGAGCACGACCGCATCTTGCGGCAAGCGCGCATCGAACTCGCGGGAGACGGTGAACCACTCCGGAGACTCGACGCCCGACCAGGAATCGCTGTCGACCGATCGACCCGCATTGAGCCCTGGCGCTTCACGCCGCCAAGGCGCGGAAGCGGGCACCAACGCCACGAGTCCGGCCGCGAGACACCCCCACGACCCCACCAGCCGTGCAACCGCGGCGATCGCCAACGGCGGGAGGCAGACCGCAACCGCGAGAAAGTAACGATGCTGAAAGTGCAGGTGCAGGCAGGAGACCAGCACGATCACCATCGGCGACACCGCGAGCACAAGCGCCAACGAGCGCCGACCCTGCCGGCGAAGGACGAGCAACAGCGGCAGCGCCAGGATCAACCACACCCAGACACTGGACGTGTCCGGAAATTCCATGCGAATTCCCGGAACGGCGGCGGGGGAGAACCAGCCCCGGGCCTCCGGCGCGCTCACCGCCTTGGCGACCCGTTGGAGCGTCGTGAAAAGCTCCTCGAAGCTTCGGCCCGGGACCCAGCCGTCTCGGGCAAGGGCCGGATCGACGTCAAAGCCCAGCGACACCCGGGTGGTGATCTCCTCGATCGAGACAATAGGTAGGTTTTTTCGGCCCATCCAGTCGTTGACCGCGGGCAGGACACCGCCCAGCACGCCGAGCGAGGGGAGCGCAGCCCACCGGAAGCTGACGACCGTGAACGCCGCACCCAGCCCGACCATCGCCAGCGCGACCGCGAGCTGCTTGGGATCCAAGCAGAAAAGCGTCCCTGCCGCCGCCGCCAGTGGCAGCGTCGCAAGCAGTCGCCCGCGCGAAAGCGCCACGAGTGAGGCGATACCGATCAGATCACACGCAGCGACGAGCGCGTACGGCGTGAACTGCCGACCACAATCAACCAGCCCCGGCAGCCGAAGCACCACGCACATCGCCAACGCGCCGACGATCCGCCCATGCAACTGCCGCCCCAACCAGTACGCGCCGAGCCCCGACACGAAGCTGGCCGCCATCGACACCCGGAGTCCACCCGCCGCGAGCTCGCGCGACCCGTCGGCGAGGACGCTGGCCGCCCACGGGAACCCCGGGTAGCGGTCGATGGCGTACAACGAGGTGTTTCCCGTTTCGAGCGCCACCGCCGAGAGGAAGTTGTAGTCAGAGTCCGGTCCCACCGGCGAACCGTGCGGGGAGATCATCGCCCAGATGCGCAAAACCGCAGGAACCTGGATCGCCGCCACCACCCCGATGGCGACGAGGTCCCAGGCCCAAGGGTGGTCCCAGGATGAGAGCCTGCGCAGCCGAGCGTGGCGCCCGCACCCCCACGCGAGGAGCCCGACCCCCACCGCCGCCAGCAGCGCCTGCACTTCCCAAGGGCGCAGCACGGGGTTCAACAGCGGCGCCAACAGGTTCACCGCCGCACACTACCACTGAGGGAGCGCGGTGCCGTCGGGGGGCCGTCTGACGATGCGACCTGGCCTGTAGGCGCCGCCCACAAAGACGCCTCCGCGTTAGCCCCCGTAGCCCAGGAGAAAGCCCCCATGGCACGCTATGACCCCGCCGAGCTTGAGCCCCGTTGGCAGACGTTCTGGGAAGCCGAGGACACCTACCGGACCGACGAGGACCCCGAAAAGCCCAAGTTCTATGGGCTGGTCATGTTCCCGTACCCCTCCGGCGCCGGGCTGCACGTCGGCCACCCCGAAAGCTACACCGCCGTGGACGCGACGGTCCGCTACAAACGTGCGCGCGGCTTCCGGGTGCTGCATCCGATGGGTTGGGACGCCTTCGGGTTGCCGGCCGAGCGGAGCGCGGTGCGGGAGGGCATCCATCCCGCGATCATCACCAAGCGAAACACCGACAACTTTCGCGCCCAACTGAAGCGTCTCGGATTCTCCTACGATTGGCACCGCGAAGTCAACACCAGCACACCCGACTACTACCGACACACCCAGGCGATCTTCCTGGAGCTCCACAAACGCGGCCTCGCCTACCTCGCAGACGTGCCGGTCAACTGGTGCCCAGCGCTGGGTACGGTGTTGGCGAACGAAGAAGTGCAGGATGGCAAATACGTCGAGACCGGGGATCCGGTCGAGCGGCGGGTGATGAAACAGTGGATGCTGAAGATCACGGAGTATGCCGAACGGCTGCTGACCGATCTGGACGGGCTGGACTGGCCAGCGGGCATCCTGGAGATGCAGCGGAATTGGATCGGACGCAGTGAAGGCGCCGAGGTCCGATTCGCGACTGAAGCCGGCGACCTTGTGGTTTATACCACACGCCCCGACACGCTGTACGGTGCCACCTTCTGTGTGGTGGCGCCCGAGCACCCACTCTTGGAGAAGCTGGCCAAGACCCCCGAGGTGGCCGCCTATGTCGCCAAGGCGAAGAACCGCTCCGACCGGGATCGCACCGCGGTCGCGGAGAAGGACAAGACGGGTGTTTTCACTGGAAGTTACGCCACCAACCCTGGGAATGGCGCCCAGGTTCCGATCTGGGTGGCGGACTACGTGCTCATCTCCTACGGCACCGGCGCGATCATGGCCGTGCCCGGCCACGATGAGCGCGACTTTGCCTTCGCGCAGAAGTTCAACCTGCCGATTGTGCGGGTGGTCGAGGGCGGCCCCCTCCCCTTCGCCGGATCGGGTGTGGCCTGCGCGTCGGGGCCATTGGACGGAATGACGACAGACGCCGCGAGGGTGGCGATCACGGCTCGGCTGGAGGCCGACGGACGGGGCGTGGGCAAGGTCCGGTACAAGTTGCGCGACTGGCTCTTTTCGCGCCAGAGGTACTGGGGGGAGCCGTTCCCGATCCTACACCTCGCCGACGGCACGATCGTGCCCGACGAAAACCTGCCGGTGCTGCTCCCCGAGATCGACGAATTCCGCCCCACCGCCACCGGCGAACCCCCGCTCGGGCGCGCGGTCGAGTGGGTGAACACCACCTGGAACGGGCAGCCCGCCCGTCGTGAGCTCAACACCATGCCACAATGGGCGGGCTCGTGCTGGTACTGGTTACGGTACATGGATGCGAGCAACCCAGCCGCGCCGTTTTCGCCCGAGAAGGAGAAGTTGTGGGGCCCGGTCGACCTGTATGTGGGCGGCGTGGAGCACGCGGTCTTGCACCTGTTGTACGCCCGGTTCTGGCACAAAGTGCTCTACGATGCGGGCTGGGTCCACACCAAGGAGCCCTTCCAGAAGTTGTTCAACCAAGGGATGATCCTGGCGTACAGCTACCAGGACGCGGCGGGGAAATTCTACCACCCCGAAGACGTCGAAGAACGCGACGGCGCCTGGGTGGTGAAGGCCACCGGGACGTCGGTGGTCACCCAGATCGAGAAGATGTCGAAGTCGCGACTCAATGTCGTTAACCCCAGCGATGTGGTCGAGCAGTTCGGTGCCGACGCGCTGCGGTTGTACGAGATGTTCATGGGCCCGCTGGAGCAGGTCAAGCCGTGGCAGACCAGCGGCGTGCAGGGGGTGTATCGATTCTTGGAGCGGGTGTGGCGGCTCTTCGTGGACGAAGAGAGTGACGCGCTGCGTCTGGCAGATTCAATCACGCCAGACGTCAACCGCGCGCTGCACGCGGCGATCAAAGAGGCCGGCGAGGGCATCGAGGCCATGCGCTTCAACACCCCCATCGCCAAGATGATGGAGCTGGTGAACAGCTGCAAAGGCCAGCCACTTGACCGCCCCTCTGCCGAGTGTTTTTTACTCATCCTCCACCCCTGGGCGCCGCACATCGCTGAGGAGCTGTGGCGGCGGCTCGGGCACCCGACCTCGATCTACGGACAGCCCTGGCCCGCGTTCGATCCCGCGGCGCTGGTGGCGAGCACGGTGACGATCGCGGTGCAAGTCAACGGCAAGCTGCGCGGCACCTTCGACATCGCACCCGGAACCGACCGTGAGGTGCTGCTGCAGAACGCTCGCGCCGTGGAGAACGTGGCGAAGTACCTGGAAGGCGCCTCGGTGCTGAAGGAGATCGTGGTCCCCGGGAAGCTGGTCGGCTTCGTGGTCAAGGGGTAGGGGGCCGGATGTCTGTCACCGCCGTCACCAGCGCCACGTTCGAGTCCTTTGTCCTCGGCAGCCCCGTGCCGGTCATCATCGATTTCTGGGCGGAATGGTGCGGACCGTGCCGCTCGATCGCCCCGGCGATGGAGCAGGTGGCGGCGCGCAGGGGGGATTCCGTTCGCTTCTGCAAGGTGAACGTCGACGAAGAGCCGGCGCTGGCCAGCGCCTTCCAGGTGCAGAGCATTCCGCTGGTCGTCGGGATGAAAGGAAGCACGGTGGTCACCGGTGACGTAGGCTGGAAGGGCCTCGCAGCGCTGGAGGCGCTGGTCGATCGCACCATCGCCGCAGTACCGGCGGCTCCGCCCAAGGAAGTGGACGTTGCCGGGCTCAAGGCCGCGCTGGCCGCCGGCGGCAGCGTGCTGGACGTACGCAACCCCGACGAGACCGCCGGGGGCCGCGTTCCCGGCGCGCTGTTGATTCCGTTGGACGACCTGCAGGCGCGCCTTGGCGAGCTGGACCGGTTCAAGGGCCGGGACCTCTACGTCATCTGTAAGAGCGGGGGGCGCTCCGCCAAAGCGGCGCAGTTCCTGGCCAGCCAGGGCCACCAGCCCATCAACGTGGCCGGCGGGACGATGGACTGGATCGCGCAGGGGAATGATGTGCAGCGGGGGTGAGGCTCAGCAGCGCGGCGCTCACCGATCGAGCGACTCCACCAGCGAGACGTAGCCGAGTCCAGACCCCAGAGGGGCGCTCATCGACCAAAGCACATTCCCGGCCGGATCCACGCGCTCGATCTGCCCGAGCATCGACCACACCACCAGCGTGCTCCCGTCGGCGAGCCGATGCACGTCCCCAAGCGCAGGGAGGTATTGGGTAGGCTCCTGCTGATAGCTCCAGACCCGCTCGGCGGTCTGGGCCGCCTCGTCGATGCGGAACTCGGAGACGCAGGAGTGACGACGGTCGACGTCGCCGTTGTCGAAGGCCAACAATCCGCCGTCCAGCCACTGGAACTGGTGGCTGCGGCGCATCTGTTCGGCGGGGTGCCCGAAGGTGAAGGTGTTGACCCGCCCACCGAACGCCCACAGCAACTCACCGGTTGAGCGCCGAATCTTGCCGATCGTCCGGAAACTGTGGAGCGACACCAGGTACGTGTCGTCCTCCGGCAGGTAGTCGAGCGCGTTGGCGTGGGTCCAGCCGCTGTCGGCGGCCTGCTGCGGGAGGGCGCGCGGATCGAACTCGTCGAACGCGCTCCAAACCACGCGCTCGCTACCGTCGGGTGCGACCTCAACCAACTGATTGCCGACCACCGATTCGCCATCGACCACGTCGACAACGTACCGAAGCGCTGCGAGAGTCCCGTCTTGGTGCTCCACGAAGTCGTGGGTGTGAGCGGGGATGGAGGTCTCTTCCACGCCGGGGCCCGCCCAGGGGATGCGGATGATCGCGGCCTCACCCGCCTTCTCCCTACTATATACGCCAAGCGCACGATTGGTGACCATCCCCGTGCCGCCTGCGGAGACGATGGCCCTCGGTCCGAGTTGGTCCCCATCGCCCAGGTGCCACCAGGTGATCCGGCCCTGCCGGTCGATGAGCACGGGCACCCGCAAGGCACCGACCAGGGTGGTGGCCATCCACCCGGTCCCTGCACCGGCGTCCCCGGTGACGACGAAGCTCGGCAGCGCGGGCGGCAACGAGCCGGTGGTGAACGCGTCGGTGACGGTCGAATCCGACACCCGAAAGCTGTACTGCGTGTCCGCGGCCAGCCCGACCAGGGTGCGAGAGTGTTCGGTGGTCGCCTCCGCCTCTGTCGCCGAGGTGCGCTCGAACTGACCCTCGCCGAACTCCACGAAACTTACGACGGCGTCCTCCGTCACCCACGAGAGCGTGACCAGCGTGGGCACCTCCTCATCCAAAGTGACGGTCACCGCTGGGCCGGCTCCGCCTACATCGCCGGCGGAGCACGCCACGAAAGGTCCGAGAGGCCACAACATTCTTCGGGCATAGCACACGGTCGTCGTGGCGCGAGCAGCGACGGCCAACATTTCCGGCTAACCAAGCGCCCAGCCTGAGCCTCCATGTTCGCCTTGCTTCTGAGCCTCGTCCTCCCCGCCCAAGCCGGCACCGACTGTGACGACACCGACGGCGCGGTGTACGTCGGTGCGGCCGAGGCCTGGTACGACGGGGTGGATGACGACTGCGACGGCGGCGACGAGGACCCGCTCGCTGGCCTGTACGGATGTGACAGCGGGAGCAGCACGGCGCTGGGTTTGCCTGGCTTGCTGGCCTTGGGGGTGATCGTGCGGCGGCGCCGGCGTACGTTGCCCGCATGAAGCCGACCTTCGTCACCCTCGCACATCCCGCAGTGCCCGCGGAGCAGGTCGGGAACGTCCTGTATGGGACCTTCGGCCATCTGGGCTCGCCTGCCGCATACGTGCTCGCGTTGGCCTACGTGGGCGTCACCCCGTGGTCCGCGCTCTGGGTTTTCCTGGCCGTCTCGGCGGTCTTCATGACCTTCACGCTCGCGGCCGAGAAGCTCCAACCCTCGATCGCCCTTCCGGTCGCGACCTGGCGTGAGGTGTGGGACGGCATCTTCATGGTCTTCGTCAAGGGCGTCGGCATCGGCGGCGGCTTTGTCGCTGCGGGGTGGTGGGCGCTGTCGCACGTGCCCTTGTGGGGCCCGCTGTCGAACAGTTGGTGGCTGATCGCGGTCGCGACGGCGGGCACCGACCTCGCCTACTACACCATCCACCGGCTGATGAGCCACAGCCGGCACAACACCCCGATCTTGAAGTACTACCGTCGCAAGCACTGGGCCCACCACGCGGTCACCGAGCTGGACTTCCTGCGTGGCAACCAGTCGTCGCTCGTGGACACCGCGATCAGCCAGTTCCAACCTTCGCTCATCGTCATCGCCTGGCTGCTCGGACTGGACCTGGGCGGGACGCTGGCCGCCTACGCGCTGATCCTCGCGTTGCAGGCCACCGACCATACCAACATCACCTTCAACATCGGCTGGCTCCGGTACATCTTCATGGACAACCACGCCCACAAGCTGCACCATTGCAAGAAGGGCAACCTCGTCAACTTCGCCGCCGCGTTCTCGGTGTGGGATCGACTGCTGGGCACGTTCTACGAGGATTGGTCGCTGTCGGCCAACCACCTGCACCACCACGGCGTTGCCCTGCCGATCAAGGCCGTGGACCGTGGCTAAAGGATTTGCGCTGGTCACCGGCGCCAGCAGCGGCATCGGGGCCGACATCGCGCGTGTCCTGGCTGCCGAAGGGTACCGGCTCATCCTGGTGGCCCGTCGGAGCGAACGGCTGGAAGCGCTTCGTAACGAGCTCGCGCCCGTCGAGGTTGTGGTCATCCAACACGATCTCTCGGCGCTCCACGCGGCCGAAGACCTGGTGGCCAAGGTCGGTGGAAGGCCAGTCGAGATCCTGGTGAACAACGCCGGCGTCGGCATGCAGGGCCATTTCCTGGACATGGACCTGGCCCGGGTGGAGGAGATGTGTCGGCTGAACATGACCACCCTCACCGCGTTGACCCAGCTGGTGGCGCGTAAGATGGTCGCAGCGGGGCACGGCTACATCCTTCAGGTGGCGTCCAGCGCGGCGTTTCTCCCGTCCCCTCAGGTTTCGGTCTACGCAGCCACCAAGGCCTACGTGATGTCGTTTTCCGAGGCGCTGGCGTTCGAACTGCGCGGGACCGGCGTTTCGGTGACCACGCTGTACCCCGGGCTCACCAGCACCGAGTTCAACACCGTCGCCTCCGCGCGGACGCCGCCGCTTTTGAACCTGTCCATCCTGACCCCAGCCGCTGTGGCAAAGGCTGGCGTGGCAGGCATGTTCAAGCGAAAACGCGCGGTGGTGCCGGGGCTCATCAACAAGCTATCGGCTTTCTTCGCTGGTATTCTGCATCGCGGGCTGTCGCTCACCCTGGCCGGCCACCTGCTGAAGCGCGCCAACGCTTCCTGAGCATCGCGGCGCCGCGTCGCAAGGTTAGCTGCACGCCGTGGACGTCGAAGCCTACCTTGCCGACAGCCGCGACCTCGTCCTCGACGAGATGCGGCGCATCGTCCCCGCCGACTCGCGGTGGACCGGTGGGCTCTACGGCCTGGTGATGGACTACCCGCTACGCGGAGCGAAGGCGCTGCGGCCGAGCCTGTGCATCGCGACAGCGAGGATGCTCGGCGCCCCTTTGGACGCGGCGCTGCCTACCGCAGCGGCCCTTGAGCTGTACCACAACGCCTTCCTGGTCCACGACGACGTCGAAGACGGCAGCACCGATCGTCGCGGCCGGCCTTCGCTCCCGGCCGAGCACGGCGTCCCGATCTCGGTCAACGTGGGCGACGCGATGCTGGCCCTGGCGATGCGCCCTCTGGTCAACAACGCGCGCACCATCGGCGGGCGGCGCGCCTTCGCAATCCTGGAAGTGCTCAGCGAGATGGCCCTGCGCTCGGCCGAAGGACAGGCGCTGGAGTTGGGGTGGGTGCGTCGTGATGAGTGGGCGCTCGGGTGGCGCGACTACGTCCACATGGTGTGGCTCAAGACCGCGTGGTACTCCTTCATCGCGCCGATCCGCTGTGGGCTGGTCGTCGCGGACGGGGAGGCGGTCGCGACGCAGATGGTGCGCCTCGCCTCGATGCTGGGGATCGCGTTCCAAGTGCAGGACGACGTGCTGAACCTTCAGGAGTCCGGTCGTTACGGCAAGGAGTTCGCCGGCGACCTTTGGGAAGGCAAGCGCACCTTGATCCTCCTGCACGCGCTGGGGGCCGCCCGAATCGACGAACGAACCGAAGCCACACGCATCCTCGCCAAGCCCCGAACGGACAAGCTGCAGCCCGAGATCGACTGGCTGGTCGGGTTCGTGCGTCGCCACGGGGGGGTCGAAGCGGCCCAGACGTCGGCGATCGCCCACGCACGCCGAGCCCAACGGATACTCGATGAGCTCGGTCCCCGCTTGCCGAAATCGGTGCACCGCGACTTCCTGGCGTCGCTCATCGGATACGTGACCGAGCGGAGTTGGTGATGGCGCGCGCGTTGGATCGGATCGACCTCGAACGCATGGCGGACGCCTTGGAACGGGTCCACCGGGGGGACGCGCCCGCTGGCGCCGAGACCGGGCTGCGTGCGCTTGCCGCCGCCGCCGCCGGTCCTGACCGGCTCTACGACGAGGCTACGAAGCTCTTTTCAGGGCAGGAAGCGCTCATGCGCGCTCAGTCCGCCGCCGCCGCCAAACTTCTGGAAGGCGTGCGCCAACGGGCCAACACCCCGCGGCAGGCGCTCCTCCGGCTCCAGGGCACGCCAAACGGCGTCATCGGCGGTCGCTTCGTGCTCCACAACGAAAGTGGCCGCAGCGAAACCTTCCGCCTCGTCCCGCGCTTCGAACTCCCCGTCTCGTTCACCCCGCCGGACCCGCTTTTGACCCCGGGTCAGCGGCTGCACGTGGACGTCCGCATCGAGCTCGACGGCAGCTTTCGCATCGGCGAGACCGCGTCGTTGTTGATCGACGTGCTCGTGGGCGAGGCGCCGCGGCTTAAACTGTGGCTAGACCTGCGCGTGGAGTAGCCATGGTCTTGACGCTCGTGGCCTCGGTTTTCGCTCAGGAACCGGCGCCCGGCGTGCCGGTGCAGCTCGACATCGGCCAAGCCGGCGTCCAGGCGCAACTGGTGAACGAGCGGTGGGAAGGTTTCCACATCAAACGGAGCTTCGTCGCGCTCTGCGACCAGAGCTGCGAGGTACTGCTGCCCGAGGGGCGCTCACTTCTTCGCTTCAGCGGCCGCGGCCTCAACCCGGTGGAGGAGTGGGTGAGGGTGCGGCAGGGCGAGGACCAGCGCCTTCGGGGCCGGCTCGGCTCAAGCGCTGTGACCGGCGTCGGCATCGGGCTCGGCACCGCCGGCGCGGCGTTCCAGCTCGGCGTCGGCATCGTGCGCCTGGTCCAGATCACCGAAGGCGTCCTCAGCGGCGACTTCGACTCGACCTACTCGGACTGGATCGTCGCAGGGCAGCTTGCCACGGTGACCGGCTGGGGCATCGGGAGCCTGCTCATCATCTCGTCGCTTTCGCGCATCGACGTCGAGCCCCTCGCCCCCGCGCTGAGCCTCTGGGTGGTGCCCGCGGCCGCCGGCTTCACCGGCACCTTCTGACCATGACCCACGACGACGGACTCCCCGAGCTGCGCCTGGCCGACGCCGAGGCCGAGCTCGACGCGCTGCTCGGGGATGCCCAGGCCGCTGTGCTGACCCACCCGGTCGCCGCTCAGGCCCTGTATTCGGCGTTGGTGGACGAGGGGCGGAGGGTTTCCGCCACACCGGAAGGCCAAGCCCTGAGAGCGCGCCTGGCGCGGTCGGCGCTGGCCCGCAGGTGGAAGGAGGCGTGGGAAGTCGGCACGCTCAACGCGTTGCACGCGGACACCGAGGGACCGTACCCCGCCGACTTCGGCGATCTGCTCTTCGCCGCAGCCTCCAGCGGCAAACCGTTCCTCGGACGCGTGTTTTCGGGCGGCTCGTGAGGGTCATCGACGACCAGCTGCCCGAGGAGGGCGCAGACGAGTTTCTGGAGTTGCTGGTGGGGCTTCGTGACGTGGCGGCGCGCATCGGGCGGGTGGCGACGCTTCCGAGCGACGCAGGGCACCCTCCGGACGAAACGACGATCGACTTCCTGGTGGGTCTCGTCTATGTCGCAGAGGCAGTCGAACGCTGGGTGGAGACGACGGCGGCCGCCGCGGCGGCGGTCGTGGAGCGCCCCGCGACTGACGCCGGACGCCTCTTCCGATGATTCGTGCGCCCACTCCCCAGGCCGCCTGGTTGCACGCGGCGTTGGCGGCTGATTGGTGGCGCGGCTCGCCCCTGCGCGGCAACGGCCTGGAGTGGATGCACTTCGTGATCGTCGGCGACGATTTTCGGCTTCTGGTCAACCTCAGCGTGCGTCGCGAAGAAGGCGCCGTCGTCGCGCGGGCGCTGGTGCTCTGCTGGGACGGAAAACGCTGGGTTGGGGGCCTGCACACCCCACCGCGCGATCGCCTGGAGCTGCGTCCGGGGCGCGTCGATGCGGTGTTCGGGGAAACCTCGGTGCGCGCGGTGCCGGAGGGCTACCGAATTCACCTTTCGCCCGAAAGCACGGGGATCGAAGCCGACTTGCTCTTGCGCCCAGAAGCGGCCCCGCTGGTCGCGAATCATCTGCGCTTGCCGGACTCGGGGCGTTTCCACTGGGTCAGCGTGCCGCGCATGATCGTGGCCGAAGGCGACTTGCGCGCTCCATTTTCACGAAGCCTCACCGGACTGTCCGCCTATCACGACCACAACTGGGGCTCGTTCGACTTCGGCGGCGACTTCGCCTGGGAATGGAGCTTCGGCCTGCCATCGGTGGCAACCGACGCCTGGAGCGTGATGGCGCTGCGGGTGTCCGATCGCGCGCGGCATCGCACCCTGGTGGCCGGGCTCGCGGTCTGGCGGGACGGAGAGCTGTGGCGGGACTTCCGAACCACCGAGGTGGAGTTTTCTCGGGAGGGCAGCTGGCGCGGCGAGCCCCACCGCGTGCCAGACATCGAAGTCGGAAACCATCTTTTGGTCGCGAGCGTGCCAGAGTTGGCAAAATGGCGTGGCCGCAGCAATGAGGACTGGCTCGAGGTGGTAGGCTCAACCGACGGAGCGGCGCAACTGCTCATCCCCGCTGCGGCGCGTCTGGTCCGGGTCACCGAGTGCCCGACACGCCTCAGGGTGCGCGGCCGCCTGCGTGGTCAGAACCTGGATTGTGAACTCAACGGAATGTTGGAGGTTGTCGATGCTTAGCTTGCGTAGTGAACTTGAGGCGCGGCTGAGCGCGCTCAATGGGTTGGACAAGGAAATCAAGTCCGGTCTCCTGCGCAAGTACATCGATCTGCGGCGGGGCGACGAAGTGGTGGTGCTGCGCGTCACCGAGGAGGGGCGTTTCGAGATCACCGTGGGTCATTCCGAGGTGGCCAACGCCACGGTCTGGCTACCGAACGTGTCGCTCAAAACCATGCGTCGGCTGGCAGACGCGACGCTGACCAAGCTCGGGCTCAACGACGCGGACCTCGTGACCTTCTGGTGCGCGCTGACGGGCGTCGCGAAGGACGAGCTTGATCACAAGGAGCCAGCAAAGCCCGCGCCGGCCCGTCCCGACCTACCGCCGGAGGCGCGGAAGTACGGCCCGCTGGTCACCGTCATCGGCGCCGGGGTTTCAGGCCTCAGCGCCGCCCACGAGCTGATCGAGCGCGGGTTCCGCGTGCAGGTGGTCGACGACAACAAGATGAACCTCGAGCCATGGAAGGCCGACGTCGGCGGGATCGCGCGGACGCCGCTGCGGCGGCTCCCGACGCGGGAGGCCAAATCGGGCCAAACACTGCCGGTGGAAACCCCGCTGCGCATCGCGGACGGCGATTTTCAGGGCCGGCTGTTGGTGAGCGGCCCCTCGGACGGCGTGCCCGCCTTCAACGTCGAGGCGCCCACTGAGGCCGTGCTCAGGGTCGCATTCGCCGGTTTTCTGGACGCGGCCGCCGGGTCCGGGGACCAGACGGGCGAGGGCTACGACAAGGGCAGCGCCTACCTGATGGCGCAAGGCGGCGCCGAACAGCGAAGCGCCACGGTGCCGGCGTGGACGGTCACGGTGCTCGGTCGTGTTGGCGATCTCGACGATCCCGGCGGCGCGCAGTCTCGGGTCAACCGCAGTCTCGACTGGGTCGTGGGCGCGACGGAAGCGCTGCAGGGGTGGAAGCGGGCCGATCCCGCATACCCGATCCACATTCCCATGTCGCGACGAATCCTTCGCCGCGAGGCCGGCGCGACCGAGGTCCCAAAAGCCTACACCTACACCCGCGCGGCCGATGCGAATGTCCCGGCCGCTGCCGTCACCGTCCTCTTCGAGCCGGAGCTCCGCCGCGCCGATGATCCCCACGACCGAGGGAATGCCATCGGCGCCTGGGTGGAGTTGCGGGTGCGCCAGCAGCTCGTCCCCACCGAGCACGGTTACCGCATCTTCCCCTCGTTCTACCAACATCTGTTCGACACCATGAGGCGCACTCCGCTGTTGGACGAGCTGGGTCGGGCCAACGGGCAGACCACTTACGACAACCTGGTGCCCACGGGCGAGGTGCAGATGTACCTCGCCCGCGAAAAAGACGCGACCAAGCGCGGCAAGCTGCACACCTTCCCACGGACCGCTGTGCGCAGCTTCGAGGAGCTGCGCAAGATTCTCGTGGAGTTCAAGGAAATGGGGTACGAAGATTGGGATGTGGCGCTCTTCGAGATCCGCATCCTGAAGTACCTGACCTCGTGCGCGGAGCGCCGCGCCACCGAAGCCGAAGGCACGGACTGGAAAACCTACATCGGTATCGGCGATTTCAGGCGCTCGGCGGGTGATGACGCCTTCGCCCAGGCGCTCGAGGATGCGCCCCTGTCGCTGTTGGCGGCCCGGGCCGACGAGGTTGATGCGCGCACGCAGCTCAACACCACCGTGCAGTTGCTCATGGATCCGGTCCGCGGGGACCGGCGGTCCGACCAGACGCTCAACGGCCCGACCACCACCGCGTTCTTCCAACCTTGGAAGCGGTATCTTCGCTATCAGGGCGTGAACTTCTACGTCGGGAAGGCAGGGTCGCTCGCCCCGTCGGGAAAAGGCGATGCACTTAGGTACAAACCGGCATTTGAGTCGGAGCCGGTCCCGGATCCGGGCGCGACGCCCTTCAACGAAAACGCCGACTACTACGTCCTCGCCACCGGCCTCTACCACACCTTCGAACTTGTCAAAGAGGGCACGTGGGTCGACGACTTCAAGACGATGCGCGCCTGGCACGACGACGCCGTGGAGGAGGTCAAGCTAGCTGTCGCGATAAACAGGCCCGACTCGGGGTACGACGACGACCACTACCTCAGCCTTGGTGGTGTCGACAAAGCGGGCAAAAATGAAAACTGGACGCCGGTGGGCCCGTTCCGCACGATGGCCGGCATCCAGTATTACTTCGACTCTGGGGTGCGCGTCGGCGGCGCGGGGCACGTCTACTACATCGGCGCCCCCTGGGGCCTTTCGTCGATCTCGCAACCGTCGTACTGGCGCACGCGCATGCAGCGCCACGAAGCCGGATTCGTGTCCAACCTGTCCGTCGACCTCTGCAACTGGACCAACCCCGACATCGGCGGCGACAATCCGCTCAACGCGATCGCCATTGGCGCCGACCGGCTCCAGCAGGAAGCCTGGAAGCAGCTCACCGCGCCGCTTCCTGACTTCCAGAAAAAGGGAACGACCCTCCCTCGCTGGTACGCAGTCGATTGGCATCTGGAGCGCAAAGACGGTGACCCCAGCAATCGTATCCAAAAAAATGCCGCTCCCTTCTTGATCAACCGCCCCCAAGACAACGAAAAGCGCCCCACCTGGGCGACCCCGCTCGAGGCAAAGGATGACGGAGGGAACAACGCCGGCCAGCGCTACCGGGTCACCGCGAAGCAATGGGTCCTGGCGGGCCCACATATGCGCACACACACCCGCCTGACCAGCATGGAGGCCTCCAACGAGTCGGCGCGGCACGCCGTCAACGCCATCCTCTACGACGTCGCGATGCGAAAAACCGACCAGCAGGACGGCGAGCTGCTCGGCGAATTCTGCAAGACCTGGGACCCTGAGGACAACGAGTTCCCCGATCTCGCCCCGCTGAAGAAGCTGGACGAACGGCTTATTGCCCGTGGCCTCCCGCATATGATCGAGATCCTCGGCGTCGAAAAGATGGTCATCGCCTCCCCCAAGACGCCCATGAACTGGACGACCTACCTCGAAGAAGCCTACGACACCTTGCGAAACGAGCCCAAGGTCGGGCGCAACTCGTGGGAGGACCTCAGGGCCGGCAGCGAGCGCTTCATGGAGTGGGTGAAGGAGAACTACGAGGCGCGTGGCGGCCGCAAGTAAGCCCTTGCTCATCGCCGGCGCCGGTCCGGGTGGGCTGGCGCTGGCCATCCTGCTTCGCCGCGCTGGAGTTGACGCGCGAGTGTTGGAGCGAGCCGCGGGCCCCCGCACCGGCGGCGGGGCGCTTGTCCTGTGGCCGCATGGTACGCGCGCGCTGGCTGCGGTGCTCGGTGAGGGCGCCGCAAGGGCGCTGGGACCGACGTTTCAGCGGGTCCACGTCAGGGGGTGGACGGGGGCCCTGACCCACGATCTGCCGATCGGGAAGCTATCGGCAGGAAAGGGCGGCTGGCTGATGGCACTGGAGCGCGGGCGGCTGATCGAGGCCCTGGTCGGCGCGCTCGGACGGGAGCACATCCGCTGGGGCGCCCCCGTCGAGTCCGCCACCGACGAGGGCGATCGGGTCTCCATCCACCTCGATGATGGCGAACAGATCGAGGCGTCAGCGCTCGTCGGCGCCGATGGTTTCCATTCCAAGGTCGCGACGCAATTGCGGGGACCGGTGCCGCCGCGTCTCGCCAACATGATCGCCTGGATCGGGTCGAGCCTCACCCCCGGGCGCGACGAAACCCGCTTGACGAGCACCGACGGCCAGGGGCGGCGTTTCCTTCACATTCCCCATGCCGGCGGGTCGTGGTGGTACGCGTACACCCACGCTTCGTTGGCCGTGCCCGACATGGCGTCGCTTCGGGCCTGCTTCCGGGGCTATCCGGCGCCGATCGCCGATCTGATTGCGACCACGCCTGACGGCGGCTGGTTGCGCTTCGATCTGCAAGATCGGCCCCCATCGACGGTGTGGGGCGACGGGCGCATCACCCTATTGGGCGATGCCGCGCACCCCTGCACCCCTGACCTCGGGCAGGGAGTCTGCATGGCGCTGGAGGACGCCGTGGTCCTGGCCAGGACCCTCACCAGCGACGTCGGCGCCCCCCAAACCGCCTTCCGTCGCTACGAGGGCCAACGTTCGGAGCGCACGGCCGGACTACAGCGAGCGTCCTGGGCGGTCTCTCAGGTCTCGTGTGCCACGTCGGAGTTCGCGGCCCAGGCCCGCGATGCCGTGTTCTCGGTGGTGCCCAGAACCGCAATCCTGGGCGGTTTCGCGGCGATGTTCGCCGACCCGTCGGCTCAGACCACCGGCGCGAAGGCGATGAAATAACGCTCCGGGTTCACGATGCCCGACGTACGCGCCGCGCTCACGATCCCCTCGGCGGCCTCGACCCGGCCGTCGAGCCGCGCCGATCGCCACCGACAGGCCGCCGCCGACACCGAGAGCTCGCGGGCCTCGAAAGCCTCGGCCGCCGCCGTGAAGGCCAGGGCGCTCGGCATCGCCAGCGCGCGGACCAGCGCCCCGAACGGGCCTGCGTGGGCGAGCGGGGTGTCCTTCGCGATGCGGGTGGCCATCGCTCCCAGCCCAGTCAGCTCACCCGACGCAGCGAGAACCTGTGCGCGCAACACCAACATCTCGCACCGGGTGTAGGCGAAGCCGAGGTAGCCGCCGGCCTGCATCGGCGCCCAGTCGCCATCAATCCTAGCGCGCGCGCCCGCGATGTCGCCGGTGTACAGGAGCGCCCGGACCGTCGCGATCAGCGAGAAGTATTGCAGCGCGGAGAAGACGACCCCTTCTGACTCCGGTGGCACCGCGTCGGGACTCAGGGTCACCTCCGGACGATCAAGCCACAACCATGCCAGCGAGGGCGTGCCGGCGCGATGCACCGTCGCCGCCAGGACATGATCGCGTCGCAGCGCGTCTTCCAAGCCCCGGACCACCCGCTCCTGCAGCAAACGCACCTCGCCGAGGTGTGCCAGCGCGCCGTTGACGTACGTACGCAGCACCACCAGCTCCCAGTCGACCCCTGTGCACTGCTCCGAATAGACCACCTCGGCTTCGAGGGCGAGCCGAGCGGACTCGCGAAACTTTCCCGAAAGGCCGAGCACGGTCGTGCGCGCCATCAGCATCCACGCCCGATCCGCGGGGAGACCGGTCTCGGCCGCCAGCGGCGCAGCGCGCTCGACCAATGCACGGGCCCGGCCTATGAATAAAGCGCTGCCCACAAGCGCCTGGTTGCTGGCCTCGAAGCACAATGCACGCATGCGTCGCGACGGGCCCCCCTGGCGTCCGGCCTCCAGAAGGTGCCGCAAACCGAGTACGTCCCCGCGCGCGGGGTCGAGCATGCTCATGCCTGTGGCCACCGACCACAGAAGGTCCATGCGTCGGGTGTCTTCGGGCGTGGGCACTTGTGCGCCCTGCTTGCCCCAGTTGCCGAAAAGCATGAACCGGATGCGCAGCCAGAGCCCCTCCGCCGTCGCCTCGCCCGCCGTCGCGGGCAAGCGCACCCCCACCTGCTCGAGAAGCGGCGTCAGCACCGCCAGCCCCTGGGCCAGGTCTCCCGCACGCAACCACGCTTCCCCGGCGCCACGATGAAGGTCCCAGGCCCGCGGATCGCCAGGCTCGACCCTACAGGCCGCCCGTTCCAGCGCCGCCCCCGATTCACTCAAGCGACCCGCGAGGCGCAACGCCTCTGCCAAGTCCACCAGCCGCTGCACGGTGGGCTCGAGCTCGACCGCATGGGAAAAGACCACCACCGCGGCCTCGAACGCCAAGGCGTCCAGCGCGAGACGACCCGCCTCCCCCGCGCAGACGGCGGCCTCAGCGACGCGATTGGCGCCGACCAGGTGGCGTAGTCGACGGTTGGGCTCCCCGCCGGGTCGCGCCCGCAAGAGCCCCGCCGCGCGATCGTGAAGTCGCGACAATTCGTCAGCAGACAGCCCCGCGAGCACGACCGCAGCTACCCGATCGTGATGCGGCTCAAGGCGCTCGCGGGGCACGCCGGCCACCGACCGCAAAAGGCGGAGGCGACGGAGTCGATAGCAGGCCTCGCGGACGCCGGCCCCCATCTCGGCCACCGCACCCAGAAAGTCCGGCGCATCGGGTACCCTACAGACGGCGGCGGCCACCAGGATCGCGCGGGCATCCGAATCTAGTGTCGCGACACGGTGCCCGATGGCCTCGTCGACCGAGCGCACCGTCCACCCATCGCGGGCCTGCTGCGCCAACTCGGTGAGCAAGAAGGGCGAACCCTCGGCTTGCTTGACGAGCGCGTCGAAGTCAGGCCGGCTCGAATCGACGCCGAGATCGGCGAGGACGGCCACCGCATCGGGCGTCGCCAGCGGGCCGACGTTGATCTGGAGGACGCACCAGGCCGGATTGGGGTCTCGGATTGCTGCCAGTAGCGGCGACGCCGCGCCATCGCGACCGATCAACACGACCGCCGCGTTGAGGGTCGGCGAGCGCAAGACTGCGGCCAACAGGCGCGCGCTGTCTTCGTCCCCCTCGGCGACGTCGTCGATCGCGATGACCAGACGGCGAATCTTGCCGAGCTTTTCAAGCAGATCCACGAAGGCCGCGAAAGCCTCCTGCTGCCATTCGATCGGATCCACCGGCGGCGCGCGGGCGATGTCTCCCCCGAAAGAGGGCACCCGCCCGAGCACCGGGAACGCGCTGAGCAGGGCGCCAGGGTTCGTCAGCCGCACCTGCTCGACCTCGGCCGGGCGCATGGCCAGCAGTCGCTCGCTGAGGGCGTCGACGACGCCGTCCCAGGCCTGGAAGGGCACCGACTCCGCAACGTCGCAACGACCGCTGACGACGACGTGCGCCGCGCTCGCTTGCAGTACGCGGAGCACGTCACGAACCATCGCAGACTTGCCGCGGCCGGCTTCGCCCTGCACGAGCACCAGGGCAGGGCCCTCGCCGTCGAGCTGGTCGCGCAGAGCCTGGCGCTCGTCGTCACGATCGAAGAACTGGGGCTCCCGCAAGGGCGCCCATCCCGACACGCGTGCGGAGGCGGCACCCCCGAAAACTTCCCCGGCGGCCTCGAGCGTCGTCCGCTCGACCGGCTCCCAAGCACGCAAGCGCATGCTGAGCTCCACCAGATCGTCCGGCCCGTCGGGCCGCTCGATCGGGAACGCGCTCGCCGACATCGCCCCGGCGCCCCACATCGACCCCCAGCCGCGCACCCCGGTCAGCGACTCACTCAGGATGCAGCCGAGCGCCCAGGCATCCGAGGCTGGCACCGGCTCCAGGCCGTGCGCCTGCTCGGGCGGCATGTAGGACGGCGTGCCGACGGGCGTTACCGGCATCGGCCCTGCGTTCTGCCCCCAGGGCGCGGCCACACCCAAGTCAAGCACCACCACACGACCGGCGGCGGTGACCAGGACATTGGCCGGCTTGAGATCGCGGTGGACCACCCCGGCCCGATGAAGCGCTCGCACGCCATCCACGAGCCCGGAAAACACGCGCCGCAGCTCCGCCACGCCTTCCGGGTCGAGGGGAACACCCGGCGGCAGCCCACGACGCAGGTACGGGACGATCTCCGACCCGGGGACCAACTCCATGGTGAAGAACGCGCCGAGGTCGTCCACGACGAGCTCGTAGAGCGCCACGAGGTTGGGGTGCACCGCCCCGCGCGACATGCGGAATTCGTGCTTGAGCTGAGCCGCCGAATCGGGACCGGGGACGAGCACCTGTTTGGCGGCCACCTCGGCGCCCATCGACAGGTCCCAGGCCCGGTAGACCGCGCCCATGCCACCGCTGCCCAGCTGATCAAGGAAGCGGAGGTTGGGCCGGTCCGGCGGAAGCGCCATCGCCGCGGCTCGGGCCCACAACCAGCCGGCGCCGCCACCGGTTCTCAGCGGAGGGTACGGAGGTCGGGTTCGCGCCTCGAGTTCGATCACGGCGGCATTGTACCGAGGTTCAGCGATGCAGGAAGTGCATCACGTTGCGGCGCGCCACTGCAAGCACCGTCCCCTGCGGGTTCACCGCCGGGCTGGCCGGGAACAGGCTGGCGTCATTGACGCGCAAATTGTCGCACCCCCACACCAAGCCAAAAGAATCCGTGCCGGTGCGTGCCTGGTCCTCGCCCATCGGGACCGACGAAAACAGGTGGATCGTCGAAACGGGCATCCGCCCCTGGGGCAGCGCGCGAGCCACCCGTTCGAGCGCAGCGACATCACAAATGGCCGGCGCGCCGTCCACCGGACTCGACAGATCCTCGGCGCCGGCGGCGAACAAGAGCTGCCCCAACCGAAGCAGTCCCTCCCCGAGCCGGGCGAGGTCGTCGCTGGTCAGCGGCAGTCGGATGAGCGGCTCTCCCACCAGCGGCAGGTCGCGGATGCGCCCGACCCCGGTGCCGACGGCAGCAACGTAGAAGATGACGGTGCGGCGCCAATCCCGGAGCCGATCCGGTTTGTTTCCCAACGACGCGCCCATCCACAACGCGAGGTGAGGAATCGAGCTGTAGCTGCACCCGAGGGTCAGCTCCGGCTTGAACTGATCCACCTGCTCGGTCGGCACGCCGTACCGCAGATCGTTGATCGGCTCCCGGAAGCGCGCGGTGATGCGGATCATCGGGTGGAGCTGAAGGGAGTCACCCACGTTGTGCGTCAGACCCGAGCGTCGCAGCAATCGGGGCGTCTGTACCGCGCCCGCGCACACGAAGACCTCACCCGCGCGAAACTCCACCTTCTCGCGCTCGCCGTTGACCGTCCGCTCACCCACCGCGCCCGTCACCCGTTTCCCGTCGCGCAAAAGCCGGAGGACGCGGGTGTCCGGGAGGAGCCTTGCCCCTGCCCGGAGCGCCCGGGGAACCAACGTCACCGTCATCGACTGCCGACCCCGCGACAAACCCTCGATCGGCGCGTCGCCATCGTAGTTCCAGAAGCGTGCGATCTCGCGCGTGGACCAGCCCATGCTGCCCGCACCGCGGCGCAAGAGGGCTGAGGCGGGACCGTTCCCTCCCCGGACGAGGCTTACGTTGCAGTCGGCCTCGACCGCCTCGAAGTGCGGCCAAAGCGCCTCCGGCTCGAACCCACGGATCTGGGTCTGGGCCTGCCACTCGCGCAGCGTCCTTTCCAAGGGGCGGTGGTAGAGGGCGGCGTTGATTTCGCTCCCCCCACCCACGCAGCGCCCCTCAAGATAGGTGATGCTGGTTCCACCAAAAGTAACGTTCAAGCCACCGTTTCTGTACTTCTGATCCATCTCGGCCAGCGAAAAACTCGGAGCCGAATCGACCGCATGGTGGCTGCCCTCTTCGACCAAGAGCACGTCGCGTCCCGCTTCGGCCGCGGTGCATGCGGTCATCGCTCCACCGGGGCCGGAGCCGATCACCAGCACCTCCGAGCTGAACTGCTTCACGATGAGCCTTCGCCCAGGACGCGGTCGAGCAGGCCGGTCTCTTCGAGATGCGACCAGAAGATGAACGGCGCCATCTTATCGAAGAACGTGGTGAAATTGCCGAGAGGGCCCAGCGGAAGACCCCGCAGCCGTGCAATGGCGACCCGGCGCTTGGCGAGCGGCAAGAGGCGGTAGGGCGCCCCGTCGGTGAGGACCGCGGCCCGATCGAAGAGCAGCGTCAGGGCGACCATCCCGGCGGAAAAGTGGCCGGGCATGCCGAGGAGCCGCCGCTCCAGGACCTCGGCCGTCTCAGCCAGCATCGGCACGCCCTCCAGTTCGTCACGGCCCAGCTCATCGGCGACTTCAGCTTCGGTGATGGCCGTGAGCACCTGACGCAGCCGAAGGCGAGTAGGCGGGCTCAGATTCCGGCTCAACACCGCCGCCCCTTAACCAGATACCTGAGGGCATGGTCCTCGTCCTCGCGCTCACAGCCTGTACGGTCACCCAGCCGACCGAAACCGCCGCGACCGACTCCGAGGACCACGAAACCGCCGATCCCTGCGCCGACGCTGCTATTCTCGACTGGGACAACTTCGGCCACGGCTTCGTCATCGAACATTGCAACGGCTGCCACGCCGCGACCGCCCGCGACCGCCACGGCGCCCCGCTCGATCACACCTACGACACCGTCGAAGAGGCCTGGACCCACGCCGACGGCATCCTCGCCCTCGCTGCGAGTGACTCGCCATCGATGCCGCCGCGAGGTGGGGTGTCCGACGACGATCGTGTGCGACTTTTTTGGTGGCTCGGCTGTGGCACAACCGGCCGCTGACGCCACACTTGTGGTACCCTGCCGCCGCCCATGCGCTGCCCCCTCCCCCTGCTCGCCGCCGCGCTCGCCTCATGCGCGACCGAAAAGGCTGCGGCGCCCGCATCCGAGCCCACCCCTACCGCGGTCGTAGACCCGGCACCCTACGTGGTCGAGGACACGGGCGAGTCGGCCACCCCGTCGTTGTCCGCCGAAGACGTGGCCGCCGGCATAACCCGGGCATTTTCGGCCGCGCTCGCGGTCGATCCGCGCGATCTCGCCGATGCCTATGAAGGCATCTGGGCCGAGCGCGACGAGCCGGCGTGCCCCTATTATTACCCAGAGTATCTGACACTCTACAACCAATACATCTGGTCGGCCGACTGCACCTCGGAAGCCGGCGCCACCTTTGACGGCTACGCCTACTACCAAGGCTACCAAGACTACGATGGTGGCTACTACACCTACGACCGGTACTTCTACCTTTACACAAGCGCCGCGACGCTCACGCGCTCGGACGGACAGCGGCTGACCGGCAGTGGGTACGCCTACTACTACGACATCGACTACTATGCGTACGCGTACAAGGCCGCCTACTCGCAGATCCAGGGCACCTTCGCCTGGGAAGGCGCCAGCTTCGAAGACTCCTGGTTGGCCCGCAGCATCTCGATGGACCTGTACCTTTACAGTTATCGCTACGACACCGGGCAGACGTATACCACGCTCAACGGCAGCCTCGCCGACATCGACGGTGGCGTCACCGCGGTCAACTTCGACTCGCTGTACCTCGAGAATGCCGCGACCGGCACCAGCTGCGCCGCCGAGCCCGGGGGGGCCGTCCTTCTGCGTGACACCGCCGGTACCTGGTACGAAGTCAGCTTCGATGGGCCCGCCTACAGCGGGGCGCCGAGCTTCCCCGCCTATTGCGACGGCTGTGGCAGCGTGTACTGGCGCGGGGATTACCTGGGCGAAGCGTGCCCTGATTTCTCCTCGCTCACCGAGTGGCAGGATCGCCCGTGGGAGTAGTGCTGCTCCTCCTGGCCTGCGGGGTCGAGTCTGAGGACGCCCCCTCCGTCCCCGATCCGCCGCTCGAGACCCGCGCGGACGCCGTGGTGGCCCCCGCACAACTGTCGGCGGGGAAAGTCCTCCAGCGCCTGAGCTTGGATCTTCGCGGTGTTCGCCCCTCCATCGCGGAGATAGAAGCGGTGGAGGCCGACCCGGCCGCGCTCGACGGGCTCATCGACGCCTACTTGCACGACGTCCGCTTCGGCGGGCGCGTGCGCGATCTGTTCTCCACGATCTACCTCACGCGGTCGGACTACTTCTACGTCGGCGCCGTCGACTACGGGCAGACCGACGAGGCCGCTTTTGCGCGGGCCGTCGGCGACGAACCGCTGCGCATCCTCTCCACGATCGCGGAGACGGACCTGCCGTACACCGAAATCGTGACCGGACAGTGGTCGATGGCCGACGAGAACATCGGCCGCGCCTGGCCCACCGACTACCCGGACGAGGCCACCGGTTGGCAAAAGGTGCGCTACACGGACGAGCGGCCGGCGGCGGGCATCCTCTCTACCAATGGCTTGTGGTGGCGCTACATGACCAATGGCTCAAACGCCAATCGTGGGCGCGCCAACGCGATCTCGCGCATCCTCCTGTGTGAGGACTACCTCGGCAAGCCCATCGAGTTCGACCGGAGCGTGAACCTTCTGGACCAGGGCGCCATCAATGACGCGCTCAAGACCAACGCAGGCTGTCTGGCCTGTCACAGCACCCTGGATCCGCTGGCCAGCTATCTTTGGGGCTTCTACTACTTCAATTACGACAGTCGCGATGACACAACCTACTACCACCCCGAGCGCGAGACCTACTGGCAGGGCTATACCGAGGTCGAGCCTGGGTACTACGGCGAGCCCGGCTATGATCTGACCGACCTCGGTGGTCAGATAGCCGCCGACCCCCGGCTGCCCCAATGCCTCGTCAAACAGAGCTTCGAGCTGCTCCTCCAGCGGGAGGCCGCGCTCGCCGACACCCAGGCGCTGAGTGACTTGCGGGAAACCTTCCTCACTAACGAACTGCAGGTGCGCCCGCTCTTCGCCGCCGTCGTGTCAACGGACGCCTACCGCTCGGGGCGTAAGTTGTTGTCACCCGACCAGCTCGGCACCGTCCTGTTCGACCTCACCGGTTTTCGCTACACCTACGCCGGCTATGACATGCTCCAGACCGACACCTACGGGCTGCGCACCCTCGCGGGCGGCGTGGACGGGGTCTACTCAACGCGGCCAGCGGATCGGCCCACGGCCACCTCGGCGTTGGTCAACGAACGTGTCGCCCAAGCCGCGGCCTCAGCCGTCGTCACCAGCGATCTTGCGACGCCCGAAGCGGCCCGATTGTTCACCGCAGTGTCGCTGACGGCCACTCCGCAGTCGGACCCAGCCGGCTTCGCGGCGCAGCTCCAAGGGTTACACCTGCGCTTTTTCGGCGACCGCGTGGCCGCCGATGGTCCGGAGGTCCAAGCCAACCTTACCCTGTGGCAAGAACTCTATGCGGCCGAAGGTTCGGCCCCGCGCGCCTGGTCGGGCGTGCTCTCCACCCTTTTGCGCGATCCCGCGTTCCTCCTCTACTAGGCCCACCCCATGCGTCGTCGCGATTTTCTCGCCGCATCCGCGCTGACCGGGGCGATTCTGCCTGTGCGTCGTGCGTTCGCCGACGATGTCGTGCCCGCCAAGGGGCGTAAGTTCATTTTTGTCGTCAACTATGGCGGCTGGGATCCGACCCGGGTGCTGGCGCCGGAGTTCGACAATCCCAACGTCGACATGGAGCGTGACGCCGGGCTGGCCACCGTAGGCGGCATCAGCTTCACCGAGCACAGCACTCGCCCCAGCGTCACGACGTTCATGCACGCCTGGCATGAGCGCATGCTCATCCTGAAGGGGGTTCTGGTCCCCAGCGTGGCCCACGAGAATTGCCTGCGCCTGTGCATGACCGGGTCCACCCGGCAGGACGCGTCGGATTGGCCCGCGATCATGGGCGGCATGCAGGGCGCCGACTTTTCCCTGCCCCACGTCGTCGCCGCCGGCCCCTCCTACCCGGGTGAGTTCGGCGCCTTCGTCACCCGCACCGGCACCAGCGGCCAGCTGCCGGCACTCTTGGACGGCAGCATCGTCGGCTGGTCGGACACGCCGGCCCAAGCGCCGTCCAGCCGCGCCGAAGCGATCATGGACCGGTACCTGCAGGGGCGAATCGCCGGTTGGAACCTCGGTGTCTCCCCCGGACGCGACGCAGAGTTGGGCGCCGCCTACGCCGCTGCCCACGACCGCGCGACCTCGCTCAAGGGGCTGCGCACGCTGGTCAACTGGTCGGGGTCGGCGGGCTTCGCCGAGCAGGTCGATTTTGCCATCGACGCGCTGTCCCTGGGCGTCTCCCGCTGTGTGACACTTTCGTTCAGCTACAATGGGTGGGACACCCACATCTACAACGATGTGTACCAGTCCCAGAACTTCGAAGCGTTGTACTCCGGTCTCGGCACGCTGATGGAAAAGCTCGCGGCGCTCCCGGGTGAGGCGGGCGGGACCATGGCCGACGAGACCGTGGTCGTCGTGCTTTCGGAGATGGGGCGCACCCCACAGCTCAACGCCGGGCAGGGCAAAGATCACTGGCCCTACACCTCGATGATGATCGTCGGCGGCGGCATCACCGGGGACCGCGTCGTCGGAAACTACGACAAACTCTATTACGGTGGCACTCTCGACCTTGCCAGCGGCGACCCCGACGACGACAGCGGGCACTCGCTCTCCTCCGATGTGGTGGGCGCCACCTTGCTCGCAGTGGCGGGTGTGGACAGTGAAGAGTTCTTGCCAGGGGTGGCGCGGTTGGACGGGGTGGTCGTCGGCTGAGGGCGACCGGGAACCGGAGGGCGTCCCCGGGCGCCGCCGAGCTCACCCACTCGCGCTGGGCGCTGGTCGACGGGGAGTCGGAGGCGGGCATGTGGATGGCGTCGTCGTTGTTGGCGTCGTTGCCCGCGGGCGCGAGCTTCCCGTTCTGTCGCACCGCGCACAACCGCGGCACCTCGGTGCCGGTGAACAGTCGGCTCCAACTCAACGCGGAATTTCACCCCGCCCATGCAAGCGATCTCATCGGGGTGACCTCCAGCCTGTTGTCCATCCCTGGTCGCGCCACGACCGTCCCGAAGCTCGCATCCGTACCCGGGGCCTTCTCGACCTTTCCGCGTCTCCGCGGCGGCGGCGTCCTCGGGCAGCTCCCGTCGACATCAAACGGACCTACCGGGACCCTTGGCCGGCGTCAGGAGTGTACGCGCACCCCGGCCTGCGCGGGCGGGCAGCATGGGTGTCGCTGTCGCGTTGGGTGGCCGAAGCCGGCGCGACGGACTGAAGGGCCGGCTTCACGACCGGCGGGCGGCGCTCCGACGGCGTGCCAGACCCGCGGCGAGCGCTCCCACACTGAGCCAGGACGCACCGCCGCCGCTAGGACACCCGCAGTCTTCCGGCGCACCGGGGGCGCCATCCGCTTCCTCTCCCGTCTCGTCCACCGAACAATCCGCCGCGCGCGTGGCGTCGGTGTCGTCGCAATCCTCTGCGAGCACGCTACCGTCGGCATCCTGGTCGTAATCGTCGTTGCCGAGGCAGTCGGGGTCGAGGCCATCGTACCAGGCGTCGAGGGCGTCAGGACCGACCGTCGCATCAAGATCGTCACAGTCGACGTCCGAGCCCGCCCCGTCCTCGTCCAGGTCGACGACGCGCAGGTCGGGACCACCCCACGCCCCGATGTCCGAGCGGGACCCGTCGAGGTCCAACCGGTTTGGATCGCCGGCGTCGCGCAGCTCGCTCTCGGCCACGAGGAGGAAGCTGTCGTTGACGCGACCGTCGTCACTCCAACGCACAAACCCCGGGTTGACCGCAAGCGAGGAGGGGAGCGCGGTTAGCTCGCCGCCACACTCGCCCCCCAAGTTTCCGTCGAAGTTGCCATACGAGAGTACCAGCTCGGCAACGCTCTCCGCGTCGTACAGATGGAGCGCAGCACCCGACAGCGTCGAGGCGATCACCGCATTGTCCAGCGCGAGCGCGGTCTCGCTGACGCAGAGCCCACCGGCCTCGGAGGCGGCGGCGTTGCCGACGATGCTCACGTTGCGCACCCGGACTTTGATGCCACGGACGAAGCAGGCGCCACCGCCCACGCGCGCGCTGTTGGCCGCGACCACAAGGTTGTGCCAGTCGTCCTCGGCGTCGAGGTCGCGACTGCCCTCGAAATAGAGCCCGCCGCCGAATCCGCCGGTATTGCCCTGGAAGCCGCTGTTGTGCACATGGACAAAGCCCGACGGACGTGACAACAACATCCCACCGCCAAACGAACGGTCGTCTGCCACGTTGCGCTCGATCGCCACCCCCGCAATCTCCACGTCAGCGGGGAACGACACCGCCAACCCGCCGCCACCCTCGGCAGAGACGTTGTCGCTGACCACCGAGTCAGTCAGCACGAAGTCGGCGTCCGAGCCAACGTAGGCGTTCCAGTTTATGCCACCACCAGAATAGTAGGTAGTGCTGTTGTATTGGACAAAGCTGTCGCGTATCTCGGTGGGCACGCCGTACCAGACCGCGAGTGCCCCGCCGTAGCTGTAGGCCTTGTTGCGCGTCAGCTCAGTCTCGAGGATCGACAATCCCGAGCCTTGGTAGACGAGGATCGCGCCCCCCGAACCGTAGTTGGCGGTGTTGTCGTCCAGGCGGCAGCCTTCGAAGCTGAGGCCGCCGTCGAACAGGTAGGAGGCGTAGACGGCGCCGCCATCGTAATAGGACAGGCCCCCGGACATCGTCGTGTCCAAAAAACGCGCGGAGCCATAGTACGACACGTTGACGTGCCCGCCGTAGCCGTAGGTGGCGGTGCTGTCTTCGAAGGTGGCGCTCGTTTGGGTGAGCGTCACATGATCGTAGGCGTAGATCGAACCGCCCGAAGAGTAGGCGGTGTTGTCGGTGTAGAAGGCGCCGCTCTCTTCGAGGGTAACGTCATTGGTGGCATAGACTGCCCCGCCCAAGCCGGTGACCGCGTTGTTGGTCCAGTTCGTGCCGCTTCCCACAAGCGTCGTCCCCGCCTCGAGCCAGGCAGCGCCGCCATTCTCGGCCCGGTTCCCATCGAAGGTAGACTCGGTCAGACTGAGTGTCACATTCCCGTGGGCGGCCAGGGCTCCGCCGGACGCCGCCTCGTTGCCAACATAGGATTCGCCGGTGGACTCGTAGAATGAGCTGCCCGCGAGGTACAGCGCGCCCCCCCGAACGGTCGCGACGTTGCCGGTCCACGCGTTGAGCGCCAACACAACGTCGTTGGCGTCCGAGGCGAAAACGGCCCCCCCATCGAAGGCGGCCACATTGTCGATGAACGCGCTCGAGTCCGCGGCGAGGTCCGCGTAGTCGAAGAGCGCCACCGCCCCCCCGGAGTCGGCGATGTTCCCCTCGAAACTGCTCTCTTCGACCTCAACGACCGTGGCCAGACCCGAGGCGTAGATCGCGCCGCCGAAGACGGCCTGATTCCCCGTGAAGCTCACCCCCACCAGGGAAAATCGCCCGCCCTCGAAGCGCGCGCCGCCACCCTCCGCCACCGCACTCCCGCCCGAGTTGACGACGCTCACCTCCACCAGCTCGCCGCCGCCGGCCATCACCAACGCCGTCGCGCCCGCGGATGTCACCGTCAGTCGCGACAGGGTCAGCGCCCGCGTCGAGGTCACTGCGGAGAGGCCGGCCCCATCGATCGTGGTGAACGCGGCGCCGTTGCGGCTGTCGATGTGCAGCTCCTTATCCGAGGTAAACCCCGCAAAAGTCCCGTCGCCAACGATGATCGTGTCGCCGGTGTCCGCGACCAGCACCGCCTCGGCGAGGGTCTCGAAGTCGCCGCGGCCGTCGTGCTCGACGGACCATTCCGTGGCGGAGGCGAAGGCAACCAAGGTGAGGATCGGCACAGAGCGCTCGCGGTCGGCGGAAGTCTACCACTGTAGACGGTCAGACCCATATCTTCGGCCGCGGCGGGCTGTGTCGACCCCACCGGCTGCGGTAAATCGAGCTATCCGCCGCCCGTGAAGCTCCCCGTCCCCTTGCGGCCACTGCTCGCGCTGAGCGCCGTGCAGCTCCTCTTTGGCGCGCACCCGGTCATCGCCAAGCTGGCGTTCCCCGCCTTCGGTCCAGGAGGTGTGGCGCTGGCCAGGGTGCTCGGCGCGGCGGTCGTGCTCCAGATCGTCCGTATCGTCCGCAAGGAGCCGAGCCTGGACCTGCGCACCCACCTTCGCATCGGCGTGGCCGCGTTCTTCGGCATCGTCTCCAACCAGCTCTTGTACATCTACGGGCTCGCGCAGACCACGGTCACCCACGCGAGCCTGCTCATCGTCACCGTACCCGTGGCGACCCTGTGCGTGGCGATCCTCGCCGGGCGGGAGCGAGCGAGCGCACTTCGGGTGGGCGGCATCGTGGTGGCGCTGTGCGGGGCGGCGTCGGTCGTCGCTCATCGCGGCAGCCTCGACGGCGGGGGTCTGACGGGCGACTTGATGATCCTCGCCAACGCGGTCGCCTACGCCATCTATCTGGTTCTGGGGCGTGATCTTGTCGCGACTTTGTCGCCGTGGACGCTCGGCGCGTGGCTGTTCACCTGGGGGGTGCCGATGGTGCTGATCGTGACCGGGGTTCCCACCATCGGTGAGGCAAACGCATACGCGTGGATGGCGCTGACGTTCGTCGTTCTGGGCTCCACGGTCGGCACCTACGTGTTGAACCTCGTGGCGCTGCGGACGGTCCCGGCCAGCGTGGTCGCGGTTTTCGTGTGCCTTCAGCCGACGATCGCGGCCGCCCTGGCGCTGCCGCTCCTCGGGGAAACGCTCGACACCTGGAGCGTCGTCGCGGGCATCGTGACGATCGTGGGGATGTTGCTCGCGACGCGGGGGTAAGGCCACGCGCCGGGGGCACAGCCGATCGGGTAGATTCGCCGTCCATGCTCCTCGCCAGCCCCTACCACCTGAGCTTGGACCCTGCCGAGACCGCCGCGGGCAGGCCCTTCCCGCCCCTGGGCCCGCTGGTGAGCGCCGCCGAGCTGCAAGCACTCGGCCATTCCGTAGCGTTCTACGACGCGAGTTTGGTGTCACACGTGGAGACCTTTCGGGAAGCGTTGCGTGGGCACCAGCCCACCCAAGTTGCCATCCTCTCCGACCCCCACAGCGTGCCGGTGAAGATGTGTACGCTCGGCCAGAGGGACGCCGCGCTCGCCATGGTCCGACTCTCCCGTGAGGCCGGTGCCAGCGTGCTCGTCGCCGGACCCGACCCTACCGATCACCCGGAACTCTACACCGCGGCGGGGGCGACCCATGTCGTCGTGGGCGAGCATGATGGCGCGCTCTTGGATTGGGCGGAGGGGCGCCTGGCTCCGGGCATCGCACCGCGCCGATCCAATACAACGCACCTGGACACGCTGCCCGATCCGGCCTGGGAGTTGGTCGATCTCGGCGCCTATGCCGAACGCTGGCGGCGGCGTCACGGCCGGTGGGAGTTGAATCTCTCGACGGCGCGGGGATGCCCCTATCGGTGCAATTGGTGCGCCAAGCCAACCTGGGGGCGTAGTTACCATGTGGCCTCGCCCGAGCGGATCGCCCGCCAGATTTTCGCGGCTCGCGCACGCTGGCAGCCGGACGGCCTGTGGTTCACCGATGACATCTTCGCGGTGAAGCCACCCTGGCTCTCCGCTTTTCGAGCCCTGGTCGGTAGCGACCCCCTCCCCTTCCGGTGCAACACCCGCGCCGATCTCGTCCGCGAGGGCGCCTACGTCGCCGACCTCGCCGCCGCCGGCTGCCGCGAAGTCTGGATGGGCGCCGAAAGCGGCAGCGACACCATCCTCGCCGCGATGGACAAGGACCAGACCCGCGCTGATATCGAGATAGCGGTGTCGCGACTCCGTGGAGCGGGAATCCGGGTTGGCTTCTTCCTCCAGCTCGGCTACCCGGGTGAACGTTACGACGATGTGTTGGCGACCCTCGACATGGTGCGTTCGTTGCGCCCCGACGAAATCGGCATCAGTGTCAGTTACCCGCTGCCCGGCACCGGGTTTCACGACCGCGTCCGGGACCAACTGACCAAAGCGAACTGGAGCAGCTCGATGGCGAACGAGGTGCTCTTCGCCGGCGCGTATCCGCAAGGCTTCTACGAGGCGGTTCGTGAGGTGCTTCGTGCCGAGTCGGCGTGGTGGACATGGCGGCCGGGGTCGAGTCGCGGTGCGCTGCGGCGGACAGGGGCGCTGCCCTGGCACGCGGTGAGGTGGCCGGTGCATCGGGCGAGGATGCGTTGGTTGGGGAGGGGGTGAGCGGGGTTCTTCAGCCCCCCCTCAAACCCGCGCCCGAAACCCGTCCAAAATCGCCAGGTAGTCCAACGGATGCGGCGCGGTGGGCGGCCGATAGCAGGAGGGCCGCTCGAGCACTGCCGCCGCCCCCAGGGGTAGCCGCCCCACGTGCGTCAAGAGCCCCGCGGCATCGGCGTGGCCTCGCTGGATGACGTCCTCAAGCTCTAGAAGAGCTGCGTCCACCGACAGCGCGCTGCCAGCGAGTACGGAGACCAATGAGGTCGGCGCCAGCTCACCCACAGAGACCATGACCAGCGCCGCCGCGTACCAGGTGCGCACCGGGACCACGCGGGAGCCCAGGGGATCGAAGTCGGCGACCGGGCGGCCTTTGTCCAGCCGGATGTAGATGCGTTCTACGGCATCGGCGATCGCGACGCGGCGCAAGGATGCGAGGGTCGCGACAATGTCGTCGCCGTAGGCCCCCCCGGCCTCCAGCACCCTGGACAGCTCGACGGTGCCGATGCGACCGGCGATCGCGTCGGCATAGACCGAGTACACGACCGCGTCGATCTCGGCGTCATCCCCGAAGAGCGACTCCGCTACCGCCGCCCCCAGCCCCACGCGTCCGGCGATGAGCTGGGGGAGCTTGTAGCCGAACTGCCCGCGCACGGCGCGGAGCCGGCCTCGTCGTAAGTTGCGGACGTTGTCTTTGAGCACCAGACTGTCGTAGCGGACGCCGTCCAAGCGCAGCTTCTCTTCCAGTCGGGCACGCATCTGCGTGGGCGATCCGCTGACGATCGAGATCGTTGGGCGCCATCCCGGGCCCTCGCGGCCCAGCTCACGCACCAGCGCCGTCGCGCCCGGCACCGCGCGCTTGGCCCACGCCGGCTCCATGGCCGAACGAACCACGCCGCGCAACGAGTCGAAGTCGGTGAGCAGGTAGGTCTTGTCGAGGTCCCAGCGGTAGACGCGCCGGCCCGGGTCGGTCGCCATCAGGCCGGTCCGCCCAGACGGCGGACGCCCCGCAATGGCGTCGATACCCGCGGCGCCAACGCGGCCGCGATCGCGCCGTCCTCGCCTGGACGGGCCGAGACCTCAAACGGCAGGGGCGACCTGGCCTCCACCAGCTTGGCCAGCAAGCTCCCGGCCGGACCCTGCAACATCGACCCGCCACACTCCACCGACTGCACCCCGACGAGCAGCGTCGCATATTCGCGTACCACCCCGACCATGACCTCCGCCATACGTTCGATTGTCGCGAGGCCAGCGGGCTCGCCCGCGACCAAGGCGTCACGGAGGGCATGGCCCGCCTGGGAAGGCATCACCTGCATTCCGGAAGCGGCGAGCATATGCGCTACGCCGACGTTGCTGAGGTAGGTCCGCATCGCGCCGGTGATCGGGAGGTAGGTGTGGGGCAGCGCGTCGGGGCCGACGTCGACGACCAGGCGGCCCATCTCGGTCGCGACCACGGCGCCGTCGCCGTCGATCCAGCAGCCGCCGAAGCTGGTGCCGATCTGCACCCGCACCAGGCGACGCGCCCCCTGATCGCTGAGGTGCCGCCCGAGGTTGCTCAGGTCGTTGAACACCACCACCGGACCGTTCACGATGCCGGCGGCGACGCGCTCGGCAAAGCCGATGAACGCCGTGACGTCCCCGACCCGCTTGCGAAGGATCGTCGACAGCTCCAAAACTTGCCCGCCCACCCCCATCGGCGAGGCGAGACCGATGCCGAGGGAGCCGATGGGACGACCCGCCGCCGCCTCTACGATCAGCGCACGCCCGCGCGCGATCAGCGAATCAATGCCTCGCTCCCCGTCGGGCCACGTCGCGGCAGCAGCACTGCCAACGACCGTCAACCCGTCGAGCGCGATCACTTTCATGCTCGTCCCGCCGATATCCAGCCCCAGGGCGAGGCCCGGCCCGGGCGGCACGAGGGTGGGCCGGTCCACACTGGGAACGTCCACCCGGCGAGCGGGCTGCGGACGGGCGGGCGCGACCACGAACGGAATGTTGTGAACCGAGCGGACCCGGCCCAGGACAGGCTCGAGTTCGGCCTCAGGCACGGGCGCCACCAGCTCGATGGCGGCCGCATTGTAGAGGAGCGCGGCGTTGTGCGCGCGCGCCAGGACCGGCCACACCGAGCGACCGAGCGCTGGGGCAAAGACGACGGTTTCTCGCACGGGAGCCGATGCCCCCCATCCGGCGTGGGCGCGAATGCGCCAGGGCACCGCCCGGGGGTGTGCGCCCAGCTCCGCGAGCACGTCGGCCAGGGCGCGCACGACCTACCTCCGGTCTTCCAACCGAATGACCCGGTCGCGGAGCTTCTTGTTGTCCTCCATCGCCCCCTCCAGCTCCTTCCTAAGCGTGCCGAGCGATCCTTCGAGCGTGCGGCCGTCGCGAACGGACTTCATCGCCTCCCACGCCAGGCGGCGGCAACGACCATCGGGGCTGCTGCGGTGGATCCGCCCGAGCGTACCGAGCGAGCGCGGATCCCGAAGCACGCCCAACGCGTTGATCGCAGAGATCTGGATGCGGAAGTTGGGGTCCTCGGCGAGCAGCACGAGGCGCTCGTAGGCCGACGTGCGCACCGCCTCGACCTCGTCGCCAAGGCGGGCGAGCGCCGCAATAGCCGCCGCCCGGGCCCGGATCGGCCGCTCTTCGCGGGTCCACTCCACGAGGAGCGGCGCGACGTCGGCATCGCGGAGCCAGCCGAGCCCCTCGAGCGCCCGCGCCCGGAGGACCTCGCTCCAGCTCGATTCGGACAAGAGCGCCTCGCAGACGGCCCGCGCTTCGGGAGCACGGAGGCGCGCCAGGACCCGCGCAATCTCGCCACGGACGTGAATCGAGGGGTCAGGCCGCATCGCGAGCAGCGCGCGCGCGCTCTCGTCACGGCGGAAGCTGCCGAGTGCGGCTGCGACACGACGACGCACCTTGGGATCCGCGTCCGCCAGCGCCGGAATCAACGCGTCCATCGCCCTGGCCTGCCCGGTGCTCGCCAGCGCCTCTGCCACCTCGGCCCGCACCGACCACACCGCATCGCCGTTGAGCGCGGTGATGAGCGCCCCCATCGCGTCCGGACAGCCATCGTTGGCCAGAGCGCGCGCGGCCCGGATCCGCCCGACGATGTTGCCATCGTTGGCGAGACCGCCAGCGAGCAGCGAAACCGGTCCAGCGAGCGTGATCTCTGCCAGCAGGCCGAACTCCGCGTCCACGCCGACCCACACGGGCTTGGTTGGGACCGGAAGCACAAAGGTCCGCTCGCGAGCGTCGAGCTGCAGCGTGTGCGCTTCGCCGGCCACCGAGATCCTCAACGGGACGGCGAACGCTGTCGCGACACCCTCTCCCTCCTGCGTCTGCTTGACGCCGACTCGAAGCTGTCCGTCTTCCCAGCCAAGCTCCACCTTGAGCGTGGGGTGTCCGGCGCCGAAAACGAACTCGGCGAAGAAGCGGTCGAGTGACCGGCCCGAAGCGTCCTCGAAGGCGCGCTGCAGGTGACGGGTGTGCACGGTCTGATGGCGGTGCCGGCCAAGATACAGCCGGGTCCCCGCCCAAAAGGCGTCGTCACCGAGCACGGTGCGCAAGGTGTGGAGTACCAGCGCGCCCTTCTCGTAAAGGTGCCGATCGAAGACGTCGATCGGGCTCTTGAAAAGGTAGCTCACGATCGGGCGGCGATACCGGCTGCCATCCTCTGAAAGGTAGGCCTGGAGCTGCTCGTAGCGATGGTAGTCGCCCTCGGCCCGGCCGCGGCTGTGGGTGAACCACAAGACCTCGGTGTAGGTGGCCCAGCCTTCGTTGAGCCAGCCCTGCGACCAGTCCTGGCACGTCACGAGGTCTCCCCACCATTGGTGGCCGAGCTCGTGCACCACCAGGTCTTCCATGTCGGTGTCGAGACTCGCGGCGTCGTCGACCAAGACGATATCGAAGAGCGTGGTGGCGCCGAGGTTCTCCATGCCGCCGAAGATGAAGTCCCAGACCACGACCTGGTCGTAGCGAGCCCACGGATAAGACCCGTACAACGAGGCGAGGTAGTCAATCATCGCCGGGGTGCGGTGGAACGCCCGCTGCACCTGGACGGTCGGGACTCCCGTCGGCACCAGATAGTGGACCGGAATCTCGCCGGTGCGATCGACGGTTCGGTCCAGGCGAGCGACCACCGCGGTGAACAGGTACGCGGGCATCGGCGCGTCCACGACCCAGCTGACGCCGGCCGCGTCCTCGACCCGCGCTCCGTTGCCGACCACGTCAAAGCCGGCGGGCGCGTGGATGCGGGCCCGCCAAGGATGTTTTACCGAAGGATGGTCCAGACACGGGAAGATGAAGTGGGCGTCCTGGTCCTGACACTGCGTCCACGCTTGGACGTCGCGCTCCGGTTCGGCGGGCGTAGGGCCGACAAAGTACAGCCCGCGGCGGGGCAAGCCGTGCCAGCGCACGATGACCGCGTCAGTGCGGGCCACGCGGAGCTTTCCATCGTGATGCGACCACGCAAGTGGGCTGCCATCGGGGCGCTCCACACTGTCGACGGTCAGCTCGTCGAGGTCGAAACTCAGTTTGTCTCCGCAGCCGGCCACCGGCCTGACTTGAATGTACGCCTGACCACGCAACGAGCGACCCACCGGGTCGATCCAAAGATCGAGATCGTAGTGCAGGATGTCGAGGTCCCGATCAGGGAGGTAGTGCGGCTCGACGCCGGGCTCGGCGAAGGCGCGACGATCGAGCGCCCAGCCTCCAAAAGCGGCTTCGCGCGCCATCGACTTGTCGGAGAATCCGTGGGATGGCATGGGGCCTTCGGGAGGGAGGCGGGGCTAACATGGGCGGGCCGTCAACGGTCAGCTCCAGCGCGCCGCGGGCTACGGCGGGCGGCGGGTGGCGAGCGGCGGGCGGCGGCGGGCGCGCTGTCGCGACATGATCGAAAGTTTCGCGCGCCACACGCGCGTTGCTAGGCGGTCAGGCGAAGCCGTGCCTCCGTTTGCGCGCCTGCCGGACGTTGAGCGATGCTATGTCGCGACAGGCGTCTCGGCGGCAGCGGCGGCGGTCGGCGGCACCTGCGGCGGCAAAAACCCCGGCGGCAGCGCCCCCCCGCCGCTCGTCATCAGCGACGGCTGCGGCTGCGAGTCCGAAGGCCGAAGCCCCGCCCTACTCCTCCGCCGCGCCCAACCGGCTGGGATCCGGCAACAGGATGTACCCTCGCACGAGGTCGCCGAGCATTGCGCAAGCACTACCGCCGTTTTCACCCAGCCAAGCCGCGACGTACGCTACCAGGAGCGCCTCAAGCCGCTCTTCCAACTCGCCGAGGCGGGTGCCGTTGAGATCGGGCAGGTGGGCGCTCATCAACGCGTCGAGCGCGGGCGACGGGAGCAAGGCGGGAGGCCCCTTGTAGAGCCGTTCGACGATGAGCTCGCGGAAGCGGGCGACGCCCTCTTTGCGGCCCCCGATCGGGCCGGCTTTCATCCGCACCGGGCGATCCACGCCGAAGAGCAGCACCTGCGCCGATTGCGTATGCGTTTCCACCAGCCGTTCGGAGGCCGTGGACTGCGGATCGACGTTGAATCCCATCCGGATCAGGCCCTTCGCCATCGTCCGCGGATGGGAGGCGCTCACCGTGTTGTTCGCGTATTCGTCGATGCGGTAGCGGTTGAAGTGCTCCGACAACAGCTTGTCGCACGGCCGCGAACCGGAGAGGTTCTCAACGATGACCGGCGCGTTCATCGCCAAAACGCAGCCGGTGCGCGGACGGTTGCGCGTCAGCCACCGCAAGGTGTCCTCGTGGGCGCGCAACGAGTCGGCGGAGACGAGCTTCACGCCGCCTTCCACCGCTTCGAGCACGACGCCGCCTGAGCTGTCGCGAGGAGTCAAACCAATATCAAGGCCGAGATACCGCATTCTGCTACCCACCCTGCGTCACGAGGTCTTCCAACGGCCGAAGAGGCCCAAGAGCATCTTTCGGAGACCCGTCAATCGGGCCCCACCAGATCGTCCAAGTTCGACGAGGCCCTCGGCCATCGTCGTGAGCGCTGGGGTATATGGATACCACCAGAGCTCTTTCTGACCGAAGAATCGGTCCACCACCACCGTGCGCGGCTGCACGAGCCCATGCAGCCCGAACGCGGAGCCGGTTACCCCATAGCCGCTCTGCTTGCGGCCGCCCCACGATGCCCCGCCCATGGGGCCGGAAAAACAACAGTTGTTGACGTAGGAAACGCCGCAGCGCACACGACGGGCCAACGCTTCGCCCCGCGCCACATCCTTGGTCCACACGCTGACGCAGAGCCCGTATTGGGAGTCATCCGCCATCGCCACCGCCTGATCCTCACCGTCGAAGGCCGCGATCGGAAGCACGGGGCCGAAGGTTTCCTCCGTCCACAGCGGACAGTCGGTGGGGACGCCGGTAAGCACGGTCGCAGGGTAGAAAAAGCCACCCTCGACGGGCTGTCCCCCACAAAGAAGCGTTGCGCCGCGCGCCACCGCGTCGAGCACCTGGGCGTGCACCCTGGCAACCGCGCGGGCGTTGATCAGCGGACCGATGTCGTCGCCGAGCCGGAGTTCTTTGGCGCGGGCCACCAGCGCGTCGGTGAACGGACCGACGATGCGACGATCGACCAGCGCCCGCTCGACGCTCGCGCAGTCCTGACCGGCATTGTGGAAGGCCCCCCACAAAACCCCCTCGACCGCCCGGCCGAGCTTCGCGTCGTGCAGCACGATCGCCGCATCCTTGCTTCCGAGTTCCAACGCCGTCGGAATGAGCAGGTCGGCCGCCTGGCGCGCCACGGCCCGGCCGCCGGCCACGCTTCCGGTGAAGACCACCTTGTCGACCCCCGCTGCGATGACGGCAGCGCCTTGCGGAGGCCCCCCCTGGACAGTCACGACCAAGTTCGGCGGCAACACCAGCGCAAAGACCTCGGCCAAGAGCGCCCCGCAGCGTGCGGCGTGCTCACTCGGTTTGAAGACCACGGCGTTCCCCGCCAGCAGCGCGGGCACGATCGTTCGCATCGGCAAGTGCACGGGGTAGTTCCATGGCATGATCAGCGCGAGAACGCCGAGCGGCTCGGGCACCACTTCCACGCGCTTGCCAGGGTAGTTGACCGGATTCAGATCGAGCGCTCGGGGCTCCAACTCGTCCTCGATCACCCCCAACCAGTGCTCGAAGAGCTCGCCGAGCGTCACGACCTCGCTGGTCCACGCTTCACCGGCCGGCTTGCCGATCTCGGCCCCGAGCACGGCGACCAGATCGGGTCCGCGCGCCAAGAGCGCCGTCCCCAGCGCCCGCACCACACCCATGCGATCCAGCAGTGGACGTGCGGCCCACAGCGCCCCGGCCACCCGCGCGGCGGCAACCTGACTCGCGATGGCCGCAACCGGCGTGCACGGGAGATCACCGACGCCCCCCCCGGTCCGGGGGTCCACCAGGACCAGCGCGTCGTCATCCCCAGAAGCCATCATGGCGCCTTATCGTGGCCGACCCTGCCCGGCTCCTCCATGGCCCAGCGAGTCGCTGGGAGGTCGAGGAACTTCTCGCGCATCCCCCCGCTCAGGGATTCCAAAATCACACGAGCGATCGCGCTCGCCTCAATACGCGTCGGGGTGGTCCGGATGACGTACAGCACGTCGAGCAGCAGGCTCGGATCCTCGCTGGCACGGGCCTCGGCCTCCGCAGCTTGGAGTATCTCTAGGTCGCGACCTATATCCGCACCAACTAAGTACACCAGCGCCAGGTGACGGTGCGCGCCCGTCGGCACCAAGCGCCCGACGGAACCACTCAGAAGTCGGGCGTTTGCCATGCGCATGCCGGCCATCGCCTCGTGGAAATGAACCCTCACGGCGTCGTCTGCGGCGCCTGCCGCGTCGAGACCGCCGAGGTGGGCGGCCAGCGTGGACGGGGTGTCGCCGAGGGCGCGCCTCAGCTCGCCGAGCACCTCGAAGTACAGCGCGCGGACCTCGTAGGAGACGCCGCCGACGAGGGCGCCCGTCACCCGGGTGAGCGCTTCGCCCGCCGCGGCAACGTCGCCGACCCCAGCGTACGCCCACGCGCGGAGCACGTCGCTTGCGGCCTCGAACGCGGGAACATCGCTGCGACCGTGCAGATCGCCCGCGATGGCGACACTGGCAAGACACCGAGAGAACTGCCCGCGCACGCGCTGGACCCGGGCCAAGGCCAGGTAGGCCGCCGACAACAACGTCCGCCGATCGCGACCGTGCAGCTCACGGACCAGCGTCAAGAGCCGGCGTTCGGCCTGGGTGACCTTACCGCGCAGCAGGTGTACCAAGGCGCCCCCAATCCTCGCTGCGACCGGCACCCGCTCGATCCCGCTGGGACTCGCCGCGATGGCCGCGTCAAAGAGCGCGGTCGCGGTATCGAACTGCCCGCGGAGCACCGCCAACTCGCCGAGCGCGAGCAGCACGTGCGGCTCACCCGCGCCCGCCCGATCGCCGAGGCGTTGCACGAGGGCCTCGCTGGGTATGGAACCCAGCGCCACGAGAAGCTCGAGTTCCAGCGCCTCGATGCGGGCGACGTCCGGCGCACCTTCCAGCGCGCGGGCAAGCTGCGACGCCGCCGCCAGCGCGTCGAGCGCCTCGCCGAGCCTGCCCGCCGCCCGCAGCGCCTCGGCACGAGCCAGGGCGGCGCGCGCGATCGCCGAGGCCGCGGCGTTCGGCGGCAGATGCTCCAAAACGCGCAACGCCCGGTTGGGCCTTCCGGCCGACGCCAGGGACTCCCCGAGCTCCAGCAGGCGCAGGGTCGCCTCGGCGCCCCGCGTGCCGAGCGAACGATGGAAGATGACGAAGCGCTGCTCCCACTCCCCACGCGCCCGCGCCTCGACGGCGTCGGCCAGGGCAAGGTGGATGCGCCGCCGCCGCGCGTCGGCCATGTCCTCCCGGATGAGCCGCTCGACCGAAGATCGCGCCACCGCCACCCACTCCTCCCCGCCTTCGTTCCAGCTCAGCACCAAGCCTTGCGCCACCAACCTACCGACCTCCAGTCCGGTACCATCCCCACCGAAGAGCGTGCCCAGAACGTCGACGGGGACGGGGTCGTCGGCGATCGAGAGCGTTTCGAGGGCCGCTTTCTCCGCCGGTGCCAGCCGGCGCACGATTCGTTCCAGCAGCCGGCGCGTGCTTTCCCCGGACACCAGCCCAGCCGAGACGTTCCAGCGCCAGGCCGGATCGCCGTTTTCTGCCAGTCCTTCGCACCACAGCGTGCCCGCGAGCACCTGTTCTCGCACCAGCGCCACCGTGTGCGACGCGAGCCCGCCCGAGGCAGCACGGAGCGCGGCGTCCAAGCCCGATGGGACACTTCGGGAGTTCAGCATCGTTCTCAGGAGTTCGCGGATATCGGCGGCGTTGAGCGGACGGAGCCGGTGGACACGAACCCCGGGCCTGGACTCGAGCTCGACGCCGAGGTGAACGACCGCCAACCCCCCCACGTCGCTGAGCGCGACCAGGGCCGCCTGCGCCTCGGCCCCGAGCTGGTCCACGTCCTCGGCCAGCAGGAGCACTGTGCCCTCCTGGACCAGCGCGTCCAGCTGCGCACGGGCGGACTCCATGGTCTCGACCCGCGGCATGCCGAAGCGCACAAGCTCCTCTGCGATGCTACGGAGCACGTCGTTGCGGCGCATGCGCGAGCGCCCTCGGAACGCGACGACCTCCACCCGCGCGTCGGCAGCGGCCTCCCGCGCCAGCCGAGCCAGCGGAGCAAAACCCGAGCCCAGCGGACCGGTGATCTGCAGCTGTCCAGGGGCGTCGAGCACGGCCGCGATCGCGCCGCGCGCGCCCTCGCGCGCCAGCACCGTCGGCCGCCGAAGCTCGCTGCGCGGACCCGAAGCGCCGTTGAGCAACGCCAACGCCACGCCGGCGGACGGCGGCCGCGCCGCGGGATCACGCGCCATGAGTCGTTCGACCAGCGAGGTCAACCGAACGGGCACCCCCAGCGCGACCTCGGACAGCGGGGTTGCCGTGCCGCCTCGGTGCGCGGCGAGCCAAGCGGCAGCCGTCCGTGCGGCGTACGGTCGAGCCCCGCACACGGCCTCGTAGAGGGTCACCCCGAGGCTGTACAGGTCGCAGCGATGGTCGGTTTCCGCACCGGCGATCTGCTCGGGGGCCATGTAGGCGTAGGTACCGAGCACGTCTCCGAGCGTGGTGGCGTGCAGATCCAGGTCGGCCGCCAGACCCAAATCCATCAGCACGATCCGATTGTCGCTCCCACAGAAGACGTTCGACGACTTCACGTCGCGATGCACCACCCCCAGCTCGTGGATGTGCTGCAGCACCTGCAGAACCGAGATTGCCAGGTGCATCACCTCGTCCGCGCCAAGAGGTCGGCGCGAAATGCATTGGTCGAGTGGCTCGCCGCGCAAGAGCTCCAAGACCAGTGCCGGCGAGTCCCCGTCGAAGATGTGGAGGCAGCGCACGAGGCCGGGGTGGGCGATGCGCTGAAGCAGCCGGCCTTCGTGCAAGAACCGCTTGCGGACGGACGACCGTTCCGGATCGCGGAGCACTTTGAGCGCGACCTCCTGCCCCTCCCACTCCGAGCGGAATACGTCTGCGACCCCTCCCTCACCGATGCGATCGAGCAGTGGACAGTCGTGAACTTTGGTGAGTAGCGCCACTCAGCGCGCTCCCAGCCAGGCCGACACCGGCCGCCAGACGTGCTCCGCCGCGTGCGTGCCGCTGATGAGGTCCAGATGCCCCCAGTGCCGGCCGGTATTCCAGGGTTCGAGGTCCAGAAGGGTGCGGTCGGCGGCGCCGCAGCCCGCGAAGGCCACGTGACAGTCTGCGGGAGGCGTCAGGTGATCAAGGTCCCCGGTGACGACCAGGAGCGGCACGTCGGACCGTCCCCACTCCGCCGCGTACTCGACCTCGTCCTCATGCGCCCAGCGCGCCATGTCCAACCACACATGCAGGCTTGCCCAGTCAAATCCGTGATCCAGGCGCTCGGCGAGCAGCTCCGGCTCGATGCTTCCGGGAGCCCAGCCGCTGACCGGAAAGGCGTAGCCGGCCACGTCCGACACCTCGTACAAGCGGCTGAGGATCTGGCCGACGAGGCGCGTGCGCACGTTGACCCCGCCCAGAACGCCACGGGTGCCGGTCAGGTGGGAGAGGCGGGCGATCCACTTGAGGAACCGATTGGCTTGCGCGAAGCGGTAGACCGGCGCGATGCCGACGATGCCCCGCATCGCCACCCTCGACGATGCGGAAAACGCCACCGCACCGCCAAGCGAGTGGCCGAGCCAGAACGCCGGCTCGGCGATCGCCCCCGCCAAGGCGACAGCGTCGTCGAGATAGTCGGAGAAGCGCTGGGGCGCGGCCGCTTCCCGCGACAGGCCGTGCCCGCGGAGCTCCAAGACATAGACGTCGTAGCCTTCGCCAGCCAGCCACGCGCTCATCGAGCGGGTGCTCCCATGCCAGGTGTACCGGTTCTGCGCGAAGCCGTGGACCAGCACCACCGGGGGCCCCGCGACGCAGGGAACGTACTTGCGGGTGACCACGAGCCCGCTGGCGTGCCGCACTCGCGACTTTTGAAGGCGCACGGAGACGCCGGTCTCGCCCACCTGGTCCACCTGCTCTTCGCTCTCGACCGTCCAGCCGGCGAGAATCCGGGGAGCACCGGACCGTACGGCGCGTTCGTGACTAACCACGCCTCGTCCACTGTCCGGACGGGGGGCCCTCGTCGCCACCGAGCGCCCACACGATCTCGTTCACCGCCTCGGCGTTGCCGATGTAGAGCGGGGTACGTTCATGCAGGGTGGTGGGCACCTTGTCGAGGATCGGCATCACCCCGTCGCTGGCAGCGCCGCCGGCCGCCTCGGCCAAAAACGCGAGCGGCTGGGCCTCGTACAACATCCGAAGCTTTCCTTTCGGCGCCTTCGGCGTCGGGGGGTACAAGAAGACGCCGCCTTTGACCAGGTTGCGATGGAAGTCGCCGACCAACGAGCCGATGTAGCGGGCCGACCAGCCGAGCTCGGGCGCCTTTTGCCGCGTGAGCCAGTCCTGCAATCGCGGATCCCACTGCGCCGCATAGGCCTCGTTGCAACTGTAGGAGCGCGTGGCCGCCGTCAGCCTCATCTCACGATGCGACAAGAAGAACTCGCCGACGGTGGGATCCAGGGTGAAGCCGTGTACGCCATTGCCAGTGCTGATCACCAGCACGGTCCCAGCCCCATAAACGATGTAGCCCGCGCAAACCAGGTCGCGACCCGGACGAAGCACGTCGGCCATCGTGCCGTCGCGGCCCTCGCTCACGCGCCGGTGGATGGCGAAGATGGTGCCGATCGACGCGTTGGTGTCGATGTTGCTGGACCCGTCGAGCGGATCCATCGAGAAGATGTAGTCGCCGACGGGAAACTCGGGCGGGATGAAGACCGCGCCGTCGTCTTCTTCGCTGACGATCATGCAGCAGACGCCGGCGTGTTCCAGCGCGCGCTTGAAGGTTTCGTTGGCGTAGATATCGAGCTTCTGGACGAACTCGCCCTGGATGTTCATGCCGCCGGCCGCGCCGAGCATGCCCGCCAAGCCCGCGCGCTGCACCCGCGAGCTGCACAACTTCCCGGCGAGCGCCACCTGCTTGAGCAGCGTCAAAAGGTGCCCGGTGGCGCCGGGATGGGCGCGCATCGTCTCCATCAGGAATCGATCGAGGGTAGTGCCTTCTTCGAAGTGGGCCATGGCGCGACAAGCTAAGCCGATGTCGATGCTGGTGCTGATCTCGTTGGGCTGCGCCGAGCCACCGACTCTGGCGGACCGCTTCGGTGACCACGCCTTCCTCACCCCGATCGACGCCCCCCCCACCGTGGCCCTTGTCGCTGGCGGCGAGCTCGACACCCGCGCCGCAACCTGCGGCGGCTGCCACCAAGCGCACTACCAGGACTGGTCCCAGAGCACGCACGCCGCCGCCGTCCACGACGTGCAGTTCCTCGCCGAGCTGGCGAAGCCCGACCAGCCGCGGTGGCTATGCCTCAACTGCCACGCGCCCACGTCGCCGCAGCGCGCCGAGACCATCACCGCGTCGACGCGTCTGGCGTCGGCCGACTCGATCCTCACCCTCCAGACCAACCGCAACCCCGACTACGAGCGCGGCCGTACCAGCGAGGGCGTCACCTGCGCCGCATGTCATGTACGTCGCGACACCGACGGCGCCGGAACCGTCATCGGCCCCCACGGTTCTGGGAAAGCCCCACATCGCGTCCGACACGACCCCGCCGCACTCGAAGGGGTCTGCGTCTCTTGCCACAGCCCGGGTGCGGAAATCGTCATCACTCCGACCTTTCCGTGCTGGTTCACCACCGCCGAGGAGCTGGCAGCGGGGCCCTCCGCGGGAAAAACCTGCGTCGCGTGTCACATGCCGTCGGCCGAACGCGCGGTCGTCGTCGACGCGGCGCCGCGGTCGCTGCGACGCCACACCTGGGCCGGCGGCGGGATCGCCAAGACCGCGGAGGGAGTCGCGACCGCCGTCGAACGGGGGTTTGTCTCCGGGCTGGATGTGACCCTCGCGCCGATGGCGGTCACCCTGACCAATGCCCGGGCGGGGCACAGCCTGCCGACCGGCGATCCGGAGCGGTTCTTTTTGGTGGAGGCCACCCTCCGCGACGACGCTGGCGCCGTGCTCGCAGCCGACTCGCTCCGCATCGGGCAGACGTGGGATTGGGGCGACGCTGCCACCGGTCGTCCCGCGCGTCAGACCGCCGACAACCGTCTGACAGCCGGGGAGGTGCGGGTGTGGACGCCGCGCCTGACGGGTCGGGTAGGGACGATGACGGTGACGGTGACGAGCGTTCGGTTGACCTCGGACAACGCCGCAGAGATGGCCGCGGTCACCCTGGATGCGGAGCTTCAGGAGCTCTGGCCTGCGTTGCCGTCGGTCCTGGCAGCACCGATGGCAGCTTATCCGCGCTCCATCGTGGTTTTCGAGGGCACGCTCGCGCTCGGTCCTACCTGACCCAGATCGCCTGGGCCCCGCCCGCCACGCCGTAGCTGATCCAGGTGCCGCCCCAGCTCGCAGCCAGGAAATAGCTGGCATCCCCGCCGCAAAGCGTCAGCCCCGCATTGGCGCCCGGGGACTCCGAGAAGTCCCACCCGGACCCGAGGGAGCCGTGGACCTTGCAGCCGGCGGGCGCGTCGGCGGGATTGTTGACCGCACCTACGCCGCCGTCGGTGTACGAAGCCGGCCCGCCGCACCAGTAGTAGCCGCTGTCGCCGCCGTAGAGCTGGTAGCCGGGCTCCCCAAAAGCGATGCGGAGCGCGCTGCGGTCGATGTCGCGGGAGGTGTAGGTGCGGCTTCCGGAGGCCGCGGCCGTCAGCCGAAGCAGGCGAAAGGCGAGGCTGTCGATGTCCACCCACCCGAGCACCGCGGTCCCGCTGGCGCTCGCCGTTTCGGGCGACCCCGCCAACGAAACGACGTTCTCCTCACCCCCGCCGAAGCCACCCTGGGAGCCAGTGCTGGCGGTGTTCCTGGAGAAGACCAGCGTCCACCCGCCCGTGGTCATGTCGCACCAGCTCTCCACCACGCTGCCCGAGGGCTGCTCCAGCCAGTACGCCCCATCCGGGGCGTCGGGCGAGTCCGTTAGGATGTCCGTGCAGGTGGTGGCGGGGCAGGAAGCCGCCGAGCCAGCGCCGGTGCTCACGACGCCGTCACAGTCCCGATCGACAGGCTCGCAGCCCTCGTCCGCGCCCGGGTGAACCTCGGCGTCGGCGTCGTCGCAGTCGTCAGCCGAAAGCGCGGCGCCCTCCCCCGCGACACAGGCGTAGACGATGTCCCCATCACTGCCGTAGCCATCCCCATCGCCGTCAGCGTAGAAAGCCAACGGGTCGACGGGGTCCTCGTCCACCTCCCCATCGCAGTCGTCATCGGCCCCGTTGCAGCGTTCGCCCGCTTCGGGATGGACGACGGCGTCACTGTCGAGGCAATCGTCGGCGAGGGCGACGCCGACTTCGCATCGGACGGGCGTGACGGCGTCGCCGTGGCCATCCCCGTCGCGGTCGGCGAAGCAGTCGCGGCCCTCGGCGCTGTCGGCCGCGGCTGGGGGCGGGCGGCTCGGACAGGCCGCGAGGAAGAGCACGAGGACGACGAGCGCCGGCGCGGGGCTCCCGCCGCCGGTGTTGCAGCCGGCAGCCGCAGGCGTCGGGGCGTCACCGGCAGCTGGAAGCCCGGTGTCCGCGGCGCCGAGCATCCCCGACTCGCCTCGAAGGCCGCGCAAGTCCTGGGCGCCGTCCTCCCACACGTTGGCGGCGCCGAAGGTGGAGCGGGTGGTGGCGCCGTAGTCGCCGTCGTCCGCGGCGGCGCCGGCGCTGGGGTCGGCCAGGAGCGCGCCCACCTCGTGGGCCGAGATGCCCCGGCGCGGCGACGTGCCCTCCCCCACCGGCCCGAAACGCACGTGCCCGTCGCCGTCGTGGACGGTGAGCTGCCAATCGGATGCGCTCACCCGGAAGCCGTCCGAGCGCGCGAAGTCCCCCGCCGGGGTGGCGGTCAGCGCCAGGCGCCAATCGCCCGCGTCGGGGTCCACGCGCGCGTCCTCGACGAGTCCGGTGCTGAGGGTCAACAATGTTCCTGCCCGGAGGCGTACGAGCTCGTCCGCGTCAGTGAACGTGACCGTGCCCGCCGGCCCCCGCAGGTCGGTCATCACCAGGCGCCATCCGCGCAGGTCGACATCCTGCGTCACGACGAACTCCAGCCACGCGCCCCCGTTGCCCGGGACGGTGCCGAACGCGTCGTCCGCCCCGCTGCCATCGAAGCCGCGGGGGTCGAGTGTCTCCCCTTCGCCGACCGCGTTCCACTCATTGAGCACCAGCGGCGCCGCCTCGTCGACCTGGAAGGTGCGACTGCCGAGCGGACCCCAACGCCCGCGGTCCAGAAGCCGCGCCCGCAGCTCGGTGCTGTGCGCGAGGGTGACGACCATGACGCCATCGACCAGCGTCGCGGCGCTCGAAACGTCCCCACCCGGCAACCGCGGATCGCTCCCGTCCGCCGTCATCCACAGTTCGGCGTTGCTTCGTTCCGGCAGCTCGACGCTGACATCGTCCCCAGGGGCGGCGGGGCCCGACGGCAGCGAGAACACCGGCGCCGGAATCCGCGCGTAGCCGGCGGTCTGGAGCTGTGCCAAGAGCGCATCAGCGCGGGCAGGGAAGTAGTCATTGAGCAGGCGATCCCGCTCGACCAGCCACTCGCCGTCGCGGTCCCACCACCCGCCGCCCCAGCGCGCCGACTCGGCGACCACGGCGTCGTCGATGGTGTCGGCGATCCGAAGGTAGCGCTCCGCGGCATGGTAGGGCGTCAGCGGGCCGTCGTCCTCCAGGTTCCGATGAATGGCGTCTTCCCAAGCGATGAGGAAATCCGGATCCGCCGCAGCGACGAGCGCCGGGAAGATGTCAGACGGCCCAGGCAGGTAGAGCGCATTGACCTCGGCCCCGTAATACAAGCAGATGTCACTGTCGGAGCTGTAGAAGCGGAAGCCGCCGGCATCTGGCTCGGACGGTCCCACCGCGGCCCAGTTGTGGTAGGCGGTCCAGTCCCAGGTGTTCCCAGCGTAGTAGTTGAGCACCATGTAATCGAGGTAATGATCCAATCGAAGCCAACGTTGGAGTTCTTGCACATCACCCCGATGAGCGATGACCTGGCCCCAACCGAGCCCGGAGCCGGAGTTCAGATAGCCCTCGTTCACCGCCTCGTAGTCGTCCTCGTCGCCGCCCAGATACCCAGCCAGGAAGGAGGTGTTGAAGCGTTCGCGCACATGGTAGAGCCCGGTGTATTGGCCGTTGATGTACACGTGGGCGAACCGTCCGTGGGGAGCGGTGTGGCCCATCGCCAGCTGCGACGCGTCCATCCAGTCGTTCCGGGTGTATTGGCCCTGGGTCCCAAGATAAAAAACCGAATCGTGGCCACTGCGCAGGCTCAGCGCGTCCTGCTCGTTCGCCGGAGCGATGCCCGGCGCGTCGTCCTCCCAAAAGTCGAAGTCCACGTTCGACGAACCGTACTCGCTGCGAAAATACAGGCGCAGGCTGTTCTTGGGGTAGCCGAGGCTGGTGGTCCCGGTGCGCGCCACGCCCGCATTCACCTGGAGATCGTCGCCGTCGGGATCAATCCACTCCGCCGAGGTGGCGGCCTCGGTGGTCGTGACACCGCCAGGGAGCACCAAAGAAACACTCGGCAGCTCGGCGAGGGTCCGCAACACAACGGGGCCGTAATCTCCGCTCCCGGTCACGCCGGCGTCCATGGTCGGCTGGTAGACAATGTCCGCGGGAAACAGAAAGGTGTGGGTGATGGTCGGGCTCAAAAGGCCGTCGCCACCCATTTCGACCGCACGAACGATTGTGGTCCCAGAGATGCGCAGCGGACCTGCGTATTCTGCGGATGGCTCGCCCCCGTCGATGCTGACGTAGAGCGCCTCGCCCGCGACGCCCGGGGCGACCGTCAGCTCGAACGGGGCGTCGAATACGCCGCGCTCCACCGAGAAGTTGGGGAAGCCCGCGGCGAGGGCGGTAGAGAGCAGGAACACCCGCTACTCCTCGCACACAAAGTAGAAGCTCGACCCACACGGCTCGTCGTTCCAGGTGTAGTCACCGAAGCGGCCCAGCTGGCAACAACTCTCGCTGGTCCCGCCGTTGGGTTCGCCGGAGCTCCAGTTGGTGTAGGTCACGGCGTCGCCGCTGGCCCAGACCCAGCTGCCTTCGCTGGCCTGATCGCTCAGACCGATCCACCACCTCCCGGCGTAGCGAGTGTAGGCCTCGTCGACCATCCAGATGTTCTCTGCGGCGTCGTTGACGGTCGCGAGCTCGTAGCCATAGGCGAGACAGGAGGTGCGGTCCGCGCTCCAGGTCTGGGCGGTCTCACAGAACATGTAGACATCGCCGAGGTACTCCTCGACGTCGCACGGGCATAGGCCGTCGTTGTCCTTGGACCCGTCGCAGTCGTTGTCCAGGGTGTCGCAGACATCGACCTCGCCCGGGTTCACCGTGTCGTCGCCATCGTCGCAGTCGGTGTCATCCGCCACGTATCCGGCGGGCGCGTCGCAATCGGTGGTGGTCACCGATGCCTCGCCGTAGCCGTCGCCGTCGGCATCCTCGTACCAGGTGGACATGGTCGCGCCGTCGTCCACGCTCCCATCACAATCGTCGTCAACGAGGTTGCATATCTCCGTCGCTCCCGGGTTGATCGCCGCGTCGGTGTCGTCGCAGTCATCGTCGTCCCGCACGTAGCCACTGGGCGTCGAGCAGGCGTCCAGGGACACGCTGGCGTCGCCGTAGGCGTCCCCGTCGGCGTCAAGCCAGTAGGTGCGCGCGTCGACGGCGAAATCGTCGACCACTCCGTTGCAGTCGTCGTCATCGGTGTTGCAATACTCGGTGGCGCCGGGGTGGATGAGGCGGCGAGTGTCGTCGCAGTCGGTTGCGTCCGCGACGTAGTCGGCAGGCGCATCGCAGGCGGTGTCGGTGACCGTGGGGTCGCCGTAGCCATCCCCGTCGGCGTCGGCGTACCACACGCTGACATCGCTGGCGTCAGCTTCATCCACGGTGCCGTCGCAGTCGTCGTCGATGGTGTTGCACATCTCGATAGCGCCGGGATTCACGGCCGCGACGGCGTCATCGCAGTCCGTGTTGTCTACGACATAGCCGAACGGCGCATCGCAAGCCGCGGAGGCGACGGTGGCGTCCCCGTAGCCGTCCACGTCCACGTCCGCGTACCACACGCTCGCGTCGGCAGCGTCGCCCTCATCGATGGTGCCATCGCAGTCGTTGTCTGCGCCGTCACAGACCTCGGTCCTGTCCGGGTTGGCCGAAGCGTTGCTGTCATCACACTCCGCGCACGCTGCCCAGCCGTCGCCGTCAACGTCGGCGTAGCCCGTCGATCCATCGCAGTTGTAGTCCAACGGATCGGTGCAGTCCGTCTCGGCGGCACCGGGGTGGAAGCGGGCGTCGGCGTCGGCGCAATCACCGTCGGTAGTGACATAGCCGGTGGGTTGATCACAGGAGGTGATCGTGCTGTCGGGAACGCCCCACCCATCGGCGTCGGCGTCAATGTACCAGACGGCCGCGTCGGAGGCGTCGTCCTCATCGATCTCGTCGTCGCAGTCGTCGTCGACTCCATTGCACACTTCCAACGCATCGGGATGGACGTTGCGATTGTCGTCGTCGCAGTCGGTCGCCTCGAGGGTGTAGCCCTCGGGCACGCCGCAAGCGGTCATTGGCGCGGCTGCGTCCCCATGCCCATCGTCGTCTTCATCGGCGTAGGAGGAGATAAAATCCGTAGCGCCCTCGTCCACCTCCTGGTCACAGTCGTCGTCGAGATCGTTGCACACCTCAACGTTGCCGGGGAAGCGGTCAATGTTGGCATCGTCGCAATCGTCCGCGTTTTCGACATAGCCGTCGGGCTGCTCGCACGCCTCCGTCGGCACCAGGGCGTCGCCGAACCCATCGGTGTCCGCATCGATCCAGAACTGGCTGGTGAGCTCCTCGTCGATGAGGCCGTCGCAATCGTTGTCGATGCCGTCGCAAACCTCGGGCGTGCCCGAGCCGACGCACGCGTTGTCGTCTCCGCCCCCGGCGGTGTCCACGCCAGTGGGCTTCCCCTCCTCCGGTGGCGCACATCCGACAAGCAGCACGACCAGCAGGGGGATGCGCACCTATCCGTCCACGATCCCGTTGCAGTCGTTGTCGATCCCGTCACGAATTTCCTTCGCGCCCGGATTGATCGACGCGTCGCTGTCGTCGCAGTCCGTGGAAGTGTCGTAGCCATCGCCGTCCGCGTCCGTACCGGAGCCCTCGTCCACGAGGCCGTCGCAGTCGTTGTCGATCTTGTCGGTGGTCTCCGTGGCGCCGGGGTTGACGGCGGCGTCGTTGTCGTCGCAGTCGGTGTTGTCGCTGACCGGCGTGCCGCCGGTGTCGAGGCAGTCGCAAGTGTCCTGTGGACTCTTCGGGTCGCCGTACCCGTCGCCGTCGTCGTCGTCGTAGAGGGTGGCACACTCGCCGGTGTCGGTGTCGGTGTCGGTGTCGGTGCCGGTGTCGGTGTCGGTGTCGGTGTCGGTGTCGGTGTCGGTGTCGGTGTCGGTGTCGGTGTCGGTGTCGGTGTCGGTGTCGGTGTCGGTGTCGGTGTCGGTGTCCCCAGACGCGGTGTCGCTGCTGCCGGTGTCGCCCGAGCCGGTGTCATCGTCCTTGGGGACGTCGGGGAGGCAGCTGGGGAGGAGAAGAATCGCGAGGAGTCTGAGAATTCTCATGACACACCAGGGGAACGACAGGGTACCAGCTTGGCGGCGCCCCCGCTACGGAACCCTACGGCTCGGCCGAGAGCCCGGTCACTGGGTGGGCGTACCCGAAGGTGGTCCCCAGCGGCATCTGAGCTTGCCAGACCCGCTCGTACTCTTGGTCCAGGGTGCTGAGGCCCTGGTCGGCGTCGTAGCTCCACTGGCGCTGGTACTCGCGGGTACGGTGATCTGCACGTCCCCTCCCGGACCGCCGATGGTGGCGAGGGTCACCCCGGTGTCGCCGTGCACAACGTACAGAGACATCAACCGATAGCTGGACAGCCAGTACGTGCCGTCCCGGTGCGCGATGCTGTTCATGTGTGACCAATCCCGACGGTTCGAGTCGATCAGGGTCGCCATATGTGCGGGATCGTCCTGGGGTGTGGCTGTCCCACAGGCTCCACAAGGTTTCGATGGTGCGGTCGGGCGATATCTCCGCGAGTGCGTCCCCCTCAACCTCGTAGCCCTTCCCAACCCCCGTGCGCACGCTCGACGCGCTGCACCTCGCGGCATCGGCGTGGCTCCACATGAAGGCGGGCGCCAGCACGCTCGCCGAGCTGCTGGACCTCTCCGTGAACGACGCCAGCGCCTCAGTCGACGCCGAAGGGCTGCACCTCATCACCGGAACGAAGCAGCTCCCCGCTCTTCAACATCATCATCGACCCCGAGTGCCTGGGGCAGCGGGAGGTGATCGTCGTCACCGACCCCTCGATGGGAACAGCGACGGCCGGCGCGGATGGGAGCGCAGGGTACCGCGATGAGGGATGCCGCCAAGAGCGCGCCCTCCGCAACCGAACTCCACTTTCGTCACCGTGAAACTCGACTTCGGTTGGGTGTTGCATGGCGACCGAGGCCGCGGCGCATTTCGATGGCGACCCCTGGCCCCGCCCACCCCAGAATCACCCGAGAACTACGCTCCTCGCGGCGCCGAGTGCGTGCCGCCCGGCCGCTCATCACCCCCCTCACCCCAACTCCAAAACCCCACGCCACAGCGCGTACCTTGCTGCGGCACCCACCCTCGCCCGCCCGTCACCCGCTTCGCGCGCCCGACGCCGGCGCTCGTCCGCCCACAACATCTTCTGGGCGGCGTCGTAGAAGCGCGGGGTGTAGGGCATTTCGAAGGTCAGGCGGCCGCCGCGCTGCCCGATGACCCGGTCGACGACGCCGTCGTAGAAGGCGGTGCCCTTCATCGGGTGGGCGACTGAGACCAGCGTCACCGCCGGGTCGAGGTCCCGCAACAGATCGCGCGTTGCGAGCACGTCGGGACGGGTCTCGCCAGGGTAGCCGAGCATGACGAAGGCGCCCATTTCGATGCCCGCCTCGCGCAGCATGCGGCCGGCGCGGCGCAACTCTTCGACGGTGGTCCCCTTCTTCATCGCGTCGAGCACGTGGTCGGCGCCGCTTTCGGCGGAGACGTACATGCGGAACAGCCCCGCTTTCTTCAAGCGGTCGAGTTGGCCGGGCTCGAGGGTCTCGGCGCGACCGATGACGTAAAACGGCGTGACCGCGTCGCGTTCGACCATGCGCTGCGAAAACTGGTCCACCCAGGCGCGGTTGATGGTGAACATGTCGTCCACGAACCAAACCTGATCGGGGGCGAACTCCCTCCGAATCGCCAAAAGCTCGTCGATGACCGCGTCCGGCTCACGACGGCGGAACGTGTCGCCGTAGACCTGCTTGCTACACCAGGTGCAGTGGTACGGACAGCCACGACTCGTCGTCATCGACATCGCCGTTTGGCCGTGCCGCCGGCGCCACGCGTCGAAGTAGGCCGTCAGATCGCCACGCTCCCGCGCCGGCCACGGCAACGAGTCGAGCGGCCGGATGAGCGGGCGCGCCTCTGTGCGAACGAGCATCCCCTCACGATGAAACGCGATCCCGCGCACCTTGCCGAGCGCCCCGAACTCCCAGCTCCCACCGTGCTGACGGAGGTGCGCCACCAGCTCGCCGAAGGTGGCCTCACCCTCGCCGATGACCACCACCTCGACCCCCATGGCCAGGTACTCGTCGAGGTATTGCACGGGGTCCGGGCCGCCGGCCACGACGCGGAGGCCCCTTCCCTTGCATTCGGCCACCATGCCGGCCGTCACGCCGCGGGTGATCGTGTGGCCGTAGAAGCCAACCAACGTAGGCCGCGCCGAATCCAAAACGCCCGCAAACCGGGACACCCCCGGCTGCCAGGTTGCATCCCACCACTCGGTCTCAACGCCCTCGCGACGCAGGTACGCCACGAGGTACTGGAGCCCCAAGGGTGGGAAGGGCCGCATCAGCTCGGCTTCGTGCGGATCGTCCGCGAGGAAATAACCGTGGGTGAGGAGGACCTTCATCGGGGAGGACCGCCCTTTATCCCCTTGCGGGCACAAGGTCGCCGGGTAAGGCGAGCCGCTTCCGGAGTTCGTGATGCGCCTCGTCCTCTTTCTGTCCCTGGCAACCGGCTGCTCCGAAGGCTTCGGCACCACGGATAAAGGTCCGAACGCCGACGCTGACACCGCCCATGACAACGACGGCGATGCCGACACCGACACCGACACCGACACCGACACCGACACCGACACCGACACCGACACCGACACCGACACCGACACCGACACCGACACCGACACCGACACCGACACC
>CANFCK010000017.1 GCA_947445035.1 Deltaproteobacteria bacterium
AATCAGGTTCGTATACGTGAACGACGGGTCTCCGTTGCACACCACCCCCTGGGCCTCGATCACCGTGCCATCCGCGAGTTCAACCCCCGCCGCGCGCCCTGACTCCACCCTGATTCGCGTGACGGCCGAGTTGCACCGCACATCGACCCCCACCTCGCCGAGCAGCTGCACCAGCCCGTTCACGACGGCACCCGTGCCTCCCCGCGGAAACCATACGCCCCACTTCCGCTCGAGCCAGTGAATCAGAAGGTAGATCGACGGCGCGGTGAACGGGTTTCCCCCGATCAGCAGAGGTTCGAAGGTAAGCACCTGTCGAAGCCGTTCATCTCGGATGTGCTTTGCCACCATTCCGTAGATCGAGCGCCAGCTCCCGAGCCTGATCATGTCCGGCACGACCCGGAGCATGTCCGGAAGGCGGCTGAAGGGCTGGTCTGCCAATCCGGTGTAGCCCACGTCGAAGGTGTCCTGGGCCTGCTTCAGCAACCGGCGGTAGCCGTCGACGTCGGGAGGCGAGATCGCTTCGATTTGCGCGAGCAGGCGCTCGTCGTCGCCGACGTAGTCGAAGTGCCCCCCCTCGTGAAAGAGCACCCGGTAGAATGGGTCCACCGGGTCGAGCGTGTAGTAATCCCTGGGATCTCGGCCGAGCAGGCTGAACAGCTCGTCAAGCAGATACGGCGCGGTGATCACGGTCGGCCCGGCATCGAAGGTGAAACCGTCCCGCTGCCAGACGCTCGCTCGCCCCCCGGCCTGCTCGTTCGCTTCGAGCACGATCACGGGGTGCCCCATGGCGCGGAGCCGCACGGCCGCGGCGAGCCCCCCGAACCCGGAACCGATGACAACATAGGGTTTCATGCTGCGCTCCCGCGGAACATCGAGAGGGAGGAGGCGCCTGCTCGTTGAACGCGCGCCACCAGATCCTCGGCGACTGCAGCGAGCTCAGGTATCGCGCGCAGCCTGGAGTCGCGCGTCACGGAGTCCGCCCAAAGCGGCAACTGCTCTTGAACCCGTTCGACAGCCCCGCCCTCGAACAACCGCTTCTCCACGGTGGCAATGAACGCATCGTCCGCGCGCAGCACGGGGTCCTGAAGCCAACGGTAGGTCTCGACAGCTTCAGAAGGATGAAGCTCCAGATGAGCCACGATGAGGGCGCTCATCTTTCCCTCCCGAAGATCGCTGCCGGAGCGGCCCTTCCCCTTTTCAGCCGACAGATCGAGCAGGTCATCCTGAAGCTGGTACAGCACACCCGCGCGGGAGAACGCGCCCGCCAACGCCTGGGAGCTGCAATCGTCCAGCCCGGCGAGGATCGCCGCGCCCTGGACCGGCAACCCGAGGAGCGCCCCGGACTTTCCCTCGGCCACACGGACCCACTGAGGCCAGCCGACCTCATCCTGATTCGGCAACTCCATCTCAGCGGCTTGGCCCCGTGCCGTCCGGGCCGCGGCGACGGCGATGGCGGCGTAGAGCCGACTGCGGATCGCGGGTGGTGCCTCGATCTCGCCCACGGCCAGGAACGGCAACATCAACATCAAATCCCCCGCGTTGATTGCCTGTCCTACGCCGTGACGGGCCCACACGGTGGGGAGCCCACGCCGGACGGGATCGGCGTCCTGGATGTCGTCGTGAATCAGCGTTGCGTTGTGGAGCAGTTCGCACGCTGCCGCCCACGGCACCAGCGTTTCGTCCGACACGCCCAGGGCGTGACCCGCGGCCAGCGCCAGATGGGCGCGGAGGCGCTTCCCTCCACTCCGGATACATTGCCCCACCATCTCCCCGGCGATGTCCAGTCGCTCGCCCAGGGCGAGGCGCAGCATCAGCGCTTCCACCTCCGGGAGTCCGGCGTGCGAGGACAGCAGACCACGGGGGGACGGGTGGTAGGTAGGGGAAGCGACCATGAAGGCTCCACGGCTTGACGGGTGTGGTGCAAACTATATACACAATGTATATGGAGTGCAACATCGATGTGGAGCCCCGAGCCACCGACTGCCCGTGGCAAAGGCCGGCCCGGGCGTCTTCCCGTCATGACAAACCTGGTGCGGCACCCGTGGTGACCCGATGACCGGAGTTGTGGGGGCAGCTCAGTTCGCTGGCGACTGGACGCTCGAGGTCGTGGTCGTGACGGCCGCTCACGTCCCCGTTCTGGGCGACATCCTGGCCCGCTCGCGCTCCGAGTTGGCCGTCCGCCTCGACCGGGGCACCGATGGTCTCGTTCAGACCCAACGAGTCTGCTCGACGACGGTGAATGACGGACGGGGACTCGTACGCACGGTGGTTCCCCCCGCGTTCATCGCCGCGCTTCCCGTCGTATCCTTTCCGGTTGACATCGCTGAGCGCGGTGGAATTTGGGGCTATGCGGCTGACTTCGGGCGACAGGCGCTCGGCTGGGATGGCATCGGCGGGCTCCCGACGGACCCGGCCGATTCGCGCGTGCGGGACAGCGACGGCGACGGCCATCCGGGCTTGACGGTGCAGGTCGAAGCGCCGCTCGTGGGCACCGGGGCTGTCTACGTGGTTCAGGTTGGTCGCACGACCGTCGCGGGGACCTGGGACGGCCTGGGGTTCTTCGGCGCTGTCGGCGTGCGCGAGTTTGCTCAATCGGTGATCGGGGCCTCCTCGCAGATACTCCTCAACGGCCCGACCGTGCGGCCCGCACCCCAGTTGAGCTCCTTCCGCATGACCCGGGGGGTGGCACCGTGTGGACCGATCCTGGAAACACCTCCGACCGACTCCTCTGGATAGGCGAGGCGTGCTCCGGTCCGCCCGCTCTTGGCGTCTTGCAGGCCGCCGACCCCGCTCGCCGCGCCGGTACACGCCCACCGCCGACGCGCGCGAGGAGGGGTGCGCCACGTCGCCGATCGCGGCCAGGATCGTGGGGTAGACCATCGCCGTGCCGAGCCCGAGCAGCACCTGCCCGAGCACGAACGCCGGGATCGTGCTCCCCGAGGCAACCGTGGCGATCCCGAACGCCTGCACGAGCATCCCGCCCGCGATCAGCCACTTGCGACCGACACGATCCGAGAGCGCACCGGTCACGAGCTGCGACGCCCCCCACACCGCGGGGTACAGCGCCACGAGCCACCCGATCTCGGCGAGGCCGAGCTTCGCGGTGGTGAAGATCAGCGGGAACAGGCCCCACGCCATCCCGTCGTTCAGGTTGTTCACCAGGCCCGCCTGCGTCACAGACGACAGCTCACGGTCCGTCAGCGTCGTGCGCCAGAACACCTCGCGCTGGGTAGGCGCGCCTGCCGGCGGGTGGTCACCGGCCAGCTTCGCCTCGTGTTTGACGTGTTGATGGGTCTCTCGGACGAGCACCGCCGACAGGCCGAGCCCGAACAGGACGTAGGCGACCCCAAGGTAGAACGGCTCGGGACGGAGCCCCCAGCGCGCGGAGATGTACCCAGTGGCCAGCGCGGAGCCCGCTACCGCGAGGTAGCCGGCGAACTCGTTGAGCCCCATCGCGAGCCCGCGGTTCTTCGGCCCCGCGAGGTCGATCTTCATGATCACCGTGGTGGACCAGGTGAGCCCCTGGCTGATCCCGAGGAGCAGGTTGGCGAAGAGCACCCAACTCCACGACGGCGCCCACATCAGGAGGAACGGCACCGGGGCCGCGACGAGCCACCCACCGACCAGCACGCGCTTGCGGCCGACGACGTCGGAGAGCCGCCCCGCGAGGTAGTTCGTCAGCGCCTTGCTCACGCCGAAGACGACGATGAACGAGAGGATCGCGACCGTGGCTTCGAGGTGGAACTCCTCCTCCGCGATGGAGGGCAGGATCGTGCGCTCCATCCCCACCATGGCGCCGACGAAGGCGTTGACGACGACGAGGAGCGAGAACTGCGCCAAGTTGGCGCGAATACCGAGCGACGGCGGGGTCACGACGACGCCTCCACCGGCACACCGGCCGCACGCCAGTCGGGGAGACAGGTGTCGAGCCGGACCGCGGTGAAGCCCTGCTCCCGGAGGACCCGGATCGCCTCTATGGCGAGCACACAGTAGGGCCCTCGGCAGTAGGCCACCACCTCTCGGTCCTTCGGTAGCTCTCGTAGCCGTGACCGAAGCTCCGAGAGCGGGACGGAGCGCGCGTTGGGGAGGTGCCCGGCGCAGTACTCCTCGGAGGGGCGGTGGGCATGGCCCCGATGGACTGGATGGACCTCGCGTTCCACGGAGCGCCCTGGGTCTGGCTGGTTGCGGCGCTCGCCGCCTGGGGGTGGCGACGCTGGCGGCCGGCTGCTTCCTCCTCGTGAATCCAAACCGAGCGCGACGTGGCGCTCACGAACAACGGAGAATCTCATGTCGCAGTTCATCAAGGTCACCGAGGCGATATTCCGATTCGGAGGTGATCGAGAGCGCCATCCCGTTGGTCGTCGACCAGCAGGTCGGCTTCGCGGGGCGTGCGGGGTCGGTCAGCTCTTCGATCGCGCCGCTGCCGCCACGGAGCCCGGGTGAACCCGCTCCTGGCGTCGATCGTCGGTGGGTCGCCCCTAAACGCCCGTCCGCTTCCGCATCCGCCAGAACGTCGTGCGGCTGACGCCCAGCGCTTCGGCCGCCCTCTCCATGTCACCCTCGGCCTCCTCGATCGCCGCCCGAACGCGCTCCGCCTCGGCGTCGCTCCGCGCAGGCTTCTGGAACGGTGCGCGTACGCTCGGCTCCCGACGCCGCTGGCGGAATTCCGGCGGGAGTTCATCGATCTCGATCGTGGGTCCTCGGCCCACCGCGAACGCGTACTCCATCACGTTGCGCACCTCGCGGACGTTTCCGGGCCACGCGTAGTCGAGGAGCGCACGCATCGCCTCGGGAGAGAACCCCGCCACGACGCGCGGGCCGGCGCGGTTGAACCCGCCTGTGAAGTGGCGAAGGAGGAGGTTGATGTCGAGGGGGCGCTGTCGAAGCGACGGCAGGAAGATCGGCACGACCCGTAGGCGGAACATCAGGTCCTCGCGGAACCGTCCGGCGCGGACCTCCTCGCGGCACGGGAGCCCGGCCACCGTCGCGGCCGGGTGCCCGAAGATGCGCTGGGCCTCCGCCGACCGGTGCAATACCCGACGTTCGGCGTCGGTGACGACGACCGCTGCGCCGGGCATGAGGTCGGCGAGCGCGCGAAAGGTCGCGTCGACGCCGTTCCGGCGCAGCCAGCCCTCCAGTTTCAGATCGTGTTTCATCTGTGAAACAGAACGAAACAAACGCGCCAGCGCGCACGGAGGAACCGCACATCCCGGCCGGGAGGCACCGTGCGGGGCTGGCGTGCCTGTTGCATTCGGCGCTGCCAACATTCCCTGGAGCCTCGATGGTCCCCACCCCGCTTCTCGCCCGTTCCGACGCGCGCCCCGGCTACCGCGACGTTCCCCCGCTCGTCGCGCTCGATCACCTCGCTGCGAAGCGGCGCAATGGGGATCCGAAGCGCCAGGAGTATACGCCGGCCACCGACCAAACCCTCGACCTTCGTGGCAAGCGTCCACCAAGGCTGAGGGGGACGTTCAGGCAAGCCCGATTGGACGCGCAGCCGCGTTGAGGTCCCTACGCGTCAGGCGTGGGGAGACGGCCACGTGCGGGGCGCCAGTTGGCGGGCGCCGCCCATTCAGTGAGCGCGCGGCCCCGCGGCGCCGAGGGTCCTTGCTCGCCGCGGCGATGGCGAGGTCCGCGTCCGAAAACGCGCCGGCGCGGGTCAGCGCCTCGACGGCGAGGCGCCAGCCCACATCGTCGGTGCATGGGTCCAGGAGCACCGTGCGCGCCCGCAACACCGCGTCCGGCTCGCCCAGCAGGGCGGCAAACCAGGCTCGATAGGCGGCGAAGAGCCTGCCCCGGCTCCCGCGGGTCTCGACGAGCCAGTCCGCGGCGCGTGCACCGAGCGCCGCGAGGGCGGGCGCACGAGTCGCGAGCGCACACAGCAGCTGCGCGACGTCGTCGACCCGCTCAGCGTCTCCCGAGGCCATCGCCCCGTTCCACACGGCGCGCGCGGGGGGCGTTGCGTCGCGCCCCTCGTCGACCAGATCCACCAGCTGCCCCAGCGCCAACTCAACCTGGGCCAGCGGGTGGTTCCCAGGCACGCGGGCCCAGTCTTCGGGGGTGGCGAGGTAGGACGCGGTGACGCCCGCCCGCTCGAAGCGCGCCAGGGCCGACCCCGCAGGGATCCTGATGGCCTCTCGCCACAAGCGCGCCTGGGCGCGCATGGGTGAGACAAACCCGTTCTCCGAGCGGGGAATCAGCCCGTCGGCGTCGCGCACTGCGAGGCTGGAGCCGCGCCGGGAGGGCTTGAGCAACAGCCGTTCAACGGCGTCGGGCGCGTCGGGAAGGGCCAGGAAGCGCGCCCAACGCAACGCCTCGCGGTGCTCCGGACACACCGCCAACGCCTGCCCGATCGCCAGGGCGGCGTCGCGACCACCCTCCGACAGCATACGCAGCGCGGCGACATCACACCAACCGTCCGCTGCGAGCCCGGACGCGCGCGCGCCGGTGGCCCGGCGGACCGCCGCTGGCAGCGGGTTGGGCTCCATCCAAAGCGCCAAAGCCTCGACTTCGGGGCCGGCGTGGGCGCGGGCCTGGGCCCAGGCACGCTCCGCTTCCGCGGGGCGACCGAGGGTCAGCATCGCACGGGTTGCGACGGCCCAGGCGTCGCCGCGCTCACCCACGGGCAGGCCGGGAATCTGGCGGACAGCGGCATCGAAGCAGCAGTCGCATAGATTCGCGGCGAGGTACAGCTCGAACCAGGGTTGCCAGGGGGGTGAGCGGTCGATGAGAGGCGTGGACGGAATAGACATGGGTTAGCTCCAGGGGATGCGCCGTGTCGCCAGTGCAAGCCCCGGGCCGACGGGCCAAGGCGGGCTTTTTCGCGTTGACCTGACCGACGTCCGTCGGGGGGTGTCCGACTTCCGTCACCCCCCCCGAGGTTGCCGATGATTCCTTTGCTGCTTGTCGCCGCCACCGCCCAGGGGGCCTGCCAGCTCATGCAGACCGCGACGCCTGCCGGAACCGTGGTTTTGCTCCAGGCCATCGCCGAGCCGCTTTCGTGCCGCCGCGTCACGCTCCGTAGTTCGCGCCCAATCCCCAAGGTCCACGTAGCGGTGTGGCGTCACCGGGTTCGGCCCGATCACATCCGGTTCGGCGACAACGAGGTCGAGATCGGCCTTCCAGAACTCAAAGTGGGCGACGAGGTCCGCATTGACGTGGCCCTGGCCGCCCAGGATGTCGAAGTCATCCTCGGTCCGCCGCCGGCGCGGTCGCAACCGGCAAAGGAGACCCACATCACCTGGACGGTGGCGGTCGATCCCAAACATCCTGGCTGGGGCTTTGCGGATCCGAAGTTCGCGATGACGCGGAAGGAGGTCGCGACTGTGGATCCGGCCGGGCACCGCGTCGTGGACGAGCCTGGCGCCGCAGCCTCCGGCGTCTTGCGGCTGGCGCCCGGGTCGTTCACGCTGGATGCACCCGGCGCGTCGATGATGGGCTGGGGCAGCCCGGGGGTCACGGTCACGCGCACGCCCACCAAGCTCCAGTTCGCGGCGCCAGAGGGGGGGGAGGCCCGCTGGCGGGTGTCCTCGATGGCGGGGGCGTCGGTGATCCCCGACGAGCAGACCTTCACTGAGGGGCTGGACTGGCGGTTTCGGCAGGTGAGCCTGCCCGAGCCGGCGATTCCGCCTCGGTACGGGGCGGGCAACGACCCTGAAGCGCTGGCGCGCGCGCTCTACGGTGACGTGCAGTCGCTGGTCGACGGCTGGTTGCCGGGACCGTCCCCGCTGCATCCCCGACAGCTCAATCGGGCCTGGCGCTCGGGCTGGGCGACACCGGTTGAACACGCGCTGATCCTCGATCGGCTCCTCAAGCAGGGAGGAATCGTGGCCGCCTGGATGCTCACCGGAGAAGCGCCGGAGTTCCTCACGCTCACCGGCTACGACCACATGCTGGTGGCGGCCCGGCTGGGGGAGCGGGACGTGCTCTTGGACCCGGCGTGTGGGGTGTGCGACTTCGACGAGGTCTCGACCCGCGTGGCCGGGAAGCGGGCGGTCGGGGCAGCGGCGGTGGTGCCGCTTTCGCCCGGACAGCTCAGCCGGAAGCTCAGCCTTGTCGGCAACGAGTTCGCCGCGGTGGTCACCGCGTCCGGGGCGGCGGCGTTGTGGCTGCGCGAGGCCGCCGTCGGACTCGGCGAGGTCCGTCGCAACGAGGTCCTGGCGGCGTCGTTGGGGATGGAGGGGGCGCGGGTCACGCGGGTGGAGGGGCTCGAGTCGCTCGGGCAGCCGGTTCGGTTGGAGCTCACCTCGCCGCGGCCGCCCGGCCCGGTTTTCACGTTGGAGCCGCCTTGGATCGGGGGGTGGGCGGACGAGTAGTACCGCGGCTACGGCGCCTCGGTAAGCCACCGCTCGGTCATCGCTGAAAACTCGGCATGGCGCAGGTTCCGGAGGTCGGCGAACACCGCTGCAAGTGCGACGGTGTCGCGCTCGGCGCGTGCCTGGAGTGCGGTGGCCAGCAAAACTCCGCTGCGCCATCGGTCGCGTTCGCACAGCTCGAGGGCACGGGAGATGGCCACCGGGCGGGCGTCGTCGTCGGTGGTGAGCGCATCGAGCAGCTCGCGGCGCGCTCGCGTGCGTCCGGACACGTCGATGGCCGCCGCAAGATGCTGACGAGCGTGCTGGATTTCTCCGCGGCGCCAACGGACCTCGGCGAGGTCCACTTCGATCCGACCGAGGCGGGACTCGAGCCCAGCGTCGCGCAGGATCGAGCGGGCCGCAACCAGGTGCCCCAGCGCGCGCCCGGCGTGCTGGGTGCGCGACTCCACGCGGCCCAGTCGGCGCAGGGTGCCGGCGACGCCCTCGGGCCGGCCGAGCACCTCGCGGATGGTGAGCGCGCTTCGATGGCTGGCGACGGCACGTTCGACGTTGCCGACGAGCGCCAGGACGCCCCCGTACAAGTCGAGCGCGTCCGCCCTGCCAGCGGGGTCGGGGGTGCGTTGCGCCGCAGTGACCGCCTCTTCCAAAACCTCCAGAGCTTCGGTGAAACGGTCGTGACGGACGAGGTCGGCGCCGTAGAAGCGCAGCGCCCGCGCGCGGTCCTCGGGCGTGCCGGCGCTGGCCAACGCCTGGGCGTGGGCGGCGGCGGCGCCGGGATCGCCAAGCTCGCTGAGCGCTCTGGCGCGAACGGCGGCCGCCATCGCGCCGGGGAGTCCGGCCACCGCGGTGAGCGCCTCACGCGCGAAGCCGGCGCCGACCAAGGCGGCCGCCACCTCGGCGTGGAGCCCGGCGTCACCGACGTTGCGGAACGCTTCCAGCGCCAGGTCGGCTCGCCCGAGGGCCAACATCGCGTCCCCCAACGCCCGTTGGACCTGGGGCAGGGCGCCGGGTCGGTGGGTCCGGGCAATGCGCGTCGCTTGCTCGCTGTGGGACAGCGCCAGCCGCGGTCGGCCATGCGCCAGGGCGCGCCGCGACGCCTCGACCAGGGGTTCGATCGCCTCGGCGGGGGCGTCGCTGCGGGAGAGATGCCACGCCAAAACTTCGGGCGCCACCGGCGCCCCTGCGGCGGAGCGGGCCTGCAGCACGCGGCCCACGCGGGTGTGGAGTTGGCGCCGTCGGGGGGTCGTCATGCGCATGTACGCGATCTCGCGTGTGGCTTCCCGATCGAAGGCGACACGCGCCCCGACCTCGTCGGGAATCAACAGGCGCTCGTCGAAGAGCGCGCGCAGCCCCTCTTCGGCGCGCGGCACGTCGGCGCTGAGGCGGCGGAGAAGACCCTGATCGACGGTGCGTCCGAGGATGGCCGCCCGCTCCAGGACCTCGCGCGCAGCGGGGTCGAGGGTGTCGATCCGGGCTGCGTACCAGGCTTCGATCGACTCGGGAAGATCGTCGCGCCCCCGGCGCGCTGCATCGGCGAGGGCCACCAGCTCCCGCGGGCTTCCGTGCGCACGATCGAGGATTCTCGCGATGACCGTGGGGTCGGCCGCTCGCTCGCCCAAGAGCGGAGTGACGAGCGCTTTGGCGGCCTCTACGGACAGCGGGCTCAGCTCGATGGTGGTGACCCCCGCCGGGAGACGGGTGCGCGGGCGGGCGGTGACGACGACGCGGAGCGGCGTGCGCGCGCCCTCGCCGAGTAGGCGATGCAGCAGGGCGATCGCGTCTTCATCGGCCCATTGCAGGTCTTCGAAGACCAGGAGGGTCGGCCCGGCTTCGGCGAGCCCGACGAAGAGTTGGCGCAGGGCCGAGGTGACCGCGCCCAGCTGCGGCGCACCGGAGGCGACGAACGCGTCGAGCACCGCGGTGGCCCGGTCGTCCATTCCCGGCAGCGTACGCAGCGCCGCTTGGAGCGCCGTTCGGGTCGGGGCCTCGCCGGCGAGGCGCCGGACCGTGCCGATGAACGGCGCCAGCGGGCGAACGGCCCCGTGATCCCGACATGTCGCGCGCAGCACGCGCCAGGAGGGGTTGCGCGCCGCCCACTCCTGCCACAGGTACCGTTTGCCCTGACCCGCGGCCCCCACGATCACGACGGGCTGGTTGGCGTCGAGCTGGGCGTCGAGCTGCGTGAGCTCGCGTCGGCGCGCGTAGGCCGGATCGGCCTGGGCGCGCCGCGGGGTCGACAGGCCCAGGACCACCCTTGCCGCGACCGGACGGGCCTTGCCGCGCACCGTGACGGCCTCGGCCGGTCCTGCCAACGCTTCGCGGACTGCCTCAACCAGGGCTGACGTGGCGACGATCTCGGCCGGCTGTGCGTGGGCCAGGAGCCGGTAGGCGACGTTGACACAGTCGCCGAGCACGTCCCAGGCCAGGCGCGTGCTGTCGCCCAGTACCAGCGCCAGCACCGGGCCGTCGGCCATCGCGAAGCGGGCCCGGATGCCCTCGGCGTCGGCGAGGCGGTCCCGCGCGGCCAGAGCATAGGCCAGGGCGCGGGTGGCGTCGTCCTCGCCCGCCGTAGGGATCCCCGCGACGGCCAGCACGATGGCGCGTTCCCCCTCCGCCCGCACCTTCAGGAGCACGATGTGGTGGGCCTCCGCCTCCTCCGCCAGGGTCCGGTACGCGAGGCCGGCGCTGTCCAGCGGCGTGGCGATGAACAATGCCACGATGCGACGGTGCACGGGCGTTGGCGGCGCCAGGCCCCGCAAACCAGAGGGGACGAACATCGCCAAAACCGCATCAGGCGGCGTTTGAAGTGGACCCTCCGCGGTGCCCGGCTCGTCGTAGTCCAGGGCGATCGCGGCGGAGTCGGACTCCAGCTGCTCGAGTGCTTGGAGCGCCGGGCCGTACAGGAGCTCGTGGCGCTGTTCGCCGCCGCCGAGCTGCATCGCGCGCACCTGCCCGCTTGCGATGGCGGCATGGAGCTTCGGTCGCACCGCGAGGATGTCGTCCATCGCGCAACGGCCCCGAATCGCGTGGCCGGGCCCCCGAAAAAGGGCCAGGACGGCGTCGCCCTCGAGGCTGGCGAGGCTGCCGCCGTGACGATCGACGGCGTAGAAGATGGGGCGGAAGGCCTCTTCGACTGCCGCGGCGAGGTCCTCGGCGGCCGCCTGCTCCTGGGTGCGGGCTGGCGCTGGCGCTTGGCGGTCGGGGCGGGACGAAAAATCGGGGATGTCCAGGCGCACCAACGTTCCCCCGAAGCGCTCCTCCTGGCCGACCGGGGGCAGGGGAGTGCGCCGGTCCACGAGGTGGCGGGCCAGCCAGGGCGCGACGCGTTCTTCGGGCGTCAAGGCTGGCCTTGTGCGTGATGGTGGGTTAGACGCGCGTGCCGCGGCCACGGGGCCGGCTCGACGGCGGATGGGTGCAGGCTGGCCGACACGGGGCCAGAGTGTCACCCCGGTCACTCGGGCGCAACCCCTCCGGAGACGTCTTGACGCTGCTCGAACTGCTCCTCGCCGGCAACGTCGCCGAGTTCAACAGCCGTCGCGGCCAGCGGGTCACGCTGGACCTCTTCGCGGCAGACCTCGCCAATCTCGCGCTGGCGGGGATCGATCTTTCTGGGGCAAACCTGGAAAAGGCCGACTTCTCCTCCACCGATCTCACCGGGGCCAACCTCAGCAAGGCTACACTGGTCGGCGCCGATTTCACTGGCGCAAAGATGGAGCGAGTCGTGGCGATCAAGGCGCGCCTTCGGGAGGCGTACCTGGGCGGGGCCCAGCTCTCCGGCGCGGAGCTTTCGGGGGCGGACCTCAGCGAAGCCGACCTCAGCGCGGCGCACCTTTCGCGCGCCCGGCTGGCGGGGGCCCGTCTCCGGGAGGTCAGCGCGCGACACGCCTACTTCGATGGCGCCGACCTTTCGGAGGCCAAGCTTGCCGGCGCGGACCTGCGTGAGGCAGAGCTGGTGGGGGCCAACCTGCGTGAGGCCGACTTGTCCCGCGCCACGCTCGACGGCGCTACGCTGGAAGATGCGAATCTCACCGGAGCGCGGCTCACGGGCGCCTCGCTCAAGGGCGCGCGGCTTTTCGGGACCAAGCTCTGCGGCGCCGATTTGAGCGCGGCCGACCTGACCGGCGCGCAGATCGATGAAACCACCGATTTCAGCGGCACGGACATGACAGCCGCGGTGGTCGACGACCTGTTGGCCGAGCGCTTGAAGGGCACACCGACGCCCATCGTCCTGGTGGGGCAGCCGGTGGAGCTTCACATGGACGAACCTGCCGTCGCCCAATCGGGGGGGCAGGTGGCGGTGCTGTGGTTCAACGTGGAAAAGGACGAGGACGAAGTGATCCGGGTGGCCGTTCGTAGCTTCGGTGAGGACGGGTCGGGCGCGGCCGAGCTGCAAGTGCCCTCGGCGCAGGTGGTGGCCCGTAGCGTGGTGCCGTCGCCGGATGGCTTCCGGGCCGTGCTCCTGGTCGATCGGCCTGGCGGCATGGACGTGACGGTCTTCGATGTCGCGCGGGATGGCTCAGTGGGCCCGGGGCGTTCGTCGCGACTCGGATACACCTGCACCACGTTGCCGGTCATCGTTCCCGATGGCGATGGGTTCTTGCTCTTCGGCATCGGCCGCGGCGTGCTCTCCGTGCATCGTTGGTCGCCCGAGGGCCTGGCCGAACGCCTGCGGGCACCCGCCAGCACCTTCAAGGGCTTCTGCGACCGGATGAGCCCGGTCATCCTCGGGAAGGGCGGCACCGTCACTGCGGTGGACGCCGACGGCATCGGCCGCCTGCTCACGGCGCCTACAGGCTTCCCCGGCCGGCTTCAGGCGGCGTCGGCGTTGCGGGAAGATCTCATCGCCCTGGCGTGGGTCACCCGCGAGGAAAAAGGGCTCCGCCTGCAACGCTTGGGGCTCGACACCGAGCCCCTCCGACTCGACGAAAAGTTGCCGGTGGGCTCGGTCGATCTGCGGCCCACTGAGGGTGGTTGGTGGGTGGCGTGGGTGCGGGAGCCGGTCGCCGACCGGGACGTCACCGTGCCGATGGCGATGTTCCTGCCGGACAGCGGCGCTCCGGGGAAGCCGTTTCCCATCCTCTCGACCGCCGAGGTCGAAGATCTCGAAGACCTCCGGTTCGTCATCGGTGAGGGCCCGCCGCGAATGGCCGCCGTCACCTTGGAAGAAACGTTGGTCGTGATTGAGCTGGCCCCGACCGGAGGCAAGATCGTCGCGCGGGTGGGCTGATGCCGCAACGCGTCGCCATCTGCTTCCACGGATTTCTCCGCACCGGCGCGTCGATGTGGTGGGTGTCCCGGCGGCTGCGTCGTGCCGGGTTCATCGATGTTGCGCTGCCGACGTTCGGATACCATCTCCGCCCGTTGGCTGAGTGTGCCGAGGCGGCTGCGACCGCGGTGCGAGCGCTGTCCTCGCGGCATCCTGATGCGGAGCTTCATCTGGTGACGCACAGCTACGGCGGGGTTCTGGCTCGGGCCACCTGGGCCTCGCACGAGCTGCCTGCCTTGCGACGGGGGGTGCTCATCTGCCCGCCCAATCAGGGTGCGGTCGCCGCCGACTTTGCGCGCAAGGTGCTGCCGGTCCACCACACCGGCTGGGACCCTTTCGGCCCGATGCGACCGGGCGTTCCCGCCCACTGGCCGCTGCCGCCCGGCGAGATCGGCATCCTTACCGGCGGCACCGGCACGCCCCGCGGCTACAACCCGCTCTTCGGCGAGGACAACGACGGCACCGTCCGGGTGGAGGAGGCCCGTCACCACGGCGCCGCGGAGTTCCTCGTGGTTCCCGTGCAGCATAGCCTTACGATTCTTGCGCCGAGTGTTCTGGACCGGGTCGAGGGCTTCCTGACGACCGGGCGTTTTTAGGGGAGGGGCGTGCCGGCGCCGGCGGCGCCGTTGGCCTCGCTGCGCGGTCCGGCCTGCGGCCGTCAGTCACGGCGCCGCGCCCGCCGTGACCCGGCGCGACTCAGGCAGTTCATCCGTCGCGACATCCGCTGCGTCGCGCCCGCGCTCCGGTCCGCCTCACGCGCCTCCGCGAGCCACCAATCGCTCACCCGCCCTTGCGCGGCCCCTTCGGCGGGCGGGCGTCTTCCGTGGCCGGTCCTGCGAGGATGCGGAACACCACGCGGCGGTTCACCTCGCGCGCGTCGGCGGCCGTGCCCGGTTGCAGAGGCTGGGCTTCCCCGTAGCCTCGTGCTACCAGCCTGTCGGGATCGATGCCCTGGCCGATGAGGTACTTGCGCACCGCCTCCGCCCGCCGCTGTGAGAGCTCCAGGTTGTAGTCCTCCGCGCCCTGATCGTCGGTGTGCCCCTGCACCTCCACCAGGCGCAGCTCGGTGTGGTTCTCGAGGGTGCCGGCCACGTCATCGAGGATGCGGTAGCTCTCCGCGGTGATGGTGGCGCTGTCGAGGTCGAAGAATACCTTGTCGCGGATGTCGACCCGGTCCTTGAGCACCACCACGCGACTGACCCCGAGCGTCACCGACACGCTCTTCTTCTCGTCGCGCGCGATCTGGACGCGCAGGCGCTCGGGCCGGTAGCCCTCGGCCCAGATCGACAGCTCGACCTCGCCGCTTTGGACCGGCTCGGTGCCGATGCCGTCGCCGCCGGTGGTGAACTTGCGGCCTTCGCCCAAGAGCGTCACCAACGCCGCGATGGGCTGCCCCGCTTCGTTCAGGACCGTCAGGATCAGCGTGCCGCCCACTGCCGCCGGCGCCAACTGGAAGGCCTGCTCGTGGCGGGGCGCGTCCGGGACGATCAAGCGTGCATCGGTCGCGACAAAGCGGGGTGCCCTGACACGAGCTGCGTATTCACCGGGCGGAAGTGACCGTGTGAGTTCGCCGTCAGCGAGCGTCCAGCGGCCGATCTCCGGGCCGCTGGTGAGTTCGACGGATGCGCCCGCGAGGCGTCGGCCCTCGCCGTCGGTGACCACCAGATGGGTCGGGACCATGCCCGCGTCGGGGCAGCCGTCGGCGTCGTCTTTGCCGTTGTGGTCTTCGGGCTGGTCGGGGCAGAGGTCTTGACCGTCGGCGATGCCGTCGCCGTCGCGGTCGGGGCCGTGCGACACCCGCACCGCCTCGGCGCGGGGCTGCCAGCCGAGCCCGCCCAAAAGTCGGAACTCCGGGGCGCCGATGCCGGTGCCGAGTCCGGTGCCCGCGCCGAGCGAAGCGACAAGGTTGGGTCCGAGCTTCGCCCGCCCGCCCACGCGCCATTCCATTGGGCTGGCGCCGACGATGTCTTTGGTGGAGAGCGCCGACTCTCCCTCGAACTCGGCCACCGCCGTGAACGTGGCTCCCAGCGGCACCGACACCCCCGCGCCCCATTCGACGCGGCTTCCCCAGCTCAGCTCGCCGAGCGTGGCTGGAGAGGCGATGTGCATGCCCAGGTTCGCGGCGCCCACGACGCTCTTGCCAGCGGTGACACTGAGGCCCGCGCCCAGCTCGGGCGAGCCGGAGCCCACGTAGGCTTCCCCGGAGCCGGTGGGCAGGCCCACATCACCGTAGACGCCCAAGCCGACGAGGCCCGCCTCTCGCCGCACGATCTCGCCCAGCACGCCGACGCGCAGGTCGCCGAGCGCGAAGGTGCTGTCCATCCGGTCGCCGTCAACGCTGTGCAGCGGCAGATCGAGCGTGAAGGCAACACGACGACTCGCCCAGCTCGCACCAAGATCGACGGTGGCCGCCGAGGCGAGCAGCACCACGGGCGCCCTGCCGTCGTCATAGGTGTACTGGAGCGGTCGCGACGCATAGTTGACGCCCAAACCCAGACCGAAGCCCGGCGCGTGGGCCGTGCTGTCGTGGAGCGAGAAGAACGTCGCCGACTCAAACGCCGGCTGGTAGCGCTGGGCGTTGACCGTGGGGTCGGCCGCCGCCGCCGGGGAGGGGAGGGCCGCCAACGCCGCCAAGGCCGTGACGCCCACGACGGTGGCGCGCCGACGGCGCCGCACGCCCAACAGGACCGCACCGAGCGCGCCGATCGCGGAGGCCGTCCCGCCGCCGGTGGAGCACGAGCCGCCGGTGTAGTGGCCGCCGCACAGCCCGTCCGCGCAGGTGGTGCCAGAGTCCGTCGGAGCCGTATCGATCGGGTCGGCGCAGCCGTCTGGGTCGGTCGCGCCGTCGAGGCGGTCGGGAAGCTCGTCGCAGTCCTCGTCGTCCTCGCAGCTCTCGGCGGCGTCGCCGAGGCCGTCGGCGTCGGTGTCGGGGTCGTCGGGGTTGCTGCCGCAGGCGAGCTCGTCGCCGTTGGTCACCCCGTCGCCGTCGCGGTCGGCGCAGTCCCCGTCGTCGTCATCGAGGTCGTAGGCGTCGGTGATCTCGTCGCAGTCGGCGTCCCCCTGGGGCTCGTCGCCGTCGAGCACGCCGTTGCCGTCGCTGTCGGGGTCTTCCCAGGTGGGGAGGCCGTCGCCGTCGGCGTCGTCGCCCGCCTCTTCGGCGCGATCGTCGACCGTCGGAACCCCGTCGTTGTCATCGTCATCGTCGCAGAAGTCGGGGGTGCCGTCGCCGTCGGTGTCAGCGAGGCCCTCTTCTTCATCGGGGCGGCCGTCCTCGTCGTGGTCGGTCCAGTCCTCGCCCCCGCACGTTCCTTCCAACGAGTCAGCGATGCCGTCCTCGTCGGCGTCTACGTCGTCGGTGATGTCGTTGGGATCCGTCTCCCACGGGCCGTACTCGCCGTTGCCGTTGCGATCTTCGAGCTGGTCGAGGAGCGTGCCCGCGTCCGTGTCGTTGGAGTTGGGGTTGGTGGTGGTGTCGGGGTCGGTGTCCGAGACGAAGCAGCCGACGCTCAGGTCGGTCTCGGGCACAGCCACGTCGATGCCCAGTTCCAACCCATCGGAGAGCGTGTCGCCATCGCTGTCGCAGGCAAGCGGGTCGGTGCCGAAGGTGTTGACCTCGTCTCCGTCGCCGAGGCCGTCATCGTCACTGTCGACATCGTTCGGGTCGGTGCCGAGCGCCTCTTCGTCAAGGTCGAGTACGCCGTCCCGGTCCCGGTCGATGCCCAGGCTGTCGCTCCAGGCGTCGGCCAGGCCGCCCAGGGTGGTGCTGTCGTCGGTACCACACAGGTCGGCATCCGCGCCGATCGGCGTGCCGCTGGCGCCGGTGACCGCGGCCATCCGGAAGGTGGTCCCACTCGAAAACGAGCCGGGCAGCTCGATGAGATCCACGCTTACGTCGATGAACCAATCCCCGAGGGTGTGCATCGAGGTGTCAGCCTCGCTCACCCGGTAGTGCGTCGTGTTCACATCCACGAGGTCCAACGCCGCGGCGTCCACCCCCGGGTCGCCATCGGTGTTCTGGTACAGGTAGACTGTCGGCGAGGCCCCCGAAAGCGCCAGCACGTACTCGAAGTTGGTGTCGTCGCCCCCGAGCTCGATCAGAAACGACCAGTCCAGCGGCAAAAGGAAGCTCCCCTCGGTCAGCCAGGGGTCGTCGTCCACGCGCATCCGCAAGAAGAGTTCGGCGCCGTCTGTGCTCCAGTACACCGCGGCTGCGCTCAGGGCGGAATCACCCACGCAGTCGATGGCGTCAGCGTTCCCGAGCCCATCGCGGTCGTGATCGTCGACGACGTCAACCACGTCGACCCCGCCAATCTGGACGGCGGTCCAGTCGGCGTCGGTGGCGGGCCAGGCGAACGCGGGGGAGTTGACGAGCAACAGCAGCATGATCGTACCCTTGACGTGTCAAGTGTACCGCTTCGGGGGAGGCTTGTCCAGCACCAGCGAGGCTCCGGCTGACTGCGGTCGTCCTCCCCCCGCGCCCACTCGCGGATACACCCCCCCGCGATGGACACCCCCGCCCCGCTCCGCCCCGCCGCGACGATTCTCGTTTTGCGAGACACCGTCGCCGGCCCCGAAGTTTGGCTGATGGAGCGGGCGCGGACGGTGGGGTTCATGCCCTCCGCCTGGGTTTTTCCCGGAGGTCGGGTCGACCCGGCCGACGAAGCGGCGACGGTTGTGGGCGGCGACTTCGCCCGGGTCCCCAGGCACTTCTGGGTGGCGGCGGCGCGCGAACTGCATGAGGAGGCCGGCGTCGCCTTGCGCGACGGCCCCGCCTGGGACCTACGCGGCATGCGGGTGTGGGCGCATTGGATCACCCCCGAGGTGGAGCCGCGTCGCTACGACACGTGGTTCTTCGCGGCGCGGTTGCCAGACGGAGCGGAGGCCGTGATCGATGGCCAGGAGGCCAGCCGCGGCGGCTGGTACCGCCCCGCCGACGCCCTGGCGCTGTCCGAGCGGGGGGAACTTCCGGTGGCGCCGCCCACGCTGCGCACGCTGGTCGAGCTGCTCCCGTTTGCCGATGTGGAGGCGGTGCTCGCGGCCCCGCGCCATACTCCTCCCATCATGCCCAAGTTCCTCGACGTCGACGGGACGGCGCACGTGCTGCTCCCCGGCGATCCCGACCACCCTTCGGTAGAGCGGGTGGAGCCCCCGTGGCGCTACGTTTTTTCGGCCGGACGGTGGTGGGCGTCGCGGTGACGGCCGACGCGGCACCCATGCACCTCGTCGCCGACGCGCCTCCCCCGGGCGCCGTCTCGCGCTTTGAGGGCGCGACGGGCGCCCTGGCGCGGCACTGGGTCCTCCGCGGTGAGGACGCACCGCTGCAAGCGCGCTCCCTGCTGGATCGCGGCACCATCGAGCGCGCCTGGGTCGCGATACGCCCCGCGCCGCCGCCCGAAGGAGACATCCCCCCGGAAACGCCCAGTTTCGATCAGGCGTGGCTGGCCCCCTTCCCGGACGGCTTCGGCTTTTCGGGGGCGTCGGGCTGGCCCGGCGGTCGCGGCGAGAACGTGACGATCGTCGACATCGAATTCAGTTGGGACCCGACCCACGAGGAACTTTGGCACCTCGCGTCAGAGCCGTTGGGCGGCGTGCCCGATGCCACCTGGGCTTTTCACGGGACCGGCGTCCTCGGCATCCTCGCCGCGGGCGACAACGGCTTTGGCGTCACCGGCGCCGCGCCCCTGGCCGACGTGCGCGTGCAGCACCCGTACTTCGACGTCGATGGCGCCTTCGAGTACGACGTCGCCCGCGCCCTCGTCGAGGCGACGGCCGCGCTCTCCGCTGGCGACGTCATCCTCATCGAGCAGCAGGTCTACGGGCCGGACGACGAGTACCTCCCAGCCAGCTACGACCTTGCCGTCCGCGACGCGATCCGCGTCGCCACCGCCGCGGGAATCGTCGTCATCGAGGCCGCTGGCAACGACGACGTGGACCTCGACGACCCGGTGTGGGAGGGCGTTTTCGTCGAAGACACCGGCGTCATCCGTGTCGGCGGCGGTGGCTCGTCATTCGACGCGGTCCCGCGCTATCGGGCCGGCTCCAACCACGGCGTGGCGGTGCACGTCCAGGCGTGGAGCAGCGACATCGTCACCTGCGCAGGGCCGCCGTACACCGACCTTTTCTACCCGGAGGAGGATCCGCGCCAGGCCTACACCTCCTCGTTCGCGGGCACCAGCGGTGCCTCGGCCCTGGTGGCGGGCGTCGCCGGGGTCCTCCAGTCCACCAGCTTCGCGGTCCGCGGCGAGCCCCTGACCCCCTACGAGCTGCGCGCCGCCTTGGTTTCAGCGGGGTGGGCCCAAGCCGAAGGCTCGCCGGAGATCGGGCCGATGCCGGATGTGCGACGGATGCTGCGGAGCTGGTTGGTGCCGTAGCCGGTGCCCCGTGCCCCAACCGCCCCCCCGGCATAGACCGCGCGCCCTCCCGGAAGCCCGATGGTCCCCCGCTACAGCACCCCTGAAATGGTCGCGATCTGGGCGCCTGAACGTCGCTTCCAGATCATGTTGGAGGTGGAGCTTTTGGCGTGCGAGGCGATGGAGTCCCGCGGCGAGGTGCCAGCGGGAACGGCGGCAGTCTGTCGGGAGCGGGCCCGCTTTGACATCGACCGCATCGATGAGATCGAGCGTACCGTCAAGCACGACGTCATCGCTTTTTTGACCAACGTCAACGAACACATCGGCGAGCCGGGGCGGCACTTGCACAAGGGCATGACGTCCTCGGACGTGCTCGACACCGCGCTGGGGGTGCAGTTGGCCGAGTCGGGGGCGCTGCTGCGGCGTGAGCTGAACACGGTGCTCGACGCGTTGCGGCTGCGCGCGGAAGAGCACGTCGACACCGTGTGCATCGGCCGCAGCCACGGGATTCACGCCGAGCCGACCACCTTCGGCTGGAAGCTGACGATCCTGTGGGACGAACTTCGGCGCGGTCGCGAGCGTCTGGACCACGCGATCAAGGACATCTCGGTCGGCAAGATCAGCGGCGCGGTCGGCACCTTCGCCCACGTCGATCCGGCGGTGGAAGCGTACGTGTGTCAGAAACTTCGGCTGACGCCGGCTCCTGCGTCAAACCAGATCGTACAGCGTGACCGGCACGCGTTCTTCTTCAATGTTCTCGCCCTTTTGGCGACCAGCATCGAGAAGTTTGCGGTGGAGGTCCGCCACCTCCAGCGCACCGAGGTCGCCGAGGTGGAAGAGGCCTTCACCGCCGGTCAGAAGGGCAGCAGCGCCATGCCCCACAAGCGCAATCCGATCCTGAGCGAAAACCTCACCGGCCTCGCGCGGCTGATGCGGGGCTACGCGCACGCGGCGATGGACGACGTGCCGCTGTGGCACGAACGCGACATCAGCCACAGCTCCGTCGAACGGGTGATCGCGCCCGACGCGACGGTGACCCTGCACTTCATGTTGCGACGCCTGCGGGGCCTGGTCGCCGGTTTGATGGTCTACCCCGAGAACATGCAGCGCAACCTGCAGAAGAGCGGCGGCATTTACGTCTCACAGAAAGTACTTCTGGCGCTGGTCGAGGCGGGGCTCAGTCGCGAGGACGCCTATGCTCGGGTCCAGAAGGGGGCGATGGTGGTCTTTGCGCAGGGCGGCTGGCTCCCGGACCTGCTCGCAGCCGAACCCGACGTGGGCGGAGTGCTCGGTGCGGAACGGGTGATTGCGCTCTGCGACCTTGGCTGGTACGTCCGGCACGCGCGCACCGTCCAGGCCCGGGTTTTCTCGGCCGGCTGACGGCACGGGGGCTCTGCACCAATTCTGCACCACAGCGGTGCCATCGTGCACTATGCTTTCCCTGATGGTCCTCTTTTTGACGCTCGGGTGCATCCACCAGGTCTCCTGGACCGTGGAGCATGCCGCGCGTTACCCAGCACCAACCAGCCGAGTTGCGGTGGTGGCCATGGAGCAGGCCTGTCGGCCCCTGGCGCAGGCGGTGATCGACGCGCTTCGTTCCCGACCCGGGGTCGAGGTCAGTCCGGAAGCAACGCAGCGAATTTTCGTCACGTCCTGCGACGATCTGGTCACCACGGCCGTGGATGTCGAGGGGACCTACCCTGGGCTCACCTACGCCAACAGCGTGTACTTCGAACGCCGCCGCTATCGTTTGCACGGGTGGGCCCGTGGGGAGATCGAGGTGCAGTCGCCGGGGTTGACGCCGATGAAGTTTTCAGCCGTCGCCGAGCGGGATCAGCGCGGGGCGTGGATCGACAGTGGCGACGTGGACATTCCCGCCTCGCCGGCCCTGCGCTCGCGCCTGGCTGAGGAGGTGGCCGACGGGCTGGTCCAGAATCTCGTGCCGCTGCCAGAGACCATCCGCCGCACCGTCTACGCCGAGCCCGAACCCGGCACGGCGCGCCAGCTCCACAACGACGCGGTCGCGGCCGAACGGGCGGGAAATCTCGACGAGGCGATGCGCCTGGCTCGGGCGGCCTACGCGGCCGATCCCGGTCCGGCGACGATGGACTACATCGAGCTTCTGGACGAGCGCGCCGAGGCGATCAACTACGCGTCGAAGGCCGAGTAGGCCCTACCCGCCCATTTCGACGCCGACGGCGCGCGCGGTCGTGATCAGCTCTCCGTGGGCATCGACGAAGCGGTTGCTGCCCACCGCGTCCTCGAGCGGGACGCCGATGACCTTGCCGTCGCGCAGCGCGACCATCTCGCCCCAACGGTTGGCCGCTGCAAGGTCGACCGCAGCCACCCCGAAGCGGGTGGCCAAAACCCGGTCATAGGCGTCGGGCGAGCCCCCACGCTGGAGGTGGCCCAGCACGGTCAGTCGAATGTCGAGGTCAGGCTCGGCCGCTTCCAGGGCGTCCACCACCAACTGCCCCGCGCGCCCGGTCGGCATTGCGGCCCCCGCGGGCCGGGCCGCCTCGGACACGACGATGAGCGAAAAGCGCCGGCCGATGTTGCGCCGCTGTTCAAGCTTGGCGCGGATGCGTTCCAGCTCCCACGGAATCTCTGGGATCAGGATGACATCGGCCCCGCCAGCGATGCCCCCGTGCAGGGCGATGAAGCCGGCGTCGCGACCCATCACCTCGACCACGATGCACCGATCATGGCTTTCGGCGGTCGTGTGCAGCCGGTCGAGCGCGTCGGTGACACAGTCCACCGCCGATTGGAAGCCGAAGGTCTGATCGGTGGCGCCGAGGTCGTTGTCGATGGTCTTGGGCACGCCGACCACCGGCACGCCCTCTTCCCGCATCAGCTTTTCGGCGATCCGCATCGTGCCGTCGCCGCCGATGACGATGAGCCCTTCCATCCCCAGCCGGTCAAGCTCGACCCGCACGTCGCGGGCGTGGTTTTTTCCGTCCTTCCACTTGAACGGGTCGCCGCGGTTGGTGGTGCCGAGTACGGTGCCGCCCCGACTCAAAAGCCCGCCGCACGAGCGGGGGACGAGTCGGCGGAGCCGCATCGGACGAGCAATGAGCCCGTCGAACGCGTCCTCCACCCCGGTCAGGAGCCAGCCCTTGTGCCCCACGGCGTACTTCACGACGGCGCGGATGACCGCGTTGAGCCCAGGTGCGTCGCCGCCGCCGGTCAGGATGCCCACGTGGCGTGACATGCTCGAGCCTCCGCGCCCGGGTAACAGTGCCGATGGCAAACGGGCAGCTCCCACCCGCGGTCGTCACCGTTTCGTGGTCGCGGGTCGAGCCGACGCGGGGCGATTACGACGATGGCGCGGTGGACGAGGTTGTCGCTGCGGTGAAGCGGGCACGCGCGGCGGGGGGCGAGCCGTTGGTCGTGCTTCACGACGGCGCCTTCCCGGATTGGATCGTCGAACGCCACGGATGGCTCGACCCCGACGTGCTGGCGGCGTGGGGCTGCTACGTCGATCGGGTCGCGCAGCGCGCGGGGGTCCACGTACGACGGTGGGTGCCGATTCGCGGCCCGTTCGAGGAGGCCGGGTGGTACGACGGGGAGGGGCGTGCGGTGCTGCGGGTACTGCTGGACGCGCACGCCACGGCGTACTTGCACCTGCGCCGCAGCCAGGGCCACGGCGGCAGCCCGCCAGACGTAGGCACCATCGCGACGTGGGGCCGTTCGCCGGCGGGCGTGGTCGAGCGCGCGCGGCGGGCGGTGGGGGGTGAGGGGGCAGATGCGTGGGTCAAGGTTTTGGCCACGGGCAAGCTGGCGCCGCCGTTCGCGCTCTTCGGAGAGCTCCCGAACGGGACGCCGGCGCTGGACTTCATCGGGATGGAGTGGGTCGGGCCTGAGAGCGAGGCGGGACCGGCGTTGCAGCGGCTTGAGGCGCTGGGGAAGCGGGTGGTTCGGGTTTGAACGGCGCTCCCCGCAGGGCCGCGATGCGCTCCGAAGCTCGCCGCGAAAAAGCGGCCGGGGTCTACCATCGCCGACCCCACGCGGCTTACCGTGGCCGGGTGCGTCCCCCCGAACCGCCACTCCCATTCTTGCTTCCCCTTTTGCTCTGCGCGTCGGCCTGCGAACCGACCGAGCCTGCCATCGTTCCCGACACGATGCCCCACCCCGGCGCGTGGTCCTTGGCCGGTCCCGGCGGCCCAACGATGAGCTTTGCCGCCGATGCGTTGGATGTGCCCTGCGCCGCGCTGACCGGTGGGCCCGAAGACGCCGAGCACCACAACCTCGTGGGAATGTACGATGGATACCTGGTTCTTCCGTGGGCGCCGGAGTCGGGCGGCGGCGGCGTGAGCCTCTACGAGTTCGACGATCCCTGCGCGCCAGTGAAGATTGGCGAGGCCTACAGCCCGATCATGCGGGAAAGCCACACGCTCGCCATCGCCGAGGTGGATGGGCGCACGCTCCTGGCCGTCGACATGCACATGGACGAGAAGCACGGCGGCATCGGGTTTTGGGACCTGTCCGACCCCACCGCGCCGGTGTGGCTGAGCCAGCTGGAGCTGCCCGACTACGACTACCCTGACGCCTACTTTCGCGTGGCGCTGTCGACGTTCTGGCAGGGGGATCGGCTCTATGTTTCGGCCGGGTTCAACGGCATCTTCGTGGTGGACGTGTCCGACCCGGAAGCGCCGTTGATTCTGGACAATTTCACCGAGGTGGCGTTTTTGGCCGGGAGCTTCCACGTGATCGGCAACCTCGCGCTCGCCAGCTCGGCGGGGCTGCTCAAGACCATGACCCTTGACATCGGCGATCCCGACAACTGGCAGCGGCTGGCCACCTGGGAAACGGCGGACGCGGCCGGAAAGCTGCATCCCTACTACTTTGCGACCGTCGGCGGCCGCTATGCCCTGTTCGCGCGCAAAGACACCGGCGGCGGCCCGATCGTGTACGACCTGAGCGATCCGGGCCTCCCCAAGCTGGTGGGCGGCGCCGAGAATCCCGAGGCAGACGGCGGGTACGTGTACCGTCACCACGACCTGCTCTTCCAGGGTGAAAGCAACTTCGGGTCGCGATACGACTTCACCGACCCGGCCTTGCCGGTCGAGGTCGCCCGCATCGACATCTCCGGCGACTTCGACACGCTGACGCCGATCGGGAACGTGGCGGTCGCGAGCGTGGACGACGGAGCGGACCCTGGCCTTGCAACGGTGGTTTTCCCGTGGGATATGGAGCCCGACAGTCGGGGCCCCACGGCCGAGCTGACCAACCCGGCGGACGGCGCGGTCTGGATTCCCGTGACCGGGAGGGTGGGGCTGAGCTTCGACGAGCTGGTCGAGCCGCGCAGTGTGCACGCCGGCTCGTTCCGGGTGTGGGACGCAAGCGGGCGCGCGGTTCCGGGGCGGTTCTACGCCCAGGAGCACATCGTCAACTTCGTCCCCGACGCCTTACAGGCCGATACCACCTACTTCGTACAGGTCCCGGCGGGGGGAATCGCCGACGTGACCGGCAACCCGACGACGACCACGCTGGAGTTTTCGTTCGCGACGGGGGCCACGGTGGCCCAGCGACCGTGGTGACCGCGCTGGCGTGGTGGGCGCTGGCCTGCGTCGAAGCCGAGGCACCTGCGTCGACGACGGATGAGCCAGAAGCGCTGTTGAACCCCGGTGACGTCGCGTTCGTCGGTGAGTCGGTGGGCCTCGACGCCGCCGACAGCGTGGGCGAGCGATTCACGTGGGAGTTCGGCGACGGCACGACCGCGGACGGCGCCAAGGTCGTGCACGCTTGGGACGAGCCGGGTCGGTACTCCGTGCGTCTTATCGTCGCGACTTATGAGGGCCGCACCGACGTGGCCACGACTACGCAGGTGGTCGTTCACCGGCCGCTGGCCGAGCCGCCGAGCCAGAGCGGTCGCCTCGTCCACGTCGGCACCCGGCTGTACGCGGTGGTGCCCGACGAGGACGTCATCGTCGTGGTGGAAGGCGAAGCGGTGGTCGGGCGCTGGTCCACCTGCGGGGAGCCCACCTCGCTCGCGTCCCGCGGCGATCGGCTGCTGGTCGCCTGCCGGCTGGACGCGGTGCAGGAGTGGGACCTCGCCACTGGCACCCTGACCGACGAGTTTGCCACCGGGTGGGGCTCGCGGCCGGAGTCGGTCGCCTTCGACGGCGACGTTGGCTGGGTGGCACTCGCAGGTGATCGTAAGTTGGTGGCGCTCGGAACGGCGGGCGAGGACCGCAGGGTGACCGTGGCGGACCCGCGGGCGCTTGCCGCAGCCGAAGGGGTGCTCTGGGCGCCCCGGTTTCGGTCAGAGGTGGATGGGGGATTCCTGCAGCGCGTGAGCGCGGTGGGGATCGAAGACGTAGGGCTCGCGCCGGACCTCGGCCCAGACTCGGACACCGACGCCCGCGGCGTGCCTACGCTGCTGGGCGCCGTCGCCGTGCGCCCGGACGGGCGGGCCGTGGTCGTCGGGGGCAGCAAGGCCAACCTCGCCCGCGGCCTCCGACGCGATGGCCTCGCGCTGACGCCCGAGACGGCCACCCGCGCGGCGCTTCGCTCCGTCGACAGTGAAACCGGCGAGCCGCTGGCCCGCGCGCTCTTCGACAATCGCGACGTCGTGGGCGCGCTGGCGTTCACCCCGCTCGGCGACAGCCTGTTGGTGGCGCACCTCGGCGCGGGCATCGTCGATGTGCTGGACCCGCTCACGCTCACGCGTATCGGCGGCTTCCAGCACGTCGGCGTCGGCCTCGATGGCGCGGCCACCGACGGCGCCACTGCGTGGTTCCTGGCGTCGGTCGAGAAGGAGCTCGTCGCCTTCGATCTGGTGTCTGGGAACCCCGATCCGATCGCCCGCGTGCAGCTTTCAGAGGTTCCGCCCGACCTCGGCGCGCAGGTCTTCTACGGGGCCGGCGATCGGCGCATGAGCCAGGACGGCTACCTGTCCTGCGCCAGCTGTCACCCCGACGGCGGTCACGACGGCCAGACCTGGGATTTCACCGACCGCGGGGAGGGGTTTCGCGACACCCAGGCGCTGTTTTCTATCCCCGACGCAGGGCCGTTCCACTGGAGCGGCAACTTCGACGAGCTCCAGGACTTCGAAAACGCCATCCGCGCCCACCAGGGCGGGACCGGCTTTCTCGAGGACGCCGCGCTGAGCGAGCCGCTGGGCGCCCCCAAGGCCGGCCTCTCCCCCGAGCTGGACGCCCTCGCCGCGTTTGTCCGCGGGTTCACGACCCCCCGCTCCCCCTACCGCGAGCCCGATGGCAGCGCATCAGAAGGGGGGGTGCTTGGTCGCGCCATCTTCCTCGCGGAAGGGTGCGACGCATGCCACGCAGGCCTTGAACTGACCGACGCCGGCTGGCACGACGACGGCACCCCGATCCTGCACGATGTCGGCACCCTGGTGGAGCACAGCGGCGATCGCGCCGGCGAAGCGTTGACCGGTCTGCGCACGCCCAGCCTCCTGGGACTGCACGCCACTGCGCCCTACTTGCACGACGGCAGCGCGGCCACGGTCGAGGTCGCGCTGGAGGCGCATGGCGTCTCGGCGGACGCCTCGCTGGTTCAGTATTTGTTGGAGCTTGAGGGGGGGCCGTGAAAGGGGGGCGCGGCGTGGGGCTACTCCGCCGCCCCGCGCGCAATCCCCGCCTTCACCCGGCGCAACCTCGCCAGAATCGCGAGGCCACCCCCGAGCATGACGATGGCGCCCCATTGGGCGGGGGTCAGCCCGCTCCACCGAACGTCGGCGGTCGGGAAGCCCGGAATCTCGTCGGTGCGACGAAGGAAGTCCATGAAGAAGCGGACCGGGGCGTAGACCAGGCACCACAGCGCCAGGAAGCTGCCCGCCGGCCAGGGCTTGTTTCGCACCGCGAAGAACAGCGCCGCGATCACCATGGCAAACAGGCACTCGTAGAGGCCCAGGTCGTGGCGGACGCCCATGCCCTGCCGCATCTCGTCGAAGTTCACGGCGAGGAAAAAGTCGGTGGGGCGCCCGATGTGGTCGTGCACGATCGAGCAGCCGGCTCGGCCGAAGATCCACGCGAAAGGGAAGGCGTACATGATGACGTCGGCGTGCGCCCAGTAGTCCAGCTTGCGGATGAACTTGAAGAAGACGATGGAGCCGATCACCGCGCCGAGGAAGCCGCCAAAACTGGAGAAGCCGGCCCAGATCTCGTAGATCGCCGCAAAGCCTTGTTCGTCGATCTTCTCGGGGTGGTAGGCGAGCACGTGGACGAGGTGCCCGCCGACGAAGCCGGACATCACGATGAACACCAACGCATCGATGATGTCGCGGACGTCGAGGCCTTTGGCCAGACCCCGTGCCCGCGCGACTTCCAAGCCCAGCACAAAACCAATGGTGACCAGTATCCCCCAGGGGTCCAGCGGCACCGGGCCAAGGTGGTACGTCGGGATGTGGATGTACGGGAACATGCGCCGGGATAACCCGTTGGCGCCGGGCTTCCGGCGGGAGGCTTCATGTCCGTGTACACCAACGACGTGCTCATCGAGGGTGTCCGCCGCGACGACGTGCTCGCATGGCTCAGTGAACCCCGGAACCACGGCGCCATCGTCGCCGGCGCGTGGGATGGCCTGCGGGAGACGGGCACCGGCTGCTTTGAGCTCGACATCAAGAGTCGCCCCCGGCCCCGGGTCATGTCCTACGTCTTTGATCGGTTGGACGAAGAGCACGGCGGCCGTCGCATCCACGTCGCGCTCTCCGGGCGGCACATCAACGGAAAGATGCACTACAGCCTGCGGACGATGAAGCCGAGCACCAACACGCTGGTGACGCTCCACGTGGACTTCGATGGCAACGGCTACCTCCTGCTCGCGGCCGAGGCGCTGGGCCTGCGAGATCGCCTGGATGCGGGTTTCCGCAAGATGACGGAGAACATCAAGGCCCAGGTCCTCGCCGCTCGGGTGCTATGATCGGGGCATGCCCAACATCGAGCTGACGCGGTACCCCAACCCGTCGACGTACCGCCAGATCGCCGCCAATGTGTGGGACCACCCCTACGATCCGCACGTGTACGGCTCGTTGGAGGTTCGCGCCGAAAAGTTGCAGGCGTGGATCGCCGCCAAGCGGGAGAGCTCCGGCGAAAAGGTGACGGTCAGCCATGCGGTAGCGCGCGCACTGGCGATGATCATCGCCAAACATCGCGATCTCAACTCGTTGGTGCGCCTGGGCAACCTCTACCAGCGTAAAGACGTCGACATCTTCATGCAGATCGTGGTCGAGGACGCCGAGAACATCGGCAAGACCGATCTGAGCGGCATCAAGATCAAGAACGCCAACACGCTCGACGTGGTGGCCATGGGTCGGTTGATCCGGGAGCGGGCGCTCAAGATTCGCGCTGGCGACGACGCCGAGTTCAACCAGACCAAGAAGGGGCTGGCAGGCCTGCCGGGCTTCCTCATCAAGCCGGTGCTGCGTTTCCTGGACTTCCTCCAGTACACCTTGAACATCAACCCGAAATTCCTGGGTACACCTGGGGATCCTTTCGGTTCGGCCATGGTGACCAACGTCGGGGTGTTCGGATTGACGGTCGGGTATGCGCCTTTTTTCCCGCTCGCTCGTACCCCCATCATCGTGACCCTCGGCACCATCGAAGAAAAGCCGCTGGTGGTGGACGGCCAGATCGTCATCGGGCGGGTGCTCCACATCAACGGCACCTTCGACCATCGGGTGGTCGATGGCTACCACGGGGGCGTCGTCGCCAAAGAGATGAAGGCACTTTTGGAGAACCCGGAACGCCTCGACGAGCTAGGGGTCTAAACGCCGATGCTGACCCTCCTTTGTGCGGCCGCCTTCGCGCTGTCTGGACCGCCAAAGTCCACGGTGGTCGACTTGTGGCGCGGGTACCCCGGCGCCGACAAGGTGTACGTGCAGGTCGGCACGCCCGACGGCGGTACGGCGTTGTTCCTGGTGGATACCGGGGCCGCGGTGTCGGTGGTGACGGAGGATGCGGCGGAGCGCCTGGCCCTGACGTCCGTGGATGCCGGCGGTCGGGTGGCGGGCCTGTCGGGGAGCGTGGCGTGGCGAAGGGCCACCCTGCCCTGGATCCAGCTGGGCGACTTCCGCATCGACAACGTCGATGTCGCGACCGGGGTGCCGGGCATCCCTGACCACGCTGGCGCCATCCCTGTAGACGGAATTCTGGGCCACAATGTTTGGCGGAACTGGACGCTGGTGGTCGACTACCCGGCGGACCGGTTGGAGCTGCACCGCCCGGGCACCTACAAGCCGCGCGGCAAGGGTCAGGCGCTGGGCGTCACCAAGAGCCATGTGGGCGTGGACGTCCGCATCGAAGCGTCGCGCGGCAAGAAGTTCGTGGCCGCTACCGTCGGCATCGAGATCGATACCGGCGCGGGGGACACCAGCCTGTGGTGCCAAACGGGCGAGCCCTTTCGGGAGCTGACGACGCTGGGAGTCGAGCCCGTATTCGGCATCGGGGCCGCGCTCGACAAGGTGCCGGACTTTCAGTTTCTGACGGAGACTCGTCACATTCCCGCCACGCTCATCGAAGTAGGTGGGCGGAGCATCAAGCGTACGCTCCCCATTCGTTGGTCCAGCCCCGACAACCCCGCCGCCGACGTCTGCTCCGTCTCACGGGGGCTGCTCGGCTTTTCGACGCTCGGAAGCTGGCGCACCGTCATCGACTACCCCGGGCAGCGGTTGGTCCTCGAATCGCCGCGCAAACGTCGGACCTTCGATGCGATGGCCGCCTGGCTCAAGGAGGACGCCGCCCGTCATCGCGAGGCGCTGGCGGCCGGGGATTTGAGGTCTGCGGGGGCGCGCGCCCGAGTGCTCATCGCCCACGACGAGCTGCCGGCGGCCCGGGAGTTGGTCGCGCGCGCGTTGGCCGCCAACGCCCACGAGCCCGTTCTGGTCGCGCTGGCAGCGCGGATCGAACGGTATGACGGAAACGACGAGGTGGCGATTGAGCGGCTCGGGGTGCTCAGCCCTGTCGAGATGGTCGAGGAGGGCATCTGGGGTGAGCTCATCGGCACGCTCATCGCGCTGGGCCGCGAGGACGAGGCGCTGGCGCGCGCGGAGGCGTCGTTGTCGGTTCCCGTGGAGGACCCTGACCTCCGGCAGGAGCTGCTGGTGGCCTACTCGGACGTGCTCCTGGCCATGGGCCGTCCTGCGGAGGCGGAGCGCGCGTTGGACGAGGCGATCGCTGTGGATCGCGGGGGTAGCGGCTTCCTTTTCCGTCGTGCGCTGGTCGCCTTGGAGTCGGGCGATCGCTACGGTGCCATCACCACGCTGCGCCAACTGCTCGACGTGTACCCGGTGGGCGGCCACCCGATGTGGCTGTACGCGATGTCGTTGGAAGAGGGCGACCGCGCTACCTTCCGCGCCGACGTGACGCGCGCGTTGGGGCGCCTGCATCCGGGCGCCGAACCCCTCGACTTTGTCGGCGCTGCGCTGCATCTGGTCGCTGATGGTGATGCCGCCCGAGCCGCGCTCGCCGCGGGCTACGAGCGCGACTGCAAGCCGTTTCGCCGGGGACCGGGTCGTGACAACTGTGATGCATGGTACTGGGCGTTGGGTGAGGAGCGGGTGGCCGAGGCCCAGCGTGCCAGCGCGCGCGCCGTTGCCGCCGATCCCAAGAACGCCGCGTATCGGGACACTGCCGCCGTGGTGGCCTATGTGGCGGGCGACGTCGAGGAGGCCGAGCTGCAAGCGCGAGCCGCCGCTCGATTGAGCCCCGACGATCCCTACCTCATCTGGCAGGCCCGCCGGTTCAGCCATGCGGCGAAGGCGCGCGGGACCCCGTGATCCTCTTCGCGCTCTGGGCGCTCGCCACCGAACCCGACATCGACCCGGACGTGGTCGTGCGGCTTTCGGACGCGCCCCCGCCGCCGGAGTACGCGACGGTGACGGCGGTCTACGACGGCGACACGGTCACGCTCGACACCCGCGACAAGGTGCGACTGCGCTGGGTGAACACCCCGGAGCTGAAGCCGCCGGAGGAGTACGGGCCAGAGGCGCGAGAGCTCGCCGCGTCCTTGGTGCTTCAGAAGCGCGTCCGCCTGTTGAGCGACGGCAAGCGGGACGGCTACGGTCGCATCTTGGCGGGGATCGAAGTCGACGGGAAGAACCTCTCCGTCGCGCTCTTGGAGGCGGGGCTGGGGCACGTCTTCGTGATCCCGCCGGACCCTACCGACCTGACCGCGCTCCTGGCTGCCCAGGAAAAAGCGCGGAAGGCGCGCCGCGGAATCTGGTCGACCGAACGTTTCCAAGGGGCGCTCCACATCACCTCGTTCCACGCCAACGCCGATGGCGACGACCGGCAGAACGTCAACGGCGAGTACCTTCGCGTGGCGAACATCTCCGCGGCGCCGCTGAACCTCGCCGGGTACCACATCGCCGACATCTCCGGTCGGAACTGGCCGCTTCCCCAGGTGATCGTGCCGGTGGGCAACACCTTCAAGCTGCATAGCGGGCGCGGCGTTGATGCGGTGGACCCCACCGCCCAGCTGGAGCTGTACCTCGGCAGCGGCGACCCGATCTGGAACAACGGCGCAGATCGCGCTACGATCTACGACCGCTACGGGCGCGTCGTGGACTCCCGCGCGCACCACGTGGAGCGCCCCAACCCCTGAGGTGGCGTGGACCAGACCGTCTTTGTCGTCATCAACGGCTGGTACACGGCGGCGCCCGAGTTGTGGGCGCTCTTCGACTCGCGGTCGGGGCTGGCCGCGCTGGTGGTTCTGTGCGTGGTACTCTGTTATTTCCGGCAACAGCAACGCTGGCTTTTGCCCGCGCTCATCGCGGTGTCGCTGACCGACGTCGGGGTGGTGCGGGTGCTCAAGCCGATGGTCGGGCGGGAAAGGCCGTGTGCGGTGCTCGATCGCAGCTACGGGCCGATGGACGAGTCCGGCCCCCGCTGCGGGTCTGGCGCCGCCATGCCTTCCGCCCACGCGGCCAACACCATGGCGCTGGCCGCGGTCCTCGGATTCCCCGAGCTGGCGCTGGTCTCGGTTTTTGTGGGGGTCTCTCGGGTGACCACCGGCCAACATTGGCCGAGTGACGTTCTAGCAGGTTGGGCGATCGGTCTCGCCTCGGGAAGCGTGGTGCGGTGGGCCTTGCGGAGGTTTCTGGGGTGGCCGTGAGGGCGGTCTTCGTCGACGCGGGGGGCACGCTTTTGCGCCCGCGGGAGCCGGTCGGCGTCACCTATGCACGGGCCGCTCGCGCACGCGGCCACGCCGCCGATCCGGTGGAGGTAGAGCTTCGCTTCCGGACCGCGTTGCGCGCCCGCCAGGGCCAGGCGCAGGAGGGCGACGGTCGGGCGTTTTGGTCGCCGCTGGTCGCCGAGGCGGTGGGGGTGCAGGACGAGGCGCTCTTCGAGGCGCTGTACGAGTGGTATTCGCGTCCTCGCGCGTGGTGGGTCGATACCGATGCGCTGCGGGTGCTCGGCGACCTTTCCCGCGCCGGCATCCGCATCGCCATCCTCTCCAACTGGGACCTGCGCCTGCGCGATCTCTTTCATCGTTTTGCGCTCGACCGTCTTTTCGGGGCGCTGGTGGTCTCGTCGGAGCACGGCGTCGAGAAGCCGGATCCGCGCATCTTCGAGATTGCTTGCCGGGTGGTCGGGGTGGCACCGAAGGAGGCGATCCACGTAGGAGACGACGTCGAAAAGGATGTTGCAGGCGCATCTCGCGCTGGACTTGTGGGGCTGCATTACGATGATGAACGAGGCTGGCGCGGGGTGGAGGCGGAGATCGCCCGGCTGCGTCGGTCGGCAGGCATGTACGCTCGCTGACCCCGCTATTGACGCGTCAAGACTTGCTCGATCCTGGGATATCGTTAGCTGCGCGGGGTGTTTCGCCGGCTGAACTTTCTTCCGCTCTGTCTGTTCGTGCTGGCGGCGGTTCCCGCGGCGCCGACGGGTGCCGAAATGCTCCCGGAAATGCGGGCGGTGGACGAGAGCACGGCGCTTCGTGACGAGGTCGCCGCGCTGTGGTTGGCGCTCGACACCGGCGCCTCGGCCGACGCGATCGGGAGCCGGGTGGAGGCGCTCCTCTCCGCGCAGCCGCGGGCGCTCTTGGCGACGTCCAGCGCCTCGCCCGGGCTCGCCGCCGCCTTCGACGCGCTTTTGGCCCTGCGCGTTCGGGTGCTCGTCGCTACGACGCCGTTGCCATCGGGTCGGAAGGGGGAGTTCCTCGCATCGGTTTTGCCCGGCGCCACGTTTGGGGATGTCGTCTTCGGCGTGCCGGCCAGCGTCACCGTCGCTCAGGCCATCTTGGAGAGCGGCTGGGGAAAGAGCGCGCCTGGATTCAACCTTTTCGGCATGAAGGGTGTGGGTCCGGCCGGCTCGTCCAAGCGGCGGGTGGTCGAGTACCAGCGTGGCAAGCGGGGGCACCGGCACCACGAGTTTCGGCTGTACCACTCCTTCGCCGAGTCGCTCGCGGACCACTCCCGCGTGCTGGCGACGGCCGATCGTTACGCACCGGCGAGGTTGGTGGCTGAAGATCCTGTCGCGTATGCCCGCGCGCTCCAGGGAAAGTACGCGACGGATCCCCGGTACGGCACGAAGCTCGGCGAGCTGGCGGACCACTACGGGTTGCGACGCTTCGACTGGGTCGCGCCGATGGACTCCCTCGTGGCTGCGAACTGATCTGATCCCTGCCGATCCAAAAACGGCAAGGCCGAGTCACCCGTGCGGGTGACCCGGCCAGCGTCAACGGGGCGTTACTCCGGTTCGCCGCCCTCGAGGTTTTCCGGGAAGATCGCCTCGGTCGGGCACTTCTCCTGAGCCTGGATCGGCGCGCCCGGAACAACCAACTGGCGAGACTCCTCGTTGTTGGCCCACACGCGCCAGCCGGTGCGGGTGCCGGCACGAGCGAACTCGAGCGCCTGCTCGACGGAGTGCGCCGAGTCGACCCAGCCGATCGAGATCGGGCTGGTGCCCCAGCACAGTTCGCCAATCAACGGCTCGGTTTCCTCGAAGCTCTCGCTGCCGTCGACGTCGATGTACACCCGGGGGGTGACCTCCGCGACAACGCTGCCATCCTCCAGCTCGGTCGTAGACGACGGCGTTCCGGAGATCTCGGCCTGGAAGGTGTCACTGATCGGAGCGTCGGCGTCGATCACTCCGTCGGGTCCGGCGAAGGCGACCCGCAGCGAGCCTTCGGCGATGCCGCCCGGGGTGCCACTGACGGACGCGGCGGTGGGGCCGAGCAGGCGGCTCGAGATGCTGACGATGCGGTCGGTGCTCGACCAGGTGAGCGTGCCGTCGTCATCGCTGGCTTGCACGTACCAGCCCTTTTTTCCGCCGTCCTTGCCGTTGAAGTACACGACCGACTCCGAGCCGACGCCGTAGTACGAGTCGGGTTGTCCTTCGGGCATGTCGGCGTACGCGAAGACCTGGTACGCCACCGGGGCGTCCGGGAACGTCGGGTTCTTGTCGCGGCGCGCGGCGCGGAGCGGCAGGGTGATGCTCACCGCGCCGTCGGCGATCGTGCCAGTGCGCAGCACTGAGCCGACCGTGACGTCACCCTCTTCGTCGTAGCTCACCGAGCGGAGGGCGATTTTGGTGCCATCCACGGGGAACTCGAAGTTGACGGTGGGTCCGCTGACGAGCGGAGATTCAGTGACCTCGGGGGTGTCAGATTCCGGGGCGCAGGCGAAGAAGGCGAGGGTGAGAAAGCTGATGAAACGCATGGATGGTGGTCCTCCGTGTCCGTAGGTGGACAAACCATGGATCGGAATGTCGCGGCCTGGGCATGAGGGGGAATTGTCTCACCCTCTACGATACAGGTAGCGCCTCGCTGATGTCGTTCTCGGGGACCCTCAGCACCGATGGCACGGGGGCGCGCACGGCGGATGCGGCCGAATGACAGCAGCAGCAGCGACGGCGCTGCGTGTGCGTCCAAGACGGGCTGCACCGACCCGATGACGGACAGCTCCACATCGACGAAGGCCGAGGTGGACTGGGACGGCGAAGGCGTGGCGAGCAGCCCCACCGTCAAGGAGTTGGTGGACATCCTTACCAGCGGCCGCCTGACCTACTACGACTCCGCCAAGACCGAGCTGGGCGAACCCTTTGGGAGGGTGCTGGGACCCGCCCCTACGACGTCTGCGTCGCGACCTGACTGCCCCGGCTGCTCGGCCCAGATGGGCATGCGGGGTCCAAGTCCCAGAGGTGGGCGACGCCCGAGGGGTCGATGGTCGGCGCCGACCCACTCCCCGGACAGGAGGGGTACACCGATCGTGTCCAGCGTTTTCGCGTCGAGGATTCGCACCGAGCCATGCGCTCCGGCTGGGCGTCGCTGCCCCCACGGCACGGCAGCGACGGCGAGCAGCGCAACCCCTGTCCCGACAACCGTCGCGTGACCAGGCGGAGGGCGGCCCGGGCCTCCTGCTTCGCCTGGTCGGCGCTCGGCACCTTCGGTAGCGCCGCGCTCGCCGCTCCCAGCAACCGGCAACTCCCGATGTGAGCCGCCACCTCCGCAGTTCCCGGTAGCGCCGTGCTCACAGGGCCGCCGCCGTCCCTACTCGCAGACCTCGGCGATCACCACCCGGGTGGCGTCAAAGAGCGGGTGCCCGATCTCGTCCGTCGCGACCCAGGCGTTCCAGCCCGGGGTCGATCGGGACCGGGTCAGCAAGTCGGCCGCGCGCACCTCGGTGGGCTCGGCGAACCAGCGGATGAAGCTTTCGTCGGCGCGTGCGCAGGCGATGCCGATCTGGGCCTCGCTGTCGGTGTCGTAGCGGAGGTCGTCGTCCGCATCGAGAAAGGCGACTGGACGGAGCAGTCGGCCGGGCGTCAGGCCGGGGTCGTCGTCCACGCGCAGGCCCCACATCCCTTCGGCGACGATGCCGACGACACCGTCGATGGGCGTGCCTTCGTCCAGAAGCGCGATCCGGATCGAGGTGCCGATGTCGGCCACGACGCCCTCGACGGCGAAGGGTCCGCCGATCACCAGCTCGCTCTCCGTGCGCAGCCGCAGCTCGACGTCGGCGGAGCCGATCGGCGACCACTCGCGATGGCCGCGCCGGCCCGCCTCGACGGCCCAGCCCGCCGGGGCGCCGGTCACGTTTCCGCTCTCTGACCACACCAGCGCGGGCTGGAAGGCTTCGCGGATGGGGCCGATGCTGCCGTCCCCGCGCGATTCGCGGAAGATGACGCGGTAACGAACGCTCTGGGGGCCATCCTCGCCGGGGGTCGGCAGGGCGATCGAGACGTAACCGTCCAGGTTCACCGGGACGCTGCTCCGCACCGAGGGGTAGCGCGGCGGCGTACCGAGCACCTCTTCGACCAGCTCGGCCACGAGGATGCCGTCGGTCTCAGCGTCATAGTCGATGAGCTCAGCGGTGAACGAAGGTGCGTCGTCCTGCACTCCCAGCGCCGCGCTGGTTTCCATCGGGGCCGACTCGGACTCGGCGCACGCGAACAGGGACAAAAGGACCAGGGTCATGAATTCCTCCGCACTCCCCGCTGAATCGGCCAGAACGGCGCTGGAGTTGAGGGCCCGCGGCGAGAACAGCATGTTAGGTCGGCGTCCGCGAGGGTTTCCGATGGCCGCACGCTACCTGGACTGGCTCACCGACCTGTTCGAAGAAGCGCAGGTGCCCTACACCGCGGCTTCGGCGGACTGGCTCGACCAGGCGCTGCGGCGGATCGCGGCCACGCCCGCGGGCGCCAGCCAGGAGGATGTCTACCACGCGCTTCGCAAGCGCTGGCTCAACCACGGGCAGCCCGGCCGCCAGCTTCTTGCCAGCTTCCTGCGCGACGAAGTCTTTGCCCGTCGCGACTCGCCGCTGCGCCCTGTCGAGGGTGAGGGCTACTTCACCAACGAGTGGGCCGCCGCCCACGTGAAAGGCTGACGGCCGCGGTGGGGCTTACGCGCACTCCGCTCTTCGCCACGCACGTCGCGGCCGGCGCCCAGTTCGGCGACGTCGATGGCTGGCTTTTGCCTGCCCAGTTCCGTACGGTCGAAGAAGAGGCGGCCGAGGCTCGTCGCGGTGCGGTGCTCTTCGACCTGGCCGATCACGCGGTGATCGATCTGGTGGGGCCCGACGCGCGCCGTTTCGCCAACGGCATGTTCACCAACAACATTCGCGACCTGGCGGTGGGCGCCTGCAATCGCAGCGCGATGGGCGACGAAAAGGCCAAACTACAGGGGCTTTTGTCGGTGGCGCGTGTGGGAGAGGAGGCTCTTTTGGTGGTCCTCGACGGCGTGGCCGCCGCGGCCTTCGTCGAACGATACGAAAAGTTCATCCTCTTCGACGATGTGGAGCTGTCCGATCGCAGTGAGGATCGCGTGGTGGTGCACCTTGCGGGGCCAGGGGGTGCGGAAGTGTTGGCTGCCGCGGGGCTGCCGGTTCCGACTCTTGGGCAAGCGGTCGCGGCAGCAGACCTGTGGCTGCTCGGTCGTGACCGTGGCGTGACCGGCATCGACATCGTGGTCCCGACGACGGCGGTGACCGAGCTGTGGGCGGCGCTCCGGGCGGCCGGCGCGGGCATCGGCGGTAGCGAGGCGCTCGAAGCGCTCCGTGTGCGGGCAGGTCGCGTGCGCTGGCCGGTCGACATGGGGGAGCGTGCGCTGGTGCACGAAATGCGACTGGTCGAGGAGTGCTGCAGCTTCACCAAGGGCTGCTACCTCGGCCAGGAGGTCATCAACCGCATCGACGTCATGGGGCAGGTGGCCAAGAAGTTGTGGGGTCTCCGCATGGTGGAGGATGCCATTCCGCCGGTCGGCGCCGAGGTGAAGCTCGGGGACGAGGTCGTGGGCAGCACGCGCTCCGGCGTGCGTGAGGGCGGCGTGGCCCGGGTGTTGGCCGTGCTGCGAAAGGCGGCGTGGAAGCCGGGTCTGGTGGTGGATGTGGTGGCCGCTGGGCGCACCGTCCAGGGCGTGGTGGAGGACCTGCCGTTCGCAGGGAGCTGAGGGCCGCGCCCGTGCTTCGCCCGGGCGCCGGGCTTCCATCAAAATCCCGTCATCCCATCCCCGTCGACCGCGCCGCCGTGTTCGTCGCTGGTGTCATGCCAGTTCAGGCCGAAGTTGGAGTCGTTCGCGGGCGCGCGGGCGTCGCCCGCGGGCCACAACCAGGTGTCGACGTCCCCTCCGGCGTCCATGAAGATGCCGATGCTGGGATCGGCAACCCGGCTCGGACACTCATCGGAGTGGTTGCCGAGCCCGGTGGACTGGTTGCTCTGAGCCTCGTAGACATCGACGCCGTCTTTGTCGATGAGGATGCCCACGCCCTGGCAGTTGCTCGCGCCGACGGCGAGCCCGCCGTAGCGGTACATGTCGTCGCCGCCGTCGTCGACGAGCATGCCGAGGGAGTAGTCGTGCCCGGCGCCGGTCTGCATCGAGTAGGGATCGATGCGCTGGTTGTAGCGGTCGTTCCCACCGCCATCGAAGAGCATGCCGGTCGCGTAGTGGGCAACGCCGCCTTGAATGTAGTACAGCGCGTCGTACTGGTCGTCACCAGCGCCATCCGACAGCAGGCCGGTGCCCTCCCAATAGCCAGTTCCCTGGCCGAAGACGCCGTTGACGTAGTCGTCGTTCCCGCTGGCGTCGCGAAGCACGCCGAAGCCGCCGGAAAGGTACAGGGCGTAGGCGTCGCCGCGCAGGCCAAAGCCGGCGCCCTGACAGAAGGAGCTGTTGCCTTCCCCGCCTGGAAGCTGCGGCGAGCCGTAGAGCGTCAGCCCACCGAACGCGTTGCCGGGGTCCGCGGTGTACACGTCGTCGCCGCCCACATCCAGAAGCGTCGCGGCCGAGCCGGCGTAGGCAAAACCCTGGCTGTACGCCCAGCTCTTGTACGTATCGTCGCCGCCCCCGTCCAGGAGCAGCCCCCACCCGAAGACGGCGGACCCCTGGGCGCCCGCCTCGGCGGTGTAGGTGTCGGCGCCGCCGTCGTCGCGCAGGACGCCGATGCCGAGGGCGCCGAAGCCCTGGCTCATGCGCAGGCTGGCCCAGGAGTCGTCCCCGCCGCCAAGGTCGAACGCCATGCCGATGCCGTACCGTCCGCTGCCCTGGCGGCCGTGGTCAGAGTCGGAGGTGCCATTGCGGCCGTCCTCGTCGGACGGGAGGGCGCCCTCGACGTCGCCACTGTCCGGCACCACTGCGTACCCGTAGATGTCGTTCCCGTGGAGGTCCACATGGAGCGCAACCGGGTTGTCGGCGTTGACGTTGGCGCCGACCCCCGTCGTGTACGTGTCGTCGCCGCCGAGCTCCAAGAGGAAAAGGGTCGGCTCTTCCTCCTCGGCGTGGACGCCGTTGGACGACGGGGCAATGCGGAGGGTGCCGGCGTCGGTGTGGAAGGTCCAGTCGGTGTCGGTGCCGGCGAAGCGGCCGAGGTCGGCGTCCTCCACCGCGAACGCCAGCTGTCGAGCGGGCAGGAGCAGGGCGCGGGGTCCGTCCTCGCTGAGGAACCACTCGGTCGCAGCTTCGTGTTCGGCCGCATCGGTGAGCGGGGGGAAATACTCGCGGCCGTCAATCACCAACCCGGCCGCGCCTCCGAACAGGCGAGCGGGCTTGTTGACGTCCTCGGCCGCTTCGTCCATGGCGTGGCGGGCGTCGATGCCCCTGACCAGGGCCATGACGATGGGCGTCAGGGCCTCCGCAAGCTCGACCGGAAGCTCCACTGCCGTCGCGGGGTCGCCCGTGCCACCCGCCGCATCGTGCAGGGCAGCCAGTGCGCGCTCCAGATCGCTCTCCCCGACATCGATAGGATCTCCCGAAACATCGATGCCAGCGCCCTCGTAGAGCACGCCCAGCGCGGCGGCGGTGGGGTGGGGCATCAGGGCGGCGGCGTCCAGGTCGGCCGCGTGCTGGCGGGCGAAGCAGGCGGCCACGCGAGGATCGTGGTGAACGGCCTCGAAGTGCGGCCACTGGTAGGGCCCTCGGACAAAGCCTCTCGTCGCCCAGTCTTCCCAGATCGACTCGTCAAAGCCAAAATCGTCCGCGTCCAGGTCGGCGTCGAGCAGCGCTTCGTCCAGCAAGCCAGCCGGCGCGTCGGGATCGCAGCCGATTGAAGCACCGGGGCGATCCCAGGCGGGGGCGGCGGCCAAGCCGGTGTCGGCGGGCTCGACGTCGGGGTCGGTGCCGGTGCCGGTGGGGCAGCCCAGCAACGTGAGAAGGAGGAGCATGGGGGCATGTTAGCTCAGACCAGCCGCGCCCACACCCTCCGGGTCGTCGCTTCCAGCTCGGCGGTGTCCCCGTCGTTGCCGATGAGCGCGTCGGCGAGGCGCACCTTTTCGGCGGTGGGGAGCTGCGAGGCGAGCCAGCGCTCGACCGCCGCCGGATCGTAGCCTTCACGCGCGGCGAGGCGGGCGCGTTGCGTGTGCGGCGAACAGGTGACCACCAGGAGCTTGTCGTAGCGCCGGTAGCTGCCCGTCTCGACCATCAGCGCCGCCTCGATCACCACGGCGGGAGCGTGCTGCGCGGCGATCCACGCCTCCATCCGGGCCCAGATGAGCGGGTGGGTGATCGACTCGAGCGCGGTTCGTTCGGTGGCGTCGGCCATCACCAGGGCGCCGAGCGCTTTGCGGTCGAGCCCGCCTTCCACGACGACGGCGGGCCACCGCGCGGCGATGGCGGCCAGGGCGGGTGTCCCCGGCGCGACCACCTCTCGGGCGACTTGATCGAGGTCGAGCACCGGCACCCCATCGGCTCGCAGGACGGCCGCGACCGTGCTCTTGCCGGAGGCGATGCCTCCGGTGAGGCCGACGGTGATCACGGGCTCGGCGGGGAGGGGATCGCGGGGGCCTGCGGCGGGACCGGCGCCGTTGCCACCGGGGCTGTCGGCGGGGTCGGGGTGGGCGCGTCCGCGGCAGGCAGCGACGCCAGCACCGCCAGCGCGGCGTCGATGCGCTTCAGGCCGCCCTTGTCGGTGACGAGGGTCCGCCCGGTCTGGATGCGCCCGATCATCTCCGGGTGCCCCAGGTCGGCGAGGATCTCCGCGCACAAGACCACGGTGTTGGCGTAGGTCAGCGCGCTTGCGCAGGCCGACGGGGCGCGCGCGTCGACCTCGACCAGGGTCGAGCGGCCTTCGAGCGCGGCGATGCTGTCTGGTGCGTGGTTCATCGCCGCCAGGGCCCGTCGGGTCTCACCCTTGACGGTGCGAGCCGCGAACAGGCGCTCGGGGCCGTCGTCGCCGCCGAGGTCGGCGAGGTAGTCGCCGAGCTTCTTCTCGATGGAGGGGCCGCCTTTTTCAGGGTCGCCCTCGACCGCCCAGGCGGGGCCCGCCCAGACGCCGATTGCCAGCACGACCAGGAAAAGCGCGCCGATCTCCGGCGCACAGCCCAGCTTCTTTCCCTTCCGCAAACGTTTGCGCAGCCAGTCAGCCTGATTCATGGCGTGTCCAACCCCCGGATGGCTCCCGCCTCTTCCAAGGCGCGGCCCAACAAACGTAGCCCCGCGAGGTCGTGGACGTCGCCTTCGGCCTCGGGCACCCGCCAGGCCTGGGCGCCGCGGGGGGCGTGGGTGACGAGCTCGGCGATGGCCGCGTCCTGGGTGGCCACCAGCGCTCGGTGGCGGGCGAGCACCGCTTCCAGCGCGGCGCCAACGGCTTCCCAGCGGGGCTCGTCGCCTGGCGCGGCGGGCGGCCACGCGATCGGAGGGGGCGCGGCGACGGCGCACCGGTTCACCAAGAACCCGGCAAAGGGCATGCCTTCTTTCTGGAGCACCTCCAAGAACTGGAGCGCCTCGGCGCGCGCGCCCGGCGCCGGCGCGGTGACCAACAAGAAGCGGGTTTCGGGGGCGCGCAACAATGCCCGCACCGCCGTGGACCGCTCCCGAAAGCCGCCCCACAGGCTCTGAAAGCCAGCGAAGAACTCGGCGATATCACCCACGGTCTCCTGCCCCAGAAGCCGCTTGAGCACCCCCGCGAGCACGTCGCTGCCCATCTCCAACATTCGCCAACCGCCGACGCTGGCTGGGAGCACGATCCAGCGCATCACGCCCTCGTCCATCAGGCCGCCCATCCGGTCCGGCGCCACCAGGAAATCGAGCGCATGCCTCGTCGGCGGCGTGTCGAGCACGATCACGTCCGCATCGGCCTCGCGGTGGAGCGCGAGCAGCTTTTCCATCGCCATGTATTCGTGCACGCCGGGCAGCCGGGTGCTGACGGACCGGTAGTAGTGGTTGGCCAGGATGCGGTCCCGCACCTCGGCGCTCCCTGCATGTCGCGACACCAGCTCGTCGAAGGTCTGCTTGGGATCGAGCATCAGCGCCAGGAGCTCGCCGCGATCGGTCGGGACCCGCTGGGGTTGGTTGTCGAGTCCTTTGAGCCCCAGCGCGTCGGCGAGTCGCATCGCCGGATCGATGGTCAGCACCACCACCCGCTTTCCCTGTTCTGCGAGGCGCAACGCCAGCGCCGCGGAGAGGGTCGTCTTGCCTACCCCGCCCGAGCCGCAGGTGATGATGACCCGGGTCACGTCAGCACTCCAAGCCGTTCGGCGAACCCTTCGAGCTCGGCGCGGCCAAGGTTTCGGCGATAGAGGAAGGGCAGCTCTGCCATGGGGACGCCGACGGCGCCGAGGCGGTCGCGGGCAAGAGCCTGTCGCGCCACGGCGCAGAGCTCACCATCGACGATCGAAGTGGCTGCGAGTGCGTCGCCGCCCACCTCGCGGAGCCGGGCACGATCAGCGGGCCACGCGCTGGGGTCGGGGAGCGGCGCGGGGTGAACCTCGTTGAGCACGACGCCCGCGATCAGCGCCCGCAAGCTCCCCAGGCGCTCCACCAGCTGCTCGGTTTCCCGCAAGGGCATCTCCTCCGCCGTCGAGACCAGGAGCAACGACGTGCGGCGCGGGTCTTCCACCAGCTCGGCGATGCGCTTGGCATTGTCGTAAAACGGGCCGGCCCGCGTGAGCTCCATCATCGCCCGCGGGGCGCTGAGCATGGTGAGCCCGTGGCCAGTGGCCGGCGCGTCGACCACGATGAGGTCCCAGCGGGGGCGCCCGTTCTCGGTCTCCCGCTCGGCGAACCACACTTTTCCGAGCTGGACCAGATCATGGAGGCCGGGCACCGCGTCGACGAAGGGGGCCATGACGCGATTCTGGAACACGAGCTTGTACAGGCGTAGGAAATGCACCTGCAACAGCACGTATTCTTGAATTGCCTCGGTGGGGGTGATGCTGAGCGTCCACAGATTGGTCGCGACCTGCGTCGGGTCGTACCCGCGGGAGGGCTTCCCGAAGCTCGCGGGAATGCGCGCCGCGCCCGAGGTCTCGCACAACAGCACGCGCTTGCCAGCGCGGGCTTCCGCGAGCGCGAACGCGGTGGCGATGGTCGTCTTGCCCACGCCACCCTTCCCGGTGACGAGGACGACGCGGCGTTCGGAGGGGCCGGCCATGGCGGGCGGGGGCTAACCGCTCATGGGCGCGGCGCCCGTTATCGGCCGGTCTTCTGTGGGGCCCGCGACTCGTTCGCGATGCGGTCCTGCCTCGTTTCTGACGCGCGCGGCCAGCGCCGTAGCATCGCCCCGTCCATGTTAGACGCGCGCCATGCCGATCTACGAGTACGCCTGCCCCGACTGCAAGCACAAGTTCGAAGCGCTCCAAAAGTTCTCGGACGACCCCATCACCACCTGTCCGCAGTGCCAGGCGGGGCAGGTGAAAAAACTCATCAGCGCCACCAATTTCGTGCTCAAGGGCGGCGGTTGGTACAGCGACCACTACGGGCTCAAAGGCGGGGAGAAGGGCGGCGAAGGCGCTGGCGACAAGGCTGGCGACAAGGCAGCTGGCGACGCAGCGGCACCGGCAACAGGGGCAGCGGCGGCGGCACCCGCAACGACTGGCGCTGCTCCTGCGGCAGCACCGGCAGCTGCCCCGGCACCAGCCGCAGCGCCCGCAAAGTCGGCTTCCGCGAGCACCGGCTCCACGACTTGAGCGCCACCATCATCGACGGAAAGGCCGTCGCCGCCGAGGTGACGGAGGCCCTGCGCGTCCGCGTGGCGGCGATGTCGCGCAAACCCGGCCTCGCCGTGGTTTTGGTTGGGGACGACCCCGCCAGCGCCGTCTACGTCCGCATGAAGTCGCGCACCGCCGAGCGCATCGGCCTCCGCCACTGGCAGCTGACCCTGCCGGCCGACACCAGCGAAGCCGCGCTGCTTGCCGAGGTTCGCCGACTGGCCGACGATCCCGATGTCGACGGCATCCTGGTGCAGTTCCCCGTGCCCTCCCACGTCGACCGCCTGCGGGTGGTCGACGCCTTGCCGCCGGACAAGGACGTCGATGGGCTGCACGTCATCAGCGCGGGCAGGCTCGCTCAGAAGCGCGACGGTTTTGTCCCGTGTACGCCCGCTGGGTGCATGGAGCTTTTGCGGCGCACGGGCGTGACCCTGCGCGGCGCCGAAGCGGTGGTCGTCGGCCGCAGCGACCTCGTGGGCCGACCCATCGCCCGGCTCTTGGAGCACGCCGATTGCACCGTGACGGTGGTCCACAGCCGCTCCCGTGACGTCGGTGCGCACGTGGCGCGGGCGGACATCGTGGTGGCAGCGGTGGGGGTTCCGGGGTTGGTCAAGGGCGCCTGGATCAAGCACGGCGCGGTGGTGCTGGACGTGGGCGTCAACCGGCTGGCCGACGGCTCCCTGACCGGCGATGTCGAGTTCGGGCCCGCAGCGGAGCGCGCCGGGTGGATCACGCCGGTGCCGGGCGGCGTCGGCCCGATGACGATCGCGATGCTGATGGCGAACACGGTGAGGGCGGGGGCGGCGAAGGGGTGATGCTCCTGCTGGCCGGGACCGTGTCGGTCTTTGCGGCCCATCCGGAGGCGGCGGGGTTTGTCGACGGGACCGGTCATCCGCTCCGGTGCCACTATCTGGACGGTCTGGCCGCCCTCTGCGACGTTGTGCTGCCCGCGCTCGACGAGGCCTGGACCGTGCAAGTCGATGGGCTCGGTTTTGCCCCTCCGCTGGCGGATGGCGGCCTCGGCGGCAGCGACGCGCTCGACGTCTACCTGACGCACGACGGCACCGGTGGGGCCGGTGGCGCCTATGTGATCTGCGATGGCGAGGAGGCGGACCCCTGCATGGACGCGGTCGCTGGCGACGGCCGCCCGGGCCGGGCCCGGTCGCCCCGCGAGGCCTTTTCCAACCAAGTCGAGAAATGACGCACCACTCCTCGACTTGGTTGGCGCTCCCTTGCGCCTTGGCGCCGCCCTCCCGCGGTGCCTCGCCCGAAATGCCAACCAGTCCCCGAGGTGAGGCCGTCACTCACCGCGTTCGTTGGCGCCGCTGCGCCCCCCGCCCCGCACGGTGCCAACCAACTCACGAAGTGATCTGCCGCTCTTCGACTTGGTTGGCGACGGCATCGCCGCGACGGCGGCCCGAGCGCGCCCCAGCGTCGCCGGGGACGGTGGGCCCGGTGATTCCTCGGTTATGGGCTCTCCGATGTTGACCCTGCTTTCCCTCGCGGCGTGCGACATCTTCAACCCGATGGCGGGGTACCAGGCCTTCCCCGCCCAGCGGATGCCGTTCGGATATCCCAGCGACTACGCGCCCATGTTTGCCGGCTGCACGTGGACGCGCACCCGCGTGGATCCCGAGGACGAGGCGCACGTGGACGAAACACTCGCCGAGTACGACCCTTACGGGCGGCTGCTGTCCTCGTGAGTCCTCGACGTGAACGGGTTGGCAGAGGTGACGAACACCTGGCACGACGACTGCTTGGTCGTTCAGGAGCTACGCTACGACGGTTCCCCGCGGGGCGAGGACCGGACGTTCACATGCGACGAGCACGGCCACGCCTGGGAACGCACATCCACCTACTTTTCCGTAGGTGACGACGGTGTGCGCGTCGAGACCATCGGCACCGACGAATACACGTACGGGCTGTCGTACTCCGGCGCCGACTGGACGGAGTGGACGAGCCCGGTCGACGGCTGGTCGTTCGAACTGGATTTCGTAAATACGCAGCTGCTATCTACCACCTGGGACTACTACAGGATGTCCATCGTCGGCACGTCAAGGTACACCTGGGAGGACGAAAGCCTCGTCGCGGTTGACCACACCGACGTCGATACTGAAAACGACTTCACGTGGGACTACCACACGACTTGGACCTACGACGACGCGGGGCGCGTCGTCTCGCGCGACGACGACGGCAAGACGAGCAGCTGGCGCTACGTTGGCGACGACCCCCGGCCCCAAGAGGAGGCGCACTGGACCGGGAATCGCTACGCCATCACCTTCGACTGCGGGTAGCGCTGCGGGCCATCTGGCGCGACCCGTCCGCGCGACCAAGAACCAGCTCACGCTTCCGGTGATCCATCCGGCGGCGGCCCCATGCCGCGACGCTGGCGCGCGCGCCCTCAAAGCATATGATCAAACACGACGTACACCCCCAAGCTCGGCACCGTCGTCCTGCGAAAGTCCGCCTCTTCCACCTGGTCAAGCCCCACCGCCAGGTCCAAACGCCCCACGAACGTGTCCTCGACGATGGGGTGGATGCCCAGGCCAGCGCCGGGGTGGACCGGCCACTCGCCGAGCGGCTCGGTCCCGAACACGGTGACCGCATCGACAAACGGCACCAACTGCCACCGGATTTCGCGTTTGAAAGCCACGTGTCGGAAAAGGTCGATGCGGAGCTCGTTGTTCACCGCGACCTTGTTGACGTCGCGCCACCGCCCGAAGGCGATGCCCCGCGCCGAGTCGCTGCCTCCGATGCCCATCGTGGGTGACAGTCCGCCCCAGGTGTTCAGATCGTAGAACGGGACGTCGCCCCACATCGCCTCGCCCATGATCCGGCTGGCCAGCACCACCTTGGGTCCCAGCTTCCAGTACGCCCGCGCGCTCGCGAAGGCAGCCACCCACTTCGCCTCGGCGCCCGGCAAGAGCGGCATCCCGCGCGCCGACAGCTCCAGCAGCACGCCGGCGTCGGGGGTCAGCTCCGGCTCGCGCGTGTCGTAGAGCAAACCCAGCCCCGGCTGCACGCCCAACCCCCCTTCCATGCCGATGGGAGCGCGCTCTCGGAGCAGCGAGCCATCGTACGTCTCGACCGATGACCAGCGCCCGGCGAGGAACGCAAACCAAGCCCAGGGCCCCCCCAGCTCACCTCGTAGAGTCAACCGCCCGAAGGGTTGCACCAGCGTGTAGCGGTAGCGCTTGGCCAGCTCGCCCTCGGTGGCTTCGTACACGGCTCGCGACACCGTGGTGTCGTTGCCCAGCCCCCAGTACCCGTCGTTGAGCCACTGCCGGTATGCGAAGTGGCCCGTCAATCGCAGGGTATGCGTGGCGCCGAGCCCGGGCGCGTCGAAGCGGACGCGGTGGTGATGGTAGCCGTTGGTGGTGGCGAAGGCCTGGACCACAAACGCCAGTTGGTAGGGGTCGTAGCCGGTCTTGTACCAGTCGATCTCGGCGCGGGCGCCAAGGCCAAGCCCGTCGTCGACGTCGTAGCCGATGTTGGGGATCGCGACCCAGGTCATTCGGGTGTCCGCGCGCGGCTCTTCGGCGTGTGCGGAGAGCAGAAACACCAGGAACGAGAGGATCATACCGCGATGAGTCCGGCCCGTCGGACCACGGGCAAGAGCCGATCGACTCCGCGCGGACGGCTGAGCGCGACCTGCTCCCAGGTCAGCGCCGACTCCCCCGGGCGAGCGGCCGTGACCAGCTCCCCGATCCAGGCCAGGGCTTCGTCCGGGCCGCGCAGGCGGGTGGGCCCTGACGCGCTGTGGAGCACCAACGCGCCGTCTTCTTCGAGGGGGTCGCCGCCCAGCCAGAGGACGCGACCGGCGAAGGGCTCCGGCTCGGTCAAGAGCGCGCGGGCCACGCGATCGGAGGGCTCCGTCGTCGCGGGCGTTCCCGCTGCGAACCAGCTCTCCACGGGGCGATCGTAGCCCTCGCCGCGTTTGTAGGCGTCGAGCGCGGCCACCAGCGGGGCGTCGAAGGCGTCGTGATCGGCGCCGTCGGGATCCCGGTGGGGGACGTCGTTTTCGGCGAACGCGCGTGAACGCGCAGGCACGCTGACCCCGAAGGCCGCGGGGTCCGGGTAGATCGCCGAGTGCCGGGTGAGCACGAACCGATGCCAGAAGGCGCTCCGGAGCGCGCCGACCGCGAAGAGCTGTCGCACGATCTCCACGCTGTCGACGGTCTCCTGGAGGGTCTGGGTGGGAAAGCCGTACATCAAGTAGGCGTGCACCATCACCCCGGCGTCCGAAAACGCGCGGGCGGCGCGGGCGACCTGCTCGATGGTGACGCCCTTGTCCATCTTCTGGAGCAACCGGTCGCTCGCGACTTCGAGTCCCCCGGTCACCGCGACCAGACCCGCGGCGGCGAAAAGCCGACACAGGTCCGGGGTGAACGTGCGCTCGAAGCGGATGTTGCCCCACCAGGAGATCGATTCTCCGCGAGCCAAGAGCTCGATCGCGAAGTCGCGCATCGCGCGGGGGGGGGCGGCCTCATCGACAAAGTGGAAGCCGCGCTGCCCGGTGTCGCGAACCAACTCGACGGTCTGATCGACCAGCGCGCTCGTTCCTGCTGGTACAAAGCGGGAGATGTAGTCGAGCGAGACATCGCAAAAAGAGCAACGTTTCCAGTAACATCCGTGGGCAAGAGTGATCTTGTTCCACCGGCCATCCGACCACAGGCGGTGGGCAGGATTGGTGGCATCCACAAGGTTCAGGTACTGCGCGAGGGGCAGCTCGCCGTACCAGGCCGCGTGCGTGGTGCCGACGTCCGGGTAGGCGGCTTGGTGCAGGCCTTCGCGGGTCCGGGTCCGGTGGCGGCGGTCCGGTTCGCCCGCGGCGTGTTCGAGGATGGCGCGCAGCGGGCCTTCGCCATCGTCGTAGACCAAGGCGTCAGCGCACTCCCACAGGCCGGGTTCGTCGACGTCCCGCAGCTCGGTGTTGACGTACCCTCCGCCGAGGATCACGGTGACGCCGCGCTCGCGGAGGCGCTGACCTACGCGCAGCGCGCCGTACAGGTTGCCTGGGAAGGGGACGGAGAGGCCGACGATGGGCGTGTCGAGGCTGGCCGCCAGTTCGTCCAGCCAGCCGTCGAGCAGGGTCTTGCCGGCCAGCCGCGCCGCGAGGGGAGCCCACTCGGCGGCACCTGCGGCAAGGTGGTGGTGGTACCGAGCGAGCGCGAAGCCTTCGTCGACGCAGCCCACGAGCTCGGCGATGTCGGCCAGCCACTGGGTGGCGACGTGGCGCGCGGCGTCGTCGACGGCCGCCTCGCCGAAGGCGCCGAGGTCGATCGCCTCCGTGCGCGGCCCGCGTGGGAGCCAGGGCGTCCCCAACAGCTTGGGCGCGAGCCCACGGTCCCGCCCCTGGAGGAAGGCCACCACGCCGTCGATCGCGCCCTCGAACTGTCGACGCATCGCCAGGGCGCGCCACGCCGGAACCGGCAGCGACTCGCGCGCCTCCAACTCGTCGAAGATCGCCGCCAGTCCGGCGCGGCTGTACACCCGCAGCGCCAGCTCCAGACCGAGGTCGCGCTGCTTGCAGGGGTGCCCATGCTCGCGCAGGTGCCGCGCCAGATACGCCGTCGAGGGGTACGGCGTGTTGAGCTGGCACAGCGGCGTCAGGGCCAACGTGATCGAGGGCGTCACGCGAGGCTAGCTGCGCAAGCGGATGTAGCGGCCCTCTGCCGCGTCCGAGGTGCTGGCCACCGCGCTGACCGAGATGCGCCGGCCTTCGACGTCCACCGTCTGGCCCGCCCGCAGCGGCGCCAGCACGGCGTCGTCAACCCGCACCGCCAGGCTGCCAGCGAGACAGCGTACCCGGTACGTCCTGGCGCGGTTGCCCTGAAAGATCGGCTGGTCGGCCATCTCGCCCGGGGCAGGAAAACGAATGTGTCCCGGGGGCTCCGGGAAGGTGTCCTGTGTGCGCGGGCGGCGGGATTGCCCGCCGGCCTCCACCACGGCTTCCGATAGGGCGCTGTCGGCCTCGTTGGCGAGCCGAAGGGCGGGGCGCGCACCGACATCGACGACGTCGTCATCGTTGCGGCCGCCGTCCAAGAGCGAGACCGACGGCGTGGCCACCTGCGGCTGCAGGCGAACGGTGCGCACTTCCACGGTGGTCAGCGGAAGGTCGCCAAGTGAACCTAGCACGTCACGCAGGCTGGTCAGCAGCGCGTCGCGTTCGTCACCGTCGACGATCTCGAGCTCGTCCAGGGCCGATTCGACCTGGCCCAGGACTTCCTCGATATCGTCGGGGTCACGCGGCATGGCGCGATCTAACGGGAGCGGCGCTTCTTGCCCTTCTTCGCGCCCGCCTTCTGGCCGTCATGGTTGCGACGCCACCATTGGGCGGCACCTTCGGCGGTGCGGATGTTGAACAACTTCGCCAGCTCGGCCCAATCGGCGCCCTTCGCGATCGCTTCGGCGCCGGCACGGAGACGCTCAGCGCGCCATTCCTTGCGCTGCTTGCGCTGCGCCTCACGCTCTTCCGAGCGGTTGGCGCTCGCCTGCTTGCGCATCAGCGGGTAGGTCTGGCCTTCGGCCTTGGCCCAACGGCGAGCCTTGGCGCGGAGGGCGTCGCTGGACAGACCCTCCTTGTCCGCGAGCTTGCGCAGCGTCTTTTCACGCTTGCGGGGGGGCTCGTTCTTTTCGTTCATGCGCTTGAGAAGGTTGAAGAGTTCTTCGCCGGTCATGTGGGTCTCCTAGCGTGAGTAATGGACGGGCAAGCCCAGATGGGACCGCCTGTTCTCGACAGGGGCATCCTGCCCCGCTCGCCGCGTTCACGGCGTTGGCGATGTAGCAAAACGTCCCATCCCGCGCAAGAGCAGCATCGCAAGTAATTGTCATTCCCAGGTCAGGCGCCACAGCCCGATTCGAAAGCTGGAAGCACCGGGGACCACCGGGTGCACGCCGAGGGGCACTTTCCGACCGTTGATCTCGGTGTCGGGAGCGCGGATGTCCGCCTCCCCGTGGAGGTTCCAAACCGGCCTGCGGACGCGGAGGATGATGGCGGCGGCCTCGCGTTTTCCAAGCCGAGCCACCCCATCTTCGTCGAGAATCACCGCCGCTTCGGACTGGCCCGTGATGACGATGACCTGGCGACTGCCCCCCCGATGACGGGCGGTGAGGGTGCCTCCCAGGCGCAGGGGCATCAGCCGGCCGCGGATGACGATCGCGGCCATTCCGGCGCTCGCGAACGCCAGCAGCAACAGTGTACTTCCGACCGGCAAAGAAAGCCCGAAACCGCGGTGCACGGAGACGGTCGTCGTGGCGCGGAGCCCGGGGCGGTCCTCTTTGATGGACCACAGGTGGAGGGCCGCGCGCGGCTCGAGCCGCCCGTCGCCCGAAAACGAAAGGGTGACCTCGACGTCGTCTTGCCGAGGGAAGAGGGACCACGGGGGAAGCGGCACCTCGACGCGCGCCTTGACGCGGGCCGGGCGCGTCAGGTCGAACGCCCGGGGCAGCGGCTCCGCCAGGCCCACCCCAACGAGGTTCTGGAGCCTGAGCTCGAGCACGCGGGACGTGCTGGTGAACTCGAGCTCGACCTCACCCGTGGGCGAGGGGGGCGCCACCGCGGTGACCGTGAAGCCGGCGTCACGCGCGTCGGCGAACGCGGCGGGGCGCGCGCGCTCGGAGGTGAGCCGGGCGGTGAAGTTCTGCAGCCACGTCAACGGCGGCTCCATGACCGCTTCGCCCCCGAACTCGTGGCGGGCGGCGGCGAGCCCCGCGCTGTCGACGCGGGCGGCGAGCGCGTCGACCGGAAACCAACGCACGTCCAGGCGGCCGGCGTCGCGCACGGTGGCCACGGCGGTCCCGATCGACGCCTGGTTGCGAATGGCCCCGCAGCCGCGACCGCCGCTGGACCACGGGCTGAGCACCGTGGGCACGTGGCAGAAGTTGCTGACGCCGAAGACGTGGGAAAAAGCCGGCGCCGACGCATCCGACAGCTCTGTCGCCAAGAGGTGCAGCCCGTCGCCGACGTCGCGATCAAAGCCGCTGGACAGGTCGAGCGCCCGGATCTTCGTGGCCAGGGCGGCGCGGGAGGCGGCGGTGATCGGCGTGCGCGGCAGGGCAACGTACGGCCGGATGTGGAAGGCGATGATCTCGACGCTGTCGCCGGCCGGCGCCGCCTCCACCAGCCGCGCAATCTCGGGCCGCAGTGCCTCGCTGGTCACCTCCATCGCGGCGGAGGTGTCAAGCCAAAAGACGTAGCCAACCGGGGGCGAGCGAGCGCCCACGCGGGTCAAGGCGTCCGTTGCCTCCTCGCGGGTGGGGGCCGCGAGCGCTGTGAGTGCGGCAAAGAGGCAAAAGGACATCGGCGGTGCTGGCTAACCGATCCCGCCCACCCGCAGAGCGGGCGGTTCACGTGGGCCGATGGGGGCCCCCTGCCGGGGCCCGGGCGCCCCATTCCCCGCCCCTCCGAGGGGACGGTGGGCACAAAATCGGCGTTGCAACAATGGCACGGCGCTTGCAGCCCTTGACGTCGCCGGAGTCACGATGTTCACCCTGCTGTTTGCCGCCGCCTGCACCTCCCAATCCGCCGCCCCCGTCGTCAATGACGCCCTCGACGAAGCCGAAGCCGCAACCGGCGTGCCCCGCGACCTGCTCGCGGCCACGGCCTGGGCGATGTCGCGCCTCGATCAGCGCGATGGGGAGCTCAACCGAGAAAACGGAATCGGGGTGATGAACCTTCGCGAAGATGGTGCCTACCCGTCGTTGGCCGAGGGGGCGCGGCTGGCCGACGTCAGCGAAGGCGAGGCCACCGATGAGCTCGACGCCAACGTGCTCGCGGGGGCGGCGCTCTTGGCGGCGCGCGCGGACTTCGAGGCGGCGCGAACTGGGGAGCGCGTCGACACGCTAGAGGAGTGGCTTCCAGTCGTGGCGGCCTTCTCGGGCGCCGACGATCCCATGGTGGCCGCCGGCTTCGCCGATCAGGTCTACGACGTCCTCCAGCGCGGGCTCGCCGTGACCACCGATTCCGGGGAGCTGGTCGAGATCGACGCCCAGCCGATGATGTGGCGCCGCGAGCTGGCGCGCGGCTCCGGGCTCGCCAACAAGTGGGTCCCGGCCTCCAGCAGCAACTACACCGACGGCAGCCGCGCCAGCGTCGACCGCGTGGTCATCCACACCACCCAAGGGAGCTACAGCGGCACTGTCAGCTGGCTCCAGAACCCCGCCTCCTCCGTCAGCGCCCACTACGTCGTGCGCTCCAGCGACGGCGAGATCACCCACATGGTCCAGGAGGAAGACACCGCCTGGCACGCGGGGCACTGGGACACCAACGCTCGCAGCATCGGCATCGAGCACGAGGGCTACGTGGACGACCCCGGCAAGTGGTACACGGATGCGATGTACCGGGCGTCCGCGGCGCTGACCAAGGACATCTGCGATCGCTACGGCATCCCCAAGGACCGCGCCCATGTCATCGCGCATAGCGAGGTGCCAGGGTGTTCGTCGGCCGGCGGCGGCGGGGCCGGCTGCCACACCGATCCGGGCGGCGGGTGGGACTGGACGTACTACATGTCGCTGGTGACGGGCTCGGGCAGCGGGTCCGGCTCGCTCGGCGGCACGGGCCTCGCCGACGGTCACTTCGGCGGTCACTTCAAGGCCACGCTGAGCGCGTCGAGTATCGGGGAGACCGACACCTGCGAGGGCGAGCTCGACGGTGCCGCCAGCGGCGGTCAGCTCTACCTCAACGGAACCTGTCGCCTGGCCAAGAATCCCGACGCTTCGGGTGACACCAAGGTCACCTGGACCGGTAGCGCGTCCGGCGACAAGCTCACCGGCACCATGGTCGCCGACGGCCGCTCGGTCAGCTGGTCCGGCTCCATCAACGCGGACGGGAGCGTCGCGGCGAAGTTCAAGGGGAGCAAGGAAGTCGGCGGCGACGTCGGCGTGCTCGGCTACGACGTGGAGCTCAACGCGAAGCCTTGAGCGCCAAGCGATCGAGCTCGCGCCGGTCACGTTTGGTGGGGCGACCGGCGCCGCGTTCGCGGAAGGCGGCGGGTGCCTCGGTCGGCTCGGGCGGGGTGAGGTCGGTGTACAGGAGCCGTCCGGCGTCGGCGCCGCCCCGCACCTCCGAGAGCGCCTTGATCTCGATCACCTTCCGGCCCCCTGGCGTCCGCGCGATCAGGGTGTCGCCCACGTGCAGCGGCGTCGAAGGATCGACCTTTGTGTCCCCTCGATGCACCTTCCCGTCCTTGAGCGCGCCTGCGGCCTGGGATCGCGTCTTCCAGAATCGGGCGGCCCAGAGCCACTTGTCGGCGCGCACGGCTGAATTCGTTGGCAGCGAGGTCCTCGGGCGTTTGGGGGCCTATCGAATCGGCGGGCGCGGTGCCCGATCGGTTAGCTCGCGGCCGTGTCGAAGCGCCTCCGTCGCCTGGGATTCGCTGTCGTGGTGCTGGTCGCGGTGGCGGGCACGCTCGAAGCCGTGTGTCGTCAGCTTCCCTACCAGGTGAATCTCAACGGCGTCTATCGCACCGGATTTACCGGTTGTTGGTTTGCCGAGGACGGCGAGACGGTGACGCTCTGCGAGGAGGACACGGGCCGATTCCCTGCCCAGACCTTCCCGAAGAAGAAGGGCGACGCGTGTCGTGTTTTATTCGTCGGCGGCTCGTCGGTGCGGCTGCCCGGGCATCGCGGGTGGCCGGAGCGCTCGACCATCGGGGCGCTGCCAGTGGAGGTCGTCAACGTCGGGGTGCCGGGCGCAACCTCCCTGGCCACGACGCTCCGGGCGCAGGCCGCACTTCGCTACGAGCCCGATGTCATGGTGGTCTACGAGGGTCACAACGACCTCGCGCAGTGGTCGTTCGGCTCCGGCGAGGACGTCGTGCAACGCGACCAGCGCCTGGCCCGCGTGGTCCTGACGTTGCAGCAGAGCGCGTTCTTCCGCACGCTGAGCTGGGTGGCCGAGTTGTGGAAGCCGCTCCGCAAGCGTGAGATGGTCGAGGGGCTCCGAGTGTCAGCTGCCGTGGTCCGTGCCGAGGAAGCTCCGCTCATCGCCGCTGAGGTCCTTGCCAATTTCACCGCACTGGTTCAGGCGGCGGGGGACGTGCCGGTGATTCAGGTGGTGCCGATCTCCAATCCGGGCAAAGCGCCCATTGCGACGGTGACCGACACCGACTTCGCGCGCGGCAAACGGGTGGACGAGCAGGTGTTGGCCGCCTACCGCCTCTTCGAATCGGGCGACTCGGGCTCTGCACTCGCCGCGTCAGAGCTTGCGCTCGTGGCCGACAAGACCCACGCGGGCGGCTGGTGGGTCAAGTCGCGCGCGCTCCAAGCGCTAGGCCGCGGGCCCGAGGCGGTCATCGCCTACGGAAACGCTCGGACGTTCGACGCGATGCCGCTACGCACCACACCCGCGGTGGACGACGCCATCCGCGCCGTGCCCGCCGACGAGCGCATCGACCTGCCGCTCCTCCTGGGCGCCGCCGGTGGGCTGGTCCCGGAGGCGCTTTTCACCGACATGGTGCACCTCAGCGGGGCAGGCCACGGTGAGCTGGCGAGGATCGTGTCGGCAAGCGTGCAGGGGTGGTGTGCGAAGCGGTGACGCGGCCGCCGGCCCTACCCGCGCTCGACCAACCCGCGCCGAATCGCCGCTGGCACCTTCGGCGAGATGTTCGCCCACTCGGCCTCGGCATGTTTGGTGAGGGTGACGAAGTCCTTGACCGCGAAGATGCCCTTGATGCCGCCGACGGCCCAGATCTGTCGCGACAGCGGGTGGGTGTCCGCTTCTTCGGCGGTGTTGAACGAGGCCGAGCCCTTCTCGATCACGGAGACCGAACAGGTGAACTTGTGGGCGTTGGGATTCGGTGTTTCCGACTCTTCGATCTTGATGTGGGCGCCCACTTCCGCGGCGGGCGCGGCCGGTGCGGCTTCCTGACCGCCGCCGTGGTCGTGGCCGTGGTCGTGACCGCCGCCGTGCGAGTGGCCGTGACTATGGCCACGATCTTCCTCCGGGACCGACGCTGGCCGCGGCGGGGGCGGCTTGCGTGCGGGCGGCGGCGGGGGAGGATCGGCCTTCTTTTCGCCGATGCCGAGGATGCGTTTGATGGTGCTGCGGATCATGGCCGGGGGCTAACGCGCGCGACGGCGGCTTTCTGCCCGGGCGAGCAACAAGCGCACCACGTGTCACCCTGCCTACGCCTAGATCCGAGAATCCCAGGCCGGGGGCTGCCGAGGCTCCGCACGGTAGCATGTTAGCGCCGCTATCATGCCCGCCACGCGCCCACCCGCACTCCCCGCCCTCGCCGACCGCTGGACCCGCAAACGTCGTTACCACCACGGCAACCTCGGGCCCTCCGCTCTGGCGCGCGGGCGCGAGATCGTCGCCCTCCACGGGCCCTGCGCGCTCAGCCTTCGGGGCCTTGCGCGGGACCTCGGCGTCACCGCCGCGTCGCTGGTCCGATTGTTCGGAAACCTCGCGGGGATGCGAGCCGCCGTCGCGGAATCCGTTCGCGAAAAGTTACAGGCCGAGGCGGGCGCGGCGCCTGGGGGCAGAGCCCCACTCGAGGAAGTGGCTGGCCGCTGGATCGAATTGGCCTGTGCAAACGCCAACCTTTACCGCCTACTCTCGGGCGAGGGCTGGCACGCCCCTGGGGCCGGGGTGCGCGGCTACCACGGCCTGGGCACCGTAGCGTCCCCACGCCGCACCCTGGACGATGCGATCCGATGGCGCTCGCGGCGGCTCGGGAACCCGGGCGGCGACCCGGAGCGGGCCTGCTATCTGGCCTCCGCTATCCACGGACTCTCCCTCGCCCGCATCGACGGCGTCGCCGGCGCGGCGGTGAACGAGGCGCTCGAGCGCGCGCTGCGTGCCTACGCCGCGTGACCCAACGCCGACGCCAACCGGTCGAGTTGCTGCCGGGCGGGCGTGTCGTCCAAGGTCGAAAGCGCCTTGCGCGCCGACCAACTCTGGGTGACCAGCAGCTCACGACCGGCCTGTAGCCCGCCGGCTTCGCGCACCGCGTCCCGCAGCGCTTCGGCGAGTCGCGCGTCGGGAGACGCCTGGAGCTTCCTCCACAACACGTTGACCTCGGGCGAACGTTCGCCGGCGATGGCGACCGGGTACAGCGCCGGGCGCCCCGCCAGCAGGTAGGGATCGTCGATGCGTTCAAGGAGTGCCAGGTCTTCTGCGACATGCACACCGACGCCCACGTGGCGCCCATAGCGGCCAAGTCCGGTGACGACGGGGCGGGGGGCCCCGCCCAGGCGGCCGCCCGCCCGGCACGCGAACGCGAAAACCGCGCCAGTGTGCCCTTCAGCAAGATGGACGGCATCCGGTCCGGTCGCGACCCGGCGCCGCAGCGACTCGCCCAGCGCCTGGCCTTCCGCGACTTCGCGGAGGGCCTCGATGGCGTCGCCGAGCACTTCGGGGGTCGGGGCTCGCCGGGCGATCTCCAGCGCGCGCAGCATCACGTGGTGGGCGCCGAGCCAGTGGGCGGCGCCGCCGAGGACGCGACGCGCGGCGCGGCGGCGGCGGCCGTGTTGACGTCCCAGCGCAAGGTCGTGCAGCCGGAGCGCCGTGTGCAAAAGCTCTGTCGCATAGGCGACATCGGTCGCCGCCTGGGGGTCCGCCTCCGCCCCGCCCTCCATCGTACGACTGGCCAACACCACCAGCACCGGCCGGATGCGCGGCATTCCTCCTGCGAAGAGGACCTCGGGCTCCAAGCCGGGAGGCAGCCCCTCGCCGGACGTCAGCGCCGCGAGCGCATCGTCGATGGTGCCGATCGGACCGCGCAGCTCATTGGCAAGGCGCTCGACCTCGGCCGCGAGGGCACGCCGGGTGGACTCCCCACGGCCAAGACGAGGGCCGAGCGGCACTAGCGCCACCACTGGACAAGCGGCATTCGCCGCCCGCTGCCGAACGCGCGCGCGCTGACCCGCAACACGGGGGCCGCCTGCCAACGTTTGAACTCGCTCCGCACCACCATCCTCGCGATCCGCTCCACCAACGCCCGATCATAGCCCTCAGCCACGATCGACTCGGTATCGGCGGCCCCCTCAATGACACGACGGAGGATGTCATCGAGCACCGTGTACGGCGGCAGACTGTCCTGGTCGGTCTGGTTGGGCGCCAGCTCTGCGGAAGGCGGCTTCTGCAGCGTCGACAGCGGGATTACCTCTCGATCTGCATTGATCTGTCGCGACAGGCGATAGACGTCGGTCTTGAACACGTCGCCGATCACCCCGAGCCCTCCGTTCATGTCGCCGTAGAGGGTACAATAGCCGACAGCCATCTCGGATTTGTTGCCGGTCGTGAGGAGAAGCTGCGCAAACTTGTTGGAAATCGCCATGAGCAGCGTCCCACGGGCGCGCGCCTGGAGGTTTTCCTCGGTGACGTCGGGGCTCTTTCCGGCGAAAACCGGGGTCAGAGCTTGGAGGAAAGCGTCATACACCGGGCCGATTGGCACCAACTCGAAGGGCATACTGAGGTTGGTGGCCAGCGCCCGGGCATCGGTGATCGAGCCGGGCGACGAGTAGGGTCCAGGCATCCCGAGACCAAGGACATTGGTCCCTCCCAGGGCGCGGGTGGCGATCGCCGCGACCAAGGCGCTGTCGATGCCGCCACTGAGGCCGAGGACGGCGGAGGTAAATCCGGTGCGCACAGCGTAGTCACGGGTGCCCATCACCAGGGCGTCGAGCACTTCTTCTTCGAAGGGGCCGAAGCGCGGCTCGATCGGCGGGCCGTCGAGGTCCACGACCACGTTGTCGGCGCGAAACTGGGCGCATTGGGCCAGGACGGCGCCATCCGCGCCCACCACCAACGAGCCGCCGTCGAACAACAGCTCGTCGTTGCCGCCAACCTGATTGCAATACACCAGGGGCGCCCTCGACTGCCTGGCCTGGCGCCGCACCAGCTCCGCCCTCAACGCCGGCTTCCCGGCCTCAAACGGGGACGCGCTGAGGTTGACGACGAGGTCCGCCCCGCGCATCCGCTCCACCGGGTCCAGCCCGTAGCGGTGCCGAATCAGCCCCGGCTCGTTCCAGATGTCCTCGCAGATCGTCACGCCGAGGAGCAAGCCCTCGACCTCGACCGGGCGCGGATCGTCTTCTGGCACGAAATACCTGGACTCATCGAAGACGTCGTAGGTCGGCAACAAACACTTGTGACGGATGGCGACGATGGCCCCCCGCGCCGCCACCACCGCGCTGTTGCGCAGCCCCACCTCTTCCCAGGGGCAGCCGTAGATCGCGATCACCTCGGTGCCCGCTGTGGCTGCCGCGACGCGCTGCGCCTGGTGCATGCAGGCCTCGATCAGATCGGTGCGGTCGAGCAGATCACGAGGTGGGTACCCGCTGATCACCAGCTCAGGGAGGACGACGACGCGCGCACCCTGCGTGGCCCCCTCAAGGATCGCGGCGATGCACAGATCCGCGTTGGCGACGACGTCACCGACGATGGGAGCGGCCTGCCCGACAAGAACGCGCACCGAGGCCCCGGGGGCCTAGTAGCCGCCGGTATTCCGCCATTGGGTGGCGTTGAGGTACAAAAGCGTCGGCACGCCGATGAGCAGCGAGGCCACGGCCAGCGGGAAGTGTTCGTTCGGACCCAGATCGCCGAGCGCGTCCCACCCCACCCGGCTGAGCGAGAGGGCGATGTCGTTGCCGCCGCTGTCCCAGGAGACCAGCATGTTGAGGATGCCATTGGCGCAACACATCCCACCTACAAGCCAACCGATCGTGCGTGGATTCATCTGCTCTTCCGGAACGCCCGCGATCTAACCGGCCCCGCTCAGATGCGCATGCGCGACCAGTCGCCTTTGGCCGCGGCCAGCCCCTTGAGGCCGGCTTTGAACACAGAGGTGAGGTTGATCGCCCACCACACCCCCGCCGGGCCCCAACCGAGTCCGATGGCCAGGCCCCAGGCCAGCGGCACGCGAAGCGCGTTGAACGGCGCGCTCAACCAGAAGACCGGGCGCGACGCTCCGGCACCGAGCAGTACGCCTTCAGCAAGAGCTTCCCACGCCACGAAAGGTTGGCTCCAAGCCAACGCGCGGGCGTAGCCGACGGCGACCTCCAGCACCGCGGCATCGTCGGTGAAGGGGGCGCAGATCGGGACGGCGCCGAACCAGAAGATGGCACCCGCCACCACCCCCAGGCCGGTCGTCATCGGCAGGGCCAGGCGGGCGGCGCGCCTGGCCTCCTCGATCTGGCCCGCGCCCAAACGTCGGCCGACGACCGAGCTGACCGCCAGCGAGAGCCCCGAAAAACACGGATAGGTGATGCCCTCCAGGGCCGAAAAGCCGATGCCCACGGCGGCATTCACGTGGGCCCCGAGGGGCGAGATCGCGGTACGAAGCAGCAGAAAGTACACCGCGGCATACGCCAGGGTGTTGACGAAGACCGGGACGCCGACGGCGAGGATGCGACGGGCGGTGTCATCACGGACGAGCCGGGCGCCGTGGGGGTTCAAGACGTAGACGAGGCCAATCGCCGTCGCGGGAATCCGCGCCAGCACGGTCGCCAGTGCCGCGCCCTCGACGCCCATGCCCATCCGCTCGATGAAAAAGTGGTTCAGGAGCACGTTTCCGACCGCCGCGGAGACCTGGAGGCCCATCATGAGCCCGGTCCGGCCCCGGGCGACGAAAATCGCGTCCAACGCGGGCGCGATCGCGAGCGGCAGACCGAGCACCCCAATCGTCCGGAGAAACGCCGCCGCCGCGGCGGCGCTCTCTCCCTGCAGCCCCAGGAACGCGGCGATCGTGGGTGCCCCGAACCCCGCGATGACCGCGACGATGGCCCATGTCGCGACCGAACCGACGAGGGCGACACCCACGACCCGTGCCGCGAGATCGCCATCGCGAGCGCCCTCCGCGCGTGCGGCGAGCGGCCCGACGCCAGCTGCGACCAGCAGGTGCACAGCGTAAGCGGCGATCAGCACGAAGGTGCACGAGCCGATGGCGGCCTGGGCCTCGGTCGAGATCGACCCGGCGGCAATCTGGTCGATGACGCGGAAGGCGTTGTTCAAGAGCGCCGAGGCGGCGGCGGGGAGCGCCAGCCACAGGATCTCCCCAGTGGTGACGGGGCCGGGGAGGGGACGGGGGCTGCGCAGGGGAGGCGCGGCTATCAAGAAACGGGGGAAGACGTTCGCTCGCCGGACTGTTCCGGCGCGTCCTCCCCCTACCGTCGCCTACCCTCCGGCCTCTAAACGGCGCTTTCCGGCCTGCGGCGGAGGCGGGCTACGGCTTCCCCCCGCCACCCTGCCGACCCCCGCCACCCTGCTGACCCCCGCCACCCTGCTGCCCCCCTTGCTGCCCCCCTTGCTGCCCGCCTTGCTGCCCGCCTTGCTGTCCGCCCTGACCTCCGCGGCCGCCGCCTCCGCCTCCGCCTTTGCCGCCGCCCGGCTTGGGCGGGGTCTTGGGGACTTCGAACAGGCCGGTACCCGGCTCCCCCATCCCCGAAGAAAACAGCTTGTCTTCGAGCTTGGTCAGTCGCGCCTCGATCGACAAGATCGTGCTCGGCGAGTCTTCGCCGGGCCGCACGGCGCCGGTCATCACCCGGGTGTCGCCGCCGATCTGGGACTGGGCAAGCTGCACGTCAAGGCGCGCTATCCGTTCCTCAATCGCCGACAATCGCGTGGCGGAATCTGGCACGGCCTCGAGCGTGTCCAGGCGGGCGTCAAGACGTTCGAGGGCCACGCTCACCGTGCCCTCCCCGAAGGTGACCGCTTCTGACGCGACGGGGGGGGGGGAGCCGGAACATGCAACCAGAAGGAACCACATTGTTGCATCCTAGCCAATCCATCAAGTGGGCGCCTTGTCGGCCGATGGTGTGGGGGTGAGATAGCGCCGCGTATGCTCTGGTTCCTATTGTCGACTGCCGCGTTCGCCGCCCCCAACCGCTGTGTTGCCACGCTGGCGCTCCCGGCGCCCGGCTGTGGGCTCCGCGGCCCCATCACCGTGACCGACGCCGCTCCTTCGGAGGTGGCCGCAACCCAGGCCGCACGAAAGGCGCTTGGCAAAGCCGTTCAGTCGGCGATCGCTGCGGTCCAGGTGGAGAGGCCGCTGCTGCTCCCCGATGCCGTCGCGGGGTGCGAGGCCGCCGTCGCGGCGGCGCACGTCGAGTGTTTTCCCGACGCGCGCCTCGCCGACCCCCACTACTGCTTCGTCTCTTTGGCCGAGACCTCTTGCTGGGGCGGAGACGTGCTGACGCTCGAAGACCGGGGCTGGAAGGTCTTTGCGGCGGGGAGGTCGCTCCTGTGCAAGGCCGTGGATGACCGCCTCGTGGCGCAGAACTACGCCGACGTCGTAACCACGCGCGCACGGTGCGCCGCGGTCTGTGCGGCTCAGGTGCAGGTCCGCTGCCCCTAGCGGACAGCGACGCTGCCGGTAGCAGACCTACGGTGTGCCGCCGGGGAAGCGGTACAGGGTGCTGTGGGCGGGGACCAGCAGCAGCTCTTCGGCGGCGGCGCGGCGCTGGGTGACCGGATCGTCGGCCAGTCGGGCGACCTCGCGTTCCAGTGACGCGTTTTCTCGCCGGACAGCGTCCAGCCGACGTTCGGCCTTGGCGAGGTCGGCCGAAAGCTCGCCGCCCCGGACCAGTCCGTTGTCGCCCCACACCGCGAGATACAGGATGCCCATCACCACTACCGTGGGGAGAACGTTCCATACAAGCCGGCGCTGGAGCAGATTCATCTTGACGTGTAAAGAGTATCACGTAGGGCGAGTGTTGTCATGATGAAAACACACGTCACCCACGCGATTGTCCGCGGGATCAGCGCGCTTGTCCCCCTTTGGCTTTGCGGCTGCGGGGTGGCTTACGTAGCCAGGAGCGCGGGCTTCCAAATCAAGCTTCTGACCAGCGGCGAGCCGGTCGCGGAGGTGCTGGCGGCAGGAGGGCTCAGCGCCGGGCAAGAACAACGATTGCGCCTTTTCGCCGAGGTCAACGCGTTCGGGCATCGGATCGGGCTCCGCCCCACCCGCAACTACACTGCCTACGCGCAGCGTTGGAACCACCGGATTTGGAACCTTTCGGCGTGTGGACCGTACTCGCTGGAGCCCAAGACCTGGTGGTTCCCGATCGTGGGGACCGTCCCCTACCTCGGCTATTTCACGTCCGACGACGTCGACCGGGCGCGCGCCAGCCTGGAGGCCAGCGGGTACGAGGTGGCGGTTCGGGAAGTCGGCGCCTACAGCACCCTCGGCTGGTTCGTCGATCCCGTACTGCCCAGCATGCTGCGGTGGGACGAAGCGCGTTTGGCCGAGACCGTGCTGCACGAGCTGGCGCATGCGACCCTGTGGGTGCCGGGGAGCGTAAGCTTCAACGAGAGTTTTGCGCGTATCGTCGGCGAGACTGCGGCGGACGGCTACCTGGTCTCCAAGTTCGGGGAGCTCAGCGTCGACGTGACGTCGGCCCGCACCTCCGACCGGGACTGGCTGGTATTTCGCCAGGTGCTTTCCGATCTACACGATGAACTCGATCGACTGTATCACGACGACTCCTTGACGCCTGAGCGCCGATCCGCGGAAAAGGAGGCCCTGTACGCCAGCCTCGCCACCCGCGTCGCCGCCTCTGCGATCGAGGATACGACCCGCTGGCAGGAGTACGTGCGCGCGAATCAATGGAACAACCCACGGCTTTCGCAGTTCCGCACCTACAACAGCGGCGACGCCGAGTTTGCGGCGCTCCTGGCCGAGGAGGACGGTGACCTGTTGAAGTTCATCGAGCGGGTGCGTCGGCTCACCCGTGGCCAGCCCGACCCGTTCGCGGCCCTGCGGGACGCGCTCACGCCGGCTGGACCGTGACCGGTCCTGCGCCAACTCCGGGAACCTGCGGCCGCGGCGGTTGTCTCGATTCTTGGACGCCCCTCCCAGCCGTGTCCGATTTTTTTGACAACGTCCTGTTTGACGAACGCCAGACACATTTTCTAAAGGTTCTTGGCACGCGAACCGTACACACGCGCGGGGGCCTCTCGTTGGGCCTTGCGAGGGAGGTTTCCGACAAGGAGTGACCAGGTATGACCGCATCGGCACGTCGTGGCACGGGGTTTGCAGTGGTTGCTGACGAGCATCGTCTCGGAGGAACCCAAATGGGCTTCGCATCTCCCGCGGTTCGGTCGGCACCGGTTGGTGAGGGAAACATACTCCTCAACAAATACCTGAAGCGGATGGGTGAGATCCCGTTGCTCAACCGGGACGACGAGGTCGAGGTTGCTCGCCGGATCGACGCCGGTGGCCCCGACAGCTCCCTGGCCCGCGCCCAGCTGGTCAACGCAAACCTGCGCTTGGTGGTCAGCATCGCCAAGGGCTACACCTACCGCGGCATTCCCTTGTCCGACCTCATCCAGGAAGGCAACATCGGCCTGATGAAGGCCACCGAGAAGTTCGATCACACCCGCGGATTCAAGTTCTCGACCTACGCCTCGTGGTGGATCCGCCAGAGCATCATCCGCGCCGTCGAAAGCCAGTGCCGGACCATCCGCATCCCGATTTACAAGCTGGAAATCGTCAACAAGGTCCACCAGCTGCAGAAGGAGATGTTCCAGCAGTTCGGCACCGAGCCCTCGCTGGCCGACATCGCGGTTCGCCTCGAAGTCGATGTCGACAAGCTCGAAGCGCTGATGCGATTGACCCGGGAGCCCATCTCGCTCGACGCGCCCGTCAGTGAGGACAGCGATTCGGCGGTCGGCGAGTTCGTGGAGAACCCCAACGCCCAGTTGCCGAGCGCGGCGTTGGAAGAGTCTGGGCTCCGCTACGAGATCGAGGAGGTGCTCGCTTCGCTTTCCCCTCGCGAGGAGAAGGTCATCCGCATGCGGTACGGCATCGGTGAGCCCATGGCCTACTCGCTTGAGGAGATTGGCGGGCAGTTCTGCCTCACCCGCGAACGCATCCGCCAGATCGAGATCAAGGCGCTGCGGAAGTTGCGGACCTCACGCCGTCGCAAGAACCTTGAGAGCTTCGTCGACTAGGCCGCAGGCCTTACCAGACGACGACCAGCCCTGAGGGCACAGGAGACCCGGGTTCAGAGCCAGGGTCTTTCTCGTTTTCGGGCAACAGGCCATAGCGATCTCGCAGCGCCCGCCCCACTTCGAGTGGGGTGCGTTCGGTCAAGAGCAAGAAGGGGTAGAGCACCGTGATCGCCGTGTCGCGGTTGGGGAAAGGGACACCGCGGACGGCGTCGGCCACGCACTGATCGGTCGCTGCGTCGCCCAGGGTCGAGAACGCAGGCGCCGCCTCGGTCACGGCGACGCCGGGACCCACGGTGAAGCGGACCACCACCTCGCCGTAGGCCAGCGGGTTCGCGGCCAAGAGCGCCTCGAAGCACGGCCGGACGTCGGCGGCCCGCAACGCGCGGAGCACGGCCTCCCGTTCGGCGGAGAGCGCCCCGCCGGTGTCGAGCTGCACGAGGGTGGCGTTTCCCAGGGGTGGGGGTGCCACCGGCTTCGGGACGCACGCTCCCAGGAACAGGAACGTCGCGACGGCGAGGTTCACCGCCGACGCCGCGCGAGCAGGAAAAGGCCCGCTACCAGAGCCATGGTCGGCGAGGAGCCACCGGTGGCGCAGGCCGGAATCTCCCCGAGGGGGGTGGCCTTGCCCGGTCGAGGGACGCGCGCCTGGTCCTCCTGGCCGCGCGGGCGCCCGGTGTCTGTGCCTGCCCCGGTGTCGTCGCGGCCGGGCGACAGTGCGATGCTGCACCAGTCTTCGGCCGCGGTGAGCTCCGAGACACAGGTGTCGCTGGCATACCCATCGAGGCTGGCGCGCAGGGTGTAGGAGCCGAAAGGGAGATCGGCAAAGCGGTAGAGCCCGTCGCCGTCGACCGTGGTGCTGGCGCCCGTCTCAACCACGGTCACCGTGGCGCCGGTCAGGTTGCCGCCCGTGTTGTAGACGTCGTCGGCGCGGACGTAGCCGAGCACCTTTCCGGTGGCCGTGGAGGTGCCGTCGCCCAGCAGGCCCATGTAGTAGTCCCAGTCCCAACACGGGCCGGGGTCGGTGTGGTTGCCCGCGCCCCCGTAGCTGCCCGGATTGTAGGGGTCGGGCACCTCGTTGTGGCCGATCACGTGGCTGCGATCGAGGGGCACCCCCTGTCGCGACGCGACATCGAGCGCCAACGCGGCCGAGCCCTGGTACATCGCCTCGGTGTAGTACCCACAGTCGCTGACGTAGCCTTCGTGCTCGATGCCGACGCTACGTTCGTTGATGTCCCAGTTTCCCGCGTGCCAGCCGACATCGGCCTCGCGCACCATCTGGGTGACTTGTCCGTCCGAGCTGCGCACCACGTAGTGGGCACTGGCGCCGGCGCTGCAGTTGGCGAACCACGAGGCACAGCCGGAGTAGCTGCCCTGGACCGTGTGGATCACGATGACATCGATGTCGCCTGCGCTTCGGGAGTAGTCGCTGTAGTTGTCGGGACACGCCGGGACCGAAGCCGCGGCGCCGGGGTAGTCGGTTGCGTCGGGCGGCGGCGCCGGAGGGCGCGGAACCGAGACGTCCTGGGCAGGGACCGTGACCGCTCCGTAGGCGCTTTCCGCGGTGAAGCCAGCGGCCAGAAGCGCGTAGATTCCCTCCACATAGAGGCCCTGAAGCATCGGCTCATCGCGACCAGAAAAGGCAGTGACAGCGCCCTGCCAGGCGTCCAGGTCGGCCGTCGGGGGCAGCACACCGCCGTTATGAACACGGGCGCGCTCGGCGAGGAGGGCGGCGGCGGCCCGGACTGAGAGCCGCCAATCGTCGATCACCGCGTTGGGATCGAGGCTCAAGAGCGCGCTGGCGGCTTCGACATCGGGACCGCCCACCTCGTCCACCTCGACGAAGTCGAACATCGTGCGGCCACCCCACGCGCTCGCTTCGTGGGGGCGCAGGCCGGACGCCTCCATGGCGATGGCGTAGAGCAGTACGACGGGCACCTGGGCCTCGGTTGCGGCGGCCGCAAACGGGGCGTCGAGGGCCGCCGGCGCAGTCGGGGTAGCAGGGGCAGCGAGTGCGATGGCAGGGAGGAGGAGGAGCATCCGGCGTCTCGGGCTCGCGCGGATAATCCGCCTGCCGTGCCGCGGCACCCCGGGATAGCTTCGGGGGCCTCCGAGGTCTCCGGTGTCCGAACGTCTGCGTGATCGCCTCCCCCCCCTGGACCGTTTTGTCGATCGCCATCTGGGCCCCCGTGGCGCGGACCTCGCGGCGATGTGCGCGGTAGTCGGCGTCGCCTCGGTCGATCAGCTGATCGCCGAGACCGTTCCCGCCCAGATCCGCACCGATCGCCCCCTGGCCATTCCGCCGGCGCTCAGCGAGGCCGCGGCCGTGGCCCGCCTGGCCGGATACGCCGAGTACAACCAGGTGTTCAAGAGCTTCTTGGGCATGGGGTACAGCGACACCATCACCCCGCCGGTGATTCTGCGCAACATCTTGGAAAACCCGGGTTGGTACACGCAGTACACCCCTTACCAGGCTGAGATTTCGCAGGGGCGCATGGAGGCGCTGTTGCTTTTCCAGACGATGATCGCCGACCTGACCGGGCTGCCCATCGCCAACGCGTCGCTCTTGGACGAAGCGACCGCCGCCGCCGAAGCGATGACCATGAGCTTCGGCAGCCGCGCCGACGATACCGCGCGCACTTTCTTCGTCGCTGACGACTGCCACCCGCAAACGATCCAGGTGGTCCGCACCCGCGCCGAGCCCCTGGGCATCGAGGTCCTCGTGGCGGACCCCGCTATGTTCGACTTTGCGACTCCCATCTTCGGGCTACTACTACAATACCCTGGTACCGACGGGATTGTTCGCGACCACCGCGCGGTGGTGCATCGGGCGCGTGCGGCGGGGGCGATGATCACCGTCGCCGCCGACATCCTGGCCTTGGTCGTGCTTGAGCCCCCCGGCGCATGGGGCGCCGACATCGTGGTCGGTTCCTCCCAGCGCTTCGGCGTGCCGCTTGGCTACGGAGGGCCACATGCTGCGTTCTTTGCTACCCGGGACGAACACAAGCGCTCCATGCCAGGGCGCCTCATCGGGGTCACCATCGACGCCGACGGCAAGCCGGCGTTGCGGCTGACCCTACAAACGCGCGAGCAACACATCCGTCGCGAAAAAGCCACCAGCAACATCTGCACCGCGCAGGTGCTCTTGGCGATCATCTCGGCCATGTACGCGGTCTATCATGGCCCTGACGGCCTGCGGCGCATCGCCGGGCGGGTGACGGCGCTGACCAGCGCGCTCGCTACCGGCTTGACGGCCGCCGGGTGGCAGCTGCGCGCGGGTGCAACGTTCGACACCTTGTGTGTTGAAGCAGGGCCACGCGCGGCAGGTGTTTTCAACACCGCCCGCGACCGTCGCATCAACCTGCGCGACCTTGGGCGCGGCGCGCTCGGCATCGCGCTGGACGAAACCTCCTCCGAGGCCGATGTCGCCTCGATCCTGGCGGCGTTCGCCGTCGAGACGGACGTTGGCGCGCTGGGCGCTCCGGATCGGCTCCCCCCCGCCCTCCGTCGTCAGGCGGCGATGCTCACCCATGCCCATTTCAATCGCTACCACAGCGAAACGGAGATGTTGCGCTTCATCTGGCGCTTGCAGGCCCGCGATCTGTCCCTCACCGCGACGATGATCCCGCTCGGCAGCTGCACGATGAAGCTCAACGCCACCAGCGAGATGATTCCGGTCACATGGAAGGCGATCGGCGGGCTCCACCCCTTCGTTCCCGTCGAACAGGCCGGCGGCTATCAGCGCATCTTCGCCGATCTCGAAGCGTGGCTCGCCGACATCACGGGTTTTGCGGCCACATCTTTGCAGCCCAATGCCGGTAGCCAGGGCGAATACGCCGGGCTCCTGGTCATCCGCGCCTACCACCGCAGCCGTGGCGAACACGGGCGCAATGTGTGCCTCATCCCGCAGAGTGCGCACGGCACCAATCCCGCCACCGCCACCTTGGCCGGCATGCGGGTGGTGATCGTCAAGTGCGACACCTCCGGGAACATCGACGTGGCCGACCTCAAGGCGCGTGCGGTGGAGCACCGCGACCAGCTGGCCTGTCTCATGGTCACCTACCCGAGCACCCACGGGGTGTTTGAGGCGGCGATCAAGGATATCTGCTCGATGATCCATGAGAATGGCGGCCAGGTTTACATGGACGGCGCCAACCTCAATGCCCAGGTCGGACTGGTGCGCCCGGGCGAGCTCGGCGCTGACGTGTGTCACATCAACCTACACAAGACCTTCTGCATCCCGCACGGCGGGGGGGGGCCGGGCATGGGTCCGATCTGCTGCGCGCCTCAGTTGGCCCCGTTCCTTCCGGGCCACCCGATCATCAAGATGGGCGGCGTGCAGGGCATCGGGGCGGTCAGCGCCGCGCCGTGGGGTTCGGCCAGCATCCTCCCGATCAGCTGGGCCTACATCGCGATGATGGGGCCGGACGGCCTCACCGAAGCCACGCGCACGGCCATCCTTTCCGCCAACTACCTCGCAACGCGGCTGGGGCCGCACTTTCCCGTGCTCTACACAGGAGAAAATGGTCGTGTCGCCCACGAATGCATCCTCGATCTTCGCCCGTTGAAGCTCACCTCCGGCATCGAAGTCGTCGATGTGGCCAAGCGGCTGATGGACTACGGCTTCCACGCGCCCACCGTGAGCTTCCCGGTCGTCGGCACCTTGATGGTCGAGCCGACCGAGAGCGAGGGCAAAGAGGAGCTCGATCGGTTCGTCGAGGCGATGATCGCCATCCGCGAGGAGATCGCCAAGGTTGAACGCGGCGAGTGGACGAGGACCGACAACCCCCTGAAAAACGCGCCGCATTCAGCCGGCGCGATCACCGCTGAAACGTGGGCGCACCCGTACTCGCGGGACCAGGCCGCGTTCCCCACGCGCCACCAGCATGCGTACAAGTTCTGGCCGCCCATCCGTCGGGTCAACGATGTGTACGGCGACAAGAACGTGGTGTGCAGTTGCCCGCCGATTGAGGACTACGAGCGCTGACGCGGGCGGTCGCGGTGCATACCCTTGCAGGGTTGGAGCGCCCTTGACCCTGTTCGGCATCCCGGTTCGTATCGAGCCGAGCTTTTTGTTCATCACCGCGCTGATCGGCCTGCAGGGCGGCGACATCGGCTCGATGGTGGCGTGGGTGGTCGCGGTGTTCATCGGCGTGCTGGTGCACGAGATGGGGCATGCACTTTTGATGAAGTACTACGGGTTTGAGCCCTACATCGTGCTGCACGGCTTCGGGGGCCTCGCCGGGCGCGAGGGCAACTTCGGGCGGACCTCCATCTGGCGGGAGATCCTGATCTCGTTGGCAGGGCCGGGGGCCGGCTTTGTGCTCGGCCTCGTGGTTTTCGTGGCGTTGCTCCTGGCCCCGGCCGAGGTGCCGCAGGGAATCCAGATGCTGATGAGCAATCTGCTCATGGTGACCATCGTCTGGGGGATACTCAATCTGCTGCCGATGATGCCGTTGGACGGAGGGAACGTTTCACGCCTGTTGTTCCTACGTTTTGCGCCGGCGCGGCCGCGGTGGTCCTGGTATCTGAGCATCGTGGTGGCGGCGCTGTCCATCGGCGCCTCGCTTTTCGTGGGGATGTTCTTCTGGGCGATCATCTCTGCGTTCTCGATTGTGCAGGCCGTGCAGGAGATTCGGCGCCTCCCCGAGACGGTGAGCGTGCGACCCGTGCCCCAGCCCGCTGGGCGGGCCGTCACCTTTCGTCGGCCAACGTCGAAGTCCGCGGTGGTCGCGCCGACGAACACGCCTGAAGACGACCCGATGCAGGCCGCGCGGTCGGCGTTCATCCGGTCCCCGGATGCCGAAACGGGGGAGCGGCTGGTGACCGCTTTCGTCGCCTCGCGCCGGTTTGCGGGTTTGGCGGCCATCGCCGCCGGGCCTGATGGCATCGTGCTTTCAGGGGCGGTGCTTGCTGCCGCGGCCAGCGCCGCGTTGGAGGCGGGCGTCCCGCGCAGCGCCGTAGACCTCGGCACCCTCGCGCACCAACGGGGGGCGGGTGTTCACGCGTCCGGCGTGGTCGCGCGCGCCCACGGTCGGCTGGGCCAGAACGACGACGCCGCCCGCTGGGTGGAACGCGCGTTGTCGGACGGATGGCGGGACACCGAAAGCCTGCGTCGGGCGCCGGAGCTGGCCGCGTTGGTCGATGACCCGCGATGGTCGGCGTGGGTTCCGAACGGCTAGGCGCCGCCTACTCCAAGGACGGGGGCGTTCCTTCGTCGACCGCGGCGGCGGTCTCGGCGCCACCGGCATCGCGCGTCAACAGGTAGGCCAGCGGAAAGCCGATGACCCCGATCCAGATGGCGCTGTCGGCCACGTTGAAGATGGGCCAGACGTTGGTGCGGTAGTGCTCAATGCACCACTCCTTGAGCGGGCCCGACCCCACCGACACCTTGATCATGTCGGTGACCTGCCCGAAAAGCGCCCGGTCAATGCCGTTGCCGAGCGTGCCCGAGAGGAGCACCCCCAACGCGGCGGCCGGCCAGCGGTCCGTTTGGCCGAGCGCCCACGCGCCCGCCCCGATTGCCACCACCGCCACCGCAGTGAAGCTGAGGAAGATCACCATCCGGTTGGGATCGTCGGCCAGCGCCGAGAAGGCAGCGCCCTTGTTCTCCGCATGGGAGAAGCCGAACCACCCGGGGATGATCACATACTCGTCGATTCGTTCACGCAAAAGGACCCGCGTCAACACCTTGGTGCCCTGATCCAACGCCAGAAACCCGAGTGTGAAGCTCAGGAACCAGCGTGCTTTGGGCGACATCGTGGACCCCTTACTCGGTGACGGTGACCTTGTTCATCCGGATCGGCTTCGAGGGTGCGCCGCTGCGGCTGCCCAGGGCTTCGATTTTGCTGACCACGTCCATGCCGGTGGTCACCTTGCCGAAGACGGGGTGCTGGCTCGGGGTGCTGGTGTCGAACCAGTCGAGGAACTTGTTGTGGACGGTGTTCACGAAGAACTGCGAGCCGCCCGAGTTGGGGCGGCCGGTGTTGGCCATCGACAACGTGCCGGGGAGGTTGCTGAGCTTGGCCGTGAACTCGTCCTTGCAGTTGCCGAGCGGCGATTCGCCGGTGCCGGCGCGGGAGTCCTTGGGGTCCTTGCTGTGCTTGCAGCCGAACTGCAGCATGAAGCTCGGGATCACCCGATGAAAGTGGAGACCGTCGTAGAACCCGCTCTTGGCCAGGCTCAGGAAGTTGGCGGCGGTGACGGGCATCTGGTCGACGTAGATATCGGCGACGAAAGTGCCTTCCGAGGTGTCGAACGTCGCGGTGGGGTTGGCCATGGAAGCTCCGGAGACCGCGCTGCTAACACCTTCTTCGTCGTCTAGCCGGGCGCGCAGGCCTGGACGGAGCCGTCGCCGCTTTCGATGTTCGCGCAGGCGTCGCAGCCCGCGGGCCCCTCGAAGCTGGCGGTGACCCCTTCGCTCATCTGGGCGGTGCCACTGGGCTCGACCGGGCAGGCCTCGTCGACCACCAGGTCGCCGCCAAACAGGGAAAAGCCGCCGCTGCCCCCGACGTCGGCCGCCAGGTCGATGCGCATGGCGTCGTCGTCGTGCTCCACACTCCCGCTGGCCTGCCAGTCGGACCAGCTCACGATGCGGGGATCATCGGGCAGCTGCCGCGCCTCGAAATAGCCGAGCAGCTCCGCTTGCAAGTTGACATCGGCGTGATCGACGCCCCCGCCCTCAGCGTGAAGCACGCTGCCTTTGAGCAGGAGCCGATCAAAGCGAGGCGACTCGACGTCGGCGACGACCTGGATATCGAAGTCGTGGCGCTCGACCTCGCGGCCGTCCTCTTCCCAGGCTTCGATGGTGACGGTGCCGTCCCAATCGTAGCCGTGCTTCGAACGGCAGCCCGATTGATAGGTGGTGTTCGCACCGTCGAGCGTACGAAAGGGACAGACCCCCTCCTGCGCCACGAGGTGGTGAAGCGCGATCTCCCAGATGGCCAGGGGCACGTCCACCGTGGGCATGGTGCCGCCCCATCCTGGCATCAACTCCGGAAACGCCGCCCCGAGCGCGTCTCCGTCGGCAGGATCGAACCCGGTGCTCGCGGCCAGCGGCTCGCCGAGGTCGACCGGGGCCACGCGCCATGCGACGTCGGCGGCGAGAGGGTCGCAGCCCAAGAGGGCAAACAGCAACATGCCCGCCCCGCTAGCCCGCCCGCGGGCCCGACGGCTGCGTCCTGACAGCCTTCTTGCGGGCGCGCTACTTGCGGCACCATGAGCGATGCTGTCGATACGCCCGCCCCCGCTGTCTCCGTGGCCGGCGAAGGCCCGCTCCACGTGACGATTCGGACCACCCTCGGCCCGCTGCGCTGCGAGCTTTTTGAGGGAGAGGCGCCGCGGACCGTCGCCAACTTTGTGGCGTTGGCGCTTGGTAATATCCAGTGGACCGATCCGAAGGGGGTGGTGGGCTCGCGGCCGCTGTACCCGGGCACGCTCTTTCACAGGGTGATCCCCGACTTTCTGATCCAGGGCGGCGACCCGACCGGCACCGGCGCCGGTACCGCCGGCTACCGCTGGTTGGACGAGCCGGGCGCTTTGGCATTGGCTCACGATCGCCCGGGAATGCTGAGCATGGCGAACCAGGGGCGGCCCCACACCCAGAGCTGCCAGTTCTTCATCACCGAGGTGCCGACCCCCCATCTAGACGGCAAACACGGGGTTTTCGGGAGGGTCGTCGAAGGCCTGGACATCGTGCGGCGGATTGCGAGGGTGCCGGCGAGCCAGAGTCGGCCGCTCACGCCGGTGAAGATGTTGGGTTTGGTAGTTTTCAGGGGGAGTGGGGGCGTGTAGGGGCTCGGTCGTTCACGCCGTAGCCCCCCCACACCCCGATCCACTCCCCGCCGTACACCCGTAGCAGTGCCGCCGCGTGACGATGGGTCCGAGCGCCGCGGGGTCGAACTCCGCGATCGTGCGCCCCCCCTCGGCGGGCAGGGCCAGCACGTTGTTGAAATCGCAGTCGTACAGGGTGCCGTCCCAGCCGATCGACAGCGTGTTCTTGCACATCAGCCCGTCGATCGCCGCCGGGTTGAACGCGGCGTGCAGGCGGTGCAGGTAGTCGGTGGTCTGGCCCGCCTCCTCTAGGCCTTCGAGGAAGCGGGCGATCGGCATGTTGTTCAGGCTGATCAACCGGTCGAAGCGGATGTCGTGCTCGCGCAGGAGACCGGCTTTCCACTCGCGCTCCATCGCTCCGGTGGCGCTGGGGAGAAAGGCGCCGACGGGGTTGTGCATCAGGGTGAGACGCCGCCGCGGGTCGCCTTGGCCGTAACCGGCAGCGTTGAGCAGCCGCAGTGCGGCCAGGCTCTTGTCGAAGGTGCCGTCGCCGCGCTGGCGGTCGGTGTTCGGCCGCCGCCAGTGGGGGAGGGAGGCGACCACCTCGACGCCGTGCTCGGCGAAAAAGGCCGGCAGGTCCGCGAACTGAGACAGGAGCAGCACGGTCAGGTTGCAGCGGTCGATGACGTGCTTGCCGCGGCTGGCGCAGGCCTCGACGAACCATCGGAAGTGGGGATTCAGCTCGGGAGCCCCTCCGGTAATGTCGACGGTATGGGCCTCACAGCGATCCAGCGCCGCTATGACAAGCTCTAAGGTGTCGCGAGTCATATTCGCGCTAACCTGGTCGGGTCCGGCGTCGACGTGGCAGTGGCGGCAGACCATGTTGCACAGCCGGCCGATGTGAACTTGGACGATTTCCAGCCGCCCTCGGGTCAATGGCAAGAGCCCCGACGACCTGAGCTGCTCGTCGAAGGGAGGTACGGCTGCCCCGCGAGTGTCGAGACAGGCCAGTTGCGACGAGGGCGCTGCGAGTGCGCTCCCACGGGCTCTCAGGCTGGTCGCCGCCACGCTACACGCCGAGCTGCTTTGCCTTTTCGAGCATCTGCATCCCATGCACCAACGTGGCGCCGCCGCGAATCGCCGTGGCGACCATCAACGCCTCGGTCATCTGCTCAAGATCGGCGCCTTTGGCCAAGCTTTCCCCGGTGTAGGCGTCGATGCAGTAGGGACACTGCACCGTGTGGGCCACGGCGAGCGCGATGAGGCATTTCTCGCGTTCGCTGAGCGCGCCCTCGGCAAAGACCGCGCTGTACCAATCGAAGAACTTCTTCCCCAGCTCGGGCGACGCGGCCGCGACACCACCGAAACCGGTGAGGTGGTCGTGTTTGTAGTACTCGCTCACTTGCAGCTTTCGTCGATCGGGTACGAGACCTCGATGCTGGCGTTGGCGTCGGGGAAAGCGTCGCCGTGGAAGGTGATGCTGTTGTCACCGGCATCGTAGGTGTAGCCGTCGATGCCGTCGGAGTCGGTGGCGGCGCCGTCGACGTAGACCTCCATCCGGCTGATGTCGCTCGGGGTCTCGGTCAGTTCGAACGTCGACTTCATGCCGGCGCTGGAGCGGGCCATGTTGGTGACCGGCGCGGCGAAGTCTTCGCTGCAGATGCTGGCGAAGAAGCCGTCGGTGTCGGCCGCGACGTCGATGTACACGTCCCCGCCGACGGCCTCGATGAAGTCGCCCTTCCAGATGTCGCCGCCGGTGCAACCGAAGCCACTGTCGCCCACAAAGGCGTTGAAGGTGGTCTGGTCGGGGTCGGTGCGCAGGCCCTCGAACCAGCGCGTGAACGATGTGGCGTTCATGCTGGAGCTGTCGTTTTCATCGCTGAGCACGATGACGCTGATGGTCGAGTCGTTTCGAAGGAAACCACTGTTGGCCCCGCTCAAAAGCGGGTCGGTCATCGCGGTCTTGGCGGCGTCAAGCCCTTTTTCGTCACCCGAGCCGCCGCTGCCGACCGACGCCCGAGCCTGGAACTTGGTCACGGGGTCGCTGGTGCTGCCGTCGATGTACGTGGGCGTGCCTTGGAGTTTGCCGGCCTGCGAGCTGTTGTCCATGTCGGTGGTGACGACGCCGATGTGGAAGTCGAGGCCAAGCGCCAGGAAGGCGCCGATGAACAGGTCGAGCTGGTCGTTGAGGCGGCCGAGCGATTCATCCATCGACCCGGAGTTGTCCAGCACCCAGAGCACGTCGATGGGCGCATCGATGTACGTCTGCTCGAAACTTTCTTCGTAGATGCTACCGGACGTGCCGGTGCCGATGACGGGGACCTTGGTGATGCCCTCATCCGGGTCGTTGGAGTTGATCTCGAGGTCCACCTCGTACGTGACGTAGGCCGAGGGGCTGAACTGCACGTCAAACTTGTACTTCTCGCCAAGGGCCAGCTCTACCTCCTCGCCGTCCTCGCCGAACTTGGCGATCGCGTCACCGGCCAGGGCAATGTCGCGCACCCGCAGTGTGGCCTCGCCCTTGTTGGTGATGGTGACTTCGACCGGCTGACCATCACAATCGCGGAGCACGTTGCCGAAATCGATGGCGGAGGGGCTGACCTCGATCTCCGGATCCGGGCCTGGCTCCTCAACCTCTTCCTCTTCTTCGGGCTCGCGATCCTTGCCGACCGGGGGCTCACCGGTGCTGAGGTTGTAGTCGGTGCACGCGGCGAGGATGAGGGGCAGGATCATGGGCACGCTCGATGCCGGCATGCTACCGCATCGCGCGCAGGCGCGGAAGGGGCCGCGGGCCTCAATAGTGTGGGGGAACCTCGTAGCGAGGTCCGGGCTCCGCGCCATCGCCACCCTGCGCGTCGCGGACCTGGGCAACCTCTTCGCGCATCCTCCGCAGTTCGTCGCCCAACGAGCGCACCACCTCGTCGAGTTCGCCCATACTTTTTTCGAGCCAGGCAACCCGGGATTCGAGGGCGTCGGCGCGATCTTCGGGGAGGTCCATGCCGTCCTGCTAATCCGTCGGCCCGCCGCGGGTTGACGACGGGGCCGCAGCGTAGCACCTTCTGCAGTGCGCCTCCCCTTGTTGTCCCCGCTCTTGGACAAACGCGCTCTGTTGGTCGCGGTGCTTTTCGTCGTGCTCGCCGGATACACGGTGCGCATAGCCTCGATCCACGCCGCGATCGGCATGGGCCGCGAGGCGCTTGAGCGCCGCGTCGGCTGGTTGCGTGAGCTCAACGAGACCGAGTCGGCGATCCACACCGCCGCGCCCGGGAGCCCTGCCCCGACGCTGGCGCTGCGCGCCGACGAGCTGGTGGCGCTGGGCCGGGAACTCGCCGAGTTTGGCCGGGAGGCCGACGATCGCGCCGCAGAAGTCAGCCTGACCCTGGCGGCGGGGGAGGTGACCGCGGGCCGACTCGTCGCGGCGGAAGAAGCGGTTCATTTGGCGGAGCGCCTGACACGCAACGGAACCGCCACCCTTTCTTCGCGCCTCGGGGACCTCATCGACGAAAAGGGCCGCGCCGCGATCGGGGGCCTGTTCTTCGGGTTCGTGGGGGTCGCCGCGTTGGCTGCCTCCCTGGTGGCGCTGCGATCCAGCGAAGCGTGGCGCCGCCGGTGGACCCTCTCGTCGCAGGCCACGTCAGACGGCCAGTGGGAATGGGACCTCGTCTCCGGCGCGGTCACCTACTCGCCGCGGTGGCTGGAGTTCACTGGAGCGAACGGCGCCGTCATCGAGGTGCTGTACGCCCGGGTGCACCCGACCGATCTCCCGGGGCTGCGTGCACGACTCGACGCTCACCTCGCGGGCACCAGCCCCACCTTCGACGCGGAGTTCCAACTCCAGGACTGGCGCAGTCGGTGGCGATGGATTCTGGCGCGCGGGCTCGCCGAGCGTGATGGCGATCGCGCCACCCGCTTCGTGTGCTGGCAGACCGACATCACCGATCGTCGCGTCGGGGCCGACGCCGCCGAGCGTGTAGCGCTGATCGAGCATGTTGTAGATGCGACTTGCATGGGGGTGATCGCGGTCGACGACAGCGAGGTCGTCTGGCAGCAGAATCGTGCGGCCGAGGCGATGGGCAAGCCCTGGGGTGGGGTCGACGGCTTCTGGCAGGCCTTGGGAAATGAAGCCGAAGCCCCGACCTTGACTCCGTGCGGGGAGTGCGGGGACCCCGAGCGTCACGGCACGCGCATCGTGGTCACGCGGTCACCAGCGGGTCAGCAGCGGGTCTTCCAGCTCACCTGGACGGGCCACGGTCACCGGTTGATTCCGGGCCGGGTGGTGACGGTCGCGCTCGTGGCCGACGTCACGTTGCGGTCGCGGGCGGAGGAGGACGTTCGGGTGGCGCACGCCCGGCTGGTCGCGGCCGAGGCCGAGCTGCGTGCGGCGTTCGACGCGGTCCCGGCGGTCGTGGTCCTCGTTCGGGATCAGCGGGTGCTCTTCGCAAACCGCGAGGCGGTCGGAGTGCTCGGCACGGGGGCAGGGGCGCTCGAGGCGTTGGGCCGCGCTCCGGAGGCAGGGCTGGGATCGTCGCCACGGGTGGTTCGCCGAGAGGGAGCGGCCGACGTCAGTTACGAGGTCTTCCGAGCGGTGCCGGTCGCCTTCGAGGGCGCTCCCGCCGACCTGATCGTCGCGGTGGACGTCACCCGTCGCGTTCGTGCCGAGTCGCAGCTGCGGACGGCCGAGCGGATGTTGGCGCTGGGCGGGCTGGCCGCGGGCTTGGCTCATGAGATCAACAACCCGCTCACGTACGTGATTGGCAACCTCGAACTTGCGCAAGAGGGGGTCGGTGACCCCGCGGATCGCATTTCGCGGGCGCTCGGCGGAGCGGTGCGAGTTCGGCAGGTGGTGGCCCAACTTCGTACCCTCGCCAACCGCGGCCAGATTGAGCGTGAGGCGGTGTCAGTCGGGGAAGTGGTCGAGGGTGCCTTGACGCTCGCCGCGGGGGTGGGGTTGCCGCAGGCCCAGGTGGAGCGAGCGTGGCCGCCGGGGCTTCAGGTCGCGGGGAGCGCGGTGTGGCTGGGTCAGATCATCCTCAACCTGTGCACCAACGCGCAGCTTGCGATGGCGACGCGTGAGCCCGCCGACCGCCGTCTCCGCGTCGAGGCGCGGCTTGACCGTGAAGCCGTCACCATCGAGGTCAGTGACACCGGCACCGGGGTGCCCGCGTCGATTCAGGCCACCATCTTCGACCCCTTCGTATCCACGCGCCTGCGCGGTGAGGGCTCGGGGCTGGGGCTCTACATCTGTCGCGAGCTGGCCCAGCGCATGGGTGCGGAGCTGACCTTGGCGCGGACGAGCGAGGCGGGCACGGCCTTCGCCCTTCGGGTGCCCCTCGCTGAGTCGGTCGGTGCGGCGATGCCGCCGGTGTGCGCCCCCGCTCCGGTGCCGTTCGCTCGGGGCCGAGTCCTGGTGGTGGACGACGAGCCCGGCCTTGGCGACGTGCTCCGCAGCTACGTTGCTGCGCACGACGTGACGGTGGAGACCGACGCTGACGGTGCCCGCGTTTCACTCCAGGACGCGGGCTGGGACGTGGTGATCCTCGACATCGTGCTGCCGACGGACTCCGGCATCGCGCTGTACGACGAGTTGGAGTCCCGCGACAGCCCCCTGTGCGAGCGGGTACTTTTCGTCTCCGGAGGGTCGATGACGCCTGACGTCGCGAAGTTCATGCTGGCGACGTCGAGGCCCGTCTTGTTGAAGCCGTTCGACTTTCGGGAGCTCGTCGAGCTGGTCGAACGGGGCGTCAGCGACCGACGGGCGCAGGAGTCCTGAGCATGCTGGCCCTGTTCTTCTTCGCGTGCGACACGCCGCCCACCGCGTCAGAGCCCTTCAGCGACGCGGCCATCGCTGCCCTGGGCGCCTTCGACGACGAAGACCCGGCGGTCATGGTCCGCGCCTTCACCCAGCTCGAGGTGGAGATCGCCGAATCGCTGGACCTTGACGGCGATGTCACCCTTCGCTCGCTTACCCCCGATGAGCTCGCTGTGGACGATGTCGCAGGGGTGGTCCATCCCGATCGCGACCCCACGCTCACGGTGCCGGTGGCGTTGGCGTGGCGGTCCCCGCATCCGCTGACCGCGCACGATCCCATCGCATTTTTGGCGGACCAAGTAGGGGTCGAGCCCTTCGCGATTGCCTATACGCGCAGCTTCTTGGATGGGGCGGACTGCTACCCGGGCGCGTGCGAGTTCTTGCGGACCGAGAACACCATCACCAAAAAGAACATCGCGATGACGGTGTCGTTCACGCTTTTCAAGGACTGGCGGGACCTGGAGCTCGACGACGGCCGGGCCGCGCGCGCCTCGCGGGGCTGGATGCAGGAGGGCGCGGACGCCGACGGGGGCGGCGAGCGCATCCAGCAGTCCTACGCGATCGAACTCTGGCTGGAAGAACCCGGCGATACCACGCTCCGGCTGCTGGTGCTCTGGGCAGAGACCACCTTCGATCCGCCAGAAGACGAAGACATCATCGCGCTGACCACCCGAATCGGCATGAACGACCTGTTCGTGAGCCATGACGAGTGGATTGAGGGAGGCTGACCGCCGACCGTCGAACGCTACTGCCGCTCTTGCAGCTGCTTCAGAATCTCCTCGGGGCTCCCGCCCATGCCCTCGAAGCCTTCGAGGCCTCCCATGCCGCCCATCCCTCCAAAATCCGGCATCGCTGGCGGCGCCTTCTCGGGCAGCTTGCCTTCGACGCCGTCTTTGAGGATGGCCAGACTGGCGGCCGGGATGAGGAACGCGGGGCCGCCCGCTTCTTCCTTCGCCGCACGCCCGCCGTCCGTGACCGCGTCGCCGATCGTGACGACGATCTTTTCGGCGCCGAGCCCAAGCTCCACGCGGCCCCACGACCCCGCCAGCGCCGGGCTTCCGGAGCGATCCACCGCCAGCTCCAGAAGGGCGTCGATGAGGGTGTCGACGGTGTCGGCCGCGGTGCCATCTGGTTTTTGCCAGGCGCCGTCTTTCCGGGTCGTCTCGAAGTTCTGGTCGCCCAGCTTGACGACCACGCGGTCGACCTTCCAGCGCTGGGTGTCCACGAGGCGGGCCGATGCCCAGGACTCGGTAGGGTTGAGCTTGTCGAGGTCGGCAGCGGTGAGCCGGAAGGCGACGTCCGCGGCGGCGGCGTTGGCGCCCTCCCCATCGGCGAGGCCCACACGGAGCGTATGCGTGCCGCCAGCGTCGGTGACCGCGACCAAGAGCGAGGGGGTGTCGACGCCGAGGGCGCTCGGCTCTTGCCCGTCGAGGAAACGATCGGCCTTGAGCATGCTCACCGCTGACATCCAATCGGCGACGCGCTTGCCGTCGGCGCGGGGGCCGGTGTCGCCCAACCACCAGCCCGTGTCATCTTTGCGGAGCACGGTTTCCACGGCGCCGGCGACGATGCGGATGCGATCCACGGCGCCGGGCGAAAATGCCAGAACATCCTTGCTGCGGAAGTCGTCGGGGCCTTTTTCGAGGAGACTGGCCAACTGGTTGTCCAGGAGGTGCGTTCCCGGATCACCCGGCAGCTGCGCGAAACTCTTGTAGCCAACGGGCGTGTCCTTGCCGATGTACACGGTGAACGCGGTGCCATCTTCCTGTTCGAGCCGCAGTTCGGTCCGTCCGGCTTCGTCCAGGCCGTAGGTGGCGTCGGGCCCAGTCAGCACCGCATCTTCGATGCGCACGGCCTCCATTCGATCGATGATCGCCTCCACCGACGATCCCTTCGCCAGGGCGACCACCGGTTTGATCATCTTCCACTGAGATTCTTCCCGCTCGAAGAGCAGCTCACCGTCGGCGCGTTTGACGCTGACGCGGCTGATCGAGTCCGGCTCGAACGCGAACAGGTCGCGGCTCGGTGGGGCGTCGAGGTCGCGGGGTTCGTCCGCCACCCGTTGCCAATCGAGCACGATGACGGCCACGACGACCAGGAGGATGACGGAGAGGATGGAGAGGAGTCGGTTCTGGCGTTCCACGTTTGCTTACCTTGACGGATGCGGCCGGGTGCGTATCCTCCCGGCCGCGCACGAGGCATGGCAGATGAGCGGCGAACAGGACGGCGTGACGGATTCCGACAGCATCGACGGCTCCCTCGAGGCGCAGCTTGCTGCCCAAGTGCTCGAGTTGGAGGGGCGGTTGCGCACCGTCAGCGCGGCGTACAGGCAGAAGTCCGACGAGATCGAGTCGACCAAGACCCGGTTGGAGCGCAACTCGGCGCTGCGCGAGGACATTCGCCGCGGGGAGGTTGTCGCTGCACTTTTTGAGCCGGTCGAAAACTTGCACCGGTCCATCCACCCGATCGTCGCGATCGCGCCTGACGCGGCGGCGGGGCTCATGATGGTGCATCAGCAGTTCCTCACCGCGCTCAAGGCGCTTGGGCTCGAAGAAGTGGGCCGGGAAGGCGAACGGTTCGACCCCAGCCAGCACGAGGCGATCCACAGCGAGCCCGTGGCCGACCAGGAGTCCGACAACACCGTCCTGCGGGTGTTTTCGATTGGGTTCCGCAATGGGCGCCAGCTGATCCGGCCCGCGCGGGTGGTGATCGGGGTGTACACAGAGCCGACGGGAGAGGCGTAGGGTCACCTCACCGACCCCGCGTGATCCCGGTCGGGGTCGCAAGCGGAGAGTGCCAGGAGGAGCATCGCGCGACTATACGCGGTAAGCTCGGCGGGATGTTGCTCCTGGCGCTGGTGGGCTGCGGCCAGTTGGCCTTTCTCAATCAGGCCCCGGTCGTCACGTTCGTCTCGCCCGAGTCGGGGGCGCTGGTCAGCTACACGGGCGAGGTTGTCTTCCAGGTCCAGGCCTTTGACGACTGGGATCCGCTGGGCGACCTTGGCATTGCCTTCCTGCTCGCCGACGGGTCACCCATCGACGGGGAGCTGACCCTGGACGCAGGGTCGCACACGGCCACCTTCACGACGGTTGGGGGCTTGCCCCGGGGAGAGCCGGAGATCATCGCCCGCGTCACCGACACGCTCGGCGAGAGCGAGTCGGTCACCCGAACGGTCCTGGTTCACGATGATGTCGCCCCTACGATCGCGTGGGCTACGCCGGTCGAGGGGGGGCGCTACGCCGCGGGCTCTGCCCTCCCGGTGACCGTCGGCATCGACGATCCCGACCCGCTGGAAGACACCCGCCTCGTCTTGAGCTGGACCGGCAGCGCGGTGCAAGGCGTCGCGGACCTCCCGAGCGAGCTGGCCGAGTCTGGCGACGTCAGCGTCGAGCTCGAGTCGCTGGCGATCACCCACTGGACCATTGGGCTGACCGTCTCCGATCCGCTCGGCGCCCAGACGACCAGCACCATCGGTTTTGACGTGGTCAACGGCGACCTCGACAACGACGCCTACCTCGACGTGCAATACGGCGGCGACGACTGTGACGACGGTTCCGGGGGCGTGCATCCTGGGGCGACCGAGCGCTGCAACGAGGTCGACGACGACTGCGACGGGATCATCGACGAGGAGGCCGTGGACGCGCCGGTCTGGTACGCGGACAAAGACGGCGACGGCTTCGGCGACAAGGACGATCGCTTCGCGTCGTGCGCCCAGCCGGCGGGCCGCGTCGACAACGATGACGACTGCGACGACGATGCGGTTGCGGTTTTCCCAGGGGCGCCAGAAGAGTGCAATCACCGGGACGATGACTGCGATGACATCGATGACAACGATGCGATCGACACGACGACCGTCTGGTACGACTTCGACGAGGACGGCTACGGCTCCGGCGACGCGTACGCCGTCTGTTTCCCGACGGTCGAGGAGGCGCTGTTGGACGGCGACTGCGACGACGGGGACGACGACATCTACCCGGGCGCGCCCGAGGTGTGCGACGTCAAGAACGACGACGAAGACTGCGACGCGCTCGCGGAGGACGCCGACGGCGACTCCACCGGCAAGACCGACGCGTGGTTCGACGCCGACGGCGACAATCGCGGTGACCCTGCGCTGGCGGGCACCCGCTGTGATCTGGGCGCCGACTGGGCCGACAACGCCGAGGACTGCGACGATACCGACGCGGCGATGTGGACGGACCGGGCCGAGGTGTGCGAGGACGGCCTCGACTACGACTGTGACAGCGTCGATCCGAGCTGTCGCCTTGCTGGCACCTTCGATCTCTTCAATGCCGACGCCACCCTCCGCGGTGACACCTTCGCCGGGCTCGGGTTGAGCTTCGCCGTGCTGGGCGATGTCGACAGCGATGGGAAGGATGACTTTGCGGTGGGTGCGTTGTTGGCTGGGCAGGTGTACGTGGTGCGGGGTGCCGGATTGGCAGATGGGCTCGCGTCTGACTGGCCCACCGTCACCGGCACCGGGTCCGACGCCTTGGGGGAGGGGCTGGTCGGCGTCGGCGACCTTGATGGCGACGGGATCGCAGAGCTCCTGGCGGGTGCGCCGGACGCCGATGGCGACGCGGGCGCGGTGTACCTTTTTGCCGGCGACCTCGCGACGGACGTAGATGCCGACGACGCCACCGCCTCGCGTGATGGAGATTCGCCCGAGCAGTTCGGCTCGGCGGTGGCAGGCCCCGGGGACTTCGATGGCGACGGCCTCGCCGCGGAGGTCGCCGTGTCCGGCGTGGGCTTTGTGCTGACCCTGGACGCGGCGCTCGACTTGGTTGGCACCTGGACCGGCGGCCTCGTGGGGGCGCCTGCCCTGGCCATGGTGACCGACGTCGACGGCGACGGGCTTGACGAGGTGCTGGTGGGCGACGCCCGGGCGGATACGGCGTGGCTGGTGCTTGGGGGGGGCTCCGGCGACCTCGACCTCGAAACCGACGCCGACGCGGTCTACACCGCCGCCGCCAGCGGGGACTCGGCCGGCTGGGCGGTCGCGGGTGCGGGCGACCTCACCGGCGATGGCCTCGGGGACTTCGTGGTGGGCGCGCCCGATTCCGACGCGGGTGGCGTGGACGCGGGGGAGGCGTACGTCATCTTCGGGGCGGCCTCGGTCGGCGATCGTGCGCTGGACGGTGCCGACGCTCGCCTGCTCTCACCAGACGCGGGGGACGGGGCGGGGTCGGCGGTGGCCGGCATCGGCGATGCCGACGGGGACGGGCTTTCCGACCTGGTGGTGGGCGCCCCCTACGACGACGCCGGTGGCCCCAACGCCGGGGGCGCCTGGCTGGTGTACGGCGCTGCGACCTTCGGCAGCCTGGACCTCTCGACAGCGGATGTCAGCTTCGTCGGCGAGTCGATGAGTGACAACGCGGGCGAGGGCGTCGGTCGCGTCGGCGACGTCGATGGCGACGGCTTCGCGGACGTGAGCATCGGCGCTCCGAGTGCGGTGGGTGATGGCCGTGTGTACCTGTTCCTGGGCGGAGGTCTCTGATGGCGGAAGACGAGAACTGGGCGCTCACGGTACGCAGCGCCGCGCTCGACGCATGGACGGGCACCGACCAGGCCCTGTCCAAGGCGCTCAAGCAGCATCTGGTCGTCGCCTTTTTGGGCTCGGCCTCCTCCGGCAAGGACAGCGCCATCCGCGCGCTTTTCGGGCTGGACTTCGGCGAAGTCAGCCCCATTCCGGGATCGACCAGCACGTTGCGCGTGGTCAAGCTCGACCCGGCCGGTCAGGTGCTCCTGGTCAACGCGCCCGGCTTCGGCGACGTGCGCGAACGCGTGGACGCCTCGGTCCGCGAGGTGATGGACTCGCTCGACATCGTGGTCTACGTCGTCAACAGCGAAGGCGGTGCCACGATCGACGAGCGTCGTGACCTCGACGCCATTCGTTCGCTCGATCGGCCGGTGCTGGTCTGCCTCAACAAGATCGATCTCATCCGTACCAAGGAGCGTGAGGGGTTCGTTGCCGCCACGCTCGCCCAGCTTGGCGTCGACCCCAAAGACGCGGTGGTGACGTCCTTCGACCCCCTGCCGCAGCTCGCGCCCGAGCCCATTGGCGTCGAGTACGTGATTCGGTGGATCAGCGACCATCTCGCCACCTCCGGCAAGGCGCTGCTCTTCGCCAAGAACCTGCGGAACAAGGCGGCCGCGTGCGAGCCGATCATCCAGGCGGCGGCCCGGTTGGCGAGTGTGGCCGGCGCGGTGCCCATCCCCGGCGCCGATCTCGCGGTGGTCACCGCGATCCAGGTCAAGCTCATCCGAGATATCGCCGAGGTGCACGGCCAGTCCCTTGATCGCGACATGGTGGCGTTCATCCTCGCCGAGCTGTTGGCGGGCGGGATGAGGGGCTTCGCCCGCTGGGCGATGCAGGGCGCCAAGACGGCGGGCATGCTGCCAGGCGGACAGCTCGCCGAGGGGCTGATCCTCGCGGTCTCGGCCACCATTGCCGGGGCGTCCACCTACGGGGTCGGCAAGGCGACGGTGGCGTGGATCCAGAGCGGCCGTAAGCTTGATGGTGGCGCGCTTCGCGGGGTCTTCGACCTTGCGGCGATGGGATGGAAGGAAAAAAAGCCGACGCTCGTCGGCCCGGGCTAGCGCGTGGCGGGCGACCGGGGAAGCGGCGTCGAACTCGATCGCATCACCGACCCGTTGGAGCGGCTCTTCTTGCGCTGTCATCTGGATGAACTGCGGCCATTGGCCGAGGTCGTCGGCCTCAAGGAGGCGGGGATGGGCCTCGGCTTGTTGGCGCGCAACCTCGCGCGGGCCACACGGCGTCTGGCGCGGCATGGGCTCATCAATGGGATGTTCGGGCGCGGTGAGGGTCCTTCGTGGACCGAGGTCCTCGCCGGAATGACGGGCGAACGCCTGATTGGGTACGACGAGGTCGAGGAGGCCGAGCTCCGCATCGTGCGCGAGGTCCACGCGGCGCGGTGGGGAGCCCTGCCCACCACGGAACGAGCGGCGTTGTGGACCAGCCTGGGACTCGCAGGAAGTCCCCCTGAAGCAGGCGCCGACGCGATGATCGAGGCACAGTCGCAACTGGGTCTTGCGTTCGGCTACGTCATGACGCAGACTCGAGTGTCGGTCTTCAAACAGTCGCGACTTCCATTGCTCATCGTGCTCGCGTCGATCCCCGGGCTGGCCTGCATCTTCCGCCCGCTTTTGATGGTCCTGGCGCTCTCGACGTTTGCGTGGTCGTTGCGAGCGGATCCGGCGCGTCTGGAGGCGGTGGTGTTGCACGTGGCACGACTCCGGCAGGTGGTCCTACGGCGGATCACCATCGGTTTTGTCGGGAGTCCCTCGACGGGCAAGGACGCCGGCATCCGGGCGATCTTCGGCGTTGACTCCGGCAACATCTCGCCCGTGGCCGGAAGCACGAAGACCGTGAACATTCAGCGCGTGCCGGGCGCCACTGCATTGTTTGTCGTGAACACGCCTGGTCTTGGCGACGTGGTGCAGGCCATCACCGACGAGGCCAAAGAAGTTTTGGCCCACGTCGACGTCTACCTGTACGTAGTCAACGCAGAAGGCGGCGTTCAAGCACGGGAGCTGGCGGATTACCAGGCCTGTGTCGCCAGCGGGAAGCCGGTGCTGGCGTTGGTCAACAAGGTTGACCTGCTGCGCCCGCGCGACCGGGACCGCTACCTTGCCGACGCCCGCGAGAAGCTCAAAGCCAGGGAGGGGGACTTCCTCGCGGTGGCCTTCGACCCGATGCCCGAACTGTCGCCGTACCCCATCGGCATGGAGGAGCTGCGCGCGTGGTTGGAGGCGACGCTCATCGAGCTCGGCAAAGACCCCCGCGAACTGCCGCCGCTGCCGATTCGGCCGCCGACCTTCTGAGGTGTTGGCCCTTCTTCTCGGCTGCGCGCGCGCGCCATCGGACGCGGAGGTTTCAGCGGCCACGTTGGCTGGCGAGCGACCCGGCGAGGTGCTGGTCTACCTCGAAGAGGTGGGTCGGTCTCGCCTGGAGCCCTTGCCAATCAGGGGCCTGACCAGCCTCGACGTCTACGTTGAGCACGAAACGCTTTTCGTGGCCGGGCTCTCCCACGAGCTCGTTCCCAGCGCGTTCGCGGAGTGGTTCCCTCAGCTTTTCGTGGTGGTGCTCGAGTCGACCGACATGCAGGTCTGGACCGCCCACGCCTGGCCCGTGGACGCGCCTGGCTACTCCCTCATCGACCCGGCGCTGGTGATGGGGCCGACAGGGCGCGAGCTGTGGTTTGTCCAGGTCGACGGCGCCGGCGACCCCGCGGAAGGGAGCCGGCCGTCGCAAGTGGTGCGCACCCACTGGACCGGGGCCGGCTTCGGTGGCGCCGAGGTGATGCTGGAGGGGAGGGGGTTGGTCGACCCCTCGCCCGTGTACCAGGGGGAGAGGTGGGAGGTGCTGCTGACGCGCGACCACCGAGAGGTGGTGGTGGGCTCGGCGGGGGGGGTGGTGTCGGTCGCGCAGGGGGTCACCGTGCCGCACGCGCGTCGTGAGGGCGCTCAGGTTTTGGTCACGGCGCAACGGGTCGAGCAGGGGAAGGCGCGGCCGGTTTTGCTGCGGCGGGACGATGGGGGGTCCTGGTTGGCGCCGGTGCCGATGGCGTTTCCCGAGGGCACCCCTTGCAGCTCCCCGTCGCGGGTGCGGTTCGGGGATGCCTGGGTGCTGTTGTGCGCGCAGGAGCGGGGGGGGTGAGCGGGCCCTTGCATGGTCGCCAGAAAACGCGTTTTCGCGCCGCGCGCGAAGGGGCCCCGGACTCCAAACGAACGAACCTGCACTTTCTGGTAGGCAGACGCGGACCTCAGCCGGCGCCGCGGCGCCGGCGCGCTTTTTTGCCACCATGCTCCCCGAGAGCGCGCTTTTTTGGGGGGATGCTCGGTTCCCGCGTCAGCGGCGGCCGGCGGCCGCCGCGGCCGGACCCGCTACCGCGGTCGAGGGGCATCGAAGGGGTCGCGCGGGAATCGTGCCATCGCGTCGGACTGTACGGGATTATGCTGGTTGAGTCTATGTGATTTTGCAATGCGCATCGCGTGGCGGCCGCCTGCTCACCCCCGCCCCCCCTCCCTCCGCCACCAAGCCAGCACCTCGTCCGGGGCGCCGTACGCCGTGTTCATGGTGGCGGCGAGCTCGTCGATCGCGCGCCCGTCCCCATCGATCACCCGCTCCGCCATCACGATGGCCTCGGCTGGTACCGCCGCGGGCAGCGGCAACTCCCGCAACTGCGCGGCGCTCAGTTTGAGCACCGACAACGTGAGCCCGGCCCCCACGCTCCGCCGCCGGGCCCAGGCGCTGGCCGGAGGCGACAACAGCACCGCCAGGAGCGCGGCGATACCCCACTCCCGGGGGAGGACGGTCAACACCGGCGTGAGCCCCACGTAGGCGCCCTCGGGGTCGGCTGCCGCCTCCAGGACGCGGGTCTGCGTGGCGACGAAAAGGCGCGGGCCGACGCGCGCCGCCTGGCGCGGGTGCAGGTGCCGCGCAGCCACCGTCGGGCACAACCACGGCGCCTTGTGGATGCGCGCCGGCCGCTCACCCCAGCGCATTCGGCCCAGCGCGATGCCTCCGCTGGTGATGACGCGAACCCCTTCGCCGCCCTCGTCGACGTGGTCGCGCAAGGCGTAATATTCGTCTCGGAAGTCAGCCTCGATCGTGGCGACGTCACCGAGGCGGCGGCCGCCGTCCTCAGGCCCCCAGGGGGGGGCGCGGTCGCTGACCAGGAGATCGTTCCACCCGCCGGCAGCGGCCGCCTCGATCCGCGCCGGCACCCCGGAGTAGCGCGCTGTCGTCGGGTCCGTCCCCGGCCCGAACCCCAGCGCCACCAGCGGCACTCCCACCCCTGGAAATGTTCCCGGCGGCAGCGTCCACGCGAAACCGGGTCGCCCGGCGATCTCTCTGGCCGCCGCCGCGTCCCGAGTGGCGCACACGCTCGCTGGAAGCACGATGCCCACGCGCTCCGCGGCGCGCAGCGCGTCGAGGAGGAAGACGACGCTGACGTCGGTGTAGGGCCCGAGCGCAGCGCCGTGACGGGCACGCAGGGCGGCGGAGAGGGCGGCTTCGGGCGCGGTGAGCGCGCGCAGCCGGTTCAGAAAGGGTGGGTTGGTCAGGATGGTGCGGACCGGCGCCGGTGGTTCGGTCAAGGAGCTTCGCACGCGCACGTTTCGGGTGAGCGAGTCGACGCCGCCCCGGTCGAGCCCCGACTCCATCGTGATGCAGGCCTGCGCGAGCATCACCGCGAGCGGGTCGATGTCGGCCCCGAAGAGGGCTGTCCGGGCGAAGTCGGCGCGCCGCCGTGCCGGCACTTGTCGCAGCGCGGCCAGCAGGAAGGCCCCGGCGCCGCACGCGGGGTCGCAGACCGGGCCGACGCCGTCCCAGGCCAGCTCCACCACCCCATCCGCGATCAACGCCGGCGTGTAGAACACCCCGTGCGCACGCGCCATCGGGTGCATCGCCGCGTACAAAGCGGCGGGTTGGGCAACCGGGGGGAGCGAGGGCCCCTTCCGAACGGCGGGGTCGAACAAGGCGAGGCCCGTGTGTCGCCAACGAGCGTCGGCGTCGCCCACGGCCTCTGCAACCGCGTGACGCAGCCCGGCGGCGCCCGACTCGGCCAGCCACGCGGCGTAGGCGGCGGGGATTTTTCCGGAAGCGGCGGCCACGCGCGCCTCTATTCAACGGCGGCGATATGTGGGACACTGGCGGCACCATGCGTAGTCTGCTTCTGAGTCCGATCCTCGTCCTCGCCGCGTGCGAATCGCGGACCGTGGTTGACGCCCCCAGGCCCGTCGGGCTTGAGGTTGTTGTGAGCGCCGAAACGCTCGTTGCGGGCACCCGTGTCGACTGGAGCGCCCAGCTCCATTTCGACGACGGGACGACGGTTGTGGTGCCGGTCGACTTTGTCTCTGACCATCTGGGATCGCTCAACCAGACCTGGGGTACGGCCGGTTCGGGAACGCTGATGCCGACGGTCGCTGCGGTGCATCTGCTCAGCGGAACAACGGTGTGGGAGGGGCGCCAGTTCTACGACAACCTGTGGATGACGGTCGTTCCGGACGTGGCGGAGTCGGTGGATCTTCAGCTCAGCGGCATCCAGGCGGGCGCCGGTGAACCGTTGACGTGGACCGTCGCCGCCGCCGACCGCTTCGGAAACGCGATTCTGCGTCAGCACATCGCGGTCGCGGCGGACAGCACGCAGGTGGTCGTAGCGGAGCCGCGGGTGTCCTCCGGTGTCGCTGGCGTGTACGTCCTGGCGGCCACGGTCGATGCCGTCGCCGATCGTGAGCAGTTTCGGATCGTCCCCGGTCCCGCGTCCGTCATCGACCTTTCGCTCAGTGACACCTCGCTCGAGGTTTACGACTCGGCGATCGTCACTGCGCTGGTGCGTGACGACTACGGCAACATCCTCGACGAGCGGGCGCCGTTCGTCGTCACCGGCGGGGCGGCCGACGCGGTGGTGGCCGGTCCCAACATCACCTTTGTCGATGAGGGCTGGTACACGGTCACCGCGAACTTCGAGGACCTGTGGGCGGATGTCGGCCCGTTCCTCATCGACAGCACGGGCCCCGACCTCGAGATCATCGAGCCCGAACGCGGCGATTGGGAGGTCAACAGCAGCGCGCTCATGGTCGGTTCAGTCAGCGATGAGTGGAGCACGATCGGGCCGATGACCGTCAACGGGGATCCGGTCACGGTCAACGGGGATGGCAGCTTCACCCACATTTTGGACTACCTCTTCGGGCTCAACATCGTCGAAACGATTGTCGAGGACAGCGATGGCAACGGCGCGAACGACACCCGCAGTGTTTTGGATGGCGCATTCCAACCCAATACAACCCAGATCGGAAACGGCATCGTCGCTCGCATCAACGAAGACGGCTTCGACACTTTGGAGAGCCTTGGCGAGGGGCTCATCGACGACACGGACCTCACCGCGTTGGTGCCGAATCCTGTGGTCAGCATGGAGTCCGAGACCTGTATCGACCTGATCTTCACCGAGATATGCATCACCTGGTACTCCCTCGAGCTCTACATCTGGAATCCGTCCATCGGGGCCACGGATCTGGAGATCAACCCCGACGCCGGCGGTTACCTCGACACCACCTTCCAGGTGCTCGACCCCTACCTTGAGTGGGATGCCGACGGCACCGTGATCGGCATCGGCCTGAGCGCGAACGGCACCATCTACGCGGACGATATTACCGCCAACATGGACCTGTACCCCTATGTGTCCGGGGGTGAGCTCGGGCTCACGGTCGCGAATACCGACGTCACCTCTACAAACTTCACGTTCGATTGGGACAGCTGGCTCTACGACGTCATGGGCTTCTTCGGGATCGACCTGAGCGGGCTCATCCAGAGCGCGATGGAAGATGCGTTGGAGTCGGCCATCACCGACGAGATTCCCGCGGCGGTGGCCGATGCGGTCGGGGCCCTGGAAATCGCGACCAGCTTCGCCCTTGGGGACGCCACCGTGGTCCTCGCAGCGGAGCCGTTCTCGACCAGCGTTGACGACTACGGGCTCACCCTTGGCTTGGGCACGCAGGTGTACCCGGAAACCTGGCTGCACGGGGAAATGGGGCTCGGTTCGCTCTATGGCAACTACTCGTTGCCGGTCTACGCCTCGTCGTCGCCGGACTTCCAAGTGTCCATCGGCGAAGACTTCCTGAACCAGGCGCTCTACGCCTTCTGGGGCGCGGGCGTGCTGGATCAGGAGATGGATGGCCTCGATCTGGGCCTCGATCTTGGCACCTTCGGGGACCTCCTCGGGATCAACGATTTGCGCATCACCACCACCCCGCTCTTGCCGCCGGTGGTGGTGCCGGGAACCGGCACCGCGATGCTCGACCTGCAAATCGGCGATCTGGAGCTGTCGCTTTACGATGGCGCGCCCAGTGACGAGAACCTCCGTCTGCGCGTCTACGTCAGCCTCGTAGCGGGGATGGACCTCGCGGTGGTCGACGGCAACCTTTCGCCGACGATCGGCACACCCCAAGTGTGGTTCGACGTCACCATGCCCGAAGCCAATACCGTCGCCAGTCGCGATACCGAAGACCTCCTCGAAGCCCTGGTGCCTCTGCTTCTCCCCGCGCTCACCGGCGCCCTCGGGGAAATCCCGCTCCCGGCCATCGGCGGCTTCAGCATCACCATCGACGGCTTGAAGATCGACGGCCCCGAAAACGGCTTCGTCACCGTCGACGCTGATCTCGGGCTCTGATCGTGATCGCGCTCTTTTTGACGCTCCTGGGGGCGGCGTGGGCCGCTGACGCCGCACCCCGGGTGGAGGGGCAACTCGTGCTCGATGGGGTCCCCGAAATCCCCGCTGAGGTGGTCGAGCGTACCGCCCAGTACGAAAACGTCCGGAGCGCTGGTCTGGTGGGGTGGCTGCCCCGGAACGCGGGGCTGATGATCAACACCCGGTTCGGTGAGACCGCGCAGCTCCACACCGTGGTCGGCCCCGGGATGGCCCGGAAACAACTCACGTTCTTCAGCGAGCCGGTGGGCAGCGTCAGTTGGGACTCCGAGGGCGATGGGACGACCCTCGTGTACGCGCGTGACGTCGGCGGGGGGGAGGCCTGGCAGCTTTTCCGGTTCGACACGCTGAGCGGCCGCTCGACGCTACTGACCGATGGCACCTCCCGTAACGAGCTGGGCGCGTGGGCCAACACCGGGGACCGCTTTGCGTTTTCCTCCACGCGTCGCAACCAGAAGGACTTCGATCTCTACGTGATGGACGCAGCCGATCCGGGTAGCGCGCGCCGGGTGCTCGAGGTCGAGGGTCAGTGGAACGTGCTGGATTGGAGCGCCGACGACGCGCGCGTGCTCGTCCGCCAGTTCATCTCCGCCGCGCACTCGCGGCTGTACGTCCTCGACATTGGCACCGGTCTGCTCACAGAGGTCGCACCGAGTCCGACGCCGGTCACCTGGGACGACGCGGCCTTCGCCAAGGGGGACGATGCGATCTTTGCGACCACTGACGCGGGTGGAGAGTTCCGCCGGCTCGTACGGGTCGAGTTGGCCTCCAACACCACGACCGTGCTCACGGCCGAAATCCCGTGGGACGTCGAAGCGTTGGCGCTGGCCCCGGACCAGCGGCAGTTGGCATTCGTGGTGAACGAGGGCGGTCGCAGCGCGGTGTATGTGGCGCCGACTGCGGCCCCGGCGCGTCGTAAGCGGCTGGCGACTCCGCTCGGCGTGGCCGGCGGGCTCGGCTTCGACGCGGCGGGCAAACGGCTGGCGGTCAGCATCTCGACGGCGAAGGCTCCGACGGACGTTTACGTCATCGACCTGAAGCCGGGGACGTCGACGCGGTGGACGGACTCAGAGGTCGGCGGGCTCGACACCGGCCGCTTCGTCGTGCCCGAGTTGGTGACGATGAAGTCGTTCGATGGACTCGCCATTCCGGCGTGGGTCTACCGCCCGGCGGCGCCGAAAGGGCCGTCACCGGTGGTCATCAGCATCCACGGTGGCCCGGAGTCCCAGGCTCGCGACAGCTTCGTCGGCTCGTTCCAATATTGGGTCAATGAGTTGGGCCTCACCGTGGTGGTGCCCAATGTAAGGGGCTCCACGGGGTACGGGCGTACGTATCTGACACTCGACGATGGTCGGAAGCGGATGGATTCGGTCAACGACATCGGCGCGGTCTTGGATTGGATTGCCACCCAACCCGGGCTCGACGCGTCGCGAGTCGGGGTCACCGGCGGGTCCTACGGTGGCTTCATGGTGCTGGCGTCGTTGGTCGCTTTCCCCGATCGCCTGCGCTGTGGCATCGATTCTGTCGGCATCAGCAACTTCGTCAGCTTTCTTGAAAATACGGACGCCTACCGACGCGACCTGCGCCGCGTCGAGTATGGGGACGAACGTGATCCAGCGATGCGCGCGTTTCTTCACGAAGTGTCACCCCTGACCAATGTGGGAAAGATCGTCGATCCGTTGTTCGTGGTGCAGGGGCGCAATGACCCCCGGGTGCCGATGTCGGAGGCCGAGCAGATCGTTTCTGCGGTGCGCGGCAAGGGGCAGGACGTGTGGTACCTGCTCGCCAACGACGAAGGCCACGGCTTCAAGCGAAAGAGCAATCGTGATGTGATGACGCGCGCCGTCAGCATGTTCTGGGACCGGTACCTGATCGCCGGCGGGGCTACGCCAGCGCCAGTAGGACGATGACCGCCACCCCGAAGAGCGCCAAAAGGCCCCCAAGCACCAGCGCCCCGGCCACCAGCGGCGGCAGAACGCCGGACGAGACGCCGAGGAAGGCGATGACGCCGAGGAGCGCGGCACACACCAACGCGAACCACGTGGCCACGATGGCCTCAATCCGCCACTGACGGCGACGACGGGGCTTTCCCCGTCGAAGCGCGCCCGCGGGTGGGCTCGCGTCCGAAGCGGTGCCGGCCGGCGCGGGTACCGAAGGGGGTCGCGACGCCACCGGTGCGGTGACCCGATTCCAGGTCACGTCCTGGGCAAGGTCGGGGCGCCGGATGCGCTCCAAAAGCGTGAGGTCCAGTTGAGTGTCGGTGCTGGCGGCGTCGGGGGTGAAGCGGGATTCGTGGGTCATGGCCGTGCCGGGTGGAGGGTTAGAGGGTGGTCGCGGAGGCGAGATGGACAGTGCAAATGTGGTGGCAGCGGCGCAGATGGCCGCGCGGGTGGGCTCGTCGCCGGCGATGATCGGGGCGCTTTTGGGGGCGAAGTCGCCAGTCGAGCTGCGCAGGTGCCTGAGTGCCGGAGGCGTTGCGCTGGCCCCAGGCGTGGTGCGTCTGCGTCGGGAAAATGCGTCCTCGCTTGGCATCTCCCCGTCCGACCTCGACTTCCGCGAGCTTCACCCTGGGTTGGACCTGGGGATCTACGCGTGTAGCCACAGCATGGGCGTCCCGAGCCTCGTCGGTCCGGCCGCGGTGCGCGAGCACCTGGATCAGCTGGGCGCCCACGGGATCGGCGTGTGGGACGAAGGGACCTGGGTGACGGTGATGGACCAGTACCGTCAGCAGGTCGCTGAGCTGGTGGGAGGTGACCTTGTGGCGGGCGACGTCACGTGGTTCCCCAACGCCTCGGAAGCGCTGTGCGCGGTGCTGGAGGGCGTCGAAGGCGGCACGCTGGTCTACACGGCGGGCCACTTCACGACCGGGCACTACGTGCACCACCAGTGGGCCCAGAACTGCGGCGGTAAGCTCGTCGAGGTGCCCGTCGATGCCGATGGCAGCGTGCCGACGGAGCGAATCATCGCTGCGCTGACACCCGACGTCCGCGTGCTCTCCATCAGCCACGCGCTCTTCGAGTCGGGCTGGCTTCAGGACCTCCCTGCGCTCGCCGCGGCGCTGGCTGAGCGGTGTCCCGACGCGCTTCTTCTGGTCGACGCCTACCAGACCTGTGGCACGGTCCCGGTCGACGCCCGGGCCCTCGGAGACCACGTCGCTATCGTGGCCGCGGGGCACAAGCAGCTCCGCAGCGGGACGGGCGCCGGCTTCCTGTACCTGCCGCGGCGCTGGCATCGGGTGCTCACGCCAAAACGCACCGGCTGGTGGAACCACCGGTCCCCGTTTTCGTTCGAAAAGGGACCTGTCGTCCGCGCTGAGGATGGCACCCGCTTCCGCACCGGTACGCCCACGCTCATTGCGCAGGTGATGCTTCTGGGCGAGCTGGCGGCGCTCGCGACGAGCGCCGGTGGATCGTTGTCTGGCGCCGTCGCGCGGTCCCGAACGGTGACCTCGGGGTTGGTCGAGGTTCTCATGGGCGCCTGCGCTGAGCACGGCCTCCGCGTCCGCGGCGACTGGCCGGCGTCGCGGCGCGGCGCGTTTGTCTGCGTCGAGGTCGACGACGGCCCGCGGATCAACGAGGCGCTCGCTCACGCCGGCATCCGCGTGGACTTCCGGCCCCGCGACGGCGATCGGGGCTGGCTGCGGGTCAGCGGCAACGCCGCCGGCTTCGCGTACGAGATGCGCGCGGTCATCACGGCGATTGCCCGCGCACGCTGAGGCCGCCTTCGGTCAGCGCCAAGGCGTGCGCGCCGTCGAGCCACAACGCTTCGCCGCCTTCCACGAACGACAGCGCCAGGTCGCGGGCCGGAAGGGCCACGCCCGCCAGCACCCGCTCGCGATCCAGGTCGATCAGTTGCACCAGCACGGTGTCGTCGTCGCGCGGGATGGTGACAGCCACCCAGTCACGCCGCGCATGTGCCAGCACCGCGCTCGGCGCTCCTGAAAGGGTGATGTCGAGGTTGCGGTAGGTTTCGTCATCGGCATTGCGGATCTGCACGCGCAGGTCATTCATCAGCAAGAAGGCCCGCCCGTCTGCCAGGGCCTCAACCCGAATCGCGTGGCGGTCGGAGCGGGTCCACCGCTTGGCGACACGCGCCTCGCCAAGCTCACCGACGATCCACCAACAGACCGCGTGATCGTTGCCGGCGAGCACATACTCAGCGCCGTCCGGAGCGGTGTCGGTGTCGAGCGGGGCGAGGGGGTCCGGCGATGGGCACCGCGGGGCGGCGAGGGCGAAGGACAGAATGCAGAGGAACATCGGCAACCAGGGGAGTGCCGAACCCTGGTGCACGGCGCGTGCCAGCGGAGGCAAGCGGGTTTTTAGGGCGTGGGGTGACCGACGTCCGTCAGGGGGTGACCGACGTCCGTCGGGGCATCAGCGGGACAAGGGGTAGAAGCGCTGCGCGAGGCCTGGGTGCAGATTACCCGGTCCCGATGAGCGACCCGATCCCGTACACCCGAACCCATCGGCTCGGCAGCGGCGCGGGCGGGGAGGTGTGGCTGGCCACCGGGAAGGACGGCCCGGTGGCGCTGAAGCTCGCGGCGACGGGGCGGTCGCTGTCGGGGGAGATCGGCGCGCTCGCGCGGGTGCGCCATCCCAACGTTCCGGCGTTGGTCGCGGCCGATCGCCAGGGGACCTGGTTCGCGCGCCGCTTCGTCGAGGGGGCGCGCCTCACGAGTTGGGCCCACGGCCGCCCGCTCGATGCCCGCCTCGACGTCTTCGAGAAAATTGCGGGGGCGGTACACGCGCTGCATGGCGCCGGCGTGGTCCACGGGGATTTGAGCCCCGTCAACGTCCTGGTCGACGACCAGGGCGAGCCCCAGTTGCTCGATATCAGCGCCGATACACGCGGCGGCGCGTTGGGCTGGATGGCACCCGAGCGGGTCAACGGTGATCCGCCGTCCATCGCCGCCGACGTTTTTGGCCTTGGCGCACTCTTGTATGCGCTCTGCTCGGGGCGACCGCCGCATGAGCGCGCGGGCACCGCGGCGCTCGGATTTGTCTCGGGATCGAGCCTACCCCTGCCCCCGTCGGCCACCGTCTTCGACATCCCGGCTCCAGTTGAGGAACTGGCGCTTCGGGCGCTGGCCTGGAGTCCGCGTGCGCGTCCGGCGGCGCCGATGGTTCTGCTCGAAGGGGTGCGCCACGGCCGCATGGCGTTGCCGCTCCCGGCGGTCATCGGGATGTTGGAGGAGCGCGAGCGGCTCCGGCGCGCGGTGGTCGAGGCCGTGCGCAGTGAGCCGGTGGTGGTGGTGGTGCACGGACCACGGGGGAGCGGTCGCCTGACCCTGCTTCGCGAGTGCGCCAGGGCCGCGGCGCGTGAGGGGTTGTTGGTCCGAGAGCTGCCGCTGTCCCGTGCCCGGACCGAACTGGCGCTCGCCAGCGAGGCAACCGCGATCTTGATCGACGCGAACGGCGCCGAAGAGGACGCGCTGCGCGAAGCGGTCGAGGTGGCGACCGAGGCGTCATTGGTGCTCGTTCGCGCCGACGCTCCTGCGCGATGGCTGTCGCGACGCGGGGCGTTGCACGTTCGCCCCGTGGCGCTCTCCGCGTCCGAAGTGGGCTTGCTTGCAGCGAGCCTGGGTGTCGGCACGGATCGGGTCAACCGCGGCTTCGAGCGCTCGCAGGGGCGGCCGGGCGTCGCCGTCGCCTTATTGCACGGGGAGGTGCCCGCGGGCGAGCCACTCACCCAGCTTCAGGAGCGGCTCGTTTGCCGGTTGGAGGAGGGGGCCGCCCACCTTTCCGATCTGGCGTCGTTGACCAACCTGACAGAGCACCACGTGCTCGACGCGTTGGAGCCGCTGATGCTCCGCGGCGTGGTCTGGTCCACGCGGGAAGGCGGCGAACTCTTCGCCTCGCGGGTGGGGTAGGCCGCGCTACTCGACGAAGAGCGGGGACTGGCCGGCGCGGGCGAGGAGGCCTTGGAACAAGTCCACCGTGCGCGGATCGAGCACGACGAACTGCACCCCGCACCCGCAGGCGTTGCCGTTGTAGTCGGTGCGGTGCCACCGCACCTCGCCGATCGCGGTCACCGGCTGATCGGCGCCCACGCGCACGCGGAGATGGACGAGTTCGCCGATGGGCGGAGGCGGAGACATTGCCACAAAGACGCCGCCCTCGCTCATGTCCTCGGTGAATCCACAATAGAAATTGCTCTGCGAGGTGGCCGTGATCTGGGCCTCCAAGCACCGTCGCGGGGCGGCCCGGCGTTCGTCGACTTCGGGAGCAGGGGCCTGGGTGGAGGGGACCATATGCAAACCTCGGTCGAAGGAATCGGATCGCGCGGGGTTCGGCGTGAGGGCGCGGTGGGCGATCGCGGACAACCCACATCGAGTTAGCTCGCGCCGATGAACCCAACGGGACACTCGCCGGTCCGCACCGGGTTTGCGGCGGCGGACGATGGCCTGAAGTTGTACTGGCGTGCCGTCGGTGCCGGTCCTGTGCTTCTATGCAACAATGGGGTCGGCGTCTCCACGTTTTTCTGGAGCTACTTCACCGAACGATTCGCCGACCGCTATACCATCGTCCTTTGGGATTATCGGGGTCATGGCCGGAGCGATGCCCTGCCCGACCCCACCTGCGGCGAGGTGAGCGTGCTTCGCCACACGCGCGACATGCTCGCGGTGATGGATGCGGCCGGGCTGGACGAGGCGGTGGTCTGTGGCCACTCGATGGGGTGTCAGGTGGGGCTGGAAGCGTGGCGGGAGCATGCCGCTCGCATCCGCGGCTACGTCCTGATCCTCGGTACCGCCGGCCGCGCGCTGGAGACCTTCGCCGACAACCCCCGGAGCCCATTCTTCTTCAAGCTCGCCGGGAAGCTCGTGGCGCGACTCGGGGAGCGCACGCACGCCTTGGCGCGGCCGATCCTGCGCTCGCGGATCGCCTGGCTTTTCACCCGTCGGGCCAAGCTCGTCGACCCGCTCTACACCAGCAAGAGCGACTTTGCGCCGTACCTGGAGCACCTCGCCGCTCTCGACCTCCGCATGTTCATCCGCACCGTCAATGCGATGCAGCAACACGACGCCTGGGACCTGCTGCCCAGCGTTTCGGTCCCGGTCTTGATCGTCGGCGCCGAGTGCGATGCGTTCACCCCGATTCGGCTGAGCAAGTCGATGGCCGCGTCCATCCCTGGCGCCGAACTCCTGGTTTTGGCGGATGCCAGCCACGCCGCCATCATCGAGCAGCCGGAGACGATCAACCACCGCGTCGAGCGTTTCTTGCGCGAGCGTCAGCCCTTCGCGATGCGATGATTCACCGGGTCGGGGTCGTCGACTCCACCCAGCGCGTCGCACGCGACCTGGCCGCGAGTGGCGCACCGCATGGCACCGCGGTCGTGGCCGAGGCTCAGACGGAGGGGAGGGGCCGGCTTGGGCGCGCATGGACGAGTGAGCCAGGGGAGAACCTGCTTTTATCGGTGATCCTGCGCCCCTTGGGTCCGATTTCCGAGGCGCCGCTTCTGAGCCTTGGCGCGGCGGCCGGGCTGGCGATCCGGTTCGATTTGCGGGTGAAATGGCCGAACGATCTGTTGTGTCGCGATGGACGAAAGGTGGGCGGGCTGCTGGCCGAGTTGGAGACCGACGGCGAGCGTGTCCGCCACGTGATCCTGGGGCTGGGCCTCAATGTGAACCAGCGCGTGTTTCCGGAAGGAATTGCGGCGGCTTCGCTCGCGGAGCTGAGCGGGTCGCGACTGGTGGTGGAGGAGGTGGCGGAGGCCGCTATCGCCTCGATTTTGGCGTGGTCATCGCATCCGGCGCGGTTGGATCAGTGGCGAGCGCATGCGCATACGCTCGGCCGCCGCGTGCGGGTGGGCAACCGAGAAGGCGTCGCGACCGGAATCCGTGACGACGGTGCGCTGCTCCTGGACGGGGTGCCGGTGCTCACCGGGGATGTGGAGCTGGTCAGGGGAGGGTGAGGGCCGCGTCGCGATTTTACCGCTGAGGCGAGGGGAGGCCTCGGAGTCCGTCGGCGGTTGGGCCCGCGCCCGCCTCATCCGCGCGGTACGCGAAGCGCGCGGGCGAGGGCCCGTTCCGTATCGGGGCTGGTGAGGCCGTCGATCCGCGCGAGCGCGAGGCCGTGGATCGTCGAGGCCAGATAGGCAGCGCGGTCGGGATC
>CANFCK010000018.1 GCA_947445035.1 Deltaproteobacteria bacterium
ACCACCCCGAGGGCGGCACGCCGACGACGGCGCGCCGCCCTCGGTCGTTTTCACGCTGCCCGCCCCCACTGCGACGGCATCGCGAACACGTTTGGAGGGTGGCAAGGTTTTCGTAAGCAGGAGTGGACTGGTTTTGGTGAGCGGTGACAAGTAGGAGATGGTCGGCGACGAAGTAACCGAGGTGGCCGTGTTCGAGCGCGCCTTTGTGCTGCAGCCGCGAGAGTCGCATCCGAAAGGCCGCTTCGCTTACTTCCTCGCCCGTCAGCGCCGCGTAGCCGGCGAGCACGACGGGAATACGACGGATGCGCCCATGGACCGTGATGAAGTACAGGGTGGCACGCTCATGCTGCGTCAGCTCGCTCCACGTCGCGGGGAGCGGAGTGGGGTCGATATCGGGGAACGCCTTCTTCATCTGCGCCACCAGCTTTGCCTTCCTGATGCGGGCATCACGGGCATGCGCCAAGTGGCGCGCCTCCTGGGCTTCGAGCACGTCCATGCGCAGGCGCATGTGGTTTGCGATGCGAACCCGGTCGGCGGGAGTGATGCCGTCCTCGCTGAGGGATGTCGTGAGATGGAAGATGGTTGGTTCGGGGGTATTCATGCGGGAATGTTATAGGGAGCAGGCGGGTAGTGGAAGGCACGATCAGGTTTTGGGCACTACCCCAACGGTAACGATTGGACCTCCCGCGATCCTCGGTTATACGCCGCGCCTCACGAGTGCTTGACAATGGCAACCGCCCCCGGGACCCCCGCTCCCCTGACCCCGAAAGCCGCCAAGACCCCGAAGGCAAAGGCGGCGAATCCGGCCACGAAAGAACCGAAGGCTCCGAAGGCCACTCCCGCCGCTGCCGCACCGCCCGGCGCCGCTCCGACCCCGTCCTTGACCCCAGCGGCGCCCGTCCACGCGGAGATCGCCCGGCGCGCGTACGAGCTCTGGTTGGCCCACGGCGGCTCCACCCACGAAAACTGGCTCGAGGCAGAGCGCCAGCTTCGCCGCTGAGGGCGTTAGGCCTGCGCATGAGACACTTCGAGCAGGTGCACGCGGTGTACTTCGACGACCTCGACGCGTTTCAGATTCTCCACAATGCGCGGTATCTGCTGCTTTTTGAGCGGACCATCGGCGCGTTCTGGCAGCGCCTCGGGTGGGGCGGAACGCTCGACGCGCAGCGCAACCCGGATCAGTTCCACGTGGTCCGCGCCAACAGCATCGAGTACCTGCGCGCCTTCCACGGCACCGGGGACTTGCGCGTGCGGGTTTGGGTTGAGCGATTGGGAAGCTCCTCCCTGACCTTCGGGGTGAAGGTGCTGCCCATGGATCAGGATGTGCCACACGCGCAAGGGACTCGCACCATCGTCCGTGTCCACCCGGCTGCGTTCCGGCCGCTCCCGTGGACCGACTCCTTTCGCGATGATCTCGCCCCCTGGCTCCCGAAGGACTGAATGCTGCGCATCCTGCTGGCGATCGTCACCACCATCGTCGTATGGGAGTTCGTTCGTCGAGCGGCGTGGAAGGCGCTGCGAGGGCGTTGGGAGCACAGCATCGGCGAATGGATGCGTCGGCACGACGTTCGGCTGGAGCACTTCCGCTTCGTAGACCGGCTGTGGGTCCGGCAGTCCTTGCTCCAGGATGCCGAACTGGACAAGGCGGCGGCCGAGCGTGCCACGGAGACCGGAACCACCATCGGCGAGGTGCGTGCCCGCATGGAGACCTGGCTCGATGAGATCGTGCCAGTTTTCAACGTGTTCAGCTACTACAAGCTCGGTGGCAACGTAGCGACAGGGGCGGTGCGCATCTGCTACGAGCTGGTCTTCGATCACGAGGGCTTGGCGGCTGCACGAAGGGCCATCCCCGCAGGCTCCGTGACAGTCTACGTCGCAAACCATAGAAGCAACGCCGATTATGTGGTGCTGTCCGTCGGCGCGATGAAGCAGGTGGCGCTCAGCTATGCCGTGGGGGAGTGGGCGCGGGTGTGGCCGCTTGACAGCCTTTTTCGAAGCTTCGGAAGCTACTTCGTGCGCCGCGGGGAGAAGGACCCGCTCTACCACCGCGTCCTGAGTCGGTACCTGCAACTGGTGGCGTCGCGCGGCCTGACGACCGCGTTCTTCCTCGAAGGAGCGCTCAGCCGAGACGGCGCGTTCCGCGTGCCGAAGATCGGCCTGCTCGACTATCTGGTGGGCATCCTTCGCGACGATCCTGACCGGGCGATCACCTTTGTCCCGGTTGGGCTCAACTTCGACCGCGTGCTCGAAGATCGGACGCTGACCTCGGAGACGGCGGGGGCGCCGCCGCCTCGCGCCCTGGAGAAGTTCCGATCGCTGGGACGCATTGTCTCCGCTGCCCCTCGGTTCCTCCTGGGAGTCTTCGGGCCAGGGTGGCTCGCGGCCCATCGCAGGAATGGCTACGCGGCCGTCAGCTTCGGCCCGACCGTGTCGTTGTCGGAACTCGTGGAGGATCCGGCGGCGATGGCCCGGCTTCCCCGCGCGGAGCGGCTCGACGCCATCGCCGAGGTCGCGGATGCGTTGTTGGCGCGGGTTGCGACGGTCGTGCCCGCGACGCCCGTGGTGCTGACCTGTCGTGCCCTCGACCGGGGCCACACTCGAGCGGCCGCCATCCGCGCCGCGGTGCGCGATGAGCTTCGTGAACTGCGCGCGGCGGGGCGACCCATCGCCCAAGGGGCGGCCTTCGAGAGCGTCCGCCGCGCCCGCGCCGACGAGAAGGACACGGCGGCGGAGATGGACCGCGAGATCGTCGATGCCGACGAAGCAGACCGCACCGTGGACCTCGCGATGGCACTTTTGGAGCGGCGCGGACTGGTTCGTGGCGTGGGCGACGTCGCGACCGTTGACCCGCGGGCGTGGGCGCTGATCCGCTACTACGCCCGCTCCCTGGATGCGCCGGAGACGCTGGCGCGCAGGGCGGTGGGGTAGGCGAGGGGGAACCACGCGATGCCGATCCGTGGATAGATTCGTTGTCGCCGGCGAGCGCGGCTCTCTTGCGTCGCCTGCGGCGACCTCGCCGCCGCGAGCGCCGGCGGCCAAGCCCACGGGCGTGGCCAATGGCGCCCCCGGCGCGGTTCGAACGCGCGACCCCCAGTTTAGGAAACTGGTGCTCTATCCAGCTGAGCTACGGGAGCAATTCGTTGTTCAGAGCGGGGAGACCGTCACCGACGTCGTCGATGACCCGGCGATCTCCATGCAGCCGATGGTGAGGCGGTCGGCCCCCCCCTTCATCGTCACCGCCCACGTTCCCGAGACATTGGTGTCGAACTCAGTGGTGTAGCCGGCGTCCTCCGCCCAGGCCTTGACCGTCTTGCAGTTGTCGGCCGGAGCGCCGCCGCCGCTGAGCACGATGCTGTCGCTGCCCCCGCCCTCGCTGCACACCATCACGCTTGCGCCGGCGGGTGCCGCCATGTCCTTGAACTTGCCGCATGCTCCGGCCAGCGCGACACCGGCCGCGGCGGGCGCACTGGGCGCCGCCGCCTCCCCCGGGGTGGCAGTGGGCTGTTCCACGGTGGGTACGCTCAGCTCCTCAAGCTTGGACGTCATGTCGTCCCCGCAACAGCAGCACGCCGCGGCCGCGAAAACAAGCGCGGAGACCGGGAGGAGGAGCTTCATCCGAACACCTTGATGGCGGCTCTCTACTGCGTGGGAGCGAGGCCGGCCAGCGGCGCAACGCGCTACGCTCTGCGGATGCTCGCTCTGTACCTGGCCTGCGCGACGGACGCGGCCACCGACGCGCCCGCGGAGCCCGTCCCCTGGACGCACCAGCGCCCACCGCTCGACGAATTGTCGCCCGATGGCTTCGACACTCGGCGGGCGATCATTCATCTGCACTCGCCCTTGTCTCACGATGCGTGCGACGATCACGAGATGGAGGACGCACCATGCCTCGCGGACCTCCGTGCAGGGCTCTGCGATGACGCCATCGATTTCGCGTTCTTCACGGACCATCCCTCAGAAGCCGCCAGCACCCCCTTCGCCGAACTTTTCAACCCGCAAGCGGAAGACGAGGCGGTGGACGGCGTCGCCAGTCGAGTCCACTGCGATAGCGGCCACGAGCTGCTGTGGTTGGCCGGGATCGAGGACGAGCTGATGCCGGTGGGGCTCGATCGACACGTCAGCGACGATGCTGCAGAGAATGACCGCATCTACAACGGGAGCGACGCGGAGAGCTTCGATGCCGAGATCGCGGCGGGCGGCGTGGTGCTCCAAGCCCACACGGAGGGGCAGACGACGGAGGTACTTCTGGCCCGCCAACAGCTCGGTCTTCACGGCGTTGAGATGTTCAACCTTCATGCGATGGTGGACCCGAGAAAGCGTGAAGACGACTTGGGCCTCGAAGCGCTCGCCTACCTGACGGCGGCCGGCCCCTTCATCAGCGGGACCACGACCGCGGAGCCGGATCTGGTTTTCCTCGCGTTCTACCAGGAGCAGACGGTTTCCCTGGAACGTTGGGATGCGCTGAGCAGGGTCGCACCCACCTTGGGCACCGCGGGCACGGACGCCCACCAAAACGCCCTGCCAATGCTGATGAGCGACGGAGAGCGTGTCGATTCATATCGTCGCATGATGTCGTGGTTCTCCAACTACCTCCTCGTCGACGACAACAGTCCCGCCGCCGCCGAGGCCGCGCTCCGAGCACACCGCTCCTACGCCGTCTTCGACTCGCTGGGGACGCCGAACGGCTTCGCGATCCAATACGGAGACGAGTACTGGTCGAGCCGTAGCGCCCAGCTTGGCCAGGAGCTCGTTCTGAGGTGCCCCACGCTGGCCGCCAACTCGCCGACCGACACCAGCGCCCCAACCGTCACCGCAATCGTCTATAAGGACGGCGTTCCCTGGCAAACTGGTTGCGGAACCTGGACAGTGACCGACGCCGGCGTCTACCGCGCCCGCATCGACATCGTCCCTGAGCACCTCCGCACCCTCCTGGCCAACATGGCCACCGAACTCGTCCATGCCTACCCTTGGGTGTACTCGCAGGCCTTCCGCATCGGTCTTTGACCGATTGACGGCAGACCCTGCCCCCGCTACCCTGCCCCCACCTGGAGTTTCGCATGCGCGCTCGCGCACTGATCGCTTGGCTTGTCCTGCTCACCCTCGGGCTCGAAGGCTGCGAAAGCTGCAACGACCAGGAAATCTCCCCCAAAGCCGATGAAGCGCCTGGGTTCACCAACGACGCGGGCTCGTGGTTGTCGATGGCCGTGACCCCTGACGGGCAGCCTGCAATCGCGTACTACGACCGTTCGATGGACGCGCTCGGCTATGCCGTCGGCACCGTCGGCAAGGATGGCTCCGCGACGTGGGCGCGGGAAGAAGTCGATTCCTACCCGGACGAAAATGGCCTGAATCCAGGCGATTCGGGGCGGTACGCCAGCATGGCGATCGACGGAAGGGGTCAGGTGTGGATCGCCTACCAGGACTCGTCCAACGGCACGCTGAAGGTGGCCCACCGGGCGGACGGCGCGTGGGACGCGAAGTTGGCCGACGTCGGCGGTGGCTCCAAGCCGGACTCGGGGTACTGGGCCAGCCTGGCGCTCGACACCAGCGGCAATCCGGTCGTGGCTCACTACGACCAGGGAATGGGCACCTTGCGGGTGGCCCGCTGGAACGGAAGCGCGTTCACCGGCGCGGTCGCCCACGAAGGCGAGGACCGCGGACTCGCCGATACCGGGGCCGGCGAGGTGGTGGTCGACGCAAACGTCGGCGAGTACGCCAAGGTCTACATCCACACCGACGGCACCGAGTACATCGCGTTCTACGACCGTGCGTGGGGCGCACTCCGGCTCGCGACCGGCAAAGGCGGCACCTACGAGGTCACCACGGTGGACGACACCGGGGACGTCGGGCAGTGGCCGTCCATCGCAGTGGATGGCAGCACCGTGTGGATTGCCTATCACGACGTCGCCAACGCAGACTTGAAGGTGGCGCGCGGCACCCCGGGCGCGTTCGAGATCGAGACGGTGGACAGCGGAGACCACGTCGGCGCCGATACCGCCATGTTCGTCGACGGGGGCGCCGCAGGCGTTCTGTATTACGACGGCTTCAACAACGACATGAAGCTTGCGCGGCGCAGCGATGGCGCCTGGACGACGGAGACCGTGACTGGCAGCCAGGGCGCTCTCGGCTTCCACAACGAGAGCGTGCGCATCGGTGACGAGCGGTTCGCGGCTTGCTACGACTTCACCGCGCGCTCTGTGTTCTTCTCCGCGCTGCCGTAGGTCGTCATGCTGGCTCTCGCCGTACTTCTGCTGGCAACACTTGCGCGCGCGGGCGACGTGGTCGTGGACGTGCTGGATGTTGGGCAGGGTGATGCGATCCTCATCCGCACGCCCGCTCACAAAAACATCCTCATCGATGCAGGGGACAAAGGCTCCGGTGTGGTCGAGGAGCTGACGCGGCTCGGTGTAGACCACCTGGACCTCGTGGTGTCCTCCCACCCCCACGCGGACCATATTGGCGCGATGGAAAGCGTCATCCGGGCGCTCCCGCCCAAGCGCTACCTCGACACCGGCCTCGCCCACACCACGCAGACCTACCGTAGCTTGATGGCGACGATCGAGGCCAACGCGACGATTATCTATCAGACCGCCCAGACGGGGCAGGTCTTCAACCTCGACGACCGCGCCCGGCTGGAGGTCCTGCTTCCCGACTCGGCCCGTCGTTTCCGCGATACCCGTTCGGACCTCAACTCGAACAGCGTGGTGCTCAAGCTGGTCCACGGCGAAACCTGCATGCTTTTCACTGGCGACGCGGAGGAGCCGACCGAGCGTGCGCTCATCGACGCCAAGATCGGTACCTGCGCGGTGTTGAAGGTCGCCCATCATGGAAGCGGCCACAGCACCATTCAGCCGTTTTTGGACATGCTCCGCCCAACGATTGCGCTGGTGAGCGTCGGGCTCGGAAATCGGTATCACCACCCCGGCCACGGGACGCTGGCCCGCTTGGAGCAAGCCAAGGCGACGGTGTACCGAACCGACCGCGACGGTCGGGTGACACTCACCTCCAACGGCAAGTCCATTCGCGTTACGACGTTCAAGCGCGAGGACCCTGGCGGCGCCTTGCTCCCCGTGGCGAAGGTGCCAAAGTCGGACACCCCCCCGTTGGTGCCCACCCTGCCGAAGAGTATCGACCCCGAGCCGGAGCTCACGCCCGACGTGCTGGAACACGAGGCATGCCCGTTTGCCGCCAGTCGAAAAAGCGAGGTCTTCCATGAGGCCGGCTGCGGGAATGCGCAGAAGATCAATGCCGAAAACCTGGTCTGTTACGCGTCGAAGGAAGCCGCCGAAAAGGCTGGCCGCCGATCGGCTGGATGTTGCAAGCCATGATTGTCGTCGACCGGATCGAAGGCGGTCGGGCCGTCCTTGAAATCGATGGAAAAACCCTGGACATTCCGGTGGCGTTTTTGCCACCGGGTGCCAAGGAAGGCGACGTGCTTCGCCTCACTTTGGAGACGGAACGGACGGTTGACGCTGTCGTCGAGGCCGAGGCAAGACTTCACCGACTTCGGGAACGTTCGACACAGGGTCCGGGTACATTTGACCTATAGGCGGGAGCCGAGATGTTCGCGTGGCTGATCTTCGTCGTAAGCGCGCTCGCCGCGGTGGACGTCAATACCGCCGATGCAGCCGCGCTTGAGTCCCTGCCCGGAATCGGGCCGGGGAAGGCTTCAGCGATTCTGGCGTACCGAGGCGAGCACGGGCTCTTCACGTCGCTGTCCGACCTCGACAACGTGGAGGGCATCGGTCCTAGCACGTTGGTGAACCTCAAGGACTTGGTGTCCTTCGGCACGAAATCCACGCCGGCCCGGTCGGACAGCGCCCTGGCGCCCGTGCCGGCTTCTCCACCCGTCGCCACGACGTCGGGCAGCTGCGCGGTGAACATCAACACCGGCGACGCCGCCTCGATCGAGGGGCTGCCCGGCATCGGGCCTGGAAAAGCGTCAGCAATCGTGCAATATCGGACGGACCATGGTCCCTTTGCAAGCTGCGACGCGCTCGATGATGTGTCTGGAATCGGTCCGTCCACGCTGGCCGCGCTCCGGCCCTGCTGCATCACGAAGTAGACTGCGGCGATGGGACTCCTGCTGCTTTGCGTGGCCTGCCTTTCCGGCGATGGCGCCGCCGACGTCGAGGACGCGGACGACCCCGCGGAAACGGGGACCGACAGCGCCGACACAGCAGGCGATACCGGCGACAGCTCCTTCGACCTCGATCCCGCCGAGTGCCCTGAACCGTCCGAGTATGCGGGGCAGGCTCCGCGTGCGGCCGGCGTGCTGTCCGGCGACGGAGTCTGGACACTCGACTTCGACTCGGAAGCGGAAGACGCCGGCTACGTCGATTGCAGCTACCACCGGAGCTATCCCTCACTGATCGAGATGGAGGGCCACGCGTGGCAGTGCCCGGACTGTTCGCTCTTGACGGCCGGTGAAAGCACCGTCGATGAGGGCTACGAGGACTGCTTCCTGCTGATTTCGAGCGCCGAGGCGACTCGCGTGGAACACCTCGGGATCGGCGAGGTGGACGGTGTCGCCCACATTTTCCGCACCGGGGGCGAGAACCTGGTGCTGGCCGACATGGGAGAGGCGCCGGGAACGGGCTCCGCCGAAGACCCGCTCGTCGCCTATTGGTCGGACGACGGGAGCTTCACCGACGGCGGCGGTTTCTTGCTCACGGCCACGTTGGTTCTCCGCCGCGACGTCGATGAGAGCGTGCTCGTAGAGGATTCGAACGTCCCGCTCGCCGCCGCTTCCGAATGCGGCTGGCCGCACTGCAATCCAGGCGGACCGTCCCCGACCCAGGCGGTGACCACCGGAGCCGTGCTCCCGAACGAGCGCTTCGCCGACGTTTGCGGCGGCGAGTACGACCTTTGGGACGGTTGGGGTCGCTACCTGGTGATCGACGCCTCGTCACCGGACTGTGGCCCCTGCCGGACGCTGGCCGAAAACGAAGAAGCTTGGGTCGAGGCCATGGCGGAACGGGGGATCACGGTCGAGTGGATCACCCTGTTGAACGCCTCGTTGTCGATGGTGAACCAACCCGCTGACGCCGACATTCTGGCAAGCTGGGTCGATACCTTCGGCAGCACCGGACCCGTTCTGGCCGACGAGGGCTACGCGTATGGACTCTTCCCGGCCTACCTCGGCGACACCGACGGCGGCATGGGCTTTCCTACGATGATCGTGGTGAATCCGGACATGCAGGTGCTCGGCTCGGATGGGGGCTTCGCCACCGAGGAGTCCGGCGGCACGGGATTTTCGGTGATGGAGGCGCTCATCGTCGCGGACGCGGCAACGCGGTGAGCGCCGCCGGCGTCATCATCGGCGCGGCCGTCGACCGTGACGCGCGGGGGTTGGTCGAACTGCGGCGCGCGATCCTCGAAGAAGCAGCGTGGTTCACCGCGGAAGCCGGCGAAGTACCAGATGACGTGAGGCTGCGCACTGACAGAATGCGGGAGGCAAGACGGTCGGGAAACCAGGTCCATCTCGTTGCGCGCATCGGGGGCGACCTCGTGGGCGCGGTGGCCGTAGAGGGTGGGCGTCTTCGCCGGGTCCGCCATGTGGGGCGCCTGGAAATCATGGTGGGGCGCGCCTGGCGGGGGCGCGGGATCGGCGCCGCCCTCCTCGAAGCAGCGCTGGCGTCCAGCCGCATGCACCCCGCGCTGGAAAAGGTGGAGCTCGCCGTCTACGCCCACAATGCCCGCGCGCTGAGCTTATACCAACGGTACGGATTCGTGGAGGAGGGGCGCAGGATCCGACAGCAGCGGCTCGCGGACGGGAGCTATGCCGACGAAGTGTGGATGGCGCGCTGGCTGCGGCCACTGAGCGGGTAGCCGGCGGCATCCTGCCTAATCGTCCCGCCACTCGGCCTCGCGCCGGTAAATGCTTCGCGCGGAGATGCCCAAGAGGTTCGCCGCGAGGTTTCGATCGCCGTTACAATGGCGCAAGGTCGCCTCGATCATTCGACGTTCTACCTGATGAAGTGGCGCCCCGACCACAAATGTCAGCCAACCCGCCTCAGGCGTGGCGCCGGCCCCGGACCGGAGCGCCACGGGCAAGTCGGCGGTGGTGACCGTCGCGCCGCGGGCGAGCACCACCGCCCGCTCGAGGGTATTTTCGAGCTCCCGGATGTTTCCCGGCCAGTTGTGGCGTTCCAGCGCCGACATCGCGTCGTCGTCGATCCCGACCAGGTCACGGCCGTGCCGAGCGGACTGCAGCGCCACAAAATGGCGCGCCAAGAGCGCAATGTCCTCGCGCCTTTCGCGAAGAGGCGGCACCTGGAGCGGAATGACATTGAGTCGATAAAAGAGATCCTCGCGCAGCCGCCCCTCGGCGACCGCACGCACCGGATCACGGTTTGTGGCCGCGATGATTCGCACGTCGGCGCGGAGGGTGCGCGTGCCGCCAAGCCGTTCGTACTCGCCGTCTTGCAGCACGCGCAGCAACTTCACCTGCAGCAACTGCGGCATCTCGGTGATCTCGTCGAGAAACAGGGTCCCCCCCGCCGCCAAGTCGAACCTGCCTTCCTTGCGGCCGGCCGCACCGGTGAACGCGCCGGGCTCGTACCCGAAAAGCTCGCTCTCCAAAAGGGCGTCTGGAATCGCGCCACAGTTCACGGTCACCATGCGCCGATCGCGACGCGGACTCAGCTCGTGAATCCACCGGGCCAGGAGCCCCTTGCCGGTGCCGCTTTCGCCCGTGACCAGCACGCTCGCCATCGAGGGCGCCACCTGCCCCGCTTCTTCGAGCAAGGCGCGCGTCGCCGCGGACTGCCCGATCAACTCAGTCCGGGCCACTTGCGCGATCTGATAGCGCAAACGTACGTTTTCACGAATCAACTCGTGCTTTTCCAACGCTTTCTGCACGCTGTGCACCACCGCGTCCTTCCGCAGCGGCTTGGTGACGAAGTCGTAGGCGCCTTCTTTCATCGCCTCGACAGCGGTCTCCACCGAGCCGTATGCGGTCACGACGATCACCTGCGTTTCCGGGGCCACTTGTCGCGAAGCGCGCAGGAGTTCCAGCCCGCTCATGCCCGGCATCTTCAGGTCGGTGAGGACCACCCCGACGGCTCCGTCCCGCAGCAGGTCCAAGGCCGCGCGACCATCGGCTGCCGTTCGCACTTCGTAGCCTTCACGCGAGAAGATGCGCTCCAGCGCAAGACGGTTCGGCTCTTCGTCGTCGACGACCAGGAGGACGGGCATCTGCCAAACTGACACGAACGTGACAAACTGGCAAGATCAGGGCACCGGAATCCAGAGCGTGAAGGTCGTCCCCCGACCCGGCGTCGATTCTACGGTCACCCGCCCGCCGAGGTCCTCGATGTCCTGTCGCGTCACCGCCAGGCCGAGCCCCGTGCCTCGGGCTTTGGTCGTAAAAAAGGGCTCGAAAACCCGCGCCGCCGTGACCTCATCAAGCCCGGCTCCATCGTCGGCGACGACCAATACCAGCTGATCGGCGGCGCGCCGAACCGAGAGCCGCACCGTCTTCGCGCCCCCTTCTGCCGCGTTCCGGAGCAGGTTGAGCAAGGCACGCCTCACGACGTTTCCGTCCATTTCCACCATGCCACAGGGCTCGGCCTCGACGTGCACGACCACCGACAGCCGCCGCAGCCGCTCGTCCTCAAGCGCGACCACGCTTCGAACCAGGGCGACCGGGTCCTCGGGCCCGAGCTCGGGCGCGCGACGCCGCGCGAGGTCCAGGTACCGCTCGGTGACAGCCTCAAGCCGGCGCACCTCGTCCACGACCGTCCCCACCAGCGCCGCGTGATCGGTGCCCGCCAGCTCGTCGGCCAAGAGCTCCGCGTGCAGCGACATTGCGTTGAGCGGGTTGCGAACCTCGTGGGTGACTTGCGCGAGGAGCTGACCTACCAGCGCCAGCCGTTCACTCCGGAGCAATCGTTCACGGTCGGCCAACCGCTCGGTCACGTCTTCGCCCACCAGAATCCGCCCGCCATCGCCGAACGGCGCCACGAAGACATCCTCGGTCCGACCCGCCACGGCGCGCTCCTGCCGACCCTCGGAAAGGCCCCTCAGCGCGATTGGGAGCGCGCTACCCTCGGTGAGCGCCCACAGCGTGCTCGCCGCCGGATTGGCCACCCGGACCCCGTCCTGTTCCACCACGGCAACCGCCACGTTCAGGCTGTCGAGCACCTGCCGTACCTGCAACGACACCGCGCGGAGCTGCCGGTCTCGCTCGTCCACCGCGAGCGCCATGGCCTCGAACGCGCGGGACAGGGCGCCGATCTCGTCGTCGCCGCCCACGTCCACGGGGCCGGGCCGCTCACCCGCTTCCAGCCGGCGCACCTGGCCCGTCAGCGCCCGCACTGGCCGCAGCGCCGTCCCCGCCAGCCATAGGAGCAGGCCTCCCAAGGGCACAGACAGCCCCGCGAGCACCAGTGAGACCTGCACCGCCTCACGCTGGGCTCGGGCCGTCCGCAGGCTCAGCGCGCTGACCCGGGCCTCGGCGAGCGCCCCGAGTTGCAGTACCTCGTCGCGAAGCGCCCGCCTCGTCCCTTCGTCGTCCCCAGCTTCGAGCGCGGCGGTGCCTACCTCATCGAGCTGCGCGCCAGCCGCCGCCAGGCTCGCCGCCTCCTCACCGTCGCGGGCAAGCTGCTGCCCACGCACCACGGCCGCCCGGGCATCGTCCAGAAGATCGTCCAGCCGTGGCGCCGGTGACCGCGGCCGATCCAGCTGACCCTCCATGCGGGCCGCGAGTCGCGCCAGCGGCAACCAGGACTCGTTGACCGTGTCCACGGAGTCCCCGATCCGGCGGAACCAGGCCACCTCAAACCCCAGCGCAGCGAGCTGACAGAGCGCCCCCACCGCCACCGCGCCCAGCACGCGACCCCGAAGCGTGCGCGCCCAGCCGAGACCCAACATCACCGAAGCCTATTCCGCCCCGGGGTCCTTGGTCACTTCTCGTCGCCAGCCCGGCTCGCGGGCGTTGCCACCGCGACATTGCAGGTTAGCGGGGCCCCGCCCATAGCTGGAGGTTCGATGTCTTCGATGTTCCGTTCCGTTCTCGTCTCGCTCACCCTGACAACCGCAATCCTGGCGGGCTGCGACACTGCAGCCGAGGGCGGCAGCGTGGCCGGCGCCCCAGCGGAAGACGCGGGCGAGACCCTCGCCTCCGTGAACGGACTCACCGTTGGCAGTAAGGAATTCCTCACCGCCGCCGAGCGTAAGACGCCGGCCAGCGGCGACGCACTCTCCCCCGAAGAGAAGCGTGAAGTGCTCGACGGGCTGGTCGAAGAGAAGCTCCTCTACGCCCAGGCACTCAAGAAGGGCCTCGACAAGGACCCCAAGGTGCAAAAGGTGATGGTCAACACCCTTCTGCGCGAAGAGGTCTACAGCACCGTCAAGAACAGCGACTTCACCGACGAGTTGCTTCAGAAGTACTACGACGACCACAAGGCCGAGTTCATCGTCCCCGAAAAGGTCCAGATCCGCCGCATCCTCATCAAGGTGACCGAGGCTCGCGCCGACGACGCCGCGAAGACCGAAGCCGAGCGCATCCGCAAGGAAGTCGCCGCCAAGCCCGAAAGCTTCAAGGAAGTCGCGGCCAAGTTCTCCGAGGACATGTACAAGCGCCGCGGCGGCGACGTCGGCTTTGTCTCCAAAGAAGGCAAGCCCGGCCTGGACCAGGCCATCGTCGAACGTGCGTTCGCACTCGAGACGGAGGCCATCTCCGAGGTCTTCAAGACTGGCGACGGCTACAACATCGTCCAAGTGGCGACCCGTCGTGAGCAGGTCGAGCGCACCTTCCAGCAGATGAAGGGCTCGGTCCTGCGCAAGGTCAAGAACGACAAGATGAAGGAGCTCTACGACGGCTACATCGCCACCGTGAAGGGCGGCGCCAAGATCGACATCGAGGAGGCGAAGCTCGCGGCGATCGAAGTCAAGGCCGCGCGCCGCGCCGGCTCTATGCCCGCCATGCCGATGCTCGGCGGTGGCGGTGAGGGCGAAGAAGGCGTCGAGGAAGCTCCGGAAGCCCCGGCGATCCTCCCCGAAGGTCCGGCCGCCGCGGGTGGCGATCCCGCGGTCAAGGCACCGGAACACGAGTAGCTGGTGTCGGTCGCGGCGCGCGTGATGGTCTGCCTGGCGAGTTTCGTCGTCGGGCTGGCACACGCCGCCGAGCTTGGCCGGGTCACCGACCGCGTGGCGGCCGCCGTCAATGACGAGGTCATCAGCCTTTCGGAAGTGTACGAGCTCGGTGGCGAGTATGTGGAGTCGGCGGTCACCACCGGCGGCGAATCGATGCGTCCCCCGGCCGAACACGCGGTTCTGGAGCGCCTGATCGAGCGAAAACTGGTCGAGCAGCAGATCGCCACGCTCGGCATCGACGTCACGGAGCAAGAGCTCGACAAGGCCATCGACGACGTCGCCCGCCGCAACGGCATGGACCGGGATCAGGTCAAAGAGGCGGTCGAAGCCCAGGGCATGGACTGGGAGGCGTTTCGCACCGAACAGCGCGAACAGCTGCGCGAGCTGAAGTTCCAGCGGTCGGTCTTGCAGCCACGGGTCACCATCACCGACGACGAACTGCGGGACGCGTACCTTCGCACCGGGGGAACGCTCGGCGGCGAGGTAGCCAAGCTTCAAGGGCTATTCATCGGCATCCCCCGTGATGCCGACGCCACCGCGCTCGCAGCGGTGCGGGCGCGCGCGCAGGAGGCGCTGGTCAAGCTCACGGGGGGCGCCCCGTTCGCCGAGGTGGCGACGGCCTACGACGAAGGCGCCACCAAGGCTTCAGGTGGAGAGATGGGCGAATTTCAGCGCGGACAGCTGGTCCCGGCGCTCGACGGCCCCGTTTTCGCTTCGGAGGTCGGCAAGCCCTTCGTCGTCGAGCTGCCCACCGCGATTTTCGTGTTCAACGTCGCCAGCAAAAAGCGTCAGGACACAGGCTTGGAAGACGTGCGATCCAAGTTGACCGAGCAGATATTCCAGCAGCGGATGAAGGACGAGCAAGGGCGGTGGTATGAACAGGCCCGCCGGGCCGCCGTTGTGCGCGTGCTCCTCCCCGGCGGCGACGGGCGCGGGCCAAAAAACCCGTGAATCTGGCCCCGCTGGTCCTCACCCCCGGGGACCCGCGCGGAATCGGCCCCGAAGTCAGCGTCATGGCCCTGGGCCGCGTCGACGTCGGGCGTGTATTGGTTGTCGGCGACGGAGACGCAATGCGCGCGGCGGGTCTCTGCGAGGGGCCTGACGTCGAGCTCTTTGAGCCGCCGGACACCGGTGAGCCCGCGGAGATCGCCGCGCTCCGTTGGGCGGTCCAGGCCTGCCAGGAGGGCCGGGCGCGAGGCCTCTGTACCGGTCCCATCCACAAAGCACGGCTGGCCGCGCAAGGGTTCCGCCACCACGGCCACACCGACTTCCTCGGGGAGCTCTGCGGTGTGCCCGAACCGGTGATGGCCTTCGTCGGCGGAAGCGTACGGGTGGCGCTGGTCACCGTCCACCACGCGCTCCGAGACGTGCCGGCCCTCATCACCGAAGCGCGGGTCTACCGGACCCTGGAGACCGTCGATCGGGCGCTCCGCGGCCAACTCGGCCTGGCGCGCCCGCGCATCGCCGTGTGCGGGCTGAATCCCCACGCTGGCGAGGGCGGGCTTCTGGGCCGCGAAGAACTGGACGAGATCGCCCCGGCGATCGCGCGCGCCCGACAGGCCGGCATCGACGTTTCAGGGCCGATCAGCGCCGAGGAAGCATTCATGCATCCGGATGGGTGTGACCTGATCCTGGCGATGTACCATGACCAGGGGCTGGCGCCGCTCAAGCGCGTGGACTTCGGCCGCACGGTGAACTGGACGATGGGCTTGCCGATCGTTCGAACCAGCGTCGATCACGGGACCGCGGACGCGCTCGTGGGCACCGGCCTGGCCCGCAGCGACAGCATGGAGGCCGCGCTCCGCCTGTGTGATCAGCTGTCCCGACAGCCTACGGGAGTGGCTCGACCGTGATCACCTCGGCGCACTCGCCGATTCCCCACTCGGACCATCGCAGCGGCTCGTCCCCGAAGACCCGGCAGTCGGTCAGCGCGCTCGCATCACGGTTTTGGAGCACGAGCAGCCCCTGAAGCAACGGTGTCCCGCAGTTGAACCAGGTGCTGGAGCCCTCGTGCACATCTTGGAACTCCCCGGCCACGCCGAGGCTCAGCTTCAAGTGGTCCGCTGACCCGTCCACCGCGGCTTCGTAGCTGCCGAAGCCGTGCTCTTCGACGTAAACCCCGTCGGTGCTCAGGAAGAGGGCGCCGCCGCCAGTCCAGGCGTCCGCCTTCATGTCGAGCGCCCATTTGCCGGCGTCACCGTCACAGCTGGCACGAACGGTGGTGAAGAGAGGGTCCCGCACCTCTGGATCGGCCGCAGCAGTATCGATCAGGGGTGCGGGGCAGGCCAGGATCAGTCCCAGCCACATCAGGCGGTGTCGCCCTCTTCGCCCGCACACTCCTCGCCCTCCGGCGCGATGCCGACGTCCGGATCACGGTCGTCGCAGTCGTACCGCTTCAGGATGCCGTCCTGGTCACGGTCGGTGTTGGGGTGGCTGTCCTCGCCAGCAGCGGGGCAGCCAGCCACCAGGGCGAGAACGGGGAGGAGAGCGCGTGGGCTCATGCGGAGGCTCCGTTGATGTTGGGCAGCGTAGCTTGGGTGGGCGCGGCGTGGAGGGCAAAACCGCGAACGGCACGGGGAGGCCCGTGCCGTTCGACTCAGGCTTACGCCCTTAGTCTTCGATACAGCTCGCGTAGTAGCCGTCGGCGTCGTTCTGCTGGAGGCAGGAGGCATCGTCGTTGCTGATGAGCACGTAGGCAACGTGCCCAGCTTCGGCGATCGTCACGGAGATCAGCGTGGTTTCGTTCGCAACCACCTCCCGCAGCACGCTGACCGCGTCGAGGGTCAGGCCGGTCGTAGACGCCCCGTCGTGGCAGATGTCGAAGTCGGCCGAGTTCGGGCCGGCTCCGTCCACGCAGTCCTCGCCGTACCAACCCTGCGCGGACTGTTCGGCCATGCCGAAGGAGTAGCCCATGCCCGAGCCGTTGCTGATGCTGAGCGTGGCGCCGGCGGCGACCCAAGCGACGTTGAAGGTGAGGTCGGTATCCTCGGTGTCATCGGTATCGCTGGTGTCCGCCGTGTCCGTGCCCGAATCACAGCTGCCGCTGTCGTCCGCGGTGTCACAGACTTTGGGGCCGGCAGTGCAGCCGACGAGGAAGAGGGCAGCGCCGAGCGCGCCGAGAGTATTGAGAGCCATTGTGTCCTCCATGCCGCGGAGATGCGGCGCATGCATAGTACAGTAGAATCCCGCAGCCGCAAGGGGAGAGGCCACGTCAAGAACGGTCGGTCAATAACTCGTGTGGTTGTCCGCGCAACTGCTCCGCGCGGGCGTGCGCGGCTCCTGCTCTCGACCGAAACACTTCGGTTTCGATCCGGGATAACAACGCGTCGGTCCCGCCACCCGACAGGGCGCTCACGCACTCGGCGTCGAACTGAAGCGCCAACGCCGCGACGCGCTCCGGGTCGGCCCGGTCCACCTGGTTCAACACGATGATCCTGGGCACGTCACGCGCGCCCAGCTCGTCCAGGGTGCGTTCGACCGTCTCCTTGTGGAAGAGGACCTCGTCATCGGCGGCGTTGAGCACCAAAAGCAAGAGCTCGGCCTGCACGGATTCGTCCAGCGTGCTTCGGAAGGCGTGGACAAGGTCCTTCGGCAGGTTGCGGATGAAGCCCACGGTGTCGGTGAGGACGATCTCGCGCTCCTCGGGGAACCTCAACCGGCGACTCGTAGGGTCCAAGGTCGCGAACAGCTTGTCTTCGGCGTCCACGGCCGCGTTGGTCATGCGATTGAGCAGCGTGCTCTTTCCGGCGTTGGTGTACCCGACGATGGCCACCAGCGGCAGCCCTACGCGCTTACGACGGTCCCGTCGCATCGTCCGTTGCTCGCTGATCTCACGGAGTTGCCGCTCGATGCGATGCTCTCGCTCGTCGGCGCGGCGCCGATTGATCTCCAGCTTGGTTTCTCCAGGACCGGTGCCGCCGATTCCGCCCGTGAGTCGCGACATCGCGGTGGGCATCAACGCCAGGCGCGGGCGGCGGTACCGTAGTTGAGCCAGCTCGACCTGGAGTTTTCCCTCCCTGGTCGTGGCCCGCTGCGCGAAGATGTCGAGGATGAGCTGAGTGCGGTCGAGCACCTTCAGATCGGTCTCAGTGGCGATGTTCCGCAGTTGAGACGGCGACAACTCCTGGTCGAAGATCAGGTGTTCGGCGCCGAGATGCATGCACCGGACCACCAGCTCCTTGAGCTTGCCCTGGCCGACCAACGTCCGACCATCCAGCTCGCGCCGCACCTGAAGCACGCGGTCAACTGTCCGCAAACCTGCGGTATCGGTCAGCCGCTCCAGCTCCTCCAACGAGCGGCGAGCGGCGTGGGGGTTGCCAACCGTGATCGACACGCAGACCGCGGCGTCGCGCGCGTCCACCTGCCGTGTGGCCGCCTTGAACTGCGCCTCCAGCCCCTTGATGAACGCGCCGAAGTCGTCCGACCAGCCGTAGATGTCGGCCACTGGCTCGACCCGCCAGATGTCGCCGGACCCGGGGGGCAGCAGGTGCGCATACTCGGCCGCGCCCGGCAGTCCATCGCCCTTGCTTTGCACCACCACCACCCCGTCGAGGCGCAAAAGTGCGAGATCGGTGAGGTCGTCTCGGCTGAGGCCTTCGCCGCGCAGGTGCGTGTGCAAGAGCCGGACCCCGCGAAAGCGGCCGCCACCCGCTCGTTCGCGACCGAGCTCTGGAATGAAGAGCTTGTGGGCATCCCCCACGACCACCTTTTCGATCACGCCTACCCGATCGACCAGCACGCCAACTTGCCGGTTCATCTCCCGTGACAGCTCTGTCATACGACGCGCCAACTCGGGACTCAGCCACCGGTCAGCGGGCACCCGGCGGTGATAGAGCGCTTGGAGTGCCTTGTTTTCGGAGGGCTTCAGGCCCTCCTTGTTGCCGAAAAGTTCTTCCACCGGGGCTCCGCCTTGGACCTAGGGCTTCGACGTAGCGGCGAGAACCCAGCCCACGATAAGCACCGCACCACCTACCGGAGTGATGGCACCGAACCAGCCCTGGCCGGTCAGCACCAGAAGGTAAAGGCTGCCGGCGAAAACCACAGTACCGCCCAGCAGAAGTCGGCGAGTCCAGACGGGGAGGCCCGGCACGCACAACGCGATCGCGTGGAGCAGGTGGTAGTGCGACGCGGTGTGCCAGGTCTCAATTCGGGGATGTGCACCCAGGGCGTGAGCCCCAAAGGCGCCCAATGCCGCCGCCGCCGCCGCCATGCCGGCGCCAACCCGCCGCCAGAAGCGATCACCTTCCGGGCTCACGGCTGGGCCAGGATGCCGAGGGCCTCGACGACCTCGGCGGCGCCCGAACAGCGGAGCATCGCGCCCTCGATCCGGACCAGCAGCGTCCGCTCGCAAGCCTCGCACTTGTCGAAACACTCGACAGTCGAAAAGGTCGCACCCGCCGAAATCACTGCTGCCCGCAGGTCCGGCGCATGGCGCGCCACCCCGGTGTCACACCCCACGACGTGCATCAGCTGGCCTCTCGCAAAAGACCATCCACCTCGACCCGCAACCGGACAGAAAGCGGATGCGACCATTCTTCCGCAAGGGCGCTGGCGACAGCATCATAGTACCATAGCGTGCCCTCGCGCCCGGCGGTGAACCGGCCCCACAGCGCGTCTCCGACTTCGCCGAAATCGCGGCGGATGGACAGGCAGTTGTGCAGCTTGTCCGCAGCAGAGATCAGCTTCAGCTCGGCAGGGGCGACCCGCAAGTGCGCCAGATATCGTTCTTTCCGCTGGCGCCAGGGTGGTTTGGGGTGACCAACCGAATCCGAGAGCCCGGCGACGAGACCGGCCACTCGGGCGCCGAATTGGGCCTCAAGCACGGACCGTTCGGCACCCGGCACGTCCTCCAGCCAATCGTGAAGCACCGCGGCCGCCATCTGCTCTTCGTCCCCGCCGTACTCACCGACGAGGCTCGCCACGGCAAAGAGGTGCGTCACATAAGGCACATCGCTGCCTTTCCGACGAATCCCGCGGAAGTCCGCCACCGCCAACGCCACCGCGCGGTCGAAGCCTTCGCCGTATGCATCTCGCCGCTGGGCCATCGCCGCCCCCTATCCCTTCTCCCTTGCCCAAGGGCCCGGGGGGCCATAGCCGTTGAGCATGTCGATGACGCAAGACTGGCTCGTGACCTGTGGCGAAACCCGGGCCGAGGTCCGCGCGGACAACTGGCTCGGGGCGCTCGCGCTCGCGCTGCCGCAGCTCGGGCTCGATCTCGGCGTGATGGCCCGACTGGTGTGCGCGACGGAAGCCGACGGCTCCGCCACAGCACATGACAGTCGCGCGGGGCTCGAGATCCGCGTGACCCCGGTTGGGACCGCGGCCCCGCCGAGCTTCACGATGCCAGAATCCAGCTTCGCATCGATCAACATTCCATTTCTTCGGATTCCCGCCACACCAGACGTCGCGACGCCCGCCGACGCATCGCCGATGCAGGCCGAAGCGCCGACCCTTCCCAACGCCAAGATGGCGGCATCCCCCACCGTCGAGATTGAAGGCCCCGGCGCCTTCCTCGCCGTCCCCCCGCCGGCCGCTGCCCTACCCTTCGATGACCGCATGGAAGAGCTTTTCCTGCGCCTGGGAGAGATCAACGAGGCCGCAACAACGAAGGACGCCTGCACCTCCGCGTTGCGCCTCGCCGGAGAACTCGTCACTTCCGAGGCCGGCGCGTTGCTCATCCGGACCCGAGCTGGTGATGGACTCCGCTTCCGGGCGGCCTTCGGCCCGGCCGCCGCGGCGCTGCTCGACACGACGATCCCGCTCGACCGTGGCATCGCTGGGTTCGTGAATCAGATCGGAGTGGGCGTGGCCATCGGCGACGCGCGGCGGGACGACCGCCACTACGCACGAGTCGACAAGAGCACGGGCTACACCACCCGCGAGCTGCTCGCGGTGCCCGTGCGCGCCGAAGACGGCGGAACGTACGGCGTGCTGGAGCTCATCAACCCGCCCCGCCCGTTCACCGCGGACGATCTGGAGCTGGCCACCCGCGTCGCCGTGTCCTTGGGCAACGTCTTCCGTGGCATGGACCAGTAGCGCACGCGGTCATCGCTAGACCGGCATGTTCCACACCGCCTGGTAGGCCTCCACGAACTTGTCGCGGACGCTGCCCATGGCCCGAAGCGAGATGTTCGCCTCCTCCAAAGAAAGCATCATCTGTGCGTAGTCGTGCTTGCCGGTCCCCACGTCGTAGAGCGCCTTGTCGCCTTGCGTCTGCTGGGCCTCAACGGCCGCGATCGCCTTGCTCAGGGTCCCGTCGAACTCGTTTTTCCCAGTGGGGCGGGCGGCGCTCGGCGCCTCGAACCCGTTGATGGCGGCGGTTGCAGAAGGCAGCCCGGTGATCATGGGCTACTTCCCGATGCCGATGGCGGTCATGGCCATCGTGCGGGCGGCCTCGATCACGTTCGCGTTGGCGTCGTAGGCCCGCTGGGCGGTCATCATGTCCACCATCTCCTCCATCACGTTGATGTCAGGGTAGGCGACGAACCCGTCGGCGCCCGCGTCGGGGTGAGTCGGGTCAAAAACCCGCCGGGGAGGCGCGGTGTCGCGCGTGACATCGCCAATCTTGACGCGAGAGCTTGCCGCATCGAGCGCCTGGCCGAACGGGTCGAGTGCCTCCGCCTCGAAGCTCGGCAAGAGCCGCCGGTAGGGGCCGCCCTCGGCGGTGCGTGTCGTACGCGCATTGGCCAGGTTGGAGGCAATCATCGTGAGGCGTGTACGCTCGGCGCTCAGACCGCTCGACGCGATGGCGAAGGTATCGAAGAAGTCGGCCATCACATCTTTCCGTCGGAAGCGGCGAAGCGGAGCATCGCGAGGCGACGGCTGACGCCACCTGCGAGCGCCTGGTAGTAGACCTGGTCCTCGACGAGGCGCCCGGCCTCGCGCTCCAAGTCAACCGAGTTGCCGTCCAAGGCACTCGCGGGCGCGGCCAGCTCGGAGATTGACTCCTCCAAGGTGTGTCCCACGTCGAAGATGTCGCCCGAAACCCCCTTCTCCATGACTTCGTTCAGCATGGTGTCGAAGGGGAATATTTCCTTCGCGAGGTACCCAGGCGTATTCACGTTCGCCAAATTACTGGCGGTCAAGGTCTGTCGAGCCTGGGTCAACTCGATGACGTTTCCGAGCCCTTCGTACATCCCGTCGAAGAGACGCATGCCTGTTCCAGGAACCATTGTCGGCCTCCTGGATCACTCTTCGGTCACCCCCGGAAAAGATTGAGGGCCCGGGTCGATCTTTTTTCGGATCGATCTACCTCGCCTTCTTGGCCCGCCGGTCCTGTTTGACGTCTTGCTCCACCCGGCTGCGGTCTCGAACCAGGCCAAGCCGTTCAAGTTCAACCCAAACCTCGCGGCGAACCTCGAGCTGCTGGTCGGCGTTGAGCCGTAGCCGGACGAAAATTGGATGATCTTCCGGCAACGCTGGCCCCTCGGGGTGGATGCCGAGTCGATTGAGCAGCGCGATTCCCGCCGCCACCCCGTACGCCACGGGCGCGCCGACCTCGGCGAGCTCGGGCTCATGATGCCAACGAATCGCCGCGCCCAGGGCCGGAGGAAAGCGCCATCGATCCGCGACGATTCCGCCCAGTTCACAATGGGTTCGCTCGACGGCGCGGAGCATCGCCATGGTGTCCGTCACCCAGTGGACGGGGAGCTGCGCGCGGTAACGATGGACGATCCCCACGCCGACGCTCCAACCGATGTCGTGCAACAGCCCGGCGGCGAACGCATCCCCGCGATCGTTTCCGACCCTCCGGAGTACACCCTCGACAGCAATCGCGACACCCACTGCCCGAACCTGAAGCCGACGGGTCAACTCCGGTTGCCCGCGGACATGGAATACGCGCCCCGACGCCGCGCCGAGCAGCACCGACTGCAGCCCGCGCTCACCCACCCGCATCAACGCGTGCGAGATGTTCGCGACCGGCCGATTCTCTCCGTAAAACGCTGAGTTTGCCACCTGCAGGACTCGTGCGGCCAGCGCTGCGTCTTGGACGATGGCGCTGGCCATCCTGTCGAACGGCAGCTCCGCCAGCTGGCAGAGCCGCATGACGTCAGCCGCAGCGCCGGGTTGCACCGGGTGCTCGATCACCTGGTTGTTGGCCAGGTTCGTCAAAAGCGTGGCTTCATCGCCCTCGACATCCGTGTCGCCGCAGATCACGGTTCCACGGCCGAAATCTGGACGAATGACAACGGCGCTCATGGGGACCTCGGCGGGCGGGGCTGTTTCGAAAAGGCATGGTGCGCGGCTTCTTCGCGAGCGAGGGCGCCCCACAAGCCGGTTGAGCCGTGCGCCGCGGCGGCCAGGAGCGGTCGCGGAGGGGTGCCTATGGTTCCGTCCAGGCGCGCGGCGCGCCAGGTTGACCAGTCGCGGGTGTCGTCGTCGGCGCTGAGCCCGGCGGTCCGAACCGCCAGTTGGGCCGCGTCGGGCACCCGGCCTATGGCGACGAGGCAGCGTAGAAGCGCCTCGCGAATCAGGCCGTGATCGACGTCGTCGCCCGGAGGGGCCCCCGCGGCGAGCTCGAGCGGCCCGATCGCCTCGGTGCAGCGCCCGTCCGAGGCATCAAGGAGCGCAAGGCGCACCTGCGCGCGTGCGGCGAATCGAGGCGACGCGGCTGCCTGCTCCCAGGCCCTTCGCGCTTGAACGCTGCGCCCCGCCTGATGCGCCGCCACTCCTTCGATCAAGGCGTACTCCGCCGTTTCCTCGGGCCCGGCGTCCTGGCGACGCAACCACTCCACCGAATCGAGCGCGTCCTCATCGTGACCGGTCGCCACATAGAGCCATGCTAGCTGCCGGACGCTGTCCCGGCCGTCGATGCCTTGCACGCGCTCCAGATCGGCGACGTCCCGCCACACCTTGAGCGCACTTTCACGCAATCCGACCGCGCTGTACGCCGCAGCGATGCGCCGCAGCGGTTCTGGATCAAAAAGATTTCGCGCCAACGCCGGTGACCACGCCGACCGGTGCAGCGCGAGCGCGTCCATCGGGCGCTCTTCGGCGAAAGCCTGTTCCACCCTAGCCTTCCAGGCGCCGGTGAACTCGACAGCGACCCGGCCGTCCTGAAGCCGCGGATACCTCCGAATCAATTCGGCGAAGGCGTCCACCGCCGCACGATCATCGCCAAGGTGGGCGTGGAGCTGTGCCACCACGTAGAGGCTTTCCGCGCCCGCCTCTCCGGGGAACTGGGCATCGACCGTTGCGCCCGGCAGGAAGCTCCCCCACGTCGCCGGCGGCGCGCCGAGGATTGCGAGCAGCCGGGTTCGCCCGCGTAGCACGCGTCGGGTGTCGAGATCAAGGGCGGCGCCCTCGACCGAGGTGAGCGCTCGCGACGCGCCGATCAGGTCGCCGTTGGCAAGGGCGCTCTCCGCCAGAAGCATCCTGGCGGTCTCACGGACCGGCCCCTCGGTGTCCACCACTGCGCGCACGAACACCTCCCGTGCCTCCGCGATGCAGCCACCATCGGCTAGAAGCGCACCGGCTAGGATCTGCGCCTCGGGGTCGATCGCGACCGAGGCCAGTGCCCGCCCGTACCCGGCCGACTCTTGACCCCCGGTGGCCCACTCGACGATCGCGACGACCTGCAAGGCCAATTCTCGCGCGCCGCCCGCGCCGACTGCCGCGCGTGCGCTCTTTTCCGCTTCGGACCAGTTCCGGACCGCGAGTTGAGACCTAGCCGCCTGAAACCACGCTGCCGGCGGGGCTCCTGCCTTCGCCGCCCGCGTAAAGTAATAGGCCGCCTCACGATGATGCCCCAGGTCGCGCGCCAGGGCTGCAAGACGGTAGAGCAGCCGTGGCCGATCGGCGCCACGCCGGCTCAACAGGGCGCGGGTGTCATCGGCGTCCGCCCAGCTGACGACCGAGGGTTCGCCGGTCGACCACAGGGGCATGCGCGGTGTGCGACTGACCGCCTGGGCGAACCACCGGCCCTCCCTGCCGCCCAGAGGCCGTACAGCAACCGGCATCGGTGCGCACGGCCGCGCGTCGACCTTTCCTGCCAGCGCGCCGGCAAGATCGGTCGCACCAAAAAGCGGCCGTTGGTCGACATCTATCGGCACCACGATCAACCGCCAACCGTACGCTTTCCGCTCCAGACGGACGGTAGTCGCCGCACTGTCCATTTCCAGACTGACCAGCCAATCCCCCGCCAGATCAAAGGCACGGGCACGGCGAACCCCGGTCCCCACGGTCCAGCCAACCTGTTCGTGCAAGTCGATGGTGTTGCCGTGAAGGATCATATCCGTGCGTCCGTCCACGACCGGCGGCAGCACATCCACCGTGGCACCTGGCGTGGCCACCAACTCCAGAGGCGCCGCCGACGCTATACCGATCACCACCAAGAACCAGGCCATCAGAAACGGACCAAAACGCCCGCGCCCACCCGCAGGGCCGACCAGTCGAATCCGCACGGCTCCTCAGCGCACCCCGCGCCCGCTGCACTGTCTGCGACATCGCTGAAGCGCGCCCCGAACGAGGCGAAGATGTCGAGGCCCGCCGCCGAGGTGCCGGCCCGCTCGAGGTACATGGGCTGCCGGAGAAACGGGGTATGCCAGCGCGCCGACGCTTCCACGAGCACCCCGAACCGAGCGCCCGAATCCTGACGGCCCGTCGTCGCCTCGGGGCTCCCCTGCTCCTGCCACACAACCATCGACGGTCCGAGGCCGCCCAGCACGGAAACCGCGCCCAGATCGAGGCGTCCGGACGCCAGCACGCTCACGGGCGCGTACCATATCCACGAGCTGCTGCCGTCTTGTCGTTGACCCGTCAGCCGCCGATAGCCGAGCTCAAGCCCGATTTCGAGCGGCCCGCGCACCTGCACGCTGACCAGCCCTTCGAGCGAAAAACTGCCCCCGATCTTCGGGTATGCATCGACAAGTCCCCCTTGCATCACGCTCTCCGCGCTGCCCAAGAGGCCCACCGAGACTTCGCGCACCCCCGCCGGGGCTGGTGGAGCGGGGCTCGCAGCGAACGCAGATGCAATCAATAGGATCATGGTGCCTCAGACGCGAACACGAAGGTGGGGGGGGGAAGCGCTGCGAAGGCATGCGTGAGCACGAATGGCCCGACGTCGGCCGGGAATCAACGTTTGTTCCTGGACGACGGCGGCACGCGCCTCGTGAAGGCGATCGAGCACCCGGTCGAGCTGGCCGTGCACGCGCCCCAGGAGGTTCGGGTCGCGACGCGCAAGGTCCATCAACCGCTGCAGGTGAACGCCCAACTCGCCAGGGCGCACCGGCTGGCCACGCACCCAACCGTCGCTGGTGGTCTCGAGTTGGAGCATCAGCTCGTCGATCGAGGAGGTCATACCGCTTCCGCCACCGGCTCGTCTTGTTCGACGTTGACCGCCTGGGTGGCGTGCCGGAAGGCCCCTAGCAGCGTGTCGGCCACCCGAATGAGCCCGTCAACCTCGTTAGGATCACCCGACCGACCGACCTCGCCGAGCCGACGCACGACCCACTGGTACGTCAGACTCAGGTTGCGGGCGAGCTCCGGCGCCGCTTCCGCGTCGAGCGCGTTGTTCAACTCGATGAAGATCGCGCGCACGTGACCGAGGTCGCCGGCCCATTCGATGCGTGCCCCTCGATGTCCCGACACCATGGCCTCGCGCGCACGCTCCAGCCGATGGATCGCTGTCTCGAAGAGCATGACCACGACTTGCTCGTTGGGGGCATTGAATACTCGCGCGTTACGATATGCGGCAAGACCCTTCATCATGACAGACCTCTCTACGAACTGGAGTTGGAGGACGAGGAGCCGTCGCCGAGCATCGCTGCGAGCTGAGCGGACGCGTCGTTGAGCTTGGCGAGCGCCAATTCCATCGCGATGAACTGCTTGCGGAGGCGGGCCTCGTAGGAGTCCATCCGGGTGTCGAAGTCGTCGATCTCGGTCTCGAGGTCGGCGATGCGATCGTCGATCGTCTCGGTACGGAGCGTCAGGTAGCCCTCGTCCTCGTCGTTGTAGGCGGTGATCAGGTCCTTCAGCGCGTCTCCAAAGGTGCCGGCGTCCTTCTCGAAGAGCGCGACGATGTCCTCGGGGCTGTCCTCGAGCGCCGCTTTGAGCACGTCCTCGTCGATCTCGATGCTCCCATCCTGCTGGGTCTCAAAACCGATCGAACCGAGGGACTCGTAGATTCCTCCGGTGGTGTACGCCGCACCGACGACGCTCTGGAGCGACTGCATCAGCCCCACGACAGTGGATTCGCCGACGAACTCACCTTTGATCTCGTTTTCGGCGTCGTAGGCACGATGGGTACGGATGTAGGTCCGTAGTTCGTTGTACGCGTCCACAAACGTGGTGAGGTTCGCGACCGTCGTGTCCGCGTCGGTTTCAATCGTCACGGTGATCGCCGAGGTGGTCACATCTTCGAGATTGAAGGTGATTCCACTCACGACGTCGTCGATGGCGTTGTCGGCGCTGGTGATCGCAATGCCGTTGACCGTGAGCGCAGCGTCCGCCGCGGTGGAGGTCTCGGTGAAGGTCGGCACGGTGCCGGTGCCCGTCAGGCCGGAGGTGTCCAGCGTCAGGGTGTTGGCCGCCCCGGTGTCCTTCCCGGTCACCACCAACCGGTAGGGGCTGGTCGCGTCGCCCGTGTCCATGATGTAAGCGGTGACCCCGTCGACACCGTCGTTGATGAGGTCGGCGAGCTCTTCCAACGACGAGTTGGTGCTGTCGATGGTCAGCGCGGTGGTCGTGCCGGCGTAGGTGACTGAAAATGTACCCTCTGCAATGGTTCCCAACGTGTCCTTGTCAGAGAAGCCATCGGAAACCTCGGTCTCGTTCGCGGCCAGCTTCGTGACCTCGATGCTGTAGCGGCCGGCGACGGCGCCGCCCTCAGCCTCCACGCTCACGGCCCCGTCGTCCGAGCTGGTCGCGGTCGTGGCCCGAAGCTCGTCGGCGGTGTCGATCGCCTCGTAGGCATCCTGAAGCGCGGTGACCTTCTCAATCAGGGTCGCGTAGGTGTCCTTGAGGTCCTCGAGCTCGCTCAGATCGGTCTCCATGACCGTTTGAGGCGTGCGAGCGGCCGCCACGAGCTGGGTGATCATCGTATCGGTGTCGATACCAGAGACGATGCCGCCGACGCTGATGCCCATGACTCCCTTCCGGTTCTCGAGATGTCCTCCTCATCGGCCAACAAACGCGACCCTTGAGGCGGAGATCGCGGCAAAACGCAAGACGGCCGCGACGAGAAACGCCGCGGCCGCTCTGGCAGTCGCGCCTACCCCTGGAGAAGCTGCGTGACCGATTGGTTGATGTTCTTGGCCTGGGCGAGGACGGCGATGCCGGCCTGCTGCATGATCTGCCACTTGGAGAGGTTCGCGGTCTCTTCGCCGAAATCGGCGTCGCGGATCTGGCTCTCGGCCGCCTTGGTATTCTCGGCGTACACCTCAAGGTTGTTCAGCGCGCTTCCGAGGCGGTTCTCGGCAGCACCGAGGTCGGAGCGGTAGGCGCTGACCGACTGGATGGCGCTGTCGACGATGCTCAGCGCAAGACTCGCGCCGGAGGCCGTGCTCAGATCGATCGAGCCGGTGTCGACGCCGAGCGTCGTCGCCCGAAGATCGCCCAGCGTGATGTCAACCTGATCGTCCGCCGTGTTGTTGATGCCGACCTGGACCGCCAGCGACGTCACCGAGCCGTCGGTGAGCTGCATGCCGTTGAACTCGGTGACGTTGGCGATCCGGTCGATTTCCTGGGCGATGGCCGCGTATTCGTCCTGGATGTAGGCGCGTTCATCGTCGCTGAGGGTCTCCGAGGCGCTCTGGACCGCGAGTTCCCGGATACGACCGAGGATGTTGGTGACTTCCGAGCTTGCGCCTTCCGCCACCGCCACCATCGAGATGCCATCGCCGATGTTGCGGGAGGCAACCTTCGACGAGTTGTAGGCGACCTTGAGGTTCTCGGCGACGCCGAGCCCCGCAGCGTCGTCCGCGGCACGAGAGATGCGCAACCCCGAAGAGATGCGCTGGAAGGACTTGTTGAGCATGCGACCAGTCTGACCCAGCTTGCTGAGGGCTGAGTTGGCCGCCGTGTTGGTATTGACCGTGATTGCCATCTTTCACTCCTTGCCACCCCGGCGGGGGGCCGATGTTCGAGTCAAGGGCGACCCGATGCACACCAGTCGGCCCCGACCGACAAGGACTTGAATGAAATCGGCATTCAGATCACAAAAAAGCCAAACCCAGCGTCCGATGGCGGTGGACGCTGGGCTTGGGATGTGACGTTGTTACTGGATGAGCTGGAGGGCGCCCTGGTTCACCGTCTTCGCCTGGGCGAGGATGGCGGTGCCGGCCTGCGTCAGGATCTGGTTCTTGCTCATCTCGGCGGTTTCGTAGCCGAAGTCGGCGTCGCGGATCTGGCTCTCGGCGGCGAGGGTGTTCTCGGTGAAGGTCTCGAGGTTGTTCAGCGCGCTGTTGAGGCGGTTCTCCGCCGCACCGTAGACGGAGCGGTAGCCGCTGACCAAGGAGATGGCATCGTCGATCACGGTGAGCGCCGAGGACGCGCCGGTCGCGGTGCTGAGGTCGACGGCGCCGGTGTCGACGCCGAGGGTGGTGGCGCTGAGGTCGCCGAGGGTGATGTCGACCTGGTCGTTCGCGGTGGCGTTGATGCCGACCTGGACACCGACCGTGGCCGTGGTGCCGTCAGTCAGGGCCTTGCCGTTGAACTCGGTGACGCCCGAGATGCGATCCACTTCTGCGGACAGCGCCAAGAACTCGTCCTGAACGTAGGCCCGCTCGTCGTCGCCGAGGGTGTCCGACGCGCTCTGAACGGCCAGTTCACGCATACGGCCGAGGATGTTGCCGACTTCCGAGGAGGCGCCTTCCGCCACCGCGATCATCGAGATGCCGTCCGCCGTGTTGCGGCTGGCGACCTTGGCCGACTTCGCGGCGACCTTCAGGTTCTCCGCGACACCCAGGCCGGCCGCGTCATCGGCGGCCTTGCTGATGCGGAGACCGCTGGAGATGCGCGAGAAGGAACCGGAGAGAGCGCGGCCCGCCCGGTTCAGCTGGGTCATTGCGCGGTTGGCGGCGGTGTTGGTGTTGACGGTCATGGCCATGATGAAATCTCCCTTTGTTCGGCGACTTTGTGCCGCCTGGTGCCTGTCGGTCCGCGGCTTGCGAACCTGGCACAATGATCGGAGAGGGAGTTCCAGGCCATTAGGGGTCAGGCAGCACGGAGGTCGTATTCCGCGAAGCAAACCGCCAAATCAACGGCGTTTTAACAGTCTAAACTGGAGATCGAAAGAAGATCAGATCAAATCGAAGAGGCTCTGCCCCTTGCTGCTGGAGGCCACCTGGAGGGCGGTTTCATACGCCTGCCGGAGCTCGGAAAGCCGCGTGTACGTCTCTGCCGGGTCGGCGGAGAGCAGTGTGTCCATGCGGGACTCAATCTCAGAGGAGAGGCTGTCCGCTAGCGAGCCGGCATCTTCTGCGGTGCGCGCGTCATTCCCTACATCTGCCCGGGCGGCCATCACCTGGTCGAGCGCGCCGTCGAGATCATCCAGCGCCGCCTGGATCGCCATGGTGTCGTTGGACTCGAGCGCGGTCTGAAAGTCGTCCAGCACGCCGAAGACATCGACCGGCCCTGAGAAGACGGCCGACCCGTCACGGCCGGTCTGGACCCAGTTTTCGTCGCCGACGCGGATCGAAGGGACGTCGGCGGAGCCCGTGTAGGCCCCTGTGGCGTCGAAAGGCGGCGCGTCCCAGTTGGTGCCCGCAAAAAGGTAGCGCCCAGCGAAGTCCACGTTCGCAGCGTCAAGCACCGAACCGCGAATGGAGCCAACCTCCTGTGCGGTGTAGCCCCGCTGCTCGGCGTTGCTCAGTTCGCTGGCGCTCTGCACGGCCAATTCCCGCGCGCGCGTGAGGGCGTCGTGGATTTGACCCAGGGTGGAGTCCAGCTGGTCCAACTGCGCGAGCGCCTGCGAGGAGTTGGTCTCAAAAACCGATTGGTCCAGTCGGGTCGCGTGGAGCCGGTCGACCTGCCCGACCAGCTGAGGCGCGTCGGACGGACGGTTGATGACCATCCCGGTGACGGCTTGCTCTTCCACGACGCGGGTCCGCGCGTTGGTCGCGCGGAGGTTTGCGCGAACGAGGGCCCAGAGTCCGTTGCGGGTCACTCGCACATCAAGCTCCGATGGCCAGGAGAGCGCGGAGCAGCTCGTCCGCAGCGCTGATGACCCTGGCGGAGGCCCGGTAGGCCGACTGGAACTCGAGCAGGTGGGTTGCCTCTTCGTCGGTGTCGACGCCAGCGGTGCTTTCCCGGAGCTGTTCGAGGTCGCCGACCAACGCGGACTGGGCCTCTTCGTTGCCCTGCGCTGCCGCCACGGTGGCACCCACGTCCGCAGTGATGGCGCTCAGCGCCGATCGTGCGTTCCCGGAGGCGAAGATCGTCGTGTCGTCTTCGAGGTCGAGCATCGCTTCGAGATTGACGCCATCGCCTCCGTAGGCGGTTGCCGCGCCTGCGAAAGCGAGGAGCGACGGGTCGTCGGCGACGGCCGTGTCCACCGCCAACCCCGACGCGGCGCCACTGGCGGTGGCGGTGAGGGCAAAGAGGTCGGCCCCCGGCGCCCCGCTCTGATCGAAGCCGAGCGCGTGCTGCGCGTTGAACGCCGAGCCGATGGCGAACGCGAAGGCATCGAGGTCCTCGATCCAGCCTTCCAGTTCCCCCCTCGCCTCCACCAGGCCCCCGAGACGGCCACCGACGACATCCGTCGCGTCCATGGCGCCGTTGTCCATCGCGACCTGAATCGCGGCGTTGCCGTCAGCGTCCTCGGAAGTGGCGAGCTCTCGCCAATCGCCACCGCTCACGATCGCGTGGCCGCCGAGGTAGACGACCGCCTGGCCGTCGGCTTTGAGCTCGGCGGTGGCACCGACTGCGCCGGCAAGGTCGAGGATGAGCTGATCGCGGCGATCCAATAGATCGGCCGGACCGAGGGTCGCGCCCTGGCTGCCGACCCGGGCGTTGAGCGCCGCCACCTCGGCGAGGGTCGCGTTGACCTCCTCCAGGCTGGTGCCGATCTGCTCGTCGATCGCCTCGACCGTCTCGGCGAATCCGCTGGCGATCCGAGAGGTTGTCTCTGCAAAGACCTCGCAAGCGTGAACCACGCCGCGGCGGAGGGAGGCGTCCGAAGGATCCGTGCTCGCGCTGCCGAGCGCGTCGAAGATATGATCCAGCGCCTCGGCCATGCCCGTGGAGTTGCTGCTGTTGAGGTAGCTCTCCGCCACTCGAAGGCTTTCGGCGAGCGTCGTGGACGAAGCCTGCGCGCCCGTGGCGTCGATGAGCCGGACGCCAAGAAGTCGATCGGCGGACCGCACGATCGCCGAAGGCGTAGCGCCCTGGCCGACGAAGAGGCCGCGCTGCTGTACCGGCGAAAGTTGCTCGGTGCGGAGGGCTCGGCGCGTGTAGCCCGGGGTGCTGGCCCCGGTGACGTTCTGCGTGGTGACATCGATGCCCGCAGACGCCACGGCAAGGCCGCGCGAGCCGGTCTGGATGGCGCCGAGAAGGCTCATCGCATCCCCCGAACCATGCCGAAGCGGGTGTAGGTCGTCGGCGCCCGGTCCGGCGAGAGCGCCGCGATGGCGCCGGTGATGATCTCTCCGCACGTGCGAATGCGGGAGTCCAGCGAGCGAATCCGCAACGCGACACGGGCCGCTTCGGCCGTCGTGGTGGCGCTGCCACGGCGAATGGCCTCGACATCGAGGGCATCCTGAAGACTACGCCTCTCCTCAGTGCTCGCCACCAGCGCGCCGGCATTGGCCGTGCGCGCTGCAGCGAGCTGGGACTCGACCGCGTGCAGCAGGAGCTGCAGGGTCTCGTCGACCGTTGGGGAGGCTTCCGTCACGGTTCAGAAGCCGCGCAACAAGGCGTCGACGGTCGCCGCAAAATCGTCTTCGTTGCCCAGCCGCCCCGAGGCGATGTCCGCCTTGGCTTCGGCAACCTTGTCGGAGCGAACTTCGCCCCAGGGGGTGCTCCGCGCGGCCGCGTGAAGTTCCGAGAGGAAGTCGCTGGTGTGCAGCGAGGCCGCGCGGTCAGGCGCCGCCGGGCCGATGGAACGACCGTTGGGTTCACCGCCCCGATTCACCCTCCCGTAGGTAAGGTTTTCCGTCGGTGCGAGAGAGGGAGCGGCGATCTTCACGGTTGGACTCCTGGGCTCGATTCGGACACCGTCGCCAGAACTTGAGCCCGGTCAGCGTTTTTCTTTCGCGAGAGGAGAGATTCCTCCCCAAGTCGACGGGTCGATGGCCTCGCCGTCACGACGGACCTCGAAGTGAAGGTGCGCGCCGGTGCTCCGGCCGGTGCTCCCAACCGTCGCAATCGCCTGACCGGAACCCACACGTTCTCCGGCCTTCACCGTAAGCTCGCGGCAGTGGGCGTACCGGCTTTCGGTTCCGTCGTCGTGCTCGACGATGACCACATTGCCGTAGCCGCCGCGTCGCCCCGAGTACCGCACCGTCCCGCCTGCGGCGGCCAGGACCGGTGTGCCTTCCGGCGCCGCGAGGTCCAGCCCATGGTGCATGCGTTCGCGCCCTGAGAATGGGTCCAGGCGCGCGCCAAATCCGCTGGTGACCCGGGTAGCCTCCCTCCCGGACGGCGCGTAGTGACGTTCGTGGTCCCCTCCTTGCGCGACAAGGGGCTCCGGACCACGCCAGGACTCCAGAATGCTCTCCTTCAACCCGAAGCCCCCGCCCTCCGACACCCGCTTGCCAATCTCCTGGTCAAAGAGATCCGCAAAGGTTGCCATGGCACCTTCCGACCACGGACCGCCCTTCACGGACTCCCGCATCTGCTTCGCCATGAAGGCCACCATCCAAGACTCGAACTCCTGAGCCGCTTTTTCGTCCTTCCCCGTGGGAATCTTGTCCGGATCGGGCTGTAGTGTCGGCGCGAGTGCAGAGAGACTGTCCACAGCCGAGGGTCGGTCACGCCCGAAATTACTTGAGCACACCAGACACGATTAAAAACTGTCGGACCCGCTTGGGGCCGCGGCGCCGGCGTCGGCGCCGGTCATACCGATGATGCGCGCACGGTAGGTGCCGAGCGCCTTGGCGCGGGCGACCACCGGAGACCGAAGCGCCTGTCGCAACGAATGAATCGCCGACTTCGCTGCGGTACCGGCCGGCGCCATGTAGTCGCTGGTCATCACGTCGACGACCCGCCGGTCGATCAGCACCTTGAGCAGACCGTGGGGGAACTTGCCACTTCGGGCAAGGAAAAGGAGGGTGTTGGTGTAGCTGTCGTGACGCTCGAAGAACATCCGGTCGTAGATCTCGGCCTTCTCGTCGTTCACTAGACCGTCGCGACTGGCGAGGGTGTGCAGCGACGTACCTGGGTAGTAGATCACCGAGAATACCTGCAGTCGGTACGGCTTGGGGAGCTCACTGACCAGCCGGAGGGTGTCGAGCTTGTCCTCCATCGTCTCGTACGCGAGATCATAAATGAGATCGTACTGAGGCGGTGCCGTTCGATCGGTGTACTTAGTAATGATCTCGGCGCTCTTGAGCACCTTGTCGTTGCCCATCGTCGAGCGCTTGAACATCTTCTGGATGCGCTTGCTGCCGTGTTCGACGCCCATCTGAATGCAGTGCAGGCCGGCATCGACCAGCGCGCTGTACTTTTCGTCCGTGATCGTGCCCGGACTGCCGAGCAAGTAGAAGGGGTCGCCAATTTTTGCCTTGTACTGCGCCGCGAAGTCGAGGAGGTCGGGCAGCGGGCGGCCGAAGAAGCTGTCGTCAGAGAACCAGATGAAGTTGATGAACGGATACTCCCGCTTGATCGTCTCCAGCTCGCCGATCACGTGCGGCGTGCTGCGATAGCGCACGTAGCGCTGACGCTTGTAGAGATCCCGGTAGAAGCTGTTGCCGCAGTAGGTGCAGGCGTGTGGGCAACCGCGCCCGGTCATGGTCTGGTAGCCAGTGCGGCCGAACATCCGGCTGACGGTGCCGTTGTGCATATACCGGCGCAGAAGATCTTTTGTTACCGGTGCCAGCTGCCCCTCGAACAGAATGTGGTGATCCTCCCTGGAGAAGTCGGGAGCGGGATACCGGTCCAACTCCTGTTCAAGGCTGCCGGGTTGGTTCCGCACCACGTCAGTCCCGTTGCGCCAGACCAGCGACTTGATGTCATGCAACCTGGTGCTCTCGCCTGCGTCCAGGCGATTGCACAGGTCCAGCATCAGGTCCTCGGCGTCGCCGATCGCCACGTAATCGGCCCACTTTGCGCACTCGTCGGGCCGCACCGAGGGGTGGAATCCGCCCCAGATCACCGGGATCCCCAGTCGCGACTTGATGGCGCTGGTGATCTGTTTCGCCGAGTCGAAGTAGTGGGTCATCAGCGTGACGCCGACCATGTCGCTGTCGCCGCAGAGGGCTACCATCTGGTCGATGACCTGCTGCGAATAGCGGGCCTCGCTCATCCGGACATGCAGACTCTCGCCGTCACCTGCGAAGTCGGGCATACAGATGACCTGCGTTTGGTGGCCATTCGCCCGAAGGTGGGCGCTGATGCTACGGAGCCCGTAGTTGGTAATGTCAGGGTACGGGCTGATGAGCGAGACCTTCACGGGCACACCTACACCCTTCCCCTATAGACGTCGCCCGCGGGCTCGTCTACCGCTGGCCCAGGCCGATCACCAAGCCGGTGAGGCAAACCACGGTCAATCCGCCCAACCCGGCTTCTCGATGATCTCGGCCACGAGGTCCGAGTCGAGGATGACTTCGCGCCGAAAGCGCTCAGCGGCTTTGTACTCGGTGGTGCTGCCCGGGACGAAGACCAGCACCGACCCATCCTCGTGCTTTTCAAACTTGTAGATCAGCATTTCGGAGCGGGGGGCGGGGCGGCCCACCACCTTCTTCTTGTCGTACGGGGGGCCCCACGACATCAAAACCATCTCCTTGTTCCACCCGGTCTGCACCGCGCCGTCCACGACCGCCTGCCGAATGTGCTCGGGGTAGTTGTAGAACATGTCGTAGAGGGTGGTGGGCGGGATCCGCTCGATCTTGATCGACTTGAGGTACGCGTTGCGCTCTTCCTCGGTCTTGGTCTTGAGGTAGGCCTTCTGGGTGTCCTCATCCATGAACGGTTTCAGGGCATAGTAGGCCTTGAACTCGTCATCGCTGAGGAACTTGACGCGGGACTGCCAGGAGCAGGCAGAGACGAAGATCGCGAAAAAGAGTATCCACCGCATGCAGGCTCTCAGGAACCTCCCGCAGCTAACACGGCCTGCGGCATCGCCGCCGCGGGCGCTACCCACCCGACACTGCCGGCAGGCAGCCAGCCCCGCCGGCCATCCGCAAGAGCGACGAGCACCTGGTCAGCCGCCACCTCCACGACCTGAATCTCTGCGCCACCGTGCAAAACGAAGAGATCGACGCCACCGCCCAGATCGCTGTGCGCGGTGACCTCATCGACCAGGATCACGGCCGACGGCGGCATCGCCGCCTCCATCACACCGCCCAGTCCGAGCCCACACCCCAGGAGCGCGGCGACTCCACCGACCCCCGCCATCGGCAACTCTGGCCAGCGCCGGCGCAAACCAAGCGCCATCAAGCCCAAGCCCAGCAGCGCCCCGCCCGCCAGCTGCCCTTCTCCCGGCGTCAGGGCGGCTTGCCACGGCGCCCACGCGGGGCAGGGGTCGGGGGCACCAGACGCATCGCGCACTTGCCTGCGCGCAAAGTCGAGGTTTGCAGAGGCATCCGGATCGCGAGGCGCCAAAACCAGGGCGCGCCGCCATGCCAGGAGCGCCAACGGAAGCTCCTTCTGCCGAAACAGCACATTCCCGAGGTTGTAGTACACGTCAGCATCGATCGCCCCCGCTTCGAGGGCGTGGCGGTAGCCAGCCTCCGCGCCGGCCAGATGTCCCGCGGCAAGTGCCCTGTTGCCTGCGGCGAACTCGGCCTCTCCCACCGCCAGGGCAGCCGCGACGAGTACGAGCATCATTGGGCGCCGATCCACGCGCGCACGCGACTCTCTGGAAGGTCGACGCCGCCGCGATAGCGGGCGAGATCGAGCTCCCGATAGATTGCGATGGCCTCATCACCAAGCGTCGCGACATCCTCACGTTTTATCGCCGGAGGAGGACGTCCGAGGCGACGCCCCACCTCGTCGCGGAAGATGCGCTCGAGCCCCGCCAAGCGGCCTTCCGCATCGTCGGGAAGGTCGCCAAAGCCGTAGGATCGCGCCTTCACTCTCTTTCCGAAGGCTCCCCGCATCCGGGCCGCGCCCTCGACCCCGAGCAGCGCCGCACCGGGGACGGCGAGCAGCCAGCCCCACCATGCCGGCCATCCCCCAGACAACGATGCCTGTGTTCGAACCGGTAGAATATCGTCCCCCAGCGCCGCCACAGCGGTGCCGCCCGCGCCCGGGACCCCGTAGGTCTCGACCGCGGCGGCCTCGGCGGCACCTCCCACCTCGACCGAGCCCAACAGGACCTCGCGCTCCACGTACTCGCCAGTCCTGGGGTCAAACCACGACATCCGAACCGGCGGTAGGGCCAGCGTGCCAGGGCGCTCGGGGACGACGGCCCGCCGGAAGCGAGCCGACGCCGAGAGCTTGCCATCGGAAAGCTTGGCGGACAACGCCGGAGTATCGTCGTACACGCGGTAGCCATCCGGGGGCCACGGCGGCAGGGTGGCCCCCGCCACCGCACCTTCACCGGACAGAAGCACGTCAACCGTCAGGGTGTCGCCGACCTCGATGCGCTTGGGCAGCGCGGTGACGGTAAGCTGGAAGCTGCCTACCAATCCGGAAAATCCATCAGGTTTGTCCTTGGGAAGCTCCTTGACAACAAGCCGAAGCACATTGCTGACCACCGTCTGGTTCTCCGTATCCGTGAACCCTGGTAGATCGCGGAAGAACGGATCGCGGCTGCCGCCTCGGCGCCGCTGGACGGCCACCTGCGCCAGGAGCGTCCCCGCATCCACGGTCGTGACCCCCGCCGTCTTGACGCGGAACGGGTACCACAGCTCCGCAACCGAGACGGCGCCTGTCCCAGCGCCGAGCCGGTACTCCGCGGTGAGGGGCTCGACGCCAGGCTCGGCCATCAAAAGGCCGCTGTCGGGTGGCCCCCAGCGCGCGTTGACCAGGGACTGCTTGGTCTTGAACTTCAGGTGGTACACCAAAACCTGGCCCACCCAGGCGACCCCGTCGCCCAGCTCGGCCACCAGCCCGTCCACTCCGGAAGGATCGGCGGCGGCTACATGGAGCATGACTGAATCGGCCCGGAGCTTTCCTGCCGGGGTGTCGACTGTCAGCGGACCGATCTGGTAGTCTCCGGGCGTCGGAGCGGTCACGTCATACCGGAAGGTCAACGTCTCGGTGATGTCGAAGTTGATCATCTGACGCGCGCGCGCCTGTGTCACGAAACGGACGGTGGCGCCCTGAGGTGCAGGGATCGACGGCGGTCGCGACAGGAACGCATCGGACAACTGAAGGGTGAGTCCAACACTCTGACCGGCGACGACCTCCGTCGCATCGAGCTGCATGACGAGCCCACCGGCAAGGGCGAGGTTGACGAGGGCGAACATTACCAGTCCTTCTCCGTCTCGCGCCCGGCAACCCGTACCCGGGGCCGTCCGTCGACCACGGAATCTACAAGCCGCGCCGCGGCCTCGGCCGACAGCTCCCCCGTTGAGGACGCGGGAGTGTCCACGGCCGCCTCCGTCCCCTCCCCGGTGTCGGGCTCGCCGGTCTGCCCCGGTCCAGCTTGGCCCCCCGGGGGCTTGTCGCCGGGTTTCGCCTCCAACTTGCCCCCGTCCCCGCTGTCGGCGCCGCCGGGCTCGCCCTCTTGGCCGTCACCGCCCTCTCCCGGCTCGCCCTCTTCTCCGGGCTCGCCCGGCTCGCCCTTTTCTCCGGAGCCAACCCCGCCTTCGCCGGGCTCACCTTCGGGCGGAGGCTGCTGCTCGCGCAGCGCGACCTCTTTCTCCACCGCCTCGAAATTCTTGGTGGCGCTCTCGAGCTCCGGATCGGCGGTGCGGACGTTGTCATAGAGGTTCAGCGCTCGCTCCAACCGGCCGTCAGCGTACGCACTGTTACCGGCGTTGTAGCGATGGGTGCTGGCGTGCACGGGGTCGGTCTCCGCCAACGAGAGGTACAGCTGCTCGGCCTCGCGGTACCGCCCTTTCCGATAGAGCGACTCGGCAAGCGCCTGGCCGACCTCGACGTCCCGACCGTCGTTCACCCGAGCCTGCCCGAGCTTCTCGGCCGCGGTACTCCAGTCCTTGGCCCGCCAGGCCGTGAGTCCGTCCTCGCGGGGACCGGCAATGGCGTGGCTCGGACTGGCCATGAGACCGAAGAGCAGGACGGCGACCGCGGCTGCCGACCGGCGAGCCAGCGGCCCGATTCCGAAAAACGATACCAGGGTCAGCGCCAGAAATCCCGCCGCCAGTGGCCATTGGTAACCTTCGTTCGGGATCTTTTCGCGGTGAAGCTCGCGCTCCTTCGCCTCAAGCTTCGCCCGGATCTCCCCTTCATACAGCGCCACGACGTCGTCGCTCCCCACCACCGCCTCCACGTACGCTCCGCCCGTCGCCGCCGCCAGCCCCCGCAGCCCTTCGGCCTCCAGGCGACTCAACACGATAGCGCCGGACCGGTCCTTTTTGAAGCCACCCTCCGGCAGTGGGATCGGCGCGCCGCCGCTGTCTCCGACACCCAGCCCGTACACGCGCACACCCGCTTTAGCGGCCCGAGCCGAGGCCGCCGCCAGGGCCTCGGGCGGGTCGTGGAACTCACCATCGCTCACGATCAGGACCGCCTTCCCAGCCCCGCCGCCGCGAGTGAGCATCTGGGTAGCGGTATCGAGCCCTTCCGCCATCGCGGTCCCCTGGGCGCCGATGGTGGTCGTCGTCGAGTCCGCAAGGCCCCAAACAAAAGTGCCGTAGTCGGTCGTCAACGGCGTACGCAGATACGCGCCGTTGGCCACGAGAACCAGCCCCACTCGATCTCCGCGCAGCAGGCCGACGAAATCAGTGACCTCGCGCCGCGCGCGCTCGATCCGCGAGGGTGAGACGTCCGCCGCGTCCATCGACCGCGACACGTCGAGCACCACGACAATGTCGACGCCTTTGCCCCGCCGCTGGACCCACTGGTGGCCAAGCTGCGGACGAGCCGCCGCCAAGCTGCACATCAACACGGCGACGGTGGCCGCAACCGCCTGAATGCCGCGGGCGCGGCCGAGCCCCGCCGGCACAAGCGAGACAAACGCTTCGGCGGAGAACACGCGCGATATTGTGTCGCGACGACGCTGCCGCGCCCAGAAGACGACGAGCCCGGCCGCCGGCGTGAGCACCAAAAGCCAGAGGAGACCCGGCGAACCGAAGATCACGGGACCCTCCTCAGGAGCGTCGAGGCGAGGACGATGTCGAGCAGCAAGAGGACGAGCGCCGGCCCAAGCGCACGGAGGAACAACTCGTCACGGTGGACATACTCCTTCACTTTCGCGGTCGACGGCTCCAACTCGTCGATGCGAGCGTACACCTCGGCGAGGGCGCGGGTGTCGGTCGCCCGGAAGTATTGGCCACCGGTGACCGACGCAATCCGGCCGAGCGTGCGCTCGTCCACCTCCGCTCCCCCGGCACTGAACATCCCGAGCAGACCGGCCCGAGCGCCGCTGGCGCCGACGCCGATGGTGTAAACCCGAATGCCCAACGCGGCGGCCGCTTCCGCGGCCTGCACCGGATCGATCTGGCCCGAGTTGGACTTGCCGTCGGTCACCAGGATGATGACCTTGCTCGGCGCCGTGAGTTCCTTGAGCCGCTTGGCCGACACCGCGATCGCGTCCCCAACCGCGGTGGCCGACTTTCCGGCCAGTCCGACCTCGAGCTGCCCGATGAAGTCGTTGAGGCCGACGTGATCGAGGGTAAGGGGCACCTGGGTGAAGGCTTCCTCACCGAAGACCACCAGGGCGATCCGGTCGTCGGGGCGTTGGTCCACGAACTCCGCCATGACGCGTTGACCAGCCTGCAGCCGCGTGAGCCGCGTGGCGCCCAGGCCCATGTCGTCCGCCTTCATCGAGCCCGACGTGTCCATCGCCAAGACGATGTCGACGCCTTCGCTCTCGCGTTCACTTTCGCGCGTCACCCGCTGGGGGCGTGCGAGGGCCAAAACCACCAGCAACAGCACCGCCGCCTGCAAAAGGGCGGGGAGCCAAGCGAGGCTCGACCGCAACGATCGCCCCCCGCGCATCGCCGCAAACGACGAGAATCTCAGGGCCCACGGGCGAAAAAGGCCCACGATCGGCAGCGCCGCGAGCGGGAGGGCCCAAAACCACAGCGGCGAGGCCCACTCAAGCACGTCGCACCGGGCGGACAATCGCGTAGAAGTCGTGGTCAAGTCGGTCGAAGAGGTCGGCGTGCTCGGACCTTTCTGCGAATTTCACCAGGTCTGTGGCCGATAGGAGCCGTCGGCCCGCGTCGAGTTCGGTCGCCGTGACGTACCCCGCGAGCACATCGAGAATTTCCCGCCGCGTCCGTTGCGGCGCGGGAAAATGCAAGTCGGCCTCGAGCCAGGAGCGGAAGATGTCCGACATCTGGCCGGCCACCTGGTCCGGAGGCAGGTCGTTTCTGGCGCGGAGGGCCACCCAAGCCCGGTGCGCGACGAGGTGAGCAGCCAGCGGTGCCGGCGGAGGCGGTACCGGCTTGAACCGCTTCCACGCCCAAACCGCCCCGATCGCGAGGGCTCCGACCGCGACAACGGCCCCGAGGACCCAAGGCCACAGCGGCGGGGGCGGGGGCGGGAGCTGCCGCAGCTCGTCCATCGGGCCGCCGGTCGGACCGTCCACCCCAATGTCGACGAAGAGCCGGACCGCGTCACCGGCAGGTGGAGAGACGCTCACGATGTAGCTGCCATCGGCACCAGAGAGCCCCCACTGCCCTTCGGACACCCCGGACACGATGAGCCCGGTGTTGCCTTCGACCGTCGAGCCCGCCGTCGCATGCAACTCAATGGTGCCCCCCGACGCAGCCTTCCGCGCGTCCACGTAGACCGTGGCCGCCGGAGAATCAACGGGCGCCGGCGCCGGGCACCCCCAAAAAAGGAGGAATAACGCCATCAGCGCGCCCGGAAATGGGTGTGCATGCGCTGGAAGGCGTCGTCAGCGGTGCTCACCGCGCTGACGCGCACGCCCAGTCGGCGCAAGTTGGCGAGCCGGCGTTCAACCGCGGCCTCGGCAACCCACCGACGCGCGTCCACCGTGCGGACCGCGCCCGTCTCGGCGTCGGCCACGGTGACCAGCCCGAGATCGGGGATCCCGGCTTCCGCGGGGTCGTGCACCAGAAAGGCGTGCACACGATGCCGCTTCTGGAGCACCCGGAGGGCGTCCACCCAGGTGTCGGGGCCGAGGAAGTCAGACACGATCACGACCGCGGCGCGCCGCTTGAGGACCGCCTGAGCCTTGACGATGGCCGCCTGGAGGTTGGTGCCTCGATCGCGTTGCACCGACTCGTAGACGGCGCGAATGACCGACCACGCGTGCCCCCTCGTCTTCCGAGGCGGCAGGTACTGCTCAACCCCGTCGGAGAACGTGATGAGGCCGACGCGGTCGCTGCTGCGGAGCGCAGCGTAGCTGAGCGCGCCCGCCACCCTCGCCATCTGTAGGCGCTTGTCGGTACGCCCGTCCCGCCCACCACCGCCGAACCGGACCGATCCCGACCGATCGACGATCAGCAGCATGGTCAGCTCCCGCTCCTCGCGAAACACCTTCAAAAAGGGGTCGCCCGTCCGCGCGGAGACGTTCCAATCGATGCGGCGAATGTCGTCGCCCGGACTGTACGGACGGACCTCTTCGAACTCCATGCCGGAGCCCCGAAACGCCGAGCGGTACTCGCCCGCCAGGAGCGCATCGACGCGTCGGCCCACCTGGGCGTGAAGGCGGCCAATCTGGCGGAGCTCGTCGGGGGTCAGCAAGACCAGACCTCAGGGCGTCCGGACCGCGGCGAGCACCTCGCGCACGACCGCGTCCGCCGAGAGTCCCTCAGCCTCCGCCTCGTAGGTGAGCAGCAGGCGGTGCCTGAGCACGTCGGGCGCGATCTCCTTCACATCGTCCGGCGTGGCGAAGTCGCGACCGTCTAACAGCGCAATCGCGCGTGCCGCCGCGGCGAGCGAGATGGTGGCGCGCGGCGAAGCCCCGTACTGCACAAATCGCGCAAGCCGCGTCGAGATCGTCCCCGGCTGCCGCGTGGCGTGGACCAGACCGACGATGTAGTTTTGAAGCACCGGCTTGAGTGTCACGCGCCGACAAAGCGACTGGAGCTCAAGCAGTCGCGACGGCGTAAGCACGGCGCCGACCCGCTCCACCGGTCGGCTGCTGCGTTCCAAGATCAGTCGCTCCTCGTCCTGCGAAGGGTAGGTCACCAAGAGCTTCATCATGAAGCGGTCGACCTGCGCTTCGGGTAGCGGGTAGGTGCCCTCCTGCTCAATCGGATTTTGGGTGGCGAGCACCAGAAAGGGGGCTGGAAGCAGGTGTGTCTCATCAGCGAGCGTCACCTGACGCTCCTGCATCGCTTCGAGCAGCGCGCTCTGAACCTTGGCGGGTGCGCGGTTGATCTCGTCGGCCAGAACGATATTCGCAAAGATCGGGCCCTTCTTCGTGGTGAAGCTCATTTCCCGGGGGTTGTAGATCTGGGTGCCGACCAGGTCCGCGGGAAGCAGGTCCGGGGTGAACTGGATGCGGGCAAAGCTGCCCGCAATCGCACCCGCCAGGGCTTTGATGGCCGTCGTCTTGGCCAGTCCCGGCACCCCTTCCACCAGCAGGTGGCCGTCGGCCAGGAGCGCCACGAGCATTCTATCGACCAGGTACCGCTGGCCGACGAGCACCCGGCCGACCTCCGTCCGGACGCGGGCCACCTCTGCCGCGGCTACCGCGATCTCGCTTTCACTCGGCGGCGCCGCCACCCCAGATTCGTTGGACACGGCCTCTCCTCCCGCCGACCTTTAGCGCGGTGGCGGCCTGCTGACGCCGCCGCTGTGACAGGCGTTTACGACCCGAAGCCCTTGAAGACCGCTCCCCAGAAGCTCCGGTCGCGGATCTTGACTCCTTGGACCTTGGCCAGGTCGCGGAGGAGCTCCTCCTCGCGCGTCGACAACTGTCGGGGCACATCCACCACCAGCTGCACCAGCTGGTCGCCGCGGCCGCGCCCGTGAATCGCCACGACGCCCTTCCCCCGCATGGTGATGACCTTTCCTGAGGGTGTGCCGTGTTCGATCGCCACCGTCTCATCGCCGTCGACGGTCGGCACGACCAGCTCACCACCGAGGACCGCGAGCACGTACGGGATGGGGCGTCGAACGATGATGTTCGTCGCATCGCGCTTGAATACGTCGTGCTCCGCAACGCGGATGGTGACGTATAGATCACCGGAAGGGCCGCCAGGTTCCCCCGCCTCTCCCTTACCGGTCAAGCGAAGCTGCATGCCCTCGTCCACCCCGGCGGGGATGTTCACCTTCAGCTTCTCTTCGCGCCGCGTCCGCCCGCTGCCGGTGCATCCGCCGCAGGGGTCACGAACGACCTTCCCTCGGCCGTTGCACGCGGGGCAGACGGTACGAATGCGGAGGAACATCTGCGCCTGTTGAATCACCTCGCCGGCACCCCGACAGGTCCCACAGGTTTGGGGCTCCGATCCGGCCCGCGCGCCCGTGCCGGAGCATTGCTGGCAGGCGTCGTGCTTCGGGTAGCTGATCTCCTTCTCGACGCCCTTGACCGCCTCAAGGAACTCGACCGTCAGCGGATACTCAAGATCGGCTCCCCGACGCGGACCGCGCTGCCCACCCCCACCCCGGAATCCGAAAAGATCCCCGAAAATGTCGGCGAAATGACTGAAGACCTCGTCCGAGCTCTGGAACCCGCTGTTCATTCCGGCGCCGCGCAGGCCCTCGTGGCCGAAGCGGTCGTACATCTGCCGCTTCTGCTCATCCCCGAGAATCTCGTAGCCCTCCGCGACCTCCTTGAACCGGGTCTCGGCGTCTTTGTCCCCCGGATTCTTGTCCGGATGCAACTTCATGGCGAGGGCGCGAAAGGCCTTCTTGATCTCGGCCTGAGAGGCGTCCCGGGCTACGCCCAGAACCTCGTAGTAGTCGCGCTTCGCCATCGGCTCAGGTTTCCTCGAAGTCGGCGTCGATCACGTCGTCGCGCTTTGCGCCGCCGTTGGGCGGAGGGCTTCCTGCCGGAGCACCATCCGGGGCGGCGCCGGGTGCACTGTAGGCCGCCTCTCCCATCTTCATACTCGCCGCCTGCAGCTTGTCGAAGGCACCCTTGAGTCGGGTGGCATCGTCACTGTCCAAGGCGCTCCGCGCCTCGCCGAGTGCCTCCTCGACGCTACTGACTTCGGCCGCCGGCATCTTGTCCTTGCTCTCGCGAAGGAGCTTGTCCACCTGATAGACAATATTATCCAGGTTGTTCCTTGCCTCGATGGTCTCCCGACGCGCCTTGTCGCCCGTTTCGTTCGCGGCCGCTTCTTTGACCAGCCGCTCGACGTCGTCCTTGGAAAGGCCACCGGAGGTCTGGATGGTCACCCGTTGCTCACGCCCGGTGGCCTTGTCCTTGGCCTTGACGTTCACAATCCCGTTGGCGTCGATGTCGAACGTCACCTCCACTTGGGGGGTGCCGCGGGGCGCGTGGGCGATGCCGTCCAGACGGAAATTGGCGAGCGACCGGTTGTCCTTCGCAAGCGGGCGTTCGCCCTGGTACACCTGCACGTCGACCGCGGTCTGGCCGTCCGCGGCCGTGGAAAACGTTTCGCTCTTGGAAACCGGAATCGTGGTGTTGCGCGCGATGAGGACCGTCAGCACGCCGCCGAGCGTTTCGATGCCGAGCGAGAGCGGGGTCACGTCGAGCAGCAGCATGTCCGTCACGTCGCCGCCCAAGACTCCGCCCTGCACCGCAGCACCGAGAGCAACGACCTCATCAGGGTTGACCGAACGATTCGGTTCACGACCGAACAACTTCTTCACTTTCTCCTGCACCATCGGGATGCGGGTGCTTCCGCCGACGAGCACGACCTCGTGGATCTCCGACGGGGTCAGCTTGGCGTCCTTGAGCGCCTGCCGACAGGGCTCCATGGTGCGTTCGATCACCGCCTCGATCATCTGCTCGAAGCGGCTGCGGGCCAGGGTGCGCTCCAAGTGTTTGGCGCCCGTCGCATCGCCGGCGAGGAACGGAAGGCTGACCTGCGTGCTCAAGCTAGAGCTAAGCTCGATCTTCGCCTTCTCGGCCGCGTCCTTGAGGCGCTGAAGGATCATCTTGTCGTTGCTGACGTCGATCCCGGTGTCCGACTTGAACTCCTTGGCGAGCCAGTCGATCAGCAGGTTGTCGATGTCGTCACCGCCGAGGTGGGTGTCGCCTGCGGTGGACCGAACCTCGACGATATTTTCGCCGACGTCGAGCACCGACACGTCGAACGTGCCACCGCCAAAGTCGTACACGACGATGGTCTGGTCCTTCTTCTTCTTGTCGAAGCCATAGGCCAGCGCCGCCGCGGTGGGCTCGTTGATGATACGCTTGACGTCAAGCCCGGCGATACGGCCGGCGTCCTTTGTCGCCTGCCGCTGGGCGTCATTGAAGTACGCGGGCACCGTGATGACCGCCTCGGTCACCGCCTCGCCGAGGTAACGCTCGGCCTCCCGCTTGAGCTTCTGCAAAATCATCGCGCTGACTTCCGGGGCGCTGAACTCCTTACCGTCGATGTCGACGCGCGGGGCGCCATCACTGCCGCGAACCATCTTGTAAGGCACCCGCTTGCCCTCTTTCTCAGCCTCCTCCCAACGTAATCCCATGAATCGCTTGATGGAGTACACGGTGCGAGTGGGGTGCAGCATCGCCTGCCGACGCGCCGTGGCGCCCACCAGTCGTTCGCTGTCTTTGCCGAAGCCGACCACCGACGGCGTGGTCCTCCCCCCTTCTTCGTTGATGATGACGGTCGGCGAGTCGCCTTCCATGATGGCCACGACCGAATTGGTGGTGCCGAGGTCGATCCCGATAATCTTGCCCATTGCAGGACTCCGCGCGGTTCCGCCACCGCAAAACTCAGTTTCTATGCGTGCATTCGAATCGACGCCCAAGGCGCGGGCGAGCACCGCGAAACGCTAATCCCCGAATCCCCTCCGTCAAGCGCCGGCCGCCCGCGCCGCCGTTTCCAACGCATTCGATAGGCCCCGCGGCCGCGCAGACAATGGGGCACTGCCAGTCCGCCGGACAGCGCGGTCGTGGACAGTCGGACATACGGGTGAAAAGTGACCCTTCTACCTATATGGCACGCCTCTTGCTACCGAGCACGGCGTCCCGGCGTGGGGCGCTCGTCTTCAAAACCAAAATATCCGTGCCCTGACCCAACTACGCCCCACGCCGGGACTCCACCGCCGCCGGAATCCCCTGGCGGCGGTTTTCTTTTTGGCCCCGGCGGTTGACACCCCGGTGGCCCGTGCGTAATCCCCTCCCCGCTCCAGGCGGCTTGGCGTGCGCCAGTGGTCCGCTCCTAATAATCTTAAAGCTACAAACATAGGAGTTCGAAATGAGCTTCCGTCCCCTCTACGATCGTGTCCTTGTCAAGCGCGTCACCGCCGAACAGAAAACGGCGGGCGGCCTGATCATCCCCGACTCCGCGAAAGAAAAGCCGCAGGAGGCGTTGGTCATGGCGGTCGGAAACGGCCGGGTGCTCGAGGGCGGAGCGATCCGCGCCATGAGCGTCAACGTGGGCGACAAGATCCTCTTCGGAAAGTACACCGGCGACGAACTCAAGCTCGAAGGCGAGGAGATGCTCATTCTCCGCGAAGAAGACATCCTCGCGGTCCTTTCCTAAACCCTCCCCGCACCCCCCGACTTCGGAGTCACCATGGCCGCCAAAGACATTCAATTTCGCGAAACCGCCCGCGTGGAGATTCTCCGCGGCGTCGACGCCCTCGCCAACACCGTAAAAGTCACCCTCGGCCCCAAGGGCCGCAATGTGGTGATCGAGAAGAGCTTCGGCGCTCCGATCGTGACCAAGGACGGGGTCACCGTCGCCAAGGAGATCGAGCTCCCCGGCAAGCTCGCCAACATGGGCGCGCAAATGGTCAAAGAGGTCGCGTCGAAGACCAATGACGTCGCTGGCGACGGCACCACCACCGCCACCGTCCTCGCCCAGGCGATCTACCGGTCGGGAAGCAAGCTTGTAGCCGCGGGCGCCAACCCCATGGACATCAAGCACGGCATCGACAAGGCTGTCGCCGTCGTGGTCGCAGAGCTCAAGAAGATCAGCCGCCCGATCACCGACAACACGGAAATCGCGCAGGTGGCGACCATCAGCGCCAACGGCGACACCGAAGTCGGCGAGATTCTCGCCCAGGCAATGGCCAAGATCGGCAAGGACGGCGTGATCACGGTCGAGGAGGCGAAGTCGCCCAAGACCGAGCTGGACGTCGTCAAGGGCATGCAGTTCGATCGCGGCTACCTTTCGGCCTATATGGTCACCAACCAGGACCGCATGGAAGCCGTTCTGGAGGACGGCCTGGTGCTGATCCACGAGAAGAAGATCTCCTCGATGAAGGACCTCCTTCCGGTGCTCGAACTGGTGCACGAAGCCGGCAAGCCGCTGCTCATCGTCGCCGAAGACATCGAGGGCGACGCGCTGGCCACCTTGGTGGTCAACAAGCTTCGCGGTTCGATGAACGTGGTGGCCGTCAAGGCGCCCGGCTTCGGCGATCGTCGCAAGGCGATGTTGGAGGACCTCGCCATCCTTACCGGTGGCCGCGCGATCATGGAAGACCTCGGGCTCAAGCTCGATGGCGTCACCCTCGCCGACCTCGGCCAGGCCAAGCGCATCGAAGTGAGCAAGGAAACCACGACCATCATCGAAGGCGCGGGCGGTTCCGACGCGGTTCGGGCCCGAGTCAAGCAGATTCGCGCCCAGATCGACGAGACCACCTCCAGCTACGACAAGGAGAAGCTCCAGGAGCGCCTCGCCAAGCTGGTCGGCGGTGTCGCAGTCATCCGCGTCGGCGCCGCAACCGAAGTCGAGATGAAGGAAAAGAAGGCTCGCGTGGAAGACGCGCTCAACGCGACCCGCGCCGCCGTGGACGAAGGCATCGTGCCCGGCGGTGGCGCTGCGTTTATCCGCTGCCTCGACGCGCTCGATGGCCTCACCGGACTTCCGGGTGACCAGCACTTTGGCGTAGCCATCATCCGGGACTCCATTCAAGAGCCGCTCCGCGCGATCGCCGCCAACGCCGGTATAGACGGCGCCATCGTGGTCCACAAGGTCCGTGAGGGCACCGGCGGCTGGGGCTTCGACGCCCAGGCCGAAGTCTACTGCGACCTCGTTGCCAAGGGCATCATCGACCCCACGAAGGTGGCCCGCGTCGCCCTGATCAACGCTGCGTCCGTTTCCGGCATGCTGCTCACCACCGAGGCGGTCATCGCCAACAAGCCTGAGAAGAAGAAGGCTGGCGGCGGTGGCGGCGGTGGCGGCGACATGGGCGGCATGGGCGGCATGGGCGGCATGGGCGGCATGGGCGGCATGGACTTCTAGACCGGTTAGGGCGCGGGCCCTCCCACAGGCGCCGTGCCCGACCCGTCCTTGCCCTCGGATCGTTTTTTTTCCAGGGCGAACGCTCCAGTACTCGCAGCGGCGCTCTTTTCGGGCGCCGTTTTGCGTTTGGTCTCGCCGCCAATCGGGCTGCACTGGCTCCACTGGGTGAGCTTCGTGCCGCTGCTGCTCGCCGTGGCGACGCCGGCGCCGGTGAGCCCCGTCACCGGTCGGGGCTGGTTCGGGCGTCTGGTACGCGGGCGGAACTTCCGGCTTGGCTATCTCACCGGGTTTTCCGGCGTTTTTCTACTCTTCTTCTGGCTCGCCCAGACCATCGACACCTTCAGCAACATCCCGCTGCCGGTCGCCGCGATGATCGTGGGGCTCTTCGCCGCGGTCTTCGGATTGCCCTACGGCCTCCTTGGCGCTTCCGTCGCACCCCTGCGGGCGCGGCTCGGGGCTGGCTGGGTTTTCGCGTTTCCGACGCTCTGGGTGGCGGCGGAGTTCGCACAACCAGCTTTATTCCCTTATTATCAGGGGGTCGGGCAGTATCGAAATCCATACACTTGGCAGCTGGCGAGCGTGTTCGGCGCCTACGGGCTGAGCTGGCTGATCATCGCCACCAACGCCACCGTCGCCGAGGTCGTGCTCGCGCGTAGGGCGGGTGCCAGGGCGCCCGTTTTGCCCATGGTCATCACCGGCGCATGTCTGGTCGGCACGGTCGGCTTTGGCGCCTGGCGCTTTGCGCATGTCGAAGCTCAGCTTCAGCAGGCCCCCGTCGCGAAGATCGCCCTGCTTCAGCAAGGGGTGTCGATGGTCCAGCACATCAGCGAGCGGGGTCAGGTCGTGCTCAAGGGGTGGCTCGACCTGACGGCCCGCGTGGTCGCAGACAAGCCGGACCTGGTCATCTGGCCCGAGGGCTCGATCTACGACACCCCCACCGACAGACGAGTGCGCACCGGGTTCGCGGAGATGTCCCGAAAGGGAGAATTCGCGTTCTTTCTGGGCGGGGGCACCCGCGAAGCCGACCCGGACGACCCGAAGAAGCGCGCGAGTTGGAACAGCGCCTATCTGTTCGGCAAAGATGGAGAGGTCAAGGGCCGTTACGACAAGATGGTGCCGATGCCCTTCGGAGAGTACCTCCCCTGGCCGGTCAGCTATCTGAAACCGTACATCGACGGAGTGGGTAGCTTCCGCGCTGGCGACGAGGCGACCGTCTTTCACACCGAGAAATTCAGCTTCACCTCGCCGATCTGCTACGAGGCGATCCTCGAAGCCCAGATGCGGGTGCTCTCCGATGCGGACGTCTTCGTCAACATCACCAACGACGGCTGGTTCGGTGACACCGCTGCGCCTCACCAGCATGCGATGCTCGCGGCCGCCTACGCGACGGAGCTGGGACGGCCCATGGTCCGCGTGGCCTACACCGGCATTTCGATGGTGGTCGAGCCGCACGGCGTCATCCGGTACGAGACCGTGCCCTACACCGAAGTAGCCGAGGTGGTGGACCTCCGGCTTGCGACGTTTGAAACGCCCTACCGCACCTGGGGACGGTACTTCCCACACCTGTGCGCGTTGCTCGTCGCGCTTTACGCAGCGGCAGAAACTGTGCGCGTTGTCACACGCCGCACACCGTCGGCGTAGAGCCGGGTGGAGGACGGGTGAGTCGCCCGGACACCGACGAGGAGCTGATGGACGCGGTGCGGGATGGCAACGAGGCGGCGTATGTGACGCTGTTCGAACGCCACCGTGCGTCGCTCTACGGGTATGCGCTGCGCATGACGCGCCGTCCAGAGGCGGCGGACGATGCGTTCCAGGAAACCTTCCTGCGTGTCCACCGGGCGCGCGCCACCTGGTCGGCCACCAGCGGCACCTTTCGTAGCTGGCTCTTCCGCATCTGTACGAACACGCTCCGCGATCGCGCCCGGAGCTCGGCCCGGCGCCCCGAAGTGCTGGGAGACGCCTGGGAGCCGTTCGTGCACGCCAACTACACCGACAAAATCGCGCTGGAGCAGGCGCTGGGCCAACTCCCGGAAAATTTGCGGGACGCCTTCCTGCTGACCGCCGTCGAGGGTCTCGACCACAACGAGGTCGCCGCCGCACTGGACATTTCACCCGACAACGCCCGGGCGCGGGCCTCGCGGGCGCGGGCAAAGTTGCGAGAACTGCTGGAGGCGTCGTGACCGACGAGGAGTTCGACGCCCGCTTCGGCGCGCTCGGATCGATCGAGCCCCCGGCGCGCGTTGTGGACAAGACCCTCGCGGCGTGGCGATCTGAGCGCCAACGCAGTGCCTGGCGGACGCGGGCTTTCGCGGTCACGGGCATGGTGGCCATGGCGGCACTTTCGCTTTTCGTGGTCTCAGACCCTGCAGAACGCGGCGATCCGGCACTGATGGTCGAACGCGGAAGCGGAGACACCCTCCCGACCGTCGTCATCAAGGCCGCCATCCGCTCTACCCGCGGCTCGGTCGAGCGGTTCGCCACCAACCAGCGCTATGCTGCCGGGGACACCCTTATGCTCCGCGTGCAATGCTCCGCACCCGCCACCGTGACCCTTCGGCGTGAAGGCGTCGTCCTTTGGTCAGGAAGCGTGCCAGCCGGCGAGACCGATCTCCCCGTCAGCTACGCGTTCGAAGCCGGAGAGGCGCCAGCGCGCTTTACCGTCGAGGGTGGCGCCCAGACCCAGACCGTGTACGTCCCTGCGGTGATGCCTTGATCCTCGCGCTCGCCAGTCTTGCCCTGGCCGGAGCCGTCGCAACCCCCGGCGGCGCCGACGCCAGCTACAAGCCGCGGCGGGTCGCGGTCCTCGTGGGCATCCAGGACTACGAAGATCCTGCCCTCAAGGGGCTGCGTTTCCCAGAAAAAGACGCGCGTGACCTCGGCGCGGTTCTGGGCTCCCCGGATGTCGGCGGCTTCGATCGGGTCTTCGTCATCGAAGGCCACGACGCCACGACGCGCGACGGGCTGCTGCGTTCGATCAAGGTCGCGACCGCCGACCTCCAGCGCGACGACACCTTTGTCCTGTACCTCAGCGGACACGGCACCCTGGCGATCGATCCCGTCGAGGGCAGCCAGCTCTATTTCCTTCCGTCGGATGGCAGGTTGGACGAGCCGGAGCGCACCGGATTGGCGGTGGTGGATGTCGAGGCGCTTGTTCACGAGCTGCCGGCGCGGCGACGGGTGATGATCCTGGACACCTGCCACAACGGCCGCGCCGGCAGTCGCAGCGCGGTGTCCTCGCCGACCCAGCAGCTGCTGAGCGGCTTCCGTGGCGAGCCCCCGGCGCCTAGGGGCGGTCGCGACGTGTCGGAGTCCGAGGCGCGCCTCTACGCCGCGCAGTACTGGCAGCCGGCGATGGAGGATCCGACGCTGGAAAACGGGGTCTACACCCACTTCCTCATCGACGCGCTCACCGCCGCAGAAGATCGCGCCGACCTCGATGAGGACGGCCTCGTCGATGTCATGGAGGCACACCAATACGCGCGCGACCGGACGATGACGTGGACCGGCGGCCTGCAGATTCCCCGGGCTGAGTACCGAATCGTGGGCCGAGAGGAGATATTCCTCGGCGGGGCGCGCTCGCTCCGCGGTGCCGCCGAGCGGGCGCTGATCGCTGCCTGCGACGCGGTCCTTTCCCGCGCCAAGCTGTTCATCAACGGTACCGCGCGTGGTGAGCTTCCCGGCGTGTACGCCATCGATCCGGGCTCGCAGCTGGTGGAGATCCAGACGGCGGACGGGCGGACGCTGATGAAGGAACGGGTCACCGTCTCCGCAGGGGAAACCTTGGGCGTGGAGGAGTTGCTTCGACGCCGCGAGTCCACGCTCAGCGTCCTCGGTGGGGTGGCCGTCCACGGCGGTGCACCGGGGGTGGCTCCGGTAGGCGTCAGCCTAGCCGCGATCTGGGCGAACCCGATCCGCGTCTCGGGCTGGCGCAGCGACGTGCACCTCACGGCCGACCTCGCCCACGGCCTCGCTCCCATCGAGCAGGTGGAGCAGTCCTCCGGCGCGCTTGCCCTCGGAGTGGGCTTCGGACCCAGCTTCGGCCCCGCCTGGGCCGCGCTGACCGTGGACGCGCGGGACAACTGGCGGACCAGCCTGTACGGGTCCCAGGCCGAGCTCGGGGTGGCCGGTGGGGTAGCTTTTGGCGCGGACGTCCTGGTGAACCAGCGCCTACGGGTTGCAATCCGGGCCGATGGCTGGACGGGCTACCAGGAATGGAACGGGGAGCCCGGCGCGACGTGGGGCGCCGGGCTGCGCGTAGGCGTGGGCGTACCGGTCAAATAGTCGGCGACGTCGGCTCATGGGCCGTGAACGGCTGCCGCATGGGTGACGCCCAGGTAGGCAGAGCCCTTTCCCCCCGTTGCATGGTAGGCTGGACGTGTGGTACTCGTCGTTCTCGCGCTTGCCTGTGGCAGGATGGCCCCCTGGCCAGTAGACACCCACTCGCTCCCGGAGAACGAACGCATCGCCGTGAGTCCGGCGCTCTTGGACTTCGGCGGGATCTCCGTCAACGTGATCGGCGACGCGACGAGGACCCTGACCATCTACAACCTCGGCGACAGCGATGTCACCGTGACGGGGCAGGACGAGCCCGTCGGCGACGACGAAGTTTTCCGGGTGACGGAGCAGCCCGTCCTGGTCATACCCGGCGGTGAGTCTCGGGACGTGGAAGTCGCGTTCGTACCGGCCACCGACGACGAGTACCTGGCCCGCCTCCGGTTCGAACCAGGGAGCGAGTTGGTCGAGCTCCGGGGGTCCGGCACCGCCCCCGTGATCAAGACCGGAGACTCCGACATCGCGCCCACCGTTCTGGGGTGCACCGGACAAGGGATCGTGACCGTCGAAAATCTGGGTTCTGAGGCCCTGATCGCCGATCCGTCGACATCTGGCGACGAGTTCAGCCTCGTCGGTTGGACCCGTGATGTCGCACCTGGAGCCACCATGGAGGTCGGCGTGGCCTTCACCCCCTCCTGGGGTGGCAGCCGGTCGGGCCTGCTCAGGTTGGCGACCAACGACCCGGTGCGTCCGGTCGCGACCGTGGACCTATCCGGACTCGGCTACGAAGGGGAGCGTGTGAGCGAGCGCTTCGTGTATGCGCCGGCTGCGCCGACGGACGTCATCTTTGCGGTGGAAGGCCAGCTCTACGCCGGCGACAACCGTGTGGAGCCAGCGGTGGAGGCGTACGCCACCCACATGCACGACGCTGGGATCGACCTGAACGCCACCTCTGTCTCGTCGGCCGGGGCCTGTGAGGGTCCGGCGCCCCGGTACAGCGAACCGGGCGACTCTGCGCTCCGGCTGGAGGCGATCCTGATGCACGGCTTCGAGGGCGGCGGGGGGCGCTTTGACGCCGACCTCGTGGGGCTCGTCGCCGACGTGCTTCTGGAAGCCGGGACGGGCGGGTGCCTGGCCGATTTTCGTCGTGATGATGCCGCGCTTGACGTCGTGGTGATCGCGGAGTCGGCGCCATCGGACGACCCGCTCCCCGCGTTGGTGGGTCTCGTCGAGGGATTGCCAGACGGCACCAGGGTGCGGGTGAGCGTACTCGTACCAACCAGCGGCGAATGCGGTGCGGGCGGAGGGGCCTACGCCGTCCTCGCCGACGAGTACGACGGCGCCATCGGCAATGGGTGCACAGGTTCCTGGGAGGCAGGTTTCACCGCGTTCGCCGCGCTGCCCACGGTCACCCGTGAGGTCCGGTATCCGCTGGCGGAATCGCCGGTTCCGAGCACCCTCTCGGTCAGCGCCGATGGGTCCGCCGCGACCGGCTGGAGTTGGGACGAGGCGACCAACGAGTTGGTCATCGACGCCGAGACGCACCCGGACGTCGGCGCCGAGCTCTCAGTCACCTATGTCTCCGCGGTCAGCTGCTCGCCCTGACAGGCCCTCAAGTCGCGCGTTCTTTGCGCCCCTGAAGTCGAGCGACGTCCTGGAAATAGTCCAACTTGGCCGCGCAGAGCCGGAGCACTTCGTCCAGCGGGCGGCCCATGAGCAGCTCAACCCCTTCGGATACGTGCGCCACCGAGTACAGGTGGAAGCGCCCGGCCGCACACGCCTGGACGACGTCGTCGTCAAGGCACAGGTCCGCAACATTGCTCTCAGGAATCGCGACACCCTGGTGCCCGGTAAGGCCGAGCGCGGTACAAACCGCGAAGAAGCCTTCGATCTTCTCGTTGATGCCGCCCACGGACTGCACCTCGCCGAACTGGTTGACGGAGCCGGTCACGGCGATGGACTGGTTGATCGGAACGTCGGAGAGCGCCGACAAAAGCGCGTACAACTCCGTGGTGCTGGCGCTGTCCCCATCGACTCGACCGTAGGATTGTTCGAAAGCCAGCCCCGCCACGAACGCAAAGGTGCGGGTCTGGCCGAGGTGCGTGCGCAACCAGCCGGTGAGGATCTGGACGCCTTTGTCGTGGCTCCTCCCAGACAGCCCGACCTCACGCTCGATGCTCCCGATGCCTGATCGCCCAGCGCCCACCGTCGCGGAGATGCGCATCGGCCTGCCGAAGTCGTGACCGCCAACATGGTAGACCACCAGGGCGTTGATGCGTCCGACGGCGTGCCCGCCGACATCGAGCTTTACGATGCCGCGCTCGATGATCTCAAGCGTGCGGCGTTCCGCGAGGCCGTCCCGGTAGCGGCGGGCAGCCAGGGCGGCGGCGACGTGGCGGGGTTGGGCCAACCCAGGCCCGTCAATCGCGGCCTCGCACGCAGCCTCACGCAACAGGTCGGCAACGGTGCCCATCTGGGTAGTGATTCGGTCCCCACGGCCCGGCTGGCGTACGGCCCACCGGAGCACCTCCCCGAGGGCGGCGCGCGTAAAGTGGGGGAGCCCCTCCGTACGCACCACCCTGCCACAGAACCGAGCGTAGTCCTCCAAAACCTCGGGGGTGATGGTGGCGTCCTCCTCGAACTCGGCCTTGATCTTGAACAAGTTTCTGAAGTCGGGATCTCCGTAGTACAGCGCGGCAAAAACACCCGGTTCGCCCGCCAATATGACCTTGAGATCCACCGGAATCGGATCGGGACGCAGACCCGTCGGACCGCTGCCCTGTCCCTCGGGATTCTGAACGTCCACCTCCCCGCTCAAAAGCGCCCGCTTCAGCACCTTCCAAACGCCTGGCTCCGCGAGTAGATCGGCGGCGTTAACCAGTATCCAGCCACCATCTGCGTCGAGGAGCGCCCCCGTCCGGATCGAACGGTGGTCGATCGCGCCCGGCTCACCTTCCATCCCGCCGAGCAACTGCGGCCACGTGGGGTTGGTGACCGAGACGATCGACGCGCGACGGGAGCGACGCCCCAAGTGAACGAGATTGGCGCTGAACGAGGAAAAAAGCTCCTCGTGATCGGGCTCCTCAGTGTCGAACCACTCCGGCGATTCCACCAACTCGTCCAGCAGTTCGTCCAGCCACCCTCGCGCGGCGGGCCAGCGGCGGGCGATGTCCCGGAACATCGTCGTGAGTCCACCTCGCACGGCCTCCGCCTCTGCCTCGCGCACCGAGCGGAGCGTTCCGAGGAGGTTGGACCGGGCAGCGTCGAGCGCGGCAGCAAGCTCCGCCTCCAGACCATTCCACCCCTCGGTGAAGGTGCTCGGATCCTTGGGAAGCGGGACGTCCCCCGACTCCCAATGAACCTGAAGCTCGGCTCGGGTCAGGAGGCGGGGCTCGTCATCGTCCTCGTCTTCAGGCGGCGCCCGCCACAAAACACCGGGGGCGCCTCCCTCCTCGTCATCGACGGCCGCGAGCACAAAACCGAGCGATTCGGCCCGTTCCTCCAACGCGACCATCGCCTTGTGCTGGGCCACCTCAGCATCGCGTCGAAATTTTCCACGACGAATACGGATTTCATCACGATTCAGAATCCGAGGGACGTCCTCGATCAACAGCGCGGCGAGGCGCAGAAGTTCTTTGCGAAAAGCGAGCCCGCGGCCGGGTGCGAACTGCAAGAGCCGGGGGCGAGTCGGATCCACGAAGCTGCGGACGTACACAAAGTCGCGGGCGGCTCGGCGAGGGGGCGCCAACTCCGTCAGTATCCGTCCGATGCTTCCCAACCGCCCCGCCGACCGTGGACCGGCGACGAAGACGTTGAATCCGGGGCCGCGGAGCGCGACCGCCCGGCGAATCGCGGCGATGGCAGGGTCCTGCCCGATGAAACTTTCCAGCGGCTTGACGTCCGCGGTGCTGTCGAATCGGAGCGAAGAGTCGGGGAGCCGCCACGTGAGTGTGTCGACAGGGAGGGGTCGAGCGGGCATGTCGCGGCTATGTAACGGGACGTGCCGCCCGTGCTCTACCAGGACCGACACCTCACGGTTTTCGACAAGCCCGCGGGGCTGCCCTCGATCCCGTCCCGGGGGGGCGGGCCCAGCCTAGCGACCGAAACCGGGCTCCTGGTTTGCCATCGGCTGGACGCCGAGACGACGGGGGTCATCGTGATGGCGCGGACCACAGCGGGTCAGCGGCTGGTCAGCGCCGCGTTCGAGGCGCGCAGGGTCGAGAAGGTCTACCTCGCGGTGTGCCGGGGGGTTCTCGCCGACCGCGGCGTCTGTACGATCCCCCTCGGCGAGTGGAAGCGGGGCAGGGTTCAGATCGGTCAGGGCAGGTCCGCCGAGACGGCGTGGACTGTACGTGCGCGGGAACAGGGTCGCCTGCTCGTCGAGGCGCGTCCCCGCACCGGTCGTACCCACCAGGTGCGAGCCCACCTCGCCGAAAGTGGCGCACCCCTGCTGGGCGACGAAGCGTACGGCGGCGAGTCTGGTCACCCGTTGGCGCTTCACGCGTGGCGCTTGACGCTGCCGTGGCCCGGAGCCAACGACCGGCTCGAGTTCGTCGCCGCTCCACCGCCGTCACTCGAGGCCAGCTGGGGGGAGTCCTTGGCCGCACTCGAGCCTGCACCGTGATCCTCGCGCTTCTGTCGTCCTGCACAACCGAGCCAGGCGCGACCTCCGTTTGTCTGCTTACGACCGAGGCCGAAGCGGGCGTGGTCGCGATCCAGTTGGAGGGTACGCCTGGGCTACTCGAAGCGGAACTCCGATTTCCGGCCTCGCCCACCTCCCCGCTTCCCGTGGTCGTCCAGGTTTTCGGGGGATGGGACGACGAGGTGTCGGTAGACGCCGTCGGACTGCGCGAAGCCCTGGCGCTCCGGTTCGCGCTTTCCGGTCCCGAGTGGGCCGGGGGCGAACGCGACCTTCGCGGCCCGGTCGCACGGTCCGCTGTTGCGGCGGCAATGGCGTACGCGCACGGCGACACCACCGACGCCGAGGGCTGTCGGCTCGCCGAGCGAGTACCCGACGTCGACTCCTCTGCGCTCATCCTCCTTGGGCTCAGCAACGGCGGCAATCTCGCGCTCGCGACCCTGGCCGACGCCACGCTCAGCATCGCGGAACCCGTCGCAGTGATCCTCTGGGAGACGCCAGTCGGCGCGCAGTTGATCAACATCGAACATCGCAACGCGAGCAAACTCTACACGAAAGGCAACTGTCAGCTCGATGGTAGCGGCCTCCACTGCCCATTCGCCGACGCAGGGCAGCTCAATGAGGACGGAAACCTTTGCTTCGACACCGATGGCGATGGCCTGTGCTCCGCGGATGAGGCTGCCCGCACCCCGCTGACGGATCCGCTGACCGGTCGCCTGGCCACCTCCGCGGAGCTGGTCGCCGCCGCACTCGCGCTGGGTCCACGTCCAGAGGGGTGGGACACCGAAGCGGAGGGCACTGCCTTTTGGGCCGACCGAGACGCGCTCCTGGCCGCCCCATCGGTGGTGACGCGCTTCCCGGACCTGGCGTTGATGATCCTGGCGAGCGAGACCGACCACGTCCTCGGCGGGCTCTCCGACCACCCTCATGTCTACGCCCTGGGCGAGACCCTCCAGACGGCGGGCGCCCGTTGGCTCCGGCTCAACCCTGGAACCCGTTGGAGCGGGCAACCACAGGAGAACGCGATCGGCTTGCGACTCCAGCTCGACACGCCGGAGGGGTGGCTGTACTCCGAGCTGGCGGAGGAGCCACTCGCGGGCCCCATCGACGCCGCGGTGGCCGAGCTCGCGTGGCGGCACGACAGCGCCGACTGGGTCACAGAATGGTGACTTTCGGTCACGCCGCCGCCCCGTGCGCCACGGATCGCTTGCGGGAACCGGCATCCGATCCTATGATTCACTCAACATACGGAATCGGTCCCCCCCGACCCCGCTTCGAACCGGCACGTCAAGCGTCTCCTCCATCTCTTGCGGTCAGGGCCAGGCGGGGGGGACTCTCCGAGGCAGCGTCCGGCCGGTTCATTTGGGCCAGGCCTGCTTTTTCAGGTGTGGACGCTTCACGGTGGTGTCGCACTGCGACCGGAAAGCCTTGTCCTTGATATGTTTGCAGAGCGCGTCGGAAGCCGGATCACGGCTGGCTTTGACCCACTCCAAGTAGACAAAGTCGCGCTGCAACGGGTCAGCGATCCGTGCCTCGGTAAACTCCGCGCCCAGCCGGCCGTCCTTGGCGAAGATGGCCAGCGCCACGGCCACCATGCAATCCTTCTTCTTCCCGCTGGAGATGACCAGCGCGCAGTCCGACTCCTCGGTCGGGTTGGCGGGCGGGCGGGTCAGCAGGAAGAACGCGACAGGGGCGACGAGGACCAGGACGGTGACGACGAGCTTCCAACGCATGGCGCCGCCGTATCGCGGGACGGTGCTACGATCCGCTCATGCCGCCTGTACATCCGGGGGTGATTTCCCGCCTGGCGTCCTACCAGGCCGATCCGGCCGAGGCCGACACGCTCCTCGACGCCTGGCTTCGACGATTTGCCGGCGTCAGCGACGCGGGCCTCCGCAAGACCGTTTTGCGCGAGGGCCTCGACAGCCTCGATGATGCCTCGCTGATCGCGGTGCTCGACCAACTCGATCGGCGGGCCCGGCGCGGCGCTGGAGACGCACGCTGGATGCTGACCGAGCTGGCCGTCAGCCCCGGCGTGCTCCAAGAGCTGCCGTACGAGCGACGAACCGAACTGTACGCGGCCGCCCGACAGCTGGAGTATCGCGAGGTGGCGCAGCGTTTCCTGGGCGACCGCCCCACCACCCGCACCAAGACTGGCGCCGACAACCCCCACCTGGAGCTTGCCTCGGGCATCCGGAAGAGCGCCGCGCGGGCGCGGGACCGCAACCTCATTGACCGGCTCCTCCACGACCGCGATCCGGGCGTGATCCGCGGCCTGCTCGACAATCCCCGCCTCGTCGAGCGCGACGCGGTGAAAATTGCCGCACTCCGACCGACCGCGCCGGAAGTCCTCCACGAGCTGGCTCGCCACCCGCGATGGTCCAGCAACTACCGGGTGCGCAAGGCGCTGGCGTTCAACCCCTGGACCCCGACGTCGCTTGCCCGCCAACTCGTCCGCACGCTGCTCAAACAGGACCTGCGCGCGCTGCGAGACACCGGAACCGTGGACAGCGAGCTACGCGCCGAGGCCAATCTGCTCCTGGCTCGACCGTCGGCTATTTGACTTCTTTCTCAGCGGAGTGGGCCTTCGCCTCGTCCGGATCGCCGTCCAAGTCGTCCTTGGCCGAGAGTTGTTTTCTTTTTTCTTCCCGTTTCTTCAGCCGGGCGGCCTTCTCGTCCTCGGACTCGGCGTCGTCCTCATCGCCCTTTCCCTTGCCCTCCGAGGCGTCCTTGAACGCCTTGATGCCTTTTCCAGCTTGCCGGAAGACGTCCGGTAGCTTGCCCGCGCCGAAAACGATCAGCACCAACAGAACAATTAAGCCCAACTCCCAGCCGCCGAACCCCATGACCGTTCACTCCGACAGGCGTGGTCTATCCGCGCTGCTGGTCCTGCGCCCGCTCCGCACCGCTATGAGCGCCGCCCCCGCCGGAGAAGTGCTGCTGTAACCAGGATGAAACCCATCGTTGGCCCCGCTGCGTTCGACGTCGAGCAGCCACATCCTGACGGGTCGCAGTCGCAGTCGAGGTCGCCGTCGCCGGTTTCCGGCTCGTCTCCGGTGTCGACATCCGCCGTGTCGCCGGTGTCCCCTGTGTCTTCGTCCACGGCCCAGGGATCGGGACAGGCGCGGGGTCGGGGTGGGCCGAGCTCGGTGTCGGTCACCGCGGCACCGATCGTCTTGAGCCCGCTCGTGGGGTCGGTCCGGCTGTACCACATCGCCCATCCGTCGCCCGCGTGCAGCGCGTCCCAATGATTGAGCAGGCCATAATCGAGGCTGCCTGCCGACAACGGGCTTCCCGATGAAACGGTCCAGGCGGTGCCGTTGGACGATGCGGCGTAGGCCAGGCTGCGCACGAAGGGGGCCGTGGTGTCGCCCCCGAAAATCACCGAAAGCGGCTCAGGGTCGAGCTCATCGCAGGCAAGGCTCGGTCCGTGTACCCAGTTGGTAGCCCAGGTTCCGACCGCGTCGTGGTCGAGCATCGAGGTGGGCGCCGACCACTCACCGCCCGCAACCGCGCGAGAGATGCGGAGGAGATTCGGGTGCTCAGCGTAGGCCAGGTGCAGCACACCGTTGAGCACGCTGGCCGACGCCAGCCCGATGGAAGCAGTCTCGAACGCGACCAGCGTCTCGTCCTGCACCGTCCAGCTCACGCCATCGGCGCTCGTCGCCCAGCCGATGCCCGTCGGTGCGTTGGTGCCGCCTGCCTCAAGCGGAAGGGAGGAGGCCGAATAGAACAGATTCCAGCGGAGACCGTCAAAGACCACCGCTGGCTGAGCAACCGAACATTGCCGTGGACTCGCCGCCTCGCCGGAAAAAGCGAAGCTCGGCGCAACGTCCGCCGTCCAGGTGACGCCGTCCGTGGAGATGGCTCGCCCGATGCGAAATGCCGTGGTGCAACCATCGGGAACATCCGCACTGGGAGCGGGGGATTCGAAGTACATCACCAGACGCCCGCCCTCACCGTCCCACTCCACGCTGGGGGCGCCAACACCCCCCGCAAACGCGTCCGTTCCAGCGTAGACGAACCCGACGTCGTAGAACGCGGTTGGCGGCGCGGCCAACGCCACAGAGATCAGTGCGAACATCGACACCTCTGCCGCCAGCATAGCGCGGGGTCGGTGCACTTCCGGTGCACCTTCGCTCCAGTACAGGCGCTACCTGGGCCGTTGCACGCCATACAGCGTTCCATGTCGCGACCAGATATGCGCAACGAAGTCCTCCACGGGGTCGCGACCACCGACCGCCGCCCGGAAGATCGCCTCGGCGTCAGCTTGGTGCCCCTGCTGGTGCACGTTGGTGCGCAACCAGCCCAGAATCGGCGCGAACTCGCCGCGCTCGACGTGCCCCCAGAAGCCGGGAACGTCGGCGACGACGCAGGCGCCGAAGCTGGCGGCATACAGGTTTCCCAGCGTATAGCTCGGAAAGTACCCGAGGTAGCCACTGGACCAGTGCACGTCCTGCAAGACCCCCGTCTTGGGACTGGGCGCCACCACCCCCACGATACGGCGGTAGGCATCGTTCCAGGCTTCCGGCAGGTCGGCGGCTTGGAGTTTGCCCTCGAGGATCGCGACCTCCAGCGTGAACCGCACGATGATGTGCAGGTTGTACGTCGCCTCATCGGACTCGACGCGGACCAGAGAACGTTCCACTCGGTTCGCGGCGCCGTACAGGGTTTCGGGGCGGACCTCGAGATTCGGCCAGATCCCGCCCATTCGGGGGACGAGATAGCGGCAGAACGGCAGCGAACGCCCGACAAAATTCTCCCAGAATCGGCTTTGCGACTCGTGCATGCCCATCCCCGCGGCCTGATTCAGTCCGGTTCCGGCGAGGTCGTGGGGGAGCCCTTGCTCGTACATGCCGTGGCCGCATTCGTGAATCGTGCTCCCCAGCCCGCTCAGCACGTCGTCTTCGAAATACCGCGTCGTCACGCGTACATCGCCCTGCCCCAGACCAATACTGAAGGGATGCTCACTCTTGTCCAGTCGCCCCCCGTCCATGTCGAAGCCGAGATCTCGCAGCACGCGATCCGAAAGGCGGCGCTGGCCCTCCAGATCGAGCCGCTCGCGGAACTGTGCAGGGTGCGGTCGGCCCTCGACGGCCTGGAGAAACTTGCCAAGCTCCGTCGCGAGCCGCTCAAACATCGGCCGCAGTTGGGCGGTGGTCGCCCCTTTGTCATAGTCATCGAGCAGCGCATCGTAGGGGTGGGCCACGTCTGGCGACACGATGGCAGCGTACTCGCGGGAGTGATCGAGCAGGGTCTGCAGCTTCGGCTGGAACCCGCGGAAGTCGTCGGCTTCCTTGGCCGCAACCCAGGCGTGGAAGCCGTCGGTACGCGCCAGAGACATCGCCTCGACGAGGTCGGCCGGCACCCGCACCGAACGGTTGTACCGGTGGCGGTGAAGTCGGACTGCGGCGTGCTGGGTCGCCGTGAGTTCGGCGCCCTCCAGCATCGCAAGCCACTCCCCAACTTCGGGCGCCGTGAAGCGTTCGTGGTAGAGCTTCTGCAAGAGCGCCGACTGATCGCCCCGGCAGTTCGCCGCTTTCTTCGGCATGTACGTCGCCTGATCCCACTCCAGCACACTTGAGACGCCCGCAAGCGTGTCCAGCTCCCGCACCCGCGCAGTCAGACTTGTCCAGGCGTCCATCACGATCCTCGCGCGAGGCGTCTAACGAAGATTTGGGAAAGCGGGAAGCGCCGATCAGCCACTCGTCGCCGTTCGCTCCCGCTCCCCCGAGGACGGTTGTGCGGCCGGGGACTATAATTCGGGCGATGTTGCCGCTCCTCACCCTTCTGGCCTGCCGGCAATCCCAACCGTCGCCCTCAGGCCTGGACAATCCACGCGATTCGGGCACTGACACCGCCGAGAACGTCCCCGGGGACACCAGCCCCGAGGACTCGGGGGAGGACCCGAGCGGCGACACCGGTGACGACCCGCTCGTAGAAGCGGCCGAAGCTGAGGCGTTCTACGCCTTTGGCACACTCCAGGAGGTTCGGCTCACCCTTACCCAGGACACCATCGACGAGCTCGACCGTCAGACCCGACGCGGCACCACCGAGTACCTGCCGGGCGACGCCGAGGTCAACGGAATCGCATTCAGCAACGTCGGCGTGCGGATCAAAGGCTCCTCGACGCTGCGCACCTTCGACGACAAGCCCTCGCTGAAGATCAAGTTCAACGCCTTCGTGGCCGACCAGGACTTTGCGGGTCTGGAACGCGTCACGCTCAACAACATGGTCGAAGACCCCACCCAGACCAAAGAAGTGATGGCCTACCGCATCTTCCGCGAAGCCGGAGTGGGCGCGTCGCGCGCCAATCACGCGGCGCTGTACGTCAACGACGAACTCTACGGCCTGTACACCAACCTTGAGACCATGGACGACCACTGGCTAGGCGACCGTTTCGCCGACCCTACGGGCGAGCTTTTCGAAGCCAACGACAACGCCGACTTCACCCGCGGCGGCCTCTCGCATTGGGAGAGCGCCAGCGGAGAAGGGGTCACGACACAACTCAACGCGGTCGTCGACGCGTTGCGGGTTTCCGGCGGGGACTTCGAGGGTGAGCTGAACGGCACGGTGAACCTCGAGCAGTTCCGCCGATTCTGGACGTGGAGCCTGCTCATCGGCAACACCGACGGGTATCCCTACACCTTGAACGACTGCTACATTTATTCCGACCCAGGCGATGGGCTCCGCTTCGCCTTTTTCCCCTGGGGCGTCGACGAGAGTTGGCAGGAGTCGGCGCTGTCTTTCTGGGCCTCGGCGACCGGGATCTTGGCGGCGCGGTGCCTCGAGGACGAGGCCTGTCACGCCGCGTTTCGAGCCACGATGGCCGAAGAGCTCGCCTTGTACGAAACGTTTCCGCTGGTCGACTGGTTCGCTGAGGAAGAGGCGGTCACCGCCGATATCCTCGCGGCGGACGAGCGCCGAGCGTTCACGATGTCCAGCGTTCGCTCTGCCCGCTCCACCCTCGTCGACGACCTGGAGCAGTGGCCGGCGCGGGTGCGCGAGGCGATGAGGCTCTAAGCCACCACCGCCATCCAACCCCGCTCCAACTCCCCCGGATCGATGCCGCGCCCGATCACGACAAGGCCACTTTGAACAGGCGGTAGCAGCACGACGGGGCCAAGCTCCAACCACTGATACACGCCTTGCGCCAGCACCGCCGTCGCGATGCCATCGACACGGAAAAGCCCCTTCAAGCGCAGGACCTCAGCGCCACGGCGGGAGGCCAAGAACTGCAAGAACATCTTGAGCCGGTCCAAGTGTACCGGCCCGTCGTGGACGAAGCTCCGCGTGACGATGCCGACCGAATGGCCCGCCGCGGCCTCGAAACGCCAGCGCCGCGGCTCCCCGGCACCGAGACCAAGGATGCTGGCGGCAGGAACCCGCGCATGGGTGGAACGTGTGATTGCGGCCAGGGGAGAAATCGCGTGGACTGCAGCCTCCGCAAGCTCAACAGCATCGCACTGATCGAGGTGGTTGAGCACCACGAGGTCCGCGCACGCCAGCTGCGCCGCGACCTCCGGATGCCGCGTGAGCTGCTCCTGAACGCGACCCGCATGCACCATCACCACCACGCCATCCACCACCGACGCCTCCGCCAGCCGCGCATCGAGCCGGAAGGTCTGCAAGAGTGGCCCTGGCGTCGCCAGCCCCGAGGTTTCAACCACGATGCGTTCGAACGGACGGGCTCCAAAACGCCGTTCTCGCCGGTCCAAAAGGTCGCTCACGGTCCGACGAAGGTCCTCGCGCACCTCGCAGCAGATGCAGCCGTTCCGAAGCTCGACCACCTCCTCCGATGCGCCCACCACGAGGCGCCCGTCGATGCCAAGCGCGCCGAACTCATTCACCACCACCGCGGTCGGTGGGGAGTCGGGATCGGCCAGCAGCCGGTTCAGCAGCGTCGTCTTTCCGGCGCCGAGGAAGCCGGTGAGCAGCGTGACTGGGACCGGCGGCACCACCGAGTCCTACAGGTAGCCGAGCGCCTTGAGCCGCTCGATCTCCTCGGGATCGGCCGAGCCCTTCATGTCGTCGATGGCGCGTTGAAAGCTCGATTCACCAGGGAACTTCTTGAGTCCCGCGTCGAGGAGATCGGCGTAGCCGGGCCCGTCCCCGGCGGCACGGACCTTGTCGGCCAGGGCAAGGTAGGTCGTGGCCGTCACCTGCTTGGGGTAGGCGCTGCCGAGACGTTCCAGGCTGGACTTCACGTCGCCACCTTTGCCGCCAGCGGCCAGGGCATTGATGCGCGCCGACTCAAACCGCCAGGCCTTGGCGGGCTCGGCCGCGATCGACGAGAGAGCAAGCGCGGCGTCCGCCTTCTGCACCGCGCCAGCGAAGTCCTTGGCGCCTGCGGCGGCGTCCACACCGCCCAAAAGTGCGTCGACGTCAGGTGGGGAGGCGCAGGCCACGGCGAAGAAGCAGGCGGCGAGGGTCGAACGAAACATGGTCACTCCGAACAGACGATTCGTGGCGCCGCGGCAGGTAGCTCACCGGGAGGCTTGTGACTATACACGCCGCCCGTATGCGACACGTTCCCCGCCTTCGCGCTTCCGTGGTGGCCGCGGCCGCGGTGCTCGCCCTTCCGGGAACGGCCGAGGCCTACATCGGGCCTGGCGCCGGCTTTGCGTTCGCCGGTTCGTTGGCCGTCCTCGTCGGGGCCTTCGCGCTGGCGCTGGGAACGATCCTGTTGTGGCCCTTCACCTGGCTCGTCCGCACCATCCGCGTCGGCAACCCCTACAAAAACGCCCTGACGCGGCGGGTCATCGTCATCGGGCTGGACGGCATGGATCCGGGTATCACCCTGCGCTTCATGCGCGAAGGCCGGCTCCCCAACCTGAAGAAGCTGGCGGAGACCGGTGTGTTTCGCCCGCTGAGCACCAGCAACCCGTCGATGTCCCCGGTCGCCTGGTCGACCTTCTCGACCGGCGTCGATCCGTCGCGACACGGGATCTACGACTTCATCACGCGCGATCCCTGCACCTACGCGCCGATGCTCTCCAGCACCGACATCAAAAACGCCGAACGGGTGCTCAACATCGGCAAGTACGTCATCCCCCTCGAAAAGCCGAAGATCAAGCTCCTTCAAAAGAGCCAGGCGTTCTGGAAGACCCTCGGCGACAAACACATCCCGTCGATCATCCAACGCGTCCCCATCACCTTCCCGCCGGTGCCGTTCCGCGGCATCCTGCTTTCGGGCATGTGCGTGCCCGATCTGCGCGGTAGCCAGGGCACCTTCAGCTACTTCTCGACCGCCAATCGGGACGGCCAGGCCGCGTTCACCGGCGGCGAGCAGACGGTGCTTCGGCGCAAAGGAAACGTGATCCGAAGCCGAATTGTCGGGCCCGACAACGGCATGGTCAAGGGCGGCGGCCGGATGACGCTTGCGTTCACGCTGACCGTCCGCGGCGACGGGGCTCACCTTGCCTTTGACGGCGGTGAAAGCTTCGATCTCCCCCTGGGGGCCTACACGCCGTGGGTCCATCTGAGCTTTCGGGCCGGACCGGGGGTGAACGTGGCCGGGATCGCGCGCTTCTACCTGCAATCGGTGGACCCCGAGGTCAGCCTCTACATGACGCCGATCCACATCGATCCGGAAGCCCCGGCGATGCCGATCAGCCACCCCGCCGTCTACTCGGTGTACCTGGCCAAACGGTTCGGCGCGTTCGCGACGCTGGGTCTCGCCGAGGACACCTGGGCGCTCAACGAACGGGTGATCGACGAGGCCGCGTTCTTCGAGCAGGCGATGGCCTTCTGCGACGAGCGGGAAAAGATGTTCTTCGATGCCGTGGAACACACCCGGGAAGGGCTGGTCACCACGGTTTTCGACACCACCGACCGTGTGCAGCACATGTTCTACCGCTACTTGGACCCCACCCATCCGGCCAACCGGGACAAGGAGTCCACGGCCTTCGCCGACGCGATCCAGCGGGTCTACACCCACATGGACGGCATCGTCGGCAAGACCCTCGCCGAAGTCGGGCCCGAAGCCACCGTCATCGTCATGAGCGACCACGGATTCACCAACTTCCGCCGCGGCGTGAACCTCAACACATGGCTCTACGAACAAGGCTACCTCTGCCTCAAAGAGGGTCACACGCTCTCCGGGGAATGGTTCGAGCACCTTGATTGGAGCCGCACCCGGGCGTTCTCCCTCGGCCTTACAGGCATGTTCATCAACCGGAAAGGGCGGGAGGCGTCGGGCATCGTCGCCGAAGGCGACGAGTACCGGACGCTGGTGAAAGAGCTCTGCTGCAAGCTCGAAGCGCTGGTCGATCCGGAGAGCGGCGACCGCGCCGTCCGCAAGGCGCGCGCGGCATTCGAGTGTTTTGATGGTCCCTATCGGCTGGATGCGCCGGACATCCTCGTGGGGTACGAAGGGGGCTTCCGCAACTCGTGGGCGTGCGCGACCGGCTCGGTCACCACGACCGTCTTCGAAGACAACACCAAGAGCTGGTCGGGTGACCACTGTGTCGACCCGGACATCGTCCCCGGCGTCTTCTTCTGCAATCGGCCGATCAACGTCGAAGACCCGCACATCGCCGACATCCCGTTCTCGATCCTCTCCCTTTTCGGCCATGCCCCCCCCCGTCACATGCAGGGGCGGATGCTTTTCGAGTCCGCGGGCGGCGGCCCGGTGCGAGGCGTGGTGGATGCCTCTCGCCTCCCCCAAAGCGGTTCGGCGCCGGGCGCGCGGATCGAGCCGGAGCCGACCCCGTGAGGCACAACCTGCTCCTCGGCGCGCTGGTGACGATGGCTGGCGGCTGCTCGTGTGGCCGAGTTTCTCTTGATCAACCCGGGGTTTTCGTGCTCGGGGTGGATGGCATGGACCCGGTCATTCTTCGCCGCCTGATCGACGAGGGCAAGGCGCCTAACCTCGCGGCGCTGGCGCAGGCCGGCTCCTTTGAGGAGTTGGGCACGTCGAACCCACCGCAAAGCCCCGTCGCGTGGTCGAATTTCGTGACCGGGATGGACCCCGGCGGCCACGGAGTCTACGACTTCCTTCATCGGGATCCCGAGACCTACCTGCCGATTTCGTCCGCGACGGCCGAGGTCAACGATCCCGGCACCTTCGTCAAGGTCGGAGGGTACTACCTGCCGGTGATCGCCGGGGACGACATCCTCAACAACCGCAGCGGAACGCCCTGGTGGGACGTCCTCTATTCGGCCGGCGTCGATGTCGAGGTGTACCGGATCCCAGGCAATTACCCGGTGCCATCGTCGGACGCGAAGACCCTCGCGGGCATGGGCACCGTGGACATGCGTGGCGGCTACGGCGTGTACACGTGGTACACCGACAAGGTTCCGGTCGCGACGCCCGGTCACGACCTGAAGGGGGACGTGCAACTGGTAACGGTCGAGGACTTCGACCTCGACGGCATCGGCGACACCGTCAAGGGCACATTGAAAGGGCCCCCCGACCTCTTTCACCTCGCCCCAGGCGCACTCCCAGGAGAGTCCGACTACCTGACGGCGTCGGTCACGGTGTCCATCGATGCGGCGGCCCCCGTCGCGATCATCAAGGTCGGCGACGCCCAGGCGGTCGTTGCCCAAGGCGAATGGACGGCCTGGATGCCGGTGACGTTCGACGCGCTACCCGCGGGAGCGATGGCCCTCGCCGGGACCGTCCGCTTCTACGCCAAGGAGCTAAGGCCCGGCTTCAAGCTCTATGCTTCTCCGGTGAACTTCGCGGCCGACGCGCCGCCTCAAGCCATCTCGACTCCTGATGACTTCGCCACTGAGCTCGCCGACGCTTTGGAAGGGCCGTACTACACCCAAGGGATGCCCGAGGAAACCAACGCGCTCAAAGACGGCACCTTCAACGACGATGATTACTTGAGCCAGGTCGGCCTGGTCCAAAATGACGCCAGCGCGATGCTGGACGTTTCGTTGGCCCGGTTTTCCAGGGGTGACGCCACCTTTTTCTACCTCTCCGATATCGACCTCCAATGCCACATGCTGTGGCGCCACGGGGATCCCAAACACCCCGCAGAAGCGCCGCATCCGGCATTCGAGGCTGACTCCGCGTCAAAGCACGCCCTGGACATCGAACGTTTCTACCGCCACGTCGACGGCCTCGTCGGCCGAGTGAGGGCGCGGCTGCCTCCCGACACCTTGCTCGTGGTGATGAGCGACCACGGCTTCCAACCCTACACCCGGCAGGTGCACCTCAACACCTGGCTACGCAATCACGGCTGGCTCACGATGAACGCCGGCAAGTCCGCCGGCATGCTCGCGCTGGGCGACGTCGACTGGTCGAAGACCCGCGCCTATGCCTTGGGCTTCAACGCGGTCTATTTCAACGTGATCGGCCGCGAGGGCCAGGGCATCGTCGCGACGGAAGCGTTGGCCGGCCTGCGCACGCAGTTGGCCGCGGAGCTGCTCGCGTTCACCGACCCCAAGAGCGGCCGAAAGCCCATCCTTCGCGTCGATTCCGGACTCGACATCTACCACGGAAACAGGCTGACCGAAGCTCCCGATCTCGTGGTGGGCTACGACCGCGACTACGGGCACTCGGACGAGTCGACCCTCGGTGAGATCACCGAGCTGGAGCTCGAAGACAACACCTCTCGCTGGTCCGGGAACCACCTCATGGCGCCCGAAGTGGTCCCGGGGGTGCTCCTCACCAGCCGCCCGCTGCGCACCTCGGGCAACGACCTGACCGACGTGACGGCCACCCTGTACGCGTGGTACGGACAGACCCTGCCGCCCGAACTGCGCGGCCAACCCTTCCTCACCCCCTGATCCCGGGAGTCCCGATGTTCGGCTTTGGAAAGAACGTGAATGTCAAGGTGGATAAAGACCTGTACGCCCGGGTGGCAAAGGTCGCGGATGTCGCCGGCTACGCCACTGCCGAGGAGTTCGTGCAGCATATTCTGGAAAAGGAGATGCTGCATTTCGAAGACACCAAGAACGACGCCGACATTCGCGCGAAGCTGAAGGGGCTCGGCTACATCTCGTAGTCAAGCCGATGGCGCTCTTCAACCATCTCACCACTGCGCTCTTCGACGCGATCCTGGCACCGCTGGGTCACGGAAGGCCATGGTTCGACCTCGTTCTCTGGCCGGTTCTTGGCGGGATCACCGCTCTTTTGGTCATCAAGGCGGTGAGCAACCAGGCCGGGATCACCCGCGCGAAGGGGCGAATCCAGGTACACCTGCTCGAGGTCGTGCTTTTCCGCGACGATCTGCGCACGGTCTTCCCCGCCACCGCCAAGGCCCTCGCCTACAACCTGCTGTACCTGGCGTACAACATCGTGCCCATGCTGGTGATGATCGTGCCGATGACGACCATCCTTGTGCAGCTTGTCTCTCACTACGCGTACGCGCCGCTGCGGGTCGGCGACTCGGTGACGATGGTTGTGGAGCTCGATGACGCGGTCGGGGGTGTCGCCGCAGCGGACGTGACCCTCGATCTCCCTGATGGCGTCGTGCTGGAAGCGCCCCCTGTTCGCACCGCCGAGGGGATGGTCGCGTGGCGCCTTTCGGCTCAGACCGCGGGGGATCACTTGCTCCGCGTGCACGCTGGCGCGAGCGTCGAAGACAAGGTGCTCTCGGTGGGCGGGCCGGCACGGAAGGTCTCGGTGCTCCGCACCAAGGGCTGGGAGGCGTTTTTGTACCCGTCAGAGGCCGTTCCCGCCTCGGGCTCGCCCATCGCCAGCATCTCCATCCTGAACCGCCGCGACGCACCGCTGGGCCCCTTCCCGGCGGGCGAGGCCGGCATCCTCGCCTGGTTCTTCGGCGCCTCACTTTTGGCAGGCTTCCTCCTGAAAGACCGTTTCGGCGTAACAATTTGACCGGACCGTCCATGTTTGCTTTCTTCAAGCGTCTTTTCGACGCCAACCTCGGCGAGCCCATCGTCATCGTCTCCGGCCTGCCCCGGTCCGGCACCTCGATGATGATGCGGATGCTCGACGGCGGCGGCATGGCGATCATGACCGACCAACTTCGCACGGCCGACCTGGATAATCCCAAGGGGTACTACGAGTACGAGCGCGTCAAGGAACTGGAGAAGGAGACCGACAAGTCGTATCTCAAAGAGGGGAGAGGCAAAGCGCTCAAGGTCATCTCCTGGCTGCTGAAGGACCTCCCGGACGACAATCGGTACCGGATCGTGTTCATGCGTCGCGACCTGAGCGAGGTCATCGCCTCGCAGAACAAGATGCTCAAACATCGTGGCGAGGTCGACAATTCCGACGACAAGATGATGATCGACGCCTACATGAACCACCTGGCCAGCGTGCGCATCCTCTCCCGGAAGCGCGACAACTTCGAGATGTTGGAGGTTCGGTACGACCAGACGGTGGCCGACCCTGCCGCTGCCGCCAAAGCCGTCAACGTCTTCTTGGGCGGCAAGCTCGACGAGGGCAAGATGCGCGAGGCCGTCGACAAGGAACTGTACCGCAACAAGAAGGTCGCGACCTGATCGAAAGCGCTAGTCGGCGTTGAAATCTCCCACTTTGCGCATGACGCTGTCCACGTCCGCCGACTTTTCGCGCTGGCGGTGCTGAAGCTCCTGGAACGCGGCCAACAACACCGCCGAGCGCAACGGCGAAAGGCCGGAGCAGTCTTCGCCCGCGCGCATGCGAGCCGCCGCGGCCTGCGCGGACGCAGCGGCGGCCCCTCGCCCAAGCAGCGTGAAAACCAGGGCCGAACGGTCGGCCGCGAACGCAAACGCCTCCCGGCCCCCACCCACGAGGGCGGCGACGATGGCGACATCCAGCCAGCCCTCGTTTTCCCCGCTGGTGTCGTCGGGCAGGCCGGCCACAATCCCGTCGACCACCGTACCGGGCAAAAGCCACGCGGGGAGCACCCACGCCTCCGCTTCGGCGCCCGTCTCGGAGAGCGCATGCGCTCGCGGATCCATTTGTCGTGCCGCTGCGAGCGCGCCAGGAGCTACCTTGCTGAGGAAGTGATCCCACCCGTGCGCGGGCTTGCCGTTGAGCGCGACGTCCCCAAGATGGAGGCCGGCGGCAAACGGAATTTCCGCCATCACCTCGTCGCCTTCGATCTGCTTCCAGAATTTTCGCAGCTCGCTGCGGCCGGCGTGCCCGTGGTGATCCTGCACCTTGTCGCCGCCGAAGATGACCTCCATGATGCAGCTGCCTTCGCGGTCGGTGGCAGTCATGAGCAGGTGGCAGTTTCCCATCGCATTGGGGCCGCTCAAGAACGCCCGCGGCGGCACGTCGAACGCCTCCCGGGCCAGCGTGAACGCCTTGGGAGCGGGCGCATCCGCGACCTTGATCCCTCGCGATTTGATTCGATGAAGGGCCGCGGAGGCAGCCTTTCGGAGGTTCTTGGGCGCGGCGACGGCTTGCAGCGCGGCCACGTTGCCAAGCTCTCCGGCGGCGTGAACAGCGAGCTCGGGATCGGAGAGCGAGGCGACGTCGCCAGCGCCGTCATGGGCCCATGCCACGATGGCGGGATCACCGGACCGGTCGAGAATGGCAACAAGACGAGGATCAACCACGGGTAACTCCACGAAATTCGAGTTCGAGCGCTTGGTGCACGGTCAACGCGGCCATCGCGACGATGTCGTTGACCGAGGCGCCAAGGGCGAGGACGTTGACCGGGCGTTTGAGGCCCATGATGACTGGGCCTACCGCCGTGGCTCCACCGAGCTCGCGCAAGAGCTTGTAGGCGATGTTTCCGGAAGCGAGCCCCGGAAAGATGAGCACGTTGGCATCACCCTGGATGGACGAGAACGGAAACTCGTTGCCAGCCATTTCCGCATTGACGGCGGTGTCGGCCTGCATCTCGCCGTCGATGACCAAGTCGGGCCACATCTTGCGGACGATCAGGACCGCCTCCGGGATCTTGGTGACCTCGGGGTTGTCGCGATGTTCGCCGAAATCGGAGTACGACAGCATCGCGACGCGGGGCTTGTATCCGAGCGATTCTGCGAGGCGCGCCGTGTGCACCGCGATCTGTGCGAGCTGCTCGGCAGGCGGCAAGATGTTCACCGTACAATCGCCAAGGAAGAACACCCGGTTCTTGAAGAGCATGATGTACACACCGCTGACACAGCGCACCTTGGGGGCGTGACCGATGATCTGCAGCGCTGGCCGCAGCGTCTCGGCGTAGGGCGTCGACAGCCCTCCAACCATGCCGTCGGCATCGCCACTGTTGACCATCATCGCCGCAAAGCCCACCCCGCGGTGCACCCACTGTCGCGCCGCCATCGCGGTCATGCCCTTTCGCTTGCGCAGCTCCCACAGGGCGTCCGCGTACCGATCGAAGCGGTCGCCATTCTTGGCATCGACGATCTCGATGCCTTCGAGCGACACGTTCTGCTCCTCCGCCCGTTTGAGCACCTTCCACTCTTCCCCGACGAGGATCGGAGTGCATATCTCCTGCTCCACCATGATCTGGGCCGCGCGCAGGACCCGCGGGTGAACACCGTCGAAGAACACGATTCGACGACGGTTTTTCTGGGCGCGGGAGATCACCGGGCGAAGGACTTCTTTCCCACGCTCCAGCATCCTTTCGAGCTTGGCGCGGTAGCTTTCCAGGTCGGCGATGGGCTCGCGCGCAACACCGCTTTCCGCCGCGGCTTTGGCCACGGCTGGCGCAACCCACCACAAAACTCGCGAGTCAAACGGCTTCGGGATGATGTAGTCGGGGCCGAAACGAAGGTGGTCGATCTTGTAGGCGTGGAGCACCTCATCGGGCACCTCCTCCTTCGCCAGCGCCGCCAGTGCCCGCACCGCAGCGATCTTCATCGCCTCGTTGATGGCGCGGGCGCGGCAGTCGAGGGCGCCGCGGAAGACGAACGGGAAACCCAGGACGTTGTTGACCTGGTTCGGGTAGTCGCTCCGCCCGGTGGCCACGATCGCGTCGGGCCGCACCGCCCTGGCCTCGTGGTAGTGAATCTCCGGCTCGGGGTTGGCCATCGCAAAGATGACCGGCGTCTCGGCCATCGTCAACAGCAACTCGGGCTTGAGGACGCCACCGACAGAGAGGCCGATGAACACATGCGCCCCGACAATCACTTCTTTGAGGGTGCTCGGGGTCGAGCCCTGAGCGAAAACCATCTTCTCTGGGAAGACGTCTTCCTTTCGGCCGTTGTAGAGCAAGCCTTCGGCGTCGCACATCCAGATGTTCTCGCGCAGAACACCCAGCGATACCAGCATTCTAGCCGTCGCGACCGCGGCCGCCCCGGCCCCGCTGAACACCACTTTGAGTTCCGCGAGTGTGCGCCCCGCTATTTCTGCCGCGTTGAGTATCCCCGCTCCCGCGATGATCGCCGTGCCGTGCTGATCGTCGTGAAATACCGGAATGTCGCAGACCTTCTGCAGCTCGCGCTCGATCTCGAAACAATCGGGCGACTTGATATCTTCGAGGTTGATGCCACCGAAGGTGGGCGCCATCGCTCTGACCGCGGCGATGACCTCGGCGGGGGTCGGGGCGTCCAACTCGATGTCGACCGAGTCGATGTCAGCGAACTTCTTGAACAAGTTGGACTTGCCTTCCATCACTGGTTTGCTCGCCATCGGGCCAATGTTCCCGAGGCCGAGCACAGCCGTCCCATTGGTGACCACCGCCACCAGGTTCCCCTTCGACGTGTACTTGTAGACGTCGTCCGGCCGGGCCTTGATGGCCAGGCAGGGCTCGGCCACGCCCGGGGTATAGGCAAGCGACAGATCACGCTGCGTGAAGAGCGGCTTGGTTGGGACGACCTCGATCTTTCCCGGACGCCCTTCGCTGTGGTAGTCGAGCGCGTCGCGCTTGAAGCTCATGCCCGCTCCCGTTGGCCGGGCGCCTTATCCCCCCGGACGGGCCCAGGCGCGCCGGACACCAAGCTCGGCGCCGTGCATGAGCTCGCCCCGACCGCTCCCACAAACGGGACAAGGGGACTCCTCAGCCGGGTAGTGCGCGCCGCAGTCCAAGCATCGGACCAGGCCCTCGACGCGTAAGATCTCCACTGTCACGCCCGGGCACGCACGCTCGAGCTCCGCTTTGAGCGCGCTCGCGTCGACGTCGACGAGCTCGCCCACCTCCACCTCGAAGCCCCCGAGCGCCTGATCCGCCGGCCACTGCGCACGCAGCCCGGCGAGAAGCTCCTCCGCGATCTGCGCAACACTCATCCGACAGGATTATCCGGCGCGGCGAGACTCGTGCACAACTCCGCCGGCCAAGCCGCCATCCGACTCCGCCACGCCCTCGCCATCGGCGATGCGGCGGGCGCTCACGCCTTGATCCCTGAGTTGGACGACGACCACCGGATTGAGGTGCTCCTCGGGGCCGCACTGAGAGACGGGCGCGACAACTTCGCCGCGGCCCGGGCTTGGAGGGCCACCGTCGAGGCTCAGGACTGGCTGCCGCTGTGCCACGCGCTCGCGACCGAAGGGGACAATGGCGTCGATGACGCGGCTGCCGCCTGGGTCGCGGCAGGGCGCCTGCCTGAAGGGTTCAACGCCGGCGGCCGATCGCTCACGCCGGAAGAACTCGCCACACTCGTCGCAGGGCGCGAGCTCGACCGGCAGGTGGTCGCCCTCATCATCGCCAGGGTGGCGCTGCCCGCGCTGCTCCAACCGTTCGCACCCCACCCGCTCTACCCCAGCGTCTGCGCCTACTACGCTGGCGCGATCCGCGCGCTGGGATGGCGGCCTTTGCTGCTCCTGGCGATCGCCCCGCGCTGACCTAAGGCGTCGTCGCCGAGCGGCTCGCGAGCGCCACATCCTCGAATCCAGCGGCCTGCGATGCACGAATCACCTGCCAGACCAGCTTGTACTGCGCCTCCTGGTCCCCCCGAACGACGACGCGGGTGGCGGCAGCACCGCGCTCGACGGTGCGGAGACGCTCGGCGAGCTCGGCGATCGGGAAGGTGTCGCCTTCCAAAAAGATGGTGCCATCGGGCGTCACCGAGACCACGACATCCTTGGGGATGAGCGGACTGTCGCCTGTACCCTGCGGGGTCAAAACCGACAGCGCGCGCTCGGACACGAGGTTCTTCGCCTGTGCCGCCTGCTTCTCCGCTTCCACCATAGAGCTGGAAACGACCATGAAGATGATCAGCAAAACCAAAAACACGTCCGTCAGCGGCGTGATGTTGATCTCTGCGAACATCGCGCCGGCGTCATCGTCGATGTCGTCAGCTGTCGACTGCGGACCGCTCTGCATGACCTCGGCTCGACCGGATGAGCTCCGACAGTTCGTCCACGGCGAACGCAAGCTCACGTCCGACCCCTGCGACTTGCTGCCCGAGCATGTTGAACAGGATGACGGCCTCAAGCGCGACGAATAGCCCCGCGGCAGTTGCAACCAGTGCCTCGGAAATGCCTGCGGAGACGACCGCGAAGCCGCCGGCCTGTTGGTCCCCGATCGCCTCGAAGCTGCCCATGACGCCCACGACCGTGCCCAGGAGCCCGGCGAACGGCATCAGCGCCCCGACACTGCCAAGGATCCACAACGTGCTGCGAAGTCGGGCCACGGCTCGTTTGGTCTCTCGCGTCATCGCGGTGCCGAACTCACCACGCACCCGGCCCAAGGCCCGGTCGAGTCCGGCAGTAAACACCTCACGGATCGGGCTCGGAAGGCTGTCAGCGAGGCGGCGGCCCTCCTCCAGGTCCCCGCGCCGGGCTGCGCCCAGTACGAGCTCCTGGACACGCTGGACGGCCGTGCGGGCCCGCCACAGGGCCACCCAGCGCTCCAACGCCAGAGCCACCGTCAGCACGCTGACGGCAAGCATGAACGTGAGCGTACCGGCGGCCACTTCCCAATACTTCTGCAGCTCAGGCAAACCGTTCATCCCTCAAGTTGTAGCGCGGCCACCGAACATCGGCGACGGTGACGACATCTGAAGACGGCGCCCTTAGTTTCCGCGCGCAGCCTTGACCGCGGAGGGCTCGACCATGCCGCCGGCGTTGCCCCAGGAGTTTCGCTCGTAGGTCACGATCGCCGCCAACTGGTTGTCCGTGAGGTGACCGAAAGGCGTCATGGCGCCGGTGTAGCTCACCCCGCCAATCGCCTTACCGGACAGGCCCTTGAGCACCGTGGCCAGATGTTCGTCGACGCTGCCGCCGTTGGCCACAGGGTTGTTGGCGAGCGGCGGGTAGAGCGTGCCATTCCCGGTGGCTTCGGCTCCGTGGCACGACTGGCAATTATTGGCGTACGCGGCCTTGCCTTCCGTCATCAGCAGGGTCTGCTTTTCGTCCGGGGTCTTGGCATCGAAGCCGACGAACGCGGCATCGTCAACCTTGGTGATCGCCGCGGCGAAGGCCGGGTCCGTGTTGAATCCAACGCTTGGAGAGGCGCAGTACTCGCGACCGCTCATCGTCGACGTCGCCCAAGCGTTGCAAGGCCCGCCGTAGTGACCGCGGTAGCGCGCGCGCACGGCCAGGGGGTCCTCTGGGATCGCGTCGCAAGCGATCGCGAAAAGAGTGACGGGCACCAACATACGGAGAGCGTTCATGTGCGTTCCAGGAGGGGGAGAGCGACCGCAAGGCGGCGCATCTGTTCGGCACGCCACCAGGCGTAGCCGCCGATGCCGGCCAACATGCCGATCGGCAACAGGCTGAGGAAGATGGTCACGACCAGCAGCGTGCGGCTGCCTTCGGTGGGGTCCATGCAAGTGGAACAGGCCCGCGCCACTCCGGGGGCCGAGCCCAAGAGCGCGAGCGCCGCGAGGCCCAACGCCCGGCTCACAGGTACACCATCGTGTAGATGACCGGCCACAAGCCTACGACGAAGTACCAATACATCCGCACCGCCGTGAACGCCGGCGCGCGCAACGCACCCTCCGAGAGGCGCCGCACGGCCCAGGACAGCACGGCCACCGCAATCACCGCGTGCAGCGCGTGAGCCCCGACGATGGTGTAGAAGAACCCGCCGTGGGCACTCGAGACCATCGTGAAGCCGACCGCGACCAGCCGTACGAACTCATAGACTTGATAAGTGAGGAACGCAGAGGCGAAGGCCACCGCACCCCAGAGCAGGCGCAGCGCCCCGGCACGATCGGCCGCGACGCGCCGGCCCGCCAAGAAAACCGCGACGCCCGAGAGCAACAGCGCCACTGACGCACCTCCGGTCGCAGCGACGGGAAGCGCCGGGTCACCCGGTGGAGGCCACCACCCGGCCGGCGCGCGCGCGCCGATCAGGCTGAACCCGCTCAGGAAACCAGCGAAGAACATCACTTCGCAGAAAACAACGATGACCATCGCGACCACTTCGCTCTCGATGATCGGAGCGCCCCGGATGGGACGCGGGATCGCCCCCGCCTCGGCCATCAGCGCGCCGGGGCCGCGCCGGGCGCCGGCGCGGCCGCAGCGGGAGCGGCCTCGCCGTGCGCGGGAGCGGCCTCGTGGTGGGCCTCCGGGATGTTCGCGTTTTTCGCGGACTCGTTGCGCCAGTTGGCGCCCCAGTGCTTCATGATGTCCGGCGCCGTGGCCGCGAAGAACAACATCATCAGTCCCAGGCAAACGACCAGTAGCTTGACCACAAAGGGCTTCTCAATGTCGAGGTGCATGAAGTACTTCGCGACGAGGTAGGCCTTGACGATGGCGATGCCGAACGCCGTCAACAGCGTGACGATGCGGATCTCGAGCATGGGGCCGGTGACGCTCACCACCAGCAGCACCACCAGGATGCCCCAGATCTTGACGTAGTTGGTGTGGTGGCCGCCGTGCGCGGCCTCCGTTTCATGACCGTGGGGTTCGGCGGCAGACGACATAAGGAACCTCGCTACTACTTGGCGATGTAGAGAAGAGGGAAGAGGAATATCCAGACCAGATCGACAAAGTGCCAGTAGATGCCGATGAGCTCGACCCGCTGGAGTTCCTTGTTCTTGCGTGCATCCGCCGCGACGAACAGCATGATGATGCAACCGGCGATGACGTGCAGGCCGTGCAGGCCGGCGGCCGTGTAGTAGAACGACCAGAAGCCGTTGGCGGTGATGGTGTAGCCGTGTTGGATTTCGTACGTCCACTCGAAGCCCTTGACCACGAGGAAGGTCAAACCGCCCAGACAGGTGAACATCAACATCTTCGCGGCCTTCTTTCCGTCCCCCGCCTCAGCTGCCTTGTGGCCGAGCACGGCCGACAGGCTGGAGGTCAAAAGCACCAGCGTGTTGAAGGCGCCGGCCCAGGTGTTGGTATGCGACGCATACGTCGACCACTCCGGGTGGCCGAGCCGATGCAGGAGGTATGAGCCGAGAAGACCGCCGAAGATGACGATTTCCGAGGCGATGACCCACCAGAGCGCAAGGCGGCCGGTCGGCACACCAGAGGCGGATCGGAGTGTGGCGATGGGTTTGACCATGTTTTCCTCGTGCGCCTAAGTGGGAGAGTTCTGCGGCCAGAAGTCGTCCGCACGACCCGGGTGGCTATACTCGTAGGGACCCCGGTACACTTCTGGCATCGGGTTGAAGTTGCCATGGGGCGGTGGCGAGGGGCACTGCCACTCAAGCGTGTTGGCATTCCACGGATTCGCCTCCGCGATTTTCCCCTTCCACATGTTGCGGAAGAAGTTCCAGGCGAAGATTGGCTGCACTGCGAGCATGACGAGCAACGAAACCGTCGCGAACACCCGCATGGCCTGAAGCTCGGGGCTGGCGAGCTCCGGGAAGTTGCTGTAGTCGAAGATGCGGCGATGGTCGCCCGCCGCGCCGAGGATGAACAGCGGGATGAAGATGCCGTTGAAGCCGGCAATCGTCACCCAGAAGTGAATCTTCCCAAGCGTCTCGTCCATGTGGCGCCCGAACATCTTCGGGTACCAGTACGTGACACCGGCGAAGGTGCCGATGATCGCGATGGGGAAGAACGTATAGTGGAAGTGAGCCACCACGAAATAGGTGTCGTGGAAGTAGATGTCAGCGCCGCTGGCACCCAGGAAGATGCCGGTCACGCCGCCCACCAGGAACTCGGCGATGAAGGCCAGCGCCCAGAGCATGGGAACGCGGAAGCTGATCGAGCCCGCGTACAGCGTGGCGATGTACACGAAACAGAGCTCAGCGATGGGGATCGAGATGAGCACCGTCGTTACCGAGAACACGTTCGACATGCGTGGATCGACGCCGGCGATGAACTGGTGATGCGCCCACACGAAGAAGCTGAGTACGCCAGTACCGATGGTGGTGTAGAGCACCGTCTTGTAGGCGAAAAGCCGCTTGCGGGAGAACGTGGTGATGATCTCCGCGACGAAGCCGAGCGGCGGCAGGAGCACGACGTAGACCTCGGGATGCCCGAAGAACCAGAAGAGGTGCTGCCAGAGGACCGGGTCGCCACCACGATCGGGGTCGAAGAAGCCGGTGCCGATGGTCTGGTCGAACATCAGCATCACCGCGCCCGCGATCAGCGGACCGACCGAGCACATGAACAGGATGCTCGCGATCACGATCATCCACACCGCCATCGGCAGGTCGAACGCTTTCATGCCTGGCGCACGCGAGTTCATCGCGGTGGTCACGAAGTTGATGCCACCTAGTAGGAACGCCACGAATTCGAGCGCCACGGCCGCGAGCCACAGCGTCGGTCCCAACGGGGTGAGGTTGTACTCGGCCTTGGCCGACAGCGGGGGGTACGACGTCCAGGCGCCGCCAAAGGCGCCCCCTTCCACGAAGAACGACCCGGCCAGCACGATCGCGCTGATCAGGAATATCTGGTAGCTCAACCGGTTCAGGCGCGGAAATACCATGTCGTCGCAGCCGACCATCAGCGGAATCAGGAAGTTGCCGAAGGCCGCGATCAACACCGGCATCGCGACCCAGAAGATCATGATGGCGCCGTGGTTGGTGACCAGGGCGTTGTAGTCCGCTCCCGTTACCAGCCCGTAGCCGGGCACCGGTTTGTTGGGGAACGCCGCCTGCATCCGGAATACGTACGCAAAGTACGCGCCGATCACGCCCAGCGCCATGCCCGTAAGCAAGTACTGCTTGGCGATCATCTTGTGGTCAGTTGACCAGAAGTACTTCAGAAACCACCCTTCTTCGTGGTGATTTCCGTGCGCGTGCGCGTGGTCATCGTGCGCGTGGGACTGGGCCATGGTCGCGCCGCTCCTAGAACTGGTATGCGAGGTAATGAGTGGGACTCGCCAGCCAGGCCGCGTGGGCCTCGGGCGTTTCCACGTAGAGCCGCGCCGGCATGATGCCGTGGCCGATGCCGCAGATCTCTGCACACTGCACGTCGAACTCCCCGACGAGCGTGGGCTTGAACCAACCGGTGATGACCCGGCCAGGAATCGCATCCTGCTTGAGGCGGAACACCGGCACCGAGAAGCTGTGGAGCACGTCTTTGGCCATCAACTCGTATTTGTAGGCCTTTCCGACCTGGATGTGCATCTCGTCGATGCTGACGATGTCGTCTTCAGTGTCCATCTGTCCGTCGGGACCGACGTGCTGAAAGGTCCATGCCCACTGCTGCGCAGTGATGCGCACCGTTTCGTCGGTGGCCGGCATGCTGAGCTTGATGTCGCTCCACACGGTGATGGCGCCGATGATGAGCGCCACATCGCACACCAGGATCAACCGGTGGGGAATCTCGATCCACTTGTACTTGAGCGCGTGTTCTTCGGGGTCGTCGACGTAGCGGGCCGGTGCCCCGCCGGGACGGGCCCGAAAGCGCCAAATCAGCCAGAAGAAAACGCCCTCGGCGGCGAAAAACCAAACACCGGTGATGACGATGATCATCCAGATCAGCGCGTCGATCTGGCTGGCGTAGCTGGAGGCCTGCAGAATGAAAGCTTCAATCATGATTTTTGCCTCCGCTCACATGAGCACGTAGAGAATGACCGCGGCGATGAACGCCGCGCAACTGGCCATCGTGATCACGAACACCCTCCTGGTGAGCTCCGACGCTTCGTTTTCGGCCGTGGGATTCATGCCGTCCTCAGAGCGGAAGGGTTTGAATGTAGGCCGCAAGGTCGCGCATCGCCGCTTCGTCGGCGATACCGCCCGAGATGTCTTTCATGGTGGCCGCGGCGGCGTTCTTCGGCTCGTAGCCGCGAACACCGCCCTTGAACTTACCGAGTTGCTTGACGATGTACCAATCCTGCGCCTGCGTGAGCGGGGGTGCCTTCATCGCTTCGTTCCCTTTACCGTCCACGCCGTGGCACGCGGAGCAGACTGCGTAGGCCGCCTGACCCTTGGCGACATCGCCGTGGAGCGTGGATTCGCTCTTCTTTGCCGGCATTCCGGCGACGTACTCGGAGACGACCATGACGTCGGCGGCCGACTTGATCGTCCGGGACATGGGGCGCATCTTGAGCCCCTCGACATCGTCCGCGTGGGCGCCGCGCCAGCCGATCTGGAAATTGGTAAGTTGTGCCTCGAGATACCACTTAGGCAGCCCCGCGATCGCGGGAGCGTGGACGAGCGTGCTGCCATAGCCGTCGTCCCCGTGACACTGGCTGCAATTCTGGTAGAGCACCTCGCCGCGGGCCACGCCAGCGGCCGGCAATTCGGTCGCACATCCCGCCAGCGTGGATAGGCTGAGCGCTAGGGTCATCGAACGAGCCGCAGTCATGGCGGGTGACTCCCGGAAATTTATAGGCGCCATTTAGTACGGATGGCCTCGTCAGGCACCCACAAAATCGCGCACCCGCGTGGCCGCACGGGGAATCAGGGCGATTCCCGCCAGGAGCGCCAGAGCGAACCACTGCGAGGCGTAGTGCAGACTCGTTTGGTCCCGCGCCGGAACGCGGACGAAGCCGTCCACGGCGTGTGAATTCGCACTCTGGCCGCCGTCGACCGCCCCGGACACCACGTAGACCGACGTCGGCGACGCCATCGCAGTCTGCACGCTCGGCCAGGCCTTGGCCGGCCAGATCTGCGTTCCGTGTCCACTTGTCGCGACAGAGTCCGTCCGGCCAAACGTCGGCCGCAGTTGCCCCGTGACCTCGGACTCGGCGCCCGCCTCCATCGCCGGCAGCGCGACCGCGACGTGCCCAGCATCGATCCAGCCCCGGTCGACGAGCACGACCACGCCGTCTTCGCGCACGAACCGCTGTGCGACGCCGTAGCCCAGGGTGGACCTATGCTGCCTCCCGGCGATGAGGTGCGGTCGGCCCTCGAAATGACCGAGCCATCGGACCACCCGCCACGCAACGTCGGTGGTGAGCGGCTCATTGCCAGTGAGGACCGGCGCGTTCTCCGAGGCGAGCGCGCCCGCCCGCCCTTCATTGCGCTCCCCGTCGCGTTGAATCTGCCAGTAACAGAGGATGCTCGCTGTAAACATCAATCCCGCAGCCGCAATTCGCACCACGCGAGGAATTCGCAGAGGCTCGCGCGGCGGGCTCATCCCGAACTCGACCGTTTGGCGAGCTCAGCCGCGAGCCGGGCCCCCTCTCCGGAGCGCTCCGGGGGCACGGCGAGGCTAGAAAATCGCTGATTCAGGACGCGGAGGTCGCATTGGAGCGCCTCCGGCGCCGTCCCGGCGCCGGAGGCGGCCGCGCGCAGCGCCGCCTCCATCTGGTCGCGAACCACCCCCAATTGGGCCACCAACTCATCCCGCTCGGCCGAGGGGTCGGGCGGACGGCTGACACGAAGATCCCGTAGTCGGTGTCCGATCCAGGCGAGGTGGGGAGCGCTGACCAGGAGCACCGACCCGCTGGGGAGTAGGAAGGAACTGAGCGACAGGGCCAGAACATGGGCAAAAAGCGCTTGCCCATGTCGGCGGCGCGCCACCTCGGACTGCCGCCCATGGGCGCGACGCCCGACATCCATCCAAACCGCCCAACCCAACCCGGCGAGCGCGAGCGGGGCCAAAAGCACAGGAGTCGCGACCCCGGCGACGATGGGTGCGAATAGCCCGGTTTCCCATGCGAGCTGGGCAATCACCACGAAAACCACGACCCCCATCCAGATCACCCACCTGGGAACACCGCCCGTAAGCCAGGCGATCGGCTGGCTCGCGACGATGATCTGAACCTCGGCGGCATCGAGCGCCTCCAACTCCACCCGGACGCCGTGGAAACCACGCGCGGACGGCGTCTCACCCGGCGGCTCTGCGAGGAAGCCGGCGTCCCGGAGCGCGCTCCGCCAGATCGTGGAAGGAGCGGTCGGCTGGACGCGGTCGAGCAGCCCGGGATCCAGGACGACCAGCCGGAACACTCAAGTACCCAGGAACTTGCGAATTCCCGAGGGGGGAGGGGTGGCGGCCGGGGCGGGGACGCTTGGCGGAGCGTCGGCACCCACGGGCGTGAGCGACTTCGGATTCAAAATATACCGCATGGCCTCTTCAAAGCTGATGCGGCCTGCCTCGTAGGCGTCCTTGAGCGCCCAATCCAGTGTGACCATCCCATCGCGACGCGCGGTCTCCATGGCGTTGTGGATCTGGTGGAGCTTGTCCTCGCGGATGAGCGTCCGAATCGCCGGCGTTCCGATCATCACCTCGAAGACGGCGGTGCGGCCTCGCCCAGAGCGATGGGGCAACAGGCGTTGAGAGACGACGCCGATCAGGCTCGCTGCGAGCTGCGCGCGCGCCTGGTCCTGTTGGTGGCTGGGGAAGGCATCCACGATGCGACCCACAGTTTGGGGCGCGTCATTCGCGTGAAGGGTCGCGAGCACGAGGTGGCCGGTCTCAGCGGCGGTGATCGCGGCGCCGATCGTCTCGGCATCGCGCATCTCGCCAACAAGCACCACATCGGGGTCCTGGCGCAGAATGTACTTCAAAGCTGCAGAAAAGCTCGCGGTGTCAGCGGCGACCTCGCGCTGATCGATGGTCGCCAGCCGACTCTGGTGCACGAACTCGATGGGATCCTCGACGGTGATGATCCGACAGGCTCGACTGCGATTGATCCGGTCCAGCAGGCACGCCAGTGTGGTGCTTTTGCCGGCACCCGTCGGGCCGACCACGAGGATGAGCCCCTGCGGGCGCTCGGCCAGCCTCAAAACCGCCTCGGGAAGCCCAAGCTGGTCCGCGCTCGGAACTTCGGAGGGAATGGCCCGCAGCGCCGCGGCCATGTTCCCCTTCTGGTAGTAGGCGTTGACGCGGAATCGCCCACCGTCATCCACGGCAATCGCAAAGTCGACCTCGCGCTCCAATTCATAGATCGCGCGCTGGCGAGCGCTCATCACAGAGTACAAAAGGGTGCGCATGTCGGCTTCCGAGAGGGCGGTCTCGTCCAGCGCCAGCAGCCCCCCGTTCACACGAATGATCGGCGTCCTACCCGTGGTCAGATGCAAATCGGAAGCGCCCCTTTCGCCGGCGGCCCCGAGCATCGCCCGCAAGTCCAACCCGTGGTCGGTCTGGTCGACGCCGGTGCGGAAGGTGGCGCTGCCGGCGGTCATTCCCCGCGCCAAAAGCGCGAATTCGTCCGGGTTCGAGGCGGCGGCGTGCCCGATTTCGTAGCTGATGCTGCCTGCCTTGTGAAGGCGCAGCAACGACTGGTTGAACGGCTGAGAAAGCGGATCTGTGGAGCCGCGCATGAGGTCTTGCAGCTCGTCGACTCGCTGCTCTCGAAGCAACCGCCCCACGGCCGGGGTGTTGGCAAGGACCTCCAACGCCAGCGCCCGTCCACGCCCATCCGCGCGCGGGAGCAGGCGCTGTGAGACGATTCCCACGAGGCAGAGCGCAAGGTCCAACGCCGCCTGCGCCCGCATCGCGTCGGGAAAGTAGCCGAGAATGCGCTGGAGAGTCTGCGTCGCGTCGATGGCATGCACCGACGCCAGGACGAGGTGGCCGGTCAGCGCGGCGGCGATGGCCACGCCCATGGTCTCGACGTCCCGCATCTCGCCGACGAGGATCACGTCGGGACTCTGGCGTACCACTTGCCGCAGCGCTGCGTGAAAAGACTGGCTGTCCGTTCCGATCTCGCGTTGGGTCACCCGTGCTTTGATGTCGGAGTGCACAAACTCAATGGGATCTTCGATCGTCACGATGTGCGCGGGCCGCGTGCGGTTCACATGATGCAAAAGCGCGGCCAGAGTGGTGCTTTTTCCGGAACCGGTCGCCCCCGTGACCAGGACGAGGCCGCGGGGCTGCTCCACGAAGGCGGCGAGGCTGTCGGGTAGCCCCAACGCCGCCAACTCGATCGCGCCAGGAGGCACCGCACGCGCGACGACGCCCATGGCGCCTTGCTGACGGAGCAGGGACAGCCGCAAGCGACGGCCGGTCGGAAGCGTGACCCCAACGTCGAGATCGCCCGTCGCGTCGAACCGAGCCAGCGCCGGCTCCGACACCACCCCCTCCAAAAACTCCCGAAGGACCGCCCGCGACGTCGGGGGCTCGGACAGCACGCGGAGTGCCCCGCAGATCCGCGCTGCGGGTACCTTTCCTTCGGTGACGAAAAGGTCGGAGGCTCCACCTGCCTCCATTTTCCCGAGCAGCTCAGCGAGCGGAGTGGCCATGGGGTCGAGCCTATCTCCGCTTCGTAGATCGTCCGCGCGGCTTTGTAGCAAACCATCCGACGATCCTGGGTGGGCCCCTGGCCCGCGGCTTGCTACCGGACCAATGCACACTTGGTGTCGACGATGCGCTCCCCGACGTTTGTACTCTTCGCACTGCCGCTCCTTGCGGCCACCGCCGGCTGTAGCTGGTTCCAGGACGCGCCCACCGAGGTCCTCGCCCAGGCGCCCGACACTCTCGTGAGCGCCCACACCGCGGGCGTCGTCGGCCGGCGCTCCCCGATCACGGTGCGTTTTGCCCGCGAGGTCGCGGCGCCGGACATCGCAGGCAAGCCCGTGGACAGCCCCTTCCGCTTCCAGCCCGCCATCGAAGGCGTCGCGACCTGGACGAGCACCGCCGAGCTGAGCTTTCAGCCTGCAAATGACCTGACGCCGGGGGCGGCCTACACGGGCGTCGTCGACCTGGTCACCCTCTTGCCCGGCGCCGCCGACGCACGGCCGTTCAGCTTCGGCTTCGCGGTCGTCGCGCCCGACTTCTCCACCGAATTGGCCGGACTCGCCGCCGATGGCGACGCCCCCCACCAGACCATGACGGGCACCTTGGAACTCGCAGACGTGGCGGATGCGCTCGCCGTCGAGAAGATGCTCCGCGCCGAGCACGGCGCGGACGCGCTCACCGTGACCTGGACCCACGACGACGCAACTCACCACCATGAGTTCGTGGTCCGCGGTATCAACCGCACCATCGACGGCTCCTCGCTCACCCTGGCTTTCGACGGTGCCCCCGTCGGGGTCGATCGCAGCGACACCCAGGTGGTTGCCATCCCCGGGCTCAACCAGTTCTTGGTGACGTCAGTCCGCGCGGAAACTACGGGTGATCGGCACATCGAACTGCGCTTTTCTGACCCGCTCCTCGAACGGCAGGACCTCCGTGGCCTGATTCGCGTGGACGGCCGCCCCGACGTGCATATCCAGCGCGATGGGAGCATCATCCGGCTGTACTCGGCCAGCGGCTGGTCCGACAGTGAAACGGTCGTGATCGAAGACGTCAAGAACTCCAGCGGGTACAAGCTAAAGAATCGGTCCTCGACCACCGTCAGCTTCGCCCCGCTCGTTCCGGCGGTCCGCTTTGCCACCAGCGGCGTGATCCTCCCTTCCAGCGCCAACCTTACCCTGCCCATCGAAGCCATCAACGTCAGCGCAATCCAGGTCGAAGCCATCCGCGTGTACGAAGACAACGTCCCCCAGTTCCTCCAGGTCAACGATCTGAACGGGCAGAACGAGCTCAAACGCGTCGGAAAGGTGGTCTGGAAGGAGCGGGTCGTACTGCCACGGGGGGCGGACGCCTACAACGAGGTGCAGCGAGTCGGGCTCGACGTCAGCCAACTGATCAAGGAAAACCCTCGCGGACTCTACCGGATCGAGATGCGGTTCGAGCGCGCCGACATCCTTTTGGACTGTCCCACCGAAGCCTGGACTACCGAGGTCGAAGAGGACGCCGGAGCTTGGGACGAAGCAAGCGGCGAGAAGAGTTTCTGGGACTTCTTCGACGGGTACGGCGAAGACGGCTGGAGTGCGTGGGAGCGGCGTGAAGATCCATGCGAGCGGGCGTTCTACCTCCCGTCCTACGATCACGAAATCACCGTGGGCAGGAACTTCTTGGTCTCGGACATCGGCCTGCTCGCCAAAGAAGGGGCCGACGGCAAGCTGTCGGCGGTGGTCACCAATCTGCTGACGGCGACCCCAATCGCTGGCGCGGAGGTGGAGCTGCTCGATTACCAACTTCAGTGGGTCGCCCGGGGAAAAAGCGGCGCCGATGGCATCGTCCACCTTGACATTCCCCAGCACCCGTTCGCGCTGGTCGCAAAGCATGCAGGGCAGGCCGGTTGGCTGCGCCTGGACAAAGGTTCCGCGCTTGCGACATCTCACTTCGACGTCGGCGGCGCCTCGCTCACTAAAGGGCTCGAGGGGTACCTGTACGGAGAGCGCGGCATCTGGCGGCCAGGCGACGACATCTTTCTCACCTATGTGCTTCACGACGCAACGGGCAAACTTCCAGCGCGCCACCCAGCCGACTTCGAGCTCATCAACCCGCTGGGCCAGACCGTCGAACGCCGCAGCATCACCGATCCGACCGAGGGCTTCTACCGGATCACCACGGGCACCGCAGCCGACGCACCCACAGGAAACTACACCGCAAGGGTGCGCGTCGGGGGCGCCACCACCGAGAAGGTGCTTCGTGTCGAGGCCGTCGTGCCCAACCGCCTCAAGATCGAGCTTGACGTCAAAGACACCGTCAAGGCCGCAGACCTGATGCTCCAGACGACCTTGCGCTCCCGGTGGCTCCACGGTGCTCCCGCCCCGGGCTTCGCGGCCGACATCGCCTTGGATCTCGCGCCGAAGGCTACCACTTTCCCCAAATACGGCGACTACACCTTCGACGACCCGCTCGCGAACTTCAGCTACGAAACCGCGACGATCTGGGAGGGCGAGCTCGACGAGGACAGCAAAGCCCTCGTCCAGGCCAAACTTCCCACCCCTACCGGCGCGCCTGGGCTCCTGCAGGGCACGCTCCGCACCCGGGTGTACGAACCCTCGGGCGCCTTTTCCATCGACGAGGCCCAGGTCGTGGTGTCCCCGCACGCCCGATATATTGGTGTTCAACTTCCCAAAGGTGACGCGGCTCGCCAGATGCTGCTCACCGATATCAAACACCCGGCCAAGGTCGTGCTGCTCGACGAGTCCGGCAAACCGGTCCCAAACGGGAAGGTCGAGCTGAATCTCTACAAGATCGAATGGCGCTGGTGGTGGGAGAAGGGGCCCGATTCTCTGGCGGAGTACGCCGAGTCTCGCAATCTCGCACCCTTGCAGTCCGGTACCGTCGACATCAAAGGCGGGGTCGCGTCCTGGGACTTCGACATCAAGTACCCGGATTGGGGACGCTACCTGATCACCGCTCGCGACCTCAACGGGACCCACCGGACCGGAAAGATCGTCTACATCGACTGGCCGGGATGGGCCGGACGGGCCACGGCCGATCAGCCCGGCGGCGCCAGCGTGCTCTCGCTCACCGCAAACGCCCCGAAGGTCGAGGTCGGCCAACCGATCTCACTCACGTTCCCTCTCGCGCAGGGCTCGCGAGCGCTGGTCAGCTTGGAGACGGGCAGCCGCGTGCTGGAAATGAAGTGGGTTGAGCCGAACGCCGGGACCAACACCACGACGTCGACCTTCCCCGCAACTGAGGCGATGGCGCCAGGGGTCTACGCCAACGTCACCGTACTCCAACCGTACGGAAAGCGCGCCAATGACGCCCCGATCCGGCTCTACGGCATCACCCCCATCGAAGTCTTCGACCCCAAGACCAAGCTGCAGCCCAAGATCGCGTCCCCAACCATGTTTGTCCCCGAATCGACCGCCATGGTCAGCGTTTCGGAGGCGACGGGCCGTGCGATGACCTACACCCTGGCAGTCGTCGACGAAGGGCTATTGGGACTCACGCGCTTCAAAACCCCGGACGCCTGGGGGACCTTCTACAGCCGCAAAGCTCTGGGAGTTCGGTCCTGGGACCTCTTCGACCAGGTGGCCGGAGCCTACCGGGGCACGCTCGACGCGACGGTCGGCATCGGCGGCGACGGCAGCGGCGATGGAGCCCGGCCGTCGGCGAAGCGATTCAAGCCCATGGTTCGGTACGAAGGCCCGTTCACGTTGGCGGCCGGCGCCACTCGCAAGCACGAGATCGCTGTCCCCCAGTACATCGGAGAAGTCCGGGTGATGGTGGTCGCCGGGGGCGGCCACGCGTTCGGCGCCGCGGAGGTTTCCGTGCCGGTCAAAACCCCGCTGATGGTCCTTGCCAGCTTGCCGCGGGTTCTGGGCACCGCGGAAGAGCTCGATCTTCCGATCTCCATCTTCGCGCTCGAGCCGAAGATCAAGGACGTGACGCTGACCGTCGAGGTGGATGGCCCGCTTTCCCTCATCGGCGACAAAAAGCGCACCGTCCGCTTCACCCAGGTCGGCGAGAAGCTCGGGACGTTCCGGCTGAAGGTCGGCAGCGTGGCCGGGATCGCCAAGGTCCACGTCATCGCCACCGGCGGTGGAGAGACCGCGAAGCACGATCTTGAGCTCGACGTGCGCTACCCCGGAAGCCCGGAAAGCCGCGTGGTGAGCAAGGCGATCGAGCCCGGGCAGACCTGGCTCGCCGACGTTGTCCTCCCAGGTGTCGCCGGGACCAACGATGCCACGCTCGAACTCAGCCGTGTCCCGCCGCTCGACCTCGCCCGCCGCCTAGACGAGCTGGTTCGCTACCCGCACGGCTGCATCGAACAGACCACGTCGGCGGCGTTCCCGCAGGTGTATCTCAGCCAACTCGTCGAGTTGGACGCCAAGCGCCAGGCCGACGTGGACGTGCATCTGAAGGCGGCGATCACCCGCCTCCGCACGTTCCAGAACGCGGATGGCGGCTTCGGCTACTGGCCAGGCCAGCCGAGCGACGAGTGGGGGAGCAACTACGCCGGGCACTTCCTCGTCGAGGCCGAGCGCGCCGGACACCTCGCGCCGGCGGGGATCCGTGCCGATTGGCTGCGCTTCCAACGTCAGAAAGCCAACCGTTGGGTCAAGGCGGCCGAAGCCTCTGACCTGGACCAAGCCTATCGGTTGTACACCCTGGCGTTGGCGGGCCAACCCGACGTGGGCGCCATGAACCGTCTTCGTGAGGTGACGCTGAGCCCGACGGCGCGTTGGCGCCTGGCCGCGGCGTACAGCTTGGCCGGCCAGAAGGCCACGGCCGAGGCGGTACTCGCCAAGGTGACCACGGACGTCGCCGATCGCCACGAGCTCGGAGGCACCTACGGCTCGCCGCTGCGGGACCACGCCATGATGTTGGAATCCGCGGTACTTCTGGGCGACCTCGACCGCGCCGGCAAGCTGGCTACCGAGGTCTCCAAGGGGCTCTCGACCGAAGGCTGGCTCAGCACCCAGGAAACGGCCTACGCCTTGGTGGCGATGGCCCGCTTCGCCAGCGTGGGGGGCACCGCCGAGAGCCTCAGTGCGAGTTGGACCCTGGACGGGGGCAAGGCCACGACGGCAACGGGCAAAAAGGCCATCGTCCAAGCCCCGCTCGCGATCAAGCAGACCGGGACACCCAAGCTCAGCGTCACCAACACCGGAACCCGGCCGCTGTTTGCGCGGCTCCTCACGCGCGGCATTCCTCCGATCGGCAAGGAGATGCCTACGTCCCAGGGCCTCACCGTGTCGGTCGAATACCGAACGCGAGAGGGACAGGCCGTCAATGTGGACACGGTCGAACATGGAGCGGACCTCGTCGCCCACGTCGTCGTCACCAACACCTCCGGGTTCGAGTTGGAGGAGGTCGCGTTGTCACAGGTCTTCGCAGCAGGCTGGCAGATCAACGGGGTCGCGCCCGGCAAAGGCGACGGCTTCGAGTACCGGGACGTGCGCGATGACCGCGTGTACACCTACTTCGACTTGGCCCCAGGGAAGACGCTGGAGGTGGATGTGCCGATCAACGCCAGCTATGCCGGGCATTACTATCTGCCTGGGGTGACCGTCGGCCCGATGTACGACGCGCGAATCGTGGCGCGTACGGCCGGCCAGTGGGTGAACGTGACCGCCCTCCCCGAGGGCTGATGTCCGTGGGCGGGCCACGGGCGCGCCGCGGCGTAGGCAGCGCGCTGGTGCTGCTACTCGCGTTCTTCGCCATCCCCGTCCCCCGAGTCGAGGCGCCGCTCTCCAGCGTGCTGGTCGACGGCGACGACCACTTGCTCGGAGCGACCGTCGCGAGCGACGAACAGTGGCGCTTCCCAGGCACTGGCCGCGTGCCGGCGCGGTACGCACGTGCGGTCATCGTCTACGAAGATAAACGATTTCCCTGGCATCCGGGCGTCGATCCGCTTGCGGTAGGCCGGGCGCTGAAGTTGAACCTCGCCCAAGGCGACGTGGTCAGCGGCGCCAGCACCCTGACGATGCAGGCGGTGCGCATCTCGCGGGGGAATCCGCCACGCACCCTTTCAGAGAAGTTGTTGGAGTCGCTGCTGGCGTTACGGCTGGAGGCTGCGTGCAGCAAGGACACCATCCTTGCCATGTACGCGCAGAACGCCCCATTCGGAGGCAACACCGTTGGACTGGAGGCGGCCGCGTGGCGCTACTTTGGCCGCACCCCCGACGAGCTCTCTTGGGCCGAGGCGGCGACCCTCGCCGTCCTCCCCAACAGCCCCGCGCTCATCCACCCTGGTCGAAACCGAGACGCCCTGCGTCGTAAACGGGACGCCCTGCTTCACGAGCTGGCGTCCCTCGGTGACCTCGACGCCATCGGCCTCGAAGCGGCCCTCGCCGAGAGCATCCCCGAGGTGCAGGCGTCCATGCCCCGCATCGCTCCCCACCTCCTCGCACACGCCGCGGGTACTCGAATCGAGACCACCCTCGACGCCGACCTCCAGGGGCGCGCCGCCGCCGTGATCGAGCGCCACCAGAAGTTGGTCAGCGGCCTGGGCGTGCAAAACCTCGCGGCGGTGATCGTCGAGCTAGAATCGGGAAAGGTCCTCGCCTACATCGGCAACGTGAAGCCCGGGGAGGTGACGGGCAGTCATGTTGACATCGTGACCGCGAAGCGCAGCACCGGCAGCGTGCTGAAGCCCTTTCTGTACGCGCTGATGCTGGGCGAAGGACGCCTGCTTCCCAGGCAGCTCGTCCCGGACGTGCCTGCCCGGATCGGCGGCTTCTCGCCACAGAACTTCGACCACGCCTACCAGGGCGCTGTCCCGGCCGCGACCGCCCTGGCCAGAAGTCGCAATGTGCCCGCCGTTTGGATGCTCCGCGACTACGGCGTGGGGCGCTTCACGGCGGCCCTGCGCACCATGGGGATGACGACGCTGTTCCGCCCGGCCGATCAATATGGGCTCAGCCTGGTGATCGGCGGCGCCGAGGGCTCCTTGTGGGAGTTGGTCGGCCTGTACCGGGATCTCGGGCTGACCGTGACCCATGCGGACGGGCCGCTGCCGGGCGTGATGCATTGGCGCGATGTCGCCGACGCCGCCGCGCGGCAGCCGATCCTGGACGCGGGCGCAGCTTCGCTGACCCTCGAGGCCCTTATCGAGGTGAACCGCCCTGGCGCCGAGGCCGGCTGGCGGCAGTTCCGCGGGGCCGACGCCGTCGCCTGGAAGACAGGGACCAGCCAGGGCTTTCGTGATGCCTGGGCGATCGGACTGACCCGCACCCACGTGATCGGGGTCTGGGCGGGCAACGCCGACGGCGAGGGCCGCCCCGGGCTCACCGGCTACGAAGTCGCCGCACCCGTGCTGTTCGATCTGTTCGACCTGCTCCCGAGCGCGGGAGGCGTCTTCCCAACGCCTCGCGCCCAGCTGACCACGCTCGAGGTCTGCAGCGACAGCGGAATGCTCGCGGGGCCCGACTGCGTCGACACCAAAACACAGTCAGCCCCGCTCGCGGGCGAGCGCGCCGGCCGGTGCTCGCACTGCCAACCCATCCACTGCGATGCCGGCTGTACCCACCGCGTCACCTCGGCCTGCGCTTCGACCGGCAGCATGGAAACACACTCCTGGTTCGTCCTACCGGCGGCGCAGGAGTGGTACTACGCAAAGCGTCACCCCGAGTACCGGCCCCTGCCCCCGGTGAGGTACGACTGCCGCAGCGGTGTCGCCTTGAACCCGCCGCTGGCGCTGCTCTCCCCTGCGCCAAGCGCCGAGGTCTACATCCCCGTCGAAACCAACGGCGAACGAGGCCGCGTCGTTTTCGAAGCAAGCCACCGCAGCATCGGCGCGGAGCTCTACTGGCACCTCGACGACGCCTTCCTCCAAACGACCACCGCGCCCCATCAGGTCGCCGTCGCCCCCCCCCCCGGCACCCACCGCATCACCATCGTCGATGTTGATGGCTTCCGCGTCGAACGCCGATTCAGGGTCCTGGACACAGCCAGTCAAAAATGAAAGTGCCCCCGGAGTCGGAAGACTCACGGGGGCAGTAAGGGAAGGCCGGCAACTACCTACTCTCCCACAGCCGCGAAGCTGCAGTACCATCGGCGCAAGAGAGCTTAACTTCCGTGTTCGGGATGGGAACGGGTGGATCCTCTCCGCTATCG
>CANFCK010000019.1 GCA_947445035.1 Deltaproteobacteria bacterium
CCCCTCGGGCGGCCCCGCCTCTCCGGCGCCCCCCGCCTCCGGCGCCCCGCCCCTCGGGCGGCCCCGCCTCCGGCCGCCCGGCCGCCTCCGGCGGCCGAGCCGCCCGGGAGATAGCCGTTCGCGTGCGGTTCAGGGTCGTCACCACCGAGTACCCCCCCTTCCTCGGGGGCGTGGGCACCTGGGCGGGTGCGGTCGCCCGCGCCCTACACGATGCCGGCCACGACGTCGACGTCTTCGCGCGGTTCGGTGAGCCCGAGCCGCAGATCCCCTTTCGGCGGATGAGCGGGCCAAGCTGGAATCGGTGGGGGCACTTGTGGGCCGCGGCGGCGCTTCGTCCGCGGTTGGGTCGCGACGACGTCCTCCTGTGCGGCACCTGGCCGCTGGCGCTGGCGCTGCCCACGGACCGACGGATTCTCGTCGGCTGGCACGGCTCGGACCTCACGCGGCCTGCCTTGACTCCGGGGCGCCAATCGATCGCAGCGCGGGCGGTGAACCTGCCGGTCTCTCGATTCCTCGGCGGCCTTCTCGGCGCTCCTCACACGGTGCTGCCCTTCCCCATCGAGCTGATGGCGCCGGCGTTGCGGGGAGATTCTATTCTATCCGTGTCGCGACTCACTGAGCAAAAAGGGGTCGATCGGGTGCTGAGGCTGGCGGCAAGGCTGGGCCGTCCGGTGGTGATCGTCGGCGACGGTCCAGAGCGTGCGAAGCTGGAGCGGCTCGCCGACCAGCTGGCGGTCCGAGCCCGCTTCTTCGGCGCCACCCGAAACATCCCGTGGGACGGCACCTGGGCGCTTGCCCTCTTGTCGCGACCCTTCGCCGATGGCAGTGGTGCCGAAGGCCTTGGCCTGGTGCTGCTAGAAGCGGCGGCGCGTGGCATTCCGACGATGGGTAGCGCGGTGGGGGGCATTCCCGAGGCCGCGAGCATCGTGCTCCGCGATCCCGAAAACGACGACATCCCCGACCTCCCCGGTGCGGAGGAGGTTCAGGGTTGGCTCGGTGCACACCACGGCGTGCGCCGATGCGTCGCGACACTGGAAGCAGCGATTGCCTGCCGCTGAAGCGCGGCGGGCGCCAGCTACTCGCGGTTGACGTACGGCAGGAGCGCGAGGTGACGGGCGCGCTTGATCGCGAGGCCGACGTGGCGCTGCTGGAGCGAGCTGAGGCCCGTCATCCGCCGGGGAAGGATCTTTCCGCGTTCCGTGAGGAAGCGCTTCAGACGGGCTGCGTCCTTGTAGTCCGCGGGGTCGTCGCCGGGCTTCTTGGCCACGGGGGTATCAGACATAGGAACTCCGATGCGTAAGAGGCCCGACGGCTATCCGACCACGACCAGACCGTCAACGTCTCGATGGCGCTACAGGCCGAAGCCGACCGTCGCGGCTCCGGTCCAGGCGCTGCCGTGCAGATCCGGGGGGTCGCTGCGAAACGGGACCAGTCGGTCCCCGAGCGCGAGCTGGCTCGGATCGGGCACCAGCCCCACCACATGGCCGACGCCACCGCGGACGCCGAAGACCACGCGGCCGACATTGAGCTCCAGCGCAAGCTCGGCCCCGGCGGTCACGCCCCAGCCGTTGGCGTAGACCGGTAGCTCGTCACCGGTCGCGACGCCTGGAGCACACACCAGAGGCACCGTGCTCTCATCGCAGGCCAGCGCGAGGCCGGGGAGCATCGCCACGCGGGCCACGGCGGCCGGCGTCAGGAGGATCGCGCCTCCGAGCTCGATCGGGATGCCATACCGGACGAGACCGCCAGCCGTGTTCGGAGCGACGACGTCGAGTTGCCCCCCCCTCGTCCACGCGCGCAACTCCCAGCTGATTCCAAGGCCCAGGCGGCCGGTCGGCAGCGGGAAGGAGAGGCTCAGCTCCGTCTGGAGGCCAGGACGGTAGTTGGCGAGATCGAAGCCAGAGAAGGCGAGCAGCCCGGCGGCGACGTCCAGACGACGGCCCCGGCCGGCGGCGGCGGCAAAGTCTGAAGGAGGAAGCGCCAACGTCTGGGTCTGGGCGGCGGCGACGTGGACGGGATGCCCCAAAAGGGTGTAGTCACCGACGGGCAGCGCAATGCGCGCCGGAAGCGGCAGCCCGGCCCGGCCGCGGGCGGCCGCGTCGATGAGGAAGGTCTGGAGCTCGGCGTCGAGCACCAGGCCGGTCACGATGAGCTCCACGCGGACCAGGGCGATGCCTTCGGGGCCACGGAGCTCGACCCAGCCGAAGTTGGACCGCAGCCAGCCCTCGATCAAGGACAGGCCCGCGCGCAGTTCGATATCGCCGGTCGAGGCCGCTGCGCCGTTGGAGGCGCACGCCAGCGCCCGGTCGATATCGCCCTCGGCCTGGGCCAACTCCACGCAAAGCCCATTGAGTTCGGCATGGCTGTCTTCGAGCGCCAGACCCGCGCGCACCTGGTCGTCAGCGTCCTGCTGCCACCCCTTCTTCAGGAACTGCCGGGCCTGGGCGGCATGCCAGTCTGGGGTGTCCGCGGCGAGGGCGGCAGCGCACAGAAGGAGCATCACGCCACGAGCCCGCTTGCGACGCACAAGCGCCGGGCATTCGGCTCGGCAACCGAGGCCAGCGCGTCGACCGGCACGTCCGCCACCAGCCGTCCGCCATGAAGAAACACGATGCGCGTGCAAAGGTTTCGGGCGAGGAGCAGGTCGTGGGTGACCATCACCAGCGCCCGATCGGCGCGTTGCCGTGCCTTCAGGAGGTCCAGCAGCTCCCCTTTACGGGCGGCGTCCAGCCCGGCGGTGGGCTCGTCGGCGAATACGATCAGCGGGTCGGCGAGGGAGAGCGCGGCCAAGGTCACCCTCCGCTTTTCACCGCCGCTCAGGGCGTCGGGGTAGGCGTCGGCGCGATGTCCCAGCCCGAACGTGTCCAAGGCGCGAGCGGCGGCGGCGGAATCGCCGGGCCGGTGGGCGCGGGCCGACTCGGCAAGCCACTCTCGTATCCGCAGGCGGGGGTTGAGTGACGCGGCGGCGTCCTGCACCAGCAACTGAGCCCGGGCGGGGGGACCGCCAGCGTCCGCGGGGTCGACGCCCAGCGTGCGTACTTCACCCTCGTCGCGCCGCACAAGCCCGCAGGCGACCCGGACCAGCGTGGTCTTCCCGCAGCCACTCTCGCCGACCAGGGCGACCGTCTCGCCGGCGTGGATGGTGAGATTGATATCGGTCAAGGCGCGCTTTGCCGCCTCGCCGGTCCACGCCCTACGATACGCGACCGACACGCCCCTCAGCTCGCACAGGGGGGTCATGGGCGCGGCTCGAGCCAGCCCGGCGCCGCGATTGCGGACGTCGCCGCGACAAGGAGGGCGCCGGGGCCGCGGAGGCCCGCGAGTGTGGTTGCCTCCTCGACCACCCGTCCGTCCTCGATGACATAGATGCGATCGGCAAAACCGGGCAAAAGCCGGAGGTCGTGCGTCACGAACACGATGCCCACGCCGGGCAACTTCCGGAGCAGCCGCACCAACTCCTGCTGCACGGGCCCGTCCAGTCCGGTGGTGGGCTCGTCGCAGAGCAAGAACCGGCTGCGTCGGGCCAGCGCGATGGCGATCGCGACGCGTTGTGCCATGCCGCCGGAGAGCTCATGGGGGTAGCGTGATGCAACCCACGTGGGGTCTTCCAAGCCGAGTCGACTCAAACACGCCAGCACGTCGTCCTCGGCGCCCGCGAGGGTGGCCGCGGCGGTCACCTGCTGGCGCACCGTCAAGAGCGGGTCCAGCGAGGCCCTCGCGTCCTGGAAAAGCAGGCCGACCTCGCCGCGCAGGCTGGCGCCGCTCCGCTCGACACCGTCCACCCACACCCGTCCGCCCGTGCGACCTGGGCGCAGTGACAGCAGGTCGAGGATGCTCCGGAGGGTCAGGCTTTTACCCGAGCCGCTCGGGCCCACCAGGGCCACGACTTCGCCGACGGCGACGCGGATGGACACGTCGTGCAACAGGGTGTGCGAGCCCGCAGAAACCCGCAGGGAGTGCGCCACCAGCTCGTTCATCGGCGCACCGGCCCGAGGGTGGTGGCCCATCCGGTGGCCAAAACTGCGCCGGCGGGCGCCAGCCAGCTCCACCGGTTGGGGCATCCCGTCGACAGTCCGTGGGCCAGCATGTTCCCCCACGAAGCGGCCGGCTCCGCGACCCCAAAGTGGCCGAGGTAGGACAGCGTGACTTCGAGCACCAGTACGCTGCCGACGACCGCCAGCGCCTCGCGGGCCACGATGTCGCGGCCGTTCACCCAGACGAGGTGCCACCACAAAAGGCGGCCAGGGGGGATGCCGTGTGCGCGGGCGGCGAGCACGAACTCCGACGTTCTCAGCGACGTGATCCGCGCATCTAGCGCCGCGGCCAATGCCGGCATCCCCGCGAGTCCGCCCGCGAACGCCAACTGCACCGGGCCGGGACCCAGCGCCATGAGACACAGGAGCACCAGGACCAGGGAGGGAATGGACGCGATCGCGCCGAGCACCGTGCGTACGACGCTAGCCAGCGCGCCCCCGTTCCACCCGGCCGCGGCGCCAGCGAGGGTGCCGCCGAGCGCGGCAAAGGCGGCCGCACCAAGACCCGGACCGCAGAACGCGGCGCCACCCGCGGACACGCGCCGAAGGACGTCGCGACCGAGATGGTCGGTGCCCAACCAGTGCGCTGCGCTGGGTCCCTGGTCGGCCAGCGCGGGTCGCACGTCGCCGAGCGCGTCGTACGGCAAGCACGCGCCGACGGCCACGCTGGCCAAGAGCAGGATGCGGGGGCTCATGCCGCCCGCTCCCGCTCGCGGGGATCCACGACGACCGCGATCGTCTCGGCGACCAGTCGCGCCGCCGCCGTCAAAAGTGCCGCGCCCAGCGCAACCCCGACTGCCACCGGCCAGTCGCGACCTGAACACGCTTGCCAGAACAGGGTTCCGGCCCCCGGGACGGTGAACGCGCGTTCGACGACGATCAGCCCCGCGAAGCACGAGGGGACCTGCTCCGAGGCGAGGCGCGCCGTCGGGACGACCAGGTGATGGAGTCGCGTGCGCAGCGTCTTTTGGCCTCGGGCACGGACCGCCTCCATGAACGAGGCGTCATCGAGCTCGTCGAGCAGCCGCCGCGCCTGTGCCGACAACTGGGACCAACGCGAAGAACCCACGGCCAGCACCAGGATGGCGAGGGCGCTGCGCATCGCCCCCGGCTCGACGGGCAACGCGAACCAGGCCGGGCGGTCGACAATTCCGCGCTCGATGAGCGCCCATGTGCCGGCATTGACCGTCAGAACTGTCGCGAGCGCAAGAATGACTACTGGCACGGAAGAGGCGCCAGCGCCTACTAGATGGAGGCCTCGTCGCCACCCAAGAGCGCCTGTGGGCCATGCGACAGCGGCCCCAAACCCGGCGGTCAGCGCAAGGACGAGGGCGGGCAGCAGGAGTGAAAGCGACGTCGTGAGCGCGACGCCAACCAACTCGGCCACCGGCGCGCCCGGCCGCACGGTGAGCGAGCGGCCCAGCCCTCCGCCCTCAATGCCCCATTCCGCCTGCAACTGCGCGCGGACCTCGGGCCCGTTGGGCAGCGCGTCGATGGCGTCGCCAGGGACCAGCCAGAAAAGGGCAACGATCAAACAGCCGGAGAGGACCGCCGTCGCCAAAACCGCGAGCGCTCGCCGCGCCAGCGCGCGAAAAATTGCGCTGGAACGCGTCAACGCCTACTTCATCTTCCATTGTGGCGCGAACGTGAAGAAGCTGAAGGGGTGGATCACCACGTTACCCACCTTGATCGAAAGCGCGGCGTAGCTGTCGAGCGTCCACAGAAACAACATCGGCTGATCCACCGCGATCTTCGCGTGCATCTCTCGCAGGGTGGCCTTGCGGACGAACGGATCCGCAGCGTCCCGCGCCTTGTCCAGGAGCAGGTCGACCTCGGGATTTTTGTAGCCGACGAAATTGCGGCTTCCCTGGCTGTGGAACTGCTCGCGGATGTCTTCGTTCCGGTCAAAGGTCCACTGGCTCAGCATCAAGTCGAAGTCGTGGTTGCGCCAGACGCGCTCTTTCCACGCCGCGTCGTCGAGGAACTGGACCTCAAGCCGAATCCCGGCGGTCTGGAGCTGGGACTGGAGGTTGATTGTCACTTCCTGGACGCTCTCCAACGACTGATGCGCCACGAGGGTCAGGACCACCGGCTTGCCCGCCACCGTCCAAGCCTCCCCAATGCGGGTCAGCCCACCGGCGACAAACGCTGCTTCTGCCGCCTCGGCGTCGGCTTGCGTCAGCGGCACATCGTGGTTGTAGTAAGGGCTGGACGGGACGAACGGCCCGCTGACCCGCGCGCCGGTCCCGACTGGCGCCAACAGCGCCTCGACATCCACCAACGCGGAAATCGCCTTGCGCACCTGCGAGTTGGCGATCCCCGGCCGATTGAGGTTGTAGCCGACATACCACCAGGAGTTGGTCTGGTATGGATACAGTTCTACCTTACGATTGTTCTGCAACATCGCGATGTCGCGCGGGAGAACGCGCACCAGGGCTTCAAGGCTCTCGTACAGGACCAGCTTGGCCTGGTAGTTCTTGTCCGCCACTTCGCGCAGCGTCACCTCGTCGATGCCGGTTGCGTTCCGATGGTCGCCGTGCTTTTTGAAGCTGATCGAGTTGTCTTCGTTGAACTGGGTCAGCCGCCACGGACCGGTGCCCACCGGCTTGGTCCGGAAGGTGTCCGATCGCTTGAGCGGCAGCCCGGAGAACAGGTGCTTGGGCACGATCTTGAAGAAGAGCTTGTCCTCGGGATGCAGCTCGGGCCTGGCAAAGGTGAGCTTGACCCGGTGCGCGTCGAGGGCTTCTGCGCTCGTGATCCACGCCACTCGCCCGTACTCGGTCGACGCCGAGGCCTTGTCGAGCATGGCGGTGATGGTGAAGACCACGTCGTCGGCGGTGAACGGTTGGCCGTCGTGCCAGGTCACGTCGGTCCGGAGGCTCACGATCATCGACAATCGATCGGGCATCAGCTCCGAGGATTCGGCCAACGAGGGTCGTGTCGCGAGCTCCTGATTGTCGGTGTACAGCCCTTCAAACAAGAGCTCGCTGGCTCGGGCCTCGGCCATGCTGGACCCGTACACCGGATTGAGCAGGGCCGGGGCCTGGTCCTCGGCGTACCGCAGGTTGCCGGCGTGGGCGACCAGCGGCAGGAGGAGCAGGGCGAAAAGTACGGGGCGGGTCATGGGGGCATCCTGGTCATTCGCGGCTGTCACCGCGACGGTCCATCCCTTGCAGCACCACCAGGGTGTTCAGGGTTTCGTCCACGCCCGCGGTCTCGGGCCAGTCGGCCGCGAGGACATCGAGGGCGTCGAGGGCTTCACGAGGGCGGCCGACGTGTAGGTGGGCGCTGGCGACGACGGCGAAGAGCGTGGGCGAGTTGATGGGGCCGATCACGCGCGGAGCCTCGTGGTCGAGGGCCAGCTGCCCGAGTGCCAGCGCGCAGTGCGGTCGGCCGGTGTCCAGCGCCGCCACCGCCCGATCGACCAAAAGCCGTGCGCGCGTGCCCTCGGTCAGCTGGAGATCCTCCAGCAGCGCCCGCCCGTCGTCGTTGGCGGCCGCGCTCGCGGTCAACCGCCACACATCGAGATCCACGTCCAAGGCACGCACCGCCACGCGGCAGGCCTCACCGTCCTCGACGCCGTCCGTCGCGGGTGCAGGGAGGGTCAGCGTCACCCCGATTTCGCCCGAGAATAGGGTCGCGTCAAGGGGAGGGGTGGTGGCGGCGGCGTCGACCCGCGCGTGGGTGCGGAGGCGCCAAGGGTCGGGAAGCTCGCGCACGCCGCCCTCGACGGATTCGCGCCGCAGCGGCTCGGCGGCGGGAAGGCTGGCCAGTCCCAGGGTGCCGGCGCGAATCTTGTCGTGGAGCGCCTTTCGCGCAGCGATGGCGGGGTCGAGGGGCGCGCCGCTCGGCCATGCCGCCGCTTCGGTGTCGCGACCTGAATCCAACAGAGCAGCGCCAACAAACCACGCCAACAGCGAGTCGGCAGGGAGCGTGCTGCGGTCCTGCCAGGTGGTTCCGAGCCGGCGCCAGGCTTCCGCGTCCAACGCGGCGAGCACCCGATGGAAGCGCTCGAGCTCCGCGTGGGCGCGCGCCGCCGGGTCGCCACCAGCGGCCACGGCCCCCCGCCAGTCGTTGGCATGGAGCGCGATCCACCCCTCGCGTGAACCCTGCACCCGGGTGGTGAAGGCCTCGGGATTTTTGACGATCTCAGCCATCCAGCTCCGGTCGATCGCGGTTTTTCCGGCCGGGGGCTCGGGGCTGTCCCCGGTGCAAGAAACCAGCGCAGAAACAACGTGCATGCAGGCGAGACGGGCGGCCCAACGCGAGGCGCCACCCACGCTATTCGCCCTCGTAACTGCCACCGGCCTCCTGCCCGCGATTGGGGTGGGCGCCGGGGTCGAAGACGGTGTCCGACGGCGCCACCCTGACCGTGTCCTCCGCGAGGCCCACCGGCTCGAGGGTGAGCTCCCCATTCTTAAAGTAGAAGGTGGCCTTCTGGGGATGGTAGCCAACCTTGAAGTATTCGATGGCGTAATCGGTGCGCCGGTCCATCTTGATCCGGGTCCCTTCGGCGTCCCGGAGGTAGTCGATCATGAAGCGGCCGTCGTCGTCGGTGATGATCTCCACGTTGCCAGGAAAAAGGGTCACATTGGCCCGCCCAAGCGGCTTTCCATTACGATCGACCACCTGGCCGCTGATCGCGTGGTGCTTGGCGCAGCCCGCCAGGATGAAGACGGCCAAGAGGAGTGACCCGTTCACTGAAGCCTCGCGCGGATGTCGGCCAGCTGCGCCAGCGCTTTGTCGGCCTTTTGGGTGAGATCGGCGCGCTCCCGGGTGCCCACGTGGGCCTTGTAGCGTTCCCAGCCGCGAACGGCGCTCTCCAAGAGCTCCAGGTCCTCGCCCGACTTGTAGAACTTGCCCTGCCACGATGCGGCCTCGATCTCGTAGATCTCGGCCTTCTTGGTGTAAACCAGCTCTGACGGGATTCGCGCCCAGTAACGTTCGGCCTTCTGTGCTTTTTCCAGGGCGCGGTCGTATTCGCCGCGGTTGGCGTGCCAGCGGGCATAGTCGGCCAAAAACACCGGGTTGTACTGGTTTTCGGGGACCACCATCAGCTCGTCGAGGTAGGCGTGGGCCTTGGCGTCGTCGCCACGCTTCTGCGCGTCGAGCATCATGAGTGCTCGCGAGCGCGAGTATTCGGGATCGGAGGAAGGCGTGTCCCGGAGGACGGCGACGTCGTCTGCGCTGAGTCGCCCCTTCTTGGCAGCGTCGACGTAGATGTCGAGGGAGGGCCCCGGCGGCAGTGCGTCCACGGGCAGCGGGAGCGGCGGCACTTTGGTGCGCGCGGGCTCGGTCCTGGCGACGACCACCGGCTCCGGTTTGGGCTTTGGCGCGGGCTTCGGGGCCAGGACGACCGGCTCTGGCTTGGGCTTGGGGGCGGGCTTTGGCGCTACGACGACCGGCTCCGGTTTGGGCTTGGGCGCGGGCTTCGGGGTCACGACGGGCTCAGGCTTGGGCGCCGGCAACGGCTTCGGCGCAACGACGGGGGCCGGTGGCGGCTTCACCGGTCCGGGGGTCACGGTGAGTTCGGCGGGCGGCTGCGGCGTGACCGCGGCAAGCACGGACGCGGGGTCTTCCGCGGGAGCGACGACCGGCGGGACGAACGCTGCGGGTGGGGTGACGGCAGGCGGGGCGGGCGGCTTCACGGCGGGGGCCGTCGCGACCGAGGGCGCACCAAGTTGGGTCGCCTGCCAGGTTCCGTACGCCCAGTAGCCCCCCCCGGCGCAGAGCAGGATCGCGCCGAGAGCGACGAGGGCCGAGGTGAAGAAGGCCCCGCCCGACGGCGGCGGCGCCGGTTCGTCGAAGACATCGCGCGGCGCGGGCGCGGGCATGCCGGGCGGCATGGGACGGGCGTTGGCCGCCGGGGTGGGCGCCACCGGCGGTGGGTAGACGGCCGCCGGCGCCGGCGTGGCCTGGGTGCCTTCCGATTCGTCCGGAGGGGAGAGTGTCTGTCCGGCGCTGGGCGGCAACGGCGCGTCTCGGTCGGGCGGACGCAGCAGGGGCGAGGGCACCGGCGCGAGCGTTGGCCGCGCGTGTGGCGTCGACACCGGGGCCTCGATCACTTCGATGGGCGCGGGCTCACGGGGGGGCTTGCTCGCCTTTCCACGGCCCTGGGGACGCGAGAACGCGCCGGAGCGGTCGGGGGCTTCGGGATCGTGGGGTGCGCGCAGATCTTCGAACGACGCGCTTGCGGGATCGGGCACCGGCGCCGCGGGGGACCGGTCGGCGAAGGGCGGGCTGTCGGGCACCGGGTCGGGGATCCACGTCGGCGCGGCGCTTGCGCTCGGGAAGGACCGGAGGGTCTCCATCTCTTCGGGTTCCCCCGGGACGGCGGTGCTGGATTGGGCCGGCGCCGGCAGGCGGAAGGTCGGCAGCGGCGTCAGTTCGCCATCCCCCTGTGCCTCGGTCTGCTCCGTGTTTTCGGGGGCGGCCTCGGCGGCGCGTTCCCGGGCGACACGCTCGGCCAGCGCCGAGGCCGCGTGCGCGGCGGTGCTGAGCGGATCGGCGTCGATGCTGGTGGGAGGGGAGTCGGCGAAGGCGTCGCCGTCGGCCGGCGCGTCGTCGAGCCCTACAACGTACCCGGCACCCGCGGGTTCCGCGGCACCGGCCAGGATTGGAGCCAGGAAAACGCGGGTGTCGTCGCCGATTGTGGCGAAGCTGTACCCTGCCATCAGCCCGCGGAGATCCTCGCGAAGCACGAACGCCCGCTGGTACCGGTGCCGGGGATTGAGCGCCAGCGCCCGGAAAAGCACCTTGTCCAGGCCCGGCATCCGTTCCTTGACCTGCAAAAGCGGCGAGGCCACTTCCGCCCGGCGCACGCGGTGGATGGTCTGGAGGTTGGATTCCGCCCGGAACATGCTTTCAAGCGTCAAGAGCTCGTACAACAGGCTGCCGAGCGCGAAGATGTCGCTGGGCGGGCCGAGCTTCTGATCGGGGTGGGTCTGCTCAGGGGACAGGTACTCCATGCGCGCCGGCACCGGCCCCGCGACGCCGCCTTGGGGGTAGGTCGTGGGGCTGCGCGTGAGGCCGTACCCGCCCAGGAGCACCTTCCCCTCGGGCGTCAGGAAAATCGCGCCTGGCTTCAGAGAGAGGTGCAGCACGTGTTCGGAGCTGGAGCCCTTCCCGCTACGTCCATGCAGCGCTTCCAGCCCGTTGCAAATCTGGGTCGCGATGTTCAGGAAAACGTTGTGCGGGATGTGGTGCCCGGACTGTCGGCACCAGATCAGCACCGCTTCAAGGGTGACCCCGGGCACGTACTCTTCGACGATGTAGTGTTCGTCGCCCTCGATCAGGTGGTCGACCACTTGCACCAGGAACGGGTGGCGAACGCCGAGCAGATCGCGCACCCGGGCCTCGATCGAGCCGAGCCGAGCCGGGTCGCGGAGCACGAAGGGCAGGATGCGACGCACCACGACGCGTCGCCCGCCGCCGGAGTCGTGCGTGCCCACGTAGCTTTCGGCAACACCTCCGGTGCCGAGCTTCCGCTGCAGGGTGTAGCCACCGAACGAGTGGGGGAGAAGAATCATACCCGCTCCAGCGCGCTTCCAGGCCAGGGAGGAGGGTAGTGTGGAGGAGGGGACTCGTCAAGCTCCCAGGGACGTCCACCATGCTCTTCTCCTTGCTCTTCGCCTGCGCATTTCACGTCGAACGGGCGGGCATGGTGACTCCGGATGCGCGCGGGGTCTGGCTCGACGGGTACCAGGGCGGCCGGGTCGCACTGGTGCTCAACGAAGCTTCGGCGCCGATCAAGTACCTGGGCGGGTGCGTCGTGGAGGTGCGGGGGACCCACACCCCGGCGGGGATCGTGGTCGACGATTGGGTCGTCAAGGACGCTGGCGACGGCTCGGGCGGATTCGTCGGAACCCTACAAGCATTTGGCGCCCGGCTCCTGTTGGAAGACCGCAACACCCGGACGACCTTGACCCTGGACGACCAGCAGGTTCCCGAGCTTCGAGTGTACGCGGGAAAACCCGTGCTCATCGTCGGCACGGTCGTCGGGCCGGGAGAGGTTCGAGTGATGGCGTGGAGGCTGCTGACGGAGGGAGGGTGAATCGGATAGCCGCCCGCCCCGCTCCGGAGCCCCGATGTCGACGCGCTACGCCCTGCTCTCCGTCTCGGACAAGTCCGGCCTCGTCGACTTCGCGCGGGGCCTCGCCCAGGCGGGCTTCGTGCTCCTCAGTACCGGGGGCACCGCTGCTGCGCTCGCCGCCGCGGGCCTTCCGTACACCAAGGTGTCAGCGCACACCGGCGCGCCCGAGATCATGGACGGGCGGGTCAAGACCCTGCACCCGAAGATTCACGGCGGCATCCTGGGTCGCCGCGGGATCGACGACGCTGTGGCCGCCGAGCACGGGATCGCTTTCATCGACGTGGTCGCGGTGAACCTCTACCCGTTCGAGGCGACTGTCGCGCGGGGGGCGCCACCGGACGAGGTCGTCGAAAATATCGACATCGGCGGACCGGCGATGGTGCGGGCCGCCGCCAAAAACCATGCCCGGGTGTACGTCGTGGTGGATCCGGCCGACTACGGGCGGGTCCTCGCGGCGGTCGCCGGCGACGACCTCGTGCTGCGCCGTACCCTCGCCGGCAAGGCTTACCGACACACCGCCTGTTACGACGCGATGATCGCTTCGTGGTTCGGCTCTCCGGCCGACGACCCCTACCCAAGCGAGACCGCAATCCCCCTGCGACGGCGGCAGGGCCTGCGTTACGGCGAGAACCCGCACCAGACGGCAGCGTTGTACACGACGCCGCTGGAAGCGGGGCGGGCGCTCGGCCGGGCCACGCAGCTCCAAGGCAAGGAGCTGAGCTTCAACAATCTCGCCGACCTCGACGCCGCGCTGCGCGTGGCCTTCGACCTTCCCGGCGTGGGCTGCGCGATCATCAAGCACATGAATCCGTGTGGATCCGCCATCCACCCCGGCGGTCTGGCCCGCGCGTATGCGTTGGCGCTGAGCGCGGATGCCGTCAGCGCGTACGGCGGAATCCTGGCCTTCAACCATCCGGTCGATGACGAAACGGCGGCGGCGGTCCTCGCCAGCAAGGTGTTCTTCGAGGTGATCGTCGCGCCCGGATTCTCGGCAGGGGCGCGCGAAGGCTTCGCGCGGAAGGTGAACCTGCGGGTGATCGAGCTGCCCGGGGACTGGAACCAGAGCAAGCTTCCGGCCCGGGACGCCCGGCGCGTAGCCGGCGGCTGGTTGCTTCAGGACTGGGACGCTGACACGATGTCGGCGTGGACGTCCCCCCTCCGCGAGGCCGATGCCAGCGAGCTTGCAGCGCTGCGCTTCGCTTGGGCGGTCTGTCGAAACGTGAAGTCCAATGCCATCGTGCTCGCCTGCGCGGCCGACGGCGGCATCGTGCAGAACGGGGTCGGCGCCGGGCAGATGAGCCGGGTCGACAGCGTGCGCCTCGCGGTCGCCAAGGCGACGAGGCCGGTGGCGGGTTCGGCCCTGGCTTCCGACGCGTTCTTCCCGTTTCCCGACGGCGTCCAGGTCGCGCTCGACGCGGGCGTCCGCGCGTTTGTCCAGCCCGGCGGGTCGATTCGCGACGAAGAGGTGCTGGCGGTGGCGCGGGAACGGGACGCGGCGATGCTGTTCACGGGGCTCCGTCATTTCCGACACTGAGCGGATGGGCTAAGACCCCACCGTGGCAAGCTGCCAGCTCCTCCCTTGCGCGCGTTGTGGTCAGCGGTTCGCGCTCGCGGGCGAGCCGTTGGGGGTGGCGCTGCTTTGTGACCGTTGCGCGACCCCCAGCACCCTGGCGGACGACTTCACGGTCCGGACCGCTCTTGGCGTGGTTTCGATCGGCGGCACGGCCCTTTTGGACCGGCTCCGGTCGGGCCAGCTCAGCGGTCAGGACTGGCTGGTCGCTGCCGACCGGGAGCCGATCCTGATCGCGGCCCATCCCGTCTTCGCCGCGCTCTATCTTCGGGGCGAGATCCCCCCACCCGTCGCGCCGGTCTTGCCGACGTCCGCCCCCGACGTGCGGCGTGTGCGCCTCGGCCGCGTGCGGCCCGGCTTGCCCTGGGGTCGGATTTTCCGAACGGTGCTCACGCTGGGGGCGCTCGGCGGCGGCGGGTACTTCGCGTGGACTCACCAGGGCGAGATGCGAGAGATCGCGCTGGATCTCAGCGAGCTCGTCGCGCCCGCGGGCACGACCGAGGCCGCGGCGAACGGCGTTGTCCGCGAGCCGGTACCCGACCCCAGCCGGCCTCCGCCGGACCCGCTCGCCTCGTTGGCCGCTCAAGAGGGCCCCGTTGACGAGCCGTTGGGCTTGCTCGAAGCGCGGGCCATCGCGTCTTGGTGCGAAGGCGGGCCGGCGGACCTCCGGAAAGCCTTGGGTCTCGCCCGCCGTGCGGCGGCTCGGTCCACCAAAGACGCCGATGCTGTCGCGCTCCTGGCGATATTCGCTGCGCTCTCGGACGACCAGCCGGGCCTCGCCCAGCTCGCCGCGCAGCAGGCGATCACCCTTGGGCAGGGCAACGGCGCCACCGAGCTGGGTCGCGCCGCCCTCGCAATTGCCAACGGCGCGCCCGGAGATGCGGTGGCCGCGGTGGCCCTCTGTGCAAAGTCAGGCGACCGGGTGTGCCGGTACGTCTCCGCGTCGCAGAACCCCGATCCCGCCGCCGCCCTCGCCGCGTTGGACCAGCTCGCGGCCGACTGGCCCACCCATCGAGGCGTGCCGCGCGCTGCGGCGCTCCTGGCCGCTGCCGCCGATGCGCCAGACGCCGGGCTGCGTTTGGATGCGTTGCAGCGCCAGGACGCGGCGACCATCAGCGCCCGCTCGCAGCTCTACGTTCGGGACGGCGAGGGGATCGAGGCGCTCGCGCTCGCCAAGAAGTTGGGGCCGGACGCGCCGGACGCCCTCCGCGTGGCCGTCGCGCGAGTGAGTCTAGCGGGGGGCGACGTGGCGGGGGTTGTCGATCTGATTCGGCCGGTGGTGGACGCCGCAGGAAAATCTGCCTCCTACACTGACGCCCTGCTCCTGATGGCGCAGGCGCGGTGGCTCCAGGCGCGCGACGTCCCGGCCAACCAGGCGCAGGCCGCCGAGGCGGTGAGCCGGCTTGTCGCGACGGGCCGAGCCGACCCCGCGGTGGCGCAGGTGCGTGCCCTGGTCGCGCATGGCACGGGCGACGAGGCCGAACAATCTCGCGCCTGGTTGTCGATGGATGCGGCGTTGCGGTCGGGGCCGGAGCTCGCGCGGGTGCTGCGCACGCAGGTGGCGCTGATGGAAAGCGCCAACATCGGTGGCAGTGAGGTCCTGCCCGTGGCCGAGGCGGCACGGGCAGCCGACAGCTCCGACCCCTTCACCCACGTTTGGCTGGTGCACCTTCACCTGGCGGGCCACAACAGCCCGCAGCAGGCGATCGAGGCGCTGCGGACCGCGATTCGTGAGGTTGACGGGCAGGCCGGGCGTCGTCGCGCTGACCTCGCCACGCTGGAGACGGGCTCGCCCGCGCGGGCGCTGCTCGCCGAGGTAGAGGCGTCGCTCGGCAACAACGCTACTTTTTCCTCCAGTCTTCCCATGGCGCGGGCGGCCGCGGCCTGGCTGGGCGGTGACGTCGCCCTGGCGCGGCGCATCCTGGACGATCACCCGGACCTCCAAACGGATCCCGACGCGATGGCGCTACGAGCGCGGCTCCGCGTCGCCGACGGGGACGAAGGCGGGGCGGTCGCCGATTGGGACAAGGTCGTGGCCCAGCGCCCGAAGCAGCCCGAATTCCTGCTCGGTTCGTTGCACGCACAGGTCGCCTTCGGGCAGGCGAAGTCGGCGATTCAGGTGGCCGACCTCGTGGCGGCGTCGCGGATCACGAGCCCCCAAGCCTACGCCCTTTTGGCCGAGGTTCACGAGGCGGTGGGCGATCGCCCTGGTGCGATCCGCCTGCTGGAAACGTGCGTTGCCCGGGATCCCCTCGACACCGCGGCTCGCCGGCGTCTGCGGGCGCTGCGGGCGGGGGACTGATGCGGGTCCTGCTTGTCGGGGGCGGCGGTCGCGAGTGCGCCCTGGGGCGGGTGATCGCCCGGCACGGGCACGAGCTCTTTTTCGGGACGCCGAACCCGGCACTCTCTCGGTTCGGTGAGTTTACTCCGGGCGAACCTGAGATCGTGGCGCAGGGGCGCGACGTCGGCCTTGTCGTGGTGGGTCCGGAGGCGCCGCTGGCGGCCGGGCTGGTCGATCGGCTGCAAGCGCTCGGCATTCCGGCGTTCGGTCCGTCGGCGGCCGCGGCCCGTCTGGAAAGCAGCAAGATCTACACCAAATCCCTTGCGGTCCGCCATTGCCTGCCCACCGCGCGCTCCATGGTCCTGACCCGGGCTGACCGCACCCTCCCCACCGAACCCTGGGTGGTCAAGATGGACGGGCTCGCGGGTGGGAAGGGCGTCTGGGTCCCCGAAACCGTCGCGGAGATGCACGCGGCGGTGGATGCGGCGTTCGCCTTGCAGCCCGATGGCAGCGTGCTGATGGAAGAACGGTTGGTGGGGCCGGAGCTCAGCGTGCTCGGCCTGTCCGACGGGGAGCGCGTGGTGATGTTGCCAGCCGCGCGTGACCACAAACGCCGGTTCGACGGCGACCGTGGTCCTAACACCGGGGGGATGGGCGCCATTGCGCCCGTGGATGTGCCGTCGGGCGCGCTCGCAGCGTGCCACGACATTCTCCGCCGCGCCGTCGTCGCCATGGCCGCGGAGGGTTGTCCGTTCCGCGGCGTGCTCTACGGTGGCTTCATGCTCACCGTCGACGGCCCGCGCCTCCTTGAGTTCAACGTGCGCTTCGGCGATCCTGAATGTCAGGCTGTGATGGCGCTTTTGGACGAAGACCCGGTGCCTTGGTTCCTGGGATCGGCACAGGGACGGCTCCCTGGCGAGCGGCTTTCGATGCGCGACGCCCACGCCTGCTGCGTCGTCGTCTGCGCGGATCGGTACCCCGAGGGGCGCGAAGAGGCACGAATCGAGGCGCTGCCGACGGAGCGTGCGGATCTTTTCGTTGACCATGCCGGAACCACGCTGCGTGACGACGGCTTGTGGGCGACGGGGGGCCGGGTTCTCGGGATCACCGGCGTTGCGGCGACCCCGCAGCTGGCGCGCGCGTCGGCGAATCAGGCGGTGGGTGAGGTCCGGTTCAAGGGTGCGTCGTGGCGGATGGACATCGGCCGGTGAGCGCCGCCTTCGGGCCGCTGTCGCTGGAGTCTCCAGCGCCGGGGCTCGCGGTCTACCAGCCACGGCGAGGGTATCGCTGGGGGGTGGAGGTGTACGCCCTGGTGGGGTTTGCGCTTGGAATCGGCGCCCCGGCGCCCGTCGCTTTTCCTCCGCGCGTCCTCGAGCTGGGCGCTGGCAGCGGTATCGTGAGCCTACTGCTTGCGTCGCGAGGCTGTCGGGTGCGCGGGTGGGAGCGCGATGCGGAGTGGGTGGCCCTGGCGCGGCGGAGCTTGCGTCGATCGCCGGCGGCACGCGGTCGCGTTCGCTTTTCGGTGCGCGACGTTCGGGTTGGTGGCGGAGCCGCGGCGGACGTGGTCGTCACCAATCCCCCGTGGTTCGATCCCGGCGCCGGCCCGAGTTCGCCCGATCCGCGCAAGGCGTCGGCACGCACGATGCTGCACGGTACCGTCGATGAGTTTGTTGCCATCGGCCTCGCAGCGGCGCCACGGGTGTGCGTGGTGACGCGGGTCGAGCGCCTGGCGGGGCTGCGGTTGGACAACGCACACGTGGCGCGACGGGCGTGGCTTCCCGGCGCGGGGGTCGGCGTGGTCGAAGTGCGACGCGGCGCGGGCCAGGCCGTGGAGGAGGCGCTGGACCTCCCCACGATCTACGCCCAGCTTCGTTACCAGCCGGGGACGATGTAGACGGCGCCGACGGCGGAGGAGGAGGAATCGTAGCCGGTGGCGCCGACTGCGAGGTCCTCCTGGCCGTCGGCATCCAAGTCAGCGCCGCCGGCCAGCGCAGAGCCGAGCCCATCGCTCGCGGTGACCCCGTACAGCACGGCGTCGGCGCCCGAGATGCCCAGGCTCGCGGTCCACGAGGCGGTCCCCATGAACAGGTAGACGGCGCCGGCATTGCTCGCGGCGGTGTCGTCGGACGTGGCGCCGATGGCCAGGTCGTCGATGCCATCGTTGTCGAGGTCGGAGTTCGCCATCACCGACGCGGCGAAGCCGATCGACGCCTGGTAGAGGGCGACGTCGGCGGCGCTGGTGTTGATGTTGCCGGAGAGGCTGGAGCCGTCCAGGAAGACGTAGACCGAGTCGGCGGTGTCGCTCCCGATGACCACGTCCAGGTTGCCGTCGCCGTCAAGGTCGCCGGGGGTGGGGAGGGCGTCGGTACCGAGTCCGATGGCGCTGGCCCCGCGGAACTTCGCGGTGTCGGCGTCGTCAGCGGTCGCGGACCAGCTCAGCGACGCGTTCCCCAAGAACAGGTGCACCGCGCCGCTTCCGGTGGTGACGTCGTCGTCACCGGGAGCGCCGGCGAGGATGTCGTCGTAGCCGTCGTCGTCGACGTCGGCGGTGACCAGGCTGGACCCCAGGTAGTCGTACGAGGAGGTGCCGTTGATCTGGTCGTCAGCGTCCTGGAGGTCGTTGCCGCCGGAGTAGCCGCTCGCGGCCGAGAAGACCGAGATGTTGCCGGATTGTGTACCCGAGCCGCTGCTAGTGTAGTCAAGCGGGCAGGCGGTGACGGTGTCCGCGAGGCCGTCGGCATCGACGTCAGCCTGGGCTGACCAGGTGAGCTGGTCGCTGGAGGAGTCCCCGGTCCAGTAGGCGTCGTAGCTACTGGTCGCGTAGATGGTACCGGAGATGCCGGTGCCGCCCTCGATGAGCCAGGCCACACCATAGTCGTAGGTGGTGGAATAGCCGGTGCCGAGGAAATCGACGTCGCCGTCACCGGTCTGGTCCAAGAAGGGTCCGATGACGTGGCCCATGGGCGCGTAGTAGGCGTAGCCCCAGATCGTGGCCTGATCGTAGCTGAGCACCGAGCCGTTGGCGGCGGCGGCGTCGTCGCCGTGGACGACGAAGGCATAGCCGTACGTGCTGTTATCGGTCGCGATGACGAGATCGACGGTGCCATCGCTGTCGAGGTCGCCGCCCATCGCGATCCCGCCGGGCTCCCCAAGGGCCATGCTCGCCGCCGAGCCGTACATCAGCCCGGTGGCCGCGTCGTCGATCGACACGTTGTCGACGATGCTGTCGCAGTCGTTGTCCACGCCGTCGATGACTTCGGTGCCTGAGCCGCTCAGCGTGGCATCGGTGTCGTTGCAGTCGGCGGGGTACTCGACCCCGTCGCCGTCCTGGTCGTCGTCGTTGCCGCCGTCGCACGCGTCGTCGGTCCCGTTGTACCAGACCTCGGTGGCCCCCACGTACACGGTGGCGTCGGTGTCGTCACAGTCGGTGCCACCAAAGGCGTCGGAGTCGTAGCCGTCGCTGTCTTGATCGTAGTCGCTGGCGCCGTCGCAGTCGGTGTCGTAGCCGTCGTACCAGACTTCGGCTTCGCCGGGGTTGGTCGCGGCGTCGGCGTCGTCGCAGTCGCTGCCGCCATACGCATCGGAGTCGTAGCCGTCTCCATCGGCGTCGTAGTCGGAGTTGCCACCGCAGTCGCTGTCGGTGCCGTCGTACCACGCGTCGGTCGCGCCGGGGTTGACGGCCGCGTCGGTGTCGTCGCAGTCGCCGCCGCCGACCGCGGTGGTCTGGAAGCCGTCGGCGTCCTGGTCGTAGTCGTCCCCGCCGTCGCAAGCGTTGTCGACACCGTCGTACCAGACCTCAGTCGCCCCCGGATAGGCGCTGGCATCGGCGTCATCGCAGTCCACACCGTAGATCGACCCGTCGCCGTCCTGGTCGTCGTCGTTGTCGTCGCAGTCCTGATCGACGCCGTCGTACCAGACCTCGGCCGTGTCGGGGTTGATGGTCGCGTTGAGGTCGTTGCAGTCAGCGCCGCCGTAGTCGGAGGACGGGTGCCCGTCGGCGTCCTGGTCGAAGTCGTCGTTGCCGCCGCAGTCCTGATCGACGCCGTCGTACCAGGTGTCGGCCATCGAGGGGTTTACGGTCGCGTCCGTGTCGACACAGTCGTCGCCACCAAAGTCGGCGGCGATGTGCCCGTCGCCGTCTTGATCGTAGTCGTCGCCGCCCTGGCAGTCCTGGTCGATGCCGTCGTACCAGGTCTCGGTGGCGCCTGGGTTGATGCTGGCATCCGCGTCGTCACAATCTTCGCCCCCGGTGAGCGTGCTGCCGAAGCCGTCCTTGTCCTCGTCGATCTGTACGTGCACGGTGATGGGCACCTCGATGTGGCCACCGGAGACGCTGTCGTCGACCAGCACGCTCACCGAAAAGTCGCCCCATTCGGTCGGCGTCAAACGGGCGCTGTGAACCATGCTCTCGCCGGCGGCCGGCGACGAGGTGTAGGGCGCCATGGTCCACGCGACGGCATGCCCGCCGACAAAACTCATCGTCACCTGGACGGCGCCGGTTCCGATGTTGGTCACCGTCAGGTCGGCCGCGGTCGAGTCGCCGAGGAAGATCGTGTCGAGCGTGATGCTGGAAGGGGCGACCGCGATGGCGCCGTCCACCTGGCCGGTGTCGCCGCCGGTGTCTTCGGGATCATTCCCGTTGTTCTCGGTGTCTTCGTCGAGGGGGACCTTGATGTCCTCGCAGGCGGCAAGGAACAGCAGCATGCTGGCGGGGAGGATGCGCATGGGGGCTCTGGGGAATAGTGCGTTGATGCCCCCCTCGGGGAATTTCGATCCCACCTGGACAGGACCGGACCATGAGTTTTCGCTGGCTGGCGGTACCCCTCCTTGTCTGTGTGTCGTGCGAGGTTCCGGTCGAGGAGGACTCTGGAGCCAGCTGTCCGGACGGCGCCATGCCCGAGGTCGACATCGAGGGTGCGGTTGCGGGCACCTCAGAGTCGACGACCTCGTACGTCGTCCCCTGGACGGGCGAGCCGCGCCAGCTCGTGGTGCACGCCTGGTACCCGACAAACGACAAGACGGGAACCGCCGCCCGCTGGCTGGACGCTTGGATCGACGACAACTCCTGGGTCGATGCCGCCTACGCGCCGCTTCCGGACGAATGTAAGGCTCCGCTGGTGGTGTACTCCCACGGGTCACAGGCCTGGGCAGGCAACAGCACCCCGATCCTTCGCCAGCTCGTCGCTGCCGGGTGGATCGCCGCCGCGCCGGACCACACTGACAACCTGCTCAACCAAAACGTGGAAGACAAACCGGAGAGCTTCCCGCTGCTCCGCACCCTCGATGTGGCCGCTACCATCGACTGGATCGAGGGTCTGCCCGCCGACGATCCTCTCTACGGTCGGGTCGACACCTCCCGCGTTTTCGTGTACGGCCACAGCTACGGCGGCCAGACGTCGTGGTTGCTCGCCGGTCCGAGCTTTGACGGGGCGGCGGTCGACACCCGCTGCGCCAGCGACATCGGCTGCACCGAAATGGAGCGCGCCGCCTTCGACGGGCGCGCTGTCGACGACCGGGTCATCGCGGTGGCCCCCCTCGACGGCGCCGTCGGCACCGATCTCGTGGCTGACGCGGGCTTCGCGGACATGGACCGCCCCGTGCTGTTTCTGTCCGCCTCCACCGACCCGGCCGAGTTCACTCGGGCCTCCGCCGGGGAGCTCACCTGGGTGAGCGTGGCCGGGGGCTGCCACGAAACCTTCACCTCCACGCCCGTGCCCTGCGACCTCGACAAGACCCTCGGCTTGGAGATAACGGCTACCTACGTGTCGGCGTTCGCGACGCGTGAGATGTTCGGCTCCACCGACACCACGGTGACCGGCATTCTCGACGGGAGCGTCGTCGTCGATGAGATCGCGGCGCTGGAGCGGAGTGATCGGGCGCGGTAGCCTACGTCGCGAGCGCGGGCCGCGCGCGGTTGCCGCAGATGGACCCCGCGCTTTTGGCCCGATTGGCACGGCTGCGCCAACGCGAGGCGCTCCGGCAGCTGCGCGAACACGTTCGGGGGTAGCGCACTACCGAAACGCCCGCGTCAGGTTTCCTTCCTTGGTCCCGTCCGCACGCCGCAGCACATAGTCGTACACCTGCGCCGCTACGACATTGATGCTGTCGCCCTTGTGGAGCCCCGGCACGTCGTAAGGCTCAGTCGCAAGGCGGCCGAAGATGCTGCCCTCTTGCCATCGGGTGATCTCGATCCACAGGTACTCCTTCTTGCCGGCGCGGGCGGCGAAGGGCGCGGAGACGGCGAGGATGTCGCCGGGGGGCAGCCCGGCCTGCCACGCCGCCTCCAACCCCACCATCACGACGCGCACGGCCTCGCGGGCTTCTTCGAGCGTGCTGGGCGTCGCCTTGGTTTCCGACGCAGGGATCGCCAGCGCGGGGCCGTCGGCGCCGACATCCTCCCCGGAGGGGCTCGCGGGAAGGGCTTCGTTGGCGGCCACAACCCCCGCGGTGATCTCGCCGGCAAAGGTCACCCGCAACAGGGGCCCTTCCGGCTCATCGAGACGCGGCTGGGTCACGACGGAGAAACGCGCGGTGCCCTGAGCGGTTGCGGTGGCGATGGGCAGCTCCTCGGAAAGCTCGGCCAGGGGGTGTACGGTCTCCGCGACCGCAGCGAGGGCCCAGGCCACGTCGTCGGCTTTTGCGCGTGGGACCTCGTCGGCGACCAACTCGAAGTCGCCGAAGCGTCGCAGCCCGCGCGTCACCAGGCGAAGTCGTCCGGACCCGTCTGCAAGCTCGGTCTCGTCGATCACATACCACGTGGCGAGGTCGCCGCGCGGTACCATCGCCCCCCACTGACCGGCGTCGTAGACCACCTGGGTATCGAGGTCCTCCACCCACCCCCCACTGGCGCGCGCCGCCTGGGCAAACGCGGCGTGGGCCGTCGAGAGCGTGTCCAGCGCCGCTTCCCGAGGGCTGGCGAACCACGCCAGAAGCACCTGCTCCGACCGGGCGAGGGCATCCTGACCTTCGACCGTTGGAATATCGAACTCAGCGCCCGCCATACCCATGATCCGCTGGGGGGTGGCGACGTGGGCCGAGAACTCGTCGGCGGCGACGATCGAGGCGAGCGCCTGGTCCAGGGCCTCGACGGTGGCCGAATCGCACCGGGGGTTGCAGTAGATCGCTAGGGCGAAGCGGGCGTCGGGCACGATGGGCATGGCGGCGGCGACGGACAGGAGAAGCATCAGCATGTACCGCGCTCCTATCGACACCTATTCGATGCGGATGCACCCGTGATAGTTGCGAGGCCGATGGCGCCGAAGGCCGAACCCGAGCTGCCGCCCGAGGTCCTCGATCGGCTGGCCGGGTGCGATCGGGTGAAGCTGCAGGTCGGGCTGCTCGGGACCAACGCGCTGATCCCGGCGATCGCGGTGCCGCTTCGTGGTGCGCTCTACATTCTGTTCGTGCCGACGGCGGCGGCCCGCGCGCAGATGGAGCAGACCGTCGTCGCGACCGTTCAGGCCGAGGCGGTGGACGCATCCTGGAGCATCTCGGCGCGGGGGCGCCTGCTCCACGGGCGCACCGCGCAGGCTGACTCCCGTCGTAGTGAGCTGGCGCACTGGGTGCCGGAGGGCGAGGCGGCGCACTGGACCGCTGGCCTGTTCTACGCCGAGCACCTGGACTACCAAGTCGAGAGCGCCGCGGGTCGCCGGCGCGCCTCGGGGCCCTTGCCCGGCAGCGCGCCGCGGTCGTGGTGGCGGCTGGTCAGCGAGCTCGCGATCGAGCCCTTCCAGTGGTGGTTCCTGGCTTCCGGCGTGATGATCGCCGTTGGCATCCTTTACGCGAACGCGGACGAAGCCGGCACCCCCCTGGTCCTGGTCGTCGCGCTCACGGCGGCCTTTCTCCCTGTCGTTGCCGGCCGGCTGGTCCTGGCGCCGCTGGACCTGGAACGGTGGCGTGATGGGCGCGAAGCCGACGCATCCCTTGGGGACCTCGTGCGCGCTTGGGTGTCGCCGGCGGAGTATCGCACCGGGGGACTGAAGCTCGCGGGGGTGGCGGCGGTGGCGTGGGTGTTGCTGGTGCTTCTGGGCGGACCCTATGTCGCGTCTCTGGTATCCTTGCTCAGCGGGGCGCCGGTGCTGCTGCTCATCATGGCCGTGCGCCGACGGTCGAAGGCGCGTTTGGAAAAGGGGGAAGGGTGAACGTGGTTCTCAGAGGATCGAGCCCGGCCACGATGGTCGCGGGCATCCTGCTCCTCAGCCGAGCGCGCACCTTCGGGCAGCGCATCCGGGTCGAAATCCTCGGCGATCCGACCGATGTCGGCGCGGTTTCGGGGCCGGCGGTGCTGTATTCGGCGCCATTGGCATCGTGCGGGGTCGGTCGCGACTTCGGAAGCGGGGCGCTGGTGGTGGTTCCGGGACCCGGGACCGCGCCGCTGGCCGTCAGCTTCAGTCCTGACGGCCGGGGTGGTTGGTTCGAGGTGGCCCGCGGTGGTGATGGGGAGCACCCCGCTAGCCGCGCGCTGATGGCGCTACTACACGACCCCAATCCGGAGTGTCGGCCCCTCGCCGATGCAGTCCGTACGGGCTTTTCAGGGCTGGGCGTGGCGCTTGAGCCCTCAGTGCTGGACGTGCTCTTCGGGGCGCCGGCGGCCCCCCTGGTGCGACTCGCGGTGGCCTTGCGCGCGGGGCGCACCCTCACCGGCGAGCGTGGCGCGCCGATCACTTCGGCGTTGGTGGGCCCCCTCGGAGAGGACGACGCCACCACCGCCGCCGCGACTCTGGCCCGACTGCACCCGCTGGTCCACGACCCGATGGTGCAGCTGCGTCGGGTAGCGGAAAAACTGCAGTCGCGAGGCTCTCCGGCGCTGCTCCTCGCCATGGACGAGCTCCTCGCGCACTTCGGGCTCTTGCCGCTGGGCGGAATCCTCCCCCCGCTCGATCCTGCCACCGACGCGGTCGCGGTGGGCCTGGGGCGCGCGCTGGCCGCGACGGCGGGCGAAGGTCAGGCTCAGGTGCCGCTGATGGAGACCTACCGCTTCCTCGGCGGAGGTTTTGTGGCCAAGGCCGAGTGGGTTGTGGACCTGCCGGCCGATGCGCCGCCTACCGAGCGCCTGGCGCGCTGGCGGTGGTTCTGCACCCAGGTCAGTGAAGCAGCGGCTCGGGTGGATCGGATCTGGCGGGACCTGGTCGATCCGCCGATGTAGCGGCGATGATCGCCCGGTTGCGCCACAGGTACAGCACGCGGCGGCTGTGGGGCGGGTGGCTTTGGTAGCGAGGGTCCAGGAGCTCGCTCGGGAGTCGGAACAACAATCCCTGCGGATCGCGCTCCATGGCGGCGACGAGCGTGGCGATCTGGGCCTCATCGAGCTGCCCGTTTTGCCGGAGCGTCTCACGGTCCCACTCCAGGAGCGGGCCCTCTGGGACCAGGCTGCCGAGCGCTTCCCGCGCTTCCCCGTCGCCCTCACCCTCCCGGATGTGATCGAGGAAACCGCCGAGTGACACGCCACGGCGCGCCGCCTTCTCCTTCTTGAGCGCCGCGTCGATGCGCCGCTTCACCTCCTCCCCGTCCACCCGCGCGAAGGGTAGCGCTTCTTCGTACAGCGCAAGCAGGCGCTCGACGGGGATGTCCTTGCCGGCTTGAAGCAGGTGCTGTTGAAGCTGCAGCTCTGCTTCCGCCTGGAGACCCAACTTCAGCTCGCAGTTGATGGCGGGGACCACGCCTGCTGCCTTGGCGCCAGCTTCATCACAGAGGTACTCGATGTGGCGGCTGTGAGGTGCGCCCATCGCACCGAGGAAGGCGTTGTGGATCCACGAGAAAGCCGCAGCGGCGCCAAGGCCGAGCATCGAGGGACCGAGGAGACTGACCGCCAGGATCGCAACCGCTCCCAAAAGCAACAGATGCATCGGCGTTGCACGACAGAAGTCGACCTTGTACCGATGGTAGTGGCCGAGTTCATGTCCGAGGACCGAGGCGAGTTCGCCCGGGAAAAGCACATGGAGCATCGGGCGGTGCACGTACACCGCGTTGAGCTTCGGAAAAAAGGCAGCCAGACCGAGGGTCATCGCCGTGGCGTTGAGCTCCTTGTCCCCGGTGATGGCGGTCGGGGTGTCGGTCGTGACGCCGAGTCGTTGGTGTACTTGCCGCACCAGCGCAACGAGCTCGGCCCGGTTGTAGCCCCCGATCCGACGATCCGGAGCCAGCTCGTCCAGCCAGCGGACTTTGCGGAACGAGGTCTGGAAGGCGAAGACGTAGATCGGCCACCCCGAGATCAGCACGGCCATCGCCGCGAAGGGGAGCGACTTGGCCAACCCGTCCCAGTTGGTCAGCGCCAGCGCCAGTACGGTCAAGAGCGGCCAGACAACGAAGAGCGGGTACAACATGTCATTGCGCGCCGCCAAGGCAGCCAGCAGTCGTGCGCGTTCGGGCGTGGCGCGGATGTCCATCAGAAGATGGACTGGGCGAGGATCGAGAGGAAGCCTCCGCTCCGCTGCAGCGGCCGCGTCTGGTAGATCACGGTTCCGGGTCCAGTGTACCGGTTGACCAGGCCCTCGCCGGAGAGCGCCGTCGCCCCCAACTCCTTGGTCACCGTCACCAGCTCGAAGGTCATGTCGGCGGAAAAGGCCACGATGTACCGGTTGTCTACAAGTAATCGTTCGCCCGCCGCCAGGTCGCGCCTGACGGCTCCCCCGTGGGTGGTGCAGAAAACCAGCCCGGGTCCCCTGGCCCTCATCAGGAAAAGGCCGGTGCTGGTCATCCAGCCCTTCACGCCGGCGTACTTCACCGTCAGATCGACCTTCGGCTCGCTGGCCAGCCACGCCCCGCGCGCGATGAAGAAGGCGTCGTCGGTCAGCTCGATGGCGACGATGTCACCGGGGTGCGAGGGCGCGAGCGAGATGCGTTGATCGTCGCGACGCGCTTTGTAACAGACCCGGATGAGGCTCTCGCCGACCAGGAGGTTGCGCACTGTCGACGACGACCCGCGCCGCGTCAGGGCGCCGCCAAGACCCGCGGTCAGGTCGAAACCGGTGTCCATCGCCACCATGGCGCCGGGCTGGACGACGATCTCCTCGCCCGCGGCCAACTCCAGGTCGAGGGTGCTGTACGCCGGCGCGTTGGCGACCGTGTGCCGCATCAGTCGTCGTCGGCGTTGGCGCCCGCCCGCTGCTTCAGCAAGTACCCGCCGGCGGAGATCGCGAGGAGGATGCCAAGGAAGATGAAAAGCGCCACCATCCGCGACACGCCGAAGATGTCGACGATCGAGGTCACGATGATGTCGTAGATGATGACGCGGATGAACCAGCCGACGATGTCGCCGAAGCCGCGGAGCTGAACGAGATCACCGGGATTCATAGGGCCTCTTGGGAAGCCCTGACGTATGTTGGTCCGGCGTCAGCGGCAACGGTGTTCGCCGCCCCTGACCGTCCCCGCCTGCCGTCATCGCTTGACACACACCCGCGCGCCGGGCACGATCGACACATTGAAGCAAGGAGCCCCCTTTGGCGGGCCTCGATCTGGTACGACTTGGCAAGACGATTCACTACCTGTTGCGCCACCCGGACCCTACCGGACTGGTGGCCGATGGGGGCGGGTGGTTCTGCGTGGAGGAGGTGGCGCGCGCGGTGAGCCGCACCATTCGACGTCCGGTCGCGACTGATGATGTCGATGGCGCGACGCGCTCCTGCTCCGGGGCGCACCTGGAGGTGGCCGACGGTCGGGTACGCATCCAGCTTTTCACATCACCCGAGCGGTACGGCGGCCCCGACTTGCTTTTCCACGCCGCCCCGCGAGGTCGCGTGCCGTTGTACGAGCGGGAGGGCCGGATGTGGGGGCCCAACGACGGCGGCGTCCACCTGTCGCGACATGAATCGCTGGCATGGCGGGTAGCGCACCGGACCTACATCGATCCGGTCGTGCTCATCGTCGATGCAGCGCGAGCGCGGCGCGACGGCGTTGAATTCCTCCGGGCAAGGGGCGGGCTTTTCGTGGCGTCGGCGGTGCCCCTTCGCCACGTGCTGAACCTGCGGCCGGGCTACTCCGAACAGGCCAGCGCCGGTGGTTTCGTCGTCGACTGGTCCACGGGGGTGCCGCGCATCGGCCTCATCCAGGTGGCGCGACGGCACGGCCTCACGTGGGAAGTCGCCAAGGGAAAGCTCGAATATGGAGAGCCGCCCGTCGTCGCTGCCGTTCGCGAGATGAGGGAGGAGATGGGTGTGAACGTGCCGGTGCGCGAGTCGATCTCGTTGGGGTCCGTTCGTTACGGCTTCTACACCCGTGAGGGCACCCCTCGGCTCAAGACGATCTACCTTTTCCTCATCGAACTTGCCGAGACCTTCGAGGCCTTCGAGCCGCTTCACGAAGAGGGCATCGAGGACGCTCGTTGGTTCGAGCTGGGCGAGGCCCTGGAGGTGCTGGCCCACCCCAGCCTCCGCACCATCGTCGGCCGGTTGCTGCGCACACTGGACCTTCGCGCCGCAGTGCTGGGGCTTCCGGGGGGCTATGCGCCCGTGGAGGGAGAGGACTGAGGGATGCGCCAGCTCGAGTTCTTTTTCGACTTCTCCAGCCCCTTCGCGTACCTCGCTGCGACCCAGGTGGTGCCGCTGTCACAGCGTACAGGCGTGCAGCTTGTGTTGCGACCGCTGCTGCTCGGGGCACTTTTTCGTGCCGTGGGCCAGGTGGACGTGCCCATTGCGGCGATGTCCGAGGTAAAACGCCAGCACACCCTCCGCGATCTGGGCCGCTGGGCGCGGTGGTGGGGCGTTCCGCTGGTGTGGCCGGCGGCGTTCCCGCTGCGCAGTGTGCTGCCACTGCGGGTCTTGCTGCAAGAGCCGACTCCTGAGCGGATGCTGACCCTGTTTCGGGCCGCGTGGGCCCACGGTGAAGACATCGGCCAGCCTGCGGTTCTCAGCGGGTTGGGCATCCCGGGAGAGGCGCTGGCGACGGCGGACCAGCAACGGGCCGCGTTGGTCGAGGCTACCGCCTACGCCGAGTCCGTGGGCGTGTTCGGTGTGCCCAGCTTCCGGGTCGACGGCGGCGCCGTCATCTGGGGTCAAGACCGGATCGACATGGTCGAGCGGGCCTGTCGAGGGGAGCGGGTGGAGCCGTGAGCGACGTGGTCGCGCCACGCGCCACGGCTCCCTACTCGAAAACGATCTCTCCGCCCGGCAAGAAATAAAGGATCAACATCCTCCCGCCACTGACCGTCGGGACATGCCGGGTGCCGGGGGCGTAGCTCTGGAAGCGAGCCCGTCGCCCATCGAAAGAGGGCGTGCCGACGAGGTCGATGCACAGCTCCACCTCGCCGCGGGGGTGGGTATGGGCCCCGGCGGCGGGGCCGTCCATGTCGACGGCGTCGATGCTGTTGCCGTGGGTGTCTTCGCTGGCCCGGCTGATGCGCCCGAAGCGCACGCCGCCCGCTTCTTTGGGTGTGAGCCAGCCGGCCGCATGCGCTGCGAGCGCGGTCGCCTCCAGCTCGTCGGTGGAGAGCGCGTCGAGCGCCGCCTCGAGTGCCGCGCCGTCGCTGGTTCCGAGCCTTGCCACCACGGCCGCAATCGGGCCGCACAGGCGAATCAGGTCCTCGCAAGTGACTTCGATCATGGGCGCCGTGTAACGCGCGCCAGAGGCCTGCCCGCTCGTACCACGCTCCGCGCTGCGGCTGGGCGGAGAGGGCGGCGAGCCCTTTCCCCCTCAAGATCGGCGAGGCCGATTCCCCGTCCCGCGCCTCCGAAGGTCGCCGTCCAGCGCTTTCGCTCTGCGGCTGGGCGGAGAGGGGAGAGGGCCGCGTCCCGGCGCGTTAGCAACGCGCCGGGCGCCGAAGGGACCGGCCCGATAGGGGAGAGGGCGGCGAGCCCTTTCCCCCTCAAGATCAGTGCGAGTGCGCGCCACCGACGTGGATGTGCACATCGTCGGGATGCGGGTGCATGAACGGGTCGCTGATCGGCACCGCGGGAACTCGGGCGAGCACGTTAAGCACCACGGTGAGGAAGGCCGACACGAACCCGATCACCAGCCCGATCTCGACGAGGCCGATGGGAAGCTCGTTCTTGAACCACACCGCCGGCATGATCAGGATGAACCGTTCGAGGAAAACCCCGACGGCAATCACGATGGCAACGGCCACCAGGGACTTCGGCGTCTTCTTGATCCCGCGGCTCAAAAGCACCGTGAACGGGATGAAGAAACACATCGAGATCACGACCTTGGCCAGGCCAGACCACGGTTGGATGTACATCCGGAGGATGAGGTACCACGTCTCTTCCGGCATGTTGCCGTACCAGATGGGCAGCAGGTGCGCGAAGAAGTTGTAGGTCCAGAAGATGCCCAGGGCGAACATCATCTTGCCCAGGTCGTGGAAGTGCTTCGGGGTGAGCAGGCTGTCGATCTTCAGCCAGCTGCCGAAGAACACCGCCACGATGCAGATCCAGTTGATACCCAGCCAGAAGCTCGACACAAAGGTCCACGCCGGGAACATGTTGGCGTACCAGTGCGGGGACAGGCTCATCATCGCGTCGACGGCGAACAAGCTGAAGAAGATCGCGTAGAGGATGACGATCACCGGGGCGAGGCGGATGTTCTTCTGGTAGGTCTCCTCGGCTTCCACGGCAAGGCCACGCCAGCCACCGGTGAAGTTGGCCCAGAAGGCCGGAGCGCGCGTGCCGAGGGTTTCTGCGGCTACGCCCATGTCGGACCGCATGCTGTTGCGGATGAACACAAAGTCCAGCACCATCAGCACGCCCAGCATCGCGAGCTGACGGGCCACGAAGAAGCCGGGCTGCAGCCAGATCGCCTTGTGCGCCGGCATGTCTTCGTGCATCCACGGGTACAGTTCCAGCCCGCCCGCAAGCAAGAACGTCGCGTAGATCGCGTAGTTCACCGGCATGAAGAACCAGAAGGACTCGGCAATGCGCTTGAAGGGGCGGGTCCACCGGCCGAAGGTCAGCGTCTGCACCACCGAGAACATCAGGCCGCCTTGGGCGACCGCCATGAAGTACACGACACAGACCAGGAGCGCGCCGAGGGTACGGTGCGACTCGGTGCTGAGGCCGTAGGCCAGCGAGGCGACGCCGATGCCGACGCCGATGAGGCCCATCTTCATGGTGCCTTCGGGGAGCGCGCGGGGGGTGCTTTCCACCGTCGCGCGTACGTCCGGGCCGGGGCCCACGGTCCGCCGCGTGGCGGCTACGAAGTCGACTTCTTCGCTCATAGCGGCGTCTCGGGTGCGGAGGGGGGCACGGGCGGCGCGTAGGCGGAGCCCGGCAGGGTGCGGATGTACGCGACCACCGACCAACGCTCAGCGTCGGTCAAGAGCGCGCCGTAGGCCGGCATGCCGGCGCCGATGGCGGCCACGCCGGCAGGGCGTTCCGAAGTGGCGCCAAGGCTGCCGTTGCCGCCGTTGCGGATGTAGGAGTACAGGAAGCCGTCGGTGAGCTTCGCCGTCCGCGACGACGCTCCGGACAGCATCGGCGCCGCCATCATGAAGCGGCGCACGCCCGCGACGACGTCGTTCTTGGTGACCGGACCGTCGCCCTTGCCCTCGAGCCCATGGCAGGGGGCACAGTTGATCCGAAACAACCTCTGTCCCCGCGCCGTGTGGTTGGCGTCGGAGGCGTAGGGGTCTGACAGCGCGTCGATGGTTGGCTTGTCCGTGCGGGACACGGTCGCGATGGCGGCGTTCTGGTAGTAGCCGGCTTCGCGCGGCAGGGGTGCACCCATGGACTCGCGCGAGACGACGTCCGCTGGCTGCGGCTTCATCTCCCATTCATAGGCCTTGAACATGACCGCGTCGATCATGTCGATGTCCCAGGGGGAGGCCCACGCGGCCGCCGAGACGAGCAGCAGCCCGCCGACAAGCCAACGTTTGCGGGACGAGCGCTCAGCCATGGGACACCTCGATGGCGCCGGAGTGTTCGAGGATGTGGAGGATCTTCGCGCTCTGCCCGCCGGTGCTGCTGAACACGATGCCGAAGCAGTCGTTGGTGAACCGGGGGTCTTCCACGAGCGGATGCAGGTTGGTGGCCGGCAGCCCACAGTGGATGAGCAGGCCAAAGAGCGTCATCATCGACGCCCAGAGGATCGTGCCTTCGAAGGTGATGACCAGGAAGGGGGGGATGGAGACCAGCGGCTTGCCGCCCGGGATGATCATCGGCCAGTTCGCGTGGGTGAGCGAGGCCAAGGTGAAGATCATCGTGCCGCCGATGATGCCGCCGGCGAGGGTCATCCAGCGGATCGGGCTCGGCTCGCCCTTGTACATCAGGTCGTCAATCTCATGGCGCGGGAAGGGGCTCATGACCTGAAAGTCGGTGAACCCCGCCGTCTGCAGGTCGTGGATGGCCTGAAGCAGGCTGTCCAGGTGTTTGTACACGGCCTTGACGGCGACGTCGGACACGACGGTAGCTACGGTGGTGCTCATTTGGCGGCTACCTCCCCATCAGACTTGAGCGGCGGACGCAGCGTCTCTTTGATCTCGGCGATAGCCACGCTCGGCATGATCTTCACGAACAGCAGGAACCAGAGGAAGAACCAGGCGAACGAGAAGATGAGGATGCCGATCTCGATGTACGTCGGTGTGTAGTACACCCACGCGGCCGGATCGAAGCTGTGGGCGAGCGAGCTGGCGATGATGTTGAACCGCTCGAACCACATGCCGACGTTGATGATGAGGCTCACCACGAAGAGGCCCATGAACGAGGTGCGCACCTTCTTGAACCACCACACCAGCGGCAGCACGCAGTTGCACATGAACATGATCCAGAAGACCCACCAGTACTTGCCGACCACGCGGTCGACGAACACGCCCCACTCGTAGGGATTGTCGGAGTACCAGGCGACGAAGTACTCAGTGCCGTAGGCGTAGGTGAGGATGCCGCCAGTGAACATGCACAACTTGGCGAGGTGCTCGAAGTGCCAGATGTGGATGTACGCTTCAAGCTTGAAGAGCTTGGTCAGCGGCAGCATCAACGTGATGACCATCGCGCAGCCCGAGTAGATGGCGCCGGCGACGAAGTAGGGCGGGAAGATCGTGCTGTGCCAGCCCGGGGTGTTCGCCATCGCGAAGTCCCAGGAAACCACGCTGTGGACCGAGAGGACCAGCGGCGTGGCGAGCGCGGCGAAGAAGCCGTAGGCCGCCATGTAGTGATGCCACTGCTTGTCGGTGCCACGCCAACCCAGCGCCATCGCGGCGTACAGCTTGCGGGTCATGCCGCGGGTGTTGTCCCGGACGGCGGCAATGTCGGGAACCAGCCCGATGAGGAAGAAGACCGTCGACACCGTGAAGTACGTGCTGATCGCGAAGACGTCCCACATCAGCGGCGACTTGAAGTTCTGCCAGAGCTGGCGCTGGTTGGGGTAGGGGAACAACCAGTAGGCTTGCCAGGCGCGGCCGACGTGGATGGCCGGGAAGAGCGCCGCGGTCATGACCGCGAAGATGGTCATCGCTTCTGCGGCCCGGTAGATCCCGGTGCGCCAGCGACTGCGCGTCAGGAATAGGATCGCGCTGATCAGCGTGCCCGCGTGGCCGATGCCGACCCAGAAGACGAACGTCGTGATGTAGACGCCCCAGAACACGGGGGGGTGGTAGCCGGCGACGCCGAGCCCCCACACCAGCTGGATTCCCCAGCAGACTCCGCCATAGGCCAAGCCCAGGATGACGATCGCCATGAACCCCCACCACAACGACGTGGCGTTGAAGAGGGGCCGCATGACATCGCGGTTGACCTGGGAGTAGGTGAGCTTGTCTGACATCAGCCCTCCTCGTGCGCGGCGCCGTGAGCGTCCGCGCCGTGGGTACCCTTGTCCGCGTCGGGCTTGGCCCCGCCGTGGTCCTCACCGTGGCCGCCGCCGTGATGGGCGACGTTCGCGGGTTGGTTGTGATTGACTCGCGCGACGTAGTGCACCGCCGACTTGGTGTTGAGCTCGCCGAAGAGCGTGTACGCCCGCGGCGTGGTGCCCTTCTTCACAACCGTCGACTTGTCGTCGTTCCAGTTGCCGAAGACGATGGCGTCCGTGGGGCAGGCGGCGGCGCAGGCCGTGAGCTTGCGCAGCTCGGCGTCCGGGACCTCGTTCTGCCGCATGTTCACCGGCTTGCCAACTTCGCGCTCGGCAAAGGCCACGTCGCGATGCAGGTCCTTGGCCGACCGAATGCGCTGGACGCAGAAGGTGCACTTCTCCATCACGCCCATCTCACGGGTGCTCAGGTCGGGGTTGAGCATGAGATGGTAGCTCTCAGGCCATTCCCAGGAGTGGTAGTTGAAGCGCCGCGCGGTGTAGGGGCAGTTGTTCGCGCAGTACCGGGTGCCGACGCACCGGTTGTAGATCATCGCGTTGAGGCCGTCGAGGTTGTGGTAGGTGGCCAGAACCGGACACACCCCCTCACACGGCGCATGCGCGCAGTGTTGGCACATGACGGGGAGATAGCGGATGTCGGGGTTTTCGCCCTTGCCCTCGAAGAAACGATCCATCCGAATCCACGACATCGTCCGCCCCTTCCGGAGCTGGTCGGGGCCGACGAACGGGGTGTTGTTTTCGACCGCGCACGCGATCTGGCAGGCACCGCAGCCGTTGCAGGCGTTCGCGTCGATCGTCATCGCGAAGCGGTAGGTCGGGTGCTGCGGCTCGGGGTACATGTCCACCGGGCCTGCCGCTTCGACACGGGGGTCGGTGGGCAAGTGGTGGATCGGGACGATCGAGCCGGCGGCGCCGACTAGATTTTTGATCGCGTCTTCTACGTTGACGTTGACCGCGACGTTGCGGCCGTCCTGGTTCATGTTGCCGACCAGGGCGTGCACGCCGCTGTCCCCGACGACGCGGGTCAGGGTGGCAGAGCTGGCCGACAGGGTGAGCGTGCCCGACAGCAGCTTCAGCGGGTTGGCGCCGCGCCCCTTGGCGTACTTGCCGGTTTTCTTGCCGTTGCCGACGACCACGGCGACAGTCCCCTCGGCGACGGCGGGAGAACCGAACCAGCCCACCTCGATCGAGCCTTGCCCGGTGGTGATCTTGACAAGGTCCTTTTCGGCGAGGCCCAGCCGCTGTGCGGTGGCCGGGCTGATCTCCGCCCAGGTGGTCCAGAAATAGGTGCTGATCGGGTCCGGAAGCTCCTGGGCCCAGGGGACGTTGGCCCAGCGACCGTCCGCGAGGTGGCTCGCGAAGAGCACGAGCGCGTAGTCGCCGCCGTCGGGGGCGGAGGCGGGAGCATCACTGGGAAGCGCCCCGATCCACGCTGGCGAGGTCACCGTGGGCTTGGTCGCCACCACGCCCTTGGCCTGGACCTCGCGCCACCAGCCGGCCGCGTCGGCGTCGGCGGGCTTCACCAAGGTGAGCCAACGGGCCTTGAGGAAGTCAGCGAACGAGGCAGCCGAGCCGGCCATGCCGTCGAGGTCGGGGGTCGGAGGCGAAAGCGCCACCGTGGCGGTCTCGATCACCGCAGGGGGCGCCGGGAGCGCCTTCACCACGCTGAGCAGCACGTCGCCGAGCCCGCGCGAGTCCTTGATCGGCACCATCGCCGGCTGGCCCAAGACGTGGAGCGCAGCTTCCGTGCTGGCGTCGGACCACTGTTCGAGGCCGGAGCCCGTCGGCAGCAGAAGGGTGTTGGCGCCGGAGCTGTCGTCCGGTTCGTTCGCCAGCTGCACCACGAGGTCGCACTTCGCCAGGGCGGCGGCGACGTCGAGGTCGGCGGGCGCAAGGTGCACGATGTCGAGCCCGTCGAGGAGAAGCACGCCGACTTTGCCGGCGGCGGCGTCGTCGAGCAGCGCCTTGACCTCGGCGAAGGCGCTGATGTGTCCGGGCCGTGAGCCACGCCCGAACTGAACCGACTTGCCGATGTTGCCCAGCACCTCGTTGCAGAGGAGTGTCGCGACATCCAGGCCGCCCCCACCGTCGGTGGTCGGCCCGCCGGGGAGCACCACGCTAGAGCCGGCCGCGAGCCACTCGGCGATCTGCTTGAGCTTGCTTTCGTCGATACCGCAGCTCGTCGCATAGGCGGCGACATCCACCGCCGCAAGCAGCGCGGCCGCGGGACCCGAGTAGCCGTTGGCGTCCGCGCACAGCCGCGCGATGGCAAGGGCGGCGAACGACTCCGTACCGGGCTTCGCGGCGAACCAGTGGTCGGCCTGGCTTGAGGACTGGCCGAGTCGGGGCTCGACGGCGACCAGCCGCGTGACGAACCCGTCGTGTGAAGGGTCCTTCGCCTTGGCCCAGCCTTTGGCCATCGCCATCGAGCCGAAGGCCGTATGCAGGAAATCGTGACCGAAGCTCACGATGGTCTTGGCGCCTTCGAGCTCGTACACCGGAAGCTCGTTGACGCCGTACGCGCTTTGCGCCGCTGCCAGCAGGCCATCCACGCCGAGGAGCTCCCAATTCACCCGGCGCATGCCCCGCGCGGCAGCCACGTCGAGCAGCGCGGCGACGCTTCCCGAGCGGTAACGCCCGAGCCACGCGACCGACTTTCCAGCGGCGATCGCCGCTGTGATCGCGTCCGCAACGCGCTTCTGGGCATCGTCCCAGCTGAGCGTGGCGGTGCGGTCCGTCGGGCCGGCGACGCGATCCGGGCTGTAGGTAGCCACCAGATCGAAGTGGCCGCGCGTGCAGAGGCCGGGGCCGCTGGGGTGGTCGGGATTGCCCTCGACCCCGACGACGCGGCCGTCTTTGTTGCGGGCAACCAGGCCACACGCCGTGGCGCAGCCGTTGCACAACGACGCGTAGTAATTGGCGAGGCCCGGCTGCACGTTTTCGGGGTTGACCACGTAGGGCAACACCTTTTCTTGCGGCACGACGTAGTCGTAGCTGCATGCGGCGGCGGTTGCCGTGGTTGCGACGGCGCCTGCTTTGAGGAAGTCGCGGCGGTTGAATTCGGCCATGGTGGCTCCCGCTACTTGTGGCAGGTCCAGCAGTCCTTCAGCTCAGCGCGCCGAAGTTCTGCCTTGGTTCCGTAGTTCTCGTCGATGCTTGGGTGCTGCGCGTGGCAGTCCAGGCACCAACCCATCTTCAGCGAGGAAACCCGCTGGTTCACCGTCATGTCCTGCACCTGCCCGTGGCATTCCTGGCAGTCCAGCCCCGCAATCGCGTGGCGCTTGTGCGAGAAGTACACGTAGTCGGGAAGGTCGTGCACCTTTTCCCAGGGGATCACTTCGCCCTTGTCCCAGTAGTCCTTGAGCTTCACCAGCTCAGGACGGTCGGTGGTGTCGATGAGGGCGTGGCAGCCCATGCAAACGCTCGTCGCGGGAACACCGGCGTGGACCCCCTTGCGGGCGTTGCTGTGGCAGTAGTTGCAGTCCATCCCGAGCGTCGTCACGTGACGCCCGTGGGGGAACGTGATGGGCTGCGGCTTGGCTTCCGCCTGCGGCTGGCCGACCGTGACCACCAGGTTGTCGTCGAAGAGCGCCGGGGGCAGGAGGTTCTTCATCCCAATGGTGAAGGTCTCCTCGTCCGAGGCGGTCTCGGCCGCGTTCGCCGCCGCCAGCCCGATGCCCACGCCCATCGTGAGCGCAAATGACAGGGTGGCTCGGGTGAGCTGTCGCATCTTGCCTCCAGCCATTTGGCCGGTAGGGGGGGGGAGAGAGGCGCGCCACCCTAATGCGGTGGGGCCGGTCACACAAGGGCAGCGAGGGGCGCTGGCGAGGAGATTTCGCCCCCCATGCCGCAGCGCCTACTTCTTGCGAAGCTCGGCTTCGATATAGGTCAGCACTTCCCACGCCTGGTCCTCGGTGAGCCCCAGTGGCGCCATCGACGTGCCGGCGATGCCGTTCAGGATGATCCAGTGCTTGGTTCCCGGAGTCGTGGCGGCCCAGCGCTCGTCCCAGGTGAATTGGCTTGGCTTTTGCGGCAGTGCGGCCCCGGCGATGCCATCCCCGGCACCCGTGGCGCCATGGCAGATTTGACACTTTTCGTACTGGATTTTCCCGGCGGCGCTCGCCGCGGCATCTCCCGCCTTCGGGTTGGTCTTGGCTTCGGCGCCGGCGGCTTTCGCGGCGTCATAGGCCGCCTGTGCCAGGGGGTCGGGGGTGTAGGGTCCAGTAGGGGCCGGTGCGGCGACGGGCGCAGGTGGCGGGGGCGCCGGCACCGCGGCCTTGGGAGGCGCAGCAGGCGGGGGGGGAGGCGGGGCCTCACCACAGGCGAACAGGCTGGTCAGCAGGTACACGGAGAGCATGGAGGCCTCGAGATCGTGCTCTTGTCTAGCTCACCCCGTCCTCACCGGCCACGCAGTCACGGTGACGATTTTCCTACAGGTACCCCACTGGGCGCAGGGCGTACATCGCCTCCATCAACGCGTTGAACGCGCCCTCCTCGTCGTCTATGTTGTCGGTGTCGTCGATCGCCGCGAGCACCTCTTCGACCGGGTATTGCCGCAACGTCGCGAGCGCGGCTTCTTCGGCGATGATCGCGGCGGCGCTCTCCGCATCCAACTTGAACATTCGACGAACCTCGTTTCTTCGGTGGTGGGGGCGGTGGGAGTTGAACCCACAAGGGTGTGAACCCGGAGGATTTTGAATCCTCTGCGTCTGCCATTCCGCCACGCCCCCTCGGCGAAGCTGGACCATCGTTTTACACCTCGCCCTCGCTCCGGCAACCCGCCCGGCTACGATAGAGTAGACGGAGACCAGAACCGATGAAGAACTTGACCCCGATGCTCCTTGTACTCGCCGCCTGTGACCCCTACAAGATCGCGCTCGGGCAGGGCGGAGACGACGACGCGCGCTTGTACGCCGACGTTTACACTTGGCAGTGCGAGGAGCGGACCGAGACCGACACCACGTACTATGACGGCGTTTTTTCTTACGAAGTCTCCTTGGAGTACGCGCCGGACGAGCTCACCACCCGGAAGTTGCCGGCCGCCGGCTGCACCGCGGGACTCGACATGTTCCCCAACGATGCGGGGAGCGGCGGCACGGACATTCCCGATGCCGACAGCCCGTCGTGGGCCAACGGCGACTCCAGCGGCGCCTTGCAGTTGAAGTCGGATGGCTTCTACTACGACGACGTTTTCGGCTCAGTAGAGAACTGCGCGTACGCCGAGGACCTCATCGGCGAGGGCACCGATCTTACCGCGGCGGGAGTTTTCTCCGGTGCCCGGACGCCCAAGGCCGGCACTCTCGACGATGTGGACATCAGCAACTACGATGAGTCCACCGGGCTGGTCTTCGGGCAGACCGCCGATGTCACCTGGACGAGCGAGGGCTGGCAGGATGCCTGGGTCCAGATTCGGGCGGAGTCCGGCGGGGAGTTGGTGGATTCCGTGACCTGCAACACCGGCGGCGCCAGCACGTACTCGATTGACGAGGACGTGTGGGGGCTGATGAACACGGCGATCGAGCCTGACGTCACCAACCTGTACGTCACGGTCCAGAACGCCGATACGCTGACGACGGAGGACGGCCAGAAGATCGAAGTGGTCACGCGCGTGATCCACGCCGCTGTCGTCAACTAGGATAGGCGTGGCGTATGCCCGGCTCTGTGGTCCTCGTCGTCGATCCCGTCGCTCAGACGGCCGAACGGGTCTCGCACGCCTTGGCGGGCACGCGCTTCACGGTGCGTGCGGTGCGGGACGCCGCAGAAGCTGAGGACGTCTTGACGCACGACGTTGTCGTGGCGGTGCTGGCGGCCATCAATCTTCCCCGCGGAAATGCCTACGACTTTGCGCGACACGTGCGGGGTCGGCACCCGGCGGCGGCCGTGGTTCTGGTTTCGGGCGGCTTTGACGTCTTCAATGCCGAACGGGCGGCGGAAGTCGGCGCGGTGCGACTTTCCCGGCCCTTCACTGTCGAGGCGGTTCGGCGTCAGCTCGAGGCGGCACTGGGCCCACTGACGGGCGACGATGACGTGATCGAGGTCGCGCTGACCCTCGAGCCGTTGACCGGGGTCGAAGCCGCCCAGCAAGAGGCCGCGACCCTCGCCGACTTGGAGCCGCTTGCCTCGGTCGGGGACGAGCGCCTCGCCAGCTTCTTGCCCCGCGACTGGCGAACCCTGCCCCCGGTGGCGGTGGACCCGAACGTGGTGGCGCCGGGGATGGAACGCGCGATTCTCGCCGTGCTTCCGCAGGTGGTCGAGGCGGTCCTGAACAAGGCGATGAGCACCTCGCCGGCCTTCCGCGAGATGGTGGAGGTGGCGGTGGAGGACGCGCTGCGCGAGGAGCTGCCGGCGATCGTTCGGCGGGTGGTGCGCGAGCGGATGGCGGAGATCGAGCGCGGCGACGGCTGAGTCGCGCCGCGGGCTTCGGACTCCTAGCCGCGAGCGCCGTTTCGGAATAGGCGCGGCCCCATGTCCGATACCACGTCCGAGCTGCCGCAGTACTACGATCCGCACGCCGCCTTTGCCCGTTACGCGCCTGAGTGGGAGGGGTCGGGCGTCTACAGCCCCCGCCCCGATGCCCCGGGGCTCCCCTACAGCATCGTGATCCCCCCGCCGAACGTCACCGGCGATCTCCACATGGGGCACGCGCTCAACAACACGCTCCAGGACCTGCTCGTCCGCTACAAGCGGATGGACGGGTACAACGCGATTTGGATCCCCGGCACCGATCACGCGGGTATCGCGACGCAGTGGATCGTCGAAAAGCAGCTGCGGGCGAAGGGAATCGACCGTCGCGAGCTGGGTCGGGAGAAGTTCTTGGAGCGCGTGTGGGAATGGAAGGCGCACTCCGGTGGCAACATCGTTCGGCAGCTCAAGCGCCTCGGCGTCAGCTGCGACTGGTCGCGCGAACGGTTCACGATGGACGAGGGTTGTAGCGGTGCCGTGCGCGAGAGCTTCGTGAAGATGCACGAAGAAGGCCTGATCTACCGCGCCACTCGACTCATCAACTGGGACCCGATCGGGCTGACGGCGATCTCCGACCTGGAGGTCGAGACCGAAGAGAACGTCCAGGGTGAGCTGTGGAGCTTTGCCTACCCGCTCAGCGACGGTAGCGGCGAGATTATCGTCGCGACAACACGACCGGAGACCATGCTCGGAGACACTGCTATCGCCGTGCATCCAGAGGATCCTCGCTACGTTCGCCTGATCGGGAAGACAGTGCGCCACCCGCTGCTCGACCGGGAGATCCCCATCGTCGGCGACGCCATCCTGGTTGATCCGGCCTTCGGGAGCGGGGCGGTCAAGGTGACGCCCGCCCACGACTTCAACGACCACGAAGTCGGCAAGCGTCATGACCTGCCGCTCATCACGATCTTCACCCCGGACGCCAAGGTCAACGGCGAGGGAGGCCCCTACGCCGGGCTCGATCGATTCGAAGCGCGCGGCAAGATCAAGGCCGACCTCACCGCGCTGGGGCTTTTCCGGGGGACCAGGCTCAACGTGATGACGCTGCCCCGCAGTCAGCGTTCGGGCGCGGTCGTAGAGCCGATGGTGTCGACGCAGTGGTTCGTGAAGATGAAGCCCTTGGCCGGTCCGGCGCTCGGTGCCGTGGAGCACGGGTTCACGACGTTCTGGCCGAAGCAGTGGGAGAACACCTACTTCGCCTGGCTGCGTGACATCAAGGACTGGTGCATCTCCCGCCAGCTCTGGTGGGGACATCGCATTCCGGCTTGGCACTGCGCCGCGTGCGCTCATATCACGGTTTCGCGTGACGACGTCGTCGCCTGTGGAAGCTGCGGCAGCGCCGACGTCAAGCAGGACGAGGATGTGCTCGACACCTGGTTCAGCTCGGCGCTGTGGCCGTTGTCCACGCTGGGCTGGCCTGACCGCACCGAAGAATTGGCCACGTGGTACCCCACGAGCGTGCTGGTGACCGGCTTCGACATCATCTTCTTCTGGGTGGCCCGGATGATGATGGCGGGCATCCACCAGGTGGGGAGCGTTCCGTTCGCCGACGTCTACATTCACGGCCTGGTTCGGGACGAAAACGGCGACAAGATGTCCAAGACGAAGGGCAACGTCGTCGACCCGCTTCTCAGCATCGAGAAGCACGGCACCGATGCGTTCCGAATGACTCTCGCTTCGTTGGCGGGGCTCGGCCGCGACCTGACGTGGAGCGACAAGAGCGTCGAGGTGTGGACGCGCTTTCAGAACAAGGTCTGGCAGTCGTTCCGCTTCTTGCGCATGCACGTCCACGAGCTGCCGCCCGCCGCCGAGCCGGGCACCATGGACCGCTGGATCCTCGCCCGCGCCGGTGTCGCGGTGGCCAACGTGCGCGCCGCGCTCGATGGGTACCGCTTCAACGATGCGGTCACCGAGCTTCACCGTTTCGTCTGGTATGAGCTGTGCGATTGGTATCTGGAGTTCTCCAAGGCGGCGCTCTACGGCGAGGACGAAGCGGCCAAGTCGGCGGCGAAGCACACCTTGTGGACGGTGTACTCGACCGTCGCGCGGCTGCTCCATCCGTTCATGCCCTTTCTGGCCGAGGAGCTGTGGCAGAACCTGCCCGGTACCTCCGGGAGTGTGATGGTGGCGCGCTTTCCGCGCGCCGAAGACTTTCCCGCTGCCGACGCTTCGCTCGACGACGTCGCGCTCTTGCAGGAGGCCATCGTCGCGGTGCGGCGGGTGCGCGCCGAGAAGGAGCTGGGCGGCAAGGTGGCGTTGCAGCTGGTCTCCCGTGGCCTCGGCGCGCTCAACGCCTACGCAGCGGTGCTCGACGACATCTGCAACGCCTCTGTCGTTGCCGGTGACAAGCCCGACGCATGCGCGACCGTCGTCGTCAACGGGATCGAGGCTTGGATACCGCTCACCGGCGTGCTCGACCTGGACAAGGAGCGCGAACGTTTGGGCGGGCACATCGCCAAGGCGCAGAAATCAGTCGATTTTCTCCGCGGGCTCCTCGGCAACGAAGGTTTTGTCGCCAAGGCCAAGCCTGAGCTGCTCGCCAGCCGCCGTGCGGAGCTTGATGGCGACGAGGCTCGGTTGGCGACGCTTCACGCCGCGCTGGCCGCGTTGGGGTGAGGTGCGGGGGCTATGCTGCGCCCATGATCCTCTCCCTCTTGCTGGCCTGCACCGCTCCGGCACCCACAGACACCGCCGAGCCGACCGACACTGCTCCTGAAGACACCGGCGGCGACACGGCTGCGGACACCGGCGCGGACACCGCCGATACGGGTGAACTCGCAGACCGGGGGCTCCGCTTGGGCATTCCCAGCTACGCCCACCCCACCAGCGTGGACTGGCCGCTTTTCGTGGCCGGCGCCGCTGCGACGGGCGGATTTGTCATCATCAACCCCAGCAGCGGCCCCGGCGGCGTGGTCGACGCGGCCTACGTTACCGCGGTGGTCGAGGCGCAAGCGCAAGGCGTCGTCGTCATCGGCTATGTCGCGACAACCTACGGCGACAAGACGGCCGGGCAGGTGGACACCGAGATCGGCCGCTATGTGGACTGGTACGGCGTGGACGGCATCTTCTTCGACGAGGTGTCCTCGGACTGTACGACGTGGGCGTCGTGGTATGCCGCGAGGGCTGGGACGGCGAATACGCTTTTGGGTCACGACGCGTGGATCGTCTACAACCCCGGTGTCATCACGTGCGCGGAGTACCTGGACGCGGCCGATGTGCTCGTGGTCGTGGAGGGTGCTCGTTTCGAGCTTCTTGAGTGGGCCGCAGAGCCGTGGATGGCCGACTACCGTCCCGAGCGCTTCGCCTACCTCGGCTACGAAGTTCCCTCCCAATACCTGGGCGAGACCCTCAGCGCGGTCGTAGCCCAGGGCGTCGGATTCGTGTACGTCACCGACGGGAGGCCCCCCAATCCGTGGCTGCAAACACCCCGGTACTGGGATGAGGAGGTGGCGGCGGTGGAGGCGAACTGAGGTTGCCGATCACCGCGCGTTGGCCCCGCGAGGACCACTCGTTGGTGGTCGCGTTCTGGGCGACGAGCCAGCCCGCTGAGTGGCCGCGCGCTCCGCGCCTTCAGATCGCCCGAACCTTCCCGGCCAGCTCCGGCGCGCGCTTCCTAGCCGCCAACGTGGCATTTCGGCCATCTACGATGCGCACGCTGTGGCGGAGCACGAAGTCCCAGTCGTAGGCCTTGTGATCGGTCACCACCACGACCGCCTGATAGCCGCTGAGCGCCTCGGCGCTGAGCTCGATGCTGCGAAGCTCGCGTTCTCCGACCTGAAGCGTCGCGACGAACGGGTCGTTGTAGTCCACCAGCGCGTGCTTCTTCTGGAGGTGGGTGATCACCTCCAACGCCGGCGACTCGCGCATGTCGGAGATGTTGGCTTTGTAGGCGACGCCGAGCACGAGCACGCGACTGTTCCGCAGCGGCAGCGCCGCGTCGTTGAGCACGTCGGCAAGGACCTCGACCACGTGCTCCGGCATTTTGCAGTTGATGGCGTCTGCCAGCTCGACGAAACGCGCGGTGAAGTTGTGCGCGCGCAGCTTCCAGGCCAGGTAGTGCGGGTCGATCGGGATGCAATGCCCGCCGAGGCCGGGACCGGGGCGGAAGGGCATGAACCCGAAGGGCTTCGTCGCCGCAGCGTCGATGACTTCCCAAACGTCGAGATCGAGCTGCCGGCAGATCAGGGCGAACTCGTTGACCAGCGCGATGTTGACCATGCGAAAGGTGTTTTCGAGCAGCTTCACCGTCTCGGCCGTGGCCGGGGTCGACACCGGGTAGACCGTGTCGCAACAGCGCTGGTAGAGCGCGGTGGCGGCGGCCGAGCACGCCGGCGTCATGCCGCCCACCACCTTTGGCGTGTTCCGGATGCCGTAGGTTGGATTCCCGGGGTCCACCCGCTCGGGCGAGAAGGCGACCGCGACGTCCTTGCCCACCACCAGCCCGCGCTCTTCCAGCATCGGGACCAGGATCTCCTCGGTGGTGCCGGGGTAGGTGGTGCTTTCGAGCACGATGAGCTGTCCGGGGCGGGCATGGGCGGCCACCGCTTGGCCGGCGGCCACGATGTAGGAGATGTCGGGGTCCTTGGTGCGCCGCAGGGGCGTGGGCACGCAGATGATGACCGCGTCCGCCCGCGCGACGACGGACGCATCGATCCCGGCGACAAAACCCGCTGCGATGGCGGTGCGGAGCTGCTGATCGGAGATGTCCCCGACGTGAGAGCGCCCGTCGTTGAGCTGCGCGCACAGCCCGGCGTGCACGTCCAGGCCGAGCACTTCGGCGCCCGACTCGGCCAGCTCCACGCACAGGGGCAAGCCGACGTAGCCGAGGCCCACCACGACCACGGTGGGGCGCGCGCCGGCCAGGCGGGCGGTGAGGGCGTTCAAGGGCATCAGGGCTCCAAAGGTCGCGCGGGCTAACCCGGCGCGCCCCGTCGTGCTCCGCGTGTTAGCTGCCGCCGCCTTCCGGGGGCCCAGCCTTGAACTCTCCTCGTCCACTGCGCCTCCTGGTCATGATGCCGGCCCTCAACGAAGCCGCCACCATCGGTGCGGTGTTGGGGCGCGTGCCTCGCACCCTGCCGGGCATCGCCGAGATCACGATGTTGGTGATCGACGACGGCTCGACGGACGACACCGTCGCCATCTCGCGGGCGGCGGGCGCCCTGGTGATCAGCCACGGTCGCAATCTCGGCGTTGGTACCGCCTTGCAGACCGGGCTCGCCGAGGCGTTGCGACGGGGGGTGGATCTCGCCGTGAACATCGACAGCGACGGGCAGTTCGCGCCCGAGGACATCGCCCGGATCGTGGTCCCGGTGGTCGAGGACCGCGCCGATTTCGTCACCGCCTCCCGTTTCCTTGATCCCGCGCTTCTGCCGGACATGCCGGGTGTCAAGCGCCTCGGCAACTGGGGCATGGCGCGCATCATCAGCACGCTCATCGGCCAGTCCTTCGAGGACGTCAGCTGCGGATTCCGTTGTTACGGTCGTGAGGCGATGTTGCGGCTGGTGCTGCTCGGCCGCTTCACCTACACCCAGGAAAGTTTCCTGGTGCTCTCGCAGAAGGGCCTGCGGCTTCTGGAAATGCCGATGAAGGTCCGCGGGGTGCGGGAGTTCGGCAAGAGCCGCATCGCCAGCAACCTCTTCAAGTACGCGTGGCGAACGCTCGGCATCATCTTCGGGTTCATCCGGGATTATTCGCCGGGTATCCTGTTCGACAACCTCACGGGGTTGCTGCTCGCCGGCACGCTCGGCTTCGGCGGGTTCTTCACCTGGAACCGGCTCAGCACCGGGCAGTTCAGCCCCCACATCTGGGCGGGCTTTGTCGCCGCGTTCCTCTTGGGCCTCGCGCTCCTGGTTTTCGGTCTCGGGCAGATCGCGCTGATGGTGTCGCGACTTCGCAGCGTCCAAGAGCAACAACTATACCTGGTACGCCGATATCTTCCCCGTTTGGGCGATCCGCCCCCCCCCGGAGAACCCGATGCGAATTGACGCCGCCACCCTCGGCGAAATGGCGGCCCTCCTTCGCGACGAAGATCGCGATGAGATGGCCATCCCCAGCTACCTGCACAAGAACCCCGCCCTCCGCTGGATGGCCTGGCGCCGGGTCGACGTCGTGGCCGGCCTGATCGAAACGCACTGCCCCCAAGGCGGCCGCGTGCTCGACTTCGGGTGCGGTACCGGCGTGCTTTTCGAGTCGTCGTTGAAGCGGGCCACGTCCGTTGTGGGTGTCGACCTGGTTCTCGGCGCCGCAGAGCTGTGGAAGGCGAAGAAGCAGCTGGGTCAGGTGACGTTGTTGTCGCCCGAGGCCGCCTTTGCCGACGTCGAGCCCGGAAGCGTCGATGTGGTCGTCGCTGCAGAGGTGCTCGAACATATTGACGAGCCGACGAAGGAGCTCGCGTTCTTCAAGCGGGTGCTGCGCCCGGGCGGGACGTTGCTGGTCAGCCTCCCGACGGAGAACGCGCTGTACCGCTTCGGCAGGAAGTTGGCAGGGTTCTCCGGGCATTACCACGAGTCCAACGCGGCGGTGGTGGACGGGCGGATTCGCGAGGCCGGCTTCCGGTTGGTCAGCAGCTCGAACATTCCGCTGCCAGGGCCGGCGGCGATCTACTTCGTCGGGGTTTACGCCGTGGTCTAGGACTACATCCGCACCCGCAGCGCCGCGCTCACGAGGTGCACTGTGCCACCGCCGAGGTTGTCGTTGGCAAAGAGATGCCCGCCCTGCACCAAGAGCGCCGGGCGCACCGGCCGAGTCCCGCCGATGGGCATGTCGCCAAGCTTCACGGCCCAGTCGATCTCGGTGCCCAGGCTGTAGCCCTCGGTCGTCTCGCCCAGGTGGTTGGTGGGAGTGCCACCGGCACGGAACGTCGTGAACGCCTGCTGTACGGGCTTGCTGCTCCACGCGAGGAGCACGCCCGCTTTGACGCTCAGCCACGGCGTCGGCGTGACCTCGACGATGGGCTGGAGAAAGCTCGCCGACCGCACGGCACCCTCGCCCACCAGGGCTTCCGCGCCGTCAGGAGCACTGCCGCTGTGCGCCGGATCAGAGAGTTGGGCGTAGGTCGCGGCGTCGATCGCCCCTTGCAGCTCGTCGAAGAGCACCATGCCGGCGTCGAAGTCGCGGTCGAAGCCGAAGTCCTCGCTGCGACCGTCGTCGGGATCGGTGTCGCCGCTGGCCCAACCACCCCGCAAGGCCGCGCGCAGCGGAAGCGGGCTCAGCTTCACCTCCGCGAGCGCGCTGAGGCCTGCGGAACCGAGGGCGAGCCCGTCGCGACTGCTGTAGCTCTGCACCCGTGACGTCGTCCCGATGATGCCCGCACCTTCCACGGCGAAGCGCAGGGTGTTCTCCCCCGCCCTCAGCGGCAAGTCGCCGTACACATCGACGACGTGGGCCTGAGTGCGGCGCACGGCGTCGAGCTCGGTCTGGTCGCGGTAAACGTAGTAGACCCCGCCGCGGGCCTTGTTCGGTTCCCCATAGATGACGGTGGCGACGGCCTGCCAGGCGGTCTCGCCGCCCTCCAGCGGGCTCCAGTCGGCCGACTCATCCTCGACCACGCGGTCACCGGCGATGGCGACGATGAGCGGCTGGGCCTCGATCGGGCGGGTGGCGGCCCGGAGGCGGAGCACGCGGTCGCCGAAGTCGTTGCGCCCGAACTCGGGGTCGTGCGCGCCGTCGTTGGCCAGCATGCCGAGGCCCCAATGCGAGGTGACCAAGCCGCCTTCCAGCGCGACCACACCAATGCGACCGCCGAGTGACAAACGCCGAGCGGTAAAGACGTCCGGCCGGGCGAAGGGGTCGGTGCTCTCGCGGTGGCGAGCGTCTTCGGTGCCGCGTAGATCCCACGGATCACCGCCGATCTGCGAGTCGAACAGGTCCCACTCGGTGCGGGCGTCCACCCCCTTCCATTTGACGTCCAAGCCCAGCCGCAGGCGGGTGTCGAGGACCATCCCCTGGCCGAGGGCGGTTCCCTCGTCGTCGAGCACGAGCTCGGCGGGAGGGAGCGTGCCGATCACCCGCGCCTCCATCGGCGTGACCCACGTCATGGCCGGCGTTTCTGCGGGCGGTGGTGGCGGGGGCACATCGAACGCCAGCGCCGGGGCGAGCAGGGCGATCATTCAGACACGGCCAGGGCGGGGATCCAGGCGCAGCTGGCGTCTTCCAGGCAGACGTCGTCGCTGATGGCGAGGCCGTTCTGCTGGAAGTAAGAACCGATCTGCATCACCATGAACGTGGTGATGTCGAAGGGATCGTCGGGCTCGGGGAGGGCGAACCCGTGGGTGCCGGTGGTCCGGACGTAGGGCAGACGCATGGCGCTGACCCCGCCGTTGGTCTCGAGCGTCACCCGCAGCGGCGCCTCGGAAGGGGCCCCCGTGCCGTCAGTCCCGTTGTCGAGATCGTCGGCGTCGAACAAGCAGGAAGCGCCGTTGACATCGACGTAGGGACCGTGCTCTTCGAGGCCCTGGACCACCTTGCGGTCGATGAGCCAACGGTCGATGCTGGTGCCGTATCGTTCGTCGTCGGCGCTGTCGTCCAGCCAACCCGCGCCGCGTGCCACCGCGATCTCGGCGTTGACCGAGACGATGGTGTCCCCGGGCGTCGGCACCAGGAGGATGTTCCGCGCGACGCCGTTGAATGGCTCCTCGGTCAGCTTCCGCGCGTAGGCGATGGGGTCGCCCGGTTCGAGCACCGCGCCGAAGATGAACGCGGTCCGGCGCAGGTCGGGGGTGCCGCGGATTTTGCCCAGGCCCTCGGCGGCGGCGACCAGTTCGCTCCCTGCGACGTACGTAGCGCCCTGGAACGCGACGTCGCCTTCCCAGGTGTCTATCGCTGCGAGCTCGTTGCCGTCGGCATCCTGGAAGCTCAGCCTCAAGAGGTCGCCCGCCGCCGCGTTGTCCGCGAGCGGGTAACGCGAGCCCGCTGGGGCGCCGTTTTCGGGAATGCCGGCCAGAGCCTTTTTCTCCCAGGCGCTGGCGGCGTCGGCCGGAATGCCCAGGCGGAAGCGGCCGTCGGTGGGGATGTAGCCTTCGCGCACCTCACCGTTGGACAGGTTCTCCAGGACCACGCGGCCACCGGCCGGGAAGCTCGGGAGCGTCGCCACCGGCAACTCGACCATGTCCCGCACCGAGTTCACGATCTGCACGACTTGCAGGCTGCCGTCTTCTTGTGGATAGCCCACGAAAAGTGGCGACATCAAGCGCCCGTGCATCGCCTCTACCGCGCCGCCGATCTCGGTTCGGATCGCCACATCAAGGAGGCCCCCGCCCGCCACGATCGGCGCCCACGCGCTGACCTCGTCGATGACCGCCGCCGCCACCGCGGTGTTGATGCCGCCAAGGGAACCGCCTAGGACGTAGTTTTCGTTCTCGGCGCCGCCGATGTCGGGAACGCCGTCCCCGTCCCAGTCGCAGGACACCGCGGAGCTTCCGTCAGGGAGGGTCATCGTGCCCTTGCCGCAGAGGTTCACGCCGTCGATGAACGCCGCGTGGTCGACTGCCGCCTGGCGCACCATGTCGCGAGTGTGGAATGCGTCGGCGGTCCATTGGTCACCGCCCGAATCACCGATGCCGTCGTTGTCCAGATCGCGGAAGCGGCTGTCCTGGAGGTGGGTGTAAAAGGCCAGAAGGCCCTTGCCGGTGAGCACCGGGACCAGCACTGCTTCGAGTTCGGTGTCCACCGTGGGCCCGTGTCCGGGGTAGTCGAAGGCGCACGCGGCCCAACCGAACCGATTGAAGGCCCAGGCAAAACCGAGGAAGTCGAAGCGGCTGGAGCCGTAGCCGTGGCCGAAGCTGACTACTGGCGCCGGTCCTTCCACTCCCTTGGGTAGGACACAGGTGAAGACCACGCGCTCCTCGCGGGCCTGGTACTCGCCGGTTGTGGCGTCCACCGCCCACAAATCGTCGCTGTCGTCGGCGGTGGGCCACGCCGCTTGGGTGCCATCGAGGTCGGCCATGAAGTTTGGCGTGGTGAAGCTGCCGCCGACCACCGAGGAGCCGAACGCCCCGTAGTTTTCTACCAGCGCGTCGGCGGCGGCGCCGTCGAAGAGCCCCAGTTCCACCAGCGCGTCAAGCAGGGTGTCGACCGGCAGCGTCGTCGGGTTGACCCCCGCGAGCTCGTGGATCGTCGACGCTTCGTCGATGCCGGCGGGGAACTCCTCTTGGAGCGCGGCCAGCGGACCCTCGCCGAGCAGACCCTGGCGGGCGGCGCGAAGATCACCGGTGACGTCGCCAGTGGTGAAGGTCCAGGCGAACGCCACGTCCTCCAGCGCGAGACCGAGTTCCGGAAGGACAGTCTCCAGGGGGCGGAGCGCCTCTGTCTGGCGCAAGTGATGCACGTAGGGCCAGGGCGAGCGGATCGGAGCGCCGCTTTCTCCGGTAAGCCGGTTGGTCAGAACCACGGCGTAGGTGGTCTTTTCCCGCATCGGGCGGACCACGCGGAGCAGCAGGGTGTTGCTCTCCATTTCGTAGAACGTGAGCAGATCGTTGCGTGTGTCACCGCCTTCGGGCCACACGTTGGGATGGTCGAGCACGCCGTCGTTGTCGGTGTCCTCGCCCCAGTCGAGCACGCCGTTGGCGTTGAGGTCTTCGCTTTCTGTCTCAAACACCAGGGTTGGCGAGCTTGGGCGCGTGTCATTCGGAAAGTACCGATTGGGGTTGGGCACATCCATCGGAAAGCGACCCTGGCCCAGGTCCAGCGGCACCGGCTTGCCGTAGTCGGGCGAGTCCGGGGTGACGTCGATGAGGTACACCGCGTCATCGGCCAGCGCGGCAGTACCGTACTTGGCGTCGTCACGATGGCGCGTGACGAGATTCTGGATGTCGAGCGGCGCCCCGAAGGCCACGGAGACCGGCGCGTACACCCCGAAGCCGTCAAGGGTGTTGAGCTTGGCGCGGGCGTCACGTTCGAGCTGCGTGGGCGCGTCGGTTGGGATGTTGACGCGCAGCCCGGTGGGGCTGGTCACGTCGGTGCGCGTCGCGAGATCAGAAGGGAAGGGCACATCCGGAAGCGGCTGTGCATCCCACTCGTAGCGGACCATCGGGCCGTCGCCGTCAGGGGTGGCGCGGAGACCTTCGGGGTAGGGAGCACAGGCGAGCGCGAGCAGGAGGTGCATGGGGCCGTGGATTATCACGCGACGGGCTCACGACCGGTTCGCGATCCACGCCGTCCCATCGGCGTAGGTCTCCCGCTTCCACACCGGCACCCGCGCCTTGAGCTCGTCGATCGCGTAGCGGCTGGCTTCGTACGCCGCCACCCGGTGCGGCGAACCCACCGCGATGACGACGCTGGGCTCCCCGATCGCGACGGCGCCCACACGATGGACGATCGCGAGCCTGGTGTCAGGCCAGCGTTCGGCCACCTCGGCCGCAATGCGCGCCAGCTCGGCCACCGCCATCGGCTCGTAGGCTTCGTAGTGCAGGCCGGTCACGCCCTTGCCCAGGTTGTGGTCACGCGCCACGCCCGAGAAGACGAGGATGGCCCCGTGGGTCGGCGACGTCACCGCCGCTTCGACCGCGGCGACCTCGACGGCATCGGCCTGGAAGCGAAGCACGTCAGCCTCCGCCCAATGGCGGCAGGAAAACGACCTCGTCACCGTCGCAGAGCACGGTGGTGCCGGCCACGCGCTCCTGGTTCACCGCGAACGCCACCGGGAGCGCCGCGGGCAGGCCGAGGTCGCGGTAGAGGGAAGCGGCGGTACTACCCGGTGAAATCTCGCGCGACTCCTCCGGAGTGCCTCGAAGTTCACGCAGGTTGGCAAAGTAGCGGATGACGACGGTCACATCGCACCGTTAACGGGGACCGATGTGGCTTGCTCTCCTGTTGTCCTGCACGGGCGCCGACGAGCCGGCGGTACGCGCAGTGCGGCCGCCACCGCCGACCGTCGCCGCGGTGGCTGAAAAGCGGTTGACCGAGGAGATACGCACGTCGCCCCGGAACCTCGAGGTCAACTACGAGAAGCCGGCCGGGGTCTACATTGACGTTCACTTCTTCGGCGGCCGCCGCTGGGACAACGTCCGCGACCTGATTGTGGACCAGTTCGGTCCGCTCCTGGGCGAAGAAATCGACAAACAGGGTCGCGAGGTCAAGATGCTGACGCGCGGCACCCTGACCATGGACCAGGGCGAGATCGACGAGATCGAGGTTGCCCTGCCCGAGCCGCTCCGTCGCCCCGAAGCGATGACGGCGTGCGGCTTCTCGGGCCTCGCCGACAAATATCTCGCGTTCTCTGGTGAGTTCCGCGTCACCCAGTTCCAGGGCTACCGCCGCATCCTGTTGCACCGCGTCTCGCGCGGCAGCGAGCTCATCGACAAGGTCACCGCGCAGAAGAAGCAGGATCGGATTCGGCATTTGCAGTAGCTCTCTGCCGCGCCTCAGGCCCGGCAGCGCGCACCTCGTGCGCCGTGCGCGACTATAGTAGCGACGCTAACATGATGTCGTGGACACCCCCCCTGTCTCGGCCCCCGCCCGCCCCCGCCGACGGCTGGTACCGAAAGCGCGGCTACCACCACGGTAATCTGCGCGCCTCGGCGCTCCCCCGCGGGAGGCAGCTCGTCACCATCCACGGGCCCGCCGCGCTCACGCTCCGGGGCCTCGCCCGTGACCTGGGCGTCACCGCGACGTCCCTGGTCCGCGAGTTCGGAAATCTGGCTGGCCTTCGCCGCCGCCAACACCAACTCTACCGCCTCCTCTCGGGCGAGGGCTGGCACGCCCCCGGCCCGGGTCAACGCGGTATCCACGGCCTTGCGCTCGCTCGGATCGACGGTGTGGCGGCGCTCGCGCCGCGCGATCAGGCGCTCAACGCTCCGCGATGGGTCACGCGCCGCACCGGCACGCTCGACGTGAGTCGAACCTGGTCGTGCGCCCGCTCGAGGCGAATGTCCACCTTCTCGCGGTCAACCTCGGCGTAGCGCGCGATGACCTCGAGGATCTCGGCGCGCATGGCATCCATCTGACTCGGGGTCAGGTCCACCTGGTCGTGCACGAGCAGCACCTTCAGGCGAGCTTTTGCCTCGTCCTTGGAGCCGCGCGGGTTGCCGAAAAGGGAGTTGAAGAAGTTGGTCATCCGGTCATCTCCTTGGCTTCACCCACGCCGATCCAGCGCTTCATGACGCCCCACCAGTTCTCGGGCTCTTCGGTCGCGATAAACGGCACGCCTACTTCGCCGGTCACGCGCCGCGCGATGCGACGGTAGGCCTCGCCCACGATGGACTTGTCGTCGAACGCCGCTGGGGTGCCGCGGTTGGCGCTGACGATGACGTCCTCGCTGTCAGGGACCATGCCCACCAACGGGATCGCCAGGATTTCCAAGACGTCGTCCTTGCTCATCATCTCGCCAGCCTTGACCATCTTGGCGCGGAAACGATTGATGATCAGCGACGGCTCAGGCAGTTCGGCGGCCTCGACCAGGCCGATGATGCGGTCGGCGTCACGCACAGAGCTGACTTCTGGTGTGACCACCACGATGGCGCGGTCGGCGCCCGCGATGCTGTTCTTGAAGCCCTGCTCGATGCCGGCGGGGCAGTCGATGAGCACGTAGTCGAACTCCGCCTTCAGCGCGGCCACGAGCTTTTTCATCTGCTCGGGACCGACCGCGTTCTTGTCGCGAGTCTGCGCTGCGGGCAGCAAGAACAGATTCTCGGTGCGCTTGTCGCGGATGAGCGCCTGACGGAGGCGACACTCGCCCTCGATCACGTGCACCAGGTCGTAGACGATGCGGTTTTCGAGGCCGAGGATGACGTCGAGGTTGCGCAGCCCGATGTCAGCGTCAACCACCACGGTGCGCTTGCCTAGGCGCGCAAGAGCCACGCCGAGATTGGCGGTGGTCGTCGTCTTGCCGACGCCGCCCTTGCCGCTGGTGATGACGATGCATTCGCTCATGCGTTCTCCTTGGGGTGCGGAAACTTGCCGCGGTAGGGCTCGACGGCGATGTGCCCGTCGACGACAGAGGCCAATTCAGGAAGGAAGCTGCGCCCGGCTTTGTCGGGGTCGGCGCCGGGGACGACGCCGATGACCTTGCCGATGCGAAGTTGGGTAGGGCGCAGGTCGAAGGCGAGGATGATCGCCCTGTCGTCGCGCGTGCCAGCGTGGGCCATTCCCTTGAGCGCGCCGAGGACGACGATGTTGCCGCCGGCGATGATCTGCGCCCCGGGGTTCACGTCGCCGAAGATGGTAACATCTCCGCCGAATCGCACGCAGGCGCCACTGCGGAGGGTGTGTTGAATGGTGAGCGTACGCCCGCCGAGGTCGGCGTCGGCTTCGTCGCTGGCCTCACCGGCCTGGCTGACGATGTCGGTCGAGCCGTCTTCGGTCTCGAAGTTCGGCCCCTTTTTCTCGTCGACATCGACCGCAAAGAGCGCCGGAGTGGTCCCGGACTCGTCCAAGAGCGCCACCGCCGTGCTTTCAGCGGCGACTTCCGTGGGATCAGGCGGCGCCGCTCCCACGGTGATCTTCAGCTTCAGCTCGCGTTCGGCCATCCGCTGCATCGAGAGATTGTCGCATTGCAAGCCGACGAGTTCCACCTCGAACTCGTCTTTGCACATGTGCACGAGCCGTCGGATTTCGAGCAGGTCCAGGTCGCGCAGCCCGAGGTCCAGCCGCACTCGCGCGCCGCGGTAACGGCCGGGTGGGTTGCCCAGGAGGTCGCGAATCAAAAGGCGCAACCCGTCGAATCGGGTCGCCGCCGGCAGCGTCAGCAACAACAAGCCGCCGGGAAGCGCCCGGAGCTGCAACGGGGACTGCGCGACGGTTTCGCGCTCGTAGGCGAGGTCGGACATGGGCAGGCTTGCGGGGAGGGGAGGGGGCGGGCGGGGGGAGCACTGGCAGAGTACCATGTTGCAGCGGCGGGATGCAAGAATCAGTGTTGACACAACAATAGATTTGTCAAGACTTCTCACTCGAGCGCGCGCCGCGCAACGTCAGGACATCGTTGTCCTGGCGTTGGCGGCTGCGCCTCGCGTCGCACTACACTGACTCGTGCTCACCGTCTTCCACCTCGTCGCCGCCTGCTCCGAAGTGACGTCGAAGCCCCCGCCCGCTGACACCGCCACCGCGCCGGACACCGCCGACACCGCCGACACCGCCGACACCGCCGAGCGATGGGGCCTCCTCTCGACCCATGGAGTCGCGACCGTTCTCGCCGACTTCACCGGCCGCGAGACCACAGTGTTCAAGGACGAGGCCACGGACGCGGAGCTGTGCCGAGCCGTGGTCGACCTGGTGTCGGTGGAGCACGACGACTGCGGCGAGTGCGCCTGGGCCTACGTCCTGGAGGTCCAGGCCGCTTCGGTCACGACCGATCTCGCCTGCCCCGCCGTGGGCTGGGACGCCCCGGACGCGTTGGTCGGCACCCGCCGCAGCTACGCCTACGCCGAGGACTACCTCGGCCATGGCCCGGCGCTGCTCGTCCACGACGATAACGCCTGGCAGCCCGTCGGCTTCGCCTGGTGGGACGTTGCGACTGGCGAGCTGACGTACGCTCGAAGTGGAGGCTACGTCGCCTGGTGAGCAGGCGACGGCACCCGCTCGTCTACGACTTCTTCCGCCAGATCCCCGGCTGCACTTCTTGTGCGTTGGGGTCGCGCGAGCGCACGGGCCCGTCCGCCAAGGCCGCCGGCCGTCGCCACGAAGGCGCATCCGAGGGCGGGGGCGGCGCCGTGCGCTCCCCCGGACCAGAGCTGGCGATGAGGCGATCGGGCCCGCGTCCGCCCCTGTCATCCCGGTTGCCGCCGCCGGAGGGACCAGCGCCCCATCCCGGTCGATCACGACGAGGCCCGCTCGGCGCCATCGACGGTCCTGGGCTGCGCGGCGCGCCCGGGGCGGGTCCGCGTTTGGCGCTGGCCCGCGCGCGGTCGTCGGATTTGCGCTGGCGGATCTCGGCGATGCGCTGGCCGATGGGAATCTCCAACGCTTCGGTGGGGCGCTGGTTGTAGTCGAAGTCCGGGAGGTCGCGGCGCGGCACGCGCGCGCCGATCGCCTTTTCGATTGCGCGCATGTCCATTTCCTCCTCGGGGGAGACAAACGTGAACGCCACGCCGATCGCGTCGGCGCGCGCGGTGCGACCGACACGGTGGATGTAGTCGGCGGGGATGTGCGGGACGTCGAAGTTCACGACGTGCTCCAGCGCTTCCACGTCGATGCCACGCGCCACGATGTCGGTGGCGCAGAGCACCCGGATCTTGCCGGACTTGAAGTCGGAGAGGGCGGCGGTGCGCTGGCCCTGGCTGCGGTTGCCGTGCATGCGCGCGTTCGGAATGCCGTGCTTCTCGAGGTACTCGGACAGCCGGTTGGTGCGGTGTTTGGTCCGCGTGAAGACGATGACGCTGCCGATCTCATCGCGCTTCAGCAGCTCGGCGAGGAGCGCGCTCTTCGCGGCCGCGGGGACGGCGTACACCGCCTGGGTGATGCCCTTGGCAGGGGCGGCCTGGCGCTCGACGTTGATGGCGGCGGCGTTCTGGAGCATGTCGCGCGAGAGGGTGCGGACTTCGGGCGGCAAGGTCGCCGAGAAGAACATCGTCTGCCGCTTGGCCGGAAGCCGCGAGAGCACCCGGCGCACGTCGGGCAAAAACCCCATGTCGAGCATGCGGTCGGCTTCGTCGAGCACGAGGTAGTCGATGCGGTCGAGCTTCGCGTATGGGCGCGTCAGGTGATCGAGTAGGCGACCAGGGGTCGCGATCAGCACGCTGACACCGCGCCGGAAGGCATCTTCCTGGGGGCCCATGCCGACGCCACCGAAGATCGCCGCGGCCGAGATGCCCGCGTGTTTGCCGAAGCCGTGGCAGGCCTCGAGGATCTGGGCGGCAAGCTCGCGCGTGGGGGTGAGCACGAGCACGCGGGTGCCGGGCTTGGGCTCCTGGAGGAGCCGATGGAGGATCGGGAGGAGAAAGGCGGCGGTCTTGCCGCTGCCGGTCATCGCGGCAGCGAGCACGTCGCGGCCGGCCATCGCGGGCGGGATCGCCTCGGCCTGGATGGGGGTGGGGGTAGAATAGCCAAGGTCCTCGATCGCACGCACAAGGCGGACGTCGAGACCGAAGTCGGTAAACTGCACAGTGATTTCCTGGTTTTTGGAGCGCAGCGCGTAACGATACAAAGTTGCCGGCCACTACACGCTGGGTGGCCGAAGAACGCGAAGCGCCCACTTGTCAGGGGCTTAGTACGCGCGGATTCTTGGATCGTCAAGGGGGCGCGCGGCAGCGGGCGCCGGGAGCCTCCGGCGACCATAGCACGCGGCGCCGCCCCCGGCGGCGGCCGCCATCAAAGCTCGGCGGCCAAAAACGGCCACCGCGCCTCGACCGCCACTACTTCCGGCTGCAGCTCCATCCAGAGCGCCGACGCGATGGGGTCACTGGCGTCCCAGCGATCCTCGTGCGCCTCGGGGTCGGCCGCGAGGTCGTAGAAGGAACGTTTGCCGGACCACTCGTAGGTGAGCTGGTATGGTCCGAGCACCAGCGACATTCCGGTTTCGCAGTACCCGGGGAGGTAGCAGAACGCGAACCGGTTGCGCGTGTCTGCGCCCAAGCCGACGACCGCGCCGAGGTGCTCGTCGTTCGGCTCTGACGCCAGCGCCGCCAAAATCGTGGGCGCGAGGTCCTGGTGCATCGTCGGCCCCGCCCAGCGTCCAGACACCAGGTTGCGCGCCCAGAACGCGGCCGGCACCCGAGTTTCTTCGGGGTGAAGCGACTGTCCGTGGTGGAAGTCCTGGTGTTCGCCGAGCTGCTCACCGTGGTCGGCGAACACGACCACCAGGGTGTCGTCGAGGTAGCCACCGGCGTCGAGTTCCTGCCACAACGCCCCGAACTGCGCGTCCCAATACCGGAGTTCGCCGTCGTACACCGCGAGGAGCAGCTGACGCGCCAGCTCCTGCATCTCGGGAGTGAGCGAGGGCCACGCAGCAATGAGCGCGGAGGCCTGGGCGTTGTCGGTCACGTCCCAGGGAAACTCGCCGTCGGGGTCGAGGTCGGCGAGCCCGGTGTTGTACTCTCGGGGGGCGGTGTAGGGGGTGTGCGGGTCGATGAAATGGAGGTGCCCGAACCACGGGCCGCTGCCAGCGAGGCGCGCGAGCATCGGCAGGCCGTCGGCCACGACGCCCGCGGCCCCGCCCCAGGCTTCGACGTTGATCTCGTAGTACCCTTCGACCATCGCTTCAGAGTTGAGCGGAGAAAAGACGGTGTTCGCGGTGACCAGTCCGGCGGCGTACCCCCGCTGGGCCAACAGTGTCGCCAGGGTCGGCAACTTGCTCGGAGTCACCGGGATTCGCAGATCGGCAAGCTCGTCGTAGATGGCGCTGGGCCAGAAGTCGTCGTCCAGGGGCGACCGACCGGTCATCGCGCACAACATCGACGGCGCGGTCCAGTTCGCGCAGGAGCGATGGTCGTCCAGCACCACCCCCCGGCCAAAGACGGCGTCGAGGTTCGGGGTGGTATCGCGCCCGGAGTACAGGCCGATTCGGTCGCGCCGGGTGGTGTCGAGCGAAAGGACCAGAAGGTTCTGAGGATGGTCGCCGGCGAAGACCAGCGCGGGGGAGGCGGCGGCCACCACGGCGGTGTCTGCGGAGTCGCCGGGATCGACCGCCGCCGGCTCCTCCTTCGCACACGCCAGCAAAAGCACGATCACCGGCTAGTCCCCCATGGCGCGTTCGGCGCCTCCCGAGCCCCTAACGCCTGCGCGGCGCCACCGGTCATGCCCCTCGATTTACGTCACCGCCGCTCGCTGGCCTTGTCTTCCAGCGTCTTGATGCGGTCCGTCAGCTCTTTGTAGAGCGCGGCGGATTCGTTGGGGGTCGCCGGGCTCACAGTGTCGACGCGAGCCCCGATCGCCGTCGCTGCTTCCCGCGCGCGGCGAGCGGTGTCGGGGACGGTGCTGCGCCGGGCGAGCGCCTGCAGGAGCGCGGCGGAATGGGCGTCGCCGACCCCCGCAAGCACGCCGATGCCGACATGGAGGCCGCGGAGGTCGAGATCGTCGAGCGTGCGGTCGGCGCTCCGCGCGATCGTTGCCCGGAGGCGTTCGCGCTCGGGGCCCAGCGGGAGCCGACCCAGGATGCTCACCGCCGAGCGCAGCCCCGTGGACCGGAGGTCGCGAGAGACTGGCGTTTTAAGAAGCGCGGGCACGTCACCGGGACCTCCCGCCCCCAGCGCGGCCGCCGCGGCGGTCAGCTCGACGTCCAGGGCGTCTTTGCGGCCCAGCACCACGCGCGCCGTCGTGAGCGCCACCTGAGGGTCAATCGCCGAGGCGCTCAACAGGCGCGCCGCACGGACGTCCGCATTCGGCTCGCGCTCCAGCCCCGCCAGCAGCTTCGGCGCAAGGTCACGGCCCGGGCACTTCCCCAGCGCGTTGGCCGCCGCGAGGCGCAACCGTTCGTCTGCGTCCGTCAATGCGGTAGGTACGAGCAGATCACAGGTGCGTCGAGTCCCGAGTGCATCGGCGATGGCGACGCGCAGCGGGGGGGGGGCGGGAGCGGCGAGGGCACCGGGACCAAAAGCGTCCGCCAGCGCGTCCGGGGTGCCTATGGGCAGCTCGGCGAGCGCACGCACCGCAAAGAGCTTCGCGTAGGGGCTCCCGCGGACTAGTTGAGCGGCCCACGCGGCAGCCGACTGTTTCTGCTCCCAGTCCACCAAGAGCCCACCCTCGGGGTCGATGGCCACGAACGCCGGCAGGTGGTCGCACGGCACCGCCACGGTGAGGGACTCGCCCCGAAGCCACGCGGTGGTCGGGGAAGCCCCGTCGACCACGATTGTCACCGGGAGGGTGTAGGGCGCTGCGGCCTTAACGCTGCTTCCGGGCTCCTGGCGCAGTTCTACGGAAACCACGCCGCTGCGCGTCTCCCCCGGATCGGGCGTCCACGACCAGCTCGTCGTCACCTTCGGCACCCCTGGTAGCTCGGTCCACTGCTGAAAGAACCAGCCTAGGTCGCGACCGGAGTGCGCCTCCATCGCCCGCTGCAGGTCGATGGTCTCGACGCTGGCGTGAGCGTGTTTCTGGGTGTAGTCCCGCATGGCCGCCCAGAAGGTCTCTTCGCCCAGGAGCGCGCGAAGCATCTGGAGCACCATCGCGCCCTTCGCGTAGACATTGTGATTCGCCGTCCCGAGAGCGTCCCCGGGGTGGGGGGCCCCGCCCCCCCCGAGGAACCAACGCCCGGCAAGACTGCCGCGATCGAGGCTTCCGCGCCGCCAACCATCGATCTGCGCCGCACGGAGCGCCCGCCCGGCCTCCGGCCCATCGGAGATGCCCATCGCACGGGCCTCCCAGTCCGAACCGAAGAAGGTCGCGAAGCCTTCGTTGAGCCAAAGGTCCCGCCACGTGCGGCACGTGAGCAGATCGCCGTACCACTGATGCGCCAGCTCGTGGGCGACGATCGCGGGCACCGACGGCCGGGTCTTCTGCACCGAGGGGGGGACCAAAAGCTTGACGTGCTCGATGGTCGAACCGGTGTTTTCCATGCCGCCGTAGAGGAAGCGTTGCACAAAGGTCTGGTCGTAGCGGCCCCACGCATAGGGGACCCCGGTGCGCATCGCGAAGTGGGCCAGCATGTCGGGAAGGGGGTCCAGCACTGGCCGCACCCAGCTTTCCGGGGTGCGGGGCGGCACCATCGCTCGCAGGGGAACCGGGTTCGCGGGGCCGGCGACGATGTCATACGGGGCCGCAGCGACCATCACCAGGTAGCTGACGAGGTCGGCGCCGCTGTTGGTGACGACGGTAAAGCCCTTCGGCGCGCCGGCGACGGTGAACCGACCCGCGTAGGCAAAGCGGTCGTCGGGGTGGTCGTAGCTGGGAAACCAGTATCGGTTGTCCTCGCCTTCCCCCTGGCTGTAGACCTCGGGGTAGGTGTCGGGGGAGTCCGCCGACGGTCCGCGCCAATGCAGGCCAAGCTGTGGGGTGGTCGTGTAGATGATGCTGACGACGGTGAAGGCGCCTGGTTCGTAGTCGGTAGCGCGCTCAGGGACGTCGATGGTGACCTCGTCGTCGCCGTCCAAAAGCTCAGCCGGCTGGCCGTCCACCGTGGCGCCGACGATCGCCAAACCCACGGCGTCCAGTCGAAGCCCTCCCGGTGCCAGGCGGCGCACCGTCCACGTCGCCGTCGCTGCGAGGGAGCGCGCGTCCATGTCGACAACGCCCTCCAGCTCCAGACGTTCCATGTCGAAGTTGCGGTCGCGCGCAAACGCGCCCGGGGCGTCTGCCCGCGGCGGGCTGGCGGGGGGAGAGTCAGCCGCTAACGTGGGCGAAATACTCACCACGGCCGAAAGGAAGAGCAGCATCGAAGGCCAGCGGGAGCGCATCGGCAGAACCTACCGCGATACGGAGCCGGGATGCAGTTTCTCCACACCATGCTTCGCGTTGCCGACCTCGATGCGGCGCTGGCCTTCTGGTGCGATGCCCTCGGCTTTGTGGAGTCGAGGCGCTCGGTCTACGACGCGGGTCGGTTCACCCTGGTCTTTCTTCGTGCCCCTGGCGACGCGCCCGGCGGCGCCGAGATCGAGCTCACCTACAACTGGGACCAGACCGAAGCGTACGGCGGGGGCCGCAACTTCGGGCATATCGCCGTCGGAGTGGACGACGTCTACGCTGCGTGCGCACGTCTCGAAGCCCACGGTGTCATCATTCTACGCCCCCCTCGCGATGGGCGCATGGCCTTCGTCCGCAGCCCGGACCAACAATCGGTCGAGCTCCTTCAGCGCGGTGCCGCCTTGCTTCCAGCGGAGCCGTGGCTCAGTCGGGCCAACAGCGGGAGCTGGTAGCGCCGCTCCTCGCGGCGGCGTTCGCCTAGGTCCCCAGCCACGCCTCAACCAACCTCACCCAACACGTCGCCCCGAGCGGAATCAGCTCGTCGTTGAAGTCGTAGCTGGGGTTGTGCAACATACACGGGCCCATGCCGTGGCGGGCGTCACGATGGCCGCCCTGGCCGTTGCCGATGATGAAGTAACACCCCGGCTTTTCCAGTAGGAAATAGGAGAAGTCCTCTGCGCCTATCGTCGGCTCGAAGTGGAGGGCCAACGCCCCCAGGTTCATGGCACTCCCCCACTCCGCACCCGCTCCCTCAGCGCCGGTCCCATCGCGTACATCGCCGCCGCGGACAGAACCCCTGCGCCCAGGCACCCCACCCACAACCACCCGCCGAAGTGGTCGAGCACCGTCGCGCCCAAGAGCGGGGCCAACACACTCGCGAAGGAGAAGGACATCCCAAGGAGGCCCTGGTACCGCCCTCGCAGGTGGGTCGGCGCGATGGTTGCGACGAGTACCGAGGTGACCGGGGCGCTGAGGATTTCGCCGAGGGTCCACACCGTGACCGCCGCCAGATGCCCGACGACGCCCACCCCGAGGCCATGCATCGCGAAGCCGACGCCCTGCAAAAGGCAGGCGACCACGAAGACGTGGGTGGGATCCCGACGCCCCACCGCGGAGGCAATCCAGGGCTGGATGAGCACGATCAGCACCCCGTTGAGCGCCAGCACCGCGCCAAAGGTCCCCGGAGAATGCCCCTCGATCTTCATCCAGGCTGAAAGCGCAACGTAGCCCTGGTGCGGCAGCAACCACGCGAACGACAGCGCCGCGAGCCACAGGAGGTAGACCCGGTCCTTGAGCACGTCGCGGAGGCGGCCAGGGTCCTCCCCCGCCTTCAGCTCCGGCCTGGTCTCCGGCAACCAGGCCAAAACAAACGCGGCCCATGCCAATTGCACGACCGCGGCGGTGAGGAAGACCCAGCGGTAGCTCTCCTCGGCGATCGCCCCCGCGAGCGCGGGGGCGATCGAGAAGCCAAGGTTCACCGTAACGTAAGTCAGCGCGTAGGCACGGATGCGGTCATCGGGCGGAACCAGATCGGCCACCATTGCCCATACGGCGGGGCGATGCAGTTCGTAGACCAGGGCCAAGACAAACGCGCCGAGCACCACCGCCGGCACCGCCGCCGCCTCGGAGAGCGCCGCCAGCACGATCGCAGCGCCGATCGCGCTGACCAGGAGGGTCCTCCGGCGGCCGAAACGATCGGCTACCACCCCGCCGAGCGCGGTGCCCAGCGTCGAGCCCAAACCATACGTCGCGACCACGGCCCCGGCCTGCGTGATGCTCAAGCCGTGGACCGTCGTCAGCCAGAACGTCAAAAGCGGCTGCACGAACTGGCCGGCGCGGTTGAGGAAAAGTCCCGCCTGTAGAGCCCAGAAGGGAGCGCCCAGGCCGCCGAAGCGGGCCCGGAGCGCCTCGGCCGTGGTCACCGCGCGAGGTCAGGGACGAGCGTGACGTACCCGAAAACGTAGCCCAAGGCTGTCGATGCGCTGAACTGGAGCGCGCCCGCGTCATCCACCCGATCGAGGCGCCCGGCCAGGGAGAACGCCGCGAAGGTGCTGCCATCTTCGAGTCGTTCGACGTCGCCGAGCACAAAACTGAGGATCGGGGGGTCGGGCACGTACGCCCACACCTGCGTGGCCGTGGTGCCGGACAGCACATACTCCAGGACACGACTGTGATTTTCGGCGGCGCCGTCGTTGTCGAAGACCATCACGTGGTCGTCCCAGACGTGGAACTGATGGGTGTGCAAGAAGCGCTCCCCCACGAGCTCGTAGTCGGACAGCTCGCCCCCGAGGATCGGCCCACAGGCGCCGGTGTCGCGCGCCACCCACACGATCGAGGAGAAGTTGCGCACGCTCAGAACGTAGTCGCCATCGAGCACATCGATGGCGTTGACCCAGGTCCAGCCGAGGTCCGGGTCATTCGAGGCGTGAAGCTCCGGATCGAAGCAGTCCCAGGAGCTCCACACCGCCTCGAAGCTTCCGTCTGGCTGGATCTCGACGATCTCGTTGCCCTTGACCGGCTCGCCGTCGGCACCCTCGCGCTCCGCGGCGGCGACGGCGGCGATCGTGCCGTCGGCATGCTGCGCGAAGTCCTGGCCCAGGTGCGGGACCGCGATGTCGTTCACCACGGTGCCATCCCACGAGACCCGTCGCAACAGGCTGTCGGCGGAGCGGTCCCCGGAGACATCGCCCGCGGTGTAGAGGATGCCGTTGCCGTCGGCCGCGGGCAGGGCACGAACCACATTGAGCCCGCTGTCGTCGGTGTGGTACCAGACCACCTTGCCTTCCGGGGACAGGATCACGACCGCGCTGACATTTCCGAGCACCGTCGTGACCATGAATTGCTGGGCGGTACCGCCCTCGACCGTGATGCGAGGCACCGCGCCGGGGAGCGGCTCGGTGGTCCACACTCCGGTCATCAGCGCGACGCCGTCTGGGTCCTCGATGGTCCAGGCGATGTCCGACGACGCCGGCACGCCGACCAGGAGCGTGGAGTGTGTTGTGCTTTCGACGGCCTCAAGCGTCGTCACCAGCTCGCGCTCGGCGGTGCCGTACCGCACGCGACCCCGCATCGCGACGTCGGTGGTCCACGACAGCGTCGCGACGGTGACGATCGCGGGGCTGACGGTGAGCGTCGCCGAAACCACGTCTGGGAGGACGTCGGTGTCGCAGCCGTGGCCGAGGAAGACCGCAGCCATGGCCAGCGTGTTCGCGCGTCCGGGTCGCATGGGGCCACCATAGCGCGCTACTCTGGGTCTCGATGTGGCTGGTCCTCGCTTGTGTCGCCGAGTCGCCGTCTTCGCGGGGGCTGCCCGAGGTGGAGTTGCCGTCCGTCGCCGAGCTGTGCCCCGACCCTGGCGCGGCCCCCGATCCCGCCGGCTGGTCCCCCACCGGCCCCGCCTACGCCAGCGCTCTGTCCACTATCGCCACCCACGGCGAAGCTCCGCTCTACGTCGGCTCCGCGCTCGCGGGCATCTGGCGCCTCGATGCGCTCTCCGACGCCGAGCTGAGCAAGGTGCACGTTCCCAACACCACCCACACCCTCGGCGACCTCGTCGTCGATCCGTTGGACCCGCTCCGCGTCTACCGTTCTTCCGGCGGCACGGTCCACCGTAGCGATGACGGCGGCGAGAGCTGGGTGATCACGCCCTTCGGCTCGCGCGACGTTGCCAGCGAATTCCCAGGGCACGTGTACGGCATCGCGGTGCCCACCGGTTTGCCCGATCGGGTCTACGCCCTTCTCGACACCGGCGTTTTCGGCGTTTCGGCGGACCAGGGCGCCACCTGGGCGGCCAGGGGGCTGGTGCCCGTCGACGGCGGCGCCGACGCGCTCCTCGACTACTACCGCCGCTTCCGCATCGTCGCCGGCGCCACCGCGGAAGACGCCATCCTCGTGCATGACGGCCGCACGCTCTTCCGCTCCCTCGACGAGGGCGACTCCTGGACGGCGGTGCTCGTCGACGTCAGCCGACCCGAGGCGCTGGCGCGGAATCCTGATGCGCCCAACGAGGTTCGCCTCGGGGCCTGGACCAGCGACGATGGCGGTGCCACCTGGTCAGAAGGGGTCATGGACGTAGAGGTGGCGGCGTGGGGCGACGCGATCTACACCGTCGGGAGCGATGATGTACTGACGATCACCCATGCCGACGGGAGCCGCGCGCTCGCGCTCCCGACGTTGGGCACGACGGCGGCGATGGGCGTGGGTGAGCACCTCTTCGCCATCGACGACAGCTCCATCTGGCACAGCGCCGACGGCGGCGGCTCGTTCACGCGATACGAAAACAGCAACATCGAACGGAACTTTGCGGTCGTGGCGCCGGACCCCGCGTGCGCCGGCGTCGTGTGGGCGGGGACGCGCTGCGACAGCGGCCTGTACCGCAGCGACGACTGGGGCGACACCTGGCAGAACGTGGCGGCGAACGGTCACTACGTCATGGACGTCGTCTTCGACCCGGCGCGACCCGAGCGGGTGTGGTTGGTCAACGATGACCTGCTCATGCGCTCCGAGGATCGTGGGGCGACCTGGTCCGATGTGTGGCAGGCCTACCACTTTCACGGGTTCGCGCTGGATCCCGGGGTTCCGGGTCGGATGCTTTTGGGCAGCGTCGGGAGCGGAGACTACGCGGACAGCAAGGGCGAGGTGTACGTGTCGGTGGACGATGGGGCCAGCTTTACGCCGACGACGGGGTTGCCGGAGAACACCGCAAGCGCGCACACCCTGGCGTTCGTGGGCGGGGACGTGGTCCTCCTTGGTACCTACAAAGCGGGCGATCTCTCCCACCTGTACGGTGTGGGCATCGGCCTGTGGCGCTCGACCGACCGAGGGCTCAGTTGGGCGCCGGCCGCCCTCGACGCCATCGACATCGCGCGGGTGACGGTCGCCGAAGGCGTGAGCTGGATCGCGACCGAGCGAGGCCTCTACTCCTCCGGTGACACCGGCGAGACCTGGGTTCTGGGCCTGGAGGGCATCTTTCGGTGGGTGGATTTCGACGGGGGGCGGGGCCTTGCCGTGGACGGCAATGGCGCCGTGTGGCTCACGGAGAACGGTGGAGTGAGCTGGACCCTCGACCATGCCGCGGCCGACCCGCCCGACCGCGACACCCTCGACAACCCCCTCGCGCGCGTGGCGCTGGCGCCCGGCGGGGCGACGGCTTGGTGGACGCGCTACGGCTTGGGCATTGATCGTCGCGGCTTCGCGCCTTAGCTCTGTCCCTGGTGCTCACCCTCTTCGCCTCGCTCGCGCTGGCCCAATCGCCGCTTCAGGTGGTGGTGACGCCGCTGCCGCTGCCCGAGGGCGGACGGGCGATCGCCTGGGCTCAGACGGTCGAGGTCGGGGGCCTCAGCGTGGCCGTCGGGTCTACGGCCACGGGCTCGAAGGTCAGCTGGCAGCCGGGCACCAAAGGCAGCCTTTGCTCGCCAGCGGTGGCGGTGCCGTTGGGCTCTACCGTGCGCCTGCGGACCCGCGCCAAGGGCAGCACCACGCTCGGCGACGTCACCGCCTTGCACCTGCACCTCGCCGGCGCCGGCGGGGAGCACCACGTCGCCCGTCGGCGGTTCGACATCGGCGCGTTCGGCTGGGAGCCGGTCGAGGTCACCGCCACCCTTCCCGCCGGCACCGAGAGCGCCTACGCCTGTCTCGAAGTGCAGATGGTGAAGCCCGATTCAGCGGGCAGCCTGGAGCTTGAGCCCGTCGTTCTGGAGAGCATCCACGCCGAAAGCCGCACCAGTCGCCTCCCGATCCGCCGCATCTTGTTGTTGTCCATCGAGACCATCCGTTGGGATCATGTCTCGGGGAATGGCTACGCGCGCAACACGACGCCAAACCTCGACCAACTGATGCGGGAGGGGGTTTCACTCGACCAACACTACGCGCCCGCGCCCTACACCCACCCGTCGTTGGCGTCGCTCATCACCGGGCAGGCGCCCGTCGCCCTCGGGTTCGTAGACAATATTCCTTCGATTGGTCGGTCGTTCCCCACTGCCGCTGAGTTATTGTCACAGGCTGGGTACGTCACCGCCGCCTTCAACGTTCAGTACGTACTGAGCAATCGGTACGGGCTGAATCGTGGATTTCACTATTATAGAAACCACCCCAACGACACCTCGGCGAGTGTGTTGAACCAGGAGTTGATCCCGTTTCTGACTGAACACGTCGACGACAACCTGTTCTTGTGGGCGCACTACTTCGATCCGCACGGCCCCTACCGCCCGCCCGCCAGCTACCGCGCGGCCTTTGCTGGCGATCCGCTCTGGAACGCCGACGCCATGCTGGTGGAGCGCGGTGAGGCTTCCGAGGGCGCCCCCGCCGTCCCGAAGTACATCTTCGAGAACGGCAAGACCGAACGTCGCCACTACGTCGCCGGGTACGATGGGGATATCGCCTTCACCGACGCCGAGCTGGGCCGGTTGATGGCGTACGTGCGCGCGTCGAACCGCGACGACACCCTGGTGGTGGTGACCGGCGACCACGGCGAGTCGATGACCGATCACGACCGCTATTTCTGCCACGGCAGCCTCTACGATCACGATCTTCACGTGCCGATGGTGGTTTGGGGGCCCGGATTGGTGACGGCCGGCGGGCGCGTCGCGGTGCCGACGTCTCACGTCGATGTGCTCCCGACCCTTTTGGACTACGCGGGTGTGGGTGGACTGCCGGGCTTCGCCGGCGTGAACCTTCGTGCGGCGCTCAGCGGCGGTGCGGCCCCGGCGCGCGAGTGGGTGAGTTCGGTCGTCGGGCGCGCCGAGCGGCTGAAGTACGCCCTGCACGCGCCCGGCGGGCTCAAGGTGTTCACCGATGCGCAGGGCGCGTTTTTGGTAGCCTTTGACGTGGCGAAGGACCCGGGCGAGCGGGTGGAGCTCGCGGACCGTAAGTCCGGCCGCGCGTTGAGCAAACGTTTCGCCGCGTGGCTGAGGAGCCAAAAGCCCAAGAAGGTGAAGCGCCAGACCCTCGACGAAGAAGACGCCCAGCGGCTGCGGGCGCTCGGTTATCTCGAATGACCATGACCCTCGGCCCCATCCACGACGTCGTCGTCAAGGACCTCGTCGTCCATCCCGATGATCGCGGTCGGCTCTTCGAGGTTCTCCGTCGCGACGACCCCCACTTCCGCGAGTTCGGTCAGGCCTACGTCACCACCACGTACCCGGGCGTGGTCAAGGCCTGGCATCGTCACCAAAATCAGGACGACTACTTCTGCTGTCTCGTCGGCATGGTGAAGCTCGTCATCCACGACGATCGCCCCGATTCCGCCACCCGCGGCGCCACCCAGGAGGTCTGGCTCGGCGACACGAAGTTGCGGCTCGTGGTCGTCCCCCGCGGCACCTGGCACGGCTGGAAGTGTGTGAGCGAGCGGGAAGCGATGATCCTCAACCTCGTCACCACGCCCTACGATCCCCGCGCGCCCGACGAGGAGCGGCTGTCCGCCCATGGTGCTTTGCCCTACGATTGGGCGCGCCGGGACGGATAGGAGCGGTGTTGGTTTCGGTCCATGAACGCCTCGCGGGGCTCGATGCTGTCGCCTGGGACGCGCTGGTTCCTGGCGACGATCCGTTCTTGGAGCACGCCTTCCTCACGTCGTTTGAGCGCTCCGGTGCGACGGGGCGCGCTGCCGGCTGGGCGGGGGCCCATGTCGTCGTTGAGGAAGGCGGCGCCTTGCTCGCAGCGTTACCAACGTGGTTGCGTGGCGACAGTTGGGGGGAGTACGTCTTCGATCACGGCTGGGCGAACGCCGCGCACCGCTCCGGCATCCGCTACTTTCCGAAGCTGACTAGCGCGATCCCGTTCACCCCGGCTGCGGCCGGCCGGGTCCTCGGTGATCCGGGGCTGATCTCGGCGTTGGTGGCGGGTGTGGAGGGGGTTCGCCAAGCGGCGAAGGCGTCGTCGCACCACGTGCTCTTCTGCAACGCGGCCGAGAGCGAGGCCTTCCGCCGCCTGGGCTACACGGTCCGCCTGGGCTTGCAGTTCCAGTGGGAGGACGACGGCTACGGCGACTTCGCCGGCTTCCTGGGGCGGCTGACGTCGCGTCGGCGGAAGGAACTTTTGCGTGAGCGCCGGATGGTGCGCGAGGCCGGCGTCGACGTGCGCGTGCATCGTGGCGAGGAACTGGTTGCTTCGGAGTGGGCCGCGCTCCACCGGTGGTATCGAAACACCCAGCACCAGCACGGTCACGAGGGCTACCTGCCGCCTGCCTGGTGGGAGACCGAGCTGCCCGGCCTCGCACGCCGCGCGTTGGTGGTGCTTGCTCGTCGCGACGGGGTACCGATCGCCGGCGCGCTCAACTTCTGGACGAAAGAGGCCATCCACGGCCGCTACTGGGGCGCCGACGAGGAGGTCAAGGGCCTGCACTTCGAGGTCTGCTACCACGCGCTGGTGGAGTGGGCGCTGGCTCATGGTGTCCGTCGGGTGGAGGCAGGCGCGCAGGGGGAGCACAAGCTGCAGCGGGGATTCTTGCCTCGGCTGACGTACTCCGCCCACCGCATGGCCGACCCGCGCCTCCACGATGCCGTGGCGGACTTCTGTCAGCGCGAAGGGGAGGGGATCGCGGCGGCGCGGCAGGAGTATCTGGGGCACAGCCCGTTTTCGGACAGCATCGTCACCTGACGCGCACGCTTTGAAGGGGTGTGGACCCAGGAGCGGCCGCCCGGCCATCGCGACGGGCCGGCGGCCCTCTCGGGTGGCTGTGGCCAACGGAGGTGTAAGGATGAGCGCCCTCCGCGTGACGCCGTGCACGCTGACGCCCTCGACGCGGATGAACCGCCTCGGCAAGCCTGCCACCAACAGGGTCGAGTTCGAGTTCTACGGCTTGGCGGTAAGCGCGATCAACGCCTGCGCCACGTGCATCCAAGCGCACGAGCGCGTGCTGCTCGAGGGCGGGCTGACGGGGGAGCAGGTCCACGACGCGGTTCGGATCGCGGCGGGGTTGAGCGCAGCTGCGGGGAGCCTGACGCTTTGGCGCGGCCCGGTGGCACTGTCGCGGCCCCGTGGCACCGTCGCGGCCCCGTGGCACCGTCGCGGCCCTGTCGCGGCCCTGCGGCACCCTCGCGGCCCAGTCCTGCGAAGCAGCTTGCAGGACAATATTAGCAATGCTAAGATACGACCCATGGACCACCCCCCACTCCGCAACGCCGCCCCGTCCGCCCGCGACGATCTCTGGTACCGCAAACGTCGCTACCACCACGGCAATCTGGGCCGCTCAGCGCTCGCCCGCGGGCGCGACATCGTGACCGTCCACGGGCCCACTGCGCTCAGCTTGCGCGGCCTCGCGCGGGACCTCGGCGTCACCGCGACCGCCTTGGTCCACCTGTACGGAAACCTCGCCGGCCTGCGCGCCGCCGTCGCCGAGTCGGTCCTCGAAAAGCTTAGGGCCGACGCCGGCGTGGTGCCCCGCCGTCCCATCCCCGTGAAGGACGTGGCCGCGCGATGGGTGGGGTTCGCCGGCGCACAGCCCAATCTCTACCGTCTCCTCTCGGGCGAGGGCTGGCATCTTCCGAGCCCCGGACATCGCGGCTTTCACGGCGTGCTTGCCGTGGCGTCGCCGCGCCGCGCACTGGAGGACGCGATCCGCCTGCGCGGAAATCCCGATCAGGCCTGCTACCTGGCGGCAATGATCCACGGCCTCGCGCTGGCCCGCATCGATGGGGTCGGGGGCGCCTCGGTCGACGTGGCGCTCGCCGACGGGGCGCGGTGGTGAGGTCGCGGGGTCAGGGCTCCACAAAAACCATGAACTGGGGGTGCCGCAGCCTGCCCGCTGGCACCCCGGCATCCCCAGCAAGCAGCCTGCGAACGGCCTCGCGGCGATCAGCCCCTGGCGCGACCAGCACGATGGCTCGCGCCTTCGCGAACGCCGGGAGGGTCAGCGTGACCTGCCCCGGCGAGCCGTTCTGCCCCCCGATCACCGCGACATCCCCGTGCTCGCGGAGCGCCGGGCTCCCTGGGCGGAGCGCGCCGATGCCCCCGTCGGCGGCCAGCTCCAGCACCACGCAGTCGAGCACCCCGCGGCAAGGAGGCGCCGTCAGTGAGGCGCTGTAGCGCTGGGCCGCCCGCCCCCCGACCGGGTCGCCCACCGGGTCAACCGGAATTCCGTTGAAGTTCGCCGGCACGGCGAACTGCCCCCACAACGACGGCCACACCCGCGCCGGGTGGGCCTCGGCCACGATCGCCTCGCTGACCTGCCAGATGGTAGCTCGGCTCCACGGCGCGGGGACGCCAGCCATCGCCTCCAGCGCGCCCATCACCGCCGGGCCGCCGTCCAGCGCAAGCTGGAAGGGACCGGTCGCCGCCCGCAGACGCCGCGCGACGTCCCCCGCCAGCGCGGTATTCAGGTCCGAAACGGTCACGACGCGGGCGAGCACGGCCGGGCTTATCCGCCCGGAGCCGTCCTGCCGCGCCGCCGCCCCAACCCCGCCACGACCAGCACCCCCGGAAACAACGCCGCCGCCGTGCTTCCGGAAGCACAGCCGCACGGCGGCGGCTCCTCGCCGGTGTCGCCGGTGTCTTCGCCCGTATCCGGGGGTTCGCCGCCCGCGCCCACCGCGACGGTGACGCTCGGCGGAAAGTTCCACCAGTCGCCGACGTCGCGATCGTTGCCGTCGGAGGCGAGGCCAGCTCCGTAGATCTTGTAGTCGCCGTCCGCGTCCGCGCTCCAGGTGAAGGCAAACGTATAGGCGCCCCCCACCATCGTGGCGGGCTCGCTGTGGGTGACCTCGTTCTTGCTGATGCGAAGGTCGTCGCCGACCCCGAACGCGCCCCCCTGGGCGTCAATGTTGATGCCCGCGCCCACGCCCTCAGGCGCCTCCACAAGCACGGTAAGGTTCACGACGTCGCCCGGCTCGACTTCCATCGGGTCGGCCGTCAGCGTGACGGTCGCCTGGCTCGACGCATTTCCGTGGCAGCTACAACCCGCCGAGGCGACGCCGGTCTTGCCGTTGGGGCTGGCGAGCGCGCCGGCGACGAGGAAGAGACAACCAACCATGAGAACTCCAGCTACGAGCGGCGACGGCGGGACAAAGCGGCGAGGGCGAGGATCGTTCCCATCGTGGCCACTCCCGAGGTGGATGCGCACCCCGCACAGTCGGGCTTGGCGTCGTCGTCACCGGAATCGTCGTCGTGGCCGCCGGTATCGCCAGTGTCGGCGCCCCCGGTGTCGCAACCGGAGCTGATTTCGCGGTCGGTGTCGTCACAGTCCTCGGTGACCGGGAACCCGTCGCGATCCTGATCGTAGTCGTCCCCGCCGTCGCAGTCGGTGTCGAGGCCGTCGTACCACTCGTCGTCCGCGTTGGGGTTGACGGTGGAGTCGGCGTCGTCACAGTCGTCGCCGCCGAAGGCCTCGCCTTCGTAGCCGTCATCGTCGCGATCGTGGTCGTTGCGCAGGTCGCAGTCGTTTTCGACGCCGTCGTCGGGGAGCTCGGGGGCGCCGGTGTAGGTTGTGGGGTCGGCGTCGTCGCAGTCGGTGCCGCCGTAGGCCTCGCTGTCAAAGCCATCCTGGTCAGCGTCGTAGTCCGAGCCGCCAGAGCAGTCCGTGTCGACGCCGTCGTAGACCACGTCGATCCCATCGGCGTTGATGAGCGGGTCGCTGTCGTTGCAGTCGGCGGGCGAGGGCCAGCCGTCGAGGTCCTGATCGGCGTCGTTGCCGTCGCAGTCGTCGTCGACGCCGTCGTACCAGACCTCCGTTGCGGCGGGGTTCACCGCGCCGACGGTGTCGTCGCAGTCGGCGGCGTCCGCGACGGATCCCGCCGGTTCGTCGCAAGCGATGCTGGCGTTGAGCGGGTCGCCGTAGCCGTCCCCGTCGGTGTCGGCGTACCAGAAGGTGGCGTCGGCGGCGTCGGGCTCGTCGGTCACGCCGTCGCAGTCGTCGTCGCTGCCGTTGCAGAGCTCGCTTCCCGCGGGGGAGATGGCGCCGTCGGTGTCGTCGCAGTCGTGGTCATCGGCGAGGTAGCCGGTGGGCGCGCTGCAGCTGGTCGCGGTGGCGAGGGCGTCGCCAAAGCCGTCGCCATCCGCGTCGGCGTACCACACCGAGGCGTCGGCGGCGGTGTCTTCGTCGGTGGTGCCGTTGCAGTCGTCGTCGGCGCCGTCGCAGGTTTCCGGCGCCCCGGGGAACGCGGTGGGATCGCTGTCGTCGCAGTCGGTGTCGTCGCTGACGGAGCCGCTGGGGGCCGTGCAGGAGACGCTGGTGCTGGAGAGGTCGCCGTAGCCGTCCCGGTCGGTGTCGGCGTACCAGCTTGCCGCGTCCACTGCCGAATCGGGGTCGACCACGCCGTCACAGTCGTCGTCCACGCCGTTGCAGGACTCGGGGGCGCCTGGGTACACGGCGGCGTCGCCGTCGTCACACTCCGCACACGCGGCGAAGGTGTCGCTGTCGCGGTCTTCGTAGGCCAGGGAGCCGTCACAGTTGAAGTCGCTTTCGTCGGTGCAGGCTTCGGCGGCGGCGGGATTGAAGGCGGCGTCCGCGTCGTTGCAGTCGCCGGCGAGGCTGGCGTAGCCGGCGGGCAGCGTGCAATCGGCGACGGTGCTGGTGGAGAGTCCGTAGCCGTCGCTGTCGCCGTCCAGGAACCAGGTCGTGGCGTCGCTGGAGGACTCGTCCGTGGCGCCGTCGCAGTCCTGGTCCACGCCGTCGCAGGTCTCGATGGCGCCGGGGTTGACGCCGGGGAGCGCGTCGTCGCAGTCTTCGTCGCTGGTGCCGGTGCCGCTCGGCTGGTTGCAGGCCAGGGTGGTGGTGGCGCCCGCGTAGCCGTCGCCATCTACGTCGACGTACCAGATGAGGGCGTCGGCGCTGGTGGAGGGGTCGATGTCGGTGTCGCAGTCGTTGTCGACGAGGTCGCAGACCTCGGTGGCACCCGGGTGCACGGCGCCATCGCCGTCGTTGCAGTCGGTGTCGTCGGCGGAGGTGCCGGTGGGCGGGTCGCAGGCGACGGTGAAACTGGAGGACAGCCCGTAGCCATCGGCGTCGGCGTCGGCGTACCAGGTCTCGGCGTCGATGGCGCTGGCTTCGTCGGTGTCGCCGTCGCAGTCGTTGTCGATGCTGTCGCACTCTTCGTCGGCGCCTGGGTTGATGTCGCCGTCGGCATCGTCGCAGTCGGTGCCGGTGCCGTCTTCGCACTCGTCGTAGCCGTCGCCGTCGAGGTCCTCGCACCCGTCGTCCACGGTGATGGTGATGCTGGTGGCGCGGTTCCAGGCGTCGCCGACGTCGTTGCCGTTGTTGTTGGCCGCGAGGCCGGCGCCGCGCACGGTGAAGGTCGATTCGGAGCTTGGCGCGGTCCACGTAAAGTCGTAGGTGATGCTGCCCGACGACATCGCCGAAGCCGCCGAGTGCGTGACCTCTCCCGACGCCACTCGGGTGTTGGTGCCAGCGGCAAGCGTGCCTCCGGTCGCAGAGACATCGAGCCCGCCGTAGGTACGGAGCCCGGAGCTGCTGGTGACGATCAGGGTCAGACTCACCACGTCGCCCGGGGCCACGGTGGTGGCGCTGGCCGCCAGCGTAGAGCTGGTCGTGCTGCTGCTGGACGCACTATGGCAGGTGCAGCCGGTGGTGGAGCTGCCGGTGCGGCCGGCGCTGTTGGCGAGCGCCGGGGTCAAAAGCGCCAGGAACAGGAGCATGGCGCCACTATGCCCGGGCGTAGGGGGGCCCGCAAGGCGGTTGGCCTACAACCACGCTCGCACCCCCGCATAAAGCCCGCGCAGCGCCGGGTGGTACCAGGTGTCGCTGGTGTAGAGCGCATAGAAGAGCCGCGGCACCACCACCGCCACCGCTGTGACGCAGGCGCCACCGAGCAGGAAGCGGTCCCGGGGCGAGAAAAGCAGCGGTCGGCGCACCGCGCGGGGGGCCGCGGCGTCAAAGCCGCGCGCGTCGAGCGACTCCGCCAGCGCCCGTGCCCGCCGGAGCGTCCGCGCCAAGAGCGGCGCCAGGAGCGCGGCCTCCAACCGCACCCACGCCCACGGCAGGCGCTGCCACGCCGGACGCCCGCGGCGGGCGCGGGCATCCCGCACCGCTACCCACTCGGCCGCCACGTCGGGGACAAAGCGCAGGGCGGTGACGACGAGGAACGACAGGCCGAACGACACCCGCAGCGCGCGCATCGCGGAGAAAAGCCGCTCCGCCGGGGTGGAGGCCGCGAGGGCGAAGCCAGCGAGGGTCATCGCCGAGAAGCGCAGCGACTGCACGAGGCCGTGCTGCACGCCCTCCCGGTAGACGGTGAGAGGGCCGAGGCTGACGATCGCCACGCGGGGCTGCTCGGCGTAGAACAGACCTTGCGCGAGCACCGTGCTCCAGGTGAGCGCCACCAACGCGCCGAGCGCGGCTCCCACCAGTCGTCGACTCGGGCCGAAGGCGACGAAGACCGCGGCTACCGCGGCGAGGAGGATGAGCAGCGGGCGGGCGCTGTCGAGGGCGACGGCGAGCACCCCGACCAGGGCGACCAGCGCGAGGCGGGAGCGGGGATCGAGCGCGGCGCGCGTGGTCGTCGCCACGGCCGGCATCGCAACCGCCGCCCCCGCCGCCGCCGAGCTCCCGGCCCCGATCAACGACCACTCCGACAGCACGGCGTCGGGCTCCCCATCTAGCCGCACCCGGCCCCCTTCCAGCACCACCACCCGGGTCGCGTGACGCCGCGCCAGGGCAAGGTCGTGCGTCGCAAACAAGAGCACGCCATCGCCCAGGGTGAGCGCCGTCGCCTGCATCATCCGCTCGACCTGGTCGGGGTCCTGGCCGGCGGTGGGCTCGTCCAAAAGCAGGATGGCGGGCTCCGCTGCGAGCGCGGCGGCGACGGCCACGCGGAGGCGTTGCCCGCGGGAGAGGGCCTGCGGCGGGCGGTCCAGAAGCTCGGTGAGCGAGAACGCGGCGGCGATGGCGGCGACGCGCGCTTCGATGTCGCCGAAGCGTCGTTCCTCCGGGGCGTGGGCCAGCTCCTCGCGGACGGTCGGGCAGAAAAGGCCGAGGTCGGGGTTGGGCGGGACCGAGACCAGGCGACCGCGCGCGACGCCCGCCCCCGCCCCCGCCGCTGCCATCGCGGTGAGCAGGGTGGACTTGCCGGCGCCGTTGGCGCCGACCAGGGCGATGCGCTCGCCCGCGCCGGCGTGGAGGCTCACGTCGTGGATGCCGTCGCCGGAGGCGAAGCGGTGCGTCAGGGCCCGGGCGTCCAGGAGTGTGCGCCCGGGGCTGACCACGGTGGCGGGCGGCCGTTCCTGCGGCGGCGCCAGCCAACGCGGCACCGAGAGCCCCAGCCGCTGCAAGAGCCCAACCGGCACCTCGGCCGGAGGCGCATCGCACACCAGGCGCCCTGCATCCATGACCCAGACGCGGTCGGCGGCGAGCCAAAGCGGCTCCAGCCGGTGCTCCACGATCACGACGGTCTTGCCCCCGTCGGCCAGGGCGCGGAGGCGCTCCACCAGCTCGGCGGCGCTCTGGGGGTCGAGGTGGGCGAGGGGCTCGTCGAGGAGGAGAACGTGCGCGCCGGCGGCGAGCGACGCGGCGATCGACAGCCGCTGCCGCTGCCCCGATGACAGCGCTTCCACCGCACGATCAGCGCCACCGGGCAATCCCAGTGTCGCGAGCAGCCGCCCCACACTTTCGTCGATCGCCTGGGCATCGAAGCCCGCCGACTCCGCGGCGAAGGCGATCTCGTCGCCCACGGTGGCGGCCACGCGCTGGTCGTCGGGGTCCTGGCCCACCAAGGCGATGCACCGGACCCGCGCCGCGGGCGCGAGTCCGGCGGGATCCTCGCCCGCCAACCCTACCGTTCCGGCAAAGCGGCCCCGTCCATGTCGTTGCAAAAGCCCGGCGCACAGCCGCAAAAGCGTCGACTTCCCGCAGCCGGTCGGCCCCGCCACCAAAACCAGCTGTCCCCGAAGCACGGTCGCAGACACGCCGGAGACCGCGTCACGCTCGCCGGTGGGATGGCGGTACCCGACGCCGTCGAGGGTCAGCGCGGGGGGCATCAGTCCTCTACTCGGCGAAGCTGGGTCGCGACGCGGTCGGCGACGCCGGCCGCGGCCAGGACGTACAAGAAGCCGGGGCCTGTCAGCACCATCACCACGTACCAGGGCGCGTAGTAGAGGCGGTACAGCGCGCTGTGCAGCACCAGCGCCGTCGCTGTTGACAGGACCGACGCCACCGCCAGCCCCCCGCCCAAACGAACCAGCCGGCCCACACGAGCCCCGTCGCGCCACGTCGCGCCGCGCGTGAGCCCGAACGCCCAGAGCGAGCTTTCCAGGACGGCGATGCGGCACCCCACGAAAAGCAGGTCTTGGGGGCTGAGCGTCCCGGTCGCCACCCCGCGCAAAAGCCAGGCGACGAGGATCGACAGGGTGGCGACTCCGGGGCGGGGCAAAAGGTAGATCAGCGTGCCGAGGAGCGTGGCGTGGAGGGCATCGTCAAAGAGCCCGGTCACCAGCGTGGCGAACGGACCGACCGCGGCGGCCACCCCCAGCCCGACCAGCTGGGCCACCGCACCCGCCACGAACGACAGCGCCGAGAAGAGGGCTACGGTGACGAGGGCGGCGGTGTCGAGCTCGCGGAGCCAACGTCGAAGCCCAGTCGCGACCCACAACCCGCCGGCCGCCGCGATCGCCAACGTCGCGACCAGCCCGCCAACCAGAAGCGAGCTGGTCCGCGAAACGTACAGCGGCGCCAAATCGACCAGCAGCGGCTCGCCGAGACCGAGCGGCAGCACCTCTACCACGCGCCTCCACGGACCCTGGCCGACGGCGTCGTCATCGACAAAGAGCGGCAGCGACGCGCTCGCCGTCCGCCCAGGCGGGACGCGGAGCAGCACGCTGATGTTGCCCGTGCCGTCGTCGGCGTCGCGCATCCGGGGGCGGAAGGCGGGTTCGGCGCTGCCATCGGCGCCCATCACGCGCAGGCGGACGACCACGTCGAGTGGGCTGTCGCCGTCGTTCTGGAGGTCCACCGCGGTCCACGCCCAGGGCGCGTAGGGGTCGCGTGCGCGGACACCGAGGGCGGTGGTTTCGAGGACGCGCCGCCACCACGCCGACGGCAGCGTCACCCGCCCCGAAGGCCGCACCTCGTCGTCTTGGCCGTCGGGGAGCGTCGGGAATCGGGTCGCGAGGATTGTGAGCTCGTGGCGTGCGGTGGCCAGAGAGAGCGCGCTTACGTCGATCGTCGCTGCCAAGGGGTGCTGTCCCGCTCGCGAAAGCGTGAGCGCCGCGTCGCGAGCGATGGGAAAGGTCAATAGGCGCGATTCCCCCGCGCCCACCGCCGCGAGCGGGGCGTCGTCCAGCGTGACGATCACCGCTTCCGTGCGGGGCGCCCGCACGCGGAGCGCCGCCTGCGCCGTGGCCCCCTCCAAAAGCGTCAGCGGGATGACGGCGCCCGCCGTCACCCGGAACGGCGCCCCTCCCAACGGCACGGCCAGCGTTGCATCGAGCGCGTCGGCGTCGCCCAGGTCGAGCCGCGCCTGGGCCACATCCCCGCCCTCCGTCACGGTCACGACCACCTCCCCCCGTACGCCGGGCGGCAACGCGAGGGTGGCCGATCGGGCCGACACCGCCGCACTCCCCCGCACCACCGGCAGCCCCGCGGCGTCCTGGACCTCGACCGCAAAGCCGGCCCGGCTTGCCTGCACGAGCACGGTGCCGCCGGCGTCGATGGCGGTGACGGTCAGCGGGTCGGCGGCGCACGCCAGCCACAAGAGCGCGGCGACGCTCACTGGAACAGGACCACCCGGTAGCCGCCGGCGATCCCGCCGTCCCCCGTCGGGTAGGGCACCTCGGCCAGCGCGACGACGCCGGACTTCGAGACGGCCTGCTGGAAGAAGACCGGGCCCTCGGTGGTGCAGGTGGTCAGAAGTCGCGCGTCGCCGTCGCGCGCCGGTCCGCCCAGGTCGAAGAGGAGCGCGCCGTACAGGTCGCGCCGACTGTCGCTGTGACGCTCGCCGGCGCCGACGACGAGGGTTTGGCCGTCGGGGGCGAGGGTCAGGCCCTGGACGTCCCAGGCGCCGTGAAAACTCCAGCGGCGGGCGCCGTCGAGGCCGGTGACGAAGAGGGTGCTCTCGTCGGGGTGGGGCGAGGGCGGGCGGAGATCGGGCGCGGCGGCGCCCCAGGGAATGTTGGTGCCCGAGGTGAGGTAGACGGCGCTGTCGCCCACGAGCAGGCCGTGGCCGATGCTCGCGGCAACCGGCACGTCGCCGGCCAGGACGGGCGAGCCGCCTGCCACCGTCGTCCGCAGCGTACCGTCTTGCGACGCGAGCACGAGCCGACCGTCGCCAAGGCCAAGGAGCACGGTGTCGCGCGCGACGTCGAGATCGTGGGCCTGCCAGAGGAAGGTGGAGGTGAACCAGGGCGCCAGGGGCGGCACCACCACCGAGCCGACCGGGCGGAGGCCGTCCAGCTCCAGGAGCTGCAGCCCGCCGATGGGGAAACCCTCGGGCGCCGGCCCTGACGCCGACCGGGTCACCGGCACCGCCACCCGCCCCCCCGCTTCGTCGATCGCGGGGTGCAGCAACACGAGGTCGGCCGGCTCCGGTGGCCATGTGGAGACGACGGTGCCGTCGGGACGCACCCGCAGCAGTTGGGAGCGGTTCAGGCGGGCGCCGTCTTTGTCAGTCCAGCCGTGGGCCGCGCTCACCAAGATGTCGCCCCCGGCCAGCACCTCGAGGCCATACACCCCGGGCAGCGAGTAGATCCCGTAGAGGTCCTCGCCCGCCGGCAGCGTCGATCGCCCCACGCGCTCGGCCAGATCGAGCCGCCAGCGATCCTCGAGCGTGGCCGAATCGAGCGCCCGAAGGCTGGCATCGGGCGATTGTTCGCCAGCGTAGAGCGTCTTTCCATCGGGCGCCCACGCGACGCGGCGCACCATCGCCTCGCCGAGCGTCCGCCGCGCCTTCACGCCGCCGGTCGCGACGTCGAGCACGACGACCTCGCCGAGGAAGCTCCCCACTGCGAGCAAGGCACCATCGGGCGAAAAGGCGAGGTCGGTATCGGGCGCGGGTGCGCCGGCCACCGTCATGCGGGAGACCTCGCCGAGGTCGACGCGCGCCACTTCCACACACTCGGCCAGCCGGGGTGCGATGGCGGTGATCTTCCCGATGGTGACGCTTTCACCGGGGGTCCACACCCGCGCGGTGTACGCGCCATCCACGAGCAAGCCGCTGCGGACGAAGTGCAGCGTCGGTGCCGGCGCCGGTGTCGACGTCGAGCAGGCGACCAGGAGCGCGACGCCCCCGAAGATCGCCGAGGATGGTTGCGCCTGCGACGTGGGTGGAGGCCCGCCGGGTTGACTGGCGCCCCTCATGGTCCGGGCTCCCAATCCGGGGTGTTCCAGTCGAGGGTGGTGTAGCTGTCGCACGTGGCATCCTCCGCGGAAAACGCCGCGCTTCGTTCGACGCACATCTGCTCGGTCGCGCCAGTCTCGTGGGCGTCGACCTCGAGCTGGCGCATTTCCCACGCCCAGGTGGCGCAGGCGTCCAAAAAGTCGTCCTCGTCGGCGTAGTTCGCCGCTTCCCAGTCGGCGTTCCAGCTGGTGAGGCAGCCGCCGTACAGGGCTGCCGCCGCCTGGCACATGCCAGTGCAGGGGTCGGCGGTGCGCTCGCAGGACAAAAGCAGGAGCAGCACTAGTAGAAATCCAAGGCGTTGGGCGGGAATTCGAAGTCGGTCGTCCAGCGCTCCGAACCTGGTACGCAGGCGACGGCATCCACCACGATGAGCCCGGTGGGCGACATGAACTGGGTCCACCCAGCGCGCGCCACGATCCAGACGTCGTTGCCGACGGCCTTGACGCCGTGGACGGAGCTGGGGGTGCTGAAAAGCTCGATCAGCGCGTTGTCGTCGGGGTTCCAGCACCATGCGGTGAAGTCGTGGTTCTCGGCGTGGGTGAGAATTACGCCGTGGGTGGCGTCGACCATGGCCAGGTCGGTGATCTCCTCGCCGATCGCGGCCTCGGTCAACCGCGGCTCTTCGGTGCCCGTCGTGAGGTCGAACCACCCGAGGGCGCCGTCGTTCTGGTAATAAAGGCCGGTGCGCACCATGAGCTTTGGAGAGCCGGGGACGTCGTGTAGGGTCGGATTGGGCGCTGCGATCCAGGATTGCAGGAGCGTGCCCGTCGCGCAGTCGATGCTGGCGACGAGACCGCCGTTGGCGACCCAGCTGTTGTCCTGGTCCAGCTGCTGCAGCGAAACGTACAGCACACCGTCGCGTTCGATCATGTTCGCGACCTCCGGAATGCCGTCGCTGTCCGCCAGCGAGCTGAGGTCGACGACGCCTCGCAGCAGCCAGGTGTCCGGGTCGTACTTCTTGACCTCGGTGCTGCCGTACAACGCGACGTAGACGCTCCCGCCGCACTCCTTCACATCTTGAGGGTTGCTGGCGTCCCCAGTGGAGAACTCCTGGATCGGCTCGGCCCAGGACCCAGGCTCGTAGACGCGGACCAGATCGGCACCGGAGCGGCCTAGGACGTAGATGAGGCCGTCCTCCCGGAGCACCTGGCTGTCTGAGGGCGCCGTGACGATGCGATCGGTGATGGCCATGGTGGCGATGTCCACGGTGGCGAGCACGCCGCTGGCGTAGTCGGCGCTGGTGGTGGTCACTACCGCGGTCGCGACAGAGGAATCATCGCCGCCAGCGGTGTCGACGGCGCTGTCCTCGGGGAGCTCCGGCGCGCATGCAAGGGCATAAAGAATCATGGGCGATCCTCTTTGGGTAACGACGGTTGCCAGCGGACGGTGAGCAGCAGCGTACGGCCGGGGAGGGGATAGCCAGCGAAGTCGGTGATGGCGCTGACGGCACGCGAAGCGTCGTCGGGATCGGCGGGATTGCGAGGGACGACCTCGGTAAGGGTGTCGGTGAGGTTCAAGACGCTCAGCTCCAGGCTGGGCCACTTGGGGGTGGGCTGCGCACGCACGAACGCGCCGTGAAGCGTGCGGTGCGCGCTCCGGTACAGGTTGGCGGCATCCCAGAAGTTCGCGGCGGTGTAGCTGAGGCTGTACCCCACGCGCACGCGCTCTTCCCAGTGGACCGAGACCGCCTCGCTGATCGTCAGCGGCGGGGTGCGAGGAAGCTCGTTTTGTGCGTAGGCGCTGTCGGTGCTGAGGTTGCGGCTCTGCTGCCAGGTGACGCTGGTGTCGCTGTCGACCAGGTTGAAGGCCTGGAGTTCCAGCGCGGCCTCGACCCCCTGCACCCGGGTCTCGCCGAAGTTGACCGGCGTGAACGACTGTTGGCTGTTCTGGACCCAGACGATGCGGTCTTCGCTGGCCAACCAGAAGGCGCCCGCATCGACGGTGAGGCGCACCGGCCACGTACGCGGGGCCTCACCGCGGATGCCACAGTCGGCCTGCCAACCACGCTCGGGCAAAAGACTCGGATTGCCCTCGAGGTTGCCGTGGTTCCCGAACATCTCGACGAGGTCGGGCGCGCGCAAGTAGTGCCCGCCGTTGGCCTTGAGTGACAGCCACCGCGTCGGCCGCACGAGCACCCCCAATCGGGGGTCGATGCTGCTGATGAACACGTCGCCATCTGCATCCTGGAGCTGCCGGTTGTCGATGGCGACGCCCTGCACCACCGGGGAGAGCGTGAGGCGGTCGTTCCAGAAGCGGAGGTCCGTGCCCACGGCGGCGGTGCCGACGAGGCGAGCGCGCGCGGGCTCGTCTTCGGTGGCCCGGGTGTCGGTCACGTCGAGCGCTTCCCGGTGACCGCCGAGGGTCGTGCTGGGTTGAAACCACGCGGCCGGGGCGGCGGTGGCGGTGACGCGGAGGCCCACGGTGTCGGAGAGATCGGTCTCCTCGCGGGCGGCACCGTCGAGCTCCCCGTCAAGGTCCACCAGGGCTTCGCGTCGGCCCAGGTGCCAGAGGGTGGCGCTGCCCGCCCAGACGCCGCCGTGCCCCTCGGCGCGGGCCACCGCGAGGTTCCGAATCGTCGTGAGCCGGGCGTTCTCGGCGGGCAGGTTGACGCTGCCAGGAAGGCCCTCGTCGCGGTACAGCGGTGCATCCGTCAGCGACAAACGCCAGTCGCCGAGGCTCGCCCGGCCGCGGACGAAGCCGCCCACCTGCAGCTTGTCGTTGTTGGCGCGGATGCGGATGTGGTCGTCCAGCAGGTTGAAGACCGTCGCGTTGTCGTCGAAGTAGCGGTAGTCCCCCTGGGTGGAGAGCACCTCTGCGAAGGCGTTGCCATCGAGCTTTCCGCGGGTCAGGGCCCCGTAGGCGTCGGCCTTGATCGTCTGGTAGGAGCCGTAGCCTGCGCTGACCGCACCGCCGTCGGTCTGCCACGTCACCAGGTTCACCACCCCGCCCAGCGGCGCCGCGCCGAAGCTGACGGGGGCGTTTCCGCGCCAGACCTCGATGCGCTCAAACGCGCCCAGCGGCAGCTCCGCGAGGTTCACCACACCCGCGCCGTCGGGGTTCAGCGGCACCCCGTCCAGGAAAACTTCGACGTGGCGCAGGCTCGCGCCGCGGATGCTCACGGCCGCGAAGTCTCCGAGGCCGCCGAGCCGCTGGACGCTGGTCCCGGCGGCGCTCTCCACGAGGCTGGCGACGTCGGCAGACGCCGGCGTGCTCGCATCCGCCCGCAAAACCGTCACCGCCGCGCTGGTAGAGGCCGGGTCGGGGCCGCGGGGTGCGGGGGCCTCGACCTGCACCGTTTCGCTCGGCACGTCGGCCACCGGCTCTGCGGCGAAGGCGGCGGGGGCGGAGAACAGGAAGAACACGAGGCTCCGAGGAAGGAGCCCGGCGAGGGAGGGACGACGCGAGGAGGCGGAGGCGCTTCCTGGCAGACGCAACTCCCGGCACCGGGGAGGGGGCTTGCCCCCTGCGTCCACCCCACGACTCGGTTTCCCGGCTTACGGACTCGTTTCCTGGCAGGCAGGGCGTGGAACGATCACGGTTGCGGCCCAGCGTCGGCTTTGCACCGACTTCCCTGAACCGTGGGTTGGTGATGGGGGTGTAGTCGTGGATGAGGGCGGGTGCAAGGCGAGGGGGTGGGATTGGGGGACCCTGACCGTCACTCCCCCACCGGATCGCTCATTTCCGCAAGCCGGCAGCCCTCCCCTTTGCACTTGCGCATCGCGTGGAGCCAACGGTCCAGACTCGCGAGCAGGGTGGTGCTGGCGGACGCGGCGATGTCTTGGAGCTGTTGCGGGTCGGCGGCGAGGTCGTACAGGTCGCGGTCGCCATCGTCGTAGCGAACGTAGGTGTACCGATCGCTGCGGACGCCGGCGAAGGGGGGCACGTGGAGGTTCACGTGGCGACGGCTCCCCTTTCTTCCGCTACCATCGGGCCTTTCGAGGGTGCTCTCCTCGGCACGATTGGCCCCCTTTCCACGCGCAGGTTCGCCCGTGGCCGACCCCCAGTGCTCCAGCAGCGCACCTTTTCGCCAGGCGGGCGTCTCTCCTCGTAAAAGCGACAGCCACGAGCGGCCGTCGTTCTGGGCGGCCGGGACGATCCCCGCCATCTCGGCGAAGGTGGCGGCGAGATCGGTGTTGACCACCAGCTCGGCACGCACCTGCCCTGCGAGCACGCCAGGACCACGAACGTAGAGGGGGACGCGGATATCCTCCTCGAAGTAGGTGTCTTTTCCCTCGGGCATCCGGTGCTGACCCAGGTGGTAGCCGTTGTCGGAGGTGAAAACGAGGTAGGTCCGGTCGAGCTCTCCGGTTTTGGTGAGGGTGTCGAGAACCCGCTCGACCAGATCCTGCACCCCCAGCATCGACGCGAGGCGGCGGCGCGCGGTCCCATCCAACTTCCGCGTGGCGGGGCCGTCCAGCAGGTCCAGCGCCTGGAGCCACGCCGGCTTGTCGGACACGTCGGCTTCGTTGACGGCGCCGCCTCGGGGCGCGGTTGCGCCAGCGAAAGCATCGGCGTGGCGCGGAACGGGGACCGCCGGCGCGTGCGGTGCGTAGGTCGCGACGTAGGCGAAGAACGGGCGGCGTGCCTCGTGGCTCGCCTCGATGAACTGGACCGCCTGTGCCGCGAGCACGTCGGTGATGTGATCTTCGGGGTCGTCGCCGTGATGGACGAGCGTGCCGTTGTCGTTGAGCTGGTAGTTGTAGGACGAGGTCGCCTCACCCCGACTCGGCACCACCCAGTCGTCCCAGCCGGGCGGAATGGCCAGCGGGTCGCGCTTGTTGGGGTAGCCGTTGAGGTACTTCCCGAACAGCCCGGTGCGGTACCCCGCGTCGTGGAGCCAAGTCGCGACGGTAGACGACTCCAGACCCCGGTCGCGAAAGACGCCGTAGCCGCCGTCCGGAGCGCCGTTGCGGAGGATGCCGGTGTTGTGCGCGTACTGCCCCCGGAGCGTCGTCGCCCGCGACGGACAACACATCGACAAGCTCACGAACGCGCGATCGAAGCTCGTGCCCTGGGCGGTGAACCGCGCGCGCAGCTCGGGGAGCTGCTCCATGTCGGAGACGGCGAGGTCGTCGGTGAGGATGAACACGATGTTCGGGGGCGCGGCGCTGGCCCATGTGGCCGTCACGACGAGGAGCAGGGTCGCGAGGGCGGGGAGCATCACTCGGCTCAGAGGCGCACAGAGTACGTCACCGATTCCCGGCGCGCAAGCCCGGAGTTACGCCGGCCGCCGAGGCCACGCCGCGATGGCCACCCCCGCCAACGTCAACGCGGCGCCGACGGCATCGCGCGGTTGGGGCCACTCGCCGAGCACGACCGCCGCGACCCCGGTGGCGCCCACTGGCTCCAAGAGCACGATTGCGCTGACGATCGCCGCGGGCAGCCTGCCGACGGCGTAGTTGAAGCCGAGGTGGCCCAGGAGTTGGGGTCCGAGTGCCAGCCCGACGATCGCCCACCACGACACATCCGGAAACCCGGATAGCGGCGCGCCCGTCGCGACCGCCAGCATACCCAACCACCCCGCCGTCGCGAGGCAGGAAAGCGGTCCGTAGCGGCTGATCGGCACGGTCGCGCGGACCGAACGACCGATGGTGAAGTAGGCGGCGCCGAGCATCCCACCGAGCACCGCCAGCGCATCCCCGGTGACGGCGGCCGTCCCGTCAACGGGTGCCCCACCCGAGACCATGAACCCCACCCCACCAACTGCCACGGCGATGCCGACCGCAAAGCGCAACGAGGGGCGGTTCCCCAACCAGCCCCACTCCAAAAGTGCCGCCCAGACCGGGGTCAGGCACACCAGGAGCGTGCTCCGGAGCACGGTCGTTTCGCGCAGGGACAGAAACCACGTCCAGAAGTGCAGCGCCAGGAAGAGCCCTCCGAGCGCGGTCAGCAGCCCCTCGCGGCGGGTGACGGGCCTCGCTCCCGGCAGCAGCAGGAGCCCCACCAGCAGCACCCGCCAGAACGCGAGCGTCAGCGGGTGAACGTCCGGTGCCAAACGGACGAGCGTGCCGGCGGTGCTGACCGCGAGGATGGCGACGACCAGGACGGCAGCGACGTGACGGAGGGAGGGGGGAGGCACCGGCGGCGGCTAACCCCGATCAGTCGGCCCACGCGCACGTGGAGTCGGAGTCGGTCTCCGTCGCGCCGGTCGCCGCGTCAACCACCTGGCAGTACCCGCTGGCGCAGTCGGGGAGGTCCTCGTTCATCATCGTCCACCACGCCTTGCCGGGCTCCCCGTTCACCCGGAAGTTGCCAAAACACGAGCCGCTCCCGACGCCAAGCCCGGGGACCTGAGCGACACAAAGGGCGGCGGGCTCGCCGAGATAGTCGGCAGGGTCGCACGACATGGTTTTGGGATTGCACCCCTCTTGAAGCGCGGAGGTCCACGCGTCATCGAGGCCCATTCCCTCGGCGCCAATGCACCACGCGACGCCGTCGTCGCCCCCCTCGCTCGCGCAGGCGTGGAGGCTGCAGGTCGGCGTCGCCGGACATTCACACCTCCCCCAGTAGGAGAAGCACGCGGACGGTGGCGCCGAAGCCGAGTCGAGACTCGATCTGCGAGCTCCCGCCGTGCTGACGGACGATGGCGTCGACGATGGCGAGTCCGAGCCCCGAGCCGCCGCGCTCACGGGAGCGGCCTTAATCGAGCCGGAAGAAACGCTCCACGCGGTGCGGGTGACGGACCCGCGGTAGGCCGGCCGCCGGGGAGCCGCGTATCGGAGCGCCGCCTCGGCCGTTGGGTCGGGGATGCGTCAACGTCCGGGAATGGCGGCCGGGGCACCCTTGGCCGCTTGGGGTCTATGGTAGCGATGCTAACATAGGGCCCATGGACACCCCCCCATCCCCGGCCCACCCTCGCCGACGGCTGGACCCGCAAGCGCCGCTACCACCACGGGAGCCTGGGGCCCTCCGCCCTTGCCCGCGGGCGCCAGATCGTCGCCATCCACGGGCCCTGCGCGCTCAGCCTCCGCGGCCTCGCCCGTGACCTCGGCGTCACGGCCACCTCGCTCGTTCGCCTGTTCGGAAACCTGGCGGGCATGCGTGCCGCCGTGGCCGAGTCGGCGCTCGGCACCGGGTTCAGCGCTGCGGGGACTCCACGGCATGCTCACGGTCTCCTCCCCGCGTCGGGCCCTGGAAACCGCCCTGGGCGCGCGTCGCGATCCCGACCGCGCTGCCTATCTGGCCTCGACGATCCACGGCCTCGCGCTCGCGCGGATCGACGGCCTCACCAG